>CAWAVL010000013.1:0-624560 GCA_963785455.1 uncultured Actinomycetota bacterium
TCGCGTAACGCGCTCGGTCCCCGGGGGCCGACGCCGCGACGGCGCGGATGTCCGCCCAGGCCCGCAGGGCCGCGATCTGCTCCGCCTGCGTCACGGACAACGGCACCGTGTTCTCGATCTCGTGCTCGAGATCATGCGGCCGCAGTTCACGCCGCTCGTTGAACGCGCTGAAGCACGCCGCGATCACCACCTGTTCGATCTCGGCACCCGAGAAGCCCTCCGTGGCACCGACCAGGCCGCCCAGGAGCTCGTCGGTCAGCGGCAGCGAGCCGAGCGCCGGACCCGCCGTCAGCCTGCCCGTGAGGTGCAGGGTGAAGATCACCCGGCGTTCGGTGTCGGTCGGCAGATCGATGAAGAAGATTTCGTCGAACCGGCCCTTGCGCATCATCTCCGGCGGCAGCAACGAGATGGTGTTCGCGGTGGCCATGACGAACACCGGCGACGTCTTCTCCTGCATCCAGCTCAGGAACGTGCCGAACACCCGGGCGGACGTGCCGCTGTCACCGCCGCCGGACGCGCCGGACGCGAAGCCCTTCTCGATCTCGTCGATCCACATGACGCACGGCGCAATGGCTTCAGCCGTGCGCAGTGCGGTGCGCATGTTCTGTTCACTCGCGCCGACCAGGCCGCCGAACACCCGCCCGATGTCCAGCCGGACCAGCGGCAGCGACCAGGCGGACGCCATCGCCTTCGCCGTCATCGACTTGCCGCAACCGGGAACACCCGTCACGAGCACGCCTTTCGGCGCCGGAAGCCCGTACGCCGCGGCCTCCTCGAGCCACGAGCCGTCCCGTTTGCGCAGCCATGTCTTCAGGTTCTCCAGCCCGCCGATGTCGTCGAGGCTGACGGTGGACCGGACGACCTCGAGCACCCCGGACTTCTGGACGATCTGCCGCTTCTCCTCCTGCACGAGCGCGATGTCGTCGTCGGTGAGCCGGCCGTCATCGACCATCGATCGGGCGAACGCGTTCTCCGCCTCGAACGCGGTCAGGCCGAGCGCCGCCTTGGCGAGCCGCTCCGCGCCGGTCGGGCCGAGTTGGACCTTCAACGCGCCGGCCGCCGTGTTCCGCGCGATCATCCCGTCGAGGGTCGCGCGGATCTGCGTCTCCGTCGGCAGCGGGAAGTCGACCAGGGTGACCAGCGACTCCAGGTCGGGCGGGATGCGCGGTGTCGGCGAGATGAGGATCAAGGTGCGCGGCACCCGGCCGTCCTTGTAGAAGCGGACGGTGTCCTTGAGGGCCCGCACCAGCTGGGTGTCCGCCGGAGTCGTGTCCGAGCCCATCCACGGGTGCAGGTCCAGCAGGACGACCACACTCGGCATGGTGAGCGCGGCCGCGGCGGTGAGCGCGGCGTGCGGCGTCCGGGTGTCCGGGCTGCCGGGCTGGCCGAGCGCGGCGAACCCGTTCGCGGTGGACCAGGTGTAGACCTGCCGGGCCGGCGAGACCTGGGTCCGGTTGCCGACGACCGCGGCGATCTCGGCCAGGGCCCGGGACTCCTCGGCGGTCTGGATGGACAGCAGCGGAAACCGGGCGCGGATCAGCCGGCGCAAGTTGGTCGCGAAATCGTCAGCCACGTCGGTGCTCCCTGTCTGCTGTGCCCGTCGCGGTGGCCGGTGGGATGCCGCGCCGCCCCGCCCGGGCCACCGGCTACTGTACGAGAGCGACACAGCGGTGCCGTCAGGTCAGGGGCGGCACCGATCCCGCTCCGCTCGACCGCTTCGACGAAGGCCCGTGACGGTGCGGGAGGAGAACCCCGTCGTGGCAGCCGAACACACCGCAGCACCCTGCCTGCAGACCTCCGGAGGACCGTCGTGGCGAAGAAGATGATCCCCAGCGTGCAGCGGCCAACCCTGGAGTACTTCGCCTACCACGGCCCGCACCGGGTGGCCATCGGAGACCTTTCCGCGGCGGGGATGCCCGGACTCGTCTTCACCCCGACGTCCGGCCGGCGGTTGCCGATCGTCGCGTTCGGGCACGGCTGGATGCAGTCCGTGGATCAGTACGCAGACACCATGAGATACCTGGCGTCGTGGGGCATCATCGTCGTCGCCCCCAACACCCACCGCAGCCCGTTCTCCTCCCATCAGGGACTGGCTCTGGACATGTCCAGGGCGCTGCGTCTGGTGGCGAACGGCGAGCTGGGTGAAGGACGGGTGCGCGGCGACATCCGCCGGATGGGCGTGATCGGCCACTCCACCGGGGGTGGCGCGGCGGTGTTGGCCGCGGCGAAGGACGACCAGATCCGCGCCGTCATGACGGTCACCGCCGCCGAGACCCGGCCATCGGCCATCGAGGCCGCCGGCCGGGTGGAGGTGCCGAGCCTGCACCTGATCGGCTCCAAGGACGACATGGGTGAGGCGGACGGCGCCAAGATTGCCCGGTCCTGCACCGGGCCCGCGCGACTGCGGATGGTCAAGGGCTCCGGTCATCTGGGCCTGGCCGAGGGCAAGTCGTTCATCAACGGGATCATCGGCGCCGACTCGGACAAGCGCGTGCAACAGGCCACCCGAATGCTGGCGTCGGCGTTCTTCATCCGGTACCTCACCGACGCCGAGCAGCTCGCCGACGAGATGGACGACAAGGTCAAGGGCACCACGGTGGAGAGCCTGGAGGACCCGGACACGCCGTCGAAGATCAGGGCGGGCGATGTGGTCACCGCAGCGATGCTCTGACAGAGGACCTTGCTGATGCTCGGGCGTCGCGGAGCTCGGATCCGGGCGTCGGTAGCGCTCGGGTGGTTCGACCTCGGCGGCTGACACCGTTCCGCCTGCGTCGTCCTCGGGGGGCTGTTGCTTGCCCGCCAGCGCTCGCTGCCGGGGCGCAAGCTCACCACCGGGGTGGGCGCCGTGGAGCTGTCCGCGGCAGCGGGACGGCGAGACCCGGCTCGCCCAAGCAGGACCGGCTCAGCGCGCACCGTGTACGACCGACGACTGCGATCCGACGAGCGACTCCGGACCGCGGCTGCCCGCGGAGAACCGGCGTCAGACGGCGGCGACGACCTTCGCAACCCGCTCGGCGATCTCCTGCGCGGCCTCGGGTGTCCCGGCTTCCACCATCACCCGGACCAGCGACTCCGTCCCGGAAGGGCGGAGCAGCACCCGGCCGGAATCGCCCAGTTCGGCCTCGGCTCGATCGACCGCGGCCAACACCTCCGGTGACGACGCCACCGCGGCCTTGTCGTCGACCCGGACGTTGATCAGCACCTGCGGGAACCGGGTGACGACCTTGGCCAGCTCGGCCAGCGGTCGACCGGTCTCCGCGACGGCGGCCATCAAGTGCAGAGCGGACAGCAGCCCGTCACCGGTGGTGGCGTGGTCGGCGAGGATGAGGTGTCCGGACTGCTCGCCGCCCAGCGAGTAGCCGTTCGCCCGCATGTCCTCGAGCACGTACCGGTCGCCGACGGCCGTGGTGCGCACCTTGATCCCGGCCTTGGCCATCGCCTGGTGGAACCCGATGTTGGCCATCACGGTCGCGACCACCGTGTCCTGCACCAGCCGGCCGCGATCCTTGAGTGAGATGGCCAGCAGCGCCAGGATGACGTCGCCGTCGACGTCGGACCCATCGGCCGCCACGGCGAGACAGCGGTCGGCATCCCCGTCGTGCGCGATGCCGAGATCGGCACCTTCGGAGACGACGGCTTCGCGCAGGCCCGTCAAGTAGGTGGAGCCGACGCCGGCGTTGATGTTCAGGCCGTCCGGGCTGCCGCCGATGACGACGACCTCGGCGCCGGCCCGCCGGTACACCTCCGGGGCCAGCGACGACGCAGCGCCGTGCGCACAGTCCACGACCACCCGCAGACCGTTGAGCGGATTCGGGGTGGCCACCAGCAGGTGGTCCAGGTACCGCCGGTCGGCGTCGTCGGCGCGCCTGATCCGACCGACACCCTCGCCGGTGGGCAACGGTGCGGGGTCGTCCATCCGGCGTTCGATCTCGTCCTCGAGCGAATCCTCGAGCTTGTGCCCGCCACCGGAGAAGATCTTGATGCCATTGTCGGGCATGGCGTTGTGCGACGCGGAGATGACGATGCCCATGTCGGCGTTCAGGTCCGCCGTCAGGTATGCCACCGCCGGCGTCGGCAGCACGCCGAGCAGGATGACGTCCACACCGGCGGAGGCCAAACCGGCTGCAACCGCGGACTCCAGCATTTCGCCGCTGGCCCTGGGGTCGCGGCCGACGACGGCCAACGGCCTCGCCGGGCTCTGTAGGAGGACCTCTTCACCATGGGCACCGAACGGCCGCACGGGCGGCGTCGGTACCCGGCGCTCGCCGAGCACCTGAGCGGCCGAAGTGGCCAGTCGCAGCGCAAGCGCCGGCGTGAGGTCGGAGTTGGCGAGCCCCCGTACACCATCCGTGCCGAACAGCCGTCCCCCCACGGCGATCAGCGCTTCGAGTACTGGGGCGCCTTGCGGGCCTTCTTCAGGCCGTACTTCTTGCGCTCGGTGGCACGGGCGTCCCGGGTGAGGAAGCCGGCCTTCTTCAGCGGCGGGCGATCGGTCTCGTCGAGCTCGATCAGCGCGCGGGCGATGGCGAGCCGCAGGGCGCCGGCCTGGCCGGTGACACCCCCGCCGTGCAGCCGGGCGATGACGTCGTAGATCTCGCCCTTCTCCAGGATCGCCAGCGGCTCCTTGATCAGCTGCTGGTGGACCTTGTTGGGGAAGTAGCTGTCCAGGCTGCGCCCGTTCAGCGTGAAGGTGCCGTTGCCCGGGACGAGCCGGATCCGGACGATGGCCTCCTTGCGGCGGCCGACGGTCTGCACCGGACGGTCGACGGCGACAGGCAGGACGCCGGCCGGAACGATCTCCGGCGCCTCGTCGGTGACGTCACCGGCGGCGGCGTCGACGACGAATTCGGTCTCGCCGACCTCGCCTTGCGACGGGAGGTCGAATTGTTCCTCGACGGCAACTTCGGGGTTCTGGCTCACGGACTGACTCATCTCGCTGTTCTGTGTGCGGCGGTGTGCTGGGCTGCAGTGTCTGGTGCGGCTGCATCGTCAGCGGCGATGAGCTGCGGGAGGCGGCCGGTGACCGGAGTCAACGGGCCGTAGGTCACTGGGCGACCTGAGAGATCTCGTACGGCTGGGGCTGCTGCGCCAGGTGCGGGTGCTCCGGGCCTGCGTAGACCTTGAGCTTGCGGGCCATCGATCGGCCCAGTGAGTTGTGCGGCAACATGCCGATGACGGCCTTCTCGACGAGTCGCTCCGGCCTGGTCTCCAGCAGGTCGCCGACAGTCTGCTGACGCAGGCCGCCCGGGTATCCGGAGTGGCTGTAGAGGAACTTGCCATCCTTCTTGTTGCCGGTGACGGCGACCTTGCTCGCGTTGACGATGACGACGAAGTCGCCCGTGTCGACGTGCGGCGCGTAGATCGCCTTGTGCTTGCCACGCAGCAGCTGCGCGGCCTGGCTCGCGAGCCGGCCGAGCACGACGTCGGTCGCGTCGATCACGTGCCAGGCGTGGGTCACATCGCCGGGCTTGGGGCTGTACGTGCGCACGGATATGCCTCTTCGTTCTCGTCCAGGGTGGTCTTGCCGGAGGCGGGTGCCTCCCAGGTGGTGCGCGGCACCACATGGTCAGGGCCCGGTCGAGAACAACTCCCTCCGGGCCTGGAAACCAACTGCACAATGCGGTCGACGCACACGCGCCAGGACCGCCGCACGCAGCTGCGCGGCACACCGACTAGCCAGAGTACCGCGCGGCCGTCGACAAGGTCAAAGTGACGGCATGCTCGGGCCGCCGTCGACCCGTTCGGGTGGAGCGCGGTGAACCGCCGTCACGCTGGGATGGGCTCGGCCACCGGCGCCGACGCGGCGCAGACCGCGGCCGGCGGCCCTCAGCGCAGCGACTCGTCGGGTGGCCGGACGTCGCCGGACGGATCTGACCCGACGGTGAGCGCGGCGCCCGGTGTCCCACCGTCGATCGGTGCGACGCGGGTGCCGCTGGCGGCCTCTTGGGTGCCGGTCGCCGGTCGACCGAAGGCGTCGTTCGCCGTGGCCCCGGTCGGCGGACCGTCGCCGGTGGCACCGCCGGCGGCAGAGCTCGACTCCGCCTGCGCCAGCCAGCGCCGGGCGTCCCGGACCGCGGCCATCGTGGACGCCCCGAGCACCTCGGTGGCCCGATAGATGGTGATCTTGCCCTTGACGTCGTCGAACTGGGAGTGCTTGAACCGATGCACCATGTCGGTCTGCACCCCGGACAGGTACAGCCGGCCGCCGGCGGCCTCCAGCAGGTCCGCATAGTGGGCGACGACACCGAAGAACGTAGAACCGAGCGACAACCGGCCGCGCAACCGCAGGATCACCACCGGTCGATGAGTCAGCCGGGGGTCGGGCAGCCGAGCGCCGAGCGTCCGCGAACCTGCGTACAGCAGGCTGCCGTACACGTCGAGCACGACGGGCTCGGCATCGGGCAGCACCCGCGGCATTGGTTGCTCGATGAACTGGCCGTCGGAGCGGCGGTCGAGCCGGACGATCCGCAGGTCGTTCAGCTCCTTGTTCAGTTGCAGCACCAGGGACACCACGACGCCGACACCGACGGCCGCGGCGACGGGCAGGGCCAGCGTCGACAGGAACGTGACGATCAACGCGATGCGCCCGGTATGACTGGTGCGCCACACCACCGCGATCTCCCGGGGTCGGATCGACATCACCCCGGCGAAGATCAGCACCGCCGCCAGTGTGGGCATCGGCACCAAGGCGACCAACTGCGAGAACGCGACCAGGATGACGAGCATCCACAGCCCGCCGAAGATCGACGCCCACCGGCTGCGGGCGCCGGCGGCGAGGTTGAGCGCGGTGCTGCTGACCGAGCCGCCGACCGGCGTGCCGTGGAAGAACCCGGCAGCGATATTGGCGACGCCCTGACCGACGAAGTCGCCGTTCGTGTTCGGCGGACTGCCGTCGGAGTTCGGCGCGGCCTCGGCCACCCCTGCGCCCTGCACCAGGGCGATGGCGGCGATGGCGAAGGAACCGGTGAGCACCCCGACGGTGAGGTCGCCCGGGTGCGGCAGCCTCAGCGGCGGGAAACCGCTGGGGATGACGCCGACGTCCGCGACGGTCTGCACCTGGTCCAGGCCCAGCAGCGCCACCGCGATCGTGGGCAGCACCACGGCGATCAGCGACGCGAAGAGTCCCAGGCGGGTCCGGCTGAGCAGGAACATCACCGCCAGGGCGGCGGCGCCGACCACGGCGGACGCGGTGATGATCCCGGACGGGTGCGTCACCACGTAGGCGGCCTTCTGCGCGGCCACCCCGCCCTCGGTGGGTGAGCCGACCAACCCGGCCAACTGACCCATGATGATGTTGACCGCGATGCCGGTGAGGAAGCCGAGCATCACCGAGCGGGAGACGAACCGGATGTAGCGGCCGAGACGCAGCAGGCCGGCCACGATCATCACCGCGCCGGTCAGAATGGTCAGCAGGATCAGCGCCCGGTCACGGCCTTCCGGCGCCACGTCCGACAGCGCCGACCCGGCAGCCAGGGACGCGGCGGTGGTGGTGGTGACGACCATCAGCTTGGTGCTGGTCGTCAGGCCGCCGCCCACCTTCCCGGCGAACGACGCGTACAGCCCGTACGCCGGGTTGACACCGACCAGCAGGGCCGTGGCCATGCCGTCCGGTACGGAACTGATCGCCCCGGGCAGGCCCGCGAGCACATCGGCCCGCACGTCCTTGCCCTTGGGCCGCAGGGATCCCAGCCAGCCCGTGACGACCTGCAGCGGGGGTGGTTTCGGTGCGCTGTGCCGGCCCTCCGGTGGGCCGGACGGCTCGGCAGCGTCCACGGGCGCGTGGTCCGTGCCGGCGGACCCTGCGCCGGCGGTCTGCTCACCGACCGACCCGGCACCGTTGCGCGGTGTCGGCCGGTCAGCGGGTGCGGCCGCCGCGCCGTCTTCGGCCGTTTCGTCGGCAGGGGGTGGCGTTCCACCCGTCAGTTCGCCCATGCCGCCTCGATCCGCCGCCGACCCCAGCGGTTCACCCTAAACGGACAAACGCCATCCATGTCCGGAGCGATCAGAGCGACCTGTCGTCGCGCCTGGCCCGGGTCGCAGCGGACCGGTCCGCGAGTTCGTCGTCCGGCGGGTAGTCGACCGCCATCAGCGTGAGGCCGTGCGCGGGCGCGACGTGGATGTCCGGCGTGCGCACACCTGCTTCGAGCAGCTGCGCCGGGCGTTGCGTCGGTACCCGCAGTTCCCCGACAGTGATGAGCGAGCCGACCAGCGCCCGCACCATGGAATGGCAGAACGCGTCCGCGACGACGTCGATGTGCACCTCCTCGCCGGCCCGCGCGACGGTCAGCGACTGCAGTTCGCGGATGGTCGTGGCGCCCTCCCGCGGACGGCAGAAGGCCGCGAAGTCCCGCAGCCCGATCAGCCCGTGCGCAGCCAGTGACATCGCCTCGACGTCCAACGGATGACGACGAGCCAGCACGAAGCGACGATCGGCGGGCTCCACACCCCAGTCGGCAGTGCCGATGCGATACCGGTAATGACGCCGCAGCGCTGCGAACCGGGCGTCGAACCCCTGCGGCGCAACGGACATCGTCCGCACCCGCAGATCGAGCGGCAACAACCCGGCGAGCCGGCGGAGCAGCCCGAGGCGTCCCGCTGCGGTGCCGTCCTCGTTGCCGGATGCGGCACCGGTTCCCGGGGCCGCCGCGGTTCCGGATGGGGCCGCCGCGGGCGCGGCACCGGTTCCCGATGGGGCCGGCGCGGTTCCGGGCGCGGCGTGGGTTGCGAGTGGGTGGGTTGCGAGTGCGCCATCGGCTCCGGCAGCGGCGTCGGGCACGGCCGCCTGCGACAGGTGCCGCGGCGCCAACTTGGCGAGCGTGGATCGGGGGACGTCGATGTGCGCCACCTGACCGACGGCATGCACGCCGGCGTCGGTGCGTCCGGCGACCACCAGCGGCGGCGGATCGCGCAGCAGCACCGTCAGCGCCGTCAGCAGTTCCCCCGCCACCGTGCGCCGCCCGGGTTGCACGGCCCAGCCGGAGAAGTCGGTCCCGTCGTAGGACAGGTCCAGCCGGAGCCGGATCATCTCGAAACCTGCCGAGTCCGCCGAGGTCACCGCGGTCCCCGTCCGATGCGGCGGCCCCGCACGTCGTCGAGTCGCCAACAACGGGCCCTTCCCGGCCTCTTCCGGGCACGGAAATGGCGACTCGATCCGACCGCAACGCCCAACCGAGGCGCGCGGGCGTCGAGGGCAACAGAACCGCGGACAGCACAACGGGGGCGGATCGACGCGTACGTCGTTCCACCCCCGTTGCGGCAGCCCTGCTGAGTGCGGATTACTTCACCTCGTCGGCACCCTCGGCCGGATCCTCGGTTGCGCCCTCGACGGCCTGCGCAGAGCCGCTTTCGGTATCCGCGCTGGTCTCGACGGCGGTGACGGCCGCGTCATCGGCGACCGCATCGCCATCACCGGCAGCAGCGTCAACCGCAGAGCCATCAACGACGCTGCCCTCGTCCACCACCACGGCCTCGTCGGCGGTCTCGTCGGCGGTGGCGTCGGCGTCGGAGGCCGGCGCCGAACCGGCGGCAGCCGCACCCGACGACGCAGCGACGCGCGCACTGCGGTCGCCGCGGGCGGAGGCCGCACGGCGGGCGACCCGGGACGCGGCGGACGAGACGGTCTCCTCGTCGACCAGCTCGATGATCGCCATCGGGGCGTTGTCGCCCTTGCGCGGGGCGGTCTTGGTGATCCGGGTGTACCCACCGTTGCGGGTCGCGAACGACGGTCCGATCTCGGCGAACAACTTGTGCACCACGTCCTTGTCGCGGATCACCTTGAGCACCTCGCGACGGTGGTGCAGGGTGCCCTTCTTGGCCGAGGTGATCAGCTTCTCCGCGTACGGGCGGAGCCGCTTGGCCTTGGTCTCGGTGGTGGTGATCTTGCCGTGCTCGAACAGCGACTGGGCGAGGTTGGCGAGGATCAGCCGCTCGTGGGCCGGTCCTCCGCCGAGACGGGGACCCTTGGGAGGCGTGGGCATGAGACATTCCTTCGATCGTTGTCCGCGGCGGTCGACCGCAGCGGGTGAGGCGGCCGCCCGGGAGCGAACTCCCGGGCGCCGACGGTTTCCTATCCGTGTTCGGCAACGCTGCTGCGCAACACCGCTGCGCGAGGCCACAACCCACGGGTTGCGGAACACGCTGTGCGAGATTGGTTGGCGAGACGTTGCCGCCCACCCGAAGGCCGGGTGGACCCGTGCTCCACTGCACTCCACTGGCGAAGGCCAGCCAGAGCGAAGCGAAGCAACTGCATCTATTCAGTTTTCTGCGTCCGGCGTAGCCGGTCCGTGCCCACTGGCGGAGCCAGTGATTCAGGTGGTTTCGAGCCCTGGCAAAGCCGGTCCCTACCAACTGGCGGAGCCAGTGACTCAGTTGTTGAGTTTTCGAGCCCGGCGAAGCCGGTCCATCACCAACTGGCGGAGCCAGTGACTCAGATCTGCTCGGTCTCCGCGTAATCCGTGTCGTCGGCGACGGCCTCGGTCGGCGCGGCGGCGGGCAGCCCGTAGCCGGCGTCATCGGTGTCGTCGTTCCAGTCGTTGTCGCTGTAGGCCAGCGCAGCGGCCGCGGGGTCGAATCCGGCCGGCGAGTCCTTGAGGGACAAACCCATGCCGGCGAGTTTGATCTTGACCTCGTCGATTGACTTCTGCCCGAAGTTGCGGATGTCGAGCAGGTCCGCCTCGGTGCGGGAGACGAGCTCGCCGACCGTGTGGATGCCCTCGCGCTTGAGGCAGTTGTACGAGCGGACGGTGAGGTCCATCTCCTCGATCGGCAGGCCGAACGCGGCGATGTGGTCGGCCTCGGCGGGCGACGGCCCGATCTCGATGCCCTCCGCGTCGATGTTCAGCTCGCGGGCCAATCCGAACAGCTCCACCAGGGTGGTGCCGGCCGAGGCCAGCGCATCCCGCGGGGTGATCGACGGCTTGGTCTCGACGTCCAGCACCAGCCGGTCGAAGTCGGTGCGCTGCTCGACACGGGTTGCCTCGACGCGATAGGTGACCTTGAGCACCGGCGAGTAGATCGAGTCGACCGGGATGCGGCCGATCTCGGCACCGACGACCTTGTTGGGCGAGGCCGGGACGTAGCCGCGGCCACGCTCGACGACAAGCTCGATCTCGAGCTTGCCCTTCTTCGTCAGGGTCGCGAGCTTCAGGTCGGAGTTGTGCACGGTGACGCCGGCCGGCGGCGCGATGTCGGCCGCGGTGACGTCACCGGGGCCCTGCTTGCGCAGGTACATGGTGACCGGCTCGTCGTCCTCGGACGACACCACGAGCTCCTTGAGGTTCAGGATCAGCTCGGTGATGTCCTCCTTGACGCCGGGGACGGTGGTGAACTCGTGCAGCACGCCGTCGACACGGATGCTGGTGACGCTGGCGCCCGGGATCGACGACAGTAGGGTGCGGCGCAGGGAATTGCCGAGGGTGTAGCCGAATCCCGGCTCGAGCGGCTCGATGACGAACCGCGAGCGGTTCTCGGACACAACCTCTTCGGTCAGTGCGGGGCGCTGGGAAATCAGCACTTGGTTCATTCCTTTCGCAGGTGGCGTCCGCCATATGACGCCACTGTGGGGGTACTGCACCGGCCGGTCCAACGGCCGGGGCCTGGCCCGGCGCGGGGATCTATCTGGGAATCGATCCGCGCCGAGCCAGGGACATTCCGATAACCAATCACGTCACTGGCGCAGCCAGTAGCTCTATCAAGTTCTCGAACCCGCGAGTCCCTTCCCTGCCTGCTCCTGCTCGCGGAGCGAGGGACTCTTTGAGCTTTTCGAGTCCGGCGGAGCCGGTCCCTTCCTGCTCGCGGAGCGAGGGACTCTTTGAGCTTTTCGAGTCCGGCGGAGCCGGTCCCTTCCTGCTCGCCGAGCGAGGGACTCTTTGAGCTTTTCGAGTCCGGCGGAGCCGGTCCCTTCCTGCTCGCGGAGCGAGGGATTACTTGGAGTAGAACTCCACGATCAGCTGCTCGGTGACCTGCGAATCGATCTGCGCACGCACCGGCAGGGAGTGGATCAGCACGGTCAGCGACTCCGGCACGACCTTCATCCAGGCCGGGACCGGGCGGTCACCGAAGGTCGCCCGCGCCAACTCGAACGGGAACGACTCCGCGGACTGCTTGCGGACGGTGATGATGTCGTACTGCTCGACGCGGTAGGACGGGACGTCCACCCGCGTGCCGTTGACCAGGAAATGTCCGTGGGTCACCAGCTGACGGGCCGCCCGCCGGGTACGGGCCAGGCCCGCGCGGTAGACGACGTTGTCGAGCCGGGACTCGAGGATCTGCAGCAGCGTCTCGCCGGTCTTGCCGGGACGGGACGCGGCCTCGGCGTAGTAGCGACGGAACTGCTTCTCCATCACGCCGTAGGTGAAGCGGGCCTTCTGCTTCTCCTGCAGCTGGGTCAGGTATTCCTTCTCCTTCGTCCGCGCGCGGCCGTGCTGGCCGGGCGGGAAGGGACGACGCTCGAAGGCCTGGTCGCCGCCGACGAGGTCGGTCTTGAGGCGACGGGACTTCTTGGTCATGGGACCGGTGTAGCGAGCCATTTCTTAGCTTCCTCCCCGCTCAGACCCGGCGCCGCTTCGGCGGCCGGGTTCCGTTGTGGGCCTGCGGGGTGACATCGGAGATTGCGCCGACCTCGAGGCCGGCGGCCTGCAGTGAGCGGATCGCGGTTTCCCGACCCGAACCCGGTCCCTTGACGAACACATCCACCTTGCGCATGCCGTGCTCGATGGCCTGGCGCGCGGCGTTCTCGGCGGCCATCTGGGCGGCGAACGGGGTGGACTTGCGGGAGCCCTTGAAGCCGACATGACCGGCGGACGCCCAGGAGATCACCGCACCGGTGGGGTCGGTGATCGAGACGATGGTGTTGTTGAAGGTGCTCTTGATGTGAGCGTGGCCGTGGGAGACGTTCTTCTTCTCCTTGCGGCGCACCTTCTTGACGGCTGCTGAACCCGTGCGGGCTTTGGGGGGCATCGGTTACCTGGCCTTCTTCTTGCCGGCGATGGTCTTCTTCGGTCCCTTGCGGGTGCGCGCGTTGGTCTTGGTGCGCTGCCCGCGGACCGGGAGGTGGCGACGGTGCCGCAGCCCCTGGTACGACCCGATCTCCATCTTCCGGCGGATGTCGGCCTGCACCTCGCGGCGCAGATCACCTTCCACCTTGAGGTCGGCCGCGTCGATCGCGTCGCGCAGGGCGAGCACGTCCTCGTCGGTCAGATCCTTGGAGCGCAGGTCGGGGCTGATGCCGGTGGCCTTCAGCAGTTGGAGGGAGCGGGTACGCCCGATCCCGTAGACGTAGGTGAGCGCGATCTCCATCCGCTTGTCGCGGGGAAGATCGACGCCGACGAGTCTCGCCATGTGGCGTGGTACTCCTTTGTCGTTCCCACAGGTGTCGGTCGCGCCCCGTCCCCGATCTGTGAGCGGGGCCCCGGCCCGTGGTCCGGGGGTGTACCGCCAGTCCCCGGCCCGGAGGCCGAGGTGGCGGGTGGCGGCGCGATTGCTGTGTTGCTCGGTGCTGCTGTGTCGCGGGTCGTGCGGTACTGCGGGTCGTGCGGTACTGCGGGTCGTCGTGCGGTACTGCGGGTCGTGCCGGGCGGCGACTGCGCCGCCAGCTGATCAGCCCTGGCGCTGCTTGTGCCGCGCGTTGCTGTTGCAGATCACCATGACGCGGCCGTGGCGACGGATCACCTTGCAGTTGTCACAGATCTTCTTGACGCTGGGTTGAACCTTCACTGCCGTCCTGCTTTCTCTAGTACCGCCCTGTCGTTCAGGGCGGACCACGCGCATCGCTCCGATGCGCTCCCTACCGGTCCTGCGGCTGGCAGGCCGGTCGTCCCGGGTCCGTACCCGGGCCCGCCCCCGAGAAGGGAGCGGATTTGCGTGCTGGCCGTGGCGCCCTCGTCCGCTGGTCCGCCATTAGGCGGTGTCGCGAAGCGAGCGTCTACTCGTATCCGTCCGCCGTAAGGCGGTCCGTTGCCCACTCGCGGAGCGAGCGTCTACTCGTATCCGTCCGCCGTAAGGCGGTCCGTTGCCCACTCGCGGAGCGAGCGTCTACTCGTATCCGTCCGCCGTAAGGCGGTCCGTTGCCCACTCGCGGAGCGAGCGTCTACTCGTATCCGTCCGCCGTAAGGCGGTCCGTTGCCCACTCGCGGAGCGAGCGTCTACTTGTAGCGGTAGACGATCCGGCCGCGGGTCAGGTCGTAGGGCGACAGCTCCACGACGACCCTGTCCTCGGGCAGGATGCGGATGTAGTGCTGCCGCATCTTGCCGCTGATGTGCGCGAGCACGCGGTGCCCGTTTTCCAGCTCCACGCGAAACATCGCGTTGGGCAACGGCTCGACCACGCGACCCTCGACCTCGATGGCCCCGTCCTTCTTGCCCATGTCCTCCGCAATCCGATGTGTTGGCCGTACTGGCCGCCGGGCGATCGGGCATCGGTGTCGTGGACGACAAGGACGTCCGGTTGCGGGGCGACCGGGCTTGAGTCGAGCGCACCACCCGCACGGACCCACTGCTTCCGGCGCAACGCCGTACCAGCTCTTCCGTATCAATTTCTGCGGGAGGCCGACGCGCTCAGATGCCATTCATCCGATGCCGGCCGGATGCGTGCAGCACCAAGCCGACACGACTCGCGCGCCGACGTTCCACTGTACGCTCGTCCGGCGCATGCTCCAACTCGCGCGACGCGCGCAAATACTGTCCGGCAGGCGACGCGCTACCGTTGTGGCCACCATGAGCCTGACCTGTCCGAAGTGCCAGAGCAAGATGCGCAGTTTCGAGCGCAACGGCGTGATCGTCGATCAGTGCAAACAGTGCCGCGGGATCTTCCTGGACGCCGGCGAGCTGGAACATCTGCAGGCGGCGGAGGCGCGCTATCTGGGCCTGGAGCCGATCGGGGCTCACCAGCCCCCACCGATCAAGGACTACGACGCGCCGCGCCGGCCCACCGACGACGACAACCGCAAGCGAGCCGAACGCCTGTACGCGGAGGACCGTAAGGCCCGCAAGCACAAGAAGCGGAAGAAGACGTTCCTGGAGAGCTTCTTCGACTGACGGTCGTCCGGCGTCGTCGTCCCCTTACCCCTTGTTGACCGTGATGGTCGAGCACGGGCCCGCACGGTCGGTGTCGTCGGCAGAGGGAGCCCGGTGTGTCAGCAGCGCTGGTCGGTGCCGCGACGGTCGTCGATCCGTGGTCCGTCGATTCGGGGGGGGCCGTCCTCACCGCTGTGACCGCCCCAGCGCCAACCGCCGGCGTTCCGCGGTTCGTGGCCGACGGCGATGTGCTGTTCGAGTACGGCTACGTTTGGCTGCCGTACGCGATCGCGGCGTTGCTGATGCTGGGACTGGGTGCCGTCGCCGCTGTCCGCTGGCGGCACGGCGCGCCGCGGACCGCCGAATTCCTGTTCACCAGCGGCGCCCTGCTGGCAGTCCTGGCCGGGATGGTGCTCGGCCTGGCCGACGGGGCGACCGAGGGCAACGGGCTCGCCTCGATCGACCCACCGGTCTGGCAGTGGATGATCGACCAGCGGACACCGGCACTGACCACGGCGGCCAAGGTGGTCACCGACGTTGGCAGCACGCTGGCGATGTCGATGCTGGCAATCAGCGTAGTGATCTACCTGTTCTGGCGCCGTCGCCGAGGCGACGCGGCGCTGGTCGCGGTGGTCGCGGCGGGCGCCGGTGCATTGGTCCGATTCGGCAAGGCGACCGTCGGACGGGACCGACCGCCGGCGAATCTGCGACTGGTGGTCGAGACGAACGAATCCTTCCCCTCCGGCCATGCCCTGGCCTCGGCTGCCATTGTCGGCGTGCTCCTGGTGGTCTTCGTGCCGTCGATCGGCCGGCACTGGGTGCGGGCGGGCGTCATCGCCGCGGCGCTGCTGTTCGTGCTGTGCATCGGGCTGTCCCGGCTGTACCTCGGGGTGCACTGGGCGACCGACGTGCTGGGCGGCTGGGTCACCGGGCTGGCCTGGCTGGTGCTGTGCCTGACCGTCCGACAGGTTTGGCGACAGACCCGCGGTCGCCCGCAGGACCTGCTCGACCCCGACGCGGCGGCCCCCGTGGACGGTGGACGGGCTGCCTGAGCCGGTGTGTCCGGCCTGGTCCGAGCCGGCCCGGAGGTCCCGGCGGGAGGGACAGCCGGAGCCGACGCGGACGGGGCGGCGTGACCAGGCGTGAACCGTCAGCCCCAGTTGCCCGCCAGGGTCAGGCAGAACGGATGCCCGCTCGGATCGAGCAGTACCCGCCAGGTCTCACCGGGCTGCTCGGCAGGGAAGGTGGCGCCGAGTTCGATGCACCGCCCCACCCCGGCGTCGAGGTCCTCGACCGCCAGATCTAGATGGAACTGCTTGCTGCCGTGCTCGTTCGGCCAGCCCGGCGGCTCGTGGTCCGGCAGGGTGCCGAGGCCGAGGGCGATCCCGCCGGGGCCGGACAGCATCGCGTACTCGTCCTGCAGGTGCGCGACCTCCCAGCCCAGCACGGCCGACCAGAACTCGGCGTCACGGCGGGCGTCGGAGCTGTCGAGGGTGAGCATCTTGAGCGTGGCGATGGCCATCTGGGTTGCCTTCCGGTCGGGAACGGGACGCCACCGAGCTTGCCTACGCTGACCCGGTGACGGCTAGCACAAAGGCGACAGCGGACGGGCCGGGGCCGGCGACGGCGTCCACGGCCGGTGTCCTGCGCCCCGACGAGATGGCCCGGTACGTCCGGTTGAACCGCCACCCGGCCGGGCCGCGGGCTGGTCGCTGGGTGGAAAACGTGTGGTCGCTCGCCTGGGATCTACCGCCGGACAAGGTGTTCACCAGCGCCGTCCTCGCCCACCCCACCTGCTCGCTGACCGTGGAAATCACCGATCATTCCCGGCCCGGCATGCCGGACGGGGAGACGGTCGTCGTCACCGGGGTGGCGACCCGGCGGTTCGAGGTACAGACCCGGGGCAGCGGACGGATCGTCGGGCTGCGGTTCCGACCGGGTGGCCTCGCCGCGCTGACGGGGCGTTCGGCAGCCGGATGGACGGACCGGATCCTGCCGGCCCGTGACCTGTTGGGCGCCGACCTGTGCCGCACGCTGGCCGATCCCGACCTGGCCGGTCGCCCGGACGAATGGGCGGACGCCGCGCAGTCCTGGCTGGTTTCCGCGGGCGCAGCGAGCCGTGCCGACACCCGCTTCGACGAGGTCCTGCGCATCATCGCCGACATGCTGGCCGACCGTTCGCTGGTCGCGGTCGCCGAAGTCGCGCGCCGGCACCGCGTCACCCCGCGGACACTGCAACGCCTGTTCACCCGGTACGTGGGCGTCGGCCCCAAGTGGGTGCTGGCGCGATACCGCATGCATGACGTGGTCACCGACATCGACCACGGCTACGGCGGGACGCTGACCGACCTCGCGCACCGGTACGGGTGGTACGACCAGGCGCACTTCACCCGCGACTTCACTGCACTGGTCGGGGTGACGCCCGGGCAGTACCGCGCTCGGTCGTGTTGATGACGAACTCGTCGCCGCCCAGGCGGGCCATCGCGTGACCGCCGCAACCCGACGAGCGCTCCATCGAGGACGTCTGGCCGGGTGCACCGACACGGCTCCGCGCGATCCGCACCCGCGGCGCTGCAAGTGACCCTGATCATAGAGATTCGAGCCTGGGCCACCAGCATCTTCCACGGTGTGACTCGAGCCGAATCTGGGTAAGGGCGGGCGTCGTCCGGCCCACCTGACCGACCGTCCGCATGACGCATGACCTTCGACTCTGGCTCCAACGTTGCTTCCGAGAAACCGTGGAGGTGTTGACGAGCGCCGGGCGGCTTCCATCCCGGTCGTTGAACCGACGCCCCCTCATCCGGGAGGCCCTGATGAAGGCCATCCTCGGCAGGTCGATCGTTCTCCTGGCCGTCGGTCTGTCCCTGTTGTTCGCCGGATCAGTCACAGCAGCCTCGTCGCCTGCTGTCACATCCGGCAGCTTGACCAGCACCGGCGCACTGATGGCCTCGGCATCGCCGGGCATCGGTACCTGGCCCGTACTGCGCCAAGGCTCATCGAACGCAGCGGTCTCGGTCCGATCGCTGCAGTACCTGCTCAATGCGCACGGTGCTGGTCTCGCAGTGGACGGCATCTTCGGTCCGTGGACCAACACCGCGGTTCGCGATTTCCAGTCGCGGAAAGGACTGGTCGTCGACGGGATCGTCGGGCCACGCACCTGGTCGGCTCTTCTGGTCACCGTCCGGCGCGGCAGCATCGGACCGGCCGTCAAGGCGCTTCAGGATCAGATGAATGCGCGCAGCGTCGCCGCGGGCGGGAAGGCGTACCTTGCGGTCGACGGCATCTTCGGGCCGAAGACGGAAGCTGCCGTGTACTACTACCAGAACAGGGTGGCCGACTACTGGGGCCTGGCGGTCGATGGCATTGTCGGACCACAGACCTGGCAACCGCTGATCAGCAACGTGCTGCCACGTGGCTGACGGAGCGGGACTTGGCGCGCCGGACTTGGCGCGCCGGACGGTGGCCGCCTGAACGATGCGGCCTGAAGAATGTGGAACATCCGGTCACGGAGGCGACGCGACGTACCGCAGTCGCATGAAGGTCAGCGCGCTAGGTGACGGGCCGCGGGGTCAGCCGGGCTTGCGCAGGCCGTACCGGGTCTCGGGCCGACCGACCTGCCCGTACCGCAGGCTCCGTTCGGCGACGTTGGTGTCGGCGAGGTGCTCCAGGTAGCGGCGAGCGGTGATCCGGGAGACGCCGAGGAAGTCGGCGATCTGCGTCGACGACGCCTCGCCGAACTCGCGCAGCGCGCCGACGACCATGGCCAGCGTCTCCTTCGTCATCCCCTTGGGCAGCGCGCCGCCCGCCGGGGAGTGCAGCATGCCGAGTGCCCGGTCGACCGCCGCCTGATCGACGTCGGCGTTCTCCCCCACCTGGTTGCGGAACTCCTGGTACGCCAGCAACCGGTCGCGCAGGGTGCCGAACGCGAACGGCTTGATGACGTACTGCACCGCGCCCTGCGCAACGGCGGAGCGCACCACATCGGCGTCCCGCGCCGACGACACGACCATCACGTCCACGGTCGAGCCGGCCGCCCGAATCCGCCGGAACAGGTCGAGGCCGCTGCCGTCGGGCAGGTGCAGGTCCAGCAACACGAGGTCGACCGCGCCCCGGGCCAGCGCACGTTCGGCCTCGATCCGGGAATGCGCCACCGCGGTCACGCTGAACCCGGAGACCCGTTCTACGTAAGCCTTGTGGGCCCGTGCGGCGATCGGTTCGTCCTCGACGACGAGCACCTTGATCACGGCACGCTCCGGGCCGGCTCAGCACCGTGCGCCGCCGCGCCGGCGCCGCCGTCACCGGTGTCGAGGCCGTGACGGTCGCCGCCCACGTCGCGGCCGCCGGCGCCGAGGGCCGCCCCGGATGCGGCCCGCAGCGGCAGCCACACCCGGAACCGCGCACCCCTGCCGGGCCGGACCTCGACCGTGCCGCCGCAGCGGCGCACCGCCTGGGCGACCAGAGCCAGCCCGAGGCCGCGATCACCGGCGGGGCCGCGCGCCGCCTTGGTCGACCAGCCGCGGGAGAACACCGACGCCGCCTGCTGCGAGGTCAGGCCGGGCCCGTTGTCCTCCACGGTGATCACCACGCCGCCGGCGCCGGTCCCCTCACCCGCGGCAACCACACCGCGGTCAGCCGCCGTACCGTCACCGGCCCGAGCCGCCGCCGGCTCGACCCGCGCAGAGACCTCCACCCGGCGCGGCCCGTTCGCGGCGCTCTCGCCGGACAGCACGTCGAAGGCGTTGTCGACAAGGTTCCCGACGATGGTGACCAGTTCGGCGGCCGGGGCAACGCCGGTCGGCAGGAGCGAGCCGGGCCGCACCGTCAGCTCGATGCCCCGCTCGGCGCCCTGCGCGGACTTGGCCAGCAACAGCGCCGCCACGGCAGGGTCGTCCACCCCGGCGAGCACCCGGTCGGCCAGGCCCTGCGCGGATTCCATTTCGGCGACCGCGAACGTCAAGGCATGGTCGGTCTCGCCGAGTTCGATGAGCGAGATGACGGTGTGCAGCCGGTTGGCCGATTCATGTGCCTGGGCGCGCAGCGCCTCCGAGAACCCCTGCACCCGGTCGAGCTCCCCGGTCAGCGATTCGAGTTCGGTGTGATCCCGCAGGGTGACAACGGCGCCGACGGTGGCGCCCTGCACCTGAACCGGCCGCCTGCTGATCAGCAGCACCCGGTCCCGGGACAGCACGAGTTCGTCTGTCAGATTGCCCAGATCGTCGATCAGCTCGGCCACCTGGGGCGGCAGGCCGGCCTGCGTCGCGGTGCGACCGACGGCGTCGTCGGTGAGTCCGAGCAGCCGTCGACCCGCCGCGTTGACACTGACGATGTGGCCGTCCCCGTCCAGCAGCACCATGCCCTCGTGCACGGCGGCGAGCACCGCGTCGTAGTACGTGAACAGCCGGGCCAGCTCCCGCGGGCCCTTGCCGAGGGTTTGCCGGCGGACCCAGCGGGCGATCAGCAACGACCCGATGAAGCCGATCGCCAGGGCCCCGGCCGCGATCAGCCCGAGGACCCACAGCCGCCGGTTGGTGGCTTCGTCGACGTGATCGACCAGCACGCCGACCGAGACCAGCGCGACCACCCGCCCGTCGTCGAGAACGGGCACGATCGCGCGGACGGACGGCCCGAGCGTGCCGGTGTAGGTCTCGACGGCGGTGCCGCCCGCCAGCGCGGCGTCCCGGCTACCGAGGTATTCCTGCCCGATCTGCGCCGGATCGGGGTGTGTATAACGGATGCCGGCCGGCGTCATCACCACGACGAAGTCCGCCCCGGTGCTCGCGCGGACGGCTTCGGCGTAATCCCGCATCGCCGCCGCCGGACCGGTGATCTCCTGTCCCGCCGGGTATGTGGCCGACACCGCCGCTCGGACGCTCGGTGCGGCGGCCACCGCGGACGCCACCGCGACGACCCGCTCGCCGGTGGTCCGTTCGGTTTCGGCGCTGGTGTCGACCAGCAGGGCCGCGAGCGCGGCACCGAGGACGACCACCAGGACGACGGCCTGCAGGGCGAGGATGCGGCGGGCCAGCGACCAGCTGGAACCGGCTTGCACGGGCCCGACCTCCCGACACCGCGTTGGTCACCGAGGAGGCCACCGCTCCGCCGCGGCGCCTCTTGCGCAGAGGGTACAAGCAGGACCTGCCTGCCGGGGCTCAGCGTTCCGGCCGGGCCAACGGTGAACAGCGCGCCCGGGACAGCCGCGGATCCGGGCCGGGCCGGGCCTGCCCGAGCAGCACTAGAGGCAGCCCCTACGGCGTTGGCGGCCCCGGCGACCGGCCCTGCGACGTAGACCCACAGAAGGCGCTGAAATCCGCCCCGACGACGTCCCGACCGAACGTGCGCGCCCGGTTCATGGACGCCCCGGGCGGCGACGGAGCAGCTGTCCGGCACGGAAACCCGGAACCGCGCGACCGGCGCCGGATGCCGACAGTCGACACCACGTGGTGGACCTCGATCACGCTGAGCTGATCCGGCCGGATGCGAGCATGGGCGCCATGACCGCCCCACCCGGCACGTCCGTGCAGCTGTCCGCCTGCCTCGTCGACGCGCAGACCGGCGAGGAGCTCGCGCTTCTCGACGAGCGCACCGTCCGGCCGACGGCGTCGGTCGGGAAGGTGCTGCTGCTGATCGAGGTCGCCCGCCGCCTCGTGCACCGCGAGCTCGATCCCGCGACGCTGTTCACCCGCACGTCGGAGGATGCGGTGGCCGATTCGGGCGTGTGGCAGCACCTGCACGCCCGATCGATGGCGGTCGCCGATCTGGCCGTGCTGGTGGCCGCGGTCAGCGACAACCTGGCCAGCAACGTGCTGCTGCGGGAGATCGGTCTGCCGGCCGTGGCGGAGTTGACCGCATCGCTGTCGTTGGCCGGGACGGCGCTGCACGACCGGGTGCGGGACGAGCGTTCCCCGCAGGACCCGGCGACGCTGTCGACCGGATCCGCGGATGAGCTGGCCGGCCTGCTGGCCCGGCTGCACCGGGGCGAGGTGGTCGACCCGACGGTCAGCGCGATGGTGCTGGGGTGGCTCAGCCTGGACACCGACCTGTCCATGGTGGCCGGCGCTTTCGGGCTGGACCCGCTGGCACACACCGAGCCCGACCGGGATTGGTGGGTGGCGCACAAGACGGGCACCGACGCGGGGATCCGCGCCGACGTGGGGCTGGTGCGCGGGCCGCTGCGCGTCGTCGGTTACGCGGTGATCACCCAGTTCGACGACGCCGACCGGGACACAGCGGTGGCCGCGATGCGGGATTGGGGAACGCGGATCCGGCACATCGCGGGGTGACAACTCGACCGGATGCAAGAGCCCGCGGGCAAGTCGGGCGGGACAACGCCGCCCTCGCGCCGGTTGACCGGGGGACTTCGCCGAAGAACCCGGCCAACAGCGCCGGCGCCCACCGGCGGTGTTGCTCAAGGCGGCATCCGGATGGTCACCACCCCTTCCGTCGGCGACGGGTCCGTCGACGCGAGGGCGATGCGGGTGCCGGCAGCCACGATCAACCTGCGCCCTCGTCCTCGCCGGCCGCCCGGCTGTGCGACAGCACGTTGAGCACGTGACCGTCCGGGTCGCGGACGAAGAACCGGCGCACTCCCCAGGGCTCGTCGGTCAGCGGATGGACAATCGGCGCACCGGCCGCGGTCGCCGCCCGGTAGGCGGCGTCGACGTCGTCCACCTCGATCGACACCTCGGGCAGCACCGGTGCAGTGGACTCCGATGACATCACGCTGATCTGCCGGTCGGGCAGCTCCGGGTCGGCGAAGGTGACGATCCAACCCAGGTCCATCACCGGCCGCAGACCGACTACCTACGGGTAGAAGTCGATCGACGCGGCGGTCGAGGCGACGTCGAGATCGGGCACGATTCGGGTGATGGCCATCAACACATGGTGAGCGCTGCAAACCTTTGACGCCAGCATTCGACGGTGCGGGGGCGACGCCGGGTGCGACCGTGGGCAGTCCCGACCGATCACCTTGGCAGCAGTGTCGGGCGCGGTCTCCACGACCCCGCGACGCCGAACACCGCCAGAGCCCTCACCGCCGTGGTGGGCGCCGCGATCACCGGCGCAGCGTCGCCGAGTCCTGTGCAGGTTGCGCCGCGCTGGTCGCGGGCGCCGTCGAGGTGGCGTGCCCGGGTTCCGCCTGCTGCAGATCCGGTTCGACGTCGCGCCTCGTCCCGCTGTCCAGCGGCGGCCTCTCCGACCGCTCCGACAGCGGCGGTGCGGCGGCGCCGGGGATTGTCCTGGCTGCGGCGGACCGATCTCTCCGGGCCGGCTGGGTCACCACCTCGGACCGCAGGAACACGATGAACAGCGCGATCAGCAGCGCCGCCCGCCCCCAGACCCCGATCAGCACCAGTTGCGGGGACAGCGCGTCGTACGCGGAGTTCGGCGCGCCGCTGCCGATCAGGTACTGCCACCGGAAGAACCCGATGCCGATCGCGGCGTCGACGACGAAGTAGCTGATGATCCAACCGGGACGGATCCGCAGCAGCGCGAAGAACGGCAACAGCCACAGCGTGAATTGCGGGGAATGCACCTTGTTGAACAGCAGGTACCCGCACACCATCGCCGCGCACACCTGAAGCCACGGATAGCCGCGCCGCCGGTCGTACCGCAGCCAGCCGAAGATGCAGGCCAGCAGCAACGCGGCCAGCGTGGTGCCGGTCGCGACCATCGCGAGGGTGTGCTGCACCGCCTCGTTGTCGGAGTCGCTGTAGGGCCGGGCACCCCAGAACCAGATGGTGTTGGTGGTGACGTCGATCGGCCGGCTCCACTGGAACTGGAACGACGCCCACCAGCCGGCCGGGCCGGCCACCGCGAACGGCAGGTTCACCGCCGCGAACACCGCCGCCGCGCCGGCCGCGAACCCGGCGCCGACGAGCCAGCGACGGAGCGCCGACCGGGACGACCCGGGCCTGGGACGCCAGCCGCCGGCACCCAGCCACAGCGCCACCGGCAGCGCGAACATCAACGGGTAGAGCTTGAATCCGGCGCCGATACCCAGGGCGATCGCCGCGCCGATCAGTGGTCCGGGCCGGTCGATCACACTGCGCTGCGGAGACAACGCCGACCCGTCGACCCGTGGTACCGACCCGCCGACCCGCGCCGTCGTCCGGGCACCCCGCGGCACGGACCCGCCCACCCGCGCCGTCGTCCGAGCACCCAGGCCCGCCGTCGCCGGGCCCCGCGGCCGAGCGCCCCGCAGCAGCAACCAGAACGCGACGACGGTGGCGGCCACGGCGAGCAGGTCCCAGTTGTGGAACGCGTACAGCACGAGCGGTGGCGCCAGCGCGTACCACCACGACCGCAGACCGGCCAGCCAGGCGAGCAGCGCGGCGGTCAGCAGCCCGGCGAGGCCGAGCAGGATCGCCGAGTGGAACAGGAAGTCGCCGTCGTTGGATGACGGTGCCGCGGCGACCCAGATCGCCAGCCCGGTGAGCACCGGGTACTCCAGGGAGCCGCCGAACAGCGTCTTGGACACGGGTTCGTACCCGCCGGAGACGTACGGGAACACATGATTGTCGACGTCCCGGCCAACCCACAGATACTGGATGTCGGAGTAGCAGACGTCCCGGGCCACCCTGATGTTCAGGTCCGGCGCGCTGCGGCCGAGGGAGTCGAACGACGGCCCGATGCACCGCACCTTGTTGGCGTAGCCCACGCCGATGGTCAACGAGCACAGCAGGACGGTGACCAGGATGAAGGCAGTGCCACGCCGGTCGACGACCCGCCGGGCCAGTGCGAGCAAGGCGTCAGTCCAGGGAGATGGGGACGACCCCGAACGGCGCGAGACCTGCCGCCCCGGCGTCCACGGCGGTCAGCACACACACGCCGTCCTCGCTGATGGCAATGGAGTGCTCGGTGTGCGCGGCCCGTGCGCCGTCCTTGGTCACCACGGTCCAGCCGTCGGACAGCTCTCTGGTCGCCGGCTTGCCCAGTGTGATCATCGGTTCGATCGCCAGGGCGGTGCCCGGGGCGAGCCGCGGCCCCTTGCCCCGCTTGCCCTGGTTGGGCACGAAGGGGGCCATGTGCATGGCAGTGCCGATGCCGTGCCCGCCGTAGTTGGCGACGGAGCCGTACCGCCGGCCGTCGTTGCGGGCGGACAGGGCCACCGACTCCTCGATGGCCGCCGACACGTCACCGAGCCGACCACCGGCGCGGGCCACGGCGATTCCCGCCCACATCGCCTGGTTGCAGGAGGCGATCAGGTCGACTTCCGCCATCGACGGCGCCGGCCCCACGTGCAGGGAGATCGCCGAATCCGAGTGCCAGCCGTCCAGGATGCAGCCGGCGTCGATGGACAGCAGGTCACCCTCCTGCAGCACCCGGGCCGCGGATGGGATGCCGTGCACGACCTCGTCGTTCACCGAGGCGCAGATGGTGGCCGGGAAGCCCGGATCGTCGCCGCGGGCGCCGTAGTGCAGGAAGTTGCTGGTCGCACCGGCCCTGGCGATGACGTCGGCCACGGCGTCATCGACGTCCATCGTCGTGGCACCCGGCCGGACGGCCGCCCGGCCCGCCGCGATGGCCTCCGCGAGCACCAGGCCGGACGCCCGCATCGCCTGCAGCTCGCCCCTGGTCTTGAGCTGGATACCCCGATCGCTCATTGCACTTTCGCAGATCCCCAGCGCTGCCGCAGGGCGTCGAGGGCGCGCTGCTGCACTTCTTCGACGCTGCCGACGCCGTCGACCGCGACAAGCAGGTCGGCGTAGTGCTCCAGCAGCGGGGTGGTCTCGGTGTGGTACAGCGCCAGCCTGCGGGTGATCGCCTCGGCGGTGTCGTCGGCGCGGCCGCGAGCGAGCATCCGCTCCAGCAGCACGTCGTCGGGTGCGTCGATCAGCAACACGGCGTCGAGATCGTGGTCGTTGGTGTGCAGCAACTCGTCCAACCACTTGGCCTGCGGCACGGTCCGCGGGAAGCCGTCGAGCAGGAAGCCGGGCTCGGCATCCGGTTCGACCAGCCGGGCGGCCACCATCGCGCTGGTCACCTCGTCGGGCACCAGCTCGCCGGCGTCCATGTACTTCTTCGCCAGCACCCCCAGCTCGGTGCCGGCGGTGACATTTGCACGGAAGATGTCGCCGGTCGAGATGTGCGGGATGTCGAGGTTCTTGCCGAGCAGCTCGGCCTGGGTGCCCTTGCCTGCTCCCTGCGGGCCCACGATCAGAATTCTCATCAGCGGAGGAACCCTTCGTAGTTGCGCTGCATCAGCTGGGTCTCGATCTGTTTGACCGTATCCAACCCCACACCGACCATGATGAGCACGGCGGTACCGCCGAACGGGAAGTTCTGGTTGTTCCCCTCCCCCGTCAGCTCGAGGAAGAGGTTCGGCAGGATCGCCACGATGCCCAGGTAGATGGAGCCGGGCAGAGTGATCCGGGACAGCACGTACTGCAGGTACTCCGCGGTGGGCCGGCCCGGCCGGATGCCGGGGATGAAGCCGCCGTACTTCTTCAGCTCATCGGCCCGCTCGGTCGGGTTGAACGTGATGCCGACGTAGAAGTACGTGAAGAAGATGATCAACCCGAAGTACAGCACGATGTGTACCCAGCTGGACTGGTTCACCACATACAGCTGCAGGAACTGGGCCCAGCCGCTGACCTCCTGGGTGCCGTCCGCGTTCACCGTCGTCGGGTTGATCAGCTGGACGAGCAGCAGCGGAAGGTACAGCAGCGAGGTCGCGAAGATGACCGGGATGACGCCCGCCTGGTTCACCTTCAACGGCAGGTAGGTCGACGTGCCGCCGTACATCTTGCGGCCGATCATTCGCTTGGCGTACTGCACCGGCAGTCGGCGCTGACCCTGCTCGACGAACACCACGGTGGCGATGATCGCCAGGGCGAGCACCAGCACCACGGAGAAGACGACGGCACCCTGGTTGTCCAGGATGTTCTTGCCCTCGGCCGGAATCCGGGCGGCGATCGAAGTGAAGATCAGGATCGACATGCCGTTGCCGATGCCGCGGTCGGTGATCAGCTCACCCATCCACATGATGGCGGCGGTGCCCGCTGTCATCGTCAGCACCAGCACGATCAGCGCGAACGCGCTCTGGTCCGGGATGATCTGGTCGTTGGTGGAGCAGCCGGGGAACATCTGCCCGTTGATCGCCAGCGCCAGGAACGCGGTCGACTGCAACACGCCCAGCCCGATGGTGAGGTAACGGGTGTACTGGGTGAGCTTGGCCTGACCGGACTGGCCCTGCTTCTTGAGCTGCTCGAACCGCGGGATGACGACGGTCAGCAGCTGCACGATGATCGACGCGGTGATGTACGGCATGATGCCGAGCGCGAAGACGGACAACCTCAGCAGCGCGCCCCCGGAGAACAGGTTGAGCACGGTGAACAGGTCGTTGCCGGACCCGGCCTCGTCGATACACACCTGGATGGCGCCGTATGAAACACCCGGCGAGGGCACGGTGGCGCCCAGCCGGTAGATGGCGACCATGGCGAGGGTGAAGAGGATCTTCTTGCGCAGATCCGGCGTCTTCAGCGCCGTGGCGAAAGCGGCGAGCAATGATCCTCCTGGCTACACCGGCCCCGGTGAGAACGAGCCGGTGGCGGAGATCCGATCGGGGACCGGAGCTCCGTCTTCCGATCACGGCGCAGGGCCGTGTCCTGACGGGGGTGCTGCAATTGATGGTGGTCGTGCTGTCGAAGTGGTGCTCATCGATGTGGTGCTGATCGAACCCCCACCGGCCCGGCAGTGTCGCTGGTCCCGGCACGGAGCGGCGACGCCGTCTGTCGACACCGCAGGCGCCCCGAGTCAACTCCTGCGGGCACCATCGCAGTGCCGGCAGGACGCCGGCCGCAGCCTTCGACTGTAACGTACGCGGCTCGCCCGACGAGCATCCTCGAAGACGACCGGAAGGATGGCCGGCCGGCACATCTGGCTACCCGCCGATCGACGGCCGGAGCCTTGCCGCCGTCGAGCCAACCGGATCGGCGACCGAACACCCGCCCGGGATGTTGCACGGTCACCACAGCGGTTGCAGCGACCGCTGCCCGGCCCGAGTTTCCGAGTCGAATTCACAGCCCGGCCCGCCCGAGTCCGAAGCCCGCCCGGGACCTGGAACGGCCGCCGCGTCGAAAACGCCGAACCGCCCGGCACAACCCCTTCTCAGGGGCCGCACCGGGCGGCGGCGGCTGAAGCAGTGTCCTTCGACGGATGCGTCAGATGCTGGTGGCGCTACCACCGGCGGCGGCGAGCTTCTCCCGGGCGGACCCGGAGAACGCGTTCGCCGTCACCTGCAGGCTGACCTCGCCCAGGTCCCCGTCACCGAGGACCTTGACCAGCTGGCCCTTGCGGACCGCGCCGGCGGCGACGAGCTCGTTGATCCCGACGGTGCCCCCGCTGGGGAACAGCTCCGCGAGCTGGCCGATGTTGACGACCTGGTACTCGACGCGGAACCGGTTCTTGAAGCCCTTGAGCTTCGGCAGCCGCATGTGCAACGGCAGCTGGCCGCCCTCGAACCCGGCGGAGACGTTCTTGCGGGCGCCGGTGCCCTTCGTGCCGCGACCGGCGGTCTTGCCCTTGGACGCCTCACCGCGGCCGACGCGCGTCTTCGGCGTCTTGGCACCCGGCGCGGGGCGGAGGTGGTGGACCTTCATCGTCATGACTGATCACTTTCCTGCACTTCTTCGACCGACAGCAGGTGCGTCGCGCGGTTGATGTACCCGCGGTTCGTCGCGTTGTCCGGCACGACCACGCTGTGGTGGATGCGCTTGAGACCGAGCGAGCGCACGGACTCCCGGGCGGGGCGCTTGTTGCCGATGGTGGACTTGACCTGGGTCACCTTGAGAGCCATGTCAGACCCCCTGTCCGGCGCGCGCCCGCAGCATGGCGGCCGGCGCGACGTCCTCGATGGGCAACCCGCGACGGGCCGCGACCTCCTCCGGACGCTGCAGGTTCTTCAGCGCCTGGATGGTCGCGTGCACGATGTTGATCGGGTTGTCCGAGCCGAGCGACTTGGACAGCACGTCATGGATGCCGGCGCACTCCAGCACGGCCCGCACCGGACCACCGGCGATGACGCCGGTACCCGGAGAAGCCGGACGGAGCAGCACCACGCCGGCCGCCGCCTCACCCTGCACCGGGTGCGGGATGGTGGAGGCGATGCGGGGCACCTTGAACATGTACTTCTTGGCTTCCTCGACGCCCTTGGCGATGGCGGCGGGGATCTCCTTGGCCTTGCCGTAGCCGACGCCGACCGAGCCGTCGCCGTCACCGACGACGACCAGGGCGGTGAAGGAGAACCGGCGTCCACCCTTGACCACCTTGGCGACGCGGTTCGTCACGACGATGCGCTCGAGCAGCGGGTTGCGCTCGACGGGGGCGTCCCGACGGCCGTCACGACCGCCGCGGCCGCCGCGGCGGTCGCCGCCTGCGCGATCGTTGCTCCGGTCGCCGCCGCCGAAGCCGCCGCGTTGTGCTCCGGGCATCAGATATCCCTCTCGATCATGCTCAGGTAAACGCTGTGAACAGAACTCATCAGAACTCCAACCCGGCGCTGCGGGCGCCGTCGGCGAGGGCAGCGATCCGGCCGTGGTACGAGTCGCCGCCGCGGTCGAAGACGACCGTGGTCACGCCCAGTTCGGATGCGCGGGCACCGACCAGCTCGCCGACCCGGCGGGCCTTGGCGGTCTTGTCGCCATCAGCGGCGCGCAGGTCGGCCTCCAGCGTGGACGCCGAGGCCAGCGTGCGGCCGGCGGTGTCGTCGACCAGCTGGACGGCGATGTGCCGGGACGACCGGTTGACGACCAGCCGCGGACGGGTCGCCGTGCCGGTGACCTTCTTCCGGAGCCGGAAGTGCCGCCGGGCGCGCGCAGTGCGCCGCTCGTGGGAAACGGAGGTTGCCATCACTTACCTGTCTTTCCGACCTTGCGCCTGACGACCTCGCCGGCGTACCGCACGCCCTTGCCCTTGTACGGGTCGGGCTTGCGGAGCTTGCGGATGTTCGCGGCGACCTCGCCGACCTGCTGCTTGTCGATGCCCTCGACCCGGAACCGGATCGGCGACTCGACGACGAAGGTGATCCCCGGCGGAGCCTTCACCGGCACCGGGTGCGAGTAGCCGAGCGCGAACTCCAGGTCCGAGCCCTTGGCGGCGACGCGGTAGCCGACGCCGACGATCTCCATGGACTTGGTGTAGCCCTGGGTGACGCCGACGACCATGTTGTTGACCAGCGTGCGGGTCAGGCCGTGCCGGGAGCGGGAATCGCGCTCGTCGTCGGGCCGGGTGACGACCAGTTCGCCGTCCTCGCGCGCGACGGTGATCGGCTCCACCACCTCGTGCTGCAGCGAACCCTTCGGTCCCTTGACGGTGACCGTGGATCCTTCGATGTTGACGTCGACACCCGCCGGAACGGGAATCGGCAGTCGTCCGATTCGTGACATGTCTGCTCCTCCCCTACCAGACGTAGGCGAGGACTTCCCCGCCCACCTTCTTCTTGGCGGCCTGACGATCGGTCAGCAGACCGGTCGAGGTCGAGATGATGGCGACGCCCAGCCCGCCGAGCACCTTGGGCAGCTCGGTGGAGCGCGCGTACACCCGAAGGCCGGGCTTGGACACCCGACGCACACCGGCGATGGACCGCTCGCGGTTGGGGCCGTACTTCAGCTTGACGACCAGCGACTTGCCCACGGGGGCGTCAGCGGTGGTCCAGGAGGCGATGTAGCCCTCCTTGACGAGGATGTCGGAGATGCTGCCCTTCAGCTTCGAGAAGGGCATCACCACCTCGTCGTGGTACGCCGAGTTGGCGTTGCGGATCCTGGTCAGGAAGTCCGCGATCGGATCGGTCATGCTCATGTCGGTCGTGCCTCTCTCGCCTGGTTCGCCGACGCTGCTGCGCAGGGCCGGCGCCTGTGACGATGTCGGGCGCCTCTGCGAGGCGCCGGTCGGGTCTTGCTGTTCTCACTGCTGCGAACTGCCAACGGCATCACCGTTGACAGACTGCGCAGCACCACTCGGGTCAAGCTGTTCACTGCCGCCGGCAGTCCGACGAACGCGAAGCGTTTGTCGGGCTGAGCGAAGCGAAGCAGTCCCAATCAGGCTTTGCAGCCGGCCGAAGGCCGTCCCTACCCAGTCCCGGAGGGACGGTTTACCAGCTGGACTTGGTGACGCCCGGCAGCTCGCCCGCGTGCGCCATCTCGCGCAGGCAGATCCGGCACAGGCCGAACTTCTTGTACACCGAGCGCGGGCGCCCACAACGGTTACACCGGGTGTAGCCGCGAACGCCGAACTTCGGCTTGCGCTTGGCCTTCATGACCAACGCGGTCTTCGCCATCTCAGTTCTCCTTGAAGGGGAAGCCGAGCTGCCGCAGCAGCGCGCGTCCCTCGTCGTCCGTCTTGGCCGTCGTGACGACGGTGATGTCCATGCCGCGCGGCCGGTCGATCCGGTCGATGTCGATCTCGTGGAACATCGACTGCTCGTTGAGACCGAAGGTGAAGTTGCCGTTGCCGTCGAACTGCTTGGGCGACAGCCCGCGGAAGTCGCGGATACGGGGCAACGCGATGGTCAGCAGCCGGTCCAGGAACTCCCACATCCGGTCGTTGCGCAGGGTGACCTTCGCGCCGATCGGCATGCCCTCGCGGAGCTTGAACTGGGCGATCGACTTGGTGGCCTTGCGGATCACCGGCTTCTGCCCGGTGATGGTGGCCAGGTCGCGAACCGCGCCCTCGATCAGCTTGGCGTCGCGGGCCGCCTCGCCGACACCCATGTTGACGACGACCTTGACGATGCCGGGGATCTGCATGACGTTGGCGAAGCCGAACTGCTGCTGCAGCGCGTCGCGGATCTCGTTGTCGTAGCGGACCTTCAGCCGGGGCTTGCTGGTCTCGGTGGTCGGGTTCTCAATGACGACTGTCATCACAGGTCCTTACCGGTGCGGCGCGCGACGCGGACGTTGCGGCCTTCCTCGTTGACTCGCTTGCCGACCCTGGTCGGCTTGTTGTCGGCGTCCACGACCTGCACGTTGGAGATGTGGATCGGCGCCTCCTGGGTGACGATGCCGCCGGACTTGGCACCACGCTGGGTCGTCGAGACCTTGGTGTGCTTCTTGATCCGGTTGACACCCTCGACCAGGACCCGGTTGCGGTCGGGATAGGCCTGGATGACCTTGCCGCGCGCGCCCTTGTCCTTGCCGGCGATGACCAGAACGGTGTCGCCCTTCTTGACCTTCAGCCCCATCACAGCACCTCCGGCGCCAACGAAATGATCTTCATGTACCGCTTGTCGCGCAGCTCGCGGCCGACCGGCCCGAAGATGCGGGTGCCGCGCGGGTCGCCGTCGCCCTTGAGCAGCACGGCTGCGTTCTCGTCGAACTTGATGTACGAGCCATCGGCCCGCCGTTTCTCCTTGACGGTGCGCACGATGACGGCCTTGACGACGTCGCCCTTCTTCACACCGGCACCGGGAATGGCGTCCTTGACGGTCGCCACGATGATGTCGCCGATGCCTGCGTACCGACGGGAGGAGCCGCCGAGCACGCGGATGCACAAGATCTCCTTGGCGCCCGTGTTGTCGGCGACCCGGAGCCTGGACTCCTGCTGAATCACGTCAGTCCCAACCTTTGCGATGTGCGCTCGCCGGAGGGTTCTCCGCCTGCAAGCACTTCTGGCTAATCTCTTCCGTTGCCCCTGCGGAGCAGCGAATTGCTGTATCTGTCTGCACTCGTGCCCACCACCCGCGGGCGGTCGGCACCGGCCTTGCGGGTTACTGAGCCGATTCCTACTGGGCGCGCTCGAGCACCGACACGAGCCGCCACCGCTTGGTGGCGGACAGCGGCCGGGTCTCCGCGAGCAGCACGCGGTCGCCGACACCTGCGGTGCTGTTCTCGTCGTGCGCCTTGACCTTGGTAGTCCGGCGGATGACCTTGGCGTACCGCGGGTGCTTCACCCGGTCCTCGAGCTCGACGACGATGGTCTTCTCCATCTTGTCGCTGACGACCATGCCCTCGCGGGTCTTGCGCTCGCCGCGCTTCTTGACCGGCGCCGAGGCGGCGGGGGCGGTGCTGTCTTCGGTTGCTGTCACTTCTGGCTGCTCGCTCACGCGGCACCTCCTTCATCGGTCAGTTCGTCCGGGCCGGTCGACAGGCCGAGTTCGCGCTCGCGCATGACGGTGTAGATCCGGGCGATGTCGTGCCGGACAGTGCGCAGCCGGCGGTTGTTGTCCATCTGTCCGGTGGCCATCTGGAAGCGGAGGTTGAACAACTCCTCCTTCGACTCACGCAGGCGCAGCACGAGCTCGTCCGTGCCCAGTTCGCGCAGCTGGTTGGCTGCGGTCTCGGTGCTTGCCATCAGGATTCACCACCCTCCCGGGTCACGATGCGGCACTTCATCGGCAGCTTGTGCATCGCGCGGCGCAGCGCCTCGCGTGCGGTTGCCTCGGTCGGGTAGCTCATCTCGAACAGGATCCGGCCGGGCTTGACGTTGGCCACCCACCACTCGGGCGAGCCCTTGCCGGAACCCATCCGGGTCTCGGCCGGCTTCTTGGTGAGCGGGCGGTCCGGGTAGATGTTGATCCAGACCTTGCCGCCACGCCGGATGTGCCGGTTGATGGCGATACGGGCCGACTCGATCTGCCGGTTCGTCACGTAGGCCGGCTCCAGCGCCTGGATGCCGTAGTCGCCGAAGGTGACCTGGGTGCCACCGCTGGCCATCCCGACCCGGTTGGGCCGGTGCTGCTTGCGGTGCTTGACCCTGCGGGGAATCAACACGTCGATCAGACCCCTGTCGTCTCTGGGGCCGCCGGGGTCGCCTCGGGGTTGCCCTCGACGGCCGCACGGCCTGCATCGGTGGACGTCGGAGTGGTGCCCGACGAACCGGAGCGGCGACGCGCCGGACGCTCTGCCCTGTCGTCACGGCCGCGGCTGTCGCCACGGGCGCCACGCTGGGCGGCGGCGGCCTCGGCCACCCGCTGCTCGGCAAGCGTGCCGACCTTGTCGCCCTTGTAGATCCAGACCTTCACGCCGATCCGGCCGAAGGTCGTCTTGGCCTCGAAGAAGCCGTAGTCGATGTCCGCGCGCAGGGTGTGCAGCGGCACCCGACCCTCGCGGTAGAACTCGGACCGGCTCATCTCGGCGCCGCCCAGACGTCCGGAGCACTGGATCCGGATGCCCTTGACGGCCGGCGAACGCTGGGCCGACTGCATGGACTTACGCATCGCGCGCCGGAAGCTGACCCGGTTGGACAGCTGCTCGGCGACACCCTGCGCGACCAGCTGCGCATCGGATTCTGGGTTGCGAACCTCGAGGATGTTCAGCTGGACCTGCTTGCCGGTGAGCTTCTCGAGCTGGCCGCGGATACGGTCGGCCTCGGCGCCGCGGCGGCCGATGACGATGCCAGGGCGGGCCGTGTGGATGTCCACCCGGACCCGGTCGCGGGTGCGCTCGATCTCGACCTTGGAGATACCGGCCCGCTCCATGCCCTTGGACATCAGCTTGCGGATCTGCACGTCTTCGTTCACGTAATCCGCGTACGACTTGTCGGCGTACCAGCGGGTGCTCCAGTCGGTGGAGATACCGAGACGGAACCCGTGGGGATTGATCTTCTGACCCACTAGCGGGTCCTTCCCTTCGCACTCTGGGTGTTGCGACCTTCGCCGCGACGCCCCTCGTTGGACTGGTTCGCATCGACCGAGACCAGCTCGATGGTGATGTGACACGTCCGCTTGCGGATCCGGAACGCCCGGCCCTGCGCACGCGGTTGGAACCGCTTGAGCGTCGGGCCCTCGTCGACGTAGATCGTGTCGACGACCAGCGTCGACGGGTCCAGGCCCTGGTTGTTCTCCGCGTTCGCGACGGCCGAGGCCAGCAGCTTGGCCACCGGCTCGCTGGCCGCCTGCGGGGAGAACTGCAGGATCGACGCGGCGTCGGCCGCGCTACGGCCGCGGACCAGGTTGACCACGCGGCGCGCCTTCATCGGGGTCAGGCGCGCATAGCGCACCGTCGCCCTGGAACGCGGCAACTCTTCAGCCACTTGCTTCTTGGCACTCATGAAGTCGACTCCGTCATTTTCTTGTCAGCCACACTGATCAACCCCTACGAGCGCGACGGTCGTCTTTGATGTGGCCCTTGAAGGTCCGCGTCGGAGCGAACTCGCCGAGCTTGTGGCCGACCATCGACTCGGTGACGAACACCGGGACGTGCTTGCGGCCGTCGTGCACGGCGATCGTGTGCCCGAGCATGTCGGGGATGATCGTCGAGCGGCGGGACCAGGTCTTGATCACGGCCTTGGAGTTCTTGTCGTTCGCCGCGTCCACCTTCTTGAGCAGGTGGTCGTCAATGAACGGGCCCTTCTTGAGACTGCGGGGCATCTCGGTCCTACCTTCCTGCTCTGGTGGTGGTGCTGACGGTGGTGCGTGAGATCTGCATCGCTATCAACGCTTCTTGCCGCCCTTACGTCGGCGACGCACGATCAGGTCGTCGCTGGCCTTGTTCGGCCGACGGGTGCGGCCCTCCGGCTTGCCGCCCGGGTTGACCGGGTGACGGCCGCCGGAGGTCTTGCCCTCGCCACCGCCGTGCGGGTGGTCGACCGGGTTCATCGCGACACCCCGGACGGACGGGCGCTTGCCCTTCCAGCGCATCCGGCCGGCCTTGCCCCAGTTGATGTTCGCCTGCTCGGCGTTGCCGACCTCGCCCACGGTGGCGCGGCAGCGCACGTCGACGTTGCGGATCTCGCCGGACGGCATGCGCAGCTGCGCGTACGGGCCGTCCTTGGCGACGAGCTGGACGCGGGCACCGGCGGACCGGGCAATCTTCGCGCCGCCACCGGGCCGCAGCTCGATCGCATGCACCACGGTGCCGACCGGGATGTTGCGCAGCGGCAGGTTGTTGCCGGGCTTGATGTCGGCGCCGGCGCCGGTCTCGATCCGGTCGCCCTGCGCCAGGCGGTTCGGTGCGATGATGTAGCGCTTCTCGCCGTCGGCGTAGTGCAGCAGCGCGATCCGAGCGGTGCGGTTGGGGTCGTACTCGATGTGCGCGACAACCGCCGGCACGCCGTCCTTCTCCGACCGGCGGAAGTCGATCAGCCGGTACGCACGCTTGTGACCGCCGCCCTGGTGCCGGGCGGTGACCCGTCCGTGCACGTTGCGGCCGCCCTTGGAATGCAGCGGACGGATCAGCGACTTCTCCGGGGTGTCGCGGGTGACCTCGGCAAAATCTGCCACCGAGGAGCCGCGGCGACCGGGGGTCGTCGGCTTGTACTTACGGATACCCATGGTTTTTCCCTAACCCCGCTCAGGCGCCCGAAAAGACGTCGATCGGCTTGCTGTCCTTGGACAGCGTGACGATGGCGCGCTTGGTGGCTTTGCGCTGGCCGTAGCCGGCGCGGGTGCGCTTGCGCTTGCCCTGCCGGTTGAGCGTGTTGACCGAGAGGACCTTGACGCCGTCGAAGATCTTCTCGATGGCGATCTTGACCTGCGTCTTGTTGGCGTCCGGGTGCACCTCGAAGGTGTAGCTGCCGGACTCCAGCAGGCCGTAGCTCTTCTCGGACACGATCGGTCGCACGATGATGTCCCGCGGATCGGCGATCATGCCGAGCCCTCCTCTGTCTGCACGTCAGCAGCGGTGGTGTCGTCCTCGTCCTGCACCGGCGACTTCTTGGTCAGCGTCACGTCGCTCTCGGCCGCGGCGTGCCGGCCGGTCGGGGCATCGACCGCAACCGCGGCGTCCCGCTGACCGGGGGCGGACTTGCTGGCGGAGTCCACGAACTCCTCGAGCGCCTGCCGGGTGAAGACCACGTCGTCGCTGACCAGCACGTCATAGGTGTTGAGCTGGCCGGAGGTGATCAGGTGCACCTCGGGGACGTTGCGCAGGCTCTTCCAACCCAGCTCGTCCTCGGCGCTGAGCACCACGAGGATGTTCTTGGCCGACGACACGGCGCGCAGCGCGGTCAGGGCCGTCTTGGTGGACGGTGTGCCGCTGATCGCCAGGGTGGACAGCACGTGCACGTTGCCGCCGCGGGCCCGATCGGACAGGGCACCGCGGAGGGCGGCGGCCTTCATCTTCTTCGGGGTGCGCTGGGTGTAGGTGTGCGGGACCGGCCCGTGCACCGTGCCGCCGCCGTTGAACTGCGGCGCACGGGTGGAGCCCTGACGGGCCCGGCCGGTGCCCTTCTGCCGGTACGGCTTCTTGCCGCCGCCGGCGACCTCGCCGCGGTTCTTCGCCTTGTGCGTGCCCTGGCGGGCGGCGGCGAGCTGCGCGACGACGACCTGGTGCATCAGCGGCACGTTGGCGGTGACGTCGAAGATGTCGGCCGGCAGCTCGACGCTTCCCTCGGCTGCCCCTGCGGGGGTGGTGATCTGGACCGTGGTCATCAGGCACCGACCTTGCTGTGGTTCTTGACGGCGGAGCGGATCAGCACGACGCCGTTCTTCGGGCCGGGGACGGCGCCGTGGATCAGCACGAGACCCTTGTCGGCGTCCACCGCGTGGATCGTGAGGTTCTGGGTGGTGACCCTGTCGTTGCCCATCCGGCCGGCCATCCGCATGCCCTTGAACACGCGGCCGGGGGTGGAGCAGCCACCGATGGAACCGGGCGAGCGGTGCTTGCGCTGCACGCCGTGGCCGGCGCCGAGGCCCTTGAAGCCGTGACGCTTCATGACGCCCGCGTAGCCCTTGCCCTTGGAGGTTCCGGTGACGTCGACGATCGCGCCCGCGTCGAACACCTCGGCCGCCGTCAGCTCCTGGCCGACGGTGTAGCCGGAGACGTCGTCGGTGCGCAGCTCGGCGATGTGCCGGCGCGGCGTGACGCCAGCCTTGGTGAACTGGCCGGCGACCGGCTTGGTGACCTTGCGCGGGTCGATCGCGCCGAACGCGAACTGGACCGCGCTGTAACCGTCGGTCTCGGGCGTGCGGACGGCGGTGACGACGACCGGGCCGGCAGCGACGACGGTGACCGGAACGACCCGGTTGGCCTCGTCGAAGACCTGGGTCATCCCGAGCTTGTGGCCCAGGATTCCCTTGATCGTGTTTGCCATGTTGGAAGTACCCATCTCCTGTGCGGAAGCAATGTCGCCCTGGCGGGCGGTATCGACTGACCCTGGAAGGGCCGCGGACGTGATCGTCGGGGCTTGGTGGTGAACAGCCCCTACTGGATGTTGACGTCCACGGACGCCGGCAGGTCGATGCGCATGAGCGCGTCAACCGTCTTGGGGGTCGGGTCGAGGATGTCGATCAACCGCTTGTGGGTGCGCATCTCGAAGTGCTCGCGCGAGTCCTTGTACTTGTGCGGCGAGCGGATGACGCAGTACACGTTCTTCTCAGTGGGCAGCGGCACCGGGCCGACGACGCGGGCGCCCGTACGGGTCACCGTCTCGACGATCTTGCGCGCTGACGCGTCGATCGCCTCATGGTCGTAGGCCTTGAGCCGGATGCGGATCTTCTGTCCCGCCACGCTTGCCGTCCTTCTCACTTGTCGCGGTCTCCCGCGGCTTTCGCCTTGTCGCGCACTGCCGGGGGTCCCGGCGTGCACTTCCTTGCGGTTCTCCCGCTGTCCTCGTCCTGCCGAGCACGCTTGGCTGCGCTCGTCGTACTGGGCGGGATGGCCGCCGGGTCATGCTCGTCGCGCTCGCGGTTCGGTACCGCAGCTGTCCTGCTCGCGGGCTCTGGTTGCCCATCCGCCTTCACCGGCCTTCGCCGGTTCGCGCGCCCGGTTCTCACCGGTTCCGTTGCTCTCGCGGCCACTGGTGCTCCGCTCGCGCACGGCATGAGGCGCACGCGCCCGCCGCCGGGCGGACATGATCCGCCGCCGCTGTTCATCTGTCTGGGTTCACCGGTCCACGCGGTCGGGCGTGTCGCCCGCACTCGCACGCATCCGCTGACCACTTCGCCGCGGGTGCTGGTGGATCGGCCGCACTCGGCTGAGTGCGAGAGGCGCAGTTCGTTCAAGTCCTGCCGATATTCCCAGGTCGGAAGCGGTTCGGTGATCAAATTCTGATCACTTGGCTGCTTCCTGCTGACCTCGTCCGGGCCGCGCAAAGACACGACCCCGTCAAAGGGCAACCCGAGAAGTATGCCTCATCGGCGGGGGTGACTTCAAATCCCCCACCTGTGATGCCCTGCGCACCGGGTCTTCCTGCGCGTTGGCGGGCGGTTTGTCCGGACGGCGGCCGGCCACCCTCAGCTTCCGGGCCGGCCCTGCTCCACAGGACTCCGGTGACGGGCGAGCCACTCACGCGGCGTACCCCTTGCTCACGCTGCAGCAAGAGCAACCCACACCCGGCAAGAGCAGCGCGCCGCATCGCGAGCGACGCCGGGCCCCACGGGTGGCCGCTGACCCCCCGCCAGCAACGCCAGGCCCCACGGGTGGCCGCTCACCCCGCCCACCGCTCGCTCACCCTGCAGCACGAGCAACCCACACTCGGCAAGAGCAGGGCGCCACGTCGCGAGCACGGGCCCCCGGCTTCTCGCCGCTCGGTGCTCAGCGCCAGCCTCGCCTTGGGGTCGGGTGCCGGCCGCCTCCGTCGTCGGCGGCTGCGCCTCAGGTTGCGTTTCGGCGGAGAGCGCGCTGCAGCCGTTCGATCACCGCGGTCGGGTGGTCGAGGTCGGCCCACACCCACCGGACGACCGCCCAGCCGGCATCGCGCACGGCATCCTCCCGGAGCTTCTCCCGGAACAGCGCCTCCGCCGGGTCCGGGCCGGCGAGGGCGGAGCCGTACTTCACCTTGCCGTCGAATTCGCCGAGCACCCGATGCTTGCGGTACCCGAAGTCACCGCGCGCGAGGAATCGTCCATCAGCTGCCCGGACTTCGAGCTGCAACTCCGGCTTCGGCAGACCCGCTCGATGAATCATGACGCGGCTTCGCGACTCGCCGACGCTTTCGCTCAGCCCGTCGGCGAAACCGATCGCACGGGCAGCAGCCGGCCCACCCGGTGCGCGGCGCCATCGCGCAAGCTCCGCCGCCAGTTGCTCTCTCGTGCTCAGTCGTCGATGGAGCGCGGCATCAGCCGCGACCACGGCGTCCTCGAAGGGCAATGTCCGGGCGAGGTCCAGCACTGTTCGCGCCGCCGAGGTGACCCGCCAGCCGGCCACCTCGATCACGTCATCCGCCCCGAGCCGCGCCACATGAGCGTGAACCATGGGACCGCGGTGGCCCTTTGCCGGCGGTTCCCTCGTGACGTGCACCGGTCCCGCGGCCGTGACGGAAACGGGCAGCCCGTGGATCGCCGCTGCCGACAGGTGGCTGAAGACCGCCTCACCGGCATACCGCGATCGCGCGACGGTCATCGCCATCCGGTGGCGCTCCAGCGGACGAACCGCACGAAGCGACTCCGCCGATGCACCGACCAGGTACGCGCCTCTCACAGCAAGTGCCCAGCTTCCACGCGCGCAGCCGCCGTATCTCGCCGTCGCTGTACCCGTCGGCCAGAGCTGTCGACCTGAGCATCAGGTGTTGGTGGTACGGCTTTTCGGAGGGCATACCGGCACCATCCAAGGCTTGGCGTCGCCGCGACAGCTCGAGCCACGCTTTGGGGATGATTCGCGTCAGGTGGACAAATTTGGCGCCGGCCATGCTCGCGTCACCCACGCCCCGCTCTCGCCACAGCACGAGCAACCCGCCCCGGGCCTGAGCAGGGCGCCACGGCACGAGCAACCCGCCCCGGCGTGACCAGGGCGCGCCCACCGGTAGGGCACCACGAGCGGTCCAGAACGCCACAGGGAATCCCAATCAACGGCCCCGCTCACGCCACCCACGCGCCGCTCACGCTGCAGCACGAGCAACCCGTACCCGGCCCGAGCAGCGCGCCACAACACGAGCACCGCCCCGAACGGACGCCCGCGCCCCCCCGAACGGACACCGTCGCCCCGGCCCCGGCCCGGCCCGACCACGCCGCACCCGAAAGACACAGACACAGACACAGACACAGACAGCAAAAGGCCCCGCCCGCAACCGAAGTCGCGTGCGGGGCCTCAGCCGGTCAGCGAGCCACAGGGCCGCCGAGCAGGTAACTACTTGATGATCTTCGTGACCGAGCCGGCGCCGACGGTGCGGCCACCCTCACGGATCGCGAACCGGAGTCCCTCTTCGATGGCGATCGGCTGGATCAGCGAGACCGTCATCTCCGTGGTGTCACCGGGCATGACCATCTCGGTGCCCTCGGGGAGGTTCACCACACCGGTCACGTCGGTGGTACGGAAGAAGAACTGCGGGCGGTAGTTGTTGAAGAACGGCGTGTGCCGGCCACCCTCGTCCTTGCCCAGGATGTAGACCTGGGCCTCGAACTCGGTGTGCGGGGTGATCGAGCCGGGCTTGACGACGACCTGGCCGCGCTCCACCTCCTCGCGCTTGGTACCGCGCAGCAGCAACCCGACGTTGTCGCCGGCCTGGCCGGAATCGAGCAGCTTGCGGAACATCTCGACGCCGGTGACGGTGGTCTGGAACGACTTCGGCTTGATGCCGACGATCTCCACGGTCTCGTTGACGTTGACCTTGCCGCGCTCGACCTTGCCGGTGACGACGGTGCCGCGGCCGGTGATGGTGAAGACGTCCTCGATGGGCATCAGGAACGGCTTCTCGGTGTCGCGGACGGGCTCCGGGATGGACTCGTCGACGGCGTTCATCAGCTCGACAACGGTCTCGACCCACTTCGGGTCACCTTCGAGAGCCTTCAGACCGGAGGTGCGGATGACCGGGGCGTCCTCGTCGAACTCCTGATCGGCCAGCAGCTCACGCACCTCGAGCTCGACGAGCTCCAGGATCTCTTCGTCGTCGACCATGTCGGCCTTGTTCAGGGCGACCAGGATGTAGGGAACGCCGACCTGGCGGGCCAGGAGCACGTGCTCCTTGGTCTGCGGCATCGGGCCGTCGGTGGCGGCCACGACCAGGATCGCGCCGTCCATCTGGGCCGCGCCGGTGATCATGTTCTTGATGTAGTCCGCGTGACCGGGCGCATCGACGTGCGCGTAGTGCCGCTTCTCGGTCTGGTACTCGACGTGCGCGATGTTGATGGTGATGCCGCGCTGACGCTCCTCGGGAGCCTTGTCGATCTGATCGAAGGCGGAGACCTCGTTCAGGTTCGGGTACTTGTCGTGCAGCACCTTGGTGATGGCCGCCGTCAGCGTCGTCTTGCCATGGTCGACGTGACCGATGGTGCCGATGTTGACGTGCGGTTTGCTCCGGTCGAACTTCGCCTTCGCCACTGCTGTCCTCCTCAGGACTCTTCTGATGCGCCATGCGACTTCCGGTACTGATTGCGGTCGTCAGGGCGTTGGTGGATGGATCTGGACCGGGATCGCTGTCGATCCAGGACCCGTGACGGCGGGGCGCGTTACCCCGCCATCTCGACTGTGGAGGGTACGGACGGCCGCATCCCGCGGCCAATCCGTACCCAGTTGTTCATTCAGTTGTGCACCCGGTTCACGAGGCCGGCGCTTCCCGGTGTCGACCGGCCGACCTGACCAGCGAATTCCGGGCCGCAGCGGCCAGGGCTCCCTCGCGCAGTGCCGGTGGCTGCCTCATTCGCCGTTCTGCTTGGCGATGATCTCCTTGGCCACGTTCGTGGGAACCTCGGCGTAACGGTCGAACACCATCGAGTACGACGCCCGGCCCTGGGTCCGCGACCGCAGGTCGCCGACGTAGCCGAACATCTCCGACAGCGGCACGAGAGCCGTCACGACGCGCGCACCGGAGCGCTCGGACATGGCCTGGATCTGTCCGCGTCGGGAGTTCAGGTCGCCGATGACGTCACCCATGTTGTCCTCGGGCGTGACGACCTCGACGCTCATCAGCGGCTCGAGCAGCACCGGCTTGGCCATCCGGGCGGCTTCCTTCATCGCGATGGAACCCGCGATCTTGAACGCCATCTCGGACGAGTCGACCTCGTGGTACGCACCGTCGACCAGGGTCAGCTTGACGCCGAGGACCGGGTAGCCGGCGAGGATGCCGTACTGCAGCGCGTCCTGCGCACCGGCGTCCACCGAAGGGATGTACTCCTTCGGGATACGTCCGCCGGTGACGGCATTGACGAACTCGTAGGTGGCGCCCTCCGAGTGCTCCATGTCCAGGGGCTCGACGGTGATGAGGATCTTCGCGTACTGCCCGGATCCACCGGTCTGCTTCTTGTGCACGTAGCTGTACTTCTCGACGGTCCCGCGGATGGTCTCGCGGTATGCGACCTGCGGCTTGCCGATGTTGGCGTCGACGTTGAACTCCCGCCGCATGCGCTCCACCAGGATGTCCAGGTGCAGCTCACCCATGCCGGAGATGACCGTCTGGCCGGTCTCCTCGTCGTTCTTGACCTTGAACGTCGGGTCCTCTTCGGCGAGCTTCTGGATCGCGGTGCCGAGCTTCTCCTGGTCGGACTTGGTCTTCGGCTCGATGGCGACCGAGATGACCGGGTCCGGGAAGTTCATCGACTCGAGCACGATCTGGTGCGCGGGGTCGGTCAACGTGTCGCCGGTGGTGGTCTGCTTGAGCCCCATGACGGCAACGATGTCGCCCGCGCTGACCGAAGCCAGCTCCTCACGCTTGTTGGCGTGCATCTGGTAGATCTTGCCGATCCGCTCCTTGCGGTCCTTGGTCGCGTTGACGACCTGGGTGCCGGTGTTCAAGGTGCCGGAGTACACGCGGACGAAGGTCAGCTTGCCCAGGTGCGGGTCGGTAGCGACCTTGAACGCCAGCCCGGCGAAGGTGTCCTTCGGGTCCGGGTGCCGCTCGGCCGGGGTGACACCGTCGGTCAGTGTGCCGTCGATGGCGCCGACGTCCAGCGGTGACGGCAGGTAATCGACCACCGCGTCGAGCATGGGCTGCACGCCCTTGTTCTTGAACGCCGAACCGGTGACGACCGGGTTGACCTTGCCGGCGATGGTGGCCCGGCGGATGGCCGCGTTCAGCTGGTCGAGGGTGAGCTCCTCTCCGACGAGGTAGGCCTCCATGGCCTCGTCGTCGTTCTCGGAGATCGTCTCGATGAGCTTCTCGCGCCACTCGCCCGCGGACTCGACCAGGTCGGCGGGGATCTCCTCGATGGAGTAGTCCTCACCCTTGACCGTCTCGCCGCGCCAGGTCAGCGCGCGCATCTGCAGCAGGTCGACGACGCCGATGAAACCGCCCTCGGCGCCGATCGGGATCTGCAGCACCAGCGGGGTGGCGCCGAGCCGCTCGACCATCATGTCGACGCAGCGGAAGAAGTTCGCACCGGTGCGGTCCAGTTTGTTGACGAAGCACATCCGCGGCACGCGGTACTTCTCGGCCTGACGCCAGACCTGCTCGGTCTGCGGCTCGACACCGGCAACACCGTCGAACACGGCAACGGCACCGTCCAGCACGCGCAGCGAGCGCTCCACCTCGACGGTGAAGTCGACGTGACCCGGGGTGTCGATGATGTTGATCTTGTGACCCTTCCACGACGTCGTCGTGGCGGCGGAGGTGATGGTGATCCCCCGCTCCTGCTCCTGGTCCATCCAGTCCATGACGGCAGCGCCCTCATGGACCTCGCCGATCTTGTACGTGATGCCGGTGTAGAACAGGATGCGCTCGGTCGTGGTGGTCTTGCCCGCGTCGATATGCGCCATGATCCCGATGTTGCGGACCTTGTCCAGGGCGATGGTGGCCACGGTGGCTTCTTCCTCGTCTCGATAAAGTGGGGGTGTACTGCGTGCTGGACGGCTCGAATGTCAGAGCCCGTCCGCCCGAAAGGCAGCACCCGGTGCAGCGCCGAACAAGGGGGCGATATTCCGGTTCGGTGCTGCCTGCAGTGACCAGCGGAGGTGCCGGCGGCAGCAGGCCGACAATACGGCCATCACCGGCGGTAGTGCACGTATTACCAGCGGTAGTGCGCGAAGGCCTTGTTCGACTCGGCCATCTTGTGCGTGTCCTCGCGCCGCTTGACCGAGGCGCCGAGGCCGTTGGAGGCGTCCAGCAGCTCGTTCATCAGCCGCTCGGTCATGGTCTTCTCGCGACGGGCCTTGGAGTAGCCGACCAGCCAGCGCAGCGCCAGCGTGGTGGACCGGCCGGGCTTGACCTCGATCGGCACCTGGTAGGTGGCGCCACCGACGCGGCGGCTCTTCACCTCGAGGGCGGGCTTGACGTTGTCCAGCGCGCGCTTGAGGGTGACAACCGGGTCGCCGCCGGTCTTGTCGCGGCAGCCCTCGAGGGCGCCGTACACGATCGACTGGGCGATGGACCGCTTGCCGTCCATCAGCACCTTGTTGACCAGCTGGGTCACCAGCGGGGAGTTGTAGACCGGGTCGGCAACGAGCGGCCGACGCGGAGCGGGTCCCTTGCGGGGCATTAGCTCTTCTCCTTCTTCGCGCCGTACCGGCTGCGAGCCTGCTTGCGGTTCTTGACACCCTGGGTGTCCAGCGAGCCGCGGATGATCTTGTAGCGGACGCCGGGAAGGTCCTTCACCCGACCGCCGCGCACCAGCACGATGGAGTGCTCCTGCAGGTTGTGCCCCTCGCCCGGGATATAGGCGGTGACCTCGACCTGGCTGGTCAGCTTGACCCGGGCGACCTTGCGCAGCGCCGAGTTCGGCTTCTTCGGGGTGGTCGTGTAGACGCGGGTGCAGACTCCACGACGCTGCGGGCTCCCCTTGAGGGCCGGCGTCTTCGTCTTGCCGATCTTGTCGGTGCGGCCCTTGCGGACCAACTGCTGGATCGTGGGCATGTGCTGGCGACTTCTTCCTTCGCGATTCCGCGACGAGGCAGAGCTATGACGGTCTGAATGCTGGTGATCCGACGCCCCCGCGCGGACGCCACCGAGGTGGCGAGGCGCCAGAAACCCGAGCGCCACGCGGCACACGACTGAGGGCACAGAACATCGACCCAGCAGGACCGGGCCAATCGCACAGGCTACCCGCGCGTGCGGGACGGCTGCAAATCGATCGGCTGTTCGGTCAGGGCTGGACGCCTGCTCCTGATCCCGAACCAAAGGGACGGAAACCATGAGCCGACGCCGGCTCGGTTCCCTGCGGGCATCTCATGACGAGTCGCTCGCGGCAAACCGGACCTCAGCGCTGGGTGCTTCGACGGTCAGCTTACCGGGCGCCGGGCGCGCGTCACTCGGCGGCCAGCGCGTGCGCGGGCGGCGTCGTCGCGGCACGGCGCCACGGCAGCACCGACGCGAGCAAGGCCGGCGGCGATCTACTCCTGGACGTGCTCCTGCCGGTCGCGTTTGTCCGTCATCGAGCGAGTAGGCCGCAGACACTGCGCCGAGACCGGAGACCAATCCCATCATCGAAGACCCGAGGCATCCGGGTGCGACATACCCGATGGCGGCGAAGACGACCCGGAGGCAAGCGATGAGGCGTCGCCGAGCCGGCGATCGTCCTTCGGCCACCGGTTGAGGTCGTGCAGCATCCACGCGGCGTAGGTCAGCGCGACGGCCGGCCGGATCAGGACCTGGGTGGACCCGACTGTCCCGCATTCAGGCCGTCACCCACACCGGACGGCGACGGCCCGCACGTCCGGCCGGAGGCGACACTGTCGCGTCCGGCGGTGGGCGCTGCCGGTCGGCTGCCGGTCGGCTGCCGGTCGGCTCTGTACCGCAGTGGGTACAAACGCGGACGCCGCCGCCCGCACGGTCGCGGGCGGCGGCGTCCTACGGTCGCGGCGTCCGTCAGGGTTCGACGGTGACCTTGATGGCCTCGCCCTTGGCGACGATGTCGAACGCCTCGAGAGCGCGGTCGAGCGGCAGCCGGACGGTGATGAGGTCCTTGACCGGCACCTGACCGCTGGAGATGTACTCCAGCGCGCGCTTGTTGTGGGACGGGGCGGAGCCGTTCGCGCCCATGATCATCAGTTCCCGGTAGTGCACCAGGTTCGAGTCACAGGAGATGAACGGGTTGGTCTTCGGCAGACCGCCGAAGAACGAGATGCGGCCGCGCCGGGCCGCCATCCGGATGGCCTGCTCCTGCGCGATGTTGGCCGCCGTTGCGGTGATGACGACGTCGGCGCCACGGCCGTCGGTCAGCTCCATCACCCGCTCGACGACGTCCACCTCGGCACCGTTGATGATCTCCTCGGGCTTGACCGCATCGGCCGACATCTTGAGCCGCTCGGAATTCACGTCGATGAGGAACACCCGGTCGGCGCCGTTCGCCCGGGCCAGCCGGATGTGCAGGCAGCCGATCGGGCCGGCACCGAACACCACCACCGTGTCGCCCTCGCCGACCTTCACCAGTTCCTGCGCGTTGATGGCGCAGGCGAACGGCTCGGCCACCGATGCCTCGTCGAACCCGATGTTGTCCGGGATGCGATTGAGCCCGTCGACCTTGAGCACCTGACGCGGGACGATCAGGTACTCGGCGAACCCACCGTCGTACTGGTAGCCGACCGAGGTCTGGTTCTGGCAGACCGCCATCCAGCCCCTGCGGCACTCGTAACACTCGCCGCACGGCACGGCCGCGATCACCTGCGCGCGGTCCCCCACCGCCCAGCCGTCGACGTTCGCACCGACCTCGACGACCTCCCCGGCGATCTCGTGGCCGATGATCCGCGGCGGCGAGAGATTCTGGTGTCCGTTGTTGAAAATCTTGACATCCGTGCCGCAGGTCGAGCAATTACGGACGCGGAGCTTGACCTCGTCGGCTCCGCATTCCGGCTCGGGTGCGTCCTCGAAACGGACATCCTTGGGGGCGTAGAACCGCAGCACCTTCATTTCGCGTCATTCTCCTTCACGTCTCTTTGCATGGTGTGGCCGTCGCAGGCGCTTCGTCGCGGTCAATCGTCTTCGTTCACCGAGTGCAAGAGGTCATAAACCTCCTGCGCCGACTCGGCAGCAATCAGTTTGTCCACTTCGTCGGTATCGGCGAACACCACGGCGATCTTGCTGAGAATCTCCAGGTGGCCGTTGTTCACGCCGGCGATTCCGACCGCGAACCGCACCTCGTTGCCGTCCCAGGAGATCGGACTTTCATAGCGAACCACGGACAACGCGGACTTCTTGATGCTGTCCTTCGCCTCGTTGGTGCCATGCGGGATGGCGAGGAAGTTCCCCATGTACGTCGAGACGGACTTCTCGCGTTCGTACATCGCATCGATGTAGTCCGTCGTCACCGCACCGCTGTCCACCAGGATCTGGCCTGCCTCCCGGATCGCATCGTCCTTGGTGGCGGCAGTGCCGGGGACCTTGATCTGAGACAGGGTCAAGATGTCACTCATTCGGTGGGCTCCTTCGAATGTGTTTGTCACAGGGAGTTTTCAAAAGCTGCCGGGGCGCACCCGTTGCCGCGCAACGGGAACGTGCTCGGGTTGTGGTTCCGACGCAAAGGTCGGACGCAGGGCGCCGGCCGGGGGACCGCAGGCGCACTCCCCCGGCCGGACATCTCACGCCTGGGCGTTGCTGCCCTGCTTGTTGATGACCTTCAATTCCTCGACGATCGCGTCGTACTTGGGACTGCTCATGAAGTTGTCCACCGACACGTGCTGCGCACTCGGGGACATGGTCTGCGCGCGCGGCGTCAGATCCTGATGGGTGACGATCAGATCGATGTCGTCGGTGAGGTTTGCGATGGCGAGGTTGACCACCTTGACGTCGGTGAACCCGGCCTTCTTGATCTTGTTGCGCAATACCGATGCGCCCATCGCACTCGACCCCATGCCGGCATCGCAGGCGAAGACGATGTTGTGGATCGGCGTCCGGCGGGACTTGGCCTCGTGGGCCTCCTCCGCTTCCTCCGCGGCGTTCTCGATGTCCTGGTCGACGCCGGTCAGCACGCCGGACACCGAGCTCTTCTTGCCCTTCATCGACTCCATCGACGCGGTCGCAGCGGCCAGATCGCCACTGTCCGCGGCCTTTCGGGAGGTCTTGAGCAGCAGCGAACAGATGATGAACGACGTGGCCGCGGCGAGCAGCACCGACAATGTCACGCCGACCAGACTGTCGCCGGGGGTCTGCGCGTACACAGCGAGGATGGACCCCGGCGCGGCGGGCGCGCGCAGGCCGGCACCGAACACGGTCAGCGTCGCGATACCCACCATTCCGCCGGCAATGGTGCCGAGCAGCAGGATCGGCTTCATCAGCACGTACGGGAAGTAGATCTCGTGGATTCCGCCGAAGAACTGGATGATGGCCGCCGCCGGCGCGGTGCTCTTCGCAAGGCCGGAGCCGAAGATCGAGTAGGCCAGCAGCACACCAAGGCCCGGGCCGGGGTTGGCCTCCAACAGGAACAGGATGGATTTGCCGGTCTCGGTGGCCTGATTGACGCCCAAGGGGGTCAGCACGCCGTGATTGATGGCGTTGTTGAGGAAGAGCACCTTCGCCGGCTCGATGATGATGCTGGCGACCGGTAGCAGACTGTGCGCGATCAGCCAGTCGACGCCGCTGCCCAGGGCCTTGGAGACCTGCTCGACCACCGGGCCGAAGGCGAAGTAGCCGACAACGGCGAGGCCGGCGGACAGGATGCCGGCCGAGAAGTTGTTGACCAGCATCTCGAATCCGGGCTTGATCTTGCCGTCCCAGATCGCGTCGGCCTTCTTCATCAGCCAGGCCGCAAACGGGCCCATGATCATCGCGCCGAGGAACATCGGTTGCCCGGTGCTGACGATGACGCCCATCGTCGCGACCACGGCCACCACGCCACCGCGGACCCCATAGATCATCCGGCCGCCCTGCATGGCGATGAGCAGCGGCAGCATGTACCGGATCATCGGGCCGACCAGGCCGATGTTCGGCTCGCCCGCCGAGTCGGTGCCGAAACCGCCCAGACCACCCACGGGGGTCCAGCCCGTTTCGATGAAGAATGCCGTGATCAGGCCCCAGGCGATGAAGGCAGCGATGTTCGGCATGATCATTCCGGAGAGGAATGTGCCGAATTTCTGCACATGGATCCTGGCGCTGGATTTCTTGGCAGGCGTCTCCACTTGGGAACTCACGATTGGTCCCTTCCGACGATGGACGACGGCGGGCAGATGGTCCGCCGGGACGAAACTTGCGGCCGCTCACAGCCTGTAGAGCGCGGATGGCGCACGTGCGAAAGCATTTTTCGAGTCGACACGAGCGAATGCGCCTCAGCCTGGTGATGCCGGCCTCAGAGCGAGACTGTAGGGCATCGACCGGCCCTATGTCACCGGTGTCAGACAAACTTTTCCAAGTTTCTGTCATCGGTGACATAGAGGGGGTCTGTCATCGGTGTCATACTGCATGCGGCGGACCGCGGCCCGACGGTCCGCCCGGACCACGTGGCCGAGGGAGCGTCGATGAGCACCATGCGCGACGTGGCGCACCGCGCCGGCGTGAGCGCCAAGACCGTGTCGCGGGTGATGAACAACGACCGATACGTCTCCGACGATGTCCGCAGCCGGGTCCTGCAGGCCGTCGACGAGCTGCAATACGTGCCCAACGCCATGGCTAAGTCGTTCCGGGCGGGTCAGGACGCGGCCATCGGCATCGCAGTACCGACGGTCGACCAGTTCTTCGGGCAGGTGGTCCAGGCTGTCGAACAGATCGCCCGTTCCCGCGGCGTCGCGCTCTACATCACCTGCCTGGGCGACGACAACGACAACGAGCGGGCAGCCCTCGAGGCCCTGCTGAGCCGGCAGATGGTCGGGCTGATCGCCACGCCGGTCAGCGCGGATCAGTCCTACCTCAAACCATGGCGGAACCACACCGCGATGGTCTTCATCGATCGCCGCCCACGTAGGCTGCCGGCGGCCAGCGTCGTCTACGACGACTTCGGCGGCGCGACGACCGCGATCATCCACCTGGTCGGGCACGGGCACCGGCGCATCGCCTTCGCGGGTGACTCGCTGAGCGTGCCGACGACCGCCCGTCGGCGGCACGGGTACGAGACGGCGCTGTTCGACCTGGGCATCGCGGTGGATCCGTTCCTGGTCTCGTTCGGCGCGGACACTTCACCGGTCGTTCCCCGGCTGCTGGCGCTCGCTGACCCGCCCACGGCGATCTTCGCCGCGTCCGCACAGTGTGCAGTGCCGGTCGTCCAGCAACTCCACGCCGCCGGCCGCACCGACGTCAGCGTCGTCAGCTTCGGCGACTTCCCGCTCGCCGACATCGTCAGCCCGGCGGTCACCGTCATCGACCAGGACCCGTTCGAGCTCGGCACGATCGCCGCGACGCGGCTGTTCCAGCGCGTCGACCACCCGGACAAGAGGCTCCCCCGGCAGACCGTCATCCCGGTCAGGCTGATCACCAGGGGATGCTGCTCGAAGGGCAAGTCCACCTCGGCCGCATGACCCACGCCGCCGTGCGGCAGCAGGCGGCGCGCCCGCTGTTCACCGCCGGCCGCGGCGTGCTCTCCCGGTCCCCGCGCGATTCGCTTGCCCCCGGCGTGATCCGCCTGCCCTCGGTGTCTTCTCACGGACCCCGCGTCATTCGGCGGCCCCCGCGCGATTCGCTGCCCCCGTGATCTCCCGGACCCCGCTCGCTCTTTCGTCGCCCGCGTCATTCGGCGGCCCGGTCGGCGTCAGCGTCACACGGTGCGCGCCAACGGGTTCCACTCGGCCGGTAACGGGTCGACCGCGGCGAACGTCGAGCCGACCCGAACGATGCAGGACGCCCGGGCCGACTCCAGTGTCGCGTGCATGGCGTCGAGCACATGGCATCCGAGCTCGCCGGTGGCCCGGTGCGGCGTGCCGCCGCGCAGCGCCCTGGCAATGTCCAGTACCCCGATTCCGCGGCCGGCGCCGGCCGCATCGGGCAACGCGATGGTCGCGTCGGTACCGGCGATCTCGAGCACCCCCATCCGCACCAGCGGTGAGTCGAAACTGAAAGTGGCGGCGGCGATCTCGCCGCCGGCATAGTCCAGCAGCGCGCTGACGTAGGTGGGCACGGTGACGGCGAACACCTCGCCGGCGCGGGGTCCGGACCCGATCGTCCTCGTGTCGGCCATCGTGCCCGCTCGGGCGGCCACGCCGGTCGCAGCACCGAACACCTGCGCGGCCGCCGTCAGGTAGTAGGGCGCCATGTCCAGCAGCGGTCCACCGCCGTTCTGGTACAGGAACTCCGGGTTCGGGTGCCAGCTGTGCGGCCCCGGCGTCAGGAATTGCATGGAGGCGGTCAAGGGCCGCCCGATGTCACCCCTGGAAATCATCCGGAACGCGGTCTGCAGTCCCGGTCCGAGAAAGGTGTCCGGCGCGCACCCGAGCAGCAGCCCGGCGTCCGCCGCCTGCCGTACCAGGGCGGCACCCGAGTCCCGTTCCAGGGCAAGCGGTTTCTCGTTCCAGACATGCTTGCCGGCAGCCAGCGCAGCCGACGCGACATCGGCGTGCGCGGCGGGGATGGTGAGGTTGACGATGATCTCGACGTCGTCCCGGGCCAGCGCCTCCGCGGCGGCGCCGGCCGCACCGATCCCGTACTGCTCGGCCCTGGACCGGGCGAGCTCCGGGTAGAGGTCGGCCACCATCTGCACCTCGACGTCGGGGTAGGACCTCAGATTGGCCAGGTACTCTCGGAGATCTTCCCCGCGCCGACGAGCGCCACGCCGACCCGGCCGGACACGGACGTCACGAGTTCACCTGCAGGGTCGTGGCGTAGCGGAAGCTCTGCGCGATGCCGTCGAACAGGTCGCCGGCGTAGTCGTCGAACTCCACCACCGGTATCTCGAGTGACGTTGTGGCGGCGACGATTTCGGGCACCGGCATCGCCCCGGCTCCGAGCGGGAGCTGCTCGGTGTTCACCTTGCTGATCGGGCCGTCCTTGAGGTGCAGCAACCTCACCCGGTCCCCGAGCCTGCGCACGAGATCCGGGACCTGCTGCCCGCCGACGGCGGCCCAGTACGTGTCGACCTCCAGCACGACTCGCGGATCGAGCAGCCCCGCCGGATCGGTCAGCAGGTCGAAGGGCTCCACCTGCTGCAGCCCGATGGCCGCCAGCCGGGCCAGCGTCCCGGAAAGGTCTTCGGCGAGCTGCCGGCGCACCGAATACATCTGCACGGACAAGGCGGGCAGGGTCGGCATGGTGCCTCCGATGACGGGGGACGCGGCGGTCGTCGCCGGCCGGGTGCGCCGGCGACGGGTCAGGACCGCACGACGAAGATGCAGAACGGATGGCCGGCGGGGTCGGCGAAGACGTACAGCGGCTCGTCGGGGTCGTCGAAGCGGTCCAGCAACACCGTTGCCCCGAGCGAGACCGCCCGGTCCCGGTGGTGGAGAAGCTCGTCGCCGGTGGGGACGGTCAGGTCCAGGTGGAGCATCTGGGGGTGCTCGCCCTCGGGCCAGGTCGGGCGGGGCAGCGCCGCCACCTGCTGGAAAGCGAATTGCGGCCGGTCATCGGCGCCGCGTAACACCAGCCAGTCGACTTCGTCGGGGTCGGGCGAGCCCGTTGCCGGCGGTTCGTCGCCGGGTCGGTAGCGCAGCCCGAGCAGCTGCCGATAGAACTCCGCGAGTTTCCGGACGTCCTCGCAGTCCAGAACCACCTGTCGGAACAGCGGGCAGGACGGGCTCACCGGCGCGCTCGGTGAACTCCACCGTGTCCCGTTCGCGGGCCGGCTGACCGATCCCGTCGGGCGGCGCAGCGGCCGGTCAACTTGCCATCCGGTGCTCGCTCCAGAGCGCACCGGACAGACTCTCGACGATCTCCAGTTCGATGCCGGACCGCCCCGCGAGCCAGTGCACCTCGCTGTGGGCACGTGCGCTGACCTGGCGGAGCCAACTGGCGGACCCGGTCATCCGAGTGGGCCGCGCGCCCACCAGGTCCCTGGCCGGGGAACTGATCTCGAACCACTCCCCGCCCGGCCCGACCGCCCGGTGCCCCAACCGGCTGACCTGCCAGCCCCGTGCACCGAAGAACTGCGCGGCGGCAAACCACTCGCAATTCGCGGCGCCGACGTCGGGCTCGAAGTGGATCCACCACTGTTCTGCGGACACCGTGGTCTCCTTTCCGCACCGTCCGTCGGCTCCTGACGCCGGCGGAACGGTGGTGCCGGCGCGGTCCGCGGGTGACACCGTGACCGGTCGGCCGCCGCGGCACGGCCATCCGGGGTACATGTACCCAGTTTGCGCTCGCATCACCCGTGGACGCGGCAGATCCGGCAGCCGGGCGAGTACGGCCGTCACCCGGCTGGGAGCCGACCTCTACTGCACGCGGGCGATGAGCTGAACCGCGTGCACGAGGGACGCACGGTGCTCGGCGTGACGGCCCGACCAGTCCGCATCGGCCCCTCGTCGATCACCCCCGGCCTCGCCGCCGGTGGCAGCCGCGAGCGCGTGCAGGGACGGTGACGCCATGAACCAGGATGCGACCATCCCCAGGACGATCATCAGCAGGTCGGGCGGCGACACATCCGAGCGCACCGTCCCGGCTCGCTGGGCCGCCGCGAGTGCATCGACCTTCGGCCGGTACACCTGGGTCTCGAGATCCGAGACGCCGGGGCGCTCCAGCATCTTCCAGAGCGTCAGGCGCACCAGCGCGGGGTTCGCCCGCATGTGGTCGAACAGCGCACCCGCGTACCCGGGCAGGTCGGTGGCGGAGAACGGCACCGCGTCGGCCAGCACGCCGAGCGAATGCACCATCACGGTGTCGAAGAGCTGTTCCTTGTTCCCGTAGTAGGCGTAGATCAGGCGCTTGTTGGCCTTCGCCTGCTCCGCAATGCGGTCCACCCGCGCCCCGGCGAGCCCGTGCTTGGCAAACTCGTGCAGTGCGGCATCCAGCAACCGGCGTCGCGTGTCGGTCGAATCGGGTGGCATGGTGGCGTGACAGTATCAGTAACTAACTGGTTATTGACAGACATCGGTCAGCCTGCCAGAGTAGGTAACCAGACAGTTACTCACCTGTGAAAGGCACCTTCATGGCTTCTCCAGCGACCACCGCCCCGATTCTGATCACCGGTTGCTCGTCCGGCATCGGACACGCCTGCGCCGTCGCGCTGCACCGTGCCGGGCGCCGGGTGTACGCCACCGCGCGCAGGCCCGAGTCCATCGCGGACCTTGCGGAGTCGGGTATCGGCACGGCGGCGCTGGACGTCACCGATGAGGCTTCCATGGTGGCGGCGGTGCAGAGCATCCAGGAGCAGGACGGCCCGATCGGCGTCCTGATCAACAACGCCGGCTATGGGCTCTACGGTCCGGTCGAACAGGCCTCGATGGACGACGTCCGGCGTCAGTTCGAGACCAATTTCTTCGGGCTGGTGCGACTGACCCAACTGGTCCTGCCAGGCATGCGCACCGCGAAAGCAGGTCGCATTCTCAATGTTTCGTCGATGGGCGGCCGCATCACGCTGCCCGGCGGGGCGTTCTACCACGCCAGCAAGTACGCGGTCGAAGGGTTGAGCGACGCGCTGCGGATGGAACTGGCGCAGTTCGGGATCGACGTCGTGCTGATCGAGCCCGGGCCGGTCCGGACGCCGTGGAACGACATCGCCATGAACAGCATGACCTCGCCCGGAGCGCAGCCGAGCAATGCACCGGTCAACCAGTCGGTCACCGCTGACGGCGATCCGTACGGCGCGTACAAGAAGGCGGTCGCGGACTCGTTCGGCAAGGTGCAGAGCGGTCCGATGGCCCGGCTCGGATCGACGGCCGAGGACATCGCGGACGTGATCGTCAAGGCGGTGACCGCGGACCGGCCGCGCACCCGGTACCTGATCAATGCGGCCGCGAAGACGCTGGTGGCGACCAGGGCGCTGTTGCCGACGCGGCTGTCGGACAAGGTGCTGACCCTGCAGTACGGGCTGCCGAAGTAGTCCGGGGACCACCGGCGCCGCCGCTCGTCCGGCGTCCTGCGGCCGCCCGCCGCAGCGACGTCACGCCGACCGTCGCTGCCGCCCGCGGCGGACGCCGGACGTGGACCAGCGAATGCGGGCAGCCCGCCCGGCTGCCCGCGGATGGATGCGTCACGGTGCCGAGCGCAGGATCGTCCGCCCATCGGGCAACCTGACCTCCAGCGCGACGATCCGGTTCCGCGGCACCGAGGTCGCCGCCGTCACCCGGGCGGTGGCGCCCGGGACCGCGCGCCACGTCCCCGCGGACCCGCGGTGACCGTCGACGTCCAGCACCGCGAGGTCGTACGAGACGGACGAGTTGGTGCCGTCCGCATAGGTGCAGACCACCGTGATGGCGGTGCCCCACTTCTTGTCGACCAGTTCCAGCGACGCCGTCATCGGACCGGGTACGACCTGCGTCATCGGGGTCACCTCGTCCGGCATCACCGCCGCGGACGACGCGGACCCTGATCCGGCGGTGCTCGCGCCGGGCGACTCGGCGCCGGCGGTTGCGGCACCGCGGGCCGGACCACCGGCCGAAGACTCATCGGCCTCACCGATCCGGTTCACCACCAGCACGGCGCTGACCACGACCAGGGCGGCGACGGCGGCCGCGACCAGGCCCGCGGACACCCGGCGGCGCCGGCGTGCGGCCTGCGCTCGCCCGACCAGCACAGGCAACACCGTGTCCGGAACCGCGGGATCCGGCTCCGCCAGGGTCTCCTGCGTGGTGAGCGCCAGCAGACCCGGCAGCCCGGCGATCCGCTGGACCGCCGCCTGGCAGTCCCGGCAATCGCGCAGGTGCTCCTCGTACTCACGCCGATCCGCGGGCGACAGCGCGCCCATCACATAGGCGGCATCGCTGCGGCAGAGCTCGCTCACGTCACCACCCCCATCTCCTCGAGAACCAGTCGCAGCCCGTGCAGCGCGTAGTGCAGGCGGCTCTTGACCGTGCCGACCGGCACCCCGAGCCGGGCGGCCGCCTGCGCGGCGGTACAGCCGCGGAAGTAGCACTCCAGCAGCACCGCGCGGTGGTCATGACTCAGCCGGCGCAGCGCTTCGGCGACCATGATCGACTGCACGGCGGTGTCGGTGCCGTCGGGCTCGAGCAGTTCCGGCAGCAACTCCGCGGACGTCGTCGGCCGGCGCTGGGCGGTGCGCCAGTCGTCCACGACGATGTTCCTGGCCACCGTGAACAGCCAGCCACGCGCGGAGGCGTCCTTCTGGGCGAGCACCGCCGGCCGTCGCCACGCGCGGAACAGCGTCTCCTGCACCACATCCTCGGCGCGGCTGCGATCACCGCCGGTCAGGTGCAGAACGAACCCCCACAGGGCGGCGGCGTGCTGATCGTGCAGTGCCAGCAGCAATTCCTCATCGGCCCCGGACGGGTCGCGATCGGCACTGCGCGACAGCGGAGTGACCGGGGTAGCGCGCCGATCCGGCTCGACCGGGGTAGCCGGGTCGACCGATGGATCGTCCGCCACCTCCTCCTCCTCCACCGTCCGTCGTCACCAACTCGCCCATCACCAGAGACGACCCACCCATCATCCGAGACGACGCGCACCGCACCGTTCCCGCGAGCAGCCAAGCCCGCGGGGAGCGCGGGCGCCGCCACGGCGGGTGCCGAACCGCCACCCCCCGACCGGTGCCGGAACGACGGCACCGGCGCGACGCCGTCCGTGCTCTGCGTACACCACGCCGGGCCGGGCGAAACGGTTCGAGGTTCCGAGTGGTGTCGCGGTGCGTGATCGGAAGCGTGCCGCCGGTGAGGTGCCGGTTGACCGCCGCGCCACCGCGTCGGCGAGGATGGGCGTATGACGTTCGAGTCGCTCTATGCGCACGGATTCGCCAGGGTCGCCGCTTGCACGTCACAGGTCTTCATCGCCGATCCGCAACGCAACGCGCAGAGCATCATCGACGTCGCCGCCCGGTGCTCAGGGCGCGGCGCGGCGGTCGCCCTGTTCCCCGAACTGTCCGTCACCGGGTACGCCATCGACGATCTGCTGGGTCAGGACGCCCTGCTCGACGCGGTGCACGGCGCTCTCTCCACCATCGTCGAAGCGTCCGCGGACCTGCTGCCGGTGATCGTGGTGGGCGCGCCGCTGCGACACCGGGCGCGGCTGTTCAACACCGCGGTGGTCATCCACCGAGGACGCGTGCTGGGCGTGGTGCCGAAGCTTCATCTGCCAAATTACCGGGAGTTCTACGAGCGCCGGCAGTTCGCCTCCGGACGCGGCATCACCGGAATGGAGATCGACGTCGCCGGCTCGACCGTCCCGTTCGGCACCGACTTGCTGTTCCCTGCGGTCGACGTTGCCGGGCTGACCATCGGCGTGGAGATCTGCGAGGACATGTTCGTCCCGGTGCCGCCGTCCGGCGGACTCGCGCTGGCCGGTGCGACCGTCCTGCTCAACCTGTCCGGCAGCCCGATCACCATCGGCCGGGCCGACACCCGCAGCCTGCTGTGCCGGACGCAATCGATGCGATGCCTGGCCGCCTACCTCTATGCCGCTGCGGGGCAGGGTGAGTCGACGACCGACCTGAGTTGGGACGGCCAGACCACGGTCTTCGAGAACGGAAACCTGTTGGCGCAGGGCGAGCGGTTCGCCGATACCCCTCAGATGACCGTTGCTGACGTGGATCTCGACCGGCTCCGGCAGGAACGGGCCAGGCAGGGCACGTTCGAGGACAACCGGCGGGTGGTGGCAGGCGACGGCGCCGGGCACTCGTACCGGGAGGTCGGATTCCGGCTCGACCCGCCGGACGGCGACCTGGGACTGCTGCGCACCGTCGAACGCTTCCCGTTCGTTCCCGCCGACCCCACCCGGTTGGCGCAGGACTGTTACGAGGCCTACAACATCCAGGTGGACGGGCTGGTGCAACGGCTGCGGGCGATCAACACCGAGAAGGTGGTGATCGGCGTTTCCGGCGGCCTGGATTCCACCCATGCATTGATCGTCGCGGCCAGGGCGATGGACGTTCTCGGCCTTCCGCGGACGAACATCCTCGCGTTCACCATGCCCGGATTCGCCACCGGCAGCTCGACGAAGGCCAATGCCTGGGCACTGATGACGGCGCTGCAGGTGTCCGCCGCCGAGCTCGACATCCGGCCCGCCGCAAGGCAAATGCTCACCGACCTGCAGCACCCGTTCGCCCGCGGCGAGGAGGTGTACGACGTCACCTTCGAGAACGTGCAGGCCGGCCTGCGGACGGACTATCTGTTCCGCCTCGCCAACCACCATCACGGCATCGTGCTGGGCACGGGTGACCTGTCGGAGCTCGCGCTGGGGTGGAGCACGTACGGCGTCGGGGACCAGATGTCGCACTACAACGTGAACTCCGGGGTACCGAAGACCCTGATCCAGCACCTGATCCGGTGGGTCAGCGGGCTCGACGACTTCTCCGACGAGGTGGACGAGATCCTGCTCGCCATCCTGAACACCGAGATCTCGCCGGAGTTGATCCCGGTGAAGGACGGCGAGGTACCGCAGAGCACCGAGAAGTCCATCGGCCCCTATGAATTGCAGGATTTCAACCTGTACTACACCCTGCGGCACGGGTACCGGCCGTCGAAGATCGCCTTCCTCGCGATGCACGCGTGGCGCGATGTGGACGCCGGCGACTGGCCGGTCGGATTCCCGCGGGAGCGCCGACGGGCGTACGACCTGCCCGCCATCCGGTCGTGGCTGGTCGTCTTCGTGAGGCGGTTCTTCGGCTTCAGTCAGTTCAAGAGATCGGCAATGCCCAACGGGCCCAAGGTCTCTGCCGGCGGATCGCTCAGTCCGCGCGGCGACTGGCGGGCCCCGTCCGACGGGAACGCCGCGGTGTGGCTGGCGGACATCGAGGCGCGGGTACCCGGGGGCTGACACCGTCCCGGGCGTGCGCCGGAACTCACGACACCTGGAGCCCGCCGTTGATGTCGTAGGTGGCGGCGGTGATGTAGCCGGCGTCCGGTCCCAGCAGAAACGCCATCAGCGCCGCCACCTCGTCGGGCGTGCCGACCCGTCCGACCATGGTGTCCGCGCTGAGCTGGGCCTTGCGTTCGTCCGTGAGAGTGCCGCCCATGATGTCGGTGTCGATCGGGCCCGGCGCGACGGCGTTCACCGTGACGCCGGCGCGGCCGACCTCCCGCGCCAGCGCTCGGGTGAACCCGATGAGTGCCGCCTTCGATGCGCTGTACGCGACCTTGGAATAGGTGCCGCCGCCGCGCTGCGCGGAGATCGACGACACGCTGACGATGCGCCCGAGCCCGCGGGCGAGCATGCCGGGCAGCACGGCATACGTCACCAGGAACGCACCGCGCATGTTGACGGCGAACACCCGGTCCCACTCGGCGGCCGTCACGGCGGTGAACTCGGTGGGTGAGCTGATGCCGGCCACGTTGGCCAGTCCGACCACCGGCGGGAGCGCCCGCTGCACCTGCGCGACGGCGCCGGTCACCGAGGCCTCGTCCGCGACGTCCACCGGCAGACCGATCGCGTCGACTCCGTGGTCCTCGGACAATTGCCGGGCGTTCCGCGCGGCCGCTTCACCGTCGATGTCGAGCAGCGCGAGTGCCCACCCGTCGCGGGCGAGCCGGTGGGCCAGCGCACGCCCGATCCCACGCGCCGAACCGGCTCCGGTGACCAACGCGGTACGCGCTGACGGGAACAGTTCAGCCGGCTCGCCGCTTCCGGTCGACACGGACGGCCTGCCCTCGGTGGTTGCGCTCACCCTCGCCCCTCTCGTTCTCGACCGCCGGCGCGATCTCGCGGAAGACGTCCGGCGGATTCCGCTCCGAGATCCCGGCTCGGACATCGCGGGACTGCCCGGTTCGCTGGTGCGACACTACGGTTCGTGCGCGCCGCCCGCGTCACCGCCGACAGGACCGCGCTGACCGCTCGGGACGGTCGAGTGCTGGAGCCCGTTCCGCAACACCCGACGAACTCGGGCGTTGCCGCATGGCTGTCGGTGTGTTCGACGGTGAAGGCCCCGGGTCGGCGCGAGGAGAACGCGGCCCGGACGATCGTCGCGCACTCGGGACCCGCCGGCCGTCGCTCCTACTCCAGCAGGCCGAATCGTGTTCACCGTCGCGGTCGCGACCAGAGTCGGGCGGGTCGACGCCGTTCGCCGCCGGGAACAGGAACTGCCCGAAGGGGCAGCCGCGGGGCGGGGTTCTGCCCGAACGGCCATGGTTGCCACCGCGCGCGGGCCCTACTGTCAGCAGGCATGAGCACGACCCGGGAGCCGGAGCCGGGAACGACCCGGGCCCCCGGACGCTCACCCGGCGCACCGGGCCCGGTCGCGCGTCCGACCCACCACGGGGTGGCCAGGCCCGCGGAGAAGGTCGTCCTGGGCTTGCAGCGATCGGCCGGGAATGCCGCTGTCACCCGCTACCTCCAACGGGACGGCGGACCGGGGACCCCCGGCGCGCCGACCACCGCCCAGGCCCCGCCGCCGGTTCCGGCGACCTCACCGCCGCGGAAGAACTATGTTTTTCTGATGGGCGACACCAAACGCGATCCGTTCTACAACGCCGCCAACGTCTACTTCATGCAGAACGAGAAGGGCGCCGAGATCATCCGCGACAAGCGGACTCTCGCGGACATCATCGCCCACGTCAACGCCGGCGGCGCGCCCGCTCTCAAGATCATCATCGTGTCGCACGCCAATGAGGAGGGCAATCTCGGCTTCTCTCTCGACGCCGCCGACCTCAAGAAGGACACCGCGCGCGGCGACCACAAGCCGCGCACCGAATTCAAGGAACTGCGGGACGCGAACGCGGCGGGCTCCCTGCCGACCGCGGACGTCGCGAAGATCGACGCCTCCACCCGGGTCGACATCAGGGGCTGCAACGTCGGGCGGTCGAAGCTGATGCTGGACGCGCTGGACAGGGCATTCGGCGGCGCCACCAAGGTGACCGCGCCCACGCACAAGCAGGAGTACTCGTATCACGGCGCGGGCAAGGGCAAGCCGGTCGTCAGTGAGGAGGCCCTGTTCCAGTACTCCATCGAGGACCCGGGCCACCCCGGGGTGAGCGCCCAGGACCGGGCAACCCGGTTCAAGGCGAAGTACCCGGACGTCCCCGCCGCCGCATGGCCCGCGCTGCTCGCCGCGGCCAAGGAGAAGCACGTCAAGCGCACCGCGACGTCGTGGACCGGTCCGAACCCGCCCGACGACACCGAGGCATCCGTGTTCGCGCGGATCGGCACCGACAAGCTGTTCCCCGCCAAGGCCGGCTGGGTGGTCACCTACAAGGGACGGACCGACGTCGGCGGCAAGTGGGAGTTCGAGGTGCAGGCGGACCGGGTGACACCCAAGGGGTCGGAGACCCAAACCAGAAAGATCGTCACCGACATCCCGCCGGAGGCAGAGACGCTCAAGGCCAACGAGATGGCCGACTCCGGCCGGCCCGACGCCTACGCATGGACGGTGGAGGACACGATCACCGGTGGGACGCTGAAGCGCACGGTGTTCGCCGAGCACACCGAGTGGGTGATCGACAAGAAGGTCGTCGGTCAGTCCGGCACGGCGCACCCACCGACGTCCGATTCCACGTTCTACGGGGAGTCCGGCTACGCGGCGCCGACGCCACCCCCCTCGACGCCCTGATCTGCGCCCGGCAGCCTCTCCCTACCGCCCCGGTGGCCTCGGGATCGGCAGGCCTCGCTGCTCAGTCAACCGTTGCCGCCATCGCCTGCGTGCGGTCGGTCAGGGTTCATCGCCTTCGACCCAGCACCTTCGCGCAATCGACCACCCCCTATTGTCGCCACATGCCTGGCTCCAAGCCCCCGCGCCGCAAGGGCCGGAAAGGTCCCACCCAGCCCCGGTCTCGAGGCGGATCAGCAGTCCCGCCGGAGTTCGCGAAGTTGCTCGGCGGCATGAGCCCGCAGGAGGTGCAGCTGTTCCTCGGTCAGATGTTGGCAGTGCCGAGCCCGTTCGGGCATGCACCGGCCGTCCCCTCCCGACGCCGGGTGCCGCGTGATGAGGTGACGACCTACCGCATCCGAGTGGATCTGCAGGACGCGAAACCGCCGATCTGGCGTCGGCTCGAGGTGGCCAGCGACCTGACGTTGGACCGCGTGCACCACATCCTGCAGACCGCGATCGGGTGGACCGATTCGCACCTGCACGAGTTCGCGAGCGGTGCCACCGCGACCGATCGGCTCGCCGAGCACTACCGACCCACCAATTCCATCGACGAGGGCCTTGCCGGGGTTGATGAAACATCCGTGCGGCTGGACGAAGTGTTGGTCGATCCGGGCGACCGGTTGTTCTATCTCTACGACTTCGGCGACGACTGGATGCACACGCTGCGGCTGGAAGCCGTCGAACCGCGGGAGCCCGAACGACCGGCAGCGCTGGTGATCGGCGGGGCGCGGGCCTGCCCACCCGAGGACTGCGGCGGGGTGTGGCGCTACCGAGATCTGTTGCACGTCGTACATGATCCCGGCCCGGACGACGGCGAACTGCTGGCCTGGATCGGTCCGGACTTCGATCCCGAACGCTTCGACATGGACGCAGTCAACGCTGCCCTCGCGCACGCCGATCGGGCCGCCGAACTCGACGACCTCGTGCGGTCGTCGGTCGATCCGGCAAGCCCGATCGGTGCAGTGCTTCGCCGGATGCCTGAGGTGCCGGACGAACTCGCCGCTGCGGTGCAGGTTGCACTGCGAGCTGTCCCGGACCCCGATGTTTCCACCAAGGCCGCCCTGCTCGGGCCGTATCTGGGCCTGCTGCAGTCGATCGGAGATCAGGGGGTCGCGCTGACCCAGGCTGGTTATCTTCCGCCCGCCATGGTGCACGCGGTGTCGGAGATGCTGCGGCTCGACCAGATCTGGATCGGCAAGAACAACCGCGAGTCGCTCACCTACCCCGTGCTGCAGTTCCGGGAATCAGCGCAGCGACTGGGGCTGCTGCGCAAGTCGCACAACACCCTGACGTTGACGCAGGCCGGCAAGCGGGCCAGATCGGATGTCGGTGCGCTGTGGCGGCACCTGGCCGGTGCGCTGCCGCTGAGCCTGCCGACCCGTGGTCCGGAGGCTCGGGCGAGTGTCGATGCTGGTGCGCTGGTTCTCCTCGGCGTCGCAGCGGGGATGACGCGCCTCGAGCGGTCGGAGTTGGTCGCCGAGTGCCTGGACCTGCTTGGCTGGCGCCAGGGACCGCTCTCGCCCTTGAGTGCCAGGGACGTCCGGGATCTGTCCGAACCCACACAGGCTGTTCTCGAGACCATTGGCGTTGTCCCGATCGAGGCGTTCCGGGACTTGCCGGACGCTCCCGCGCCGACCCCAGCGGGAGCCGCCTTCGCCCGGCTCGCCCTGGACCTGTGACGGACTCAATGGCAATGCAGACCATGCCCTCCGATGTCCCATTGGTGCCGGGTGCTGCCTGGCTGGACCGAGAGTGCCGTCGCCTGCTCGAATTCGGGCGGGCGCTTCCTCATCCGGACGGCGGTGCGTCGTGGCTGGACGATCGCGGGCGACCTGACCTGACGCAGGGCGTTCATACGTGGATCACTGCGCGGACGGTCCATGTATATGCCGTCGGTCAGCTGCTCGGCTTCCCTGGAGCCCATGCGGTCGCCGATGTGGCATTGGCCGGGCTGACCGGCATGCTGCACGACGACGAGAACGGTGGCTGGTTCACGCATGTCATGGACGTGCGCCCGACGCAGGACAAGAAGGCTTGCTACGACCACGTTTTCGTCGTGCTGGCCGGATCGTCCGCGGTGATCGCAGGCCGCCCGGGCGGCGACGCGCTGCTGGCCGAGGCTCTCGAAGTCGCCGACGGACGCTTCTGGGACGACCAGCAGGGCTTGTTCGTCGACCACTGGAACAACGACTGGTCCGTGCTGGATCCGTACCGCGGCGTCAACGCCAACATGCACGCTGTGGAGGCGATGCTCGCGGCCACCGACGCCACCGGTGACCCGCTATGGCGGGACCGTGCACTGCGGATCGCCGATCGGTTGATCAACACCTTCGCCCGGCAGAATTCGTGGCGCATCCCGGAGCACTTCTCTTCGGACTGGGCGCCGTTGCGGGAGCACAACCGTGACCGCCCGGACGATCGCTTCGAGCCGTTCGGCGCAACGATCGGACACGGGCTCGAGTGGTCGCGGCTGTTGTTGCACCTGAAGGCTTCGTTGGGTGCTGGCGCTCCGCAATGGTTGGCCGAGGCGTCCACCGAGTTGTTCGCGCGGGCGACCGCCGACGGCTGGGCGCCCGACGGCGCGCCCGGGTTCGTCTACACCACTGACTGGGACGGCCGGGCTGTGGTGCGCGACCGGCTGCACTGGGTGCTGGCCGAGGCGGTCGCGGCCGCCGCCGTGTTGTTCCGCGAGACCGGCGACAAGCGGTACGCGGAGCTGTACGGGCAATGGTGGACGTACGCGCAGGAGTTCCTGCTGGATGACGAATACGGATCCTGGCGACACCAGCTGGACCCGCAGAACCGGCCGACGGACACCGTCTGGCACGGCAAGCCCGACCTCTACCACGCGGTCCAGGCGACCCTCATTCCCCGGCTCCCGCCCGCGCCGGGGATGGTGGCTGCGCTGGCTCAGGGCGGCCTTGCCAACGGGTGACGCGCCGATGCGCAGCGCCGAACAGCTGCCGGCAACAGCATGCAGAGCTTCGGCGCACGACGGATCGTCCTCGCCTTCGGTCCGGAGACGGACGACCCGGACGTGCGGCGGACGGTGGTGCAGCTGCTCCGTCTCCAGCGCGATTGCCGCCAATTCCCGTCAGGACGACGGCGAGATCGACAGCGTGCCGATCTGCGCGCCACTGCGGAAAGTACGGCCGCTTGTGCCGGCCGCATCTTCCGCAGTGGCGAGTGTTCACACGTCAACTTGACTCTGCACTGTGTTGGAACGCCTGGGACTCAGCGGCCGGGAACCTTGGCCAGCATCTCCAGCATGTCGTTGGTCTCTTCGACACTGAACTCCGCGGGATCGAACTCGTCCGCTGACTCCAGCCCCAACCCCAGCCAGTCCAGCCGGTCCTCGTGCTCCGGATGCGCGGGGTCGGCCAGGATCTCGAGCAGTTCGGCGTAGCCCCAAACTCCACCGCAATCCTCGGGTGGTGCGGCACGCCGGCCTGTCAGGCACCTCGGGTAGGTGGCCCCGGGCTCGGCCGCGCCGATGTCCTCCACCTTGATGGTGTGCCGCCAGTCGTCGCCGAAGTCGTAGACGTAGGTCATGGTGAACCCCTTGCGGGGCGCAGCTTGACCCAGCGTCAACCGCCTCGCGTCCCTGCTCGGCATCCCCAGATCGCCGACTCCGAAGGTGTCCTTGCCTACCTCGAAGAGCCAGAGATGGCCACCTTCCCACTCGAACGCCGTCTGCAGGACCTCGTGCAGGTCGACCAGCGTCATCGCCGATGGCACTTCGAGGCGCCGCCAGATGGGCGGCTTCGATCCGGCGATCGTGACCTTGATGCGGTGCACCGGCACCGGTCCGCGACCGCCTCGGGAACGACCCGTGGGCGGTGCCTGCCGTGTAGTGCTCGTGAAGTCCGCGACGGCGACCGGTGATTCCCAGGTGTCGGTCGGCGACACCGGCGGCGTGTGCGGTTGCGCCGGCTTCGGCATGGTTCGCAGTCGCTCCCGCAACAGGGGCAGGTAGGTGCTCAGGTCCTCCGCCTGGTCCGGTTCGACGGGACATGGTCGCTGCGCAAGTGCCGAATGAACGATGAAGGAGGCGTCTTGCGGCGAGTGTGCGACCAATTGCCCACCGTTTCGCAAGGCCTCGATCCGCATCTGGGCGAAGACCCGGATCGCGTCGTCGCTGACGAAGCAGTCTTGAATGCCACCGCCCAGGTTGTGGTCGATCAGTACCACCAGAACATGCTTTGTCTTGTTGTAGCGAAACTCCAGCGCAATGGATTGCTCGCCGCCCTCGTCATCGGAATAGCCGTAGGCATCCACCAACTCGGCTCTGCCGAGCAGATGTGCCCAGGGCCTGTCCTTGACGCCGGCCGAGGCCAGCGTGTTGGCCGCGCGATTGGCGGCCACCTTGATCTCGGTCGAACCCAGATGGGCAAGCGAGCGACACATCGCCAGGGCCTCCGGCGCTCCGGTCGAGGCGGCCTCCTCGATGAAGTGCGTGACGCCGTCCACGAAGTCGACGTCACCCATCGCTTCCTCGAACATCATCAGGAACTCCGCCGCGCAGAGTTCGGCATCCAGCGGTGTCGCCCCTCGCCTGAGCAGCACCTGCCAATGCTGCAGAAGCGCGTCAAGGAATTCCGACTGCGCACCGGTGACCTGGCGGAGCCACGACACGAGCGCAGCAACGTCCTCGCCGAAGCTCTCAGCGGTGGCCAGCACGTCGGCCGGAGCCCCCATTTCAGCCATCTCGAGCCGGATGTCGGCGGTGGTGATCCCCTCGGGCAGCGGGTCGGCTTCGCCCTTCCCCGGTGCCGAGGCCGGCGGACCGCCAGGATCGGCGACGTCGCTCAGCTCGAACAGTCCGGCAACGGGTTTTTGTGCGCGACCCGCAACTCGGGGCGGCGCCGCCACGTCGGTCGCGGGCGGTGCCACCTCGCGGACGACGCGGAGACGGCGGTCTGATGCCTTGCGTCTGGACATCGTCAAAGGATGCCAGCAAGCAACGGGCGCCCGGTACGGGACCCGTCGCTCACCTTTGAAGACAGCGGAACATCGGTTCGGAACAGCCCTATGTTCCGAGAGGACCACGCGATCTCCCGTGAAGCACCGGCGCGGCACGAACCCAGACCACCAGTCGTTCGCTGGGCCGCGCTGCGCGCTCAGCCGATGCCCGCCCGCCGCGCCCGCTCGACAGCCTCGGCCCGGCCCGGAACATGCAGCTTCGCATAGATGGCAGAGGCGTGGTTGGTGACGGTCTTCGACGCAAGGCCCAGCCGGACGCCGATGGTGCCGATGGGTAAACCCGCCGGCAGCATCTCCAACACCTGGCGCTCACGCGGTGTCAGGTCATGCCGACGAGCGCCCCGCCGACGATGGTTGCCACTACCTCCAGCACCGTCAGCACGAACAGCCCGCCCGGCCACCACCTTCGTGACCCTGCTGCGACCGTGCCCGTCGCTCGTCATGGCGTCGATCGTGGCACCGTATCGAGTTGTTTGTCCCGGGCGATGGCCCGGACCGGACCGGGTATTCGCCCGGAACGCCCGGTCCTGGCGCCCTGCCGCTCAGGAACGCATCCAACGGATCGTCACATGGCAACGACTTCGCCCACGACCCGAGGAGCGCGCCATGATCCCAGTCCCGCTCAGGCGGCTGTCAACGACCACCCCGGCAGGTCCACCGAAAGGTGTCTGGTGGAAGGGTGCCGCATTGTGCGCGGTCGCGATGTCGGCAGTCGCTTGCTCTTCCGCGACGCCGGCCGCATCCTCCGGCACGACGGCGGGATCTGCGGCTCCCTCTGCCGCGTCCGGCTGGTCTGCCGCGTCCGGCTGGTCTGCCGCGTCCGGCTCGTCTGCCGCGTCTTCCGGGTCAGCCGTGTCCGGCGGATCTGGATCGCCGGTGCGGCTGGCTCGGCGTCAACGTCCGCAGGAGCGAGTGCGCCGATGAGCGCCGGTACCAATGTGGCGGCAGCGTGCGAGGCGGTCCTGACGCTCAACGCGGAGCAACCGCCCGGAATCGACCCGGACGGCCCACAGCCGACCGAACCGGAGTAGGTGGCCTGGGCCGGCCAGGTTCAGCCTGCGCTGACCATCGCGGCCGCAGGCGCCCCGGCAGAACTCTCCGCCAGCTTCGCCACCCTGCAGAAGACTGCCGACGCAGCGCGGAACGGCACACCGGTGAACACAGACGACCCCGTCCTGAACGAGGCATTCAGGACGATCAATGCCTCCGTTCACAACAACTGCAACTTCCAGACGCTGGACTTCACGAACACCGGCGGCAAGCTGACCGGGGTTCCGGCCACCCTGGACGCTGGTTTACTCGCCGTCGAGTTCACCAATTCCACCAGCGATCCGGCGAAGGCGAGTTTCGTTCTACTGGTCGCGCGGATCAAGGACGGTGAGCCTGTGTCACTCGCGGATATCCAGTCCGGGAAGGCAGACCTGGAGAAGGTCTCCGACGTGCTCGCCGGCGCCCAGCCGACCGGATCGGAGCCAACTAACACAACGACCACGCTGACTCGGATCACTACGTGGTGGCCAGTCCGCTGGGGATGCCGCCGGCGTTCAACGGCATCATCGGCGTGGAGTTCGACGTCAAGTAGCGCTGTCCGGGCCAGGGCTCTGCGGCACGGCCCCAGGAGCAGGCGGTCCAATGCCCATCGTCGCCCAGCGGGAGCCGGCCCGCTGCAAGGTCGTGCATCTGCGGAACTTCGGGGTGCACAGGGCGACCGACTCTTCCGCGGTCATCCCGGCTGTGTCCCGCGCCGGACCACCATCTCGACAGCGTGAACCGCACAACCTTTGCTGTTGCGGAACTTCCGGCTGCACAGAGCGATCGATTCTTCCGCGGTCACCCCGGCTGTGTCCCGCACCGGCCCACCATCTCGACAGCGTGAACCGCAAAACCCTACTGCTGCGGAGCTTGGGGATGCAGAGGGCAATCGATTGTTCCGCGATGGCGCGCTGGCACCTTCCGCGCCGCAACACGCCGGCCGATGTCCCTGGAGAAAGTTGTCCCCATCGACGTTCTCGGGCCGGGAATGCCTGTCTGATGGCCGCATGCCCCGTACCGCCGCCCTGCACCGACAGCCTTGGTCAGCCATTGCCGAGGCTCAAAGCGGATTGATCAGCAGGCACCAACTACTGGAGCTCGGCCTGACCGCAACGCAGGTCAAGGCTGATCTTGCCGCCGATCGGTGGCGGCGAATGCGTCCGGGCGTGTACGCCACCTTCACCGGCCCGGTCGACGCCATCGGCCGGGCATGGGCGGCGGTGTTGTACGCGGGCGCCGGCTCGGCCATCGGTGGCCGAGCTGCCCTGTGGTTGTGGTCGGTGACGGCGGACCTGCCGCACGTGATCACGGTTGCTGTCCCGGAGACCAGGCGCGTACGCGACCAACCGGGTCTTCGGGTGCAGCGACGTCGTGGTCTGAATGACCGCGGTCCAGACTGCCCGGTGCATCCATCGGCACAGCCGCCCCGCCTGCGACCGGAGGAGGCGCTGCTCGACGTCACGGACGCCTCCAGCCCGACAGCGGCCGTCGATGTCGTGCTCCGCGCCACCCAGCGACGGCTGACCACGGCAGCGCACCTTCGCAAGTGCATTGACCGACGCAGCCGTCTGCGGTGGCGTCGGCTGCTGCTCGACGTCCTGTCCGACGTCGACGACGGCGTCACATCGCCGTTGGAGGCGCGGTACCGACGCGACGTGGAGCGCCGCCATCGGCTGCCTGTTGGACTCCGCAACCGGCCCGAGCACCAACCCGACGGCGGACATCGGTACCGGGACGTTCGGTACCGCGAGTGGAAGGTCCTCGTCGAACTCGATGGCCGGCAGGCTCATCCGCTGGACGAGGCCTTCCGTGACCTGCGCCGCGACAACGCGTCGGCCGTCGCCGGGGATGTGACGCTCCGGTACGGCTGGCGAGACCTCGTCGGAGATCCGTGCGCCGTCGCGGCACAGGTTGCCGCGGTCCTGCGGCTCGCCGGGTGGACCGGGCATGCCAGGCCCTGTTCCGCGTCGTGCACGGCTCGAACGAATGGGTGATGCTCCACTGCGGAACATCCGGCTGCCCCACGCGATCGAGAGCTCCGCGGTCGGGTCCGCACCGGTCGGCAGCGTCCGGCCCCGCCGGCAGCAGCACCAGCGGCGCCTCACTGCGGAACATCCGGCTGCCCCACGCGACCGGAAGCTCCGCAGTCAGCTGCCCGCCCCGGTCGACGCGACCGCAGCCGGCGCACTCAGCGCCCGGCACACCACCCGCACCAACCACCACCAGCACCCAAGAGACGCCGGAAGGGCCGGCCCCCACGGGGACCGGCCCTTCCAGCACTACCTCAGTGCACCGACATCAGTGCGCCGCAACCAACCTCAGCGGTAGTCCCGACCCAGATCGAAGTCGTCCAGCGGCACCGACGCACCGGCCGAGACCCCGAAGGAGTCCGCGCCGTAGTAGTTGTCGTCGAACGACGGCAGCGTGTAGGCCGCCGCGCGCGCCTCCTCGGTCGGCTGCACCGCGATGTCGCGGTACCGCGCGATGCCGGTCCCGGCGGGGATCAGCTTGCCGATGATGACGTTCTCCTTCAGGCCGACCAGGCGATCGCTCTTGGCGTTGATCGCCGCGTCGGTCAGCACCCTCGTCGTCTCCTGGAAGGAGGCGGCGGAGAGCCAGGACTCGGTGGCGAGCGAGGCCTTGGTGATGCCCATGAGTGCGGGACGGCCGGCGGCCGGCTCCCCACCCTCGGCGAGCACGCGGCGGTTGGACGCCTCGAACTCCTTGCGCTCGATCACTGCACCCGGCAGGAACTCGGTCGAGCCGGAGTCGATGATGGTCACCCTGCGCAGCATCTGCCGGATGATCACCTCGATGTGCTTGTCGTGGATCGACACACCCTGCGAGCGGTACACGTTCTGCACCTCCCGCACCAGGTGCAACTGCACCTGACGCGGGCCCATCACGCGCAGCACCTCGTGCGGATCCGGGTTGCCCTCGAGCAGCTGCTGCCCGACCTGGACGGTGTCACCGTCGACCAGCAGACGCTCGGAACCGTCGACCGAGGTCGTGGCGAGCCGCTGCGTCTTGGGCAGCTTGTCGTACACGATCTCCTCCGACCCGTCATCGGGCGTGATGGTGATCTTGATGAACTTGTCCGCGTCCTCGATCCGAATCCGTCCGACGGCGTCGGCAATCGGCGCCTTGCCCTTCGGGATCCGGGCCTCGAACAGCTCGGCCACACGGGGCAGACCCTGGGTGATGTCCGAGGAACCCGACGCCGCACCGGTGTGGAAGGTCCGCATGGTCAGCTGCGTGCCGGGCTCGCCGATGGACTGGGCCGCGACGATGCCGATGGCCTCGCCCACGTCCACCAGGTTGCCGGTGGCCAGCGAACGGCCGTAGCAGACCGCACACGTGCCGATGGCCGCCTCGCAGGTCAGCACCGACCGCACCTTCGCGGTGGTGATGCCCGCGGCGATGGCCTCGTCCACGTGCTGCTCGCGCATGTCGGTGCCCCGCGGGACGATCACGGTGCCGTCGGAGGCCACCAGATCTGCCGTCAGGACCCTGCCCAGCACCGAGGTCTCGATGAACTCGTTGACGTGCAGGCTGCCGTCCGCGTACCGGTCCGCCATCCGCAGTTCGACACCACGCTCGGTGCCGCAGTCGGTCTCGCGCACGATGACGTCCTGCGACACGTCGACCAGACGACGGGTCAGGTAACCCGACTCCGCGGTCCGCAGCGCCGTGTCCGCCAGACCCTTGCGGGCGGAGTGGGTGTTGATGAAGTACTCCAGCACCGACAGGCCCTCGCGGAAGGAGGAACGGATCGGCCGCGGGATCTGCTGGCCCTTGGAGTTGGCCACCACACCCTTCATGCCGGCCAGCGAGCGGACCTGGATCCAGTTACCCGCGGCACCGGCCGCCACCAGGGTGGAGACCGGATTGTCCTTCGGGTAGGCCCCGGGCAGCACATCCTCGATCTCCTTGGTGGCTGCCTCCCAGATCTTCACCAGGTCGTCGTTGCGCTCGGCGTGCGACAGGTTGCCCCGCTGGTACGCCTTCTCCACGCGCTCGGCCTGGATCTCGTGGCGGGCCAGGATCTCGTCCTTCTCCGGCGGGATGATGACGTCGCCGATGGCAACGGTCATGCCCGACCGGGTCGCGTAGTGGAAGCCGGCTTCCTTGAGCCGGTCCAGGGTCTGCGCGACGACGGACATCGGGTAGTGCTCGGCCAGGTCGTTGACGATCGCGGCCTGCCGCTTCTTCGGCAGCTCCTCGTTGACGAACGGGTAACCGGTCGGCAGTAGCTCGTTGAACAGCACCCGGCCCAGGGTGGTGTCCGCGATCCACGGCGTTCCCGGCTCGTGGTCCTCGGGCAGCACGACACCCGGTCCCGGCACGACCGATCCGGGCAGCCGCAGCTTGATCGGCGCGCGGAGATCGATCATGCCCTGGTCCAGCGCCATGATTCCCTCGGCGGCCGAGGAGAACACCGCGCCGGCGCCCTTGGCGTCCGGGTTGAGCCCGCACAGGTAGTACAGGCCGGTCACCAGGTCCAGGGACGGCATGGCCAGCGGCCGGCCGGAGCCCGGGGACAGGATGTTGTTGCTCGACAGCATCAGGACGCGGGCCTCGGCCTGCGCCTCGGCGGACAGCGGCACGTGCACCGCCATCTGGTCGCCGTCGAAGTCGGCGTTGAACGCGGCGCAGACCAGCGGGTGCAGCTGGATGGCCTTGCCTTCCACCAGCTGCGGCTCGAAGGCCTGGATGCCCAGGCGGTGCAGGGTCGGTGCGCGGTTGAGCAACACCGGGTGCGCGGAGATGACCTCTTCCAGGACGTCCCACACCTGCGGCCGCTGGCGCTCCACCATCCGCTTGGCGGACTTGATGTTCTGCGCGTGGTTCAGGTCGACCAGCCGCTTCATGACGAACGGCTTGAACAGCTCCAGCGCCATCAGCTTGGGCAGACCGCACTGGTGCAGCTTCAACTGCGGGCCGACCACGATGACCGAGCGGCCGGAGTAGTCGACGCGCTTGCCGAGCAGGTTCTGGCGGAACCGGCCCTGCTTGCCCTTGAGCAGATCGGACAGCGACTTGAGCGGGCGGTTGCCCGGTCCGGTCACCGGACGACCACGGCGACCGTTGTCGAACAGCGCGTCGACGGCCTCCTGCAGCATCCGCTTCTCGTTGTTGACGATGATCTCGGGCGCGCCGAGGTCGATCAGTCGCTTCAACCGGTTGTTCCGGTTGATCACCCGGCGGTACAGGTCGTTCAGGTCGGAGGTCGCGAAGCGGCCACCGTCCAGCTGCACCATCGGCCGCAACTCCGGCGGGATCACCGGAACGCAGTCGAGCACCATGCCCAGCGGCGAGTTCGTCGTCTGCTGGAACGCGGCGACGACCTTGAGCCGCTTGATCGCGCGGATCTTGCGCTGGCCCTTGCCGTTCTTGATGGTGTCGCGCAGGATCTCGGTCTCACGGTCGATGTCGAAGTCCGAGATGATCTGCTTGAGCGCCTCGGCGCCCATGCCGCCGTGGAAGTAGTCGCCGAAGCGGTCCTCCAGCTCGCGGTACAGGACCTCGTCGATGATCAGGTCGCGGACCTTGAGCTTGCGGAAGGTGTCGAGCACCTCGTCGAGACGGTCGATCTGCCGCTGCGCGCGGTCGCGGATCTGCCGCTGCTCACGCTCGCCGCCCTCGCGCACCTTGCGGCGCACGTCCGACTTGGCACCCTCGGCCTCCAGCTCGGCCAGGTCGGCCTCGAGCTTCTTGGCGCGGGCATCGATGTCGGCGTCCCGGGCGTTCTCCAAGTTCTTGCGCTCGACCGACATCTCGGCCTCGATGGTCGGCAGGTCGTTGTGACGTGCCTCCTCATCGACCGAGGTGATCAGGTACGCCGCGAAGTAGATGATCTTCTCGAGATCCTTCGGGGCGAGGTCGAGCAGGTACCCCAGGCGTGACGGGACGCCCTTGAAGTACCAGATATGGGTGACCGGCGCGGCCAGCTCGATGTGCCCCATCCGCTCACGACGCACCTTGGCGCGAGTGACCTCGACGCCGCAGCGCTCGCAGATGATGCCCTTGAACCGAACGCGCTTGTACTTGCCGCAGGCGCACTCCCAGTCCCGGGTCGGCCCGAAGATCTTCTCGCAGAAGAGCCCGTCCTTCTCCGGCTTGAGGGTGCGGTAGTTGATGGTTTCCGGCTTCTTGACCTCGCCGTGGGACCACGCACGGATGTCGTCCGCGGTGGCGAGACCGATACGCAACTCGTCGAAGAAGTTGACGTCGAGCACTGGTGGCACGTCCCTGTCTGTGTCAGTCATGCGGAGTGGTCGTGGGCGATTCCGATCGGCACTGGCAGCAACTGCCGGTCGGCGCTCAAGACCAGGGGCGGAAGAGGGAACCGGCGGCGGGGCGGGACTCGCGGGAGGTGAGTCCCGCCCCGTCGCCGGAGGCTTCCGGCGCGGCGACGCGCGCGCGTCGCTGCTCACCGGCGGCGACCCGATGGAGGTCGCCGCCGTACTTAATTCACCAAGTCGTCGACCGAGGCCGACTCATTGCGCGACAGGTTGATTCCGAGGTTGGCCGCTGCCCGCTCGAGGTCGTCATCGTCGGTATCCCGCATCTCGATGGCGACGCCGTCGCTGGACAGCACCTCGACGTTCAGGCAGAGCGCCTGGAGCTCCTTGAGCAACACCTTGAAGGATTCCGGGATTCCGGGCTCCGGGATGTTCTCGCCCTTGACGATGGCCTCGTAGACCTTGACCCGGCCCACGATGTCGTCGGACTTGATCGTCAGGAGCTCCTGCAGGGTGTACGCAGCCCCGTAGGCCTGCATCGCCCAGCACTCCATCTCACCGAACCGCTGACCACCGAACTGCGCCTTACCGCCGAGCGGCTGCTGGGTGATCATCGAGTACGGACCGGTCGAGCGGGCGTGGATCTTGTCGTCGACCAGGTGGAGCAGCTTGATGATGTACATGTAGCCGACCGCGACCGGGTACGGGAACGGCTCCCCGGTCCGGCCGTCGAACAGGGTGGCCTTGCCGTCGGTCTGGACCAGCCGGTCGCCGTCCCTGGTCGGGGTCGTCGAGCCGAGCAGGCCCATGATCTCCGCCTCCGAGGCACCGGAGAACACCGGTGTCGCGGTCTTGGTGAACGGCTCGCCGGTGCGTGCGGCCTCGCCCAGGTTCTCCGCCCAGTCGGGGTCGCCGTTGATCGTCCAGCCCTGTGCGGCGACCCACCCGAGGTGGGTCTCCAGGATCTGGCCGATGTTCATCCGGCGGGGCACGCCGTGCGGGTTGAGCACGATGTCGACCGGGGTGCCGTCGGGCAGGAAGGGCATGTCCTCGGCAGGCAGGATCTTGCCGATGACGCCCTTGTTGCCGTGCCGGCCGGCGAGCTTGTCGCCGTCCTGGATCTTCCGCTTCTGGGCCACGTAGACGCGGACCAGCTCGTTGACACCCGGGGGCAGCTCGGCGCCGTCATCCTCGCGGTTGAACACGCGGATGCCGATCACCTTGCCGGTCTCGCCGTGCGGCACCTTCAGCGAGGTGTCGCGCACCTCGCGGGCCTTCTCGCCGAAGATCGCGCGCAGCAGCCGCTCCTCCGGGGTCAGCTCGGTCTCGCCCTTGGGCGTGACCTTGCCGACCAGGATGTCGCCGTCCTGGACCTCGGCGCCGATCCGGATGATGCCGCGCTCGTCGAGGTCGGCCAGCACGTCCTCGGAGACGTTCGGGATATCCCGGGTGATCTCCTCCGGCCCGAGCTTGGTGTCGCGGGCATCGATCTCGTGCTCCTCGATGTGGATCGAGGTCAGCACGTCGTCCTGGACGATGCGCTGGGACAGGATGATCGCGTCCTCGTAGTTGTGCCCCTCCCACGGCATGAACGCCACGAGCAGGTTCTTGCCGAGCGCCATCTCACCGCCTTCGGTGCACGGGCCGTCGGCGATGACCTGGCCCTCTTCGACGCGAATGCCCTCGTCGACGATCGGCCGCTGGTTGAAGCTGGTGCCCTGGTTCGACCGGCGGAACTTGTTCAGCCGGTAGGTGCGGTGCGTGCCGTCGTCGTTCATCACGGAGACGTAATCGGCGGTCGCCTCTTCGACGACACCGGACTTCTCCGCGATGACGACGTCGCCGGCGTCCTTGGCCGCGCGGGCCTCCATGCCGGTGCCGACCAGCGGCGCCTCGCTGCGCAGCAGCGGGACGGACTGGCGCTGCATGTTGGCGCCCATCAACGCCCGGTTCGCCTCGTCGTGCTCCAGGAACGGGATCATCGCCGTGGCGACCGAGACGGTCTGCCGCGGGGAGACGTCCATGTACTCGACCTCTTCCGGCGGGACCTGGTCGACCTCGCCGGAACCCTTGCGCCGCACCAGGATCCGGGACTCGGTGAAGGCGCCGTCGGCGTCCAGCTTGGCGCTGGCCTGGGCGATGATGAACCGGTCCTCCTCGTCCGCGGTGAGGTACTGGATGTCGTCGGTGGCGACGCCGTCGACGACCTTGCGGTACGGGGTCTCGATGAAACCGAACGGGTTGACCCGGGCGAAGGTCGCCAGGGAGCCGATCAGGCCGATGTTCGGGCCCTCCGGGGTCTCGATCGGGCACATCCGGCCGTAGTGGGACGGGTGCACGTCGCGGACCTCGAGCGAGGCGCGGTCACGGGAGAGACCGCCCGGCCCGAGCGCCGAGAGCCGGCGCTTGTGGGTCAGCCCGGCGAGCGGGTTGGTCTGGTCCATGAACTGCGAGAGCTGGCTGGTGCCGAAGAACTCCTTGATGGAGGCGACGACGGGCCGGATGTTGATCAGCGTCTGCGGCGTGATGGCCTCGACGTCCTGGGTCGTCATCCGCTCGCGGACGACCCGCTCCATGCGGGACAGGCCGACCCGGATCTGGTTCTGGATCAGCTCGCCCACGGTGCGCAGCCGGCGGTTGCCGAAGTGGTCGATGTCGTCGACCTCGACCGGGCGGACCTCGCCCATCGAGTTGGTCCACTCCTCGTCGCCCTGGTGCAGGCGCAGCAGGTACTCGACGGTGGCCAGCAGGTCGTCCTCGGTCAGCGTGCCGACGCTGGTGGCCTTGTTGACGCCCAGCTTCTTGTTGACCTTGTAACGACCGACCTTGGCCAGGTCATAGCGCTTGTCCTTGAAGAACAGGTTGTCCAGCAGGGCCTGCGCGCTCTCCTTGGTCGGTGGCTCGCCCGGGCGCAGCTTGCGGTAGATGTCCAGCAGCGCCTCGTCCTGACCACCGATGTGGTCCTTCTCGAGGGTCGCCAGCAGGACCGGCGACCAGGAGAAGTGCTCCCGGATCCGGTCGGCATCCCAACCCAGCGCCTTCAGCAGCACGGTGACCGGCTGGCGGCGCTTGCGGTCGATGCGCACGCCGATGGTGTCGCGCTTGTCGATGTCGAACTCGAGCCAGGCACCGCGGGACGGGATGACCTTGACCGAGAAGACGTCCTTACCGGCGGTCTTGTCCAGGTTCTTGTCGAAGTACACGCCGGGCGAGCGGACGAGCTGGCTGACGACGACCCGCTCGGTGCCGTTGATGATGAAGGTGCCCTTGCTCGTCATCATCGGGAAGTCGCCCATGAAGACGGTCTGCGACTTGATCTCGCCCGTCTCGCCGTTCATGAACTCGGCGGTGACGAACAGCGGCGCCGAGTAGGTCATGTCCTTGTCCCGGCACTCCTCCTCGTTCGCCTTGACCTCGTCGAAGCGGGGGTCGGAGAAGGACAGCGACAGGTTGCCGGAGAAGTCCTCGATCGGCGAGATCTCGTCGAGGATCTCGTCCAGGCCACTCGGTGTCGGCTCGGCCTGCCGGGCGCGCCACTGCGGACCACCCACCAGCCAGTCGAAGGAATCAGTTTGCAGTGCGAGGAGGTTCGGAACTTCTAGCGGCTCGCGGAGCTTCGCGAACGAGACTCGCGAAGATCCGGAGGTGGACCGGGGCGTGCTGGTGACTGCCAAGATGCGTCCTTTCAGGACAAACACTGTGTGGACACTCGCTGGTGACGCTGACCCCCGCCGATCGCCGAGCGGCTGGGGTGACGTGCGTGGGCTGGGCTCCTGGGCTCGAGGGCGACGTGAGGTGGCGAACTGTCATCTGTCTGGCCGACCCGCGCGTATCAGCCCAGGTCAGGGGCGGTTCCGTGATGGGACACGGATGCTCCTGACCCCGGGCAGCACAAAGAGGGCAGCGCAAACATGCAGTTTAGCACCGGAGAGCGCGACTGTCCACAGCGCTCTCCGAGCCGAACTGACGGCGGCGAGGAGTGCGGCAAGCGCCACACCGAAACCATCAAGCCGCGGACAGTTGGTCCGAGACGCAGGCCCTGCATATGACCGGCGTCGTCATAGCGTGGCCCTCCGATCGGTTTCCGTCAAGCACCCGATGGGTTCGGGTCACACACGGTTCGCGCTGTTTGCGGTGACCTCTGGCTCCCGAGCCCACCGTGCCACCGACGAACACCCCGCGACCGCGGTGCGGTCGAGCCCGACGACCGCCATCTGGCGGCCCGGAAGCCACCGGCGCGCCGGCGGTAGGGCGGTTGACCGGGGCCGGTGGGCACGCTCGATCAGTCGCCGACGGCCGCGGTTGCTGCCCGGCGGCTCCAGTGCGGATCGCGGCCGGCGGCTGCCAGCGCCCGCCCGAAGGGTCCCGCCGCGGTTTGCTCGTCGAGCCTGACCGGTTCGCCGTAGGCGCCCATCGATCGGCCCCACTCGGCGGTCTGCTCGATGTGCCGCAGCAGTTCCCCGGCGACGTCGTCGGGCACGGCCAGTCGGTGGCCGGCCGCGCTGGCGAGGTCCCAGCCGTGCAGCAGCACCTCGGCCATCGACATCTCGCCGATCATGGTCGCGGGCAGTGCGGAGCCGCCCATGTCGACGGTGCCGTCCCAGGCCCCGTCGGTCGACCATGCGTCGGCGAGGGCGGTCAGGTTGCCGGCCAGCACGGCGAGCCAGTCACCGCCCGTCGCGTCGGTCCGTGAGCCGTACGGGTCGTCCGGATCGAGCGGCTCCCGCCGGCCCAGTCTGGTGAGCCCGCCGGTCGTGCCGATCAGGTGATCGATGAGGTGCCGCAGGTCGAACTCGGCGCACGGGGTGGGAGCCGTGAGCGGAGTGCGTGTCGCACCGTGCGCGATGGTGATGACGTCCTGGGCGGCGGTCGGGAAATAGTCGCGGATGATCATGACGCCGAGTCTGCTGCGGTGGGGCGGACCCGTCTTGAACAAACCCGCCACCCGGCCGCTGCGGTTCTACGCTGGTCCGGTGTCGGGACCGAACCCCGCCCGTGCCGGTGCCGGTGCGGGTACTGCGACGCAGGACGCCGCCATCGAGCCCGGCATCCTGCACCCGGCCCGCTCCCGACAGGCGTTCGACTATCGGCGACACGATCCAGATCCGCGGCTCGCGCCGTTCGTCGAGAACTTCTGGACCATCACCTGGAGCCTTCCGGCCGGCGAGGAGTTCACCGCCCAGGTGCTGCCGTACCCGTGCGTGAACGCGTCCGTCACCAACACGGAGGCCGACGTCACGGGCGTGACGCGCACCCGATACGACCGACGTCTGGTCGGCGACGGGTATGCGGTCGGTGTTCGTTTCCGCCCGGGCTGCTTCCGCCCGTTCGTCGCCGGCCCGGTGTCGACACTGACCGACACACACCGACCGATCGCGGAGGTGATGGGCCGGTCGACGACCACCCTGCAGCGGGCGGTCGCAGCGACCGACGATGTGACGCAACGGGTTTCGCTGCTGACCGAATTCCTGCTCGGGGATCTCCCGGAGTTCGACCCGGTCTGTGATCAGCTCGCGCGGCTGGTCGACGACATCGCCCACCGGCCGGAGATCACCCGGGTGTCGCAGGTCGCCGCCGCGGCCGCGAGCAGCGCGCGCCGGCTGCAACGACTCTTCGACGAGTACGTCGGAGCGGGGCCGAAATGGGTGATCCTGCGGTGCCGGCTGCAGGAGGCCGCCAGTCGCGCCGCCGACGACGACCCGCCGGATTGGGCGGAACTCGCAGCGACCCTCGGATTCGCCGATCAGTCGCACCTCACCCGGGCATTCACCCGCACCATCGGGGTGCCGCCCGCGAGCTACGCCACCGTGCAGCGTCGTGCCTCACCGCCGCTGCTCTGATCCCCTCGATGCCGTGCCGCCATTGCCGGGTGGTGGCGTGCGGTGGGACGGCTCGCACAGCACCTGGGGTTCCGTAGCAGCGGGATCATCGCGCCGCCTGCACCACGTCGGCGATGGCGGCAGCGCCGGCGTCGCTCAACACGATCGTGTAGTGGTTGACGTCAGGGACCTCGCGGACAACGATCGCCGGGAACTGCTGCCGGACCTGCTCCATCCACTCCGCCGGGAACAACCCCGGCTCGTGATCGACGAGATCGCGGGGGGCGCGGAGAAACGGCGTCCCCGCAGGGAGTTCGTGCAGAGCCGGGGACAGCCAGTGAATGTCCTGCTGGTCGATCGAGTCACCGATGAACGCGGCCTCGGTCGTGGATGCGTGAAGATTCGGCGGTTCGCCGACGAGGTCGTAGTCGGCGTAGTCCGCCACCGCATCGCTCCACGACGAGGCGAAGGCGGGATGTGCCCGAAACAGTTCCTGGTAGCTCTCGCGGGTATCGAACCGCATGGACAGCCGAGCCCGAACAGGGCCCAGAACGGCGTCGACGAACTGCTGGTCGGTCATTCCCTCCGGGAGCGGCAACGGCACTCCACCGTCGACCAGCACCAGCGAGGCCGCCCGATGGGGATGCCAATGATGCAACGCGACGGTGACGTAACCGCCCATCGAATGTCCCAGGATCACCGCGGACGGAACCTCGAGATGATCCAGCACAACAGACACGTCGTCGGCGTGCTGGGCCATCCCGTAGGGACCGGGCAGACCGTTCGAGCGGCCCCGGCCGCGCAGATCCGGCGCGATGATGCGCCACTGCGGCAGCGCCTGCGCGAGCAGCGGCCAGCACCGGTGCGTCGCCGTCACTCCGTGAATGGCGAGCAGGGTCGGCGCACGGTCGTCGGAGGTTGCTGCGGCGTCGGCCTCCCAGACGCCGACCCGCAGGTCGCCGCCGCGCACCGGGACATCCACCGCCCGGTACCGATCAGCCTGGCTGCTCACGTTGCTCATCTGGAATCCCCGTTGTCATCGTTGTCGGTCGTCACCATCCGGGCCCGGTGTCGGGTCGCCGGTGCGAGTGCGCGGTGCCTGTGCCGATGATCATGTCGTGCCGGGTCCGTGCCGACCACCGGAAGCGGCGGAGCGCAACGCCCGCTCTGGCCCGGCACCGGATTGCCTTCCGCGGTCCCGGTGCCGGGGCAACTGCCGGCGCGGCGGCGGTCAGGGGCGAGGCGTCAGCCGTACGGGGGGTCAGCGGTACGGGAAGGGCAGCCGTACGGGAAGGTCAGCCGTACGGGAGGGTCAGCGATACGGGTCAGCGATACGGGAAGGTCAGCGGTACGGGAGGGTCAGGGAAGAGCCGGGCAGATCGACGACGATGCCGCCTTCCCCCAGTGCCGACCACAACTCCAGTTCGACCACCCCTCCGCGCAACTCTCACCCAGTTGTCCTTCGCTGCTGCGCAGCCCGACGTCCTGGGTGTACCGCTCCGGGCCGGCCTTCGGGTCGGTCGCGAAGTACCGGTACGTCTCGACGCGGTCCCAGGTGCCGTCGCCGGTCAGGTCGTACGACACGCTGGCCTGCGTCGCGGCACCGACCATGCCGCCTGAATCCCCGTCCAGGGCGAACCTGGTTGACGCTCCGGTCGGGCTCAGCCACAGATCAGCGGCCGTCAGCACCAGCGGCTGATACGGCTGCCCGTCCCTGGTGCGCCCGCCGGACGGGTTCAGCAGCATCTCACCGGCCGGGCTGCGTTGCGGGGCCAGAGAGGAGAACAGGCGGCTACCGGCGGTGGACACGCCGTCACGGTAGCCCGTGCGCGGCACCCATCCGGACACGTGCCGATCCGCAGGCCCCCGCGCACTGGGCCGGCGTCCGCTGAACCGCTGCCGGGCACGACAAGAAGGATCAAGCGCCATCTGCAGGGGTTCGACGGATGCAACGAACGGCGCGGCGCACCCTCACACCCGCCCCGGCCGCATCCAGTGAACCGCCACCACCTGCAACCGCCGCGGATCCCCGCCCGTTTCCGGACACCGGTCCAACAGAACAGCGAACGGGGCGGGCCCTTGGATGGGCCCGCCCCGTTCGGCGGTGCGGTTGCCCGGAAGGCCGGGCGGTGCTCGGTGCCGCCGGCTCACCGGCGCACTCAGCGTTTCACAGCAAGGTCACTTGACGGTGGCCTTCGCGCCGGCCTCTTCCAGCTTCGCCTTGGCGGCCTCGGCGGCCTCCTTGGGGGCCTTCTCCAGGATGGCCTTGGGAGCCGCGTCGACGAGGTCCTTGGCCTCCTTCAGGCCCAGACCCGAGACGAGCTCGCGAACGGCCTTGATGACCTGGACCTTCTTCTCGCCGGCCGACTCGAGGATGACGTCGAACTCGTCCTGCTCCTCGGCTGCCTCGGCGGCGCCACCGGCGGCCGGGCCGGCCGGACCGGCAACGGCGACCGGAGCGGCGGCGGTGACGCCGAAGGTCTCTTCGAACTGCTTGACGAACTCGGAGAGCTCGATGAGGGTGAGCTCCTTGAAAGCGTCGAGCAGCTCGTCGGTGGTCAGCTTCGCCATGGTGGGCGTCCTTTCACATCTGTTGCCCTGACGCCTGTGTCGGCGGATCGGGCGGGGTTCTCGGTGGGGGAGATCGGATCAGGGACTGAGCCGACCGGTGGTGCGGGCCGGATCAGGCCTGTGCGGCCGTCTCCTCGGTGCCGGCTGCGGAGCTGTCCGCGCCCTCGGCCGGAGCCTCGGTGGACACCGCCTCGGGGGTGGCACTCTCGTCGGCAGCGGCCGCGCTGTCGGCGCCCTCGACGGGAGCCTCGGCGGAAACCGCGTCGTCCCCGACAGCAGACGGATCCGCTGCGGCGGGCGCATCGAGCGTCTCGCCGCCCTCGGCGCGCTTCTCCTGCAACGCCGCGGCGAGCCGCGCGACCTGCGACGGCAGGGCGTTGAGGACGATCGCGGCTTTGGTCAGGGTGGCCAGCATGGCTCCTGCCAGCTTGCCCAGCAGGACCTCGCGCGACTCCAGGTCGGCGAGCCGGTTGACGTCGGCGGCCTCGATCGGCCGGCCGTCGAACACGCCGCCCTTGATGACGAGCAGCGGGTGCGTCCGGGCGAAGTCCCGCAGCGCCTTGGCGGCGTCGACGGGCTCACCGTTGACGAACGCGATCGCGGTCGGCCCGACGAACAGGTCGTCGAGGCCGTTGACGCCGGCGTCGGCCGCCGCCCGCTTGACCAGGGTGTTCTTCGCGACGGTGTACTCGGTGTCCTTGCCAAGGGACCGGCGCAACTCGGTGAGCTGCGCCATGGTCAGACCGCGGTACTCGGTGATCACCGCGGCGCTCGAGTTGCGGAACCGGTCGGTGATTTCGGCGACCGTTGCGACCTTGTCGGCCTTCGGCATGCGTCGCCTCCTTCCATGACATCTATCAGTCGTATCGGTGCGGCAACTGCTGCACCGTCCACCCGATGGCGTCATGCCCCGGAAATGACGAACGCCCCGCGCGCAGGGCACGGGGCGGAGAATGACGCCGTCGCGGCGCCGGTCTGACCTCGTCCTCCTACGTGGGCCGCCCGGATGTTCCCGGAACCTTCACCCGCTCACTCTGCTGTCGCAGGGCAGGCGGGAGCCGACGGTCTTCGGTGGATCGCGTTCCACTGTACGGGAGCGCTGCAGGCCCGGCCAAATCCTTGGCCGCGGTCCCCGAGGGATGGGCGATGGCGCCGTGCCGACGTCGGCCCGAGGTGCAGAACCGCCACCGACCCCTGACGGTCGGTGGCGGTTCTACGGTGTCCGGCAGTGTCCGGTGAGTGAGACCGCTCAGACTTCGTCGGTCTCCAGCAGGTTTCGCGTACGGGACGTGTCGACCGGGATGCCGGGACCCATGGTGGTCGCGAACGCCACCTTCTTCAGGTAGCGCCCCTTCGCCGCGGACGGCTTCGCACGCAGCACCTCGTCGAGGGCGGCGGCGTAGTTCTCCACCAGCTTCTCGGTCGGGAACGACACCTTGCCGATCACCATGTGCAGGTTCGCTGCCTTGTCGACCCGGTAGTTGATCTTGCCGCCCTTGATGTCGGTGACCGCCTTGGTGACATCCGGGGTGACGGTGCCGGTCTTGGGGTTCGGCATCAGACCACGCGGACCCAGGATGCGGGCGATGCGGCCCACCTTGGCCATCTGGTCGGGGGTGGCGATCGCGGCGTCGAAGTCGAGCCAGCCGCCCTGGATGCGGGCGATCAGGTCGTCGGAGCCGACGGCGTCGGCGCCGGCCGCCTCTGCCTCGGTGGCCTTATCGCCGACGGCGAACACGATGACCCGGGCGGTCTTACCGGTGCCGTGCGGGAGGTTGACGGTGCCGCGGACCATCTGGTCCGCCTTGCGGGGATCGACACCGAGTCGCATCGCGACCTCCACGGTGGCGTCCATCTTGCTCGGCGAGGTCTTCTTGGCCAGTTCGGCCGCCTCGAGCGGCGAGTACAACCGCTCGCGGTCGACGAGTTCGGCCGCCTGCCGGTAGGCCTTGCTGCGCTTCATCTTCTTCTCCTGAATCGTTGTGCCGGCAGCTGCATGATGCGGCTGAGGCGGAGGTCGTGGTTGCCGCGGGCCGCGCTCGGCCCTCCCACGTCGTGCTGGTCACTGCTGTGCAATCGCGCTGTTCGACTGTCCTGGCCTGCTGCGCTCGGGCATCCGCGTTGCCGATGTCCGGACGCCTGGTTTGTTGATCATGGCAATCCTCGCGCTCACACCGGCGTGTCACACCGGATCTGTGCGAGTTTCGTCATGATCAACGACGGGCCCGGGTGGAAGGGTCAGTCGGTGACGGTGATGCCCATCGACCGGGCGGTACCGGAGATGATCTTGGCCGCGGCGTCGACGTCGTTGGCGTTGAGGTCGACCTGCTTGAGCGTGGCGATCTCCCGCACCTGGGCGTTGGTGACCGAGGCGACCTTGGTGATGTGCGGGGTTCCGGACCCCTTCTCCACGCCGGCGGCCTTGAGCAGCAGGCGCGCGGCCGGCGGCGTCTTCAGCTTGAAATCGAACGAGCGGTCCTCGTAGATCGAGATCTCGACGGGAACGACGTCGCCACGCTGCGATTCCGTCGCGGCGTTGTAGGCCTTGCAGAACTCCATGATGTTGACGCCGTGCTGGCCGAGCGCCGGGCCGACCGGCGGTGCCGGGTTGGCCATCGCGGCCTTGATCTGCAGCTTGACGATGGCCGCAAGCTTCTTCTTCTTGGGGGGCATTTCCCTTGCTTCTTTCCTCTTGGAGCGGACCCGGGCGGTCAGGCACCCGGGCGGGTTTGGGTGGGCGAAAACAGGCTGCCGGTTTCCCGATCCGGCCGGAACAGCGGCTGTTCCGGCCGGCAGCACCGTCAGATCTTGGCGACCTGCGTGAAGGACAACTCGACGGGCGTCTCGCGCCCGAAGATGGAGACCAGCACCTTGAGCTTCTGCGCGTCGGCGTTGACCTCGTTGATGGTCGCCGGGAGCGTGGCGAACGGCCCGTCCATGACGGTGACGGACTCGCCCACCGAGAAATCGACCTCGGTGCGGGTCGGAGCGCTGCCGGTGGTGGTGGCGGCGACCGCCGTCTTGCGCGGAGCGGCCGGTGTCAGGATCTTCACGACCTCGTCGATCGACAGCGCGGACGGCCGCTGTGCGGTCGCGCCGACGAACCCGGTGACGCCCGGGGTGTTGCGCACCGCGCTCCACGAAGCGTCGGTGAGGTCCATCCGCACCAGGATGTAGCCGGGGTACACCTTGCGCTGCACCTGCTTGCGCTGCCCGTTCTTGATCTCGGTGACCTCCTCGGTCGGCACCTCGATCTGGTAGATGTACTCCTCCATGTCCAGCGACTTGATGCGGGTCTCGAGGTTGGTCTTCACCTTGTTCTCGTACCCGGCGTAGGAGTGCACGACGTACCAGTCGCCGGCCGCGCGCTTCAGCGCGGAACGCAGCTCCTCGGTGGGGTCGACCTCTTCCTCGGCGACTGCGTCGGAGGCGGTGTCGGCCGCGGCACCGTCGGCTGTGGAGTCATCAGCTGTGGAGTCATCAGCAGCGGAGTCATCAGCAGCGGAGTCATCAGCCGCGGAGTCATCGGCAGACGACTCGGCAGATGTGTCCTGCGCCGACGATTCGGCAACGGCCTCCACGACGGATTCGATGGCCTCGTCGATCTCCGCGGACTCGGCCGCTGTGTCGTGTTCGACGGTCGACGAATCGGTTTCGCCGCCGCCCGGCGCGGTGACGACGGTGGTCCGCTCGCCGTCGGTGACGACAAAGCTGCGGGGCGGTTCCCCCGTGCCGTCCGACGGCTCCGGGGTATCGACGTGGCTCGACACGGTTGTACTCGCTTCCTGGTACTCGATCGCTGTGCTTGTCGGCCCGGCGTCGAGCGCCGAGCCCTGGAGTGTGGTGGGCCCTGGAGTGTGGTGGGCCGCCGTCTGGGTCCGCCATCGGCGCGAGGCGCCGCGGTGCCGGCGGCGGACGTCAGCCGAAGACCGCCAGCACGCCCTTCGCGAACAGCAGATCCAGGACGCCGACGAGCGCCACCATGAATGCCACGAACGCGATCACCACGATGGTGTATGTGACCATCTGATTCTTGGTCGGCCAGATCACCTTGCGCAGTTCGGCGACGACCTCCCGCAGGAAGCGGGAGAACCGGGCGAACATGTTGGGCCGCTTGACGGTGGTCGCTGCCGCCCGCTTCGGAGTCGCAGCGCCTTTGGTGTCCGACACACCGGCCCGTGCAGCCGACCTGCGGGCCGCCGCCCGCGCCGACCCTGCGGCGACCGGGCCGGATCCGGCCGGCGGGATGGCCCCGCCGGATTCGGTCCCGCCGGATTCGGTCCCGCCGCTCACGCCGTCGGCGGCCGGCGCGGTGCGTGCCCGTTCCCGTCCGTCGTCGGACGGAACGCCGGCCGGTGCGTCGGTGGCCGACAGGTCAGCGGCCTCGCCCGACGAGGCGGCGCCGACGGGTTCCTGCCCGTCGTCCGACACCCCATCGCGATCGTTGCTCACTCGATTCCGTCCTCACGTCCTCGTCTGCTCACCGCCGGCCCTGAACCTCCGGTGGTGCCGTGCCATTCCCGTACTGCAGGGGCGACAGGACTTGAACCTGCAACCTGCGGTTTTGGAGACCGCTGCTCTGCCAGTTGAGCTACGCCCCTTTGGCCGGACGATCACCGATGACGGCGACCGCTGTGGCCATCCGAACCCCTCTCGCGAATCCGGGATGTGCCCACTGCCCCGGAACGCAGGCAAGCGGCAGCACACCCCAGAACGACCAGTGTAAGCCACGGGGCCTGCCTGCGACGAACGCGCCGAGCACGGCCGGGACCTCACCGTTCACCGCTGACGGTCCCGCGTGCCACGATGACGTCATGAGCATCAACGCCCCGCAAGGCACTGTCGCCGACTTCAGCCAGGCCCCCGTCGAGAACGCTCAGCAACGCAGGATTTCCCTCCGGATCGGCGGCATCGCCGAGTCGGCCACCCTGGCCGTCGACGCCAAGGCCAAGGCGCTCAAGGCCGCCGGCCGACCGGTGATCGGCTTCGGGGCCGGCGAGCCGGACTTCCCGACGCCCGACTACATCGTCGCCGCCGCCGTCGCGGCCTGCCAGGACCCGGTCAATCATCGGTACAGCCCGGCGGCGGGGTTGCCCGCGTTGCGTAAGGCGGTCGCCGAGAAGACGCTGCGCGACTCCGGGCTCGAGGTCACACCGGACCAGGTGCTGATCACCAACGGTGGCAAGCAGGCCGTCTACCAGGCGTTCGCCACCCTGCTGGACCCCGGCGACGAGGTGCTGCTGCCGGCGCCGTACTGGACGACCTACCCCGAGGCCATCGCGCTGGCCGGCGGCGTCACGATCCCGGTGGTCGCCGACGAAACGGCCGGCTACCTGGTCACCATCGACCAGCTGGAGGCGTCGCTGACCGCGCACACCAAGGTGTTGCTGTTCTGCTCGCCTTCGAACCCGACCGGCGCGGTGTACCCGCCGGAACAGGTCGCCGCGATCGGCAAGTGGGCGGCCGAGAAGGGCATCTGGGTGGTCACCGACGAGATCTACGAGCACCTGGTGTACGGCGACGCCGAGCACGTGTCGATGCCGGTCGTCGCGCCCGAGATCGCGGACCGCTGCGTCGTGGTGAACGGGGTGGCGAAGACGTACGCGATGACGGGCTGGCGGGTCGGCTGGATGATCGGGCCGAAGGACGTGATCAAGGCGGCCGCGAACCTGCAGTCGCACCTGACCTCCAACGTCTGCAATGTCGCCCAGCAGGCGGCGCTGACCGCGGTCACCGGTTCGCTCGACGCTGTCGCCGACATGCGCTCGGCCTTCGACCGAAGGCGTCAGCGGATCGTGGAGTTGCTCGACGCCATTCCCGGCGTCAGCTGCCCGGAACCTCACGGCGCCTTCTATGCGTACCCGTCGGTGACGGGGTTGATCGGCAAGTCTTTCGACGGGGTGCGCCCGCAGTCGTCCGGCGAGCTGGCCACGCTGATCCTGGACAGGGCCGAGGTCGCCGTGGTCCCCGGCGAGGCGTTCGGCACGCCGGGCTACTTCCGGTTGTCCTACGCCCTGGGTGACGACGACCTGGTCACCGGGGTGACGCGGTTGGCGGAGTTCCTGGCCACGGCGCAGGACTGACCGGGCGCACGGCCCCGTCGACCGGCTGACCGTCGATCGGCTGACCGGTCGACCGGGCTGACCGCCGACCGGGCTGGCTGGAGAGCGCTGCGGGTCGACCGACTCAGTCGAGCGCGACCAGCATCCGCGCCTTGCCCAGCACGGTCTGCCCCTGGAACTTCGCGGTGATGTCGATGCGGGCCGTCCGGGCGTCGGCGTCCAACGCGCCGACCACGGCGGTCAGATCGACCTCGGCGCCGATGTCGTCGTCGGCGACGACGACGGGGCGGGTGAACTTGACCTCGTACTCCCGGACCTTGCCGGGGTCACCGACCCAGTCGGTGACGATCCGCCCGGCCGAGGCCATGGTGAACATGCCGTGCGCGATGACGTCGGGCAACCCGACCTCGACGGCGACCCGCTGATTCCAATGGATGGCGTTGAAGTCGCCGGCGGCGCCGGCGTACTGCACGAGCTGTTTGCGGGTGACGCGGTAGGTCAGCGGGGGCAGCGCATCACCGACGGACAGTTCCGCGAAGGTCGGCGTCATGCGGTTCCCCTGGCGACCAGGGTGCCCAGCGCCGTGCACACGGGGTTGCCGGCGGGATCGGTGACCTCGGTGCGCAAGGTGATGACGTCGTTGCCGGCCATCACGCGGACCTGGTCGACGTACGGCGTCGACGTCAGCTCGTCACCGGCGACGATCGGCCGGTGATGGATGAAGCGTTGGTTGCCGTGCACGACGACGTCGAAGTCCAACCCAAGGGCAGGGTCGAACAGCAACTTGTCCTGCGCCTTCATGATCACCGCGATGGCAAACGTCGGCGGCGCGACCACATCGGAATACCCGGCGCGGCGCGCCGCTTCCCGGTCGCGGTAGAGCGGGTTGTCGTCGCCGATGGCACGGGCGAACTCACGGATCTTCTCGACCCCGACGCAGAACGCCTCGTGGTACGGGAACGCCTTGCCGACGAAATCAGGATTCAGTGCCATCCCCGGACGCGTTTCCGGTGACCGGCGCCTAGCGGGTTTCCTTGTGCTTGCGATGGCACTTGCAGTTCGGGCAGAACTTCTTGATTTCCAGCCGATCCGGGTCGTTACGCCGGTTCTTGCGGGTGATGTAGTTGCGGTGCTTGCACTCCTCGCACGCCAAGGTGATCTTGGGGCGGACATCGGTGGCGGCCACGGTAGCTGCCTCTTTCTCGTTGCAGGTGCTCGGACGGTCGGCTGGTGGCCGTCCGCATCGGTCGACCGCCTCGGCGGAGGCGGTTGGTACTACTGGGTAGCGGTGGCCGGACTTGAACCGGCGACACAGCGATTATGAGCCGCTTGCTCTGCCAGCTGAGCTACACCGCCCTGCGGCCCCAACCCGGAGCCAACGACCATGCCGGCGGCGAAATTCCACCGACCGCCCGCGCCGCCGTCCGAGCCCCTTTACGGAATCGAACCGTAGACCTTCTCCTTACCATGGAGACGCTCTGCCGACTGAGCTAAAGGGGCCTGTGCTGCTTGGTGCTCGGCTGTTCGGGCGCGACAGACGGTGGAAGGAACTCCCGGGGATCCGGCCTGCCCACCCGCTGACAGCCTCGGCAACTCTACCCCAGCCCGCCGGATGCACGAAAACGTCGAGGCGCGGGGCCGGCCGGCCACTGCGGGACCGGCCACCGGTCACTGCCGGAAACGGTCAGCGGTCAGCTCATCATCCGCAGTACGTGCGTCGTCGATGACGGGTCGTAGACGCTGACCGTCCGCGCCTGGATCCAGGCGTCGAACTTGTCCATCGGCATCGGCCGGGCGATGAGGTACCCCTGCGCCTGGTCGCAGTTCATCTCCCGCAGCGCGTCCCGTGCGGCCTCCTCCTCCACGCCCTCGGCCACCACACGGAGGCTGAGCGAATGGCCGAGGTCGACGATGGCCCGGACGATGGCCAGGTCGGACAGGTCGGTGCCCATGCCGAGAACGAACGACTTGTCGATCTTGATCTCGTCGATCGGCAACCGACGCAGGTACGCCAGCGATGAGTACCCGGTGCCGAAGTCGTCGACCGACAGGCCGATCCCCATCGAGTGAAGTTCCTGCAGGATCGGCAGCGAGTGCTCGGGGTCGGCCATGACGCTGGATTCGGTGATCTCGAACGTCAGGAGTTCGGCCGGGACCTCGTGCCGGCAGAGCGCCCGGCTGACCATCTCGGAGAAGTCGTCACCGAGCAGATTGCGCACCGACAGGTTCACCGCGGCGGTCAGCCGGATCCCCCGCGAGCTCCAGTCCCGCAGCTGGAGCAGCACCAGGTCCAGCACGTGCCCCAGCAGGATGTCGATCGAGCCGGTGGCCTCGATGGCCTCGACGAATTCGACCGGCGACACCAGCCCGAACTCCGGGTGCATCCAGCGCACCAGTGCCTCGACCCCGACCAGCTGCCGTTTCGCCAGGTCCACCTTCGGCTGGTAGTGCACGATGATCCGGCCCTGCTCGACGGCCTGCCGGAACTGGGTGACCAGCTGGAACCGGCGCCGGTACACCTCCCCCATGCTCGGCCGGTACACCTGCAGAGCCTCCTGCTTCGCCTTCGCGGACAGCATGGCCATCTCCGCCCGCTGCAGCAGCGTGCTGGGGTCCACGCCGTTGTCCACCGCGGTTTCGGTGGACTCGGCGCCGGCCGCCAGCGCCGCGATCGCCGGCGAACCACCGCCGACGAACGCGATGCCCACGCTGGGCTGCGGGTCGACCTCGATGCCGTCCAGCGAGTAGCCGCGGGCGACGGCGGCGAGCACCTGATACCCCAACGCCATCAACTCGGTCTCCTGCATGGCGTTGACCAGCACGGCGAACCGGTCCGCCTCGATCCGGGCCACCGGCCGTGACTCGCCCACCAGCGCGACCAGCCGTTCACCGGCCATCCGCAGCAGCCGCTCCCCGCGGTCGTGGCCGAGGGCGTTGTTGACCTGCGAGAGCACGTCGAGCTCGACCAGGATGATCGCGCTGCCCCAGCCCTGGCTGATCGCGGCCTGACCCTCCACGTGCAGGCCGAGGCGATTGTGCAGTCCGGTGACGGCGTCGTGATAGGCCTCGTGACGAAGGCTTTCCAGCAGCCGCAGGTTGTCCAGCGCGGTCGCCACGTGCCCGCTCAGCGTCTCCAGCAGCTGCAGGTCCTGGTCACGGAACCGGCCCCAGCGGCTGCGCCGGTCCCGCACCTCGAGGTATCCGCGGTCGCGGTTGCCCGAACGCAGCGGCACCACCAGCACGTCCCACGCCTTGCGCGCCTCCAGCGCGGCGCGCACCGCCGGCAGGGGGTTGCGGTCGGTGGAGGCCCGAGCCCGCCCGGTCGTCCGTGCGGTGGTGAGCAGCGGGTCATCCTCGCTGAGCGGCGTTTCGTCCACCACGCCGTCGGGTCCGAGTGCGAGGGTGCGCAGGGCGCTCTCCCCGTCGTTCAACCGGAGCACCACGACCTCGGCGTTGAGCTGGTCGCGGACCTGCTCGAGCACCCCCTGCCAGTCGTCGGTGGACGACCCCACCCTGGTGACCCGCCGACCGAAGGCGTACATCCGCGCCAGGTCCGTGTGCTCGCGCAGGAAGAGGAAATAGGTCCGGTACAGCACCGCGAGAACCGCCGCCAGGGCCAGGCAGACAACCGGTCCGTAGAAGGTGCCGGGACCACCGGAGTTCCAGACGAGGTAGGCCACCAGGGTGAACGTGACGATGGCCCCCGCGACCAGCATCGAACGACCGAGCATTCGCCCCAACGGCTCCGACTGGCCCATCAGGTGGTACGTCAGCGCCGCACCGGCAACAGAGGCGAGCGCCCCGGCAAGGACACCGATCGTGACTGCCAGGAGTTTCAGTCCTGTCGGTGGAGCGGCTTGCCAACCCACCATGAGTACGACCACCGCGGTGGCTGCGCCACACTCCGCAGCGATCAGGGACAGGTTCAGCGAGATGCTGCGCAGCGTGTCCCGGCGGATCACGAACACGATCAGCCCGGCGATAACATGACTGACCGCGACAAGCCATGGCGGCAGCACCAGCAGACCGAGCACCATGGGCAGTTCGGATCCGGTCACCAGGATGGTCTCCCGGCGCACCTCTATCTGCAGCGGGAAGAGTTCACCTGCAATGAACGACGCCAGCAGCAGGATTGCGCCGACGACGATCTGCGTCGCACCGACCTGGGTCGGTGGGTTGAACGCGTTGCGGATCACCGGTATCCACAGCACTGCCGACAGCCCGAACATCAATGCGGCGACCATGGGGAAGACCTGCCGGCCGGAATACTGACGGCGAGGCTTGGCGACCTCGACCTGCTGAACCGTCAATGTGAAGGCCTTTTCGCTCGATAGGGCGGCATTCGGGGAGGTCGAGGGGCCGTTCTCACGCGGTGCGGACCGTCCACCCGCTATCGTCCACGGAGCGTAGTCCGTTGGGTCCGCCGAGTGCACAGTTTGCCAAGAGTTCGTGGCGCAGAGAAGGCGAATTCTGCCGTACTTTCGCCGCTGTTCGACCCATCGCAGGGTCGATTGACCTATTTCCCCGAGGCCGGAGTCAGGTATTTCGCGGTGCTGAGGAAAGTCGGGACCTAAGCCACTACGCGGTCTCGTGACGCGGTCCTTACCGTCACTTCAAATGCTTCTGCAGGCCCTTGTTCTCGGTCCGACCGGCAGCGGAGGGGACCACCGCCTGACAGGCAAACGGAAGGGGACCTTCATGGGTCAGCAGGCCACGACGCGGATCACCTGCCCGGTCGACACCCCCTGGTGCACGGATCACGAACTGCTCGGCGCCGGTGAGGAGTGCGTCGCGCTGATCGCCGTCGTGCCACTGCACGCCGGAACCGGGGTGCGCACCGCCCACCGGGGAGGCGACGCCGTCGTCATTTCCGTACAGCAGTACCCGGGCGAACCGGCCCGGGTCGAACTCGAGACACCGAACACCACCGACCTGGACGAGATCCACTGGTGGACCGCCGCCGAGGCCGAGGCCGTCGCGCTGGCTCAGCTCAAGGCGGCGCGGGTCATCACGGGCGCGAGCGCCGGGCACAGCTCCAACTGACCCCGGCAGCAATCAGCGGGCTCCCCGGTCGAGGAAGCCCGCTGAGAGACGTCGCTGTGGCAGGTGAGGGATTCGAACCCCCGTAGGCAATGCCGGCTGATTTACAGTCAGCTCCCTTTGGCCACTCGGGCAACCTGCCGTTCCGCCCGACGACCGTCCGGCTTGACCGGCCGGCGCGCTCTCGGGCCCGCACAGCCTACAAGGAGCAACGCGCAGGACCGAATCGGTCGGCCTGCGACGGTGCCGGTGTCCGTGTCGCGCACATCTGCAGCTGCCGCGCTGACCGCCCGACGGGCCAGGTGGCGCCGACGGATCACGCCGGGCGTGCAAAGCTCAACGCCGCATCGGCAACCGGATCGAGCAGGGAGAGTGCAGTGGCAGACCCGTCATTCGACATCGTCAGCAAGGTCGACCACCAGGAGGCGGACAACGCGCTGAACCAGGCGGCCAAGGAGTTGTCCCAGCGCTTCGACTTCCGCGGCACCGACACCACGATCGCCTGGGCCGGCGACGACGGGGTCACCATCACCTCCAGCACGGAGGAACGCTGCATCGCCGCGATCGACGTCTTCAAGGACAAGCTCGTCAAGCGCGGCATCTCCTTGCGGGCGTTCGACATCGGTGAGCCGGCGGCCTCCGGGAAGACGTACAAGGTCACCGGAAAGCTGGTTCAGGGCATCGCGTCCGACAAGGCCAAGGCCATCGTCAAGCGGATCAAGGACTCCGGCCCGAAGGGCGTGCAGGCACAGATCCAGGGTGACCAGCTGCGGGTGTCCGGCAAGAAGCGCGACGACCTGCAGGCCGTCATCGCCCTGCTCAAGGACGCCGACCTGGACATCGCCCTGCAGTTCACCAACTACCGCTGACCGGGCGCGGTACGGCTCGGGAGAAGGGCCGCACGTGCGCCGGGGACTGACGTTCGGCGCAATCGCCTACCTGATCTGGGGGCTTTTCCCGCTGTACTTCCCGCTGCTCTCGCCGGCCGGGTCGCTGGAAATCCTGGCCCACCGGATGGTGTGGTCGCTGGTGGTCTCCGCGGTCGTGCTGGCGGTGGTGCGCGGTTGGCCGGAGATCCGCGCGACGCCGCTGCGGGTCTGGGCGATGGTGTTCGCCGGGGCCGTGCTGATCGCCGTCAACTGGGGGATCTACATCTGGGCGGTGAACAACGGCGAGGTCGTCGAGGCCGCCCTCGGCTACTTCATCAACCCGCTGGTCAGCGTGGTGATGGGAGTGCTGATCTTCGGCGAACGGTTGCGGGTCAGCCAGTGGACGGCGGTGGGCCTGGCGGCCTGCGCAGTCGGTGTGCTGGCGTTCGCCGGCGGCGGCGTGCCGTGGATCGCGCTGAGCCTGGCGGCGTCATTCGCCTGCTACGGCCTGGTGAAGAAGGTGGTCCCGCTGCGCCCCACCGCGTCACTGACCGCGGAGGGCATGATCCTCACCCTGCCTGCGTTGGCGTACCTGACCTACCTGCAGTGGCACGGCGGCGCCACGCTGACCGGTTACGGCGCGGGGCACGTGCTGCTGCTGGCCAGCTCCGGGGTGGTCACCTGCGTTCCGTTGCTGGCCTTCGCCGTTGCGGCGCAGGCGCTCCCGCTGTCCGTGCTCGGCCTGCTGCAGTACCTGACCCCGGTCGCGCAGTTCCTGCTCGGGGTGCTCTGGTTCCACGAGGCGATGCCGACCTACCGATGGGTGGGCTTCGCGTTGGTCTGGGCGGCGCTGGTCGTGCTGTCGGCGGACGCACTGCGGTCGGCGCGGAAGCAGCGCGTGTCCTCCGCGGCGGCCCCGGCGCCGGTTGGTTCCGGGCCCGAGGCCTGATGCCCGAGGAAGCGACGACCGGTGTGGGATGGCCGCCCCGGTTCGTCCAGGGCGGACGGCCCGGCCGTTGTTCCACACCGGTCACCTGCCGATGATCGGCGAGTGGATGGCCCCGCCGGTGAGGCACGGCGCCGCCGCGTCGAGGACGTTCCCTGCTGCTTGGGCAGAAACGGCATCACCCGGCGTGGTCGGCAACGCCGCACTCTGCGCCCGGACGGGGCAATCCGCGGGCGCCGGCCTCATCCGACCGAATGCCGCTGCAGAAAGGTCAGCACATCGGTCTGGTCTACCCCGGGGAAGACGCCGGGCGGCATCGCGGCCAGTAGGTGCGAGTGCACCCGGGCCGAGGGCCACGCGCTGCCCTGCCAGCGGTTGGCCAGGTCGGCCGGCGGCAGCGAGCAGCAGGACGGGTCGGGGCAGCGCGACTGCGAGCGCTCCTGGGTCTCCCTGCCCCGCATCCACTTCACGTCCGCGTACGGCACCCCGACACTGACGGAGAACACCCCGGACGGCGTCCGGTCGACCACGGCGGTGCACCAGTAGGTGCCCGATGCGGTGTCGGTGTACTGCTGGTAGGCGGAGGAGAGGTCGGGCCGGTCGAACACCATCCGCGCGGTCCAGTACCGGCAGACCCGCTGCCCCTCGATGGCGCCGGTGGCGTCGGTCGGGAACTGCACGCCGTCGTTCTCATAGGCCTTGTAGATCGTCCCCGACGACGAGATGCGCATGAAGTGCACCGGCAGGTCCAGATGCCGGCTCGCCAGATTGGTGAACCGGTGCGCGGCGGTCTCATAGGAGACGGCGTACGCGTCACGCAGGTCCTCGATGGCGATGTCCTTGGCGGCCTTGGCGGCGCGCAGCAGCCCCAACGCGCCGCGTTCGGGGATCAGCAGTGAGGCCGCGAAGTAGTTGATCTCCACGCGTTGCTCGAGGAACTCCGAATAGTCCTGCGGCACCGCGTGTCCGAGCACGACATGACCCAACGCCTGGAGCGCCAGCGAGCGCGAATCGTGCTGACCGGCGTCCGGTTGCGGCAGGTACACGATGCGATGCGCCAGGTCGGTGACGGTCCGCGTCGACTCCGGCAGGTCGGCGGTGTGCACGAGGCGGAATCCGAGGTGCGCCGCGAGCCGGTCCACCACGGTCCGGGTGATCGGACCGCCGGTGTACTTCGTCGCCGCGAGCAGGTCGGCCGCGACCTTCTCGATGTCACCGAAATAGTTGCCCTGCCTGCGCATCCGCTCCCGCAGGTCCGCGTTGGCCCGCCTGGCCTGTTCCGGGGTGGCCGCCCGCTCCGTCTGCATGCTGGCGATCGCGCGGTGCAGCCCGACCAGCGACTCCAGCGCCTCGGTCTGCAACCGCGGCCCGGGCCGCACCGGCGGAATGCCCAGCGCCTTGAAACTGTCGGCGCGCTGGGCCCTTTCGAGTTCGATCTCCATTGCGGCACGGCGACTGGGCGCCTCCACGGTCAGCAACTCGGCGAGCGTGGTGCCGAGCGCCGCGGCCAGCGTGGCCAGTAGCGAGAGCTTCGCCTCCCGCTTGCCGTTCTCCACCAGGGACAGCGCCGACGGGCTGATGCCGGCGGCGGTGGCGATCTCGGTGAGCGTCCGGCCGGAACTCTTGCGCAGATGACGGAGCCGTCGGCCGATGGTCAGCGGGTCGGGGGCGGCCGCCGGTGGGGCGCCCGCCGGGACGGAAGTGGTCCGCGACGCGCGGTCGACGCCCGCGGCGTCCTGCCTTCCGATCCGAGGCCGGGGCGCACGTGGGCCCCGTGGCGCAGTGTCGGACGCGGCTGATTTTTTCTTCGGCCCAGGCCGTTTGCTGGCCGCCGCTGTTAGCTGAGCCGACCGGCCGATCGATACCCGCTGCGGCGCGGTTTGTCCCGTGCGCTCGCCGATCACCGCGGTCGCTGGGTGATGCGAATCACGTCCCCCGGGGGCGCCGATACGGTCCCTTGCGGAGGCGCTTTCGGTCATTGCTCCACGATAATGCAAGAAGTGCGTTTCTTCACGCCACTAGGGCGTTGAGTAGCGCCGTTCTTGAACAGAGAGTTAGCTGAAGACCTGCTAATTCGGCGCAGTAACCACCAAAGCCCCCCGGAAAGGACGGCCAACGATGACCGCCACGTTGGATCCCAGCACCACTGCCGGCACGAGCCGCTCCGCATCGCGGACCTCGGACCAGGCAGCCCTGCTCCGCCAGGAATGGGCCGATGACGCCCGCTGGTCCGGGATCGAGCGGAGCTACTCAGCGGAGGACGTCCTCCGGCTGCGCGGCACGGTCGTGGAGGAGCACACGCTGGCCCGCCGGGGCGCCGAGCGGCTGTGGAAGGCCCTGCAGACCAAGAAGTTCACCCGGGCACTGGGCGCACTGACCGGCAACCAGGCGGTGCAGATGGTGCGCGGTGGCCTGGAGTCGATCTACCTGTCCGGCTGGCAGGTGGCAGCCGACGCGAACCTCGCCGGCCAGACCTACCCGGACCAGAGCCTGTACCCGGCGAACTCGGTGCCCGCGGTGGTCCGCCGGATCAACAATGCCCTGCTCCGCGCTGACCAGATCGACCACTCCACCGGCAAGACCGGAACCGACTACCTGGTGCCGATCGTGGCCGACGCCGAAGCTGGATTCGGCGGCCCGCTCAACGCGTTCGAGCTGATGAAGGCGATGATCGCGGCCGGTGCTGCGGGCGTGCACTGGGAGGACCAGCTCGCGTCCGAGAAGAAGTGCGGTCACATGGGCGGCAAGGTGCTGATCCCCACCTCGCAGCACGTCCGCACGCTGAACGCCGCCCGGCTCGCCGCGGACATCTGCGGCGTACCGACCCTCGTCGTCGCGCGGACCGACGCGCTGGCCGCCGACCTGCTGACCAGCGATGTCGACGAGACCGATCAACCGTTCATCACCGGCGAGCGCACCGCTGAGGGCTTCTACCGGGTCCGCAGCGGCATCGAGCCGGTGCTGGCGCGGGCGAAGAAGTACGCGCCGTCCTGCGACCTGATCTGGGTGGAGACCGGCACACCGGATCTCGGCCTGGCCCGCGAGTTCGCCGCCGAGTTGCACAAGGAGTTCCCCGGAAAGAAGCTGGCGTACAACTGCTCTCCGTCGTTCAATTGGAAGGCCGCGCTGTCCGACAAGGAGATCGCCGCCTTCCAGGACGAGCTCGGCGACCTGGGCTACGCCTACCAGTTCATCACCCTGGCCGGCTTCCACGCCCTCAACCACTCGATGTTCCACCTGGCGCAGGGCTACGCACGCAGCGGCATGACGGCGTACGTGGAGCTGCAGGAGGCGGAGTTCGCGGACGAGGCCGTGGGCTACACCGCGGTCAAGCATCAGGCCGAGGTGGGCACCGGCTACTTCGACAAGGTCGCCACCGCGCTCAACCCGGACAGCGGCACGCTCGCGCTGGTCGGGTCCACCGAGGAGGAGCAGTTCCACTGATCGACGGTCGACGCTGATCCGTACGCGGCCGTCGTCCGCCGCGTACGGATCAGCACCGGCAGAGCCCCGGGGACCGAACATCCTGCGGCTCAACAGATGTACCGCACCATCCCGTCGGACAACACCGGCGCACGACCAGGCAGTCGCAGTACCAGGCAGTCGCAGTACCAGGCAGTCGCAGTACCAGGCAGTCGCAGTACCAGGCAGTCGCAGTACCAGGCAGCCGCAGTACCAGGCAGCCGCAGTACCAGGCAGCCGCAGTACCAGGCAGCACCGCAGTACAGCGCACCCACCCACACCGCAGTTCCGCACCCACCCGTTGCCGTCCCAGGAGGCATGTCATGTTCGACCCGCCGAAGCTGCCCAAGATCAAGGGCACGATGCATCCGCGTTTCGACGAGATCCTCACCCCCGAGGCCCTCGCCTTCATCGCCAAGCTGGACGGGGCCCACTCCGGGCGTCGCGCCGAGTTGCTGCAGGCCCGTCGCGAGCGCGGCAAGCGCATCTCCGCCGGGGAGCCGGTCGACTTCCTGGAGAGCACCGCGAAGATCCGCAGCGACCCCGGCTGGCGGGTCGCCCCGGCCGCTCCCGGTCTGCAGGACAGGCGCTGCGAGATCACCGGTCCGACCACCCCGAAGATGACCATCAACGCGCTGAACTCGGGCGCCAAGGTGTGGATGGCGGACTTCGAGGACGCCACCGCGCCCAGCTGGAGCAACATCATCGGCGGGCAGATCAACCTGTACGACGCGATCCGCGGGAACCTGGAATTCACCTCGGAGGACGGCAAGGAATACAAGGTCGGCGAGGTGACGCCGACGATCGTCGTCCGTCCCCGCGGCTGGCGGCTGTGCGAGAAGCACATCAGCATCCACGGCCGACCGCTGCCCGCGTCGCTCGTGGACTTCGGGTTGTTCTTCTTCCACAACGCGCAGCAGCTGATCGACAACGGCGTCGGGCCGTACTTCTACCTGCCGAAGCTGGAGTCGCACCTCGAGGCACGGCTGTGGAACGACATCTTCGTGCAGGCGCAGGCTCTGCTCGGTATCCCGCAGGGCACCATCCGGGCGACGGTGCTGATCGAGACGCTGCCCGCGGCGTTCGAGATGGAGGAGATCCTCTACGAGCTGCGCGATCACTCGTCGGGGCTGAACGCCGGCCGCTGGGACTACATCTTCAGCTACATCAAGACGTTCGCCCACCGCGGTGACGAGTACGTGCTGCCCGATCGCTCGCAGATCACCATGACGACGCCGTTCATGCGCTCCTACACAGAGCTGATGGTCGCCACCTGCCACCGTCGCGGTGCGCACGCCATCGGCGGGATGGCCGCGTTCGTGCCGAACAAGGCCGACCCGAAGGTGACCGAGCAGGCACTGGCAAAGGTGAAGGCGGACAAGGAACGGGAGGCCGCCGACGGCTTCGACGGCTCCTGGGTGGCCCATCCGGGCCTGGTGCCCACCTGCATCGAGGCGTTCACCGCGGTGCTCGGCGACCGGCCGAACCAGCTGGAGAAGCAGCGCCCCGACGTGCACGTCACCGCCGACGACCTCATCGCCCCCGGTCGCACACCGGGCACGGTGACCCTGGCGGGTCTGGGCACGAACATCGCGGTGGCCCTGCAGTACCTCACCGCGTGGGTGAGCGAGCAGGGCGCTGTGACCATCGACAACCTGATGGAAGACGCAGCCACCGTGGAGATCTCCCGGACCCAGGTGTGGCAGTGGTTGCACCACAAGACCAAACTCGCCGAGGGCCTGGTCGTCACCCCGAAGCTGGTGCACGAGCTGGTCGATCACGAGGTCGACCGGTTGCTCGAGCTGGCCACCGACGACCGCGGTCGCCGGCATGTCCGGGAAGCCGCCGACGTCTTCGTCGAGGTTGCGATGGGCGAGGAACTTCCCGGTTTCTTCACGCCGTACGCGTACGTCAGGTACCTCATCGACCGGCCGCTGCAGCTGCACGGCCCGCTCAAGCCCGAGGACCTGCGGATGTCCGAGCGGGTCCCGCAGAGCGAGGACTCCCGGCAGCGCGTCTGATCTTCCCGGGTGGGGAGTGCGGTTCCCGAAAGGGTGCGCAGGGCAGGCCCCGGCGATCTGTTGATCGCCGGGGTCTGTCCGTGTCCGCGGGGCTGTCGGCGGGGCCGTCGGCCGCGCGGCCGACCCGTGCCCGGATCAGGTCAGGCCGACCCAGGGCTCACCGCGCCGTGCCGGCTCCGTCGAGCAGCGCGACCTGATCCGCGGTCAGCTGCAGGTCAGCTGCCGCGGCGGAATCGCGGATGCTCTCCGGCCGGCTTGCGCCCGGGATCGGGACGACGACCGGCGACCGGGCGAGCAGCCAGGCCAGGGCCAGCCGCTGCGGGCTGACCCCGAGGGTCGACGCCAGCTCCTGGAACGGTGCGTGGCTCTCGCCCAGGGCGCCCGCGCTGCGGATGCCACCCAGCGGGCTCCACGGCAGGAACGCGATGCCCATCTCCTCGCACAGCCGCAGCTCCGGCTCGCTGCTGCGGAACGCCGGGGAGAACTGGTTCTGCACCGAGACCAGCCGCCGGCCGAGGATCCCGCCCGCGAGCCGGATCTGCTCCTGGTTCGCGTTGGAGATGCCGGCCATCCGGATCTTGCCCTCGTCCAGCAGGTCCCGCAGCGCCCCGACGGACTCCTCGTAGGGGGTGCCGGGGTCGGGCCGGTGGAACTGGTAGAGCCCGATGGCGTCCACGCCCAGTCGGCGCAGGGACGCCTCGCAGGCCCGTTTGAGGTACTCGGGCGACCCGTTGGTGGTCCAGCTGCCATCACCCGGCCGAAGGTGGCCGCCCTTGGTGGCGACCAGTACGTCGGCGCCGGCCGGGCCCGCGGACGCGAGCGCCTCGGCGATCAACGTTTCGTTGTGCCCGACCTCATCGGCGTGGATGTGGTACGCGTCGGCGGTGTCGATCAGCGTGACGCCGGCGTCCAGCGCGGCATGGATGGTGGCGATCGAGCGCTCCCGGTCCGGGCGGCCCTCGATGGACATCGGCATGCCGCCGAGCCCGATGCTGCCGACCTTGACGTCGCCGATGGTGCGTGTCTGCATGAACGGTTCTCCTCTGTCAGGGGTGGTGCGTGATGGCATGCGGGATCGGAATGCTCTGGGCGGTGACCGGTGCGACCGGCTCCTGGATGATCCGGGGTGAGGCTGATGCCCGGGTGACGCGCTCTCGGCGCGTGGGATCAGTCCAGGGCGCCGGCAAGTCGCAGCGCGGGTCGGTCCGCCGTCACCCGGACGTCGGTGATGACGAAGTGGCTCTCCGGAAGGGCAGGCGCGCGGTTCAGCCGCACGGTCAGATCCTGCTCCGGGACGGAGTAGGTCATCTCCCGGGTCAGGAGCCGTACGGCGGTCCGCATCACCGCGATCACCGTCCACTCGCCGGGGCAACGGTGTCCGGTGGTGACGTCACCGCCGCCCTGCGGCACGAACGCGAACGGATCCGGTTCGCCGTCGCCGAACCGGCCGGGCGCGAAGCGTTCCGGGTCCTGCCACGGTCCGCCCCGGTCGGTCCCGAGATGATCGGTGCCGTAGAGATCCAGCAACACCAGCTGCCCCTGCCGAACGCGGCGGCCCGCAACGGTGAACGTCTCCGCGGCCTTTCCGGCAACCGCGGGGAAGAACGGGTAAAAGCGGCGCACCTCCTGCACGAATGGCTCCACGTCGTCGTCCGACTCCGCCAGCCGCCGGCGCCACTCGGGATGATCGTGCAAGGCCAGCGCGGCGAACACGATGAACCGGTCGATCGCCACGACGGGGCGCAGCACATTCAGTAGTTCCGCAGCGGCGACGCGCCTGCTCAGCAGAGAGCCGTCCGGCTCGCGGTGCAGGGCAATCACCTCCAGCGCAGACGCGGGTGCAGTGGGTGGCGCGGCACGCACCTGGTCGATCAGGCCACCGAGCCACCGCTCTTCTTCCCTTCGGGCGATCCGGCCCCGCAGCTGTCGGCGGACCGATCCCGGGCCCTCGATCAGTGCCCGCAGCTGCAGGGTCCGGCGCCGCACGTCACGCTCGGGCAACGGCACGCCCGCCCACCGGCAGATCGCGGCGCACAGCATCTCGCCGACCTCGTCGAACAGCACGACCCGCGGCTGCAACGCCCAGGACGGCAGCCGGTGCCGCCACTGACGCGCGAACTCGTCGGCGATCCCCTGGACCCGGTCCGGAGCGAGGAGGGACACGAACATCGCCTTCCGCCGGCGGTGCTCGGCGCCGTCCAGCGACTGCACCGTGCCCTCGCCGAGCAGGGTCTTGCGCATCATGGCCGGGTTGGCACCCTTGCGGCGCAGACGTTCGCTGTAGAACACCTTGGCCGCGGCCGGCCCGCGGAGCACCGTCACCGGCAATCCCATCAGCCGGAACTGGGCGACGTCGCCCGAGGCCCGGTCACATTCCTTCGACAGGAACCGGTAGCCCTCGGTCAGCACACGGCCCGGACGGCCGGGGATTCGGGACAGCAGCACGGACATGCGTCGGTCACCTCTCTGTCTGCTCGTCTCTGTCTGCTCGTCGGAGTCGGGCCGGGTGGGCGGTCCGGTCGGGCGGCCGCTGGTGCGCGGCAGAACGCCGCACCCGCCGCACTCGCCGGACGCCGGGCTCCCGTCGTCCCAGCGCCCGCACCTGTTCTGTTCCCCCGGATCGCCGGGCGCACCCATCGACTCGAGGTTCCGTTGGCTCACCGCGGCCTTTCCCGCGCACTGTCCGGTTCTTCCGGTCGCTGTGCCGCAGCGGCCGCCACGAACGGTGTTCCGAGGGTCACCACCCGGCCATCCGTCACAGCTTCGGGTATGGATCTCCTCTACCCTGACGAAGCACGGTCCCGTCACGTCCATCGGATCCGGAGTCTTCATGTCCCCACTGCCCAACCCCGCTCCCGCAGTCCCGTCCGCGACGGCTGTGCCCTCCGTTCCGGCAGGTGCGTCGACCGGCGGTGGGGCATGAGCGCGGCGGCGGGGCGGATTCCGGCCGGCGCGGAGGGCGTGCAGACCAGGCTGCTGTACGAGCTGGAGAGCGTGGTCGAGGACAACCTGAACCGGCACCTGGCCATCGCCAAGGACTGGCAGCCGCACGACTACATCCCGTGGAGCCGCGGCCGCGACTTCGCCCTTCTCGGCGGCGAGGACTGGGTGCCGGAGGACTCGCCGCTGGGCCCGGTCGCCAAGACCGCCATGGTGGTCAACCTGCTGACCGAGGACAACCTGCCCTCCTACCACCGGGAGATCGCCACCCGCTTCGGCCGCGAGGGTGCCTGGGGACAATGGGTGGGGCGGTGGACGGCCGAGGAGGGTCGTCACGGCATCGCACTGCGCGACTACCTGGTGGTCACCCGCGGGGTCGACCCGGTGAAGCTGGAAGCACTGCGGATGGAGCACATGACGGCCGGGTACGACTCCGGCGAGAAGACGATGCTGCAGGCCGTCGCGTATGTCTCGTTCCAGGAGCTGGCCACCCGGGTCTCGCACCGCAACACCGGCGCCGCGACCAACTGCCCGATCGCCGAGCAGCTACTCGGCCGGATCGCGCAGGACGAGAACCTGCACATGATCTTCTACCGCAACCTGGTGCAGGCCGCGCTGGACGTGGCCCCGGACGAGACGATGTCCGCGATCCGCGACGAGGTCGTCAACTTCACCATGCCGGGCGCCGGCATGACCGATTTCCAGCGCAACTCCGTGACCATCGCCAAGGCGGGCATCTACGACCTGCGGCTGCACCACGACGCGGTCATCCAGCCGGTGCTGAAGTACTGGAAGGTGTTCGACCGCAACGACTTCGGACCCGTCGGTGAGCAGGCCAGGACGGAGCTGTCGGAATTCCTGGTCGGGCTGGACGCCCAGGCCACCAAGTTCGTGGAGCAGCGCGAGCGGATGCGCCAGCGGCAGGCGGCGCGCGCCGGGGCCTGACCGGACCCACACCGCCCGGCCGCGCCGGACCGGCATCTCACGGCCGCCCCTGACCGGCGCGCCCCTGACCGACCCGACGGCGACGCGGTTCGGCCCATCCGTCCGGCTGCGCCGGACCGGCCGGGTGCCAGCGGGTCCGGGTGCCAGCGGGACCGGCCGGGTGCTAGCGGGTCCGGGCGACCACGAAGGTCACCAACGACGACATCGCGTCCCTTGACGCCGATTCCGGCAGCAGGTCCAACTCGGCCAGCGCGGCCTCGGCGTACTGGGCCAGGGTGTCCCGGGCGGCGGCCATCCCGGGCGAGCAACCCAGCAGTTCGACCGCCTCGCGCAGGTCCACGTCGGAGGCGATCGGCCCGGACACCAGGGCCCTCAGCCGTGGGTCGGACGACGGGTCGGCGAGGGTGTACAGCACCGGCAGGGTCCGCACGCCCTCGCGCAGGTCGGTGCCGGGCGTCTTGCCCGAGTCGGTCGAGGAGATGTCGATGATGTCGTCGGAGAGCTGGAACGCCATCCCGACGGCCCGTCCGTACCGTCGCAGCGCGAGTGTCTGCTCCGGGGTGGCCCCGGAGAACATCCCCGCGTAGCGCGCGCAGGTGTCGATCAACGCGGCGGTTTTCTCGTCGAGCACCTGCAGGTGATGGCGGATCGCGTCCTCCCCCGGCGGGGCTCCCACGGTTTCCCTGGTCTGCCCGGTCACCAGCTCGGCGAACGTCTCGGCGATGATCCGAACGGCCTCCGGACCCAGTCCGGCCACCAGCCGGGACGCGTGCGCGAACAGGAAATCACCCGTCAGGATGGCGATCGAGTTGTCCCACCTGGCGTTCGCGGATTTTGCGCCCCGGCGCAGATCGGCCTCGTCCATCACGTCGTCGTGGTACAGCGTGGCCAGGTGGATGAGTTCGACCACCGCCGAGGCGATGACCACCTCCTCGGCCTCCGGATGCGGGCCGACACCGGCCGCCACCAGGGTGAACAGCGGTCGGAACCGTTTTCCGCCGGCGTGCATCAGGTGCGAGGCCGCCTCGGTCACGAATCCGAACTCGCTGATCAGCTCGCGCTCCAGCAGATCCTCGACCCGGTTCAACCCGGAGGTCACTCTGGCCGAAAGGGTGGGGTCGGCCAATTCGATCCCGGCCAGGATTGTGGGAGCGTTCACCTACGCGAGCCTATGTCAGGTCCCGGGATGCCCGGATCCACCGGTGGGGGAAGAAGCACGTCAGCTCACGACAGCAGCGGCAGCGGAATGGTCAGCCAGTCCAGCGCCGGGCCGGGGAACAGGCCGAGACCGAGCGTGACGATGACGGCCAGGGCGATCACGATGACGGTCAGCACGCCGGGCACCACCACGAACGGCGCCGCGCCGACCGCGCTCCCGGCGGGCGCGAACTGGGCCGACGCCGACCCTGCCGACTGCCCACCGGACAGCGGGCCGGTCGAGGCGGCGGCGCCGACCGGCACCCGGTCCTGCCCGGAGCCGGGCAGCGGCGGGTCGGCGAAGTACATCACCACGACGATCCGCAGGTAGAAGAACGCGGTGATGGCGGTGGCCACCATCGCCAGCACCACCAGCCAGCCGAGCCCGGCCTCCATCGCGGCGGTGAAGACGCTCAGCTTCCCGATGAACCCGGCGGTCAGTGGGATGCCCGCGAAGGACAGCAGGAACAGGCTCATCACCGCGGCCAGCACCGGGGAGCGCTTGGCCAGGCCCGCCCAGTCCGACACGTGCGACGCCTCGCCGTCGCCCTTGCGGACCACGGTGAGCACCGCAAAGGCGCCGATGCTGGCGAAACCGTAGGTGAGCAGGTAGAACAGCGTCGCCGAGGCACCGGCCGAGGACATCGCGAGCACGCCGAGCAGGATGAAGCCGGCGTGCGCGACGGACGAGTACGCCAGCATGCGTTTCATGTCGGTCTGGGTGATGCCGATGACGGCGCCGATCACCATCGACGCGCCGGCGATCACCCCGAGCACCGGCTGCCACGTCCAGGTCATCGGCTCCAGCGCCACCAGGCAGACCCGCAGCATCGCGGCGAACGCGGCGACCTTCGTGCAGGCGGCCATGAACGCGGTGATCGGGGTCGGCGCACCCTGGTAGACGTCCGGCGTCCACAGGTGGAACGGGCCGACGGACGCCTTGAACAGCAGGCCGACCAGCACCAGCGCAAGTCCGCCGATCAGCAGCACATCGCTGCTGTCACCTGCGCGCGCCTGCGCGGCGATCGCCGAGAACTGCGTCGAGCCGGAGTAGCCGTACAGCAGGGCCAGCCCGTACAGGAAGATCGCCGAGGTGAAGGCGCCGAGCAGGAAGTACTTGACCGCGGATTCCTGGGAGATCAGTCGGCGGCGGCGGGCCAGGCCGCACAGCAGGTACAGCGGCAGGGACAGCACCTCCAGCGCCACGAACAACGTGACCAGGTCGGTCGTCGCCGGGAAGATCGCCATCCCCGCGACCGCGAACAGCGCCAGCGGGAACACCTCGGTCTGCATGGGTGCGGCCGCTTTTGCCGCCGCCCGGTCGCGCGCGGATCCCACCTTCGCGGCGGCCTGCGTGACGAAGGCACCGCCGGGCTCGGACACCCGGTCCGCCATCAGCAGCACCGACGGCAGGGCGAGGACGAGCAGCACCGCCCACATCACGTACGTTCCCGCGTCGACGACGAGCGCACCGCCGAAGGTGACGCCGTAGTCCTCCTGGCTCTTGCCCCACAGCGTCCAGCCCAGCGCGGCCGCGATCACCAGTAGAGCGAACACCGACTGCACCGGGTAGCGCATCCGGCGCGGCACGAAGGCCTCGAACAGGATCGCCACCACGGCGCCGCCCAGCAGGATCAGCACCGGAGCGGTCTCCGAGTAACTGATCGGCGGCGCGGTGATCGGGTCGGCCGGCGCGGCCGCCGTGCTCAGCCCGGCCAGCGCGGTCGAGAGGTTCCCCATCAGCTGCCACCTTCGATCGGAGCGTCAACAGCGGGCAACGGGTTCGTGTAGCCGACGTCGACCATGGTGCGTTCGGCCGTCGGGTTGATCACGTCCAGCACCGGCTGTGGGTAGACGCCGAGGAACAGGATCAGGACGACCAGCGGTGTGACGACGGCGATCTCCCTCGGCGTCAGGTCACCGAACTTCGCCCGGATCCGGGTCCGCTCGTGCGGCGCCCCCAGGGATTGATCGGCCGTCGAGTTGCCCGTCGGTCCCTGGCCCTCCGGCTGCAGCGCGGCCCGGTGGGCGCCACCGGACGGGGTCGGCGCGCCGGCGGTCACCGGCACCCGCTCACCCCGGTCGTCACCCCCGCCGATGGCCTGGGGTCCGTCGGGCAGGCCGAAGTCGGTGGAGCCGACATCGTTGCCGCGGGAGCCGCCGAGCACTCCGACGCCGCGCACCGGCCCGGTCATCGTGCGCTGGAAGATCCACAGCATGTAGACGGCGGCGAGCACGATGCCGATGGTCGCCACCACGCCCCACGCCGGATACCGGGAGAACGTGCCGATCAGCACCAGGAACTCGGAGACGAAGGAGTTGGTCCCGGGCAGGGCCACCGTGGCGAGCGCGGCGATGAGGAACATCCCGCCGAGCAGCGGTGCGACCTTCCAGACCCCGCCGTAGTCACCGATCAGCTTGGAGCCACCCCGGGCGGTCAGCATGCCGACGACGATGAACAGCAGGCCCGTCGCCAGGCCGTGGTTCACCATGTACAGCGCCGCGCCGGCGATGGACTGGGTGGTGAACGCGAAGACGCCGAGCGCGATGAAGCCGAAGTGGGCGATGGAGGTGAACGTCACGAAGCGCTTCATGTCCGACTGACCGGCCGCCACGATCGCGCCGTAGATGATGCCGATGACGGCGAGCGTGATGATCAGCCACGCGAGTTTCGCGCTCGCCGCCGGGAGCAGCGGCAGGCAGATCCGCAGGAACCCGAAGGTGCCCACCTTGTCCAGCACGCCGACCAGCAGCGTGCCGGCGCCCACCGGCGCCTCGGTACCGGCGTCGGGCAGCCAGGTGTGCAGCGGCACCAGCGGCGCCTTGATCGCGAACGCGATCGCGAACCCGGCGAAGATCCACAGCTGGGTGGACTCCGGGATCTGGTTCGCGATCGACCGCAGCGTCCCCCAGTCGAAGGTGCCCTGGCCGAGAACCTGGCCGGACGCCACATACAGCCCGATCAGCGAGGCCAGCATCAGCAGGCCACCGAGCAGCGAGTACAGGAAGAACTTGGTCGCCGCGTACGCCCGGCGCACCCCGCCGAACGCCCCGATGAGGAAGTACATCGGGATCAGCATGACTTCGAACATCACGTAGAACAGGAACACGTTGGTCGCCGCGAAGACGCCGATCATCGCGGCCTGCAGCACCAGCAGCAGCGCGAAGTAGCCGCCGATGGTCCGGCCGACCGGCAGCTTCTCCTCCCAGGAGGCACCCAGCACGATCGGCATCAGGACGGCGATCAGCGCGATCATCGTCAGCGAGATGCCGTCCACGCCGAGGGAGAAGCTGACGCCGAACGCGGGAATCCAATCCACCGAGAACGTCTCGTGGAACGGCACGGCGACCTGCGCCGCGGTGTCTCCCATCGAGGAGCGGTAGGCGATCCACAACGCGATGACGATCAGCAGCTCGGCCAGCGAGAAGCCCAGCGCCACCAACTTCACCGTCTTCACCGGCGCGCCGGACATCCCGGCGAGCACCAGCGCCCCGAGCGCCGGCAACGCCACCAGGGCCAACAGGTAATAGGAATTGGTACTCACGCGACCCTCACCACCAGGAGCATCAGGACGATCGCCAAGGTGCCGGCGAACAGGGACAGGGCGTAGGACCGGACGAAGCCGTTCTGCCAGTGCCGCCACCGGCCGGACAACCCGCCCAGCATCGCCGCGGTGCCGTTGACGGCGCCGTCGATCCCCTTGGCGTCGGCGAAGACCGAGGCTCCGGTCAGCCAGATCCCCGGGCGGGCGAACAGCGCCTCGTTGACCGCATTGCCGCCGACATCCGCGCGGGCCAGCGCAACCACCGGGCTGACCGGCATCGGGGCGGTGACCGGCACCGGCCGACGGCCGATAATCCAATAGGCGATGAACACGCCGAGTGCCACCACGGCCAGCGTGGCCAGCGTGATGACGATGGGCGCCACGGGCGGTTCGGGCTCCTCGAACGGGCCGACCGACGGGGCGAGCCAGTTCATCAGCCGGTCACCGGAGGCCAGGAACCAACCGGCACCCACCGAGCCGATCGCCAGGATGATCATGGGCACCGTCATCACCGGTGACGATTCGTGCGGGTGGTATTCCCGGCCGTCCGGCGAGCGCAGTTCCTTCCACCGCGGCTCGCCGAAGAAGGTCATGATCATCAGCCGGGTCATGTAGAAGGCGGTGATGCCGGCACCGACCAGGGCCGCGGTGCCGAGGATCCAACCCTCCGCGCCCTCGGCGGCGAACGCGGCCTCGATGATCGGGTCCTTGGAGAAGAAGCCGGAGAAGTACGGGAACCCGATGATCGCGAGGTAGCCGCAGGCCATCGTGACGAAGGTGATCGGCATCCGCCGGGCGAGCCCGCCGTAGTGCCGCATGTCCACCTGGTCGTTCATGCCGTGCATGATCGAGCCGGCACCCAGGAACAGCCCCGCCTTGAAGAAGCCGTGCGTCAACAGGTGCAGGATGCCCAGGGCGTAGACGCCGGCGCCGAGTCCGACGGCGAGGAACATGTAGCCGATCTGGGAGACCGTCGAGTAGGCCAGCACCTTCTTGATGTCGTCCTTGGCGCAACCGCCGATGCAGCCGACCAGGATGGTGATCGTCCCGATGATCGCGACGACCAGCAGGCCGTCGGTCGTGAGGTCGAAGATCGGCGAGCTGCGGGCGATCAGGTAGACCCCGGCGGTGACCATGGTCGCGGCGTGAATGAGCGCCGACACCGGGGTCGGGCCCTCCATCGCGTCGGGCAGCCACGCCTGCAACGGGACCTGACCGGACTTGCCGCAGGCACCCAGCAGCAGCAACAACCCGATCACGGTGACGGTGCCCGGCGACTGCACCGCCACCTCCTCGATCTGGGAGAAGACTCCGCTGAACGAGACGGTGCCGGTCTCTTTGAAGATCAGGAAGATGGCCAGCGCGAGGCCGACGTCACCGACCCGGTTCATGATGAACGCCTTCTTGGCGGCGGTCGCCGCGGCGGGGCGGTCTGACCAGAAACCGATCAGCAGGTACGACGCCAGACCGACGCCCTCCCACCCGGCGTACAGGGTGACGAACGAGTCACCGAGCACCAGCAGCAGCATCGCGGCCACGAAAAGGTTCATGTAGGCGAAGAACTTGCGCCGCTCGGCGTCGTGCGACATGTAGCCGATCGAATAGATGTGGATCAGCGAGCCGACGCCGGTGATCAGCAGCACGAACGTCATCGACAGCGGGTCGACCCACATCCCGAAGTCGATGTTCAGCGTGCCCGACTGGATCCAGGTGAACACCGAGACGTCGTGCACGCGGTCCGCCGCGGCCTCGCCGAGCATGCCCGCGAAGATCACCACGCCCAGCGCGAAGGCCGCGATGATCGTCGCGCAACCGATGATGTGGCCGACCCGATCCAGGGCCCTGCCACCCACCAGCAACACCAGCGCACCGGCCAGCGGCAGTGCGATGAGCAGCACCGATGCCCCGTAGATACCCGTACCCGTCACGACTGGCCCCCGGTCAGAACTTCAGCAGGTTCGCGTCGTCGACGGAGGCACTCCGCCGGCTCCGGAAGATGGACATGATGATCGCGAGCCCGACGACGACCTCGGCCGCGGCGACCACCATCACGAAGAACGCGAACACGACCCCGTTGAGGTTGCCCCACAGGTTCGAGAACGTGACCAGCGACAGGTTCACCGCGTTGAGCATCAGTTCGACGCACATGAACACGACGATCGCGTTGCGGCGCACCAGGAAACCCACCGCGCCGATCCCGAACAGCAGTGCGGACAGCACGAGGTAGTGGTTGGGCGTCACTGTGCACTCCCCTGCCCGCGATCGGCACCCACGCCCGCCGAGCCGACACCGCGGGGACCGAGCGGTGCGTCATCGACGGGGGCGTCCTCGTCCGGGCGGCTGGGGTGGTCGGCGCTCTCGATCTCGGTGAGCGTGCGACCGGCCCGGAACCGTCGGGCGACGTCCTCGCTCTCCGACATCTCCACCAGGTCCGACACCGACCCCGGCGCGATGGAACCGTCCGGCAGCAGGGCCGGAGTCGCGTTGGACATCGACGTCGCGAAGACACCCGGCCCGGGCAGCGGCGACATCCGGTCCGAGCGCATCCGCTCGTGCACCCGCTGCCGCTGCGTCCTGCGCTCCCCGGGGGCCTTCTCAATGTGGGTGAGCACCATCGCGCCGGTCGCGGCGGTGATCAGCAGGGCGCTGGTCAGCTCGAACGGGAACAGGTAGTCGGTGAACAGCAGCTCGGCGAGGGCGCCGATCGGCCCGCGGGCCGCATAGGCGTCGGTCAGCCCGACGGCCGGGTCCGAACGCAGCGCCCGCACCAGACCGGTGACCAGCAGGATCACGAACCCCAGCCCGACCACGGTGGCGATCAGCCGCTGCCGCTTGAGCACCTCGAAGGCGGAGTCGCCGGCGTCCCGGCCGGTCAGCATCAGCACGAACAGGAACAGCATCATGATCGCGCCGGTGTAGACGATGATCTGCACGAAGCCCAGAAACTCGGCGTTCTGGGCGATGTACAGGCAGCCCAGGCAGAGCATGGTGAGCACGAGCCAGAGGGCGGAGTGCACCGCAACCCGGGAGAACACCATGCCGACGGCGCCCGCCAGCGCGAGCGGCGCAAGGATCCAGAAGGCGATCAGCTGGCCGCCGGTGTCCCCCGCTTGGGCAGCGGTCTCAACAGCGGCCTGCGCGGTGAGGACGGCAGCGGACGCGATCACGACGGGGTCACCGACTGCGACGCGACCGGACCGGCAGTGCCGGACTCCTCGGCCTCGGACATCTCCGGACCCGCCGCTCGAGCGTTCTCGGGTGCGCCGACGACAGAGCCCTCGCCGACCGTCCCACCGACCCGCTGGCCGGCGGGAGCGTCCCGGAGCAACTCCGGGCCGCGCGCGTAGTAGTCCTCGTGATCTCCGAGGCGCATCGGATGTGGCGGCTGTTCCATCCCGGGCAGCAGCGGCGCGAGCAGCATGTCCTTGGTGTAGATCAGCCGCTGCCGGTCGTCGTCGGCCAGTTCGTACTCGTTGGTCATGGTCAACGAGCGGGTCGGGCAGGCCTCGATGCACAGGCCACAGCCGATGCACCGCAGGTAGTTGATCTGGTAGTTCTTGCCGTACCGCTCACCCGGTGAATACCGGGCCTCCTCGGTGTTGTCGGCGCCCTCGACGAAGATCGCGTCCGCGGGGCACGCCCACGCGCACAGCTCGCAGCCGACGCACTTCTCCAGCCCGTCCGGATGACGGTTGAGCTGGTGCCGGCCGTGCCAGCGCTTCGCCGGCTGGTCGGGCTTCTTGGGGTAGTCCTCGGTCACCACCGGCTTGAACATGGTGGAGAACGTGACCCCGAAACCCTTGACGGGATCAAGAAACGACATCGCTGCCTCCCGGCAGTTCGTGGGGAGTTGCACCGCTGACCCCGCTCGGCACCGGGACGCGTTCGCTTCCCTGCTGGGCCGCGCGGGCGGAACGGATCGGTGGCGCGGGAACCTTCAGGTCCAACGGGGGTACCGGGTACCGGCCGCGGGCCTCGGCGACGACCGTTCCCGACCCGTCCACCGCGGCGTCCTGGAGGTCGAGCTCGTCCTCGATGTCCTCGTCATCGCGGACCTTCTTGCCCGGCCAGGCGATGGCGGCGATCAGGATCAGCGCCAGCGGGAGGCCGACCCACAGCAACACCTCGGTGGTGGTGAAGCCCTCCGCGTTGCGCAGCACGCGCACCGCACCGACGAGCACGATCCACACCAGCGAGATCGGGATGAGGACCTTCCAGCCGATGGACATGAACTGGTCGTAACGGATGCGGGGCAGCGAGCCGCGCAGCCAGACGAACACGAACACGAACAGCAGCACCTTGATGAAGAACCACAGCACGGTCCAGTACCCGGTGTTCGCGAACGGCAGCAGCGACACCGGCCACGGCGCCTGCCAGCCGCCGAGGAACAGGGTGGTGGCGATGGCCGAGACGTTGATCATGTTGATGTACTCGGCGAGGAAGAAGAGCCCGAAGCGCATCGAGGAGTACTCGGTGTTGAAGCCGCCGACCAGTTCACCCTCGGCCTCGGCCAGGTCGAACGGTGCCCGGTTGGTCTCGCCGACCATCGCGACGCAGTACACCAGGAACGAGACCGGCAGCAGCCAGACGTACCAGCCCTGCTGCTGCGAGAAGACGATGGCCGAGGTCGACAGCGTCCCGGAGTACAGGAACACCGCCACGAACGACAGGCCCATGGCGACGTCGTAGGAGATCATCTGCGCAGCCGAACGGAGCCCACCCAGCAGCGGATATGTCGACCCCGACGCCCAGCCGCCGAGGACGATGCCGTAGACCCCGATCGACGCCAGCGCGAGGGCCAGCAGGACCCCGGCGGGCGGGTCGATCAGCTGTAGGGCCGTCTGCTCACCGAACATCGTGACCTCACCACCCACCGGGATGACCGAGAAGATGAGGAAGGCCGGTATCGCGGAGAACGCCGGGGCGAGGATGTAGATGACCTTGTCCGCGCGGACCGGGATGATGCCCTCTTTGAAGTGCAGCTTCACGGCGTCGGCGAGCGACTGCAGCAGGCCGAACGGACCGTTCCAGTTGGGGCCGGGACGGTGCTGCATCCGCCCGACGACGCGCCGCTCGAACCAGATGGCGAACAGGGTCAGCAGCAGCAGCAGGACCATGATGATCAGGGCCTTGACCAACGCCAACCACCACGGATCGTCGGCGAGCAGCGGTTGCACCGAGCCGTCCGGCGCCACCGGTACGGTGTCCGCCGCCGCGCGGAAGGCCTCGGCCGCGGCGAGCAGGGATGCGCTCATCAGATGTCCTTTCCTGCTGAGCTGTTCCGGTCGGCACCGGTGTCGCTCCGGCCGCCGAATCCTGCCTGACCACCGGTCGTGGCGCTCACTGCGGGTAGCACCTCGACGAGGTCGGCGACGTCGGCGCCGAGCCGACCGCCGGTCCCCACCCCGTCGATGCGGGCAGGCAGCCAGACGACGCCGTCGACCATGCCGGTGATGGTCAGCGGCAGCGTGATGGCGCTGGCCGGTCCGCGGACGGTGACCGGATCACCGGGCCGCAGGCCGAGCCGCGCCGCATCGGTCGGCGAGAGCCGGACGACGTCGGGCCGCGCGGTGCCGGCGATGTGCGCCTCACCGTCCAGCCCCCGGCTGCCGTCCAGGGCCATCCGCCAGGAGGTCAGCACGAACCGCTCGCCGCCGGCCGGGGTGCTGGCCCCGGTCCCGGTGTTGATCATGGCAAAACTTGCACGATCTGGGTCCGACACGCCGTGTCCGGTGCGAGTTCCGCCATGATCAACTGCATCGGCGGGCAGCGAGGGGCGGGCGCCGGTCCACACCCCGAGCCGGGTGATCTCGCCCATGGCGGCGGCCGGCGTCTGCGTGTACAGGTCGACGTCCATCTCCACCCCGAGGGTGTCGAGGATGCGTGCCTCGTCGAGCATGCCCGCCTCGGGCAGTGCGGCCTCGAACGGCCGCAGCCTGCCCTCCCAGTTGACGAACGCCCCGGACTTCTCCGCGACGGCGGCGACCGGGAAGACCACGTCGGCCAGTTCGGTGACGGCGCTGCTGCGGATCTCCAGGCTCACGACGAAGCCGGCACTGGCCACCGCTGCCAGCGCGGCCGCCGGGTCCGGCAGGTCCGAGATCTCGACGCCGCCGATCAGCAGCCCGGCGAGACCGGGGATGCGGTCTTCCTGCTGCTCCTCATCGGCTTCGGCGATCCCGACGGCGCCTAGGATGCCGGCGGTGTCCCGGCCCGGCGTCTCCGGAACGGAAGCTCCCCAGGCCATCTCGACCTCGGCCCTGGCCGATGGCTCGGACAGCGGACGGCCGCCCGGCAACACCGACCCCAGCGCGCCGGCGTCCAACGCGCCGCGCTCGCCGGCCCGCCGCGGCACCCAGGCCAGCCGCGCGCCGGTGGCATCGGCCAGTGCGGCGACCGCGGTCAGCAGCCCCGGGGTCTGCGCGGCGCGCTCGCCCACCAGGACGACGGAGCCCGGCGTGCGCAGAGCAGCGGCCAGCCGATTGCGTTCCGCGGCATCGGGCACATCGGTGTCCGCCCCGGTGTCGGAGGCCAGCGCGGAGACGATCTCGGTCTCCGCGCCCGGCACCGCGCCGATCAGCGTGCCGGCCATCTTGTGCAGCCCCTTGGTCAGCAGGGCCGACACCGAGTACACCGGGACGCCGTGCCGGGATGCCTTGCGCAGCCGCAGGAACAGGATCGGCGACTCCTCCTCCGGCTCCAGCGCGACCAGCAGCACCGCGGACGCTTTCTCCAGCTCCGCGTAGGTGACCCCGCCGCGGTCCGGCGAGGTGCTCGCCACCCGGGCGGCGAGGAAGGCCTCCTCTTCGGCGGTGTGCGCCCGGGCGCGGAAGTCGATGTCGTTCGTCCGCAACGCCAGCCGGGCGAACTTCGCGTACGCGTACGCGTCCGTCACGGTCAGCCGGCCGCCGGTGAGCACGCCGACGCCGCCGCTGTCCCGCGCCGCGAGCAGGCCGCGCGCGGCCACCGCCATCGCCTCGGTCCAGGACGCCTCGTGCAGCTCACCGTCGGCGCCGCGGACCAGTGGCCGGGTCAGCCGATCGGGCTCGCGGACGTACGGGAATCCGAAGCGACCCTTGTCGCAGTTCCATTCCTCGTTGACCTCCGGGTCGATCCTGGCCAGCCGGCGAGTGACGGCACCGGCGCGGTGGTCGGTGCGCAGGGCGCACCCGCTCGCGCAGTGCTCGCACACGGTGCTGGTCGACACCAGGTCGAACGGGCGGGCGCGGAACCGGTAGTCGGTCGACGTCAGCGCCCCCACCGGGCAGATCTGAATCGTGTTGCCTGAGAAGTACGACTGGAACGGCTCTTCGGAGTTGATCCCGATCTGCTGCGCGGAACCGCGCTCGAGCAGGTCGATGAACCTGTCGCCGGCGATCTGGTCGGAGAACCGGGTGCAGCGCTGGCACAGCACGCACCGTTCCCGGTCCAGCAGGATCTCGGTGGACACGGCGACGGGCTTGACGAACACCCGCTTCGGGTCCCGCAGCCGGGACACCGCGGACCCGTTCGCCAGCGTCTGGTTCTGCAGCGGGCACTCACCGCCCTTGTCGCAGACGGGGCAGTCCAGCGGGTGGTTCAGCAACAGGAACTCCAGGTTGGAGCGCTGCGCCTTCTCCGCCACCTCCGAGCTGAGCTGGGTCTTGACGACCATGCCGTCGGCCACCGTCTGGGTGCACGAGGCCTGCGGCTTCGGCATCGGCCGGCCGCCCATCTCCACCTCGACCAGGCACTGCCGGCAGGCGCCGACCGGTTCGAGCAGCGGGTGGTCGCAGAACCGCGGGATGGCGATGCCGATCCGTTCGGCGGTCCGGATCACCAACTCACCCTTGGGGGCGATGACGCTGACCCCGTCCACCGTGAGCCGGACGTGCCCCTCCGGGACCGGCTCCGGTTCGGGAGCAGCCCCGGCGGGCGGCGTGGCAACTTGGGTCATCAGTGGGCCCCCACCAGCAGACGTGACTCGACGACCGGCGGTGTGCGACCGGTCACCAGGTCCTCGAATTCGGATCGGAAGTACTTGAAACCGGACAGGATCGGTGTCGCCGCGGCGTCGCCGAGAGCGCAGAACGAGCGGCCCGCGATGTTCGACGCGGCGTCGGTCAGGGTGTCCAGGTCCTCGAGGGTGCCCGCCCCGGAGACCACCCGGCGAAGGATCTGTACCAGCCAGCCGGTGCCCTCGCGACACGGCGTGCACTTGCCGCACGACTCGTGCTTGTAGAACTCCAGCCACTTCCACACCGCCCAGGGCACGGAGACGGTCTCGTTGAAGCACATCAACGCGGTCGTCCCGAGCATCGACCCGGCGGCGGCGACGTCGTCGAACGACAGTGGCACGTCGAGGTGTTCTGGGGTGAAGATCGGCGTCGACGAGCCGCCGGGGGTGAAGAACTTGAGCGGGATGCCGTCGAGCATGCCGCCGGCGGAGACCAGCAACTGCCGCAGGGTCGTGCCCATCGGCGCCTCGTACTGGCCCGGGTTGGTGACGTGCCCGGACAGCGAGTAGATCTTCGGCCCGGGGGACTTCTCGGTGCCCATCGACCGGTACCAGTCCGACCCGCCGAGCACGATGGCCGGCACGGACGCGATGGTCTCCACGTTGTTGACGACCGTCGGCGACGCGTACAGGCCGGCGATCGCGGGGAACGGCGGCTTGAGCCGCGGCTGACCCCGGCGGCCCTCCAGCGAGTCCAGCAGGGCCGTTTCCTCACCGCAGATGTAGGCACCGGCGCCGCCGTGCACGACGATCTCCAGGCTGTAGCCCGAGCCGAGGATGTTCTCGCCCAGCAGGCCGGCCGCCTTGGCCTCGTTGACAGCGTGCTGCACGCGGCGCATCGCGTGCACCGCCTCACCGCGGATGTAGATGGCGCAGAACGGCGCGCGGATCGCGTACGAGGTGATGATGCAACCCTCGATCAGCGAGTGCGGGTCCGCCATCATCAGCGGCACGTCCTTGCAGGTTCCCGGTTCTCCCTCGTCGGCGTTGATGACCAGGTAGTGCGGCTTGGTGTCACCCTGCGGCAGGAACGACCACTTCAGCCCGGTCGGGAAGCCGGCGCCGCCGCGGCCGCGCAAGCCGGAGTTCTTGATCAGTTCGGTGAGCCGGCCCGGGTCGACGGCCAGTGCCGCCGGCACGGCCTGGTACCCGTCGAGCTGGCGGTAGGTGTCGATGCTCCACGACCGCGGTGACGCCCAGCGCCGGGTCAGCACGGGGGTGAGCGGGGCGCCGCCGTCGGCGGGCGTCGGGTAGTGCTCGCTCGGCGCCGGGGCGGCGTGTCGCAGCGCGTCGGCGACGGTCAACGGGCCCGTGGGTGCGTTGGGTTGCGCCACCTCGGGGCTGATCGTCACCGGGATCGGGTCGGGGGACTCGCCGGTGCCCGGTGAGCTGAACGTGCCCGGGCCGACCTCCCGGGAGGTGGCGGCCTCGGTCGGGGTCGCGGACGGAGGCGGCACCGCGGCGGGCGGCGGCGTGCTCGACGGTGGCGGGACGTCGCCGGACGAGGCATGCCTCCCGGTTCCGGCCTGGGGTTCCGACGGTTGCGACTGATCGGAGGGGGTGCTCATCGCGGGCTCCTCATTTCTGCTCCGGCCATCCGTCGGCGCTGACAAGTCTTACGGTCACTGCTGATTCCAGTGCTGTCTGATCATGGAGAGTTTGATCACTGCGGTTTGATCACTGGGGTCTGATCACTGGGGTCTGATCAACCGGGACCGGCTCACTGGTGCGGATCATCGGTACTGCATCACTTCTTGGCCGGCAGCGGCGGCATCTCGTACGACTCCGGCATCGTCGGTGCCCGCTGGTCGGTGTGCTCGGCCAGCACTGCGCCGCGCAGGGTCGGCACGGACGCAGTCGGCGCCTCCACCCGCGACTCGAGATCCGGGTAGATACCGGCGATCTCGAGTTCGACGGAGCGGAAGTCGGTCAGCGGGGCGCCGCGCGTCGGTGCCGGCCGCTCGCCTGCCTGCAGGGCGCCGACGAGATCCAGTGCGCCGTCGGGAGTCTGATTGTCGAAGAACTCGTAGTCGACCTGCAGCACCGGTGCGTGATCGCAGGCGGCCAGGCACTCGGCGTGCTCCAGCGTGATCGAACCCGGCATCCCCGGTTCGCCCGACGTCTCCTCATGACCGACACCGAGATGCTGGGACAGCGTCGCGTAGATCGCGTCGCCGCCCAGCCCGGCGCACAGTGCGTTGGTGCACACGCTCACCAGGTGCTCGCCGCACGGGGTGCGCTTGTACATCGTGTAGAACGTCGCGACCGCGGAGACCTCGGCCACGGTGAGCTGCAGTTGGGTGGCGCAGAACTCGATGCCCGCCTGCGAGACGAAACCCTCCACCGACTGCACCAGGTGCAGCAACGGCAGCAGCGCCGACCGCGACTCCGGGTACTTCGCGATGATCTCCACGGCGCGGGCGTGCGTCAGCTCGTCGAAGACGACGTCCGACGGCAGGAAGACCGGGACACCGATTCGCCGGTTGTGCTGCTCACTCATGCGCCATTCTCCACTTCCTCATCGGTCGCATCGCTCGACTCCGCGCTCGCTCCGCTCCTCGGGCCTAGCGGCCCTGCGATGCTCACTCGCTGTCGTCATCGGTCGCATCGCTCGACTCCGCGCTCGCTCCGCTCCTCGGGCCTAACGGCCCTGCGATGCTCACTCGCTGTCGTCATCGGTCGCATCGCTCGACTCCGCGCTCGCTCCGCTCCTCGGGCCTAACGGCCCTGCGATGCTCACTCGCTGTCGTCATCGGTCGACCCCACCCATGACCGGGTCGATCGACGCCACCGCCGCCACCACGTCGGCGATCATCGAGCCCTCCGCCATCGCCGGCATCGCCTGCAGGTTCACGAACCCCGGATCGCGCAGGTGCACCCGCCACGGCCTGGTACCGCCGGAGGACACCACATGGCAACCCAGTTCGCCCCGCGGGTTCTCGATCGCCGCGTAGGCCTGCCCGGGCGGCACCTCGAATCCCTCGGTGACCAGCTTGAAGTGGTGGATCAGCGACTCCATCGACTGGCCCATGATCGTGCGGATGTACTCCAGCGAGTTGCCCATCCCGTCCGCGCCGACCGACAACTGGGCGGGCCAGCCGATCTTCGGGTCGGCCACCATCACCGGCCCGGGCTCCTCGAGCCGCTTCACCACCTGCTTCATGATCTTGAGTGATTCCCACATCTCGGCGAGCCGGATCAGGAAGCGCGAGTAGCAGTCGGCGTCGGTGAACGTCGGGACCTCGAACTCGTAATCCTCGTACCCGCTGTAGGGCATGACCTTTCGCAGATCCCAGGGCAGGCCGGCGGAGCGCAGGATCGGGCCCGTCACTCCCAGCTGCATACACGCCTCGAGCGGCAGGATGCCGACTCCGATCATCCGAGCCTTCCAGATCGGTTGGCCGGACAGCAGTTTGTCGTACTCGGGGAGCCGCGACTCCATCACCTTGATGAACTGGTTGATCCGCTCGATGGAACCCTCGGGCAGCTCCTGCGCGACACCACCCGGCCGGATGAACGCCATGTTCATCCGCAGGCCGGTGAGGAACTCCATCAGGTGCAGCGCTTCCTCCCGCTCCCGAAACCCGGCGGTCATACCGGTCAGCGCACCGAGTTCCATGCCGCCGGTCGCGAGCGCCACGAGGTGCGAGGAGATCCGGGTGAGCTCCATCAGCAGCACCCTGATCACCTGCGCGCGGACGGGAACCTCGATGCCGAGCAGCTTCTCGACCGCCATGCAGTACGCCTGCTCGTTGAAGGCGGGCGAGAGGTAATCGGCCCGCGTGACGAACGTGACACCCTGCGTCCAGGTCCGGTATTCGCAGGACTTCTCGATGCCGGTGTGCAGGTAGCCGATGACGGATCTGGCCTGGACGACGGTTTCACCCTCGAGTTCGAGGATCAGCCGGAGCACGCCGTGCGTCGACGGGTGCTGCGGCCCCATGTTGATGATGATGCGTTCGTCGTTCTCGAACTCCGTGCTGGCGACGAGGTCGTCCCAGTCGCCGCCGGTGACGGTGAACATCCGCCCCTCGGTGGTGTCCGTTCCTCTTGCCCGGCGCAGGTTCTCATCAGCGCGCCGGCGGGACGCCGAATCCTCCATGTCCGGCGGCAGGTAGTCCTCGGCGAACGCGGTTGACGGCCCCGCGCCGTCGGCCGGCGTCGAACCCGTTGCTTTGGCGTCATTCTCGCTCATGAGTACGACCTCCGGTGATCCGGTGACGGGATCTCGGCGCCCTTGTACTCCACCGGGATGCCGCCGAGCGGGTAGTCCTTGCGCTGCGGGTGGCCGATCCAGTCGTCCGGCATCAGGATCCGGGTCAGCCCTGGGTGCCCGGAGAAGTCGATGCCGAACATGTCCCAGATCTCCCGCTCCTGCCAGTCCGCCGTCGGGTACACGGCCACCGCGCTGGGCACGTAGGCATCGTCGACGTCGACCGCGACCTCGAGCCGGATCCGGCGCCGGTAGGTCATCGACGTCAGCTCGTACACGACATGCAGTCGGCGCGGCACCTTCTCGCCGTAGTCGACCCCGGAAATGGAGGACGCCAACTCGAACCGCAGCGACTCGTCGTCACGCACCGCCCACAGGATCGCGGTGAGGTGGTCGCGAGCGATGTAGAAGGTGATCTCGCCGTTGGCGACCGTCGTCTGCAGCACCGCGTGCGGCGGGATCGAACGGGCCGCCATCGCCGCGAACAGCGCATCGGTAACCTCGTCGAACTCGCCCGGACCGGTCGAGCCGCCGCCGTCCGCGCGGCCCCGCTCCGGCCCGCCGTAGGGCCGCTCGGCCGGCGCAGGGGTGTAGGGCTCGCGCACCAGCAGGCCGAAACCCGAGGTGTCGCCGGAGCCGTGCACGCCGAACATCCCGGTGCGCTCCACCCCGGTGGCCGGAACACCCGCGGGCGCAGCGGACATGCCGGTGCGGGCCGACAGTTCACCGGGCGAACTCGGGTCCAGCAAACCGGTCTCGGCGACTTCGGTGCCCTGGCGGCCCTGCGAGGAGGCATCCGGCGTCGTTCCGGTCGGCTTTTCTGCCGGCGTGTCGACGGAGCTGTACCCACCGGCCGCAGTTGTACCGCCCTCGGCGGAGTCGTTGCCACCGGTCGATGTGCGGCCGGCATCGCCGGACGCGGCCCGCGAGTCCTGCGGCTCGCGACCGGGGGGCGTCTTGGAGTCCGGAACCTGCTCACCGGAGTTCTGCGGCCCGGACATCAGCTACCTGCTCCGATCTCGGCGGCGCTCGGCCGGCCGACGTTGACCTCGGGCGTCCCGATCGGCGCCGGCAGCTTGCCGTAGCGCACCGAGGACGACACGAGTTCGGTGCGCTCACCGACCAGCTCCGCCGCCCGCTTCGGCCCGAGCGGCTCGTCCATGATCTTCGCGTGCAGCTTGAGGATGGCGTCGATCAGCATCTCCGGCCGCGGCGGGCAACCGGGCAGGTACATGTCCACCGGCACGATGTGATCGACGCCCTGGACGATCGCGTAGTTGTTGAACATCCCGCCGGAGGAGGCGCACACCCCCATCGACAGCACCCATTTCGGTTCGGGCATCTGGTCGTAGATCTGCCGCAGCACGGGCGCCATCTTCTGGCTGACCCGACCGGCGACGATCATCAGATCGGCCTGCCGCGGGGATGCCCGGAACACCTCCATGCCGAAGCGCCCGAGGTCGTACCGGGGCGCACCGGTGGTCATCATCTCGATCGCGCAACACGCCAGACCGAACGTGGCCGGGAACAGCGACGCCTTGCGGGTCCAGTTCACCAACTTCTCGACGCTGGTCAACAGCACGCCGCTCGGAAGTTTTTCTTCCAGGCCCATTGCCCTGCTCCCTTCATCGCCCGGTGGACCATTGCGGACGGGGATTGCCCGCCCGCGCCGGCCCTGCACACTGCGTTGTGTCGCAATCGGTTCCTGCTGGTCACCCGGGTCGTCCCGGTGTGGGTGGTACATGTGCACCGCGGTCCGGGACCGCCGGACCGCAGCCGGTGCAGTCGGGGCCCGATCGGCCCCGGCCAGTCCAGCACAGCGGCGACGCCGAGTGCGCGATCAGTGCCGTGGTTTCTCGCCACAGTACGAACCGCTCCCCCGGGCTAGCCGTCAGTCCCAATCCAGCCCCCCGCGACGCCACGCGTAGGCGTACACAGCGCCGACAGTGCCCATGAACAGCAAAATCTCGACCAGGCCCAGGACGCCCAGCGGGACCGCCGACTGCGCCCACGGGTAGAGGAAGACGATTTCGATGTCGAAGACGATGAACAGCATCGCCGTCAGATAGAACTTGATCGGGAACCGCCCCGCGGTGCCGGCCGGCAACGGGGTCGGCTCGATGCCGCATTCGTAGGCGTCCAGCTTCGCTCGGTTGTGCCGGCGCGGGCCCAGCCGGTCGCTGATGAAGGTGACCATCATCAGGGCGAAGCCCGTGACCAGGATCAGCAGGATGACGATGGGCAGATAAGCACTCAGCACGGCACAGCCCTCCCGGGGCTAGTCGGACGCCGACATGAACCCTCGCTAGACACTCGGCGCCATCCTGTTGAGCGACCGCACGACGCGGTCCGCCCAGTCGCCGTCCCGGTTGTCGTACAGGCCGGCCAACAATTTGAGCACCAGGTACATCAGATCCTTGCGCGGCAGGCCCAATCGGGTCGCCGTCTTCATCACAGCCGGCTTGCCGATCAGCGTGGAGAAGATACCGCCAAGTCGGTAGTACGCGCCCAGGTGATCCTTCATCGCGGTCCGGTAGCCGTACAGCGCCGCCTCCCGGCTGGGTCCGTTGGGCCGGCCCAACGACTGCAGCACCGCATCGGCCGCGATCGCCGCGGACTCCATGGCGTAGGCGATGCCCTCACCGTTGAACGGGTTCACCGCGCCCGCCGCGTCACCGACCAGCAGCAGCCCGTCCGCGTAGTGCGGGGTGCGGTTGAAGCCCATCGGAAGACCGGCCCCGCCGATCGGCCCGATCGCGTTCTCCTCACGCAACCCCCACTCCTCCGGGGTGCCGTCCAGCCAGGTCCGCAACAACGCGCGATAGTCCGTCCTGCCGAACGCCTTCGACGAATTGAGCATGCCGAGCCCGACGTTCACCGTGCCGTCGCCGAGGCCGAAGATCCAGCCGTAGCCGGGCAGCAGCTTGGCCTTCGCGGGGTCGGACCGGTCCCAGAGCTCCAGGTGCGACTCCAGGTAGTCGTCATGGGTGCGGCTGGGGCTCTGGTAGTACCGGCGGACGGCGACACCCAACGGACGGTCGTCACGCTTGTTGATGCCCATCCCCAAGGCCACCCGCGCGGAGACCCCGTCGCAGGCAAGGACCAGTGGGGCGGTGAACCGGGCCGGCCCGTCCACCGTCTTGGCCTGGACACCGGTGATCCGGCCGGACCGCTCGTCCCGGATCGGCGCCGTGACCGTCGTGGCCACCCGCATCCGGGCACCGGCCTTGACCGCCAGTGTGGCCAGCATCTCGTCGAAGTCCCGACGCGGCCGGACCAGCCCGAAGTCGGGGTAGTCCTGCAGCACGGGCCACGGCAGCTCAAGGCTGGTACCGCCGCCGACCACCCGCAGGCCCTTGTTCTTGATCCAGTCGTCACCGGAGACGTCGATCCCCAACGCCAGTACCTGCTTGACGCCGCGGGGGGTGAGGCCGTCACCACACACCTTGTCGCGCGGGAAGGTGGACTTCTCCAGCAGCAGCACGTCGACACCGGCGCGGGCCAGGTAGGTCGCCACGGTGGACCCGGCGGGGCCGGCACCGACAACGATGACGTCCGCGGTGTTGTCGGCGTCGTGCGCCGCGTTGGACAAGCTCATCCAGACCTCCCCGCACACCGTGGTGAGCCGGCATCAGAGTCGGGCCTGAGCGGGCACCGAGCCGGCGGCGGACAGGCCAAACGAGTTTGTGAATTCATTCACGAGGGCAGTGCGGCCCCCAGTGTAGGACTCGTCACCCGCCTCGTACACCAAGGATTGGCGGCCACCCGGACGATTCGGAGGGCCCCACCGGCCCGTGCGACGATCACGCACGGCCGTCGTCGGGCTGCCTCGGCGGGTTCCGCGGCTGATGCTCGTGGCGATCTCCAGGAGACCGGTCGCGGCCGGCGGCACGGGCCGTGGTCAGCCGGTGCGGCGGACCGCATGATGCAGCGCGACCACACCGAACGTCATGTTGCGCCACACCACGTCCGTCCAACCGGAACGGGCGATCATCCTGGCCAGCGCCGGCTGATCGGGCCAGGCGTCGATGGTTTCCTGCAGATAGGTGTAGGCCTCGGGATTGGACGAGACCCGCCGGGCCAGCGCCGGCAGGACGTGCCGCAGGTACCAGCGATAGCCCCAGCGGATCGGTGCCGGCCGCGGCCGGGAGAACTCGCACACCAGCAACTGGCCGTCGGCTCGGGTGACCCGGGCGAACTCCCGCAGGGCCGCGGCGGGGTCCTCGACATTGCGCAGTCCGAAGGAGATGGTGACCGCGTCGAACGTCTCGTCGGCAAAGGGCAGGTGCAGGGCGTCACCGGCGACCCGGGGTAACCGGAAGCCCGGTTTCGCGGCGCTCAGCATCCCGACCGAAAAGTCGGTGGCCACACACCACGCCCCGGTGTTCGCCAGCGCCGTGGTGGACACCCCGGTTCCGGCCGCCACGTCGAGCACCTTCTGGCCCGGCAGCAACTGCAACGCGCGGACGGTGTGCCGGCGCCAGCGTCGATCATGGCCGCCGGACAGGATGGTGTTCGTGCGGTCGTACCGGTGCGCAACGGCATCGAACATCGCCGCCACCTGGCGCGGCTCCTTCTCGAGCCCTGCCCTGGTCATCACACGTCACCCCTGCCCATGGACACGGAGCCTACCGAGCACAGGGCCCCTGGAACCTCTCCCGGTACGGCTCATCGTGCGCCCGCGGCGCGGCGAGACCCGAACAGCGGCAACCTGCTGCGGCGCCGGCACCACCAGGTCAGCGGCACGGCCACAGCCCATGTGGCGACCGTCACCACTACCAGCAGCAGGGTGCCGACCGATGCGGTGCGACCGGCGACCCTGGCGATCTGCGGATCCTCGGTCGAGTACTCGACGACGAACTGCTGCCCGAGCGAGAGCAGTCCGGGATACAGCACCCCGCCCTCCGGACGCACCGTGGCCCCCGTGCCGTCCACGAACTCGATGCCCGTGCGCAGTGGCGAGACGGACAGCACGGTCGCGGTGGCCGATCCCAGGTGCTCGTCGATCGCTGCGTCGTTGGTCCGCATCCCGATCGCGAGCGCGATGACCATCACGGTGATCGCGACGGCGGCCAGCAGGACACCGCGCGCCACCCACCGCCAGGCCAGGCGCCGGCGCAGCGACTTCCCGCCCGTGCCGGGAGCCGGTTGGTCGGCATCGGTGTCGGCGTCGGCGTCGGTAGCGGGCGGTGCGACGACCTGGGTGGGCGCGACGGCTTGGGTGGGCGAGACGGCTTGGCCGGTGGGCGCGGCGCTCATGGCCGGCTCGGCATCGTCAACGGGCGTGCGAGCTGCGGATTCCAGAGCGGGATCGGGGACCCCGTGCACCGTCACCAGGGTGATTCTAGGGCGGCCGGCGGTCGACCCAGGTGGCCGCGATCGCGGCGCGGCGGCCACCAGGTCGCGGCGCGGGGGCCGCCCGGTCGCGGCGCGGTGGCGGTGAGGATCACGGGCGGGTGCGGCCGTCATACCTGTCCGGACGACTACTGTTGGCGCTCGTGACTGCCGTGCCGACCACCCGCCTTGCGGTGCCGGCGGTGTCCGAGCCGGTCGAATCCGAGGGCGCGCTGCTCGACGTGCTGCGCCGGCCGACGGGCTCGCTGTGCTTCGTCCAGGGCGATACGGGTTTCGTCGGCTGGGGAGTCCACGACAGCGTCACCGCGACCGGGCCCGATGCGCACGCACAGATCCAGCGGTGGTTCGCGGGCGTCTGCGATGCCGTGCAGATCCGGGACGCGGTCGGGGCCCGAGGCAGTGGTCCGCTGGCCTTCGTCTCCCTCGGCTTCGACGACGACGACGTGTCTGTCGCGGTGGTCCCCAACACCGTGGTGGGCAGTGACGGTGTGACGACCTTCCGCACCACCATCGGTGACGCCGGTGGGTCGAATGCCGGACCGTCGGTGCCCGTCCGATCACCGGGCCGGGTGGCCTACGCCGACGCGGCGCTGTCCGTCGCGGGCTTCACCTCTGCGGTGAGCGCTGCCACCGCCCGGATCCGGGCCGGCGAGCTGCAGAAGGTCGTTCTCGCGCACGATCTCGAGGCGACCACCAGCCGACCGGTGGACGAGCGGTTCCTGCTCCGGCGCCTCGCGGCGGCCTATCCCGATTGCTGGACCTTCGCCGTTCAGGGACTGGTCGGGGCCAGTCCGGAGCTGCTCATCCGCCGGTCCGCGGACCGCATCGCGTCCCGGGTACTCGCCGGGACGGCCTGGCGAGAGCACACCGGTGATGCCGTGTCGGCCGACCTGCTCGGCAGCGCCAAGGACATCACCGAACACGCCTACGCGGTGCGCTCGGTGGCCGATGTCCTGGCCCGGGCGTGCTCGGACCTGGAGGTCCCGGAGGCGCCGGTCCCGCTGGAACTGGCCAATCTGACGCACCTGTCCACGGACATCGTGGGCCGGCTGGACCGCCGCGCGCCCACCGCGTTGGACCTGGCTGCGCGCCTGCACCCGACTGCGGCGGTCGGCGGCAGCCCGACGGACGTCGCGCGTCGGCTGATTCGGGAGCTGGAACCGATGAAGCGCGGCAGGTACGCGGCGCCGGTCGGCTGGATGGACAGCAAGGGTGACGGCGAGTTCGCCATCGCGTTGCGCTGCGCGCAGGTCGACGGGCGCAGCGTTCGGCTCATGGCGGGCTGCGGCGTCGTCGCCGATTCGCAGCCGGATGTCGAGGCGCGGGAGGCGCAGATCAAGATGGTGCCGATCCGCGACGCACTGGAATCCCGCCGCTGAGCGTCCTCCCCGATCGCCCCTTTTCAGAACTGCACCGCCCGACGTGTCCCGGTGACTGATGTCGGCGCGGCACAAGCACCGCGAAACCGGGCCGCTATCGACCGAATCGGACTATTCTGGCCGCGCGAGCCGGGACGGAACGCTGATTCGCCGACGAACACCCGGCTGGCGGGGAGGCTGCCATGCGAGTTCAGGACGTCCTGGCCAAGAAGGGCGACAGGGTCGCGACGATCGGGACCGATGCCACCGTGGCGGAGGTCATCGGTGATCTCGCCGGACACCGGGTGGGCGCGCTGGTGGTGTCCTCGGACGGCCGGACCGTCCGTGGCATCGTCAGCGAGCGCGACGTGGTGCACGCGCTGGACGCCTACGGCGCCGACGTGTTGGACATGCCGGTCAACTCGATCATGACTGCGGACGTCCACACCTGCAGCCCGACGGACGAGGTGCGCGATCTGGCACGGGCGATGACGGACAAGCGGTTCCGGCACATGCCCGTGATCGTCGACGGTGAGCTGGCCGGCATCGTGTCGATCGGTGACATCGTCAAGATCCGGGTCGACGAGCTGGAAACCGAGCAGGCGCAGCTGATGGGCTACATCGCCTCTGCGGGCTGAGGGTCTCGGCTAGGTCCCGACGACGCGGCCGGGTGAGCCGGCGCTCCCGACAACGCGGCCGGGTGAGCCGGCGGTCCCGACGACGGGGCCGGGTGAGCCGGCGATGCCGGCGCTCGCCGGCATCTCGCGGTGCGCTGGGGGCTATCTACGAGTCACGCTGCGACCGCCCGCGGGCCGATGCCTGCGCCCTAGACGGAGACCGTCACGGGGCCGGCTGATCGTCAGGCCGTTGCTGCCGTCACGCAGTGACAGTCCTGGCCGCCGCCGCCCTGACCGCGTCGTCGATCGACTGCAACGGCGCGCACGACGCGAGCTCGGTGCGCATCTGCGCGGCGCGCGAGCGGTAGCGGGGCGCGGTGAGGATCTTGTCCACCGCTCGCGCCACCGCGTCCTGTGACGGCCGGCCGGTGCGCAGGCTGATCCTCACCCCCGACCAGACGACCCGGGCGGCGATCTCCGGTTTCTCCTCGGTATCACCCGCCATCACCAGCGGAACGCCGTGGGCCAGGGCGAATTGCAGGCCGCCGTTGCCGCCGTTGGTGACCGTCACGTCGACCTTCGGGAGCAACGCGTCGTAGGGCAGGAACGCGGCCACCTGGTGTTCGCGGGTACAGATGCCCGCAGCATCTCGGCGGTCACCTCGTCGCCGGTCGTCGCTAACCACGAGCACGTCGCGGTCGGCCAGCGCCCGCACCGTCGGCAGCAGCAGCGCCTCCAGGTCACCGTTCGCGACGGTGCCTTGGGTGACGTGCACCACTGGCCGGTCGTCGTCGAGATCGCCCCACCAGTAGGGCTTCTCGAATGACTTGGCGGTGGGCAGGACGGGCCCCACCAGATGCAGCGGCGCCCGGAGGTCGCTGCGCGGGTACTCGAAACCGGCGCCGGTCAGCTGCAGGATGCCGTCGGCGAGCGATGCGCCGTCCGGCACGAAGCAGGGAAGTCGCCCGACACCAGATCGGCGAGCAGCTCCTGCCCCAAGCGCTGTGCCCGGCGGAAGATCACCTTCGACACCAACAGGTTCAGCGCCCGGTTGCGGAGCCGGCCGACCGCAGTTCTCGGCGGCTGCAGGCCGAGCCCGAAGGGAGCGGTGTCCTTGCTGGAGACGACCAGTGGCACCACCCCGCAGATCATCACCGGCGGGCGCGGGCCCTCTTTCTCCTTGAGCAGAGGCAGCACGCTGGCGGCGGCGTTCGACGCGGCGGCGCTGTCGGATCCGCGCATCGCGAAGGCGCGCACGGCGCTCGGCGTCCGGGCGCGCACCGACAGCGGGACGGGCGTCGCGATGATCGCCGCCCGCGGCGGCTGAGTTCCGGGCGGCCCATCGACGAGGTCGCCGACGAGCTGTTGCTCGCGCTCAGGGCGCCGCACTACCTGATTGTGGTCGGGGAGGCGGGGTGGACGCACCAGCAGTACCGGGCACGGCTCGACCGGACGTTGCGCGACCTGTTGTGCCGAGGCGCTGGTGATCGCGCGGTTCGCTGGCAGCATTTGCAGGCGTCAGAGTGCGGCGCGGACCGCCTCCGTCATCTCCCGAAGAGTCGCGCTGAGGTCGGTGCGCGACGTCGGCACCTCCACCACCCTGATTCCCGCCGGGTCGGCGATGGAGTCGGCCAGCTCGTCGGCGGTCGACGCCAGGACGTGCTCGGCACCGCACCCCTCGACCAGACCGGCGAGCAGGACCCCGTGCGGGGTGCCGAAGACGCGGTCGAACGCCCGCGCGTGACGGGGCTCGCCCGGCTCCAACGTCGAGAAGATCGCGCCACCGTCGTTGTTGCTGACGACGATCGTCAGATCCGGGCGGTGTTCGTGCGGACCGATCACCAGGCCGGTGCTGTCGTGCAGCGCGGTCAGATCGCCGACCAGCGCGTACGTCGGGTTGTCGACGGCGAGGGCGACGCCGACGGCGGTGGACACAGTTCCGTCGATGCCCGCGACCCCGCGGTTGGCCACCAGCCGCACACCGTCCCGGGCCGCAGCACTGAGCGCGATGTCACGCGGTGACTGGGACGATCCGACCAGCAACGTCGCGGTCCGAGGCAGCGCCGCGACCAGGTCGCGGGCCAGCCGGGGCGCGGCATTGATGTCCTTGCCGTCGAGCACCGTGCGTACGGCGCGGGCCGCGGCGGCGTCGGCGTCCCGCCATCGGGCGGACCATCGCGCGTCCGGTCGCGCGCTCAGATCGGGCCACCCCGCCGCGACGACGCGGGCCGTGCCGGGCGGGTCGGCGTAGTGCTGCGGGTGCGCGATCACGTCCACGGTGACCCGCGGGTCCGCGAGGAGGCGCTGCACGGAGCGGAACAGCGTCGGCCTGCCCAGGACGATCACCCGGTCGGGGATTGCCGCGTCCAGGAACCGGTCCGCCGCCAGCAGGTGCATCCCGGCCGCGAGCACCAGCGATCCGGCCGCACCGCCCGCTTCGGAGACGACCAGGTGCCCGGCGTTCGCGATCGCGGCGGCCCACGGGTGGGTGAGGTCGGCCAGGAACAGCACCCGCTCCCCGTCGGGGGGCGACGGAACCGCCGGACCGTGCAGGTCGTCCGCGCCCAGCGTCGTCGTCCAGGGCCCGTTCCGGCCGGTCAGCGGCTCCGGCCAGTCCTCCACGGCGGGCCAGTGATCGGAAGCGGGCTCCGCGCCGTCCGGCAACAACGGGTCGGCCAGGGGCACATTGAGCTGCACCGGGCCGGGCACGCCGGACCGCCCCGCGGCCGCCGCCACCGCCCGGCAGACCATCGACCGCCACCGCGCGTTCTGGCCCGGGATCCGTTGCGCCACACCGAACTCGTGGAACAGCCGCAGGGCACCGCCGAACACCGCGCGCTGGTCGATGGTCTGGTTCGCTCCGACGTCACGCAGGTCCGGCGGGCGGTCCGCGGACAGCACCAGCAGCGGCACCGGCCCGTGATGCGCCTCGAGCACGGCGGGATGCAGATTCGCGACCGCGGTTCCAGAGGTGGTCACCACCGCCGATGGCCGGCCGGATCCGCGGGCGAGCCCCAGTGCGAGGAAGCCGGCCGTGCGTTCGTCGATCCGCACATGCAGCCGCAACCGGCCGCTGGCATCGGCGTCATGCAGTGCCAGGGACAGCGGGGCGTTGCGGGACCCGGGTGAGAGCACGACGTCGGTGACGCCGCAGTTCACGAGCTCGTCGACGAGGACACGGGCCAGCGCGGTCGACGGATTCACACCCGCCATTGTCGCTGGCCGGAGCCGGGCGGACGGTCAGCGGTCCGGACCGTCAACGGCAAAGGTCACTGCCCGGCAAGATCACAATTCGTCGGGCTGCGGGCCGAAGACGAAACGACGTCCGGTGACCTCCACGGGCTTCAGCCGGACGAACACCGGCTTGATGGTCGCCACCCACGGTCGCAGACCCGACACCTGCGCGTCGTCGAAGTCGTCGCCCCACTCCGCCGCGTGCGCGTGTCCCTTCGCGACGACGCTCCAACCGCTGTCCCCGTCATACCCGTCGATCTCCAGGGCCACTGCTTCGTTGATCGTCAACGCAGCAAGTTTGGTGCCCTGCGCGGTTCGGAAGACGAAGGTGCCGTTCTGGACGGCGAAGTTGATCGGGAAGATCTCCGGCTGGTCCGCAACGCTGAGCGCGAGTCGGCCGAATTCGGTGGAGTGCAGGAGTTCCCAGCACTCGCCGTCGGTCAGGGTGGTGACGGGCGTGGTTGTATCGGCCATGAATCGATGATGAGCGACGCTCAGGGACGGTGCCAGAGTCCAAGGTCCTGTCCCCCCGCCGTCCACGATCGGCGGCAACACCGCAGGTCAGGGCAGTAGCGCCGCCACCCGATGCAGCCGGTCGAGCCAGTAGCGGGTCGCCTCCGGACGGGCCCCGACCGACCTGAGCCGATCCGGGTCCGGCGCCCGGTCGAGCACCGGGATGGCGCCATCGACGGGGACCAGTGGCTCGGAAGACACGTCGGTGGTCAGCAGTGACGACGTGCCCAGGCCGCAGGCGTACGGCAGTTCCGGCAGCGCCCCGGCCAGTGCGAGCCCGGCAGCCAGACCGACGGACGAGTCGACCGCGGACGAGACGACGACCGGCAGCCCGGCGGCGGCAGCGATCCGCAGGGCACTGTGCACCCCGCCCAGCGGTGCCACCTTGACCACCGCTATGTCAGCGGCACCGGAGAGGGCGACCCGCTCGGGATCTTCGGCGTGCCGGATCGATTCGTCTGCGGCGATGGGTGGGCGGACCCGTTCCCGGACCTCGGCCAGTTCCGGCACCGTCCGGCACGGTTGTTCCACGTATTCCAGCCCCTGCGCGGCCGCATCCAGCGCCTCGACGGCCTGCACGGCCTCCTCGACGGTCCAGGCGGCGTTGGCGTCCACCCGGATCCGGCCGGCAACGCCGAGCGCGTCGCGGACGGCGGCGACCCGGTCGACGTCCGCCGCGAGATCGACCCGCGGGTCGGCGACCTTGACCTTCGCGGTCCGGCAACCGGACGCGCGGACCAGGTTGGCGGCCCGCTCCGGCGGCACCACGGCGACGGTGGTGTTCACCTCCACTGCGGTGCGAACCGGTGCTGGCCACGGCGTCATCGCGGACTCGATGGCCGCGCGCAGCCAGGGAACGCACTGGGCGTCGTCGTAGTCGCGGAACGGCGCGAATTCCGACCAACCCGCGGGCCCGTGGAGGAGCACGCCCTCCCGCACGGTGATGCCGCGGAATCGCTCCACCAGCGGGATCGCATAGACCTCCGCCGTGCGGAACAACGACGGCAGGTCGTCCGAGTCGATGGCCACGGGGTCATCCTGCCCTTCGTTTCCGGTCAACCGGTGCGCACTGCTCGGGCTGGGCCGGCGTTGCTTGCCCGGCCTCGCGTTGCTTGGCCGGTCCGCGTTGCTCGGCAGACCCCGCACTACTCGGCCGGCCCGGCGATGCTTGGCAGACCCCGCACTACTCGGCCGGCCCGACGTCGCTCGGCAGACCCGGCGTCGCTCGGCCGGCCCGGCGTTGCTCCGCAGACCCGGCGCTGCTCGGCGGGCCCGGCGATGCTCCGCGGGCCCGGCGATGCTTGGCAGACCCGGCGCTGCTCGGCGCGCCCAGCATTGCTTGGCCCGGCCCGGCACTGCTGGGCAGACCCGACCGGGCAGCCACCGCGGCCGGCCCGGTGGACGCGAGTACAGTCCGCGGCGGCGGTCCTGACAACGCCGTCGGGGCCGTCCCCGCTTCGCTCCGGGCGGGCACGGTACTGCGTCACCGGTGCGCTACAGGGCTGGTTCCCGGTGGTAGCCCTTCTCCCCGATCGTCACGGCCAGCGCACTGCGCGGGTCATCGCCCGATGAGGCCCGTTGCAGTGCGGTGCTGAAGTCAAAGCTCGGCGTCCATCCGAGCACCTTGCGGGCTCGACGGTTGTCGTAGACACGATCGATCGCCGGGAACATCCGCCAGCCGAGCCGGGCGTACGTTGCCTGGGCATCCGGAAAGCGTTGCCACACAAGGGCGGCCGCATCCTTCCGCAGTGCAGGGGCGTCAGTTGGGGTGAACGGTGTCGTCGCACTGACGATGAGACGGCCGAATCCGATCTCCGGTGCACGCTCGATCGCGAGCACGTGCGCCCCGACCACGTCCGCCAGATCGACACGGCGGTAGAGCAACTCGTTCACCTGGACGTTCGCCGTCCGATATTCCGCAGTGACCGCGGCGTTGTCGTCGGGCTCCGGGAAGAACCGGGCCGTGCGCAGAACGACGCAGGGCATGCCCTCGTCGCGGTGCACCAACTCACACAGGTCCTCGGCGGCGACCTTGGTTGCGCCATAGATGTTGCGCGGCAACGGGTAGACGTCCTCGGTGATCCAGGCCGCCGAGTCGTTGGGTGCGGGCGTGAGGGCGCGCCCGAAGGCACTGGTCGTGCTGGTGAAGACGAAAGTGCGAATCCGGGCTGCCGCGGAGGCCTCGAGCAGCACCAGCGTGCCGGTCACATTCGTGTCGAGGAACGATTGCCGTGAATGCGTTCCGACATGGGGCTTGTGAAGGGTGGCGGTATGGACGACGGCATCCACGCCTCGCACGGCGCGCGCCACAGCGTCGCGATCACTGACCGAGCCGATGATATTCGTGGTCGCCGACCGGACGACGTCGAACCCGGCGACGTCATGGCCGGCCGCTCGAAGGGTGCCGACGAGCGCCTCACCGAGATGACCGGACGATCCGGTGACAAGGACGCGCATGTGCCGTTCTTATCACCACGGCCGAGCGCTGGTCGCGGTGTTTCCGGGGTCGTGCTTGCATCCAGTGCCGTCTTGCTCGGCCGATATGCCATGCCATGCCATGCCATGCCATGCCATGCTGCGCGACGGCTTGACGGAGTACCGGATGAGCGACTGAAGGGCCCCACGTAGCAGGTTCTCTCGGCTGTGGCGCACCAGGCGCTCGGGAGCGCGGGCCGTTGGCCTGTGTCAGCACGCCCCGCCGGCCCGCCGTGCAACGGCATCGCCCGCCGTCGTGGTTGTCGAGCCGGTTAACCACGCAAGCCGACATTTGCGCGAGGCTCATCGATGCTGTGTCGAGGCACGCGACACGAAAGCACGGCGTCGCGCGGCGGACGCAACGAACGGTTAGCAGCAGCAGTAGCGGGGCGGACGCCTGCCAGAGCCCTTCTTGACACCCATCGGTGGCTGGTCGACCCAACTCTTTCTCATCCTTTCATGATTTCGGCGTGACCATCGCTTAATGGCTCTCATCGTGCCCTACCCTGGTTTTTCCTGAGCTACATAGAACCTTGCCGCGAACTGCGCATGGAACACCCTCGCAAGGCCATGTGCAGCCAATTCTTAGCACAACGCCGCGGACCGAGGCGGTGTTGTCCACATTGGGACCGGCGAGTTGCAGCTATCCCCAACGGCTGGCCATAGCTTGACATGTGTTGCTGCACAGTATTAACGACGTCAACCTGAGCGAGTTGTGATGATCGGACGTTCGAGGCGAACACTCGCCGTCACATCAAGTCGCATTTCTTGGCGTGCTGTGATGAACCCCGACGACCGCGCGATAACCATCCACACTTTCGCCCAAGGAAGGGCGTTGTCGGTGGTGCCTGTTACGGTTTTTGGTATGTCAGAGCCCGATGTTTTCGCGGCTGCCACGCGGGTGGTGGAGTCGGCGCGGGCCGCGGTTGTCGATATCACGTGTACCGAGTTCTGGAAGGTGCCGGATCGGGATCTGTTGACGTTGGCCCGGCGGGTGGAGCAGGTGGCCAGGTTGGTGCACACCGCGCAGGTGCACCTGGCCGGGGAGGTCGACACCCGGGGGATCGCCGCCGCGCACGGTGCGGCGTCCACGGCCGGGTTGCTGCGCACCGCGTTGGGGGTGTCCCAGGGTGATGCGAGGTCGCTGGTGGCCACCGCCGCGGTGGTGCTGCCCAGGGACGTCCCGTCCGGTGGTGAACTGCCCCCGGCGCTGCCGCTGCTGGCCGGAGCACTCGCGGAGGGCGGGTTGGGGGTGGCGCAGACCCGCACCGTGGTCAGCACGATGCGCAAACTGCCGGCGACGGTGGACGAGGCGACCCGGGACCTGGTGCAGCAGCAGTTGGTGGCGCAGGGCAGGGTGACCGAGCCGGCGCCGTTCGCGGTGTTCGCCCGGGCGATCCTGGTGACCCTGGATCAGGACGGGAAGGACTTCGACCAGGACCCACCGGCCGATCACATGGAGTTCACCCTGGGCACCCGTAACCCGAACACCGGGTTGACCCGGATCACCGGTCAGGTCGACGACATCGGGGTGGAAATCATCAACCAAGCCATCGACACCCTGTCCAAACCCCAACCCGGCACCACCAGCACCAGCACCAGCAACGACAACACCAGCGGCAACACCGGCAGCGGCACCGGCGGTCAGGGCGGCACCGGCGGTCAGGGCCGCGGCAACGGGCGTGCTGACGGCATGGACGGCGCGAACAGCAGCAGCGGCGTGAACAGCAACCCGGGCAGCGGGAACGGCAGCGGCGGCGGCGCCGCGGGCGGCAGCGGGAACGGCAACGCGGGCGGCGGCACCGACGCGGGCAGCGGCGGCGGGGACCGGAACGCGAGCGGCGGCGAGCGTGGCAACGGCAACAGTGACGGCGGCAACGGCAACAGTGGCGGTGGCGGCGGGGTGGGCGGTCGTGGCGGCGGGAACCGGAACGGCGGCGGGAACGGCGGTCGGCGGGGCGGGAAATGGGCGGCCGACCCCAGACCGGCGGCGACCCGCCGCGCCCAGGCCGTCCTGGAGGCGCTGCGCCGGTTCCTCGACCTCGGCGACGCACCCCTGCACGGCGGGGAACGCCCCCACATCACCGTCACCATGACCCTGCAAGACCTCCTCGGCCCACAAACCGGGACCACCGCCCGGGCCTGCACCTGCGCCGCCACCACCCGGGCCGCCGATGCCAACACGACCAACGGCAACAGCCACGGCAACAGCAACGGCACCGATGCCGTGACCGTCAGCGGGCCCGGCGACAGGACCGGCGCCGGCGGAAGCGATCACGGCGTCAAGGGCAGCAATCGCCACGGCGCCGACCGCGACGGCGGCAACAGCGCTGGCCGCGACGGAACCGGCAGCAGCGGGACCGGCCGCGGCGAGCGCAGCATCGGTACCAACGGCGGCAACGGCCGCCACAGCACCGGCGCGCCACACGACCGCGGACCCGGCCACAACCCTGCCCCCGGGTCGGGTCCACCGCCGGTGCTGGACTACGGCGGGCCGATCACCCCCGCCCAAGCCCGCACGCTCGCCTGCGACGCCCGGATCATCCCCGCCGTCCTCGGCGGCTCATCCCAAGTCCTGGACATCGGCACCAGCAACCGACTCTTCCCACCCCACATCCGCCGCGCCATCGCCCTACGCGACAAAGGCTGCACCTTCCCCGGCTGCGACCGACCACCCGGCTGGACAGACGCCCACCACATCTCCTTCTGGGCCGACAACGGCCGAACCGCCTACCACAACGGATGCCTACTCTGCCGACACCACCACAGCGAAATCCACCGCGGACACTGGACCATCACCATCGCACCCGACGGCGTCCCCGACTTCACCCCACCACCCTGGGTCGACCCCACCCGCACCCCCCAACGCAACACCCTGCACCACATCCCCACCCTCCTCGGCATCTGACACCCGGAAGACGCCGGGCTGACCGAAACCCGATACCCGAGGTGACGCCCGGCTGCTCCACCAGGGGCATTGACGTCTGTGCCACACCGTCTTCCATCGGCCGAACCCGAACCCGAACCCGAAGACGGCCACCCCAACCCCTGCCGCGTGACCACCGATGAGGGACCCGACCCTGCACTTGGCGGCGCCGGCGCGGCGTCAGGTTCGCCACAGAGCCAGTCAGGCACCCCGCGGGCGAAGTGGCCTGTCTTACCACTCAGCAGGATCAGAGGGCCGTCAGCAAGGTCGGGCGCATCGCGGAGCTGCCGAGCGCGGCCGGCAGCATCGCACCGGCCGATCGGCACCCAGGCATCGGCGCCGCGTTGTGGTGCCGCACCTTCCAACGCGACCGTCATGGACGCCGCGCCGATGCCCGCACCGCCGCTGGGCTGTCTCCGACCACGGACGTCACGGCCGCGACCGACAAGCGCAGATGCCGCTCGTAAGGTGACGGTCATGGGTACCGCCGGTGTCAGCGCAATCTTCGACCCTTCTCGGTGGCGGCAGGTCGATGGATTCGACTTCACCGACATCACGTACCACCGGCACATCGGCCGGCGCCCTGGAGCCGGCGACGACAGCGAGCCGATCGATCTACCGACCGTGCGGATCGCCTTTGATCGCCCTGAGGTCCGCAACGCCTTCCGGCCGCACACCGTGGACGAGCTCTATCAGGCGCTCGATCACGCACGGATGACAAGCACCGTCGGTTGCGTGCTGCTGACCGGCAACGGACCCAGCGAAAGTGACGGCGGCTGGGCGTTCTGCTCCGGCGGTGACCAACGAATTCGCGGTCGGTCCGGCTACCAGTACGCCGGAGGTGAGACCGCCGACACCGTGGACCCGGCCCGCGCGGGCCGCTTGCACATCCTCGAGGTGCAGCGACTGATCCGGTTCATGCCGAAAATCGTCATCGCGGTGGTGCCGGGGTGGGCGGCCGGCGGCGGTCATTCCCTGCACGTGGTCTGCGATCTCACGATCGCCAGCGCAGAGCACGCGAGATTCAAGCAGACCGATGCCGACGTCGGCTCCTTCGACGGTGGCTACGGGTCGGCGTACCTGAGCCGCCTGGTCGGCCAAAAGTTCGCCCGCGAGATCTTTTTCCTCGGCCGGGAGTACACCGCGGAACAAATGCACGCGATGGGCGCGGTCAACGACGTCATAGCCCATGCGGACCTGGAAACCGTTGCGCTGCAATGGGCAGCTGAGATCAATGCGAAATCGCCGACGGCGCAACGCATGTTGAAGTACGCGTTCAATTTGGCCGATGACGGCATGGTGGGTCAGCAGTTGTTCGCCGGCGAAGCCACCCGGCTCGCCTACGGCACCGACGAGGCCGTGGAGGGGCGGGATTCCTTCTTGCAGAAGCGGCCGGCCGACTTCTCTCAATACCCGTGGGCGTACTAGGCGCCGTCGATGGGTCGAACACTGCACGCGCTACCCGTTCCGACCGGCGACGCTGTCCTGGAACTACTTCCTCTCCTGCGCCGTGCCCTGGACGGCGCAGGCCCTGTGCTGCTGCCGGTCCCCGCGGACGACGCTCAGCGGTCCCCGGCGGCAACGCTTCTCGACGGCGGCGCGGAGCTTCGCGGCGACGAGGACGACGATGACGATCCCACAGCGCTCGTCGTGACAACCTCAGGATCCACCGGTCACCCGAAGGGCGCTCTGCTTCCGGTGTCGGCGTTGTCCGAATCGGCACATGCCACCCGCCAACGATTGTCGTCCCTGATGGCTCGTGCCGACACCGCTGGCCACAGCTCGTTCGAATCGCCAGGCGACCGATGGTTGCTCGCGCTACCGGCAACACACATTGCGGGGCTGCAGGTTCTGTTCCGTGCGGTCGCCGCCGATGTGGTCCCCACCGTCATGGACACCGCTGAACCGTTCACTCCGGCACGGTTCTGCGCCGCCGTCGACAGGATGCCCACCGGCACCCGGTTCACCTCGCTGGTCCCGACTCAACTGGTGCGCCTGCTCGCCGATCCGAACGGCACGCAGGCGTTGACCACCTTCGACGCGGTGTTGGTCGGCGGCGCCGCCGCTCCGGCTGCGCTGCTGGAGCAGGCGACTGCGGCGGGTGTGAGCCTGGTGACCACCTACGGCATGACGGAAACCTGCGGTGGCTGCGTCTACAGCGGAGTGCCGCTCGACGGGGTGACCGCGACGCTCGAACTTGACGGCTTGCCGGCCGAAGCAGATGCGCCGGTCAGTGCAGCGGCCGGGCGGATCGGCAACCGGGGCAGGCGCGCTGGTGACGAGGAATCTCCGCTTGGCAACAGAGGTAGGGCCGCCGGCGACGGGAACTCACCGGTCGGCAACGGAGGCGGGACGGCCGACGATGGGAGCTCACCGGTCGGCAACGCGGCCCCAACCGTCGCCCATCAGGGCGCGCCGCTTCCGGACACCGGCCTGCCTGTCACCGATGGCAGCCCACTGGCCGATGGCAGGTCCACGGCCACACGCAGGTTCGACGGGAGCGCACCGCCGCAGTCCGCGGATCGAGGCCGCGTAACGCTCGCCGGTCCGGTCATCGCGCGTGGCTACCTGGGAATGCCGGGACACCCCGCGTTCGCTCGGCGTCACGGACAGCGCGTGTTTCTGACGCAGGACGTAGGGGCGTGGCAGAACGGTCGGCTGCAGGTGATCGGCCGCATCGATGACGTCATCGTCACAGGCGGCGTCAAGGTCGATCCTGCGGTGGTGGAGGCAGCGCTGGCCGCGGTCCGCGGGGTGGCGGAGGTCCTGGTGACGGGAGTGCCGAACGAGGAATGGGGTCAGCTGCTCGTGGCGCTGGTGGTTCCCGACGGACCGCGCGGTCCCGACTTGGCGGCCTTACGTGACGCCGCCGAGGCAGTCCTCGACCGGCGGGCCGCACCGCGACAGGTCGTGCTGGTGGACCAGCTCCCGTACCGCGGGATCGGCAAGCCGGATCGCGCAGCGGCCCGAGCGATCGCGGCCGGCGCGCTGCGCATCTCGACGTTCGGGCCGCGCGACCCAGCCGGTCGGCCATGACGGCAACTCGGCCGTGGCACGGCAAGCAACGACGCGGCACGGCAGCGACCACAACGATGACGGCGGCTCCGCCATCGCGGGCTGCCCGAGGATGACAGCGACCCGGCAATGACTGCGGCCCGGCGCTTCACCCGCGCGGAACTCGAGTCGTTCCACGGCGCGAAGGTGGACGACCTGGTGGGTCCGGGGCTGAAGCTGCTGTTCGTGGGGATCAATCCGGGCCTGTGGACAGCCGCGGTCAACGCCCATTTCGCCCGCCCGGGCAACCGATTCTGGCCGGCCCTGCAGTTGGCCGGCATCACCCCGCACCGAATCGACGCGAGCCGCGGCCTACGACCGGAGGACCGGCGCCAACTGCTGGACCGCGGGATCGGCATCACAAACCTCGTGCCGTATGCGACGGCCCGGGCGGACGAACTGACCTCGGAACAGCTGCGCGGTGCGACCGGACCACTCGCCGCGATCGTCGAGGAATACCGCCCGAAGGTGGTGGCTGTCCTGGGCGTCTCTGCTTACCGACTGGCGTTCTCGGCACGCACCGCGAAACAGGGCCGCCAGGACGCGACTTTGGCCGGCGCGGATCTGTGGGTGCTGCCCAACCCCAGTGGCCTCAACGCCCACGAGACGGCCGCGAGTCTCGCGGTCGCGTACCTGGAAGCCGCTGTCGCCGCGGGGGTCGCAGGGCCGGAGGAGTGACCGCAGCCGGAGGCGGAGAAGGCGGCCAGCACCGGTCGAGCAGCCCCGCTGCACCGGCGGCCCGCACGCATCCCGCAGTTCAGGCTCGCACAATTCAGGCATCCCGCAGTTCAGGCATCCCGCAGTTCAGGCATCCCGCAGTCCCCGCATCCGCAGTCCTGGCGCGCGCACCGCCCGATGAACCGCAGCCCCGGCGCCCGCACCGCCCGGCCAACCGCAGCCCCGGCGCCCGCACCGCCCGGCCAACCACAGCCCCGGCGCCCGCACCGCCCGGCCAACCACAGCCCCGGCGCCCGCACCGCCCGGCCAACCACAGCCCCGGCGCCCGCACCGCCGGTGAACTGCACAACAGCGGCCACCCGGACATCGCCGGCCAGAGCCCCGGCGCGCAGTAGGGTCGTTGCACGTGGCATCTGCACAGCAATGGCTTTCGGCCGCGCGTCCACGGACGCTGCCCGCCGCGATCGCACCGGTCCTCGTCGGCACCGGTGCCGGCATCGAGCTCGGCGGCTTCTCCTGGCTCCGCGGCGGTTTGGCGCTGGTGGTGTCCCTCGCCCTGCAGGTGGGGGTGAACTACTCCAACGACTATTCCGACGGCGTGCGCGGCACCGATGTCGACCGGGTGGGACCACTCCGTCTCGTCGGGTCCCGTTTGGCGAAGCCGTCGACCGTCAAGTTCGCCGCATTGGGGTGCTTCGCGGTCGCCGGCGTGGCGGGATTGATCCTGGCGGTGCTGACCACCTGGTGGTTGGTGCCCGTCGGCGTCGCCTCGGTCGCCGCGGCCTGGTTCTACACCGGCGGCCCGAAACCCTACGGCTACGCCGGTTTCGGGGAAATCTTCGTCTTCGTCTTCTTCGGTCTCGTGGCCGTTCTCGGCACCACCTACGTGCAGGCCGAGCAGATCTCGCTCAACGCGGTGATCGGCGCGGTCGGGATCGGGTTGCTGGCCTGCGCCCTGCTGATGGCCAACAACCTGCGTGACGTGCACACCGACGCCGCAGTGGGAAAGCGGACGCTCGCAGTGTTTCTCGGCGAACCGCTGAGCCGTCGCGTGTTCGTCCTGATGGTGACTGGCGCGTTCATCGCCGCGATCGGCATGGCACTCACCGCACCGTGGTGCCTGCTGGCACTGCTGGCACTGCCGCTGGCCGTTGCGCCGATCCGCCAGGTACTGGGCGGTGCCCGCGGCACCGCCTTGATCACGGTCCTCGGCGCGACGGGCCGGCTCGAATTCGTCTATGCCGTGCTGCTCGGCCTCGGGCTGGCCCTGCCGACCTGGGTGTGACCAGCCGCCCCCTCCGGAACGCCCGCCGGTGCCGCCTGAGCACACCAGCACCGGCCAACCGGTCCGGTCCTTTCCTTTCCGTCGCGCGTCGGTGGCGCCAGCGCCCCCGGCGCCTCCCGCGCCGCCGCCCTACTCGTCCGCGCGCGGTGCCGGATCACCGACATCGCCAGCAGAAAGGCGCATGGGCCTGACCCGGCCGAGCCGATGAACAGCAAGCCATCAATCGCCCCGGGCTGGCACCATGGACCCATGTTCATCGCGGGGACGCAGCGGTGGAAGATCACCATCGCCGAGCCCGAGGCCCTGCGTATCGCGCTGTATGTCAGGGATGTCGCGGGCCTGGAACCGTCGACTGTTCCGGGAATCCCGCCGCTCGATCCGCCGGCGGACGTGTGGCCTGTGTGGTCGCGCCGCCCGGTGGAGGTGCCCGCCTCGCGCGGGGTGAAGCTGCTCGGCGGAAGGGACGTCGACGTTTCGATCGCGTCGGCCCAGTGGTCGCGCTGGTGGCGGCACGCCCTGGACGTGGGGCCCAGCGCCATCGACGATCTGAAGCCGCCGGCGTTCCTGCCGTTGGCGGGCGTGCCCGACCTCCGCGCCCTGATGCAGCGGCACTTCTACAACGCCAACCTTTGGTCGGACGGGCTGAATGACGACCCGCGGGTACGTGCCGCGCAGTCAGCGCCGGCAATGGGACTGAACGCGCTGATCCGGGACCTGCCCGAGACGCTCGGCCGCAAGCCGCGACCCTTCGATCTGCGGATCACGATCATCGGCGTGCAGACCAAACGGGCGTGGATGCTTGCTCCTGACCACATCCTGATGACCCGGCACCTCGTCGCCGACCGGGACAACGCGGTCGACTGGCTGCGGCTGCGGATCCTGGAATTGGCCTGATCGGCCTCACGCGCCCTGGATCCATTCGGTGCTGACGGTGAACTCGTCGAGCGCGTCCTGGATCGGTTCCACGCCCAACCCGGGACCGGTCGGCACGGTGATTTGCCCGTCATCGAGCACGAACGGCTCGGTGATGTCACGTTCGTAAAAGCGGTCCGAGGCCGACACGTCACCGGGCAGGGTGAACCCAGGGAGGGCGGCGAGTGCCGCATTCGCCGCCCGGCCGAGGCCGGTCTCGACCATTCCGCCGCACCAGACCGGGACACCGTTGGCCTGACACAGGTCGTGAATGCGTCTGGCCGCCAGGTACCCACCCACCCGGCCGGCCTTGATGTTGATCACCTGGCAGGCCCGCAGGGCGATCGCGTCGGCGGCCGCCCGGACCGACACGACGGACTCGTCCAGGCACACGGGCGTCGTGATCAGTCGGCTCAGCTCGGCGTGCTGGCGTAGATCGTCCTCCGCGAGCGGCTGCTCGATCAGCAGCAGATCGAACGCATCCAATCGACGCAGGGTCCGCGCGTCGGCGAGTGTGTAGGCGGCGTTCGCGTCGACCTGCAGTGGGACCAGGTCACCGAACCGATCACGGACGGCCTCCACCGGGCCGACGTCCCAGCCCGGCCGGATCTTGAGCTTGATCCGCGCGTAGCCCTGCGCGAGGTAGTCGCCGACGACGTCCAGCAAAGCCGGCACGGACGGCTGGATCCCGACTGAAACGCCCGACGGCACAGCAGTTCTCGTGGCTCCGAAGTAGGCGGCGAGCGATCGGCCGGTGCCACGCAACTGGGCGTCCAGCACGGCCATCTCCAGCGCCGCCTTCGCCATCCGATGCCCGACGAACGGGGCGAGCAGTGGGTCGATCATCTCGGCGGTCACGTCGGTACCCCCCGCCGACGCGGCGAGCAGCCGGGGCACCAGGAATCTGCGCAGCACGTCGGCGGCGGCGTCGGTGTACTCGGAGCTGTACAGGGGCGTTTCCATCGCGACGCACTCGCCCCAACCCTGGACATGGCTCGATTGGTGATCGTGCGAGAACTCGTCACCGACCATCCGGACGAGCACGGCGTATCGCTCCGACTCGACGCCGAACGACGTCTCGAAGGGACTCGTCAGTGGGATGCGCACGGTCCGCAGTTCCACACCGGTGATCTTCATCAGTGTCCTGTCCGTCGGGTTGCCGGGTCGCGGCTGAGCAAGTACCAACCGTCGCGCCCGAATCCGGTGACCCGCCAGGACCGATCCGCCATCAGCAGGGCGAGGGTCGCCCGCAGACGGTAGCGCCAGGTGAGCGCGAGCTGCGGGTCGGTGCGGCGCAGGCATTCGATGTCGCACGGGATCCCGATGAGCGCGCTGTCGGCGTGCCGGGCGGACGAGGTGGTGACCGGTCGGCCGTCGTCCGCGGCGGCGAGCAACACCTGCGCCCCGGAGGCCACCATGTCGTCGACGACCGGAGCGGCCGGGTGGTCAACGGCGTCGTCACGACGGCCCGGGGCCCGACCGGCGGCGGCGCCCGCCGCCACCGTCGAGGCCGACGACAGATCCCACACGGCCTCGATCCGGTCACTGGGCTGGCCCCGGTTGGCGCCGTCGTCCATGACCCCGTAGAAGTCGACGTAGTAGGTCTGTGGACGGGCGCCGAGTCGGCTGATGTTGAAGTACGCGTTGCGCGCGATCAGCGGGTCGAACGTCCAGGTGATCGTGCTCAGCCCCCGCTCGAGCGCCCACTGCCGCTGATGCCATTTCAGCGCCGCACCGACGCCGCGAGCGGCCGCGCCCGGCGCCACACCGGTGATGTGGGAGTGCATCGCGGCCCCCAGCGGCTCGGTGAAGAAGGCCGCGCTTGCGCCGACCAAGTCGTCGTCGGCGGTGCGATAGGCGCCGACGAGGTAGTTGCCGCCGTGGCCCAGCGCCCGCAGCAGGTGCGGCTGCACGTCGAACGCCTGCCCCTCGCGGACGCCCCAGACCTGCTCCAGCAACCGGCACGCCGCCGCCATCTGCTCGATGGTCTCCAAAGACTTGATCCGCACGCCGGCGCGGTCCGCGGCCACCCCGGCCGTCGCTGCCGCGGAGACCAGCAGGTCCCGTGGACTGATCGGGGGGCCCGCGCCCGGCCGCGACCCGGACGGCGCCGGCGTCACGGGGTGCTCGCCGTGATCCCTTCCCCGGCCAGCAGATCCTCGAGCAGCGCCGCCAGCAGCGCGGTCCGCGGAACGAGGTGCGAGAGCACGATGTGTTCGTCATCGGCGTGCGCACCGCCGCCGACGGCGCCCAGTCCATCGAGGGTGGGCACCCCGATCCCCGCGGTGAAGTTGCCGTCCGATCCGCCGCCGACGGTGGTCGCCTCCAGGGCGCCGATGCCGTCCCGCAGCGCCAGCCGCCTGGCCCGTTCGAACAATCCGGCGCCCGACGCCGGCTCCATCGGCGGCCTGTTCGGCTCGCCGCTGACAGTGATCACCGCGCCGGGCAGGGTCGGCCGCAGCGCTTGCATCGCCCGGTGCACGCGGTTCTGCTCGGACGTCGTCAGGGCCCGGACGTCGACCTGGAGGAAGGCACTCGCGGGAACGGTGTTGGTCGTGATGCCTGCGCCGGCGACCGTCGGTGTCACCGTCGTGCCCGAAGCGGCATCGCCGAGCACCGAGGTGGCGAGAATCAGGTGTGCGAGTTCGACGCTGGAGTTGATGCCCTTCTCCGGTTCGCCGCCGGCGTGCGCCGCGCGCCCGGTGACGTCGACCCGGTACAGGGAGGTGCCCTTGCGGCCGGTCTTGAGCGAGGCGCGCGGGCCGGCACCTTCGAGCACGAGGCAAGCCTCGCACCCGACTGCCTCGTCCTCGATCAGGGCGCGGGACGTCGGCGATCCGATCTCCTCGTCACCGGTCACCAGCAGGCAGACGCCGTCCAGCGGCACGCCCCGGTCACCGGCCGCGGCAATCGCGTGGATCGCCTGAACAAGACCGGCCTTCATGTCGACCGTGCCGGGGCCGCGGATGACGTCACCGTCGATGACGAACGGGTGGTGGGTGAGAGAACCCAACGGCCAAACGGTGTCGTGATGCGCCAGGATGAGGACCCTGTTGGCCCCCGTCCCGAACCGCCAGCGCAGGTGGTTGCACCCGTCGATGTCCAGCCGGTCCGGTGCCGCGCCGAGTCGCTCGGTGCCGATGGTGGCGATCAGATCGGCGCTCTGCAGAACGGCCGCGAGATCCGATGACGGGGACTCGCAGCGGACGAGGGCTTCCAGGTCCGCGAGCATGTCCGGCAGTCGGTCACCCACCGCGGAAGCGACAGCGCTGTGGGCGGTGGCAGTCATACCGCCACCCTAGAACCCTTCGCGGGTGGAACTCTTCAGTCCCCGTTCGTCGTCCCGTCAGTCCCCGCTGTCGTCCCCACGGAGCGCCGCCTGCAGGCGCTCGCGTTCGTCCCGCCGTCGTCGTGACGCCTGTGCGATGGCCTCGTTGACCTTCCGACGGGGACGGGCGAACAGCAACCAGGACAGTGGCAGCTGGACGACGATCGCGAACATCAGAGCGACAATCAGCGGCATGAAGATCATCAGCACCGCGGTCAGCGCTACCACGAGCATGATCCGCATCAGCGTGTACAGCGCCAGGTAGGCCAACAGCGAGGAGGTCCGGGTGGTGGGCGGCGCGCCCGGGGTCGCGGGGACGGGAACCGCCTCCGGTGCGGCGTTCGCCGGGGGGACCATGCCGGTCGGGAGGGCGGCGTTCGCCTGATGGTCGGCGTTTGCCGGGAGGGCGTCGTTCGCCGGGAGGTCGGCCCGGGTTGGGACGTCGGCCCGGGTTGGGAGGTCGGCCCGGGTTGGGACGTCGGACCGGGTTGGGACGTCGGACCGGGTTGGGACGTCGGACCGGGTTGGGAGGGCGTCGTTCGCCGGGAGGTCGGAGCTCCGGGTGGGTCGCGTCCCTGGCTCGAACGCGGACGCCGCGTCCGGGTCGACACCGTCGGCTTCGAACGACCCCGCACGATGCGGATGGGTGCCGGATGGTGCATCCGGCCGAGGATTTTCCACGAACCCCAGGGTAACGAGCACGAGGCCGCGCAGCCGCAGCGCGGCCGCCTGGTCAGCCGTCGTCGGCGGGCCGATGGATGGGGCGGTGCTCGAACCGAGTGGCCAGCACCACGGTCGTGCGGGTGCGGGCAACCCCCTGGATCGCCCGTAGCCGGCCGATGCACAGGTGCAGGTCATCGACGCTGGCGACCCGCACCTGCACGACGAACGCCTCGTCCCCGGCCACGCCGTAACAGCTCTCCACCTCAGGGATGGCTTCCAGCGCGGCGGCAATCATGTCGTCCCGGCCGTATTCGCCCGGTTCGATGCCGACCAGTGCGGTGACGCCGAGGCCGATCGCCCGATAGTTCACGGTGGCCCTGAAGCCGGTGATCACCCCGGTCGACTCGAGTTTGTTGACCCGCTCATGCACCGCCGACGATGAGAGCCCGACCAGTCGGGCGAGCTCGGCGTAACTGGCTCTGCCGTCCGCCTGCAGCGCGTCGACCAGCCGCTGATCCACCGCGTCCATCCGCGCCGTCCTCCCCTTCGTCCCGGCTCGAACCGTAGCGTCCGAGGTTCGCCGCCAGGGCGGCGCCCGGATTGAGCGGTCGGAGCTTCTCCGGAAAAAAAGCGAAGAAGTACGGATTGAGCCGTTTAGCCGGTTCGACACGGGGTATCAACCCTGCGAGCCCGGCAGCTACTAACTATGGTGTCAATGTAGATTCGGGCAAAGCGTGCGAACGCACTGGTGCGGCAGCGGGATGTGCGCAAGACTTCACAAGAGCAACAAAAGCCGCACCGAGGACAGACGCCAGACCCGGCGGACGAGGCCAGTCGGGGCCCGAGTAGGAGGTGGCACGTGACCATGGATTCAGAGCGGTTGCTTACGCCCGGGGAGGTGGCCCTGATGTTCAGGGTCGATCCCAAGACAGTGACGCGGTGGGCATCCGCCGGTCGAATCGGCTCCATCCGGACGCCGGGTGGGCATCGCCGGTTCCGCGAATCGGAGGTGAGCGCCCTGCTCGCCGACCTGACGGTGGACGCCTCGCGAACCAGCGCCTGACGGCGCGTTCCCACGAGGTCCCGCGCAGTTCCGGCGTGTCACCGGCACCGTAGTTGCTGCGGCGGTGCCGGTGCTCCGCGCCGACACACGCCCCACCAGCGCCCCGGTATCGCCGCGTGCGGGCCGGGGCGCTGGCATGCCGGCGCGACCCATGGGCACCCGGCAGGGCGCCGTGCCCCGACCGACACGTCGATCGTGATCGCACCCGCGCGTCGGACGGTGCTGCCCCACCCTGACGACATCTCTCGGGTGACGGCCTCCGGGGACGCCGACCGCTCCCCGGCCCACGGGCCGCCGCCGTGGCGGCACCCCTCGGGCGAGTTCCACCGATCCGCCGACAGCCGGCCACCCGAACCCCGTGACGGAACCTTCGACCTCATCCAGACTGGGCCAGTCGTACAGGCCCGGATGTGCGTACTCTGATCAGCAGAGAGGGAGGTAGCCGATGTACATGCTCGTGGCGATCGCCGTGACGATTCTGGTGATCGCGTTGGCCTGGCGCGGTATCGGCGCCCGTACCCCCGGCGGCGATACGTCGGGGTCGGGCATGACCAGGCCGCAGCGCCCGTCGCGTCCGACGCGGACCATCGCACCGGACGACGACCCGGAATTCCTGAACGAGATCAACCGCAAGTTGCGCGGCGAGGACAAGAGCGGCTGAGCCGGTGCGGACGTGGTTCGGCCACCTCCGCCGCCGCTCGGCGCACACTCCGCCGTGACGCCTGCATTTTTCGGACCGCCTGACGCGTTCGTCTATGTTCGGGCCAACTGAATCAAAGTGGTGCCCGCGCACTGATGCCGACCGACGTGGCCGCACCGGCGACTCCCCCTGGCCCGATCCGGGATTCCCCTCTCGGCCCTGCTACCACGGCGGCCGGGCTTCGCTCATCCGGGACCTGGCTGACCACCCGCTGTTGGATTGTGTCTCGGCCTCTCAACTGACCGCCGTCATACGGACCCTCGTTTCGGTGCACGTAGGACCATCGCCGGCGCCCCAGCGCCTCCCATCGCCAACCGACTGACCCCGTCGGCGGGGGTTTGCCCTGCCGCCCTGCACCCGCCGCAGCCCGAACACCCGCGCCGAGCGCCTCTCATCGCCACCAGCGTCAGTCCTGACCACCACGCACGGCTGCGTGGCCCCGCCAACCGCACGACCGCCCGGCAGCGGGTCCTGTCCGTCAGGCGACGGTCGGGGCGCGGCTCAGTTGAGGCCGGCGTACGAGTGCAGGCCGGACACGACCATGTTGACGAAGAACAGGTTGAACAGGATCGACACGAAGCCGACCACGCAGATCCAGGCGGCGCGGCGACCGCGCCAGCCGGCGGTCGACCGGGCGTGCAGGTAGGCGGCGTAGATCACCCAGGTGACGAACGCACAGGTTTCCTTCGGGTCCCATCCCCAGTAGCGGCCCCAGGCCACCTCGGCCCACATCGCGCCGGCGATCACCGCGAACGTGTACACCGGGAAAGCCACGATCGCGGTTCGGTAGGCGATCCGGTCGAGGGTCGCAGCGGTCGGAAGTTTCAGCATCAGCGACGGCCGCGCTGCCTTGACCGTCGCGCCGCCCTGCCCGGCGGCTGCCACTGCGCCGTCGGCCCCGGCCGGCGAGGACCCGTCGATGGACCGTGCCGCGGCGGCGGCCTTGCGGTCCGCGCTGCCGCGCAGCAGGTACAGCAGCGACGCGGCCCCGCTGACCATCAGCACGCTCGAGGACAACGCCACGGTCGTGACGTGGATCCACTTCCAGTAGGAGTTCAGCGCGGGCACCACCGGAGCGGCCGGCACGTACAGCACCGTTCCCGCGACGAACATCAGGATGACCACCGGCAGCATCACGAACAGGCCCATCGTGCGGGCGCCGGTCCGGGCGAGCACGACCAACCAGCAGAGCACCGCGGCGGCGCAGATGACGGACGTGAACTCGTACATGTTGCCCAGGGGCAGGCGGTGCGTTGCCAGACCGCGCGCGACGATGGACAGCACGTTCGCGGCCAGCCCCACCGCCGTGACGATCACCGCTGCGCGGCCGACCCGCTGCCCCCAGGGGGCGCGACGGGGGGCGGGCAGGGCCCCGATCGGACCGATACCGCCGCCGACGCCGTTGCGGGTCAGCGTGGAGGTCGTCGACCGGCCGGACCTGGCACCCGCCGCCGAAGCGGATCCAGCGACCGCGGTCCGGGACGCAGCGGTCGCCGCGACCATGTCGGCCGGGACGTCACCGCCGCGGCGGGACGCGAACTCGAGCGCGTAGCAGACCAGCGCCACGACGTAACCGGCGAGGGCAGCTTCAAAGGCCAGATCAGAGATCTGAGCCCACGTTTCTTTCATGGCGCTGCTTCCCTTTCCTGCTGCCTACCGACGATCTGCCTACCCACGATCTCCCTGCCGGCGTCCGCGCCTGTCCAGTGTCCATTCTGCTGCCGCGGCGCATGGTGATGCCGCAGCGCGATGGGCGAGCGGCGCACGCCGTCAGCGAACCGCCGGGGCACCGTTGTCCTCCGGCAATCGCGCCAACGTCTCGAACTCCTCGCCGTACCCGGCCTGGTCGGTGCGCGCGAGCCCGCCGACCTCCACCACCGTACGGTTCCGGTCATCAGGACCTGCACCGGAGGCCCGTGCCGGCGGAGTCCCGGACCCGACGGCAGCCTGCCGGACCACCCCGGACCCGACCACCCCGTGGCCGACCACCCCGGGGCCGACCACCCCGGGGCCGACCACCCCGGGGCCGACCGCCCCTGGGCCGACGGTGTCAGGGCCCACTGCACGCAGCCGGAACCACACCCGCCGACGCTTACGGATCAACGACACCATGAGGCCGCCGAGCAGCGTCACGGCGAACCCCAGCGCCCACACCTGTGCCGGGTCGAACGAGGTCTGCAGCGACACCCACTCGTTGAACCCGGTGAACGTGATGGTGGTGCCGTCGTTCAGCTCGACCGACTCCCCCACCATCAGGTTCGCCCGCGCCTGCCTGGTGAGCAGCCCCTTGTCGACCTGGCCGGTGTCGATCGAGAACACGGACTGCGAACGGCCGCCCTCCATCCCCAGGTCGCCGCGGTAGACGTCGACAGCCACACCCGGCTTGTCCGGGGCGGGGAACGACGACGTCATGATTCCGCCGTGCAGCACGGCCGTGGGCGCGAAGATCCCGATGATGGCCAGCTGCTGCTTGCGGATCTCGTCGCCGGTCGCACCCGGCGGGTCGAGTACCTTGACCGCACCCTCGGAGGTGAAGTTCGGGTCGTTGGCGGCGGGCGCGAACGGCTGCGAATAGTCGCGCACCGTGCCGTCCGGGTAGGTGATGCGGAAGTGCGGGGTGAACCCGTGGCCGAGCAGGTACAACCGCTCGCCCTCCATCCGCAGCGGGTCGTTCACCTGCAGCTCATTCGACTGCCAGCGGTCACTGCCGGCGGCCGCCCCGCTCTGCGACCGCACATCGGTGACGAAGCCGCTGGCCTGGCCGGCGTCGGTGTAGCTGGCCTTGAAGCTCCGCACATCGACGCAGAACGGCGACATGTCGGTGCCGTCGACGAGCAGACCGGGCCGGAAGTTGTCGTAGGACGCCGGTGACGTGGAGCAGAACTGCGAGCCCACGTTGACGATGACGGAGCCCTCGTACCCGACCATCTTCCCGACGGCGATGGCGACGAGCAGGCCGAGCAGCGACAGGTGGAACACCAGGTTGCCGACCTCGCGCAGGTAACCCTTCTCGGCCGAGATGGTCAGCACCGCGGGGCGCCTCGCGTCGGCACCGCCTGCATGTTCGGACCGTCCGGCGTCCTCGCGCCGGCGGGCGATCCGCCAGCCGCGCAGCCCGGCGGTGATCCGGTCCGCCACCTGCTCCGGTGAGCCGGCCACTTCCACGGTGTGGTGGTGCGGCAACCGGCCCAGGTTGCGCGGCGTTGCGACCGGGTCCATCCGGAGCTGGCCGACGAACTCGATGGTCCGGGGCAGCAGGCAGCCGATCAGCGACAGGAACAGCAGCAGGTAGATCGCCGCGTACCACGGTGAGGCGAAGACCTCGAAAAATCCCAACCGGTCCAGCCACGGGCCGATCGTCGGGTGGTCGGTGATGTACTGCGCGGTCTTCGCCGAGTTCAGTGACCACTGCGGCAGCAGGGCACCGGGCAGCGACGCGAGGGCGAGCAGGAACAACAGGATGAGCGCGGTGCGCATGCTGGTGAGCTGCCGCCACGCATTGCGGCCGGCGGCGAACAGCCGACCGACCGGCCCCTGGCGGTGGAAGTGCCCGTCCGCAACGGGCGGTGGGGGCGGCGAATCCTGCGCGTCGAGCAGCGCCTCCGAACCGACATGCGTGGTGTCCCGGACGGTCACAGCAACGTCTCTATCCCGGCGAAGCGGCCCTGCAGCCACGCGATGAACGAACCCCAGACGCCGGTCAGCATCAACGCACCCAACACGATGAGGCACACCGCTCCGACGATCTGGATGGTCCGGCTGTTGCGGCGCAGGAAGCCCATCGCGCCCGTCGCCCAACCGGCACCGAACGCCAGCAACAGGAACGGGATACCCAGGCCGGCGCAGTAGAAGATCACCAGCGACAGCCCACGCCATGCCGACCCGCCCCAGTCGCTGGCATTGGCCAGCGACAGCACACCGACGAGTGTCGGACCCAGACACACCGTCCAGCCGAACGCGAACGCCGCGCCCAGCAGTGGGGCACCGAGGACGCGGCCCCTGGGTTTGACGTGCAGCCGGCGCTCGGTCTGCAGCGGCCGTATCAGCCCCAGCATCACCAGGCCCATCACGATCGTCACCGCACCGCCGACCCGCATCATGGTCTCGGTGTTCACCAGCAGCGCGCGGGAGAACCCGATCACGGCAACGGACTGGGCGAGGAAGACGAGCGTGAAGCCGAGGACGAACAACGCGGTGGCGCTGACCGCTCGGCTGCGGACCGCCAGGCCGACCTTGGGCGACACCGGTCGGGAAGCCGCCGGGGCCGTCCCCGCCGGCCCGGGCGCTGCTGCACCGGCCGACGTGGAACCGGCACCCGCCGCCGCCGATGCTCCCGACCTGGTTCCAGCGGCCACCGGCACGGCCGCCTCCGCGCCGACCAGCGAGGTGATGTACGCCAGGTAGCCCGGCACCAGCGGGATGACGCACGGCGAGGCGAACGACACCGCACCCGCTGCCAGCGACAGCACGGCCGCCAGCAGGTACGGCCCCGAGACCACCGTTCCGGTCAGGTCCATCGCGACCGGCTCATGCCTTCTCGGCTGCGATGGCGGACACCGTGTCGATCACCATGGCCGGGTCGGTGATCTCCTCGAGCCAGACGTGCGCGACCCGGCCCTGCCGGTCCAGCACGATCGTCGACGGGATGGAGCTGGTCGGGAAGCCGCGGATGGACAGCAGCGTCCGCATGGACGGGTCGAAGATCGACGGGTACGTCACCTGCTTGCTGGCGACGAAATCGGCGCCCGCGGCCTTGGTGTCCTTGACGTTGATGCCCAGGAACTGGACGCCCTTGCCGGCCAGCGCGGTGGCGGCCTCCTCCAGGTCCGGTGCCTCCGCACGGCACGGGCCGCACCACGATCCCCAGAAGTTCAGCACCACCACTTTGCCGGCGTAATCGGACAGCGACACTGTGCCGTCACCGGTCAGGCTCGGCCCGGACAGTTCGCCGACCGTGCCCCGGTCCGCAACCGGGTAGGAGAACTCGGTCTTGCCGCCGGGCGAGACGAAGGTGAACGAGCCCCCGTAGACGGTGGCGTCGTTACCGGTGCTGCACGAGGCGGCGGTGAGCGCGACGAGCGCCATGCCGGCGGCGGCCAGCAGCCGCCGCACACGGCCTCGACCCCGGCCTCTGGACGTCACCCTGGTCATCGATCCGCACCATCGACCGGCGGCGTGGTCGCGGCTGTGACCGGCAGCATCTCGACATCGGGAGCTTCGGTGGTCGCGGGGCCGGCAACCGGGACGCCGGGATCGGGTACGGGACCGCCGACGCCGTAGGGGGCGTCGGCGCCTGCACGGCTGACGACGGCATCGCTGACGATGGCATCGACCGGGGCTGCGGTGACCGGAGCGGCAGCACCGATGGGGTCGTTGACTGCGGCGATGTGCGCTACCGGTTCCGCGTACGAGGAACCGGTGAACACCCCGTCGGTAAAGGTCAACGAGGTGAGCGAGGCGACCGAGCAGGCCCGGTGACGCGGGTCGTGCCAGAGCCGCTTGCCCTCGAGGTACCGGCGCGCGGTGACGATCGGCAGCTGGTGCGACACCAGCACCGCCTGGTGCCCGTCCGCGGCCTCCACCGCCGTATAGATGGCGGCCAGCATCCGGTGCGCGATCTGCAGGTACGGCTCACCCCAGGACGGCAACCGCGGGTTGCGCAACTTCGTCCAACTCTGCGGTCGGCCGAACGTCTGCCGGTTGAGGCCGAAGGCGGCACCCTCGAAGTCGTTGTCGGCCTCGATCACCCGGTCGTCGGTGACGACGGTGAGCCCGAAACGGGTCGCGATCGGCGCCGCGGTCTCCTGGGCCCGCTGCAGGGACGAGGCCGCGAGGTAGGTGACATCGGCGCCGGCGAGGTGTTCGGCGACCCCGTCGGCCATCGCCCGGCCGGACGCGGCGAGCCGGTACCCGGGCAGCCGCCCGTAGAGGACGTTGGCGGGATTGTGCACCTTGCCGTGCCGCAGCAGGTGGACGACGGTGACGCTCACCGGATCCGGCCGGCGGCGGTGTCGGGCAATGCGATCGTCACAGTTGAATTGTTCCAGGCATCCGGGCCGATGGTGATCACGGTGGTGTCGCCCCGATCACGTCCGGCGGCGATCCGGGGGCGTCACCGCCGGGCCGGCCGAAGCGCCTCGTGGAGAGCCATCGACGGAGGTCGAGGACCGCCGACAGGAGCAGCAGCGCGGCCAGCAACGCGGCACCGGCCCCGGCCGTCAGCCACGGCCCGGAATAGCGGGTGATGGTGGTGGACGACGTCCCGTCCAGGAACGGCGGAAAGGTGTTCGTCCGGATCCCGTTGCGGACCAGCAGGACCGCGGCGACACCCGCGAGCACAGCAGCGACGGCCGCGGCGATCGACCGGACGAGCCGCCGGGACGGGGAACCGTCGGTGGCGGGCGCGGACGCGCCGGCCGAGCCCCGGGCAACGGAGGCACCGACCGAGTCCGACGCAGCAGACGCGCCGGCCGAGCGCGGGGCGGCGGAGGCACCGACCGAGCGAGGGGCGGCGGAGGCACCGACCGAGTCCGACGCGGCGGAGGCACCGACCGCCTCCGGGGCGTCACTACGGCCCACCGGGTCCGGGGCAGCGAACGCACCGTCCGCGACCGGGTCGGCGGGCTCCGGTGCGCGGACGAGGTCGGAGTCGGACCTCGCCCCGGGGGCGGTCAAGCCCGGCGCCTGGCCTTGAGTCGGGCGAAGTACACCGCGCCCTTGCCGATGTAGCAGAGCATCACGGCGACGATCAGCAGCAGGGTCGCGGCCAGGGTGAAAAGGTTCGACACCTGGAACAGCAGGGTGATGATGATCGACAGCACCACCGAGCCGGCCACCGCCAGCCTGCTCCACCCCGCGCCGGGACGTAGGAACCAGCCACCAACGGCGGCGATCAGACCGATCACCAGGATCACCACGCTGATGACGATGTTCTGCGTGCGCGCGGAGGAAATCGTCTCTTCGGTGAGCGGGCGGTACTGCTTGCAGGATTCGGCCTGGGCGGTGACCTCGGAGTTCGCGCCCTGCGGAACCACCACCGCGTCCCCGATGCCCTGGAAGTCATCGACGCACTGCGCGATGGTCGCGTTGTAGGCCTTGACGGCGTTGTCCAGCTGCTGATCGGTGGTGGCCAGCGACACGCCGCCGATGAACAGGAACACCAGGCCCGCGACGATCGACAGGACGCTGGCGACGGTGACGGTCCGCGGCGGCCGGAGGGGCTGCCCGTCATCCTCGGGCAGCGGCGGTGGGGTCATCGCCGCCCGGAACGAATCGAACAGTCCTGGGCGCTTGCGGGGGTCACCCGAGCCGAAACTCATGACTCGAACTTACCGGCCGCGGCGGCCGTTCAGCGCACGTCAGCGGGGGTACTGGCGGAACGCCTTCGACGCCTTGAAGTACAGGCTGGACTGCGGCAGCCACATCAAGATGATGCCCGCCAGCGCCAGCAGGGCGGTGACCCAGTTGATCCCCGAGTTCGTCGCGGTATAACTGGAGCCGTTGACCGTCACCGAACCGGTGGTCGGGGTGAGCGCGCTGAGCAGGCTGAGCGCTCCGAACACGGTCAGCACGATCCGTGCCCAGTTCCGACCCGCGTACATCTTGAAGGCGAACAGCAGGTAGATCGCCGCGAAGATCAGGAACACCACGACCAAGATGATCTTGGCGGTGTTCACCAGGCTCTGCACGTCGAGGTTCGTCGTCCCGGAGTCGCGCAGGCCGGCCTGCACGGCCTGATCCCACACCGAGCTGCTCAGCGTCATGATCAGCGAGATCAGCGACACCACGGTGGTGCCGATCCAGCACCAGAACGCGGCCGTCACCGTCACCGGCCGCTCCGGCGGGGTGGACTGCACGACACCGCCCGGGTACTGCCCGGGGTAGCCGCCGTAGCCCTGTTGCGGGCCGGGGTAGCCGCCCTGGGCGTAACCCTGCTGCGGCGGATAACCGCCCTGCTGGGGGTACCCGCCCTGCTGATAGCCGCCCTGCTGGGGGTCACCACCGCTCTGCGGGTAACCCGACTGTTGCGGGTACCCGCCCTGCTGCGGATAGCCGCCGGGCGCGGACGGGTACCCGGACGGGCCCGGCGCACCGGCAAAGCCCGGTCCCTGGCCCTGCGATCCCTGACCCTGCGATCCCGGGCCTTGCGATCCCGGGGCACCTGCGGCGAACGGGTCACCGGGCTTGCCGGGACCGGACGATCCGCCCTGGTGGGGCTGGTCTGAAGGGTTGCTCGGGTAGCCCGGAGTGCTCATGGACAAACGGTAGCGTGCAGGGCCTCGGAAACCGGGTCGTTCGGCACCTCGAAATGCCGACCGATACGGCGAACCCCGTCCGATGCGGCCGAAATTGCGGATCAGCGGCGTCGCGGCGACTTCCGCGGCGGCGGGAGGGCACCCTCGGCGCGCAGCCTCGTCGCGTGTTCGGCCAGGGCGTCGATCAGGGCCCCGATCTCCGCGACCTCCGGCTGCACGTCCACCCGCAACCCGAACTCGCGGGCGGTGTCGGCGGTGTGCGGGCCCAGACACGCGACGATCGACCGGGAATGCGGCTTGCCGGCGATTCCCACCAGGTTGCGCACCGTGGACGCGGAGGTGAAGCACACCGCCTCGAACCCGCCGGTCTTGATCGCCTCCCGGATCGGCGCGGCGGGCGGTGCCGCCCGCACGGTCCGGTATGCGGTGACGTCGTCGATCTCCCAGCCGCGCTCGCGCAGCCCCTCGGCGAGGGTCTCTGTGGCGATGTCCGCCCGCGGCAGCAACACCCGATCGACCGGATCGAGGACGTCGTCGTAGTCGGGGAACGACGCCAGCAGGCCCGTCGAGGACTGCTCCGCCTGCGAGATCAGCTCGGGGATGATCCCGAGCGCCCGCACCGCGTCACCGGTGGCGGTGTCGACGCACGCGATCCGCACACCGGAGAACGCCCGCGCGTCCAGGCCGAATTCGACGAACTTCTCCCACACGGCGCGGACGGAGTTCGTCGAGGTGAACACCACCCACTGGTACCGCCCGTCGACCAGACCTTTGATGGCGCGCTCCATCTGTGCCGGCGTGCGGGGTGGTTCCACCGCCACGGTCGGCACCCGCTGCGGGATGGCGCCGTGCATCCGGAGCATCTCGAGCATCCCCTCGGCCGGGTCCTTCGTCTGTGGGATCAGCACCCGCCAGCCGTACAGCGCGCGCGATTCCCACCAGGACAGCCGGGACCGCTGGGAGCTGCCGGCGCCGACCGTCACCACCAGCGGGCCGGGCAGGTCGCGGCCGATGCCGTCCAGCGTCGCCAGGGTCCCGTCGACGGTCCGCTGGGTGGGTAGGGTCGCCCCGCAGGTCACCGACGCCGGGGTGTCCCCCGCCATCCCGGACTGCGCGAGAAGCGTTGCGGTGTCGGCGAGATGCCCCGCGGAGGCCTGCAGCAGCAGCATGCCGGGGGCCCCGGCGAGGCCGTCCCAGTCGGAGGTGGAGCGAACATCGGCGACAGTGTGCACCGAGCCGACCGCGATGCCGGAGTACGACGCGACCGCCGCCGCGGACAGCCCCGGGATGACGTCGAACCGCACCGAACTACGCGCAACCGCCTGCAGTTCCTTCACCACCGGGTCCGCCGTCAGCACGTCACCGGCGACGAGTCGCACCACGCTGGAACCCGCACGCGCCGCGGCAACCAGCGACTTGGCCACCTCCGCGGGCTCACCGACCGCCGGGCGCACCTCCGCGTCCGGCGCCAGCGCGGTGACCTCGGCCGGCACATCGGGATCGGTCACCACGAGCGACGCCGCGGCCAGCGCGGTCCCGGCACGCAAGGTGAGCAGCCCCGGGTCTCCGGGGCCGGCACCGACGAAGGCGATCCGGCCGGCAGTTCTGCGTGCACGGGTCATGACGTGCTCCTAGCGCGTGGAGGAACGCCGGCGCGCAGTGACTGCGTCACCGACCAGGGGGTTGCCGTCGCGGAGTACCCGCAACGGGTCGTGCTGAACAGCGGATGGCCGTGCCAATCGGGGGATTCTCGGGGCATCGTCGGCCCGGTGGCGCACGTCATGAGGTGGCGCTCACCGTCCCGGTGGGACTCACCGGCCGGTCGCCGCGGCTGGCGCCCGCGACATCGGCACCGAGAACGTCTGCGGCTCTTCGGGTTTCGTGAAAGGCGAGGATCTGCAGCTCCAGCGACAAGTCGACCTGGCGGACCTCGACGCCGGGCGGCACGATCAGCACGCCGGGCGCGAAGTTCAGGATCGACCGGATACCGGCGGAGACGAGGATGTCGGCGACCTGCTGCGCGGCACCGGCCGGGGTGGCGATGACGCCGATCGTCACGCCACGACTGCGGCACAGCGCGGCAGCGTCCCCGATGTGCTCGATCGTCCGGCCGGCCACCTCCCGACCGACCCGGTCCGGGTCGGCGTCGAACAGGGCCGAGATCAGAAACCCGCGGCCGGCGAACCCGGGGTATCCGGCGAGCGCCTGGCCGAGATTGCCGAGCCCGACGAGCGCGACCCGGTGCGCGCGGTGGGCGCCGAGGATCCGGCTGATCTGCTCGACGAGAGTGCCGACCTCGTAGCCCACCCCGCGAATGCCGTAGGAACCGAGGAACGACAGGTCCTTGCGCAGCTTGGCCGAATTGACACCGGCCGACTCGGCGAGCTCCTCGGAGGAGATGGTCATCGGCCGCTCGCCCTCGCGGCCGCCGAGCGCGGTGAGTATCTGCAGGTAGATCGCCAGCCTGGCGACGGTCGCCTCCGGGATCGTGCGCGCGCGGCCGCTCTCCCGAGCACCGCCGACGTGCGCTGTCACCCCGTAGCCTCCAGAGTGGGAACCAGCCCCACCTCCGCCGTGGCGACCGACATGTGGTAGGTCCCCGGTGCCCGGCAGCCTATCCACTCGTGAAGGCGCGCACAAAGTCGCCATGGGATTCGTTTCCCACATCCTGGGACAGCCGGCGCGGTGTGACGGCCGCTGGTGGCCCATCCGGTCCGGTGGTGCGTTCTGCGCCGCGGTCAGCTCTGCAGCGCCCGCCGGAGCCTGTCCTCGTCCACCGTGAAATAGCCGTGTTCCACACCGTCGACGAGAATCACCGGCACCCGGTCGCCGTACTCGGCGCGGTCGTCCGGGTCCGCGTCCACGTCGACCGCCGCCCAGGTTGCGCCGGTCTCGGCGGTGATCCGCTCGACCTTCTGCACCGCGGTGTCGCAGAGGGAGCAATTCACCCGGGTGAACACCGTCACCTGGTGCGCCACGTCAGGACCGCCCGGACGCGTGCTTGAGCGAGCGGGCGATCACCAGCCGCTGGATCTGGTTGGTGCCCTCGACGATCTGCAGCACCTTCGCCTCCCGCATGTACCGCTCCAACGGGTAGTCCTCGACGTATCCGGCGCCGCCGAGCACCTGCACCATGTCGGTCGTGACGGCCATCGCCATGTCGGTGGCGATCAGCTTCGCCATCGCCGCCTCGGTGGAGAACGCCTTGCCGGCGTCCTTCCGCCGGGCGGCGTACAGGTACAGCTGACGGGCCGCGCCGATCCGGGCCGCCGCGTCGGCGAGCAGGAACGACACGCCCTGGAACTCGTCGATCGTCCGGCCGAACGCCACCCGCTGCCCCGCGTACTCGGCGGCCACGTCCAGCGCAGCCTGCGCGATGCCCACCGCACAGGCCGAGATGCCCAGGCGCCCGGCGTCCAAGGCGGCCATCGCGATGCCGAAGCCCTGCCCCTCGCGGCCGACCCGGCGTTCGGCCGGCAGCCGCACACCGGCGAAGCTGACCTGGCTGGTCGGCGAGGCCCGGAAACCCATCTTGTGTTCGGCGTTGCCGGCGGTGACGCCCGGCGCGTCGCCCGGGACGAGAAACGTGCTGATGCCCCGTGCGCCGTCGTCGCCGGTGCGCGCCGCGACCAGCAGGAAGTCGGCGACCGGGCCGTGCGTGATCCACGCCTTCTCACCGGTCAGCACATAGTCATCGCCGTCGTGGACCGCGCGGGTCCGCATCGCACCCGCGTCGGACCCTGCGTGCGACTCGGACAGGCAGTACGCGCCGAGAGCGGCCCCACCGAGCATGTCAGGCAGGAACCGCTCCTGCTGCTCGCGGGTGCCGAACTCCGCCAGCGCACTGCAGGACAGCATGTGCACGCTGGTGCCGAGCGCCACCGTCCCCCATCCGCGGGCGAGTTCCTCCAGCACCTGCAGGTACACGACGGCGGGCTGGCCGCCGCCGCCGAACTCCTCCGGGTACGGCAGGGAAAGCAGCCCCAGCTCACCCAGCTGTGCGAACAGCGCCCGCGGGAACGACCCCGCCGACTCGGACTTGTCCGCCATCGGCCGCAACTCGCGGGCGGCCAGATCCCTGGTGAGTTCCAGCAGATCGGCGGCCTCCGGGGTGGGCAGCTCTCGGTCGACAACGGTGCCGGTCATGGCGTGTTCGCCCTCCTGCGCGTGGACATACGGGTTCGGTGAGCCCAGTGTGTACTGCGCCGGCGACTCACGGTGGTCGCGGGCCCGGCAGGCTGGTCTTGGCCGGGCCGCCAACGAGGCGCAATGGGTGGTTACGGCCGGACGAGGGGCACCGGCCGCGCACGCCGATCGGCACTGTCCCCCCCGGGTCCCGCCCGGCGACGTCAGAGTTGAGACGTCAGACTCGCCAACTCCGACCGGCGGCCTCAGAACAGGTCCTCGTCGGTGTCCTGGTCGCCGCGGTCCATTCGATTCCCGGTTCCCGGCAGCCGGCTGCCCAACTCGTCAAGGCCGGCGACCGGTTCCGGCGCGACATCCGGCTCGCTCGCCGGTTCGGCCGAGGCGTGCTCCGGTGCGCCCGCAACGAACCCACCCGAACCGTCCGGGACGGCGGTCAGCCGGGTGAGCGGCAGGCCGGTCGCCGCCGCGTAACCGCGCTGCACCGCGGTCCGGTCGAGCCGGCCGACCTCCGTGCGAGGTAGCGCGTCGACCAGGTGATACGCGCCCGGCCGTTTGAAAAGCGGCAGCCGCTCGCTGACGAACTCGTCCAGGTCGTCGCTGGTGGGCCGGGTGCCCTCCCGCGGCACCAGCACGGCGACCACCTGCTCGTGCCCGTCACCGCCGGGCATACCGATCACCGCGACCTCCGCGACGTACGGGTGGGTGGACAGCACGTCCTCCACCTCACGCGGGTACACCGTGAAGCCGGCGACCGTGACGGTCTCGGCGGCGCGGTCGACGAGGTGCAGTTCGCCGGCGTCGTCCAGGAATCCGATGTCGCCGGAGACGAACCAGCCGTCGGACCCGGGACCGCCCTTTCCGTCCGGCCAGTAACCGGAGAACAGGGTGGCGCCGCGGATGGCGATCCGGCCGACCTCGCCGGCGTCGGGCGCCTCGGCGACGACGTCGAACACGTCGTGCTCGGCGGCCGCACCTGCGGTTTCCGGCCCGAGCGGCGGGGTGACGTCGGTGCCGTCCGGGCCGATGATGCGCAGGTCGATGCCCGGCAGCGGCCGCCCCACCGAGGCGCGGTGCGCCGTGCCGGTGACCAGCGAGCTGGACACGACCGAGGCCGACTCGGACAGCCCGTAGCCCTCCCAGACGGGTTGGCCGAGCAGCGCGCGGACCTGACCGAAGTCCTCGGCCTCCAGCGGTGCGGTGCCCGAGGTCAGCAACCGCACCGACGACAGCGCCCGCTCCGCACCCGGCACGTGGACGAGGTGGTGGAAGAAGCCCGGCGCCCCCGGAACCACCGTCACCCGGTGCTCGTGCGCCGCACGCAGCGCCGACTCGGTCGCGCGTCGACCGGCGGAGGCTGCGTCGCGCTGGTCGTCGCGCTGGTCGGGCTCGGACACCGCGGCCTCGGTCCCGGCCCCGGGCCGGGCGACGCTCACCGACACCGAGTCGAAACCCACCTCGGGCAGCACGCAGGCACCGCCGACGAGCGTCAGGGGAAGGAACGACACCACCCAGCCGGCCAGGTGATAGATCGGCAGCACCTGCAGCACCCGTTCCGCGTCCTGCAGGCGCAACTCACCCAGCGAGCCGATGGCCGCCACCGCCGCCAGGACCGCCCGGTGAGACAACATCACGGCCCGGTCGGCCCGGACCCGGGCCAGCATGGCGAGGTCCTCGCCGCCACCGACCGCGGGCGGCGGCGTCGGGTTCGGCGAAGCCGCCCACCACTGCGCGACCTTCGCACTGCTCAGGGCAATCGGGAGCCCGGAATCCCGGTCGTCGGTGATGGCCACGAACGCGCCGACCCGATCGGCGAAAGCGCCGGTGTCGCCGCGGGAGTGCCCGATCGGCACGGCGATGAGACCGGCCCTGGCCGCCACGAACATCGACGCCACCAGGTCGGCGCCGGTGGGCAGCGCGAGGACGATCCGCTCCCCACGGGTCACACCCGAGGCGGTGAGCGCGGCCACGCCCGCATCGACCGCGGCGTCCAATTGCGCCCAGGTGCGGCTGCCCTCCGCCGCGATGACGGCGGGACGTTCGGGATACCGCCGGGCGGCCTCCCGCAGCAGGTCGGCCACATTGCGCGCCGCGCCCATCGCGGGGACGGCGCCGGCCGACGTCGCCGGATTCTGTACCGCAGTGGAGGCAGTGGTCGAGGGAGCGGGTGCGCTGACAGCTTCGCTGTCGCCGATGCCGGTGCTGGTCACCGGTCCATTCTCGGTCACCGGCACCGAGAGCACCCGGTCACCCTGGCCGGCGCCGGCCGATCAGGGGGCGAATCCCGGGCCGGCGCAGCGACACCGGCGGGGTAGCACCCGGGTACCGCCGACAGCCCGGTGGGATTGCCGGGTGCTGCCGGGGGCGCCGGCGCAGGACCGCCCGATACGCTGGCCCAGCACATCGCGGCGTCACCGAGAACGCAGGGAAAGGCGACAGTGAGGATCCGCAGGTCGCAGCACGCACATACCGCGGAACAGTCCGCCGAGATCGCCGGCGCGGCCTCCGCCGAGGTCGCGCACCTGGCCGTCCAGGACGAGGAGCCACCCCTCGCCCCGGGCGCGGACCTGACCGCTGCGGCGTTCTTCGACGTGGACAACACGATGATGCAGGGCGCCTCGATCTTCCACTTCGCCCGCGGCCTGGTGGCCAGGGACTTCTTCACGACCGGCGACCTGGTCCGGTTCGCGCTGCTGCAGGTGAAGTTCCGGATCGCCGGCGAGGACGCCGATGACATGTCCCGCTCCCGCGAGGGCGCGCTCGCCTTTGTCGCCGACCGGCAGGTCTCGCAGATCGTGGAACTCGGCGAGGAGATCTACGACGAGCTGATGGCCCCGAAGATCTATCCGCGGACCCGGGAACTGGCGCAGCGGCACCTGGATGCGGGGCAGCGGGTGTGGCTGGTGACGGCCACCCCGGTGGAACTGGCGCAGATCATCGCCCGCCGGCTGGGGCTGACCGGCGCGTTGGGCACGGTCGCCGAGCAGGTGGACGGCGTCTACACCGGTCGGCTGTACGGGGAACTGCTGCACGGCCAGGCGAAGGCGTCCGCGGTCCGGTCGCTGGCCGCGCGGGAAGGGCTGGACCTGCGCCGCTGCACCGCCTACTCGGACTCGGTCAACGACGTCCCGATGTTGTCCGTGGTGGGCACGGCGGTGGCGATCAATCCGGACGGCGCGCTGCGCGACGTCGCCCGGGAACGCGGCTGGCAGATCAAGGACTTCCGGTCCGGACGCAAGGCGGCCCGGATCTGGGCGCCGCTGGTGGCCGGTGCCGGATTGATCGGCGCCGGTGCGCTGGTCGGCCGGGCCATCTGGCGGCGCACGGTCGCCGCCTGAGCCGAGTTCGGACCGCCATCCCGCAGTCGGCTCGCCCGCGCCGCCCGGCCGGGTGACGGACCGCTGCTGCCGTCAGCCCAGGAACGGGTGCCCGCGCCGCAGCAGCAGGCGGTACAGGGTCTGCTGGATCGTCTCCCGCACCCGGTCGGTCAGATTGAACACGACCATCGGGTCGTCGGCGGCGTTGTCCGGGTAGTCCCCGGTCGGTATGGGCTCGCCGAACTCGATGATCCACTTACTGGGCAGCGGGATGGCGCCGAGCGGCCCGAGCAGCGGGAACGTCGGCGTCACCGGGAAGTACGGCAGTCCCAGCGCCCGCGCCAACGGCCGGAGGTTGCCGATCAGCGGGTAGATCTCCTCGGCGCCGACGATGGACACGGGGATGATCGGTACCCCGGTGCGCAGGGCGGCGGTGACGAACCCGCCGCGGCCGAAGCGCTGCAACTTGTACCGCTGGGAGTACGGCTTGCCGACGCCCTTGAATCCCTCCGGGTACACGGCAACGAGCTCACCGGAGGACAACAGCCGTTCCGCGTCCGGGTTGCAGGCGAGCGTGTTACCGGCCCTGCGGCTGATCGGCCCGAGGAACGGTGTCTCGAACACCAAATCCGCGCCCAGCATGCGCAGCGGCCGGTGCTGCGGGTGGTGTTCGCGGACGGCGACGGCCGTCATCACCGCATCGATCGCGATGGTCCCGGAGTGATTGGCCACCAGGAGCGCGCCACCGGTGTCCGGGATGTTCTCCATCCCGAGTGTCTCAATCCGGAACCACTTCTCGTAGAGCAGCTTGAGCGGTGGAACCAGCACGTGGTCGGTGAAGTCCGGGTCGTAGCCGAACTCGTCGACGGTGTAGTCGCCGGCCAACCGGCGGCGCAGGAACGCCAGTGAGCCGGCGAGCCCGCGCTTCCAGCCGTTCTCCGCGGGCAGCCGGTCGGTGGCGTCGTCGACACCGGACACCTCGTCCGACCCGCCGGCGCCATCGATGTGGTCGGCCGGGATCGTGCGCGTCGGGCCGCCGTCGTCCGCCTGGACCGGGTACGGGGCGTCGTCGGGTGCGGCGCTGCCGGTGTCGGCCGGTCGTTGGTCGGACCCCGCGGGCGCGGCCTGCCGGCCGCGCTTGACCGCGGATGAGACGGCCGGGTCGCGCGGCAGGTCAGTACCGGGCACGGCGCCGGCTCCTCTCGGTGGACGGGACGGACTGTAGTCGGATCAGGCTCACCGGTTCCTCCGGCGGCGTGGGGCGCCGGTGGCGTCACCCTGGATCGGCACCAGCTTCGGCCTGCCCGTGCTGGCTGCGGCGGCGTCCGGGCCGGCGGCTGGGTCCGCAACGTCCGCGGCGGGCGACGGGCCACCCGCGGACCCGGTGGACGCCGACCGGCCGGACTGTGGACGGCCGGTCGGGGCGCGTCCGGTGCCGGACCCGCCGGGGCCGGCGCCGGCATCCCCTTTTCCGCCTGAGCCGCCGGCCCGACCCGTACCGCTCGGGTGATTCCGGGCGGAGTCCTGGCTGCGCGGGGCCGACCGCCGTCGGGATCGCGGAGCACCGGACGTGCCGGCCGGCGCACCGACCGGGTCCAGTGTGAATGGGTCCAGCGGGTCCATGCCGGGGGCGTCCGGCCCGCGGTCGTCACCGCCGGACCCGGTGCCGAGCGCGGTACCGGCCGGGTCCCCGTCGGCCCTGGCACCCACAGCATGGGCCAGCCGCAACTCCACGCCCCGAACGGTGTCCGGCGCGAGCGCCGGGCGCAGCGTCGTGGCGAAATCGTCGAACGCTTCGATGGTGCTGTACCGGGGCCTGAAGCCGACCCTCGTGATCAGCCGCGACGTGTCCAACACCCGACCGGAGGAGAGCAGCTTGACCTGACTCGGGGAGAACCCGCCGATCCGCGCGGCGCGCATCGTCCGGGACAGCGAACCGAGCGCCAGCGACGGCACGGCGAGCGGCAGCCGGCCGGCCCGGTGGATCGCCTGGGCGAGGGTGATGACCCCGTCGCCGGCGACGTTGACCGTGCCGGCGAAGTCGCCCAGCGCGAGGTGTTCCATCACCGCGACGGCATCCATCTCGTGCACGAACTGCAGCCGCGCGTCCCGCCCCAGCACCATCGGCACGAACGGCGACAGCCCGAAGTAGCGGGTCAGCGGCGTCACCACGGTGGGGCCGATGATGTCCGCGAACCGGGGCACCGCGATCCGGACGTCGGGTCGCCGGCGGCCGAAACCCCTGACGTAAGCCTCGATGTCGATCGCATCCCGGCCCGGACCCGATGACGGCACGGCGTGCGCTGACATCTCCTCGGTGAAGATCGCCGGGTCACGGGAGGACGCGCCGTAGACGGCGGCGGTCGACCGGACGATCAGGTTCTGCACGCTCTCCGAACGCTGGCACGCCGCCAGCAGCTGCATGGTGCCAAGGACGTTCATCTCCTTTGCCATGCTTCGCGCCGCCGACGACGTCGGTGTCGACGATGCCGACGCATGGACCACGGTGTTCACCCCGGCGGCCTCGATCACCCTGGCCACCAATGGGTTCCGGATGTCGACGCGGGCGAAGTCGGCGTTGCCCATCCGGTATCGGGCGGCCGGCTCGGGCAGCGCGGCATCCACTCCGATGACGCGTTGCACGTCGGGATGGTCGGCCAGCCGACCGGCGAGGCACGACCCGATGAACCGGGTCACTCCGGTCACCAGAACGATCAGACCCGCCATTTGCGCGTCCCACCCCTTGAGTTTCTCGTCACCGCCGACGACCACTACGTCGCACCCGTGGGTGCGACCGTCCCGCCGGAGGCCGAGCGGGTCACCACCGGTGCGGTGACCCACTGCGCCGTTCGGTCTACTTACCGGCCTTGCGACGCGCGACGCGGGTCTTGCGCAGCAACTTGCGATGCTTCTTCTTGGCCATCCGCTTGCGACGCTTCTTGATGACTGAACCCATGAGGGCGAACTCTCCAAGTGGTGTGGTGCCGCCGTCGCGGTTGATCTGCCGCCTCGACGCCTGGTGAAGACCGCGGACCAGTCCGGCCCGCTTGCCGGCGGTTGCCGGGCCCGGTCATCCTACCGGGCAGCGCTCGTTGGGCGGACGCCGTGGGTTGACCGCTTCACCGCGGCCCGGCGACGCCCAACGCGTGCCGCCGTGGGCAGCCGGGCCGGCCCTGGACCGTGCCCATTTCGACCCGATCGGCGAGAGGCGTGCGGGCGCCGCGGTGGTGCTGGCCGGAGTTCACCGCCACCGGGCAGGTGGCCGTCAGCCGACGTCGTTGTACGCCGTTCGCAGGTAGTCGTGCACGGCGCGCTCGGGAACCCGGAACGAGCGGCCGACGCGAACCGCCGGCAGCTCGCCGGAATGCACCAACCGGTAGACCGTCATCCGGGAGACGCGCATCAGCGACGCGACCTCCGCGACGGTGAGGAATCGCATCTCGGCCAGCGGAGGATCCGGAGGCGTCGGCTCCCTCGGCGGTCGATCGTCACGTGCGGGCATGGTGGCACCGTCTTCCGGCACGTCTCGCGCCGCCGGGCTTCCCCTCCCGCGGACACCATACGTACGTGCTTGCTGAACTCTAGCGTTACTGGTGGGAAGAATGCGATGGCAGTTTGCGCAGGTGACACCCACCGAGGCCGATCGTCACCGGTTCAGGTGAGCCCGCCGGCGACCCGCGGCGGAGTTCGGCCGGGCGGCAGCGCAACCGGGGACCGTGGTCGACTCAGGCGGCCTGCCGGTCACCGATGCCGGAGCGAGCCGGTGGCCGACGGGCGCCGGCGCGAAAGGACGCCGAGCGTGCCGACCCGCCACTTCTGCAGCATTGCCAGCCGTTCGCCGACGGAGGATCGTGGAACAGCCGGCAGCGCCGCCGGGGCGCTGCCCGCTCGTAGGAAGGGGGCAGCTCGATGTACGCACGCTCAACCACGATCCAGGCCCGTCGGTCATCCATCGATGCGGGCATCGACTTCGTCCGCGACGAGGTGATGCCGGCCGTGGAGCACATGCCGGGATGCCTGGGATTGTCGATGATGGCCGATCGCGACTCCGGGCGGTGCATCGTCACCAGCGCATGGGGTCAGCTGGACCAGATGCGGGCCAGCGACGCCGCGATGGTCCCGTTCCGGGAGCGCGGCGGCAAGGTGCTGGGCGGGGCGCCGTTCGTCGAGGAATGGGAAATCGCGCTGCTGCACCGCGACCATCACGCCGCCCGCGGAGCGTGCGTCCGGGTCACCTGGACGCACGGCGACCCCAGCCGGACGGACGACGCGGTCGCCCTGTTCCGATCCGAGACACTGCCCGCCCTCCAAGAACTCGCCGGCTTCTGCAGCGCGAGCATGTTCATCGAGCGGTCGCGCGGCACGGCGGTGACGTCGGTGACCTACGACAGCCGGGAGGCGATGGACGCGAGCCGCGAGCCGGCCATGCGACTGCGCCACAAGACAGCGCAGGACACCGGCTCCGACGTGCTCGACGTCGCCGAATTCGAATTGCTCGTGGCGCACCTACGGGCTCCCGAGATGGCCTGAGGCGGCCCGGGCGCAATCTCTGCGCCCCGGCATCTCCACCCGCGGGATAAACCGGTGGACCCTGGGGGTGGCACGGAATTAGCCTGGCCGCACCATGGATCACTGACATCGCCCCGCCCACGCCCGAGGCACCCCGCCGGTCACCCGGCGGGCGGACCCGGTGGGCTCTCGCCGCGCTGACCCCGTCAGCCGACCTCCAGGATCGCGATGCCTGTTCACCACCCCGTCAGCAAACCTGTCGATCGACCCCGACAAGCCGACGTTCCGGCGGACGCGCTGCCCGCTCGCGCCCGCCCGTCTGCGGGACCCATCGCACCGCTGCGCGCCGACGACGTCGCGAAGTCCTACGGCGGCCGCACGGTGCTCGACGGCATCGACGTGCTGGCGGTTCCCGGCCAGCGGATCGGTGTGGTCGGCGAGAACGGCGTCGGAAAGTCCAGCCTGTTGCGGATCCTGGCCGGCGTGGAGACCGCCGACTCCGGGACGGTCGTCCGGCCGGCGGAGCTGAGCTACCTGGCGCAGGAGCCGCCGTTCGCCGACAGCGACACCGTGGCAACGGTTCTGGCCGATGCGCTCGCCCCGCTGCGGGCCACGGTCAGCGCGGTGGAGCAGCTGAGCACCCGACTCTCGCAGGATCCTCAGGTCGCCGACCGCTATGCCGCCGCGTTGCAGTTCGCCGAACAGCACGACGCCTGGGACGCCGAACGCCGGGCCGCCGTCGCGGCCCACCGGCTGGGCCTGGCGGGCCTGGCCGGTGACCGCACCATCGGCACGCTGTCCGGCGGGCAGCGCACCAGGCTGGCCCTGGCCGCGCTCATCGCAGCCCGGCCGGTGTGCGTGGTGCTGGACGAACCGACGAATCACCTTGACGACGACGCGATGGAACTGTTGGAGGACTTCCTGGCCGGCCTGCCCGGCGTGGTGATCGCCGCCAGTCACGACCGGGTGTTCCTGGACCGCGTGTGCACGCAGATCCTCGACCTCGACCCGAACCCGTTGGGGACGGACGGGGCGGGCGGTCGCCGGTACACCATCAACCGCGCGGCCGGTGCCGGGTTCTCCGACTACCTCCGGGTGCGCGGCGAGGCGCGCCGGAGGTGGGAGCGGACCTACCTGGAGCAGCAGCGGGAGATCGGCGCACTGCGCCGCGCCGCCGCCATCGACACCAGCAGCATCGCGCCCGGCCGTGGTCCCCGCGACAACGACAAGTTCATCCACGCCTTCAAGGGGGCGCGGGTGGACCGCACGTTGGCCAGGCGGGTGCACGACGCGCAGCGGCGGCTGGCCGTCGCCGAGCGTCAGCAGGTGCGGCGGCCACCGGCGCTGCTGCAATTCAGCGGCTCGCTCGGTGCGCACGGCGGCGCCACGGGAAGCGTCGTGCACCTGCGGGACCTGGTCGTGCCCGGCCGGGTCAGCATCCGCCGCTTCGACGTCGCCGCGGGCGAACATCTCCTGCTGATCGGACCCAACGGCTCCGGTAAGTCCAGCCTGCTGGCCGTCCTCAACGGCCGCCTCCGACCGAGGCGGGGAGTCGTCCAGGTCGCGGCACGACGGGTCGGACTGCTCGAGCAGGACGTCACCTTCGACGACCCGCAGGTCACCGCGCGAGCCGCGTTCGAACGGGCGGCCGGCCCGGCGGCGGCCGACGCGCTGACCGGTTTCGGGTTGCTGTCCCCCCGGGCGGCCCGCACCCCGGTCGGCGCACTGAGCGTCGGGCAGCGCCGGCGGCTGGCCCTGGCGATCCTGGTCGCGGCGTCACCGGACCTGCTCCTGCTCGACGAACCCACCAACCACATCTCGCTCGCCCTGGCGACGGAACTCGAGGAGGCGCTGGGGTCATCCTCCGGCACCGTGGTGGTGGCCAGTCACGACCGCTGGCTGCGCCGGCGCTGGGACGGGTCGGTGCGGTCCCTGACCGACGACACCGACACCGTCGACTGACATCGCCGCAGCCCTGCGTCCCGGTGTCCGGTATGTGATCATCCGTGGATGGATGCGGACGAGGTACGGGCGCGGTATCTGCAGTACATGCAGGAGCGCGGGCACACCGTCATCCCTCGCGCTCCGCTGGTTCCGCACGACGACCCGACGACGCTGTTCACGGGCAGCGGTATGCAGCCGCTGTTGCCGTACCTGCTGGGTCGGGATCATCCCGCCGGCAAGCGGTTGGCCGACAGCCAGACATGCCTGCGGGCCCAGGACATCGACGAGGTCGGCGACAACCGGCACACCACGTTCTTCGAGATGCTCGGCAACTGGAGCCTGGGCGACTACTTCAAAGACCAGCAGCTGCCGCAGATCTGGGAGTTCCTGACCGGGCGGGTGGGGCTGGACCCGGACCGGATCTACGTCAGCTGCTTCATCGGCGACCCGGCCAACGGCATACCGAAGGACACCGAGAGCGCGCGGATCTGGACCGAACTGTTCGCCGCGGCCGGTCTCTCCGCAGACCAGGTGGACCTGGACACCGAGGAGCACGGCTCCGCGGTCGGCTCGGGCGGCGCCCGGATCGCGTTCTACGGCAAGAAGAACTGGTGGTGCCGCGGGGGGAGCGCCCAGGGCATGCCGGTCGGCGAACCGGGTGGTCCCGACTCGGAGATGTTCCACCTCTACCCGGACGTCGAGCACGATCCCGCGTTCGGTGAGCACTGCCACCAGAACTGCGACTGCGGCCGGTTCATCGAGCTGGGCAACTCCGTCTTCATGGAATACGTCCGGACCGCCACCGGTTTCGCGCCCCTCCCCCGACGGAACGTCGACTTCGGCGGTGGCCTGGCCCGGATCGCGGCCGCGTCGATGGACAGCCCGGATGTGTTCCGGATCAGCCTGCTGTGGCCGATCGTGCAGGAGCTGGAGAAACTCTCGGGCAGGTCCTACGAGGACGAGACCGTTGCCATGCGGGTCATCGCCGATCATCTCCGTGGTGCCGCATTCCTCGCGGTGGACGGTGTCCGGCCGAGCAACAAGGCGCAGGGGTACGTCATGCGCCGCCTGGTCCGCCGCGCCGTCCGGTACGCATTCGACCTCGGGCTGCAGCAGAACTTCTTCCCGGAGATCATCCCGACCATCGCCGGCATGTACGACGCCGACTACCCCGAGGTCGAGCGGCGGCGGGATGAGGTGATCGCGGTGCTGGTCAAGGAGGAGAAGGCGTTCCGGCAGACGCTGCGCAAGGGCATCAAGCAGCTGGCGTCGCACTCGACCGGGGTGAACGGCGCGGAACTGTTCACCCTCTACGACACGTTCGGCTTCCCGGTCGAGCTCAGCACCGAGCAGGCGGCGAAGGCCGGGATCCCGGTCAGCCCGACCTGGCGCGCGGAGTTCGACGAGCAGATGGCGGCCCAACGGGCCCGTTCGCAGGGCGCCAGAAAGGTGCCGTTGACGCAGCCGGCGTGAGCCGTACCGACTGATCGGTCGCCGGCGCCGACCGCCGTGCGGAACCGCCGGGACGGCACGCCGCAACGGTTTCTCGCTGCGGGTGATCCTCGGCGTCGGGGCGGTTCAACCGGAGTGGTGCGCCTTGCCGAGCTCGGCCGACCGGGTCGCCGCGGCCTCGATGGCCGACAGCAACGCGGCCCGGACGCCGTGGTTCTCCAACTCGCGGATGGCCGCGATCGTGGTGCCACCCGGGGACGTCACAGCCTCCCGCAGGGACACCGGGTGCTCGCCCGAGTCTCGCAGCATGGTGGCGGCGCCGACGGCGGACTGGATGATCAGATCCGTCGACACGGCGCGCGGCAGTCCGAGCAGGATCCCGGCGTCGATCATCGCCTCGACCAGGTAGAAGAAGTACGCCGGCCCGGAGCCGGACAGTGCGGTGACGGCGTCCTGCTGGTCCTCCGGGACCCGGGCGACCTTGCCCACCGTCGACAGCAGGTCCTCGACCAGCTGCAGGTGCTCGGGGCCGGCGTGCGATCCCGCTGAGATGGCGCTCATCGCCTCGCCAACCAACATCGGCGTGTTGGGCATGACGCGAACGACCGGCGTGCCGTCCGGAAGGTGCCGCTGGTACAGCGCGGTCGGCAGACCCGCGCAGAGCGACACCACCAGCGTGCCGGGCTTGATGGACCACGCGAGCGCCCGCAGCAGCGGGTCGATGTCCTGCGGCTTGACCGCCACGATCAGCACGTCCGCCGTCTTGGCGGCCTCGTCGGTGTCGACGCCGCGGACCCCGTACCGCTCCGTGAGCTCCTGCACGCGGGCCGGGTACCGCTCGGTGAACAGCAGCGACTCGGGGGATCGACCGGCGGAGAGCAACCCGGACAGCAGCGCCTCGCCGATCTTGCCGGCGCCGAGGATGGCAATCGTCGTCATGCCGTCAGAGTGTCATGGAGCGTCGGCCGGCAGCATCCCGGTTCCCGCGCGTCGTGCCGGCCCGACCGCGTTGAGGGCGCCGGTGCGCCGGGCGTCACCGCGGGCGGAGGCCCTCGACCAGCAGGCTCATCGTCCCGGTCAGCGCCTGTTCCCAGTCGATTTCCTCCAGCAGCCCGCCCGCCGCCAGGCTGGCGAACCCGTGCATCGTCGCGTGGATGGCGGTGCCGATCACCTCGAGCGAACCGGCGATCACCTCGCCGCGATCCTGCGCCGAGGTGATCAGCCGCAGCGGGACCGCGAACGCCTGATCCGCCGCCCGCAGGATCGCCTCCGGCGCCTGGTCGCGGTGCTTCGCGGCGAACATGAGCGTCAGCAGATCGGGGTTCCGGACGGCGAATCGCACGTAGCTGAGCGCCTGCTGACACAACTGCCCGGCGAAGTCCGCCGCTGTCCCCGCGGCGGGCAACGAGTCGGCCAGCTCGGCGCCCAACCGGTGAAAGCCGTTGACCACCACCGCGTCCAGTAATGCCTGCTTGTCCGCGAAATGCCGGCTCGGGGCGGCGTGGCTGACCCCCAGATCCCTGGCGAGCTCCCGCAGGGACAGCGCGTCGATCCCGCCGGTGGCCACCACCTCGGTCGCCCGCTCGACCAGCGCCGCGCGCAGGTCGCCATGGTGGTACCGCGCCGATTGGGCGCGCACCGTGCCGCCGACCACCGGCGGCCGGGTCGGTGTCGCCGGGGCAGGGTTTTTCACCGACGACGGTGCAGATGGTCCCGGCGCCGCTGGTTTCGCCGCCGTGGGTTTCGACGCCGCTGGTTTCGCCGCCGTGGGTTTCGACGCCGCTGGTTTCGACGCCGACGGTTGTCGACGCCGACGGTTGTGCCGCCGACGGTTGTGCCGCTGCAGCGCTCGACCCCGCCGGACCGGACTCTGAAGGGCTGGACAATGTTGGCATTGACAACAATGTAGTCGCTGCCTACTTTGGTGTCCATGACGACATCCAAGTGGACCGCAGCAGATCTTCCGTCCTTCGCCGGACGCACCGTCGTGGTGACCGGCGCCAACAGTGGGATCGGGCTGGCTGCGGCCCGTGAACTCGCCAGGGCCGGCGCCCGGGTGGTGATGGGGGTTCGCAACACGACCAAAGGTGAGCAGGCCGCGGCCACGGTGCCGGGCCAGCGGGAGGTCCGCCGGCTCGACCTCGCTGACCTGGCGTCCGTCCGCGCCTTCGCCGACGAATGGGACGGCGACCTGGATGTCCTGATCAACAACGCCGGTGTGATGGCGATCCCGCTGTCCCGCACCAAGGACGGTTTCGAGACCCAGTTCGGGACCAACCATCTCGGCCACTTCGCGCTGACGAACCTGCTGCTGCCGCACATCACCGATCGGGTGGTGACGGTGTCCTCCGTCGCGCACCGCAACGGCAGCATCGACTTCGACGACCTGAACTGGAACACCCGCAAGTACGACACCTGGGCGGCCTACGGCCAGTCGAAGCTGGCCAACCTGCTGTTCACCCTGGAACTGCAGCGCCGCCTCGCCGCTGCCGGGTCCGACGTCCGCGCATACGCGGTGCATCCGGGGTGGTCTGCGACCAATCTGCAGTCACACGCGTCGAAGTTGATGAACGCCGTCATGAAGGTGGGCAACGCGGTCTTCGCCCAGAGCGATCAGAGTGGAGCGCTGCCAACCCTTTTCGCTGCCAGCCAGGACCTGCCGAACGCCGCGTACGTCGGTCCCGACGGTCGCTTCGAGACCCGCGGCCATCCGACGCTGGTGGGGCGGACCGCCGCGGCCAGCGACGTGGAGGTCGCCAAGCGGTTGTGGACGGAGTCGGAGGAACTGACCGGCGTCCGCTTCGGCCTGGGTCAGCTGTCCGGCTGATCGGAGCCCGCCGCTGACGGCAGTGCGCTGTGGCCGGCGCGTGGGATGAGTACCCTGCACCGGCCCGCACGACGGTTCCCCGCAGTCCCGGCCTCCGGTCGGCGCGCGGCCGGGCGAGCTCCTCGCCCGGCGGCACCCCCGGCAAACCAACCTCCGCTAGGCCTTTCCGGCCACCAGCGGTGCCTGCCGGGCATACCGCGGCGCATCCACCAGAGAGACGACGAAGTGCGCGAGGTCGGCGCGGGTGATCTTGGTCGACCTCGGCGACCGGCTGGCGTGATCCTCGACCGACCCGGTGGCCGGACCGTCCAGCAGCCGCGGTGGCCGGACCAGCGTCCAATCCAGGCCACTGTCCCGCCATGCCTGGTACTCCAGCGTCTTGTCCTTCGCGGCGTCGCCGCCCAGCTTCTGGATCAGCGTGGAGACGATCCGGTCGCGGCGGGACTTGTTGTCCCCCGGCACGTCGATGCCAGCTCCGCTGATCCCGATGTACCGCTGCACGCCCTTCTCTTTCATCGCCCCGATCAGCAGCGGGGCGACCTCCCGGTGCAGGTGCTTGTCCTTGGCGACCGGCCCGAGCGCGCCGATCACCAGCGTGCACCCGTCGACCACCTCGCGTAGCGACATCTGGTCGCGGGCGTCACCGACGACGATCTGCACGCCCGGTGGCGCCGTCGCCGCATTGCGCACCAGCGCGCGGACCTGATGCCCGGCGGCCAGGAGATTGCTGATCACCAGCCGACCCGTTCGGCCGGTGCCACCCAATACCGCGACATGCATTGCCGTGTCTCCTGTCTCGGTGCGACTGTTCTCGTCGGCGGGGCTGCGGTCCATGCCGCGGTCGTTGCCGCGGCTGTGGTTACCGGGGCTGTGGTAACCGGGGCCGTGGTTGCCGGGGCTGTTGTTGCGCCCGCCGTGGTGATCGGTGCCGCGGTCACCGACGCCGGGGTCACTGCGACTGTTGGTGCTGCCGGTGCTGCCGCCGGCCAGGTCGCGGAGCCACGCCGCGCGGTCCCGGCGCGCGAAGTCATCGAGCCCGTTGGGTTCCCGGCCGAGCACCGTGCGCACGTCGCGGGTGAGCCCGGCAGCGAGCCCCAGCCGGGCGGTGGTGTAGATGGCGGCGGTCACCAGCACCATCCCGATCGGCATGTCCAGCACCCGCCTGGCGTGCCAGGCATACCGCCACACGCCGGGGCGCCGGTAGGTGATCGGCCGTCCGAGTTCGGCGGTCAGCGCTGCCGCCACCTCGTCGTAGGTCAGCGCGGCCGAACCGGTCGGCGTCCAGGCTTTTCCCACATGATCACCGGGATGGGTGAGCACCTGGACCGCGACCGCCGCGATGTCCGGCGCATCGACGAACGCCGTCCGGCCCCGTCCGGCTGGCACGAAGATCTCATCCCTGTCCCGGATGTCGGTGCGATGGGTGGTGGACAGGTTTTGGAAGAAGAACGAGGGACGCAGGAACGTCCAGCTCAGACCGGACGCGCGGAGCCACTTCTCCACGGTCGCGTGTGGAACGACCTTGTTCTTCTCCGCACCCTGCAGGGACAGGAACACCACATGCCGGACGCCGGCCGCCCGTGCCGCCTCCAGGGCCGGCAGCAGGTCGCGCTTGACGTTCGACAGCTGCGGCGGCCGCATCAAGAACATCAACCGGACACCGGCAAACGCGGCCGCCCAGGTCGCGGGCTCGGTGAAATCGAACGGAACCGGGTCAGCGGCGGCAAGATCGAGGTCACCGGAAACCTCGGCCGGGTCGCGCACGGCGGCGCGCACGCGATGACCGGCGGCCAGCAGCCCGACGACCACCGATCGGCCCACGTTGCCGGTCGCGCCCGTCACCAGAATCGGATCCATATATGTACGGTACAGGTATCACCCGACGACGAGCAGTGCGATGACGGCTCCAGGCACCCCCGCGGGGAGAGACGACCTGGTCGGCCTGGACGATGCCCTGGTCCGCCTGCGCCGGTTGTGGTCCAGCCCGCGACAGGTGATCGACCACGATGGTCGGCCGGTCGAGATGTCCAGCGTGCTGGTCGTGGAGGCGTGCGCCAGGGGTGCAGCCCGGCGGGACGAGGTGAGCGTCGGCGATGTCGCCGTGTTCGCGGACGTCACGCCGTCCACGGCGAGTCGCTTGGTCGACCGTGCTGTTCGTGCAGACCTGGTGCGGCGTCGTCCGTCCGGGCACGACGCCCGGCGCAGCATGCTCGAACTGACACCCGCCGGCCGGGCGCTGCAGGCCCGGGCGCTGCAAGCCCGGCTCGGTTGGCTCAGTGCGGTGGTCCAGGGGTGGGCGCCGGAGGACCTGGCCGCGCTGGTGACGCTGCTCGGGCGGTTCGCGGCCTCGATGGCGGTCACCGGGCCACCGGATCACGGGCATCCCGATCCGGATGGCGCCTGATCCGAACGGCGCAACTTTCTCGGCTCGCGACCGACCCCGACGGGCGACGCCCCACCGAGCCGACCGACCGCGACCGGCGACTCCCCCACAGCGCCGACCGACCCCACCGGCGCGCCAACCCGAACAGCGGCACCGATCCGCGCTGCCGGCTGACCCACCTGCGCGCTGATCTCGAGGGCGCCAACTGACCTTCGCCGATTGCCCGGAAAGGCCGTAACCGATCCGGACAGCCGCGCCGTTCCTTGACAGATCTTCGCCCGCCTCCGCAAGATGTGAGTACACACTCACATAACAGCTCGTCGAGGGACCACCATGACCGTTCTCAGCACCGACAAGCTCACCCGCACGTTCGGCGACCTGGTCGCCGTCGACCGACTCACCCTCGATGTCCCGCTGGGCGGCGTCGTGGGCCTCGTCGGTCCCAACGGGTCCGGCAAGAGCACCCTGATCCGGATGTTGCTCGGCTTGATCGCACCGAGCGGCGGGGGCGCCGTCGTCCTGGAGCGCACGATCGCGGAGCCGGCAGCGTTCGCCCCACGGGTCGGCGCGCTGATCGAGAGCCCGGCCTTCGTGCCGACGCTGTCGGCCCGCAGCAACCTCCGCTCGCTGACCCAGCTGCGCGGACTGCCGGCCGGCCGGGTCGATGAGGTGTTGGAGATCGTCGGCCTGGCCGGGCGCGACCGGGAACCGGTGCGTGGCTTCTCGCTCGGCATGAAGCAGCGGCTGGGCATCGCGGCCGCGCTGCTACCGGACCCAGAACTCCTGCTGCTGGACGAACCCACCAACGGCCTCGACCCGGCCGGCATCGTCGAGATCCGCAAGCTGCTGCGCGAGCTCAGCGCCGGCGACCGGACGGTGGTCGTCTCCTCCCATCTGCTCAGTGAGATCGAGGCGATCTGCGATCACGTGGTGGTGATCCGGTTCGGCACCCTGCTGTTCGCCGGCCCGATGACCGAACTGCTCGCCCGGGCCGACGAATACATCGAGGTGGCCACCGAGACATCCGATGACGCAATCACTCTCACCGATGTACTGACCGGCGCGGGGTGGACGGTGACCCTGGCGCGGGCCGGCCCGGTCGCCTCCCGGACGCTGCGGGTGGCCGCACCGGTCGGGCAGACCACCGCCGTCAACCGCGCAGCAGCCGTCGGCGGGGTGACCCTCGCCTCGCTCATCCCCCGCCGGGAGACGCTCGAAGACCTGTTCCTGCGGATGACCGGGGACACCGACGGAGAGCTGAGTACGGCCCGGGCGGCGCAATCCGTCGGATCGGCGGCGCCAACCGGTGAACCCGATCAGCATTCCCGACCCCGATTGCCGGTGGGGCCGTCCGGCCGCGGATCGCGGCAGGAGCGGGTGTGATGACCACCCTCGCAGCCACCCGGTCCGAACTGACCAGGCTCCGGCGCCGCAGCTTCACGCTGGGCTGGCTCGGCCTGACGTTCGTGCTGACCGTGATGATCACGATGTTCTCGTTCGTCGTCGCCGGTGACGGCACCGACGTCTCGGTGGCACCCGGCGGCGGATTTCCGACCGCTGCCGAGCTGTCCGGCGCCGACGGTCGGATGCTGCCGCTGGGCGCCGCGGCGACCATCCTGGGTGTCGTCTCGCTGTCGTTCTGGGCGGTGGCGACCGCATCGGACTACACGACCGGTCTCATCCGGTTGCTGGTGCAGGCGCAGCCGGGCCGGATTCGGCTTCTGCTGGGCAAGGTGCTGGCGCTGGTCGGCTGGACCGCTCTGGTCACGACGATCGCCACGGTTGCCGTGCTGTTCGCCGGACCGGTCGCCGCCGAGGGCTCCGGTGTGTCGACGGCCGGGTGGGAATCCAACCCGTCGGTCGTCGTCGGTCATGTGCTGGGCAGCTGGCTGAACACCTTCCTGGCGCTGGTGGTGTGGGGGGTGATCGGCCTGGCGATCGCGGTGCTGGCCAAGAGTTCGGCCGTCGCGATCAGTGTCGGTCTCGGTTACGTGCTGGTCATCGAGGGTCTGCTGCGTGCGATCTCCCCGGACGTCGCTGACTGGCTGCCCGGCGCTACCCTCACCGCACTGGCCAAGGGCGGGACACCCACCACCAGTTACCCAACGGCGCTCGGGCTCTGGCTGGCCTACGCGGCGATCGGCCTGGTCGCCGCCGGGCTGGTGTTCCGCAGGCGGGACGTCACAGACTGACCAGGACGCCGGCGCGCCACCCGCGGAACGCCGGCGCCGGCCGGCCCGCGCCACCCGCGGAACGCCGGGGCCCGCAAGCCCGCACCACCACACCCATCGGCACAACAGCACCCAGAACCCACCACAGCACTGGCGACGTCGCCACCCCGAACAGAGAAGGGGGCCCGGATGAACGTCCGTGGGCAGCGAACCCGGACCCGGCTCATCCAGGCCACCATCGAGGTCGTCGCCGAGGTCGGTTACGCCCGGGCGACGACGAAGGCGATCGCCGAAGCAGCGGGCGTGGCGGAAGGGACGATCTACCGGCACTTCTCCGACAAGCGGCAACTGTTCTACGCCGCCGTCCTGGACCGCAACACCGCTGTCCTCGACTGGATCACCGCGCTGCCGCAGCGGGCCGGCACTGGCACCGTGCGCGGCAACCTCGGCGAGGCCCTCATGCAGCTGGGCCGGTTGCGGACAGATCTGTTGCCGTTGGAATTGTGGCTGCGCTCGGATCCGGAGCTCAGCAAGGAGTTGGCAGCCGCGTTCGCCGCGGCGCCGCGGCCCGGCGACCCGCTCCACCCGCCGGCCGCCGACGACAGCGCACGGGCGAGCCCGCCACCTCACCCGGACCCGCCGGATGTCGATGCGTCCGGCTCACGCCCGCCAGGCTCGCCGGCGACCGACCCGGCCCCACCAGGGGCGGTCCCGCACCGTGGCCCACCGGGCGGCGTGTTCGCGCCGGGCATGCTGCCCGGAGGCCTCCCGGCGCCCGGGATGGGACTGCCCGGTCCGCCGCAGTTCGTCGCCCGCTACCTCGCAGCCGAGCGGGACCTCGGCCGGATCCGGCCGGACGCCGACCCGGAACAGGCCGCCGTCCTGCTGCTGGTGATCCTGTTCGGCGTGGCGTTGTCGCAGTTCGGTGACGGGCTGGACGAGCGACTGATCGGCGTCGCGGTGGACACGGTTCTCGACGGCATCGGGCCGCGGACGGTGGACGCAGCGGGCGCCGGGACGGGGCCTATCCTCCCGGGGTGAACAGCGCCGGGCCGGCCACATCACGGGGTCTGGTGACGATCGCGGTGCTGCTGCTGGCCGTCAATCTGCGGCCCGTGGTCAACGCGGTGGGGGCCGTGATCCCCGAACTGCGGGAATCCACCGGACTGCCGGCGTCCACCACGGGGCTGCTGCTGTCGCTGCCCACGCTGTCGTTCGCGTTCCTCGGATTGGTGGCGCCCGCGCTGGCCGCCCGGCTCGGGTCGCATCGCACCGTGGTCGCCAGCCTCGTCGCGCTGATCGTCGGTCAGCTGGTCCGCGTCCTGGTGCCCGGAACCGCCGCGCTGTTCCTCGGGTCGATCGTCGGGCTCGCCGGCATCGCGGTCGGCAACGTGTTGCTGCCGGGCCTGGTCAGACTGCATTTCCCCGACCGCATCCCGGTGATGACGGCCGCCTACACGACGCTGCTGACGATCGGCGGCGCCGCGGCGGCGGGTATCACGTTGCCGATCGAGCGAAGCCTCGGCGCCGACTGGCGCACCGGCCTGGGGATGTGGGCCGGCGTCGCGGTGATCGCGCTCATCCCCTGGCTGCTGTTGATCCGCAGCGGCAGGGCCGCCCCGGCTCCGTCGGCCGGCCGCCGGTTGCCGCTGTCGGCGCTGGCCCGCACCGCCGTGGCGTGGTCGCTGGCGCTGTATTTCGGGTGCCAGTCGATGATCGCGTACGTGGTGTTCGGCTGGCTGGCGCAGATCCTCACCGACGCGGGCCGGACGGACACCGCCGCCGCCGCGCAGGTGGCGATCGCCATCGCCGTCGGCATCCCGCTGGCCGCATTCGTACCGCCGCTGTTGGGCCGGGCGCGGCGGCCGGCGATCCTGGTGATCGCGCTGTCGGCGTGCTACCTCGCCGCCTTCGTCGGCCTCATCGTCGCGCCGGCCGGGCCGGTGCTGATCTTCAGCGTGCTGATCGGCATCGGCACCGGAGCGTTCCCGTTGGCGCTCACACTGATCGCGCTGCGGGCTCGGACATCGCTTGCCACGACGTCACTATCGGCGTTCACCCAGTGCACCGGATACCTGATCGCGTCCGTCGGCCCGGTCGGTTTCGGCGTGTTGTTCGACCTCACCGGCGGATGGACGGTTCCGCTGATCGCGCTGTGCGGCGTGGTGCTGGTGCAGGGGGCGGCGGGCTGCCTGGCCGTCCGCCCCCGGTACGTCGAGGACGAACTGCCGTCCGCCGTCCGTTGAGCCGCCCGGCCGGCGAGATGGGCGTGGTCAGGTCCCGGCGGACGCCGTCAGCAGCGCTGTGGCCACCGCCGCACGCCCTTCTCCCCTGCCGGTGAGCCCCAGCCCGTCCGTCGTCGTACCGGCCACCGACACCGGGGCACCGACCGCCGCGGTCAGCACCGCCTCCGCCTCCGCCCGGCGCGGCGACAGCCGGGGCGAGTTGCCGATCACCTGGACCGTTGCGTTGACGACCGCAAACCCGTTGCCGGTCAACAGGTTCAACACCTCGCCGAGCAGGGTCGCCCCGGACGCGGCGGCCCACCGCGGATCCGAGGTGCCGAACACGGCACCGAGATCACCCAGGCCGGCGGCGGACAACAGCGCATCGCAAAGCGCGTGCGCCGCCACGTCGCCGTCGGAATGACCGGAGCACCCGTCGACGCCGGGGAACAGCAGCCCGGCCATCCAGCACTCGCGACCCGGCTCGATCGGGTGCACGTCGACACCGGTCCCGATCCGCAGCGGCGAGGGGCTGGTCGCGGCGGCGTCGCCACCCGTGGCGTTGCCTGCCGGGGCGATCCGGGCACCGGCGCTGTCCGGGCGGGATGCCATCAGCCGCTCCGCATCTGCCAGATCCGACGGGGTGGTGATCTTGAAGGCGTCCCGGTCGCCGGGGACGGCGGTCACCGCGACGCCCAGGGCCTCGACGAGCGCCGCGTCGTCTGTCGCGATCAGGCCGGCACCCGCGGCGGCGACGTGTGCTCGCCGCAGCACGTCGGCGGAGAAACCCTGCGGGGTCTGCACGATGCGGAGCCGGTCGCGGTCGACCGGGGCGCCGAGCGAGCCGTCGTCGAGCGTCGTCCGGATCGTGTCGGCCACCGGCAAAACAGGGATGACGGCCGGTGCGCCGGCCCGGCAGGCCGCGATCACCGACCGGATCAGTTCGGGGGGCGCGAACGCGCGTGCGGCATCGTGCACGAGCACGACGTCGATCGCCATTCCTGCGTCGTCGTCGGTCTCGTGAACCGACGCGAGCGCGGCCGCCACCGATGCGGTGCGGTCGGCGCCGCCGACCACGACGGTCGCCCGGCCCGACAGCAACTGGCGGGCAGCCTGCGCCTGCTCGGCGGGCACCGCAACGATGACGTGGTCGACGCCGGCTTCGTGCAACCGCTCGACCGCGTGCAGCAGCATGGGGATGCCGGCCACCGCGACGAACGCTTTGGGAACACCTGCGCCGAGCCGCTCGCCGGTGCCCGCAGCCGGGACGAGTGCGATGACCCTGGCGTCAGACATGCATCACCGCACCACGATCCGGCCGCGGCGGAGACGTCAGGAGGCCAGGACCTCGTCGAGGATGCCCTCGGCCTTGTCCTCGTTGGTGCCCTCGGCCAGCGCCAGCTCGGAGACCAGGATCTGCCGCGCCTTGGCCAGCATCCGCTTCTCGCCGGCGGACAGGCCGCGTTCGCGGTCCCGGCGCCAGAGATCACGCACAACCTCTGCGACCTTGTTCACGTCACCCGAAGCGAGCTTCTCGAGGTTGGCCTTGTACCGGCGCGACCAGTTGGTCGGCTCCTCGGTGTGCGGCGCCCGCAGCACCTCGAACACGTGATCCAGACCGGTCCGGTCGACCACGTCGCGCACGCCGACGATCTCGGCGTTGTCGGCGGGAACCTTGACGGTGAGGTCGCCCTGCGCGACCTTGAGGACCAGGTAGAGCTTTTCGACACCTTTGACTGTGCGAGTCTCGGTGGCCTGGATGAGTGCCGCCCCGTGGTGGGGGTAGACAACGGTTTCGCCAACATTGAAAACCATGAGCGTTCAAGACCCCTTTCGCTCCGATCAGTTTAGCACGCCCGACGCCGGATGATCGCCTGTTCCCGCAGGTCAGGGGCTATTCCCCCACTTGACAAATCCCTCAGCTGCGTGCATCGACCGGTCGGCCGGTCCCCCGTGCCGGGCGCACAACACGCCCGACGAGTGCCGTGGCCAGCGGTTCCGCTGCCCGGCGCGCACGATGATCATGGCGGCGGCTAACCTCATCGCACCGGCCGGGACTGCACCCGCCACCACAGCACAGCCGCGACGCCGACGGGCGGCCGGACGCGCGCGGCTTCGTGACGGTGGCAACCGAGCGGGGGACCGGTGACAATGATCCGGCCGGACGGATGCCCGGCCGCCGGACCAGCTGGACCGCAGTGACGGCAGCACAGCAGTGACGGCAGCACAGCAGTGACGGCAGCACAGCAGTGACGGCAGCACAGACCAGGACAGTGCCAACGAACGACAACGGCAGCGCGAACGCCGGACCAGCCGGGCAACACCGTCGCGCAGCCCGTCGAGAGAAGGGGACCACCGTGTTCCGCACCGCCCGCACCAAGCGACGCGCGATCACCCGGACGACCGCCGCGGTGTTCGCGTCGGCGACCCTGCTTCTCGCGGGCTGCGGCGCGGGGCAGTACGCGCAGTCGGCCAACCAGCAGGCGGCCATCCTCGGCGCAAACGGTCAGGTCGGCGACATGTCCGCCCTCAACGTGCGGCTGGCCAAGGCCGACCAGGAGAAGTACCCGGCCGGGTCCAACCCGAGGGTGCTGCTGTACCTGTCGAACGACGGCATCAACCCCGACTCGCTGACCTCGGTCAGCACGTCGGCCGCGCAGTCCGTGCAGATCACCGGCGACCCGACCATCCCCGCACAGACCCTCGTCGACCTCAGTGGCGATTCGGGACGGCAGATCACCATCCAGAACCTGAACCAGGACCTCTACTACGGGGTCTCGATCCCGATGACGTTCTCTTTCGCCGACGCGGGCAGCCTGACGATCAACGTCCCGATCGAGAACCCCGACGAGCGCTCGCAGCGGGAGATCATCGAGATCCAGCCGCCGCACCCCACCCCCGTCTGGGAGGAGGAAGGCTCGCAGGCCGGCGGCTGAGCAGAGCAGACCCGCCGAACTGTGCGGATCCGAGCCCGCCCAGCACGGCGGCCAGCGAGGCGAACCAGGGGCGGCACCGTCGAAGGTGTGCCCTCCGCCACCACCGGTACCGCGGTCAGCGGCTGACAGCCGTTCGGCCCGAAGGGCCTCACCGACCGTGCCCCGGACAGGCAGCTCGGAACGGGGTACCGCTCGGTGCCCGACGGCTCCGCGGTCGCGGTTGTTCGACCGCGAATGATGCATCCCGGCGAGCAGTTGTGGCACTCGACGGGCGCGTTTCGTACAGCTGTCGGACCCGGCCGCTAGCGTTCGCGGCATGCGATCAAGCCAGTCCGATGTCATGCCGAGGTCGAACTCCCGGGCAGCGTCGGCAACCAGAAAGCCGGTCCGCCCGGGATACCGGTGCTCGGAGTGCGGGCACGAACCGGGCAAGTGGCACGGCCGGTGCCCGGAGTGCCAGTCCTGGGGGTCGGTCAACGAGGTCGGCCCTGCGCCCGCCGTGCTCCGGCGGATCACCCCGGGACTGGTGACCGCGCCGGCGCAGCGCATCGAGGAGGTGTCGGCGGACCGGGTCGCCCCGCAGGCCAGTGGGGTCGCCGAGCTCGACCGGGTCCTCGGCGGCGGTCTCACCCCGGGCGCGGTGGTCCTGCTGGCCGGTGAGCCGGGAGTAGGGAAGTCGACGCTGTTGCTCGCCGCCGCCAAGGCGTGGGCGGACCGTGGGCAGGGTGCCGTGCTGATCGTGAGCGGCGAGGAATCGGCCGCGCAGGTGCGGTTGCGCGCAGACCGGATGGGCGCGCTGCACCGGGACATCTACCTGGCCGCAGAGACCGACCTGGCCGCCGTCCTCGGCCACGTCGACCAGGTGCAACCCCGACTGCTGATCGTCGACTCGGTGCAGACCTTCGCGTCCGGCGAGGTCGACGGCACCGCCGGCGGGGTGAGCCAGGTCCGCGCGGTGGCCGCCGCGCTGACCGCTGTCGCCAAGGAACACAACATGGCCTGCGTCCTGGTCGGACATGTGACCAAGGACGGCGGGATCGCCGGCCCCAGGGTGCTGGAGCACCTGGTGGACGTGGTACTCCAGTTCGAGGGCGACCGGCACTCCACCCTGCGCACCGTCCGCGGCGTCAAGAACCGCTACGGCCCCTCCGACGAGGTCGGCTGCTTCCAGATGGTCACCGACGGCATCGTCGGGTTGGCCGATCCCTCGGGCCTGTTCCTGACCCGCCGGGGCCTGCCGGTGCCGGGGACCTGCGCGACGGTCAGCATGCAGGGCCGTCGGGCGATCCCCGCCGAGGTGCAGACGCTCATCACGCCGGCCGCGACGGAAACGAGCCGGCGGACCGTCTCCGGACTGGATGGCTCTCGTACGGCCATGGTGATCGCGGTGCTGCAACGGTGGGGCGGTGTCCCGCTCGGCGGCAGGGACGTGTTGGCCGCGACCGTCGGCGGGGTGAAGATGCTGGAGCCGGCGGCGGATCTGCCACTCGCCCTGGCGCTGTGGTCGTCGGCGCGGGACATCCCACTCGCCGCAGGGCTTGTCGTGATGGGCGAGCTCGGCCTCGCCGCCGACATCCGGCCGGTGGGCGGCGTCCCGCGCCGGCTCGCCGAGGCGGCGCGGCTCGGATTCGACCATGCCATCGTCCCGGACGGGACCGCGACCGAGCGGCCGCGCGGCATGCGGGTGGACGAAGCATCCGATCTGGGGGAGGCGCTGCGCTGCATGGGCAACGACGATGGCGTCGTGCAGTGGCTGCGCCGACGCCGGGGCTGACCACCGGGTGACGGCGCGGCCACGACGGGTGACAGCGCGGCGACCGGTCGGTGCTGTGCGCCCTAAACTGGCCGGCACGCGCCACGAAAGGGGGATGGGTGGACGATCGGATGACCGTCGCTGCGCATCGCGCGGTGCTCGCCCGCGTCGCCCCCGGGACCCCGCTCCGAGACGGCCTGGAACGGATCCTGCGCGGGCGGACCGGCGCGCTCATCGTGCTCGGGTTCGACCAGGCCGTCGACGACCTGTGTGACGGCGGTTTCCGGCTCGATGTCGAGTTCTCCTCCACCCGGCTGCGGGAGCTGTGCAAGATGGACGGTGCCGTCGTGCTCAACGACGATGCAACCCGGATCCTGCGCGCCAACGTGCAACTCACCCCGGACTCCACGATCCCGACGGTCGAGTCAGGCACCCGGCACCGCACGGCTGAACGCACCGGCCTGCAGACCGGGCACCCGGTCATCGCAGTCAGCCATTCCATGTCGATCATCAACCTGTACTTCGGCGGTCGGCGACACGTGGTGGCGGATCCACCGACCATCCTCGGGCGCGCGAACCAGGCGCTGGCCACGTTGCAGCGGTACAAGTTCCGACTGGACGAGGTGGCCCGCGCGCTGTCCGCCCTGGAGATCGAGGATTTTGCGACGCTGCGGGACGCCATGACGGTGCTGCAGCGGTTGCTGATGGTGCGCCGGATCGCCGACGAGCTGACCAGCAACGTTGTCGAACTCGGCACCGACGGGCGGTTGCTGGGCCTGCAGCTGGAGGAGATGCTCAGCGGCACCCAGGGTTTGCAGGAACTGCTGATCCGGGACTACCTGCCGTCCGACGAGGGCCCGGAGAAGGTCGACGAGATCGTGCAGGCGCTGGACGACCTGGACGAGACGGCGCTGCTCGACCTCACCATCGTCGCCCGGGTGATGGGCCTGTCCACCTACGGCGACGCTCTTGATGCCGGGGTCAGCCCGCGCGGGTACCGGCTGCTCGCCGGGATTCCCCGGGTGCCGCCGGCCGTGCTCGACCGGCTCATCCAGCACTTCGGCAACCTGCAGGGCCTGCTCGCGGCGACCGCCGCGGACCTGCAGGCAGTCGAGGGTGTCGGCGAGGCGCGCGCCCGGGTCGTCCGGGAGGGCCTGTCCCGGCTCGCCGAGTCGTCGATCGTCGACCGGTACGGCGCCGCGCTGTAGGGCACACCTGCTGCCGGGCAACGCCGGGCCGGGCGGCGCCGCTGACCGGATCCGGGCGCCGATCAGTCGCTGTCGATGCTGGGATCGCCTCTGCGCCACGAAAACCGACGGCGACCTGCTCGGCCGGCCGTGCGGTCCCGGACGCAGGTGTTGGAGACCTCAGCGACGAGCTGCCCCGCCCCGGGTCACTCGCAGTGCTCAGCCGGTGATCGTGAACGCGGTCGGGCCACTGGACAGCTTCCCAAGCTGGGCGATCACCACGTACTTTCCTGCCGGTACCGGAGCGCGGTCCCCGGTGCATCCGGGCGTGGACGTCCGGCCGGACCACTTGACCGTGTACCGCAGCGCCTCGCCGGGCGCGAGGTCCCTGACTTCGGTGCCGTCACCGGGGAAGCAGTCGGCCGTCGACCAGACGCGCTTGCCGTCGGCGGTCTTCACGGTGAACGTCTGCAGGGTGCCCGAGACGTCACGTCGACACGGAACGGTGCCGGTGTTGGCGACCGTCATGCCCAGCGTCGGCTGACTGCCCACCGGAAAACTGGGCTCGGTGCTGATCGCCGCGACGGCGACGCTCGCATCCGGGCACAGCAACATCCCGTCGGGGGCATAGGAGGGCTTCGGCGCGGGAGCGGGCGCGGCAGTCGGCTTACTTGCAGGAGCCGGGTTCGGCTTGGGCGTGGGCTTGGCAGTCGGCTTGGGCGCCGGCTTCGGGGCTGCGGTGGTCGCCGGTGCGGCCGCGGACGGGGCGGCGGCGCTCGCCGACGCCGCAGTCACTGCCCCCGACTTTGCCGCGCCCGGGGCCGACGCACCGGAGGGTGCCACCGCACCCGACGACGGGCTTGCCGCCGCGGACGGGGCGCTGTTGCCGGTGGTCGCCGACCCGGAGGGCTTGGCACCGGAGGACGGTGTCGCGGACCCGCTCGCCGAGCCGGTGAGACCGGAGGGCAGCGGGGTGGTCACCGCGGTCGAGGCGGCGAGCACGCCGGTCAAAGTGGGCGTGACCGGTCCCGTGACGGCGGCGGCAGTCGGCTGCTGCTGACCTGCCGACGACCGGGAGGAACGGCCCGCGAGGAACCACACCGCCCCGATCAGCACCGCCACCGCGAGCACGACGATGGAAACCCTGCGGATCCAGTACACCTTCGGATTCAGAGGGCCAACGGGGTGCATCACCGGCACGACGGTAGTCTCGGCTCACCCCCATTCCAGGATGCAACGCCGAGGGATGCACTGTGACCGCAATCGACGAGCTCCTCGCCCGCAACCATGCCGCCGCGGAGTACCACCCGGTGGGGATGGGACCACTGCCGACGCTGAAGATCGCCGTGGTGATGTGCATGGACGCCCGTGTCGACGGGCATGCGGCCTTCCGGCTCAGCCCCGGCGAGGTGCACCTGTTGCGCAACGCGGGCGGTGTCGTCACCGACGACATCATCCGGTCGCTGGCCATCTCCCAGCACGCGCTGGGCACCCGCGAGGTGATGATCATCCACCACACCGATTGCGGCCTGGCACGTCTCGAGGAGGACGTGTTCCGAGCGCACCTGGCAACCTTCGCCGGCTACCGCCCGACGTGGTCGGTGCAGGCGTTCAAGGACCCGCACGATTCGGTGCGGGAGTCGCTGCGCCGGATCCGGGATTCACCGTTCCTGCTGCACCATGACGGCGTGCGCGGTTTCATCTTCGACGTCGAGACCGGGCTGCTCGAAGAGGTGCACACCGACGGCGTGAGTCCCACGGGCCAGCTGCAGGCCGAGCCGACCACCGGCGGCCCGGCCGACCGCTGAGGTGTCGCTGTCCACCGCCGAGCCGCCGTCCAGCGCAGTGCCGTCGACCCACCTCCCGCCGGCCCACCTCCTGTCGACCGACCTGCGCGGGGCCGACCTGCCGCCGACCGACCTGCCGTCCGCCATCGACCGGTTGGCCTTGTCCACCGACGTACCGCCGTCGCCCACCGACACGCGGGCCCCCGACACGCAGGCCCCCGAGCCGGTTCCGACGCCGAGCACGGGTGGGATCACGCGGGACAACGGCTCACCTCTGGACCCGGCGGCGCTGATCCGCTTCTTCGACCGGTCCGGCAGGAAGTTGCCCTGGCGGGAGTCGGCGGCGACGCCGTGGGCGGTGCTGGTCAGCGAGGTGATGCTGCAACAGACGCCGGTCGTGCGGGTACTGCCCGTCTGGACGCGGTGGCTGCAGCGCTGGCCGACGCCCGCCGACCTGGCCGCGGACTCGCCTGCCGACGCCATCCGCGCTTGGGGACGGCTCGGGTATCCACGCCGGGCGCTGCGGTTGCACGCGGCGGCGACGGCCATCACGGTCGGAGACGGCGGGGTCGTGCCCGACACGGTGCCGGAACTGCTGGCGTTGCCGGGCATCGGTGAGTACACGGCGCGGGCCGTCGCGGCGTTCGCGTTCGGCGCCCGGACACCGGTCGTCGACACCAACGTCCGGCGGGTGGTGTCCCGCGTCGTGCGTGCGGTGGACGAACCGCGGGAGCCGGCCACCAAGGCCGACCGGGACCTGGTCGAGTCGCTGTTGCCGCCGGAACCCGCTGTAGCGGCCCGGTTCTCGGCGGCTGTCATGGAACTGGGTGCCACCGTCTGCACCGCGCGCGCCCCGTCGTGCGGATCGTGCCCGCTCGCGGTGGGCTGCCGGTGGCGGCTGGCCGGCTCGCCCGTTGGTTCCACGCGACGACCCGCGCAGACCTGGCACGGCACGGATCGGCAGATGCGCGGCCGGATGATCGCGGTGCTGCGGGACAGCGTCGGCGCCGTCCCCGAGTCGGCGCTGTCCCGGGTGGTGGACGACGCCGAGCAGGGCGCACGGTGCCTGGCCTCGCTGCTGGCCGATGGGCTGGTCGTCCGGGTCGGACCCGACCTCGTCGACCTGCCGGCGTGAGCGTCGGCACCGGAAGTCACGTCTGCGCCCCTGCGGCCGCCACCGCACGGCCACTGCGACCGCACTGCGTCCGCCACCGACACTGCCACCGCTGCCACTGCCACTGCCACTGCCACTGCCACTGCCGAGAACGGGCGTTGCTGTGCTCTCGTCCGATCACGGCGCGGAGCCGATCGCGTCTGGTCAGACGCCACCGGCCCGCTCCCCAGGGGGAACGGGCCGGTGATCTGTCAGGCAGTGCGCCGTCGGGCGGCGCGCGGAAATCAGGCGGGAATCAGGACGCCTCGCCCGCGTCGACGGCAAGTCCCGCCGGCACGACCTCGGGCACGACCGACGGCCGCATCTCGCCGCGGAAGGTGAACTCCCGCTCCTTACCCTCACCCTCGACGTCGACCAGGATGATCTGGCCCGGACGGATCTCGTCGAACAGGATCTTCTCCGAGAGCTTGTCCTCGATCTCGCGCTGGATCGTGCGACGCAGCGGCCGCGCACCGAGCACCGGATCGAAGCCACGCTCGCCGAGCAGGCTCTTCGCCGAGTCGGTGACCTCGAGGGACATGTCCTTGTTCTTGAGCGCCCCCTCGACCCGCTTGAGCATCAGGTCGACCATCTTGTTGATCTCGGCCGTGGTGAGCTGGTGGAAGACCACCACGTCGTCGATCCGGTTGAGGAACTCCGGGCGGAAGTGACGCTTGAGCTCGTCGTTGACCTTCTGCTTCATCCGCTCGTAGGTCGACTCCTCGCTGCCCTGGTTGAAGCCCATCCCGACAGCCTTCGAGATGTCCTGCGTACCAAGGTTGGAGGTGAAGACGATGACCGTGTTCTTGAAGTCCACCGTGCGACCCTGACCGTCGGTCAGCCGGCCATCCTCCAGCACCTGCAACAGCGTGTTGTAGATGTCCTGGTGGGCCTTCTCGATCTCGTCGAACAACACCACCGAGAACGGCTTGCGGCGCACCTTCTCGGTGAGCTGCCCGCCCTCTTCGTAGCCGACGTAGCCGGGAGGGGCGCCGAACAGCCGGGAAGCGGTGTACCGGTCGTGGAACTCGCCCATGTCGACCTGGATCAGCGCGTCCTCGTCACCGAACAGGAACTCGGCGAGCGCCTTGGTCAGCTCGGTCTTCCCGACGCCGGACGGCCCGGCGAAGATGAACGAACCGGACGGGCGCTTCGGGTCCTTGAGGCCGGCCCGGGTACGCCGGATGGCCTGCGAGACCGCCTTGACCGCCTGGTCCTGGCCGATGATCCGCTTGTGCAGCTCGTCTTCCATCTTGAGCAGCCGGGTGGTCTCCTCCTCGGTCAGCTTGAAGACCGGGATGCCCGTCCAGTTCGCCAGCACCTCGGCGATCTGCTCGTCATCGACCTCGGAGACGACGTCCAGATCGCCGTCCTTCCAGGCCTTTTCGCGCTCGGACTTGCGGGCCAGCAGCTGCTTCTCGGAATCCCGCAGGGCGGCCGCCTTCTCGAAGTCCTGCGAGTCGATGGCCGACTCCTTGTCCCGGCGGACGGCGGCGAGCTTCTCGTCGAAGTCGCGCAGGTCCGGCGGAGCGGTCATCCGGCGGATGCGCATGCGGGCGCCCGCCTCGTCGATCAGGTCGATCGCCTTGTCCGGCAGGTACCGGTCGCTGATGTACCGGTCGGCCAGGGTGGCGGCCGAGACCAGGGCGTCGTCGGTGATGGTGATCCGGTGGTGCGCCTCATACCGGTCGCGCAGGCCCTTGAGGATCTCGATGGTGTGCGCCACCGTCGGCTCGCCGACCTGGATGGGCTGGAAGCGACGCTCGAGTGCGGCGTCCTTCTCGACGTACTTGCGGTACTCGTCCAGCGTCGTGGCACCGATGGTCTGCAGTTCCCCGCGGGCGAGCATCGGCTTGAGGATCGAGGCGGCGTCGATTGCACCCTCGGCGGCTCCGGCACCGACCAGGGTGTGGATCTCGTCGATGAACATGATGATGTCGCCGCGGGTGCGGATTTCCTTGAGCACCTTCTTCAACCGCTCCTCGAAATCGCCGCGGTACCGGGAACCGGCCACCAGGGATCCGAGGTCGAGCGTGTAGAGGTGCTTGTCCTTGAGGGTCTGCGGCACGTCGCCGCGGATGATCGCCTGGGCCAGGCCCTCGACGACCGCGGTCTTGCCGACGCCCGGCTCGCCGATCAGCACGGGGTTGTTCTTGGTGCGGCGGGACAGCACCTGCATGACCCGCTCGATTTCCTTCTCCCGGCCGATGACCGGGTCCAGCTTGCCCTCCCGGGCCGACTGGGTGAGGTTGCGCCCGAACTGGTCGAGCACCAGCGAGGTCGACGGGGTGCCCTCGGACCGGCCGCCCTCGGCGGCAGCGGTCTCCTTGCCCTGGTACCCGGACAGCAACTGCAGCACCTGCTGCCGCACCCGGTTCAGGTCCGCGCCGAGCTTCACCAGCACCTGGGCAGCGACGCCCTCGCCCTCACGGATGAGGCCGAGCAGGATGTGCTCGGTGCCGATGTAGTTGTGACCGAGCTGCAGCGCTTCCCGCAGGCTCAGCTCGAGGACCTTCTTGGCGCGCGGGGTGAAGGGGATGTGACCGGACGGGGACTGCTGCCCCTGCCCGATGATCTCCTCGACCTGCGCGCGGACGCCCTCGAGCGCAATGCCCAGCGACTCCAGGGCCTTCGCCGCCACACCCTCACCCTCGTGGATGAGGCCGAGCAGGATGTGCTCCGTGCCGATGTAATTGTGGTTCAGCATCCTGGCCTCTTCCTGGGCCAGGACAACCACGCGCCGCGCTCTGTCGGTAAACCGTTCGAACATTTGCACTCCTTACGGGCGTGCGCTGCTATGCGGTCGGCTGTTGCCACTCCTGCTGTGTCAAGGTGCCACCGGCCCCTCGCCGGGCGAGGGACCGGACAGTCCTGCGACTGTGGACAACTCTAGTCGGACCCGCGACACGACAGGTGCGGAAGCCGAACCGGGACGACACCGCGCACTGTGCCGTCACTGCTGTCCAACGCTCCCCCAGCGGGTCTCGTTCCGCCACATCGCCAGCTACGCCGTGGGCGAACAGCGCCCCGTGGCGGCACCCGTCGAGCGCCGTGCACCGGGTGGCCGGGGGATCGGAACGGCTGGGCAGGAACCGGTTTTCCGGGATCAACCCGACGGCGCGACCCACCGGGCGCGCCCGCTGGCAGTTGGCCCGTGGCGCATGTGGGCGCCGATGCGCGAGCACTTATGGCCGTGTCACCGCTCGGGACGAGTCGTACAGCCGAAGGGCCGTACCGAGCAAGGGTTGCGCAACGGACGGGTCGCACAGCGGACGGGTCGTGCAGCGGACGGGTAGTACAGCGGACGGGTCGTACAGCGGACGGGTCGTACAGCGGACGGGTCGTACAGCGGACGGGTCGTACAGCGGACGGGTCGTACAGAGAGAACGGGGCGCACAGAGAGAACGACCCCCGCACCGAAGTGCGGGGGTCGCGAATCCGTGCCGTGCGCGCCGATCACGACGGCTCACCCATCGGCGCTGTCGGGACGACGTGTGCTGCGTACGCCCGGTCAGGACGCGGCAATCAGTGCGCGGCCTCGAACGCGGCCAGCACGTTGGCCGACAGCCGGCCACGCTCCGAGACCTCGTAGCCGTTTGCCCGGGCCCACTCGCGCACCGCCGCAGTCTGCTCGCGATCCGGGGCGGTCCGGGAACCACGTGACCGGGACGCCTTGACCGCCTTCGGCCGGCCGGCACCACGACGCGAACCCTCGGCACGGCGGGCGCTGGCGACGTACTCGGCGAGCGCCTCGCGCAACCGCTCCGCGTTCTCCTCGTTCAGATCGATCTCGTACGAGGCTCCGTCAAGGGCGAAGGAGACGGACTCCGACGCGTCGGACCCGTCAAGATCGTCGACGAGCCTGGTCGTGGTCTCGGTTGCCATGCTTGTTCCTTCCCTGGAAAACGTCGTCTATTGGCGTCAGACCAGGCTAGTAAACATTCCTGGCTCTTTCCACCATAACCTTGTCCGGCGGTGAACCGGTGCACGACCGGCCGCTGAACCAATGGTTGCCGGATCAATCGTGAGATGTCGCACGCTGTACGCGCCCGCTCACCGGCGGCCTCCGGAAAGTGATCCGCCATTCATCTGCCGGTCGCCCGATGAAATGGCAGGATGCGGCACCCCCGGTACGGCACACAACTCGTGCCTGATCACGTCCTGTGCGGCGGGTGCGCTTGCGGTGATCGGTCCATCACCGATCCGGTGGATCGAGCCGGGCAGCGGGCGGCGGTTCACACCAACCACCGGGCGATCCATTCTTGAACGGTTCGTCGGTCGTGCCGGGATCACGGCCCGCTCCGGAACAACCGACGCCCCCGGGGGCGCCGGAGCGGAATTATTCCGCGGGCCGGATGAACGGGAACAGGATGGTCTCCCGAATGCCGAGACCGGTGAGCGCCATGAGCAGTCGGTCGACACCCATCCCCATACCACCGGCCGGCGGCATTCCGTACTCCATCGCCCGCAGGAAATCCTCGTCGAGCACCATGGCGTCGGCATCCCCTAGACCGGCGAAACGTGCCTGGTCCACAAATCGTGCCCGCTGGACAACCGGGTCGACTAGTTCGGAATACGCGGTTGCGGTTTCGATGCGGCGGATGTACAGGTCCCATTTCTCGGTCAGGCCGGGAGCCTCCCGGTGGCCGCGGGTGAGCGGGGCCGTTTCCACCGGGAAATCCCGGACGAAGGTCGGCGCCGACAGGGACGGGACCACGAGTTCCTCGAACAGTTCCTCGGCGAGCTTGCCGGGTCCGTAGTGCGGCGCCACCGGAACCCCGACCCGGTCCGCATACCCGCGCAGCGTCGGCATCGGAGTCTGCACGGTCACCTCTTCGCCGAGCGACTCGGACAGCGCCCCGTACAACGTGATCGACCGCCACATACCGCCGAGGTCGAATTCGGTGCCGTCGGCGTGCACGGCGACCGTCGAACCATGCACCGCAATCGTCGCCTGCTGCACGAGGGTCTGGGTGAGTTCGGCCATCCCGTTGTAGTCGCTGTAGGCTTCATACACCTCCAACGTCGCGAACTCGGGCGAATGAGACGAATCGACGCCCTCGTTGCGAAAGCTTCGATTGATCTCGAAAACCCGGTCGATTCCGCCGACCACCGCCCGCTTGAGGTACAGCTCCGGTGCGACCCGCAGATACAAATCGATGTCCATGGCGTTCATGTGCGTCACGAACGGCCGCGCGGCGGCGCCGCCGTGCAACAACTGCAGCATCGGCGTTTCAACTTCGAGGAAACCGCGCTCCTGCAGCGTCGTGCGCAGCGAACGATTCACCAGGCTCCGCATCTCGACCGTCCGCATGGCCTGCGGCCGCACGATCAAATCGACGTAGCGCTGCCGGACCCGGCTCTCCTCCGACAGCGGCTTGTGCGTCACCGGCAATGGCCTGAGGGCCTTTGCCGTGATGGACCAGGAATGGGCGAGCACGGACAGCTCGCCGCGTCGCGAGGTGATGACGGTGCCGTGCACGAACAGATGGTCACCGAGGTCGACGTCGGACTTGAAATGGGCGAGCGACTCCGCTCCGACGCCGGCCAGTGACACCATGATTTGCAATTCCGTGCCCGTGTCGCCTGCGCCGCCTTCGCGCAGCGTGGCGAAACACAATTTTCCGGAGTTGCGCAGGAACAGCACACGGCCCGTGATGCCGACCACTTCGCCGGTGTCGGCGTCCGGCGGAAGGTCCGGGTAGGCCTTCCTTACCGCAGCTAATGTCGTGGTCCTCGGAACGGTGACCGGATATGGGTCGACTCCCGCTTCCAGCAGGCGTTGACGCTTCTCCCGCCGCACCCGCAACTGTTCGGGCAGATCATCGTCCTCGCTGCCGGCGGGATTCGTCGTTTCGGTCACGACGAGAAATTCTACTGGCCGCGGCGCACCCGACCGACCGCGCGGACGGCAACGTCCCGGATGCCCGCCGTGCGGCCTGGGCGGCCACGCGCGCAGGTCACAATGGTCCGGTGACGGCGCAGGGCTGGACGGTACGGCGGACGGTGCCGGACCCGGCACAGGGCGGTTCCGGTGACCTCGCAACCTCTTTCGACCTGCGCGCCGACCAGTACGCCCCGCTGCGCCCGGACTACCCGCCGGCCGCCGTCGACGCGGCACTGCCGCCATCCGTCGCCATCGTGCTCGACCTCGCGGCCGGAACCGGGAAGCTGACCGCTGCGCCGCTCGACCGCGGTCATCGGGTGGTGGCCGTCGAGCCGCTGGCGGGCATGCTCGGCCAGCTGCACCGCCTGCTAACGGGGGCCGGTGCGGTGGCCGGCACCGCCGAGGAGCTGCCGGTGGCGGACGGCGTGGTCGATGCGGTGACCGTCGGCCAGGCGTTCCACTGGTTCGACCAGCGCCGCGCACTGGCCGAGATGGCGCGCGTGCTGCGTCCCGGCGGAACCGTTGCGCTGCTGTGGAATCACGATGACGGGCGGGACCCGCTGGTCCACGAGGTGGAGGCCGCGCTCGACTGGATCGGACGCCCGCCCGGCGGCAGCACCAGGATCGGGACGACCGGCGACGCTGCCGGTGACGGCACGGCCGGCGCGCCGCCGCGGCGGCCACCGTTCGCCGGTCACCCGTCGTTGACCGATCCCGAGTTGACCGAGATCACCTGGCACCGGCGGCTGAGTGTCGACGATTTCATCGCACTGCAGCACACCTACTCGTACGTCATCCGGGCATCGGCCCGGGCGGCCCTGGACGGGGAACTGCGCGTGATCATCGGCAACCACCGCGGCGCCGCCGACGCGGTGACCGTGCCGGGGACCTGCCAGGTGTGGCGGTCGATGCGCCGATGACCGTGCTCAGCGACCGGCCGGTGACGGTCCTGCCGTCGGCACACTGGCGGGCTACCGAGGCCCGCCACCAGGAGGAGGTCGACCTGCTGACGGCCGGCCACCGGGCGCGGGCCGGCCGGGGCATCGCGCACCCTGTCGAGGACTTCCTGTTCTCCTACTACTCCCTACGGCCGGCGCAATTGCGACGCTGGTACCCGGGCGTCGGCGTGGCGCTGCCCGACGCACCGGAGCGGCTGCGGTGGCCGTTCCACCGCGAGTCGATCCGTCATGACACGGTGACGGTGGACGTGCCGGCATTCGTCCTCGCCCGCGGCCGGCAGCTCGACTTCACCGTACGGTTGTTGCGGGCGACGGCGGCCGCAACGGGCCAGTTCGGGTGTTTCGGGCTGCACGAGTGGGCGATGGTCTTCGAGCAGGACGCCGATCGCCGCCGGCACGCGTCCTGGCCGCTGCGGCTGGGCCAGGACGGCACCGACGACGTCGTGCGGGACCACCAGATCCGCTGCAGCCACTACGACGCATTCCGGTTCTTCACCCCGCGCGCCCGGCCGCGGAACCTGCTTCGTCCGGACCTGGACTCCCGCGTGGGCTCGGAGCAGCCGGGATGTCTGCACGCCGCGATGGATGTCTACAAGTGGGCGTACAAGCTGTTGCCCCTTGTTCCCGGCGACCTGCTGTTGGACTGCTTCCGGCTGGCCAGGGCGATCCGCGAGGTCGACATGCGCGCCTCGCCGTACGACCTGACGGATCTGGGATATCTGCCGATCATGATCGAGACCGCCGGCGGCAAGGCCGAATACGTTGCCGCGCAACGGGAGTTCGCACGGTCGGCGCAGCTGCTACGGCGCCGGCTGCTGGCCGTTCTGGAAACGGTGACCGATCCGGCGGCTCGGCACCACCGAATTCCACGGCACACCGTTGACCCGACGGCCGGGCTCGGCGGGGAGAGAATCGGCAACCGTTGATTCCCCCGCCGGGCGCGGCGGGCAGAGCATCGGCCGCACGCCACACGGGCTGACCGGGAGGGGTCCTGTCGATGTGCGAGGCGGCGCCCGCAACGGCGTCCGCGCCGACCGGTCAGCCCGACCTGTCCACATCGGGGGCGCGGCAGCAGTACTCGAGGAACAGCGCGCCGGCGACCATGACGACCGCACCGACCAGCCCGATGATCCCGGTGATGCCGTCCGCGCGGGCGGCCGCGAGATCCGACCACGAGGGCACGACGTACAGCAGCAGCCCCACCCACAGACCGGCCAACGCGGCACCGGCCAGTGAGGTCGCCTTCGCCGTGATGACGGCTCGGGCCGCCGTCAACGGCTCCACCGGTTTGGCCGCCGCCCCGTCACCGCTCGGCCGACCGCTGCGCCTGATCCTGTCCCGCAGACCCCAACCGGCGACGGCCTCGCCGATTCCCAGCAGCGCGGCCGGCACCCCGGCGTACCGGGGCAGCGGCGGCAGACGCTGATAGCTGAGCCGCACCAGCAGGTAGCCGACGACCACCCCGACTGCGGCGACGGCGAGCAGGTCGCGGGCGCGGGTGAACCCCATGCGATGGTCCGGCGCCGTCATCCGGCCTCCGCTGCGCGCGCAAGATCGCCGACCCGGCTGATCCCGGTGACGTCCAGCCCGTCGAGCAGCGCCGTGATCGGCCCGACGCCGGGCAGCGCCGCGGTGGGATCCACCTCCGCCCAGGGAACCAGCACGAATGCGCGCTCGGCCGCGCGCGGGTGCGGCAGCGTCAGCTCCGGATCCTCGCTGAGCACCGGTTCGCCGTTGTCGGCCGTCACGGTCACGACGTCGGCGTCGAGGGTCCGCGGGCCCCAGCGAATGGTGCGTTCCCGTCCGGCGTTCGATTCCAGCGCCTGGCACCGGGTCAGCCAACCGGCCGCGTCGGTGCTCGCATCCTCGGCCAGCACGACGATGTTGTGGAAGTCCTCCTGCGGCACCCCACCCCACGGCGGCGTCCGGTAGACGGCGGACACCGCCCGCACCGCGCAACCCAGCCCGTCGACCGCGGCCCGCAGCTGGGCGGTCGAATCCCCCACGTTGGACCCGAGGGACAGCACGGCGCGGGTCACCGCCCTTCGGCCGTTCGATGGACGGTCACGCTCACGTCACCGAACATCAGCGGGATCGGCGCAGCGGGCTTGTGAATCGTCACCTCGACGGCCGCGACGCGATAGCTGCGCAGCACGGCGGCGGCCACGTCACCAGCCACCGACTCGATCAGATCCCGGGGCGGCCCGCCGACGATTCCCGCGGCGAGCTCCGCCAGATCGCCGTAATGCACGGTGCGGGTCAGATCATCGGTGACGGCGGCAGGTGCCAGATCGAGCCAGACGACAATGTCGACCACGAAGCTCTGGCCGTCCCGCTTTTCGTGCTCGTACACGCCGTGCCGACCGAACACCGTCAGGCCGGTCAGCGTGATCCGGTCGGAGACCGGCTGCGCCGTACTCGTTTTCGGTTCATCGGGAACCGGATGCGGCGGCCGAAGATCAGGCATGCGGCACCACCGCGATGTCCGGCAGGTCGAGGTGCCGCACCGGCGGACGACCGGTGGTCGCCGCCACGACCCGGACGGCATCCAGCGATGCCGACGGCTCGTGCACCCGCACACCCCACGCGCCGGCCGCGGCCACCAGCGCTGAGATGGCCGTGGTCGCGTCCTCCCGACCGCTCGGCGGCCGGGGGCCGTCGGCGCCGGCGAGCAGCGACCCGAGGAACCGCTTGCGGGAGGCGCCGACCAGGATCGGGAAACCCCATCCGGTCAAGGCCGGCCCGCCGTCCACTGCACCGTCCTCGATGTCGCGGCCGGTCGGGTCCCGGCCGGTCATCTGCGGCAACGCCCGCAGCAGCGCCCAGTTGTGCTCGGCGGTCTTGGCGAACCCCAGACCGGGGTCCAGGATGAGCCGCGACTCGGCCACCCCGGCAGCGACCGCGGCCGCCACCCTGTCGAACAGCTCGGCCCTGACGTCCGCGACGACGTCGCCGTACCGGGCCAGCGCATCCATGTCTGCGCTGTGCCCGCGCCAGTGCATGAGGATCCACGGCACGCCGGCGTCCGCGACGGCCGCCGCCATTTCCGGGTCGGCCAGCCCGCCCGACACGTCGTTGACGATCCGGGCGCCCGCGGCGAGGGCGGCCACGGCCACCTCCGACCGGGTGGTGTCGACACTGCAGACCAGTCCGGCACCGCTCAGCTCGGCGATCACCGGCAGCACGCGTTCCGTCTCGGTGGTGACCGGGACCCGGTGTGCCCCGGGCCGAGTCGATTCCCCACCGACATCGATGACGTCCGCGCCGGCGGCGGCCAGCTGCCGGCCACGGGTGATCGCCGACCCGGGATCCAGGTACCGGCCGCCGTCGGAGAACGAGTCGGCGGTGACGTTCAGGACGCCCATCACGACCGTGCGGGTCGCGCCCAATGCGGTGGTGCGGTCCGGGGGGTTGACCGGAGTCGTCGCCATCGGCGTCACCGACCCGTGATCAGGCTCATCGCCTCGGCGCGCGTCCGGTCCTGCGATTGGAAGATGCCGCGAACCGCGGATGTGGTGGTGACCGCACCGGGTTTGCGGATGCCGCGCATCGCCATGCACAGGTGTTCGGCCTCGATCACCACGATGGCGCCGGCGGGCTGCAGCCGGCGGACGAGCGCGTCGGCGATCTGCGTGGTGAGCCGTTCCTGGACCTGCGGTCGGCGGGCGTACCCGTCGACCAGCCGGGCCAGCTTGGACAGGCCGGTGACGCGGCCGTCCCGACCGGGGATGTAACCGACGTGCGCCTTGCCGAAGAACGGCACCAGATGATGCTCACAGGTGGAGTAGAGATCGATGTCCCGCATCAGGATCATCTCGTTGTGGTTCTCGTCGAACGAGGTGGCCAGCACGGTGCTGGGGTCGATGTGCAGCCCGGAGAACTGCTCGGCGAGCGCTCGCGCAACCCGGGCCGGGGTGTCTGCGAGGCCACCGCGGTCGGGGTCCTCACCGATGGCGAACAGCAGTTCCCGCACCGCGGCTTCGGCGCGCGGAGCGTCGAAAACGGCGACCGAGACCACCGCGTTGTCCTGCAGCCGTTCGGCAGCCATGCCGTCCCGCACCGTCGTCGAGCCATTGCCGGCGACCGCTGTCGACCGTACCCCCGGCCCAGCGGCCGCCCCGTCGGCCAGGTTCGGCCGATCGGTCACGACCGTGGACCCCTCGGCGGCGCCCAGGGATCGGCAGGTCCCTGATCGTCGGGCTGCTGCCGGTGGGCACCACCCTGCTGGCCGTTGGCGGGACCCGGCTGCCCGTAGGGGCCGGCGGAGTACGGCGATGCGCCGTGCCCGTTCTGCGGCTGACCCTGGCCGGGCGCACCACCGGGGTAATGGCCGTCCGGGTGACCGTTCATCGGTCTGCCGTTCGGCGCGCCGGACCAGCCGTTCCCGGCACCATTGCCCGCGCCGTGACCGGCAGTGCCGTTCCCGCCGGGGGTGGATCCGCTGCCAGGATGGTGCTTCTCCAGGCTCGGCGGTCGCCCGGACTGCGCACCGTCCGGGGTGCCCTGCCAACCGGGCAACGGTGCCAGCGGCCCGGGCAGCACTCCCCCGGTCCAGTTCGGCGGCAGTGGCGCGGGGCCGGCGGCCATCTCCGGGGCGTCGCCGTTCGGGAACTCGGGCCCGGTGTTGTATCCGCTCTGGCCGGCCGGGTAGGCGCCGATCGGCACCGGCTCCTCGGTGCGACGCTCGGCCAGCCGTTCCGGCGGCGGCCACGGTTCGCCGCGCTCGATGGCCAGTTCGCCCGGGGTCTTGATCGGTGGCCGGTCCGACGGCAGCCGCGGACCGAACTCGTCGAACGTGGTGATCCGCGGCCGCTTCTCGACCTCGGCGAAGATCACCTCGAGGTCCTTGCGGTTGAGCGTTTCCTTTTCCAGCAGCGCGGCGGCGAGGGTGTCCAGGATGTCGCGGTAGGTGTTCAGCACCGCCCACGCCTCGGTGTGGGCGGCCTCGATGAGGGCCCGCACCTCGCCGTCGATCTCACTGCCGACCTCGATCGAGTACTCCGGTCCGCTGCCGTAGGTGCGGCCGAGGAACGGTTCATCATCGCCGTGTCCGTACTTGACGGCGCCGAGCTTGGCCGACATGCCGTACTCGGTCACCATCGCGCGGGCGATCTTCGTCGCCTGGGCGATGTCCGACGAGGCACCTGTCGTGGGCTCGGCGAAGACCAGTTCCTCCGCGGCCCGGCCGCCCATGGCCATCACCAACCGGGCGATCATCTCCGACCGGGTCATCAGCGACTTGTCGTCCTCGGGGACGACCAGCGCGTGCCCACCGGTGCGGCCGCGGGGCATGATCGTCACCTTGTACACGGGCTCCAGTCCCGGCATGGCCCACGCCGCCAGCGCGTGACCGCCCTCGTGATAGGCGGTGATCTTCTTCTCCCGCTCGGAGATGATCTTGCCCCGGCGGGCCGGTCCGCCGACGACCCGGTCGACGGATTCCTCCAGGGCCGCGTTGGTGATCACCGCTCCGTGCTCACGGGCGGTCAGCAGGGCGGCCTCGTTGATGACGTTCGCCAGGTCGGCGCCGGACATCCCGACGGTCCGCTTGGCCAGCGGCAGGAAGTCGACGTCGGGCGCGAACGGCTTGCCCTTCGAGTGCACGGCGAGAATGGCCTGCCGACCCTTGAGGTCGGGCTGACCGACGGGGATCTGCCGGTCGAACCGGCCGGGTCGCAGCAGCGCCGGGTCGAGGATGTCGGGGCGGTTCGTCGCGGCGATCAGGATGATGCCGCCCTTGGCCTCGAAGCCGTCCATCTCGACGAGCAGCTGGTTCAGCGTCTGCTCGCGTTCGTCGTGGCCGCCACCCATGCCGGCGCCGCGGTGCCGACCGACGGCGTCGATCTCGTCGACGAAGATGATCGCCGGCGCGTTGGCCTTGGCCTGCTCGAACAGGTCGCGGACCCGGCTCGCGCCGACGCCCACGAACATCTCCACGAAGTCCGAGCCGGAGATCGAGTAGAACGGCACGCCCGCCTCACCGGCGACGGCCCGCGCCAGCAGCGTCTTACCGGTACCGGGCGGCCCGTACAGCAACACGCCCTTCGGGATCTTGGCACCGAGCGCCTGGTACCGCGTCGGGTTCGCCAGGAAGTCGCGGATCTCGTCGAGCTCCTGCACCGCCTCCTCGGCACCGGCGACGTCGGTGAACTTGGTGACCGGCATGTCCTTGGTAAGCAGCTTGGCCTTGGACTTGCCGAACGAGAGGACCTTGTTGCCGCCGCCCTGGGCGTTGTTCATCATCCACAGCAGGAACAGGATGATCAGCCCGACGGGGATGAGGTAGATGAGCAGCGAGAACAGGGTCGACTCGCTGGTGACCGTGGTGTTGTAGCCGCCGGAGATGTTGGCGGCCTGCACGTCGTCGAAGATCTGGTCGGCGGCCTGCGCCGGGTAGGACGTGTAGATCTGAGTCGCGCCGTCGACCGGGTTGTTCAGATCCAGCCGCAGCCGCTGTTCCTTGTCGTCGATCGTCGCCTGCTTGACGTTGCCGTCCTTGAGCTGGGCGAGCGCGACCGAGGTGGGCTGGGCGACGTACCCGCGGGTCTCGTCGGCGAAGAAGGAGTACATCAGGTACAGCACCAGCACCACCGCGATCCACACCAGCGGTGAGCGGAGCAGGCGTTTCTTGTCCATGTGGCTTTCGGCCGCTCGCGGCCTCAACCCTCCCTGACGTTCTCGAGTGTGGTGACCCTTGGTTCCGGAAAGGGCGGGTCCCACCGAAGCAGACGGCCGCGCGTGATCCGGGCAGCGCGGGGCGCGACCAGTGGGTTCAGACTACCGCGCACCCCTGACGCCGACGGGCGTCCGGGAAAAGCGACAGTCCTCTGCACAACGCCCGCGGCCGGAGGCCGGTTCCCGCGGCAGTCTCCTGTTCGCGGTCAGCGATACATGTGCTCCCCGAGCAACCCGACGAACGGCAGGTCCCGGTACCGCTCGCTGTAGTCGAGCCCGTACCCGACCACGAAGTCGGTGGGGATGTCGAAACCGATGTAGCGGACGTCGACCTCGACCTTGATCGCCTCCGGTTTGCGCAGCAGCGCAACCACCTCGATCGACGCCGGCCCCCTGGTGGCCAGGTTCTTGAGCAGCCAGGACAGGGTCAGACCGGAGTCGATGATGTCCTCGACGATGACGACCCGACGGCCGGTGATGTCCCGGTCGAGGTCCTTGAGGATCCGCACCACGCCCGACGACGAGGTGGCCGAGCCGTAGGACGTGACGGCCATGAACTCGAGCTCGGACGGGATGGGCAACGCTCTGGCGAAGTCGGTCAGGAACATCACCGCACCCTTGAGCACGCAGATCAGCAGCGGCGGTCCGTGCACCGCGTTGTGGTCGGCGGCGACCTGCCGGGCAAGGTCGGTGATCTTGGCCTGCAGCACGTCGGCGGGGATCAGCACCGCGGCCAGTTCACCGTGGTAGCCGTGCTCGGCGCCCGGATCCCAATCTTGGGTCGCGGGGGTGGCGTCCCGGCTCGTCACCGTGCTCGTCGTCGATGCTCTTGTCGTCGACGCTCGTGTCGTCGACGCTCTTGTCGTCGACGCTCGTGTCGTCGACGCTCTTGTCGTCGACGCGACGTCGGCGGAAGCCTGCGCGGCACCGTCGGATCCGAACACTTTCCCGGTCACTGCTTCTCCGTTCGATCGGATGTCGGCGGTGCGTCACGGCGGGCGCAACGCGCACGCTCGGCGCCCGGTCCGCTCACCGCGGTGCCACGCCGGGCCGTGGTCTCACCCGATGCAGGGGGCCCTGCTCAGGCACGGCGGCTGTGGTGGCGTTCGGTGAGGCCGTGCGCCGAGGCGGTCACGCACTGCAGAGCTTGCCATGTTGCGGTCGTTCGTGACCCAGCGGGCGGAACGTCCGTTCCTCACGCGCCGACCGGCGGGTGGTCGGACGGGTCGGGAAGCCGGACGAGCCGCAGCAGGTCACCGTCCCGGACCACGTCGAACCCACCGGGTACCCGCACCTGCGGCGGACCGCTCGGCTGGATCACCTGGCGCATCATCCGGTGGAGGTGCTCGAACGTCAGGGGCCCGACCCCGCCGGCGGCCGCCCACGACCGCAGGACCCGCCCGACCAGCGCCTCGGGATGCCGGGCCAGCGCCGTCCGGTCGAGGATGCCGTCCGGGTGGCACACCTCGACGGCGACCGAGGCGGCGATCTCGTCCAGCGCGTCCAGGTCCTGGGCAAGCAGGATCGCGGTGCGCGCCAACGCCTCCCGGGTGCCACCGCCGAGCACGTCGTCCAGCAATGGCAGCACCTCCCGGCGGATCCGCACCCTGGTGAACGCGGGATCCCGGTTGTGCGGGTCCTGCCAGGGCGTCAGTCCGGTCGCGGCACAGGTCGCCTCGGTCTGCCGGCGGTACACCCCGAGCAGTGGTCGCCCCCACGGCGGTCGCCAGGGCCGCATGCCCGAGATCGATCGGGGCCCGGAACCGCGCGCCAGGCCGAGCAGCACCGTCTCCGCCTGGTCATCGGCGGTGTGCGCCAACAGGACGGCGCAGCGGCGGCCGGGCGGCGTGACGGCTGCCGCGTAGTCGGCCAGCACCGCGTACCTGGCCCGGCGGGCCGCTGCTTCCATCCCGCCCGCGCCGGCGACGGTGGCGGTCAGGATCTGGGGGTCCGCATACCCGATGGCCAGCAACGTCTGCGCGGTCCGCGCGGCGCGGTCCGCCGATCCGACCTGCAGGCCGTGGTCCACGGTCGCGGCGTACATCGGCCGGTTCGCGGCTCCGTCGATGGCCGCGAGCGCCAACGCCAACGAATCGGCCCCGCCGGAGCAGGTGACGACAACCGCGTCGCCCGGTGCCGGGTACCGGTCGAGCCAGTCCCGGACGGCGGCCCGGACCGGATCCTTCGACGCCGCGACGGTCACCTGACGGGTCCGCTGGATGGCCGGTCAGCCGTGCACCCGGCGCACCCAGGCCGCCGGATCGGTGATCTCCTGCCGGGTGGGCAGGGTGGCGGCTGACGACCACACCGCATTGAACCCGTCCATCCCGACGCGGTCCACCACGGCCCCGACGAAGGCGCCGCCCTTGATGTACTGCGCCAATTTCATGTCCATGCCGAGCAGCGCGCGAAGCAACCGGTCGATCGGACCCTTGGCCCGGTGCCGGCGCTCGGTGAACGACGTCCGGATCGCCGCGACCGACGGCACCACGGCCGGCCCGACGGCGTCCATCACGAAGTCGGCGTGTCCCTCGAGCAACGTCATCAGGGCCATCAGCTGGTCGAAGACGGCGCGTTGCTCCGGGGACTGGATGCCCTCGATCCACGACCCGACGGGTGTGGGCGCGGCGCCGTTGCCGGTGTCCGTCTGATCAGCAAGGGTGTCCCGACGCCGACCGACCCCCTTGCCGCCGCCCGGGAGGCCGCCGCCCTTGATGGCGTCGACAGCGCGCCGCAGCAACTGCGCCGGGTCGGTGTCGGATTTGTCGGCGAACTCCCCCACCAGGCCGCGGAAGTGGTCGCGAAGCCATGGCACGGCGGTGAACTGCAGCCGGTGGGTGCTCTCGTGCAGGCAGACCCACAACCGGAAGTCGGTGGGGTTGGCGCGCAGCTCGCGCTCGACCTTGACGATGTTGGGCGCGACCAGCAGCAGCCGCCCAGGGCGCGCGGGATCGCCGCCCAGTGGGTCGAACTGGCCGAGCACCTTGCCGGACAGGAAACCGAGGATGGCTCCCACCTGCGAACCGGCGACGCCCCTCGTGAGTGCCCCGGCCTGCTTCCCGGTGGACGCCGCGAGCTTCGCGACGAGCGGCGCAGCCAGGAGCTCCATGCCCTCTGCGGTGGCCTTCACCCACCCCGGACGGTCGACGACGTCGGCGTCGTCGACCGGCAGGCCCCGGCCGAGCCCGGTGGTGTCGCGCACGGCCAATTCGGCGCGCGCGGAGAACGAGCGCAGGTCTGAGACGACGCGGGCGGCATCGGCACTGCTGATCGACGGCCCGGTCGGGGCGAGCCGCTGGCCCGTGCGAACGGCGGCCGCCCAGTCGATCGGCGCGGCGCCCACGTCTGTACCCACGACCGCCACGGTAGAGCAACAGCGGAGCCGACCGGGCTCAGCCGCTCAGTTGCCGGCCGCTCAGTTGCCGGCCGCTCAGTTGCCGGCCGGTCGGGTTCAGCCGGTCGGGTTCAGCCGGTCGGGTTCAGCCGGTCAGGTGCAGCCGCAGCCGCGTAGCCCGGCGGCCAGCGCGTCGAGGGCGGGGCGGGTGCCGCTGCTGACCCCGTTCGACACGAACGCGAACACCAGGATCCGGCCGTCGACGTCGGGCACGTAACCGGCGAGGGCGTAGGTGACCTCCAGCGAGCCGGTCTTGGCCCGCACCCATCCGGCGCCGGCCTTGGAGCCCGCGTCCTGGAAACGGTCCGCGAGGCTGCCGGACACCCCCGCGATGGGCAGACCGGTCAGCAGGTTCCGCAACGCGGGCGGATCGCCCTTGACGGCGAGCGCGACCACCTGGGCCAGGATCGCCGGCGGCACCCTGTCGTTGGTGGAGATGCCGGAGCCGTCGTACAGCTCGAGGCCGATGGTGTCGATCTTGAGCGCTTCCAGCGCCTCCAGCGTTGCAGCGGACGCGCCGGCGAAGCTGGGCGGGGCGCCGCGCGCGATGGCCACCTGCCGGGCGAGCGCCTCGGCGAGCACGTTGTCGGAGTTCTCCAGTGCCTGTGCCAGCAACACGGACATCGGTTGGGACGACACCTGCCCGATGACCTCGGCGTCGGGTGGGGCGGGTCCCTCGACCAGCGGGAGGTCCGGATTGCCGAGCAGGCGAGCCAGCGCCTTGCCGGCGGTCTCGGCGGGCTTGCCGGTCCGGACCGAGTTCTCGTTGGCAGGGTCCTCCCGGTCGCCGTCGACCATCAGGGGCGACATCCGGGTGATGTAGCCCTGGGCGCTGGATGCGCTGCCGCGGATGTCGCGGGTCAGCCAGCCGTCGGCGAGGTCGGGGCCGGTCCAGTAGTCGGTGTCGAGGACGATCCTTTTGACGTCCACCCCGCTCGCCTTGACCTGTGCAGCCAGGTCGGACATCAGCGGCGCACCGTCGTAGATGGTGCCCACCCCCTTGTTGCGGGCCGAGAGCGTGACGTCGCCGCCACCGACCAACACGATGTCACCCGGCTGGTCTCCGGCGACGACCTTGGTGACGAAACGGCTGGTCGGGTCGACAGAGGTGAGCAGCGCGGTGCCGGTGAGCAGCTTGGCGGTGGACGCCGGGATCTGCGGCGAGTTGGGTTCCTTGCTCCAGATCACGTCGCCGCTCTCCGGGTCGATGATGATGCCCGAGAACTGCGCCAGCGCCGGGTTGGCAAATTGCGCGGACAGCTGCGACTCGACACCCGCGGTGGTGGGGACCTTCTTGGACCCGGCGAGCGGGACGATCTTGGCCGGCGGGGCGACCACCGGCGGATCGACGATGTCCCCTGGAGCGGCGCTGGTGGCCGCCGAGGAATCCCCGGCCGACGTCGCATCCGGGCGCAGCAGGAAGACGGCGCCGATGGCGACGATCGCCAGCACCAGGACGGTGGCGACGATGATCCCCACGCGTTGCGAACGCTTCAACGCCGCCACGAACACACTCCCCTTTCCTTCCGGCCGCCCCGGCCGGGGTGGTCGACCGCACATCGTGCGACCGCAGGCCGCTCGGACCCGTCACGGTCCGATGCCGCCGGAAAGGACGCCCGCTCCGCGCACCGGGTTGCCGTTCCCGGCTCATGACCGGTTCGGTACCAACGCCGTTTCGGTACCAACGCCGTTTCGGCGCCGCAGTGGTGATATCGCCTGCACCCTACGTACCGGCTCATCGACCCGACCGGTTCAGACTAGAGTCTGTGCAGCCCGGACCAGGGCCATCGTCGCGCCGGGTGGGCTGATGTCTTTCCTCCTCCCGCGCTCGGCCGGATTCGTACTCTCCGGTCGACCGACGCACCGCTGACGCGAAAGGTGACACTCGTGGACTTCGACGTGACCATCGAAATTCCCAAGGGGAGTCGCAACAAGTACGAAGTCGATCACGAGTCCGGCCGCATCCGGCTGGACCGCACGCTGTTCACCGCGACCCAGTACCCGGCCGACTACGGCTTCATCGACGACACCCTGGGCCAGGACGGCGACCCGCTCGACGCGCTGGTGCTGCTGGCAGAGTCGACCTTTCCCGGGTGCCTGGTGAAGGCGCGCGCGATCGGCATGTTCCGGATGACCGACGAGGCGGGGCCGGACGACAAGGTGCTGTGCGTGTCGGCCAACGATCCACGGCAGGCGCACCTGAAGGACATCGAGGACCTGAACAACTTCGAGAAGTTGGAGATCCAGCACTTCTTCGAGGTCTACAAGGACCTCGAGCCCGGCAAGAGCGTCGAGGGTGCGAACTGGGTGGGGCGCGCCGCCGCCGAGACCGAGATCGCCATCTCCTTCGACCGGGAGCGCAAGCGCATCGCCGCGCAGGGTGCGTCCGGACACGACCACGCGACGAGCACTTCCGAAACGGTCGAGGCGCCGAGCCCGGACCGGGAGACCGCGGCCGGCTGAGCGTTCGGATCACCGGTGGCAGCCATCGGTGATGCGTCGGGCAACGGCGAGGGGTGAGGAAATCCGGCGGTGAGGAAATCCGGCGTTTGGGGACATCCGGCGGTGAGGGGTGACGACCGGCGCCGTGCGCGGTGCCGAAGAACTGGCTGCGTTCGTTACCAGCGACCGCCGCGCTGCACCTCGCGCAGCCGGGGCCGGACATCCAGCAGGTACACCAGGCTTCCGGTCAGGCCGGCCAACCACAGCAGGCTCTGCGGCGCGAACGCGCCACCGAACACCGAGAGCCCGAGAACGACAGCACATGCGATGGTGATCCCTGCCCAGGTGCCCTTCGTCTGCTTGTCCGCTGCGGCGAACGCGTCCGAGCGTCGGCTCATCGCGTCGACGGCGGCGAAGATCCCGAGGATCGCGCCTCCGGCGGCCAGCACCCAGGTCACGATTTCGATGATCGGCAAGATCAGTCCCACCGCATCAGAGTACGTGGCGCAGCGGCCTTGTTCCTCCCTTCTTCGGCCGATCTCTGCAGCGGTTCACCGGTGCGGTGGGTGACGCCCCTGCTGTTACTGCTGTTCCTCGGCGGTGACGGTCGGCGCCTCGGGGGCCGGCTCGGTCGATGCGGCCGACCGGCGTTGAGCAGGTGCGCCGGTCGCCGTACGTGCGGTCGCCGTGCGTGCGGTGGCGGTTCTGGCGCCGGTTGCGGTGCGGGCGGCCCGAGCGGCCGGCTTGGCCCGCCCCGTCGTCCCGGCGGTGCCGGCCCCGCGCGATCCCGCCGACTTGCCGACAACGGCAGCCGTACGGGTCTTGCGGGCGCGGGCCTTGGCCGGGGCGGTCTTTGCCGTCCCCGACTTCGAGGTGCCTCGCTCCGGGTCCGCTGTACCGTCCCCGGCGGCGCCCGTCGTTGTCTTGTCCGGCGTCGCTGCACCGGCGGACGGTGCGGCCTTCATCGCGGTCGGCGTCCTCGCCGTCGAGTGCTTGGCTGCGCCGGCCTTCCGCGGCGGCGGCTCGGCCGCGGCCGTCCGCGCCGAGTGGCCGGTCCGCGGCGCCGACGTGCGGCCGGTGGAACCGGACCCGTGACGTGGGGACGGTGCCGTGCTGCGATCGGCGGGTGCGGCCGGGGCAGCGGGTTCCGCGTCGACGACCGCACCGGGTCGCAGGGAGGCACCGCGGACCTTCGACCACGCGACGTCGCCCCGTCGGGCAAGGGCCCCGTACATCGCGGCCAGCACCTCGGTGTAGGCGTCGAGGGTGTCCCGGACGGTTTCGGCGGACACGTCGCCGGTCAGTTCGGCCGCCTTGTGCGGCACATCCGCCAGCAGGGACCGGGTGCGGACGGGCAGCTGCGCTGCGAGATCGCGCACCGATGATTCGACGGTGGCGGTGACCTCGGCGAGCAGGTGCTGAGCCCGCTCGGTGAGTTCCGTTGAGGACCCGGGGGATCGCCGAAGGTCGGCCAGCAGTCGCTGCGCCTGTCCGGGAAGGTCGGTGACCACGCGCGCGGTCCGGTCGGGTACGTCGGCGACCGCGTCCTGCGCGCGGCCGGCGTAGTCGGTGGCCGCTTTGCGCGCCTGATCGGTGTACCGAGCGGCGGTGTGCTGCACGTCGTCGGCGCGTTGTTGGGTCTTGTCCAGGTAGCGGTTTGCCACCTCGGACGCCCGGACGGCGTACTCGCCGGTGGACCCCTGCAGCCTGGTCAGGTAGTCGGTGGCGAGGTGTTGCGCCCTGCTGGGCAGGTCGGCCGCCGCCGTCCGGACATCGGTCATCGTCGGGAGATCGGCGGCACGCGCCTTGCGCGCGTTCTGGGTGATGAGGTCGGTCAGCGCGACCCGCAGAGCGGCCAGCTGGGCGACGGCCGCATCACCGGCCCCGATGGCCGCCAGCGCGGGACGGGGCAGGTCGCCGAGCCGGTCCGTCACCGCGTCGACGGCGGTGTCCGAGAGTGCTTTCAGGTTCTGCAGCGACGATGTGCGGTCGCTGGTGGGTCCGGACATGACGTTCCTTTCTTTCCATCACTGCTTTTGGCTCTTTCCATCAGTGCGGCTCTTTCCATCAGTGCGGCTCTTTCCATCAGTGGGGCTCTTTCCATCACTGCGGCCCGTCGCCCGTGCGGGCGTCGGGCACAGTGCTCGGCTGCGATGCAGGTGTTGGCGACGGCGACCCGCGACCGGCGCTGGTCGATGCCGGGTGACCTGCCGTCGTGGAGACGGCTTCCGCGTCCGGCGCCGTTGCCTCGGCCTCTTTGCGGAAGGCCGAGTAGATGTCGACCAGCGCGTTCTTGTGCCGCTCGGTCAGCACGCAGTCGGCCCGGATGGCGCGCACCACCTCGGGCGCGTCCGCCGTCTCCAGGATCCCGGCCCTGGCGAGCAGGGACTCGACGGAGATGGACAGTGCGTGCGCGATCTGGGTCAGGATCTCGGCGCTCGGGCGGCGCAGGCCACGCTCGATCTGCGAAAGGTACGGGTTGGAGACCCCTGCCTTCACCGCGAGCGCCCGGACGGAGATCTGCGCGGAGGTGCGTTGCTCACGGATGAACTCGCCGATGTCCCGCACGGGGGTGACTACGGGATTGAGGTCCATGAGCCCCTCCCGCCCGTCCGATTTCGCCCTGTTGGACCAGTTTACGCAATCCGCTTGCAGTTGCAAGCACCGTGCTAGCAGCCCGCGTGCCGAAGTCACCGGTCAGAAGGCCACCGCACCGCCGGTGATCCCGGGTGGTCGTACGAGATGACGACGTCTGACGCCGTCTCCGGCCGGAATTCGCGCCGATAACGCTCGAAGGCGCCCCGCCACCAGCCACGCTCGGGTGGCAGCGCGCGACCGAGGGCAGCCGCGGACACCTTCAGGTGGACGACCCGATCCAATGGCAGGTCGGCGGCCAGGAGGAACGGCCCGTCGACCAGCACGACCGCCCGGTCGTCGACGGGAGCGCGCCGCTCCCGTACCGACCGGTCGGTGACCGGGTCGCGCAATCGCCGGATGACGGCGCCGGAACCACCGGGGGTCAACGCGTCGAACACCTCGCGGCGCAGCGCAGCACCGTCGACCCAGCCGTACAACAGCATGTCCACGTCGGTCCGACCGAGTTCCAGCCGCAGCGACGCGGGCCGCCACCACCATGGCGTGGAGACGCGGAGCACCGGACGGCCGAGCCTGCGCACCCGCTCGGCGACCGCGTCGCTCAGGTCAGCGGAGCCCAGCTCGGCCGCGCCGTCCACGCCGACGACGGGGTGTGCGCCGGGCAGGTCGGCGACCCACCGGGCGAGCTGGTCGACCAGCAGGTGCGGGGTCAGCGGCGTGAACGGCACGGGCGAACTCTGTCAGCCGTGCCCGGTCGGGAGTGCCCGACCCCAGATCAGGCACCCGCCAGGCACAAGCAGAACGGATGCCCCGACGGGTCGAGGTACGCGCGGAAGGTGCTGGGCGGGCTGGGTTTTCCGGTGCGGCGGGCACCGATCGCCAGCACCCGCCGCTCGGCCACATCGAGGTCCGGCACGTCGACGTCGAGGTGAAACTGCTGCGGCACCGAGTTGTCCGGCCACGTCGGCGGCGTGAAGTCGGGGGCAAGCTGGAAGGCGATCTCCGGGCCGGACTCGCCCCTGATCGCTACCCAGTCATCGTCATCACGCACGATCCGGTACCCGAGCAGCGCAGCGTAGAACTCGGCCAGCCGGCGGGGCTCCGGAGTGTCCAGGACGACGACGCCGAACGTCGCGACCGGGCCCGACGAGTCGGTCGGTTCCGCCGACGGCGAGGTCTGATCCGGTGCCGGACTCGTCTCGGTCTGCTGAGGAGTGGAGGTCATGCGGACATCTCAGCACCCGGGTCCGACAGTCCGTCGCGGGCGTCCGCGCCCGCTGTTCGACCGCCGTTCAGCGCAGCAGCAGTTGCGCGACCGTGTAGATGACGAGGCCGGCGAGCGCGCCGACGACCGTGCCGTTGATCCGGATGAACTGCAGGTCCCGGCCGACCTGGAGCTCGATCTTGCGGCTGGTTGCCTCCCCGTCCCAGCGGGTGATGGTCTCGTCGATGATCCCGGTGATGCTGCGGGCGTGGTTGCGCGCCAGGTAGCCGGCGGCGTCGGCGACCCAGCCGTCCACCTTGCTGGCCATCGGCCCGTCCTCGGTCAGCTGGCGGCCGAAACTGATCAACGCGTTCGTCACGGAGCGACGCAGCGGCGAGTGCGGGTCTTCCGCGGCCCGCAGGAGCGAATCCTTGATCGAGGTCCACGCGCTCGCCGCCAGCGACCGCACCTCGGCGTTGCCGACGATCTCGTCCTTGATCGCCTCCACCCGTTCGATCGTCGCCGGATCGTGCTGGAGATCCACCGCGAATTCTGTGAGGAAACGGTCCAGCGCACCGCGCAGTTGGTGCTGCGGATCGGTTTTCACGGCCTGGACGAAGGCCAGCACCTCGTTGTAGACGCGGTCCGCGACGATCCCGTCGAGGAAGCGCGGCGACCAGGAAGGCGCCCGTTGGGAGACCACCCGCGACACCGCCGTGTAGTTGTCGCGGATCCACTCATAGCAGCGCTCCACCACGAAATCGACCAGCGGGCGGTGGTCACCCCGCTCGAACACCTCGGCGGCGATCCGGCCGAGCGGCGGGCCGAGCTTGGTCTCGGCGATCTTCCGCCGGGCCATCGTCTCCAGCATGTCGGCGACCTGATCGTCGCTCAGTACGGTGCTGATGCCCCGCACCGCCGTGGCCAGCTCCGCGGTGACCCGCTCGGCGGCGGCCGGCTGCGACAGGTATTCACCGATCCGCCGGGCCACCGAGAACCCGGCGAGCTTCTCCCGGACGACGGTCTCGGACAGGAAGTTCGTCGCCACGAACTCCGACAGCGACGCCCCGATGGCGTCCTTGCGGTTCGGGATGATGGCGGTGTGCGGGATCGGCAATCCCATCGGCCGTTTGAACAGCGCGGTGACGGCGAACCAGTCGGCGATCGCGCCGACCATCCCGGCCTCAGACATCGCCCTGACGTATCCGAGCCACGGATACTGGTCCTCGAGCGAGAACGTGATGACGAAGATGACCGCCATCAGCACCAGCGCCCCGGTGGCCACCGCCTTCATCCGGTTCAGCCGGCGCTTGCGCTCCTGATCCGCGGGCGTCAGCACCTCACCCCGGTCGAGGCCGCCGCCGAACGGCACCCGACCCGCTGCGGCGGGGATGGCGATCGGCGCGCGCGGCGCCGCGGGCGCGCGGTCACCCAGCGGCGGCGGCGAGGCGGCGGATTCGGATTCCGTGGTGCTCATGGCGTCATTGTTCCCCCGGCGCCGCGACCCACCCCTCGCCCGAGGGTCGCGGTGCACCGGTCCGGGGTGCACGAAACACCGCGGTGCACGGTAGGAATACCTCATGACGCTGGCTTCGGATCATCCGGCTGCCCGCTCGGCGAACCCGTTGGTGCGCCGGCTCCGGCCCTATACGACGACCATCTTCGCCGAGATGTCCGCGCTCGCCGTCGCGACCGGATCGGTCAACCTTGGGCAGGGTTTCCCGGACACGGACGGGCCGGCGTCGGTGCTGGAAGCCGCCCGCCGGGCGATCACCGATGGCGTCAACCAGTACCCGCCTGGTCAGGGAATCCCGGAACTGCGGCAGGCCATCGCGGACCGCCGGCTGGCCGACCACGGGCAGCGCTTCGACCCCGACACCGAAGTGCTGGTCACGGTCGGGGCCACCGAAGCGCTCGCCGCCGCCGTCCTGGCCCTGTGCGAGCCGGGCGACGAGGTGCTGATGCTGGAGCCGCACTACGACTCCTACCCGCCGATCGTGGCGATGGCCGGCGGCAGCCACCGCTCGGTGCCGTTGCGCCCGGGCGGAGCCGGCAGGTTCGCCCTCGACCTCCAGGAACTCGCCGACGCGGTCGGGCCGCGCACCCGGATGCTGATCCTGAACACCCCGCACAACCCGACCGGCACGGTCCTGACCCCGGAGGAACTCGGGGGCATCGCCGAGATCGCCGTGGCGCGGGACCTGATCGTCGTCACCGACGAGGTGTACGAGTACCTGGTCTTCGACGGCCTGCGGCACCTGCCGCTGGGCACCTTCGACGGGATGGCCGAGCGGACCGTGACGATCTCCAGTGCGGGCAAGACGTTCAGCGCCACCGGCTGGAAGATCGGTTGGGCATGCGGGCCGGCGCCGTTGATCTCCGCCGTCCGCGCCGCCAAGCAATTCCTCACCTATGTCGGTGGCGCCCCGTTCCAGCCGGCGATCGCGCATGCGCTGCGCACCGAGATGCCGTGGGTGGCGGGGCTCCGGGCCGGCCTGCAGGGCAAGCGGGACCGGCTGTGCGCCGGCCTGGCCGGGGCCGGTTTCGGCGTGTACCGGCCGCAGGGCACGTATTTCGTGATGGCCGACATCCGCCCGCTCGGTGCGGACGACGGGATGCGGTTCTGCCTCGACCTGCCCGCCAGGGCGGGCGTCGTCGCAGTGCCCGATGAGGTGTTCCATGACGACCCGCGCGATGGAAAGCCGTTCGTGCGCTTCGCCTTCTGCAAGCGAGACGCGGTCATCGACGACGCGGTGCAGCGGTTGACGGCGCTCCGATGACCGATCCCGGGATGACCGACGCCGGGATGACCGACGCCGGGATGGCCGATGCCGGGTTCACCGACACTGCCGCGAGCGCCGATGCGACCGGCGCCGACCGGGCGGCGGCGGTGCTGGCCGAGGCTCCCGTCTTCGACGGGCACAACGATCTCGCCTGGGCGCTGCGCCAGCAGGTGGCCTACGACCTCGCCCAACGCGACATCGCGGTGCACCAGCCGACCTTGCAGACGGATATTCCCCGCCTGCGCGCCGGCGGAGTGGGCGCCCAGTTCTTCTCGGTGTACGTCCCGGGCACCCTGGATGGTGGCCGGGCGGTGACCGCGACGCTCGAGCAGATCGATTGCGTCGCAGGGGTTGTCGCCGCCTACCCGGAGACCTTCACCGCCGCCCGGACGGCCGCTGATGTCCGGAACGCGATCGCGACCGGACGGATCGCGGCGCTGCTCGGCGCGGAAGGCGGCCACAGCATCGACAGTTCGCTGGGTGTGCTGCGGATGCTGCGCCGGCTGGGCGTCGCCTACATGACGCTGACCCACAACCAGAACGTCCCGTGGGCCGACGCCGCCACCGACGTCCCTGCCGTCGGCGGGTTGAACGACCTCGGCCGTCAGGTGGTCGCGGAGATGAACCGCATCGGGATGCTCGTCGACATCTCACACACCGCACCCACCACCATGCATGCGGCGCTGGACGTCGCGCGCGCGCCAGTGATCTTCTCGCATTCCTCCTGCCGGGCGATCACCGATCACGTCCGCAACGTCCCCGACGATGTGCTGGCGCGCCTGCCCGGGAACGGTGGCGTCGTCATGATCACCTTCGTCGCCGATTTCGTGTCCCAGGCGTGCGCAGACCACGCGGCGGCCGACGACGCCGAGCGGCACGCCCTGGGGCTGGACAAGGTGACCGTCTACACCGAGACCTCCGAGGCGGATCACGAACCGGGAGCCGCCGCTGAACTGGCCCGCTGGCGCCGCGACAACCCTGCCCCGGTGGCCACTCTCGCCCAGGTGGCCGACCACCTCGACCATGCCCGGGATGTCGCCGGCGTCGACCACGTCGGGATCGGCGGCGACTTCGACGGCACCGACAGCCTGCCGGCCGGTCTGACCGACGTATCCAGCTACCCGGCGCTGATCGACGAGCTGGCCGACCGCGGCTGGTCGGATGCGGACCTCCGGGGCCTGACCAGCGGCAATGTGCTGCGGGTGCTGCAGGACGCGGAGGAGGCCGCGGTGTCCGGGTTCGGCGCCTGAGACAGCGGGTCTCGCCCCGGGCCGAGGTCGATCACTCCGAGTCGATCACCTTGAGTCGATCACCTTGAGTCGATCACCTTGAGTCGATCACCTTGAGTCGATCACTTTGAGTCGATCACCTTGAGTCGGCCGGGTCCAGGGTCGACGGGAACACCGTCACGCCGGTCGGCGGACCGACGTTGTCATCGTCAGCTCCCCACCCGTGTCGTCGAGGGCGAGCTCCACCGTGATGGCGTCGACCTGGGCCAGTGACCCGAGATGCGTCCCGCCGCAGGGGATTCGCTGGGTGCCCTCCGGCAGGGCACAGACCCACTCGCGCAGATCGGTCAGCGCCGGCCCGCGGGTCCGCACCTCGATGGCCGCACCGGTGCGCACCCAGCCGGCCAGCAGCGCGTTGGCAGCGTCGGTCACCTCTGACAGTGCGGCCGCGAGGCCGTCCGGGTCAAAGCCCTTCTTCCGCAGTGACCTCCCGATCCGGTACGTGTCCACCGCACCGTCGGCAAGGATCCGGGAAGACACGATCGCCAGCTGGTCGAAGTCGGGATGGCCGAGGCCGTCCGTGCTGACCGGTTTTCGCCACCGTCCGGCCAGCGCAGCGTTCAGCGCGAGCGCGGCCACGTGACACCCGGTGTGTCCGAACGACAGCGCCGAGCGATGGTCGGCGTCGACGGTGAGGTCGATCCGGTCGCCCTCATGCAGCGGCAGGGCGCCGACGGGCAGGACATGCACGACGACGAACGCCCAACCGGGTTCGCCCCGGCGCACGGGCACCGCGTCGCCGACGTACAGCTCGGACCCGTCGCTGGCCCCGATCACGCAATCGAGGACATCGACGGTCGCGCCGCGGGCGTTCGCGGTGCCCCGATCCGGGCCCTGATCCGGCCAGCGCGGATCCACCGGGTGGAACGGCGTCGTATCCGTCAGCACCAGTGTCCGATCGTCCCGGTCGGTGACGAAGACAACCGTCGCCTCCTGCGACAGTGGGCCGTTCGGGTAGCTGACGTCGGTGGCCTGACGGGGCAAGGGCATGCCGAACAGTGTGCCGCCCCGGTCGGGCGCCTCGGCCGACCACCGGCCGGGTGGATCCGCTGTTGCCCCGCCCTCGCGGGCCGAGTAGACATAGCCCCACACAACGGGCGGCGTCGCCACGGCGGTTCTCCGCAGCGGCAACGCAGCCCCGCGTGAGTCGAGAACCAGGACCGGATGGACGGCTCGGGCAACCGAAGCTCCCCCGACCGTGACATCGGACGCGGATCCGGCCACCGATTCCCGACGCGGCGGGCGGACGTCGCGCCGCAGGGAGCCTCCGGGTTCTCCGGCGGCGACGGGACCGGGAGTCACACCGGCGCCCGGATGTGGGCGCATCGATGCGCTCAGCCGGGTCCCCCGCCGCACAGCGGGGCCCGGTGCACACGCCGGGCCCCGCTCCCGTCCTCCCCCACCCTGGGCGCTGCTGTGTTGCCGTCGCCGAACCGGCGCCGGCCTCGCCCCGTCCCGGCTGACGGCCGTCGCGGGTGGTTCCGCAGGAGGTCAGTTCAGGGCCGGCCTGCGGCCCCGGCCCTGCGGCGTTACCGTCGGCGACGGACACCAGCAGGTCGGCACGCCGAACGGAGCACACGATGCGGATCGCCATGGCCAACGATCACGCCGGTTACCCGCTCAAGCTGGAGATCCGGCGGTTCCTCGAGGCCGACGGGCACCAGGTGATCGACTTCGGCACGGATGACGACGCCGCCTGCGACCTCCCGGACTTCGCCTATCCGGCGGCGCTGGCCGTCAGCAAAGGTGAGGTGGCGCGGGGCATCCTCGTCGACGGCGTGGGATACGGCAGCGCGATGATCGCCAACAAGATCAGCGGGGTCTACGCAGCGGTCTGCCAGGATCCGTTCTGCGCCGGCCTGGCCCGCTCGCATTCCGACACCAACGTGCTGTGCCTCGGCGGCAAGATCATCGGGTCCGGGATCGCGCTCGACATCGTCCGGGTGTGGATGGCGACCGACTACCTGGGAGGCCCGGGCCGGGAGGAGAAGTACCGGCGCCGCGTCGAGAAGGTCACCGCCATCGACCGCCGGCATGCCCGCCCGCTCTCCGAGGTGCCGACCGGCTGAGCGGCCGCCGCGGTCCCGCGTCAGGCACGATCGGCGGCGTTCGGCCCGGTCGCCGGCATCATCTGCGGGCGAACCTGTTCAGCGCCTGCATCATGTGTTCCGTCATTTCGTCCCCGCCGGTGTGCCCGGTGCGGACCAGGTGCAGCTCGGACCCGGGCCACGCCCGGCGCAGCATCCACGGCACGTCCGGCGGGCCGCCGAGATCGAGCCTCCCGTGGATCAGCACGCCCCGGATACCCGCCAGCCGTCCGGCATTGTGCAGCAGCTCGCCGTCCTCGAGCCAGGCCGCGTGGGAGAAGTAGTGGGCGCACAACCGGGCGAATGCGGCGCGGAAAGCGGGATCGTCGTACCGGGGATTGGGGGTCCAGCCATCCTCCAGCGAGACAACGGCGTCCTCCCAGTCGCACCAGTCCCGGGCGGCCCGCATCCGGACGGCCGTGTCGTGCTCGCCGTTGAGCAGGTCGTTGTACGCGGCGACCAGGTCGTCGGCGTTGCCGGCCGCGCGGCTGAACCGGTCCCACTCGTCGGGGAAGAAGCGGCCGGCGTCGTGATAGAGCCAGTGCACGTCCGCGGCACGCGTCATGGTGACCGAGACCAGGACCATCTCGGTCACTCGGTTCGGATGCCGCTGCGCATAGGCGAGACCCAGTGTGACGCCCCACGAGCCGCCCCAGACCAGCCACCGGTCGACGCCGAGGTGATCGCGCAGCCGTTCGATGTCGGCGATCGAATGGTGGGTGGTGTTGGTGCTGAGGTCGGTGGTCCAGTCGGCCGCCGACGGAGTGCTGCGCCCGCATCCGCGCTGGTCGAATTGGATCAGCCGGTAGCGCGTCGGGTCGAACGACCGGCGGCGCCCCGGCGACAGCCCACCGCCCGGACCGCCGTGCAACGCGACCGCGGGTTTCCCCCCGGGGTTGCCGCTCGCCTCCCAATACAGTCGGTGCCCGTCCCCGACGTCGAGCATCCCGCCGTCGTACGGCTCGATCTGCGGATATCTACCGATCATCGGGTGATCGTAGGGTTCAGCTTCCGGCCGCCGCGGCACCGTGCCAAGGTGGGACATGGCTCGTGGCGGGCAATTGCGCGGGCGCGTTGCGCGAAGCGTGGTCGCCGGCCGCCGCAGGGCTGCAGTCGCACTGACGACCGTCGCGTTGCTCACCATCGTCTCGGGATGCTCCCCGCCCCCCGAGGCCGGGACAGCCCGGTCCGCCGCTGCCACATCCCGCGCAAACACGGGTGCGCCGGGTGGCTCGGACTCCCGGCAGAGCTCGCCGGCGACCGCGGTCAGCAACACGACCCCGGCACGGTCGATTGCACCCGAGCCGTTGCCGGCACCTGACAGCGCGTCGGCGTCACCGGCTCCCACCGCGGCCCGGAACAGCGCGCCACCGTTGTCGACCTCGGGTCCCTCGACCCCACCCGGCGCGACCACCACAGCGCAGCCGAGGACGGGAAAGGCCGACCGTGCGAAAGGGTTCCACTCCTCCATCTCGGAGATCGGCGCTGCGATCGCGGACCGGATGAGGAGCAGTTACCACCCCGGCTGCCCCGTTGCGCCGGCGGATCTGCGGTACCTGACGGTGACGTACCGGGGCTTCGACAACGCCGATCACGCAGGTGAGCTCGTCGTCGCCGCGTCCGTCGCCGACGATGTGGTGGCGATCTTCCATGCGCTGTACGACAACCGGTTCCCGATCGCGTCGCTGCGGTTGGTCGACGACTTCGGCGGCGATGACGACGCGTCGATGGCCGCGAACAACAGTTCCGCGTTCAACTGCCGGCCCGTCACCGGCGGCAGTGGCTTCTCCGAGCATTCATACGGCACCGCAATCGATCTCAATCCGGTGCAGAACCCCTACGTGTCGGGCGATGTCGTGCTGCCGCCGGCCGGCGCCGGTCACCTGTCACGGTCGCCGGAACCGGGAGTGATCCTGGCCGGGGATGCGACGGTGGACACCTTCGCCCGGTTCGGCTGGTCATGGGGCGGCGCCTGGACGGGCCCGATCGATGACCAGCACTTCTCCGTGTCGGGTCGGTGACCGGGGGGCTCAGTCCGCATCCGTGCGCAACCGCAACCCGGACAGCAGCAGACCCAGCGCCGACGTCGCCTCCTCGAGCGCCCGCGATGGTTCGGCCGATTGCGCCACCCAGAGCGCCGCTTCGTTCATCGCGCCGGACAGCAGGTGCGCCAGCGGATCGACCGGTTGGTCGGCGATGACCGCGCCGCCGACGAGGATGCGGAGGACCTGCTTGAGGGACCGCAGTGAGTACTGGGAATCCATCGCCCGCCATTCGTCCCAGCCGAGCACGGCGGGACCGTCGACCAGCATGATGCGTTGCCGCAGCGGATCGGTCGCCGCCCGCAGGAACGCCGCGCATCCCGCGTCGAGTTGCCGCCAGGGGTCGTCGAACGGCGCGGCGGCGGCCTCCACCTCGTCCCCCACCTCAGCCTGTACAGCGTCGAGGACGGCACGGAACAGTGCCCGCTTGTCGGCGAAGTGGTGATACAGCGCTCCGCGGGTGACACCCGCTGCATGCACCAGGTCCTCGGTGCCGGTGGCGGCGAAACCCCTGGTGGCGAACAGCTCCCGGCCCGCGTCGGTCAGCAGTCGGGTGGTCGCGGCGGACCGCTCGGCCTTGCCGACCGGCCGGTCGGACGCGCTCGCCGCGGCGCGGGTCGATGCGCCGCCATGGCTCCCGGTCGATGCCCTTGACATACAGGCAGACTGTACGTAACTTCGCACACATACAGACTGTATGTAACACGTGGCCGTTTCGAACCCCGCCCGGAAGGTGAGCGCCATGACACTGACCAGCTTCTATCCCGTGCTCGCCGTCGACGGTGGCCAGGTGCATCAGATGCGTGACTTCTACGTCCAGAACCTGGATTTCGAGGTCACTTTCGAGGCCGACTGGTACGTCAGCCTGAAGCGCACCGGAGATTTTCCCGCTGAGCTGGGCATTCTGCAGCGCGACCACCCGACGATGCCGGCCGACCATCGCCGTCCGGCCCGCGGCGTCCTGCTGAACTTCGAGGTGGACGATGTCGACGCCGAATACCACCGCCTGATCCAGGACGCCGGGCTGCCCCTGGTCCGGGCGCTGACGACGGAGGACTTCGGTCAGCGGCACTTCATCACCCGCGACCCGAGTGGTGTGCTGATCGACGTGATCGCCGTCATCCCGCCCACCGGCGAGTACGCCGACCAGTACGCGTGAACTCGGGACCTACCGGTCGAGGTTCAATCGCCAGCAGCGGAACTCGCCGGAGTCGCGTCCCGTGATGGTGAGGGTGGTTCGACTGGTGGCCGGCACCCGGAACGCCGCGCATCCCACGCCGGGGAAGATCTCCACCACACCGGAGTCGACCACGATGCGGATGCCGTCCCCCGACACGGGCAGCTGTGTTCGCTCTCCGGTCGATGACGTGGCGACCAGACCGGCTGCGCTGCCGTCGAAGTCGATGGTCAGCAGATCCGGCGTTTCGCCACACAGCCGCACGGTCCAGCGGTCATCGGGATTGGCGGGGAGCTCGAGGTCCAGACCGGCACTGGCATCGGCGATCTCGATGCTGTCACCCTGCCCCGTCACCGGGCACGGTCCGCGAACGGCGTCGACATCAGGATGCGGGCGCAGCCGCAGCGAACGATCCGGACCGACTTCGGCGACCATCGGCAGCGACAGCGCTCCCACCCACGGGCGGGAGCCCGCGTCATGGGCCGGATCCTCCCGTAACCAGGACATCACGCAGGGCAGACCGGATCGGTCGACGAAACTCGTCATGGCGTAGGCGGTCTCGTCGTGCGCGACGCGGTACCACCGTTCGGCGGTGAAGGTGGTGCCGTCGTAGCTGCCGATGGCGCCGGCCACATGGAACAGCCGGTCGTCGTCCCAGACGGACACCACCAGCGCCCAGTCGTCGCCGATGCGGAACAGTTGCGGGCACTCCCACATCCCGCCGGTCCACACCCCGTCGGTCTCGGATCGGCTGCGCGAGCAGAGAACCCCGGTGTAGGTCCAGTCCCGCGCGTCCGGCGAGGTGTACTGCACAGCCAGGCCGACGCCGTCCTCGACCCCGACTCCGCCCCCGACTCCGACTCCGACTCCGACTCCGACTCCGACCCCGACCCCGACCCCGACCCCGACCCCGACCCCGACCCCGACCCCGACGACCATCGTCCAGCCGGTGCCGGTCCGGAAGATGCACGGGTCACGGAACACCCTCGCGTGCAGCCCTTCCGGGGGCTGGGTGATCAGGATGCCGTCCGGCGGACGGGTCCAGGTGCGAAGCTGCTCGTCCGGCAGGGCGACGGCGATCCGGCCGAGACTCCAGTCGTCGGCCAGGACGCTCGTGTAGACGATGATCGGCGTACCGTGCTGGAGAATCGTTGCGCCGGTCCAGCATCCCTCCTCATCCGGTGCGGGGCTCAGTGCAATCGGCAGCCGTCGCCAGCGCACCAGGTCAGGTGACACCGCGTGACCCCAGTGCACGGCCGACGCCCATGCCGTGCCGGTCGGAACGTGTTGGGAGAACAGGTGATACTCGCCGTCCACCCAGGTGATCCCGTGCGGGTCGTTGAGCCATCCGCGGTCCGGGGTGAAGTGCAGCCGTGGTCGGATGTCCGCGGAGGCGCCGGGCGGGGCGGTCATCGAACCGAAGGCTCCGACGTCGTCGCGCTGGACATGCGGTCGGTCAGCCGCCGGTCAGCACGTCGGCCAGGTTGAACCGCACCGGGCGATCCAGTTGCTCGTAAGTGCACGACTCCGGATCCCGGTCCGGGCGCCAGCGCACGAACTGCGCGGTGTGCCGGAACCGGTCGCCCTCCATGTAGTCGTACCGCACCTCGACCACCCGCTCGGGCCGCAGCGGGATGAAGGAGAGGTCCTTGCCGGCGTTCCACCGGCTGGTCTCGTTCTTCCGGGGCGTCCGCTCGCCCTGCTGGTGCGCCGCCCAGTTCCACGGATGACCCTCGAAGGTCGTCACGTACGGCTGCAATTCCTCGTACAGCTTCTTCCTCGTCGCCATCGGGAATGCACCGATCACGCCGACCGAGGCGAGGACGCCGCGATCGTCGTACAGCCCCAGCAGCACCGAGCCGATCGTCTCCGGTCCGGACTTGTGCACCCGATACCCGGCGACGACGCAGTCCGCGGTGCGCTCGTGCTTGATCTTGCTCATCACCCGCTTGTCGGGTTGGTAGCGCAGGTCGAGCTTCTTGGCGATCAAGCCGTCCAGACCCGCGCCCTCGAACTCCGAGAACCACCGCTGCGCCTCGTCGAGATCCCGGGTAGCGGGGGTGATGTGGATCGGTGGCTCGGCGCTTCCGAGCGCCTGTTCGAGGGCGACCCTGCGGTCGAGCAGCGGCGTGCCGGTCAGATCGTCATCGCCCAGGGCGAGCAGGTCGAACGCGACGAAGCTCGCCGGCGTGCTGGTGGACAGCAGCTTGACCCGGCTCGCCGCCGGGTGGATCCGCTGCTGCAGGGCCTCGAAATCCAGGGTGTTGCCGTCGAGGTTCGCGACGATGATCTCTCCGTCGATGACGGCGCGCGGGGGAAAGCTCTCCAGCACCGCCTGCACCACCTCGGGAAAGTAACGGGTCATGGGTTTCTCGTTACGGCTGCCGATCTCCACCTCGTCGCCGTCCCGGAAGATGATCGACCGGAAGCCGTCCCACTTCGGCTCGTAGAGCTGACCGGCCGGGATGGCGCTGACCGGCTTGGCGAGCATGGGTGCGACGGGAGGCATGACGGGTAGCTGCACCCGCACAGTGTCCCCGCCGGGCCGGGCCGCCGCAGCGCCGGCTCCCCCGGGCCGGTTGCCGCCGACCGCCGCCTCCTGCACGCGGCCGGTCCCGCTGGCCTCCTGCGCGGGGCCGGTCCCGCTCACCGCACGTGCGCCGTGCTCGTGCTGCAGGGCGAGCAGTACGCACGCAGCAAGAGCGGCCGCGGCTTCTGCGCAGCGCCACCGCGCCGGCGGCTGGCGCCGAACCAGCGCCTAAAACGGCTGACCACTCCGCGACCTGCACGTGTACGGTGTCCGCACCGGCCAGCAGCCGCACCCGCTCCACCGAACCCGGGAGGTGACCCACCGATGTCCGCTCGACCAGAAGCGGTGCTCCCCCGGACCGGTGCAGCCAATCTGCCGCTGCGGTAACCGAGTGGCGCCGACGGAACCCGAAAGGCGCCTGCCATGACATCCTCCCCCGCTGCGTTTCCCACCCCGCCCGACCGCCCTGCATCGGCCGCCACCAACGGGGAAGTGGTCCGCGAGTTGCGCGCCGCCGGCTGCGTGTTCGCCGAGGACGAGGCCGGCCTGTTGGTCGACAACGCCGTCTCCGCCGAACATCTCGCGGCCATGGTGCGGCGCCGGATCACCGGCGAACCGCTCGAATACATCCTCGGGTGGACGGACTTCTGCGGTCTGCGGATCACCGTACGACCCGGGGTCTTCGTGCCGCGGCAGCGCACCGCGTTGATGGTCACCGAGGCGCTGGAGCTCCGCCGCGCCGACCGGCGGCGGCACGGCCGAGGGCGCAGTGTCATTCTCGATCTGTGTTGCGGGGCAGGCGCTGTGGGCGCGGCGCTCGCCGCGCGGCTGCCGCACTGCGAGATCTACGCCGCCGACATCGACCCGACCGCGGTGGCATGCGCCCAGCTCAACCTGCCGCCCGACGCCCGCACGTTCGTCGGTGACCTGTACGCGCCGTTGCCGTCGGCGCTGCGCGGCCGGGTCGATCTGCTCGTCGCCAATGCGCCCTACGTGCCGACCGACGCGCTGAGGTTGATGCCGCCGGAGGCACGACTGCACGAGCCCGCGGTCGCCCTGGACGGCGGACCCGACGGGCTGCGGATGCTGGGCCGGCTGATTGCCGACGCCCCGCATTGGTTGTCGCCGGGTGGGCACCTGTTGGTCGAGAGCGGTGCGGACCAGGCAGCGACGGTCGCCGAACGGGCCGTCCGTTCCGGGCTGCAGCCACGGGTGGCCAGCTCCGACCAGCTCGGGGCGACCGTCGTCATCGGAACGCTGCCCGCGCGCTGACACCCCGCGAGGGAGGGTGATGGACGACATCCGGGCGCCGTGGCCGTCCACGCGGAGAGCACCGTTGAGCACGCAGGACGGCACCGTGACCTCGACCGATGCGCCGACCACCACCGACCCGATCGCGGACTACGAGGGCAGGTGGGACTTGAGCGGCGGGGGTCGGCCAGAATGGGTGCCAGGAGCGGCCCAGCGCGACGGGGTCCCCACCGGGCCGCGACGACGAGGAGGAGAGCGCCGGTGGACGAAGCATTCTGGGACGAGCGTTATGCCGGTGCCGACCTCGTCTGGAGCGCCGACCCGAACCGCTTCGTGCGGGAGGAATGCGATCTGCTGACGCCGGGGACAGCAGTGGATCTCGCCTGCGGAGAGGGCCGGAACGCCGTGTGGCTGGCCACGATGGGCTGGACGGTGACGGCGGTCGACTTCAGTAGCACCGGCCTGGCCAAGGGCGCGCGCCTGGCCAGGTCGGCCGGCGTCGAGGTGGAGTGGGTGCACGCCGATGTTCTCACCTGGCAGGCGCACCGCCTGTACGACCTCGTCCTGCTGGTCTACCTGCAGCTCCCGCCGGAGCAACGTCGCGCGGCGCTGCGGAATGCGGGCGACATCACCGCGCCCGAGGGTTCGGTCCTGGTGGTCGCCCACGACGTCGCGAACCTCCAGGACGGCGTCGGCGGCCCGCAATCCGCCGAGGTGTTGTGGACCGCGGATGAGGTGGAACTGGAGGGGTTCTCGGCCGTCCGCCGCGAGGTCGCTCGACGGCCGACTGCCGCCGGCGTCGCCCTCGATACCGTCGTGCGGCTGCAGCGCGTCAGCTAGCAGCGCATCAATTGGCAGCGCGGCCAATTAGCCGCGGGGAGCGACCGCTTCCTCGTCCACCCCCTGGGCGTCGACCTTGCCGGACCACTCCGACAGCGGCGCGGGGTGCCGGTGCCACCGGACCTGCCGCGGGCGGTCGGCAAGTTCTGTGCGGCCGTTCGCCCAGAGCAACGTCTGCCAGGTGTCGGTGTCGCGCGGCGCCCACGGGAACAGCCGACGCAGCACCGCCCGGCTCAGCACCTCCAACGGCTCGAACTCCAAGCCGAGACCTCTTGCCGCGTCATAGGTGTGCACCAGGATTTCGTCACAGCCCATCGCCGCGAAGCCCGTCGAATCCGCGACTCCGTCGGCGTGCCAACCGCGGTGCCCGGGCGGGACACCGTCGACCACGTACCCCAGCATCGAGCTGAACACGGTGACGGTCCGCAGCAATTCCGCGGGGTCGTCGGTGGGCCGCACCTTGACCTCCATCGTGCTCAACTCGTTCTTGTCGGCCGACAGGTCGGTCGAATACCAGAGCAGCACCTCGCTGATGTGCGCCACCACCTCTCGAACCGACCACGTCATGCCCGGGATCGGTCGGTCCCAGTCGAGGTCGAGGGTGTGGGAGAGGAACGCCGTGCCGGCCCGGGCACACTGCTGAACAACCGATCCGTCCATCGGCACATTCTGCGGCGCACCGAATTGATCCACCAGTGGCTCCCCGATTCGGCCCCGGGCCGCGGCCGGTCGGCGTGGTTGCCGGGCGCATCGCAGCGACGGCTTCGAAGCCCTTCGTCGGATCCGGCTCACGACCTATCGGATCGCCCACCGGACGATGGCCTGATCGCCGTCCGGATCGCGGTTCTTGGCCATCACGGGAACGACACCCAGGATGCGGCGCCGGGCAGCGCTCGCCGAGACCGTCTTCGGCGAGATGCCGCTGCGGGTCACCGCTGTCGGCCCCGGCGCGATGGCGATGTGGCAGGTGTTCGAGACCTCCCGCGGCGGAACTCGCAGGAGCCGCTGATCAGTTGGTCGTTCGGCCGGTCGGTCGACCTTCAGCGCTGCCGCCCACTGACCGTGGGGTTCAGCGCGGCCGGGTCGCCCGGGTCGGGCGGGCAACGCGTGAAGGCGGCGGATCGAGCCGTCGACCGGGGTGTGGCAGCTGGGCCTGCTGCGGACGGCGCCCCCGGTCGCGGGCGTGGCGATCGTCGCGATCGCCATCCGGTCGGTGTACCGGGGTGTTGGGACGTCGTCTCACCGCCCGCGGGGGGCCGGCCGTCGAAGTGCTGAGCCGTGACGTCGGTCTCACTGCCCGCGCCGACTCCCCATCGGAGGTCGGCACGGCGAGCGCTTGCGGCATCAGCACCGGCACACTGCCAGGACGCCGGACGGTGAACCCGCCCGGCGTCCACTGCCGCGGCGGGGCCGCGCCTTCCATTGAGGTTCCGGCAGCCGACGCTTCGCAGCATCGTCGTCGGGTGTCGGATCCCACCGCCGCCGCCGGGGGTTTGACGTGACGCTGTTCCTGTTGCTGGTATTCCTCGCCGGATTCCTGCTCTACGCGGCGGCCGACATCCGCCGCAAGCAGCGCCATGTCGATCTGCACCGGGAGATCCGCGCCTATCTCACTGCGGTCAGCCGCACGTCGACGAATCGACGCTCGGCGGGGTGAGCCACGGGCGGGTGCGATGACGTGGGTCGGTCTGCGCAGGGGCGCCCGCCGATGCGTCGCCGGTCATCGCCGTCGACGACCCGGCAGGCCAGGATCGCCCGGTCGGGTTCCAAGAATTGGCCCGTCACTTCCAAACCGAGCCCGTCCAGCCGGACGAACGTAGTCAGATCAGGGTCAGCGAAGGTAGCGTCAGTCATGTCGAGGTCTTTCAGATGGACGGCGTCAGAACCACCATCATCGGAAGGCCTCGACCTCTAACCGGGCCGCGACGCGCCGACCACACCTACACTCTCATCTGCGATGAGCCGCAAGACCTCGCTCGGCGACCAGTACCTGAACACGAAAGCGCAGGGCCAGTTTGTCATCGTCACCATGACGGTGACGAACACAGCTGAAGAGGCGCAGACATTTTCGGGCGTCAGCACCAAGGCCTTCGATGCCTCTGGGCGTGAGTTCTCCTCGTCGACAGAGGCTGCCATTTAACTCAAGGACAGCAATTCGCTCTACGAGCCGATCAATCCCGGCAACAGCGTCACTGGCCAAGTGGTCTTCGACGTCCCGAAGGGAACGACGCTCACCGAAATCGAGCTCTACGACAGCCTCTTCAGCGGCGGCGTGAAGGTGTCACTGACGTAGCCGACGTCCATGTGTCCCGCACCGTGAACCCGCGGCTCCGGAAACGCTGTCTGCCTGGATCGGCCGGCACTCGCGCCCGGCGCCGGCCGATCCGGCTTCCGCTGCACGCTCTCGAGGTGTGACGGAGCCGCCCGACACCTACTTCTCGATGCGGTTGCCCTCGTCGTCCCAGTGCTCCGCCACCTTCTTGCTCGGTTGCACCCGCGGCGGCTCCCCGGGCTGCTTGGGATAGTCCGGTGGCCAGTTCAGCTCTCCACCGGGCAGCGACTCCCACAGCGCCAGCAGCGGCTCCAAGGAGTACGCCTCGGAATCCATGTCGGCCCACGGGTCACCGTCGCAGATGTAGTCCGGAATCGTCATCAGATTGAACTCGCGCGGGTCGGTCAGCTCGGCCAGCGATGCCCAGTCGATCGGCGTGCTCACCGGTGCTCCGGGCCGAGCCCGCAGGCTCCAGGCGCTGGCAATGGTCCGGTCGCGGAGGTTCTGGTTGTAATCCAGGAAGATCCGGGTGCCCCGCTCCTCCTTCCACCATGCCGTGGTGACCCCGCCGTCGCGGCGCTCCAGCTCTCGGCCCAGCCCGATCGCCGCGTGCCGCACCTCGTCGAAGGTCCACCGCGGCTGGATGCGCACGAAGATGTGGATGCCGCGGTTGCCGCTGGTCTTGGCGAATCCGCGCAGCCCCAGCTCGACGAGCAGCTCGCGGGCCACCTCGGCAACCCGTTGGGCATCGGAGAACGTGGTTCCCGGCTGCGGGTCCAGATCCAGGCGCAACTCGTCGGGATGGTCGACGTCGGCGCGCCGGACCGGCCACGGATGCAACGTGAGCGCCCCCATCTGCGCCGCCCAGACCAGTGACGCGGCTTCGGTGGGGCACAGCTCGTCCGCGGGGCGCCCGCTGGGGAAGGTGATCCGGACCGTCTCGATGAAGTCGGGCGCCCCCTTGGGCAGCCGCTTCTGATAGAAGCCGTCACCTTCCCGGTCCTGCGGTCCGGTGGCCAACCGCATCCCCTCGCGCCAGCCGTCGGGCCACCGTTCCATCGCCGTGGGACGCTCCCCGATCGCCCTCATCAGTACCCCGCCGACGGCCGCGAAGTACTGGCAGACCTGCAGTTTCGTGATCGCCGGCGTGCGACCGGTCGCCTCGTAGATGACCCGATCGGGGCTGGAGACGCGCACCTCCCGCTCCCCAACCGGGACGAGTGCAGCGGATGCCTTGGCCATCGACGCAACCTATTACAGACCCGTAAGAAGCGGCCCGGGAACGCACCGGCCAACGGCGTTGTTCACTGAAGTATGACCACCAACAAGACCTACCAGGTTCAGAAGTCCGAAGAGGAGTGGCGCTCAGAGCTGAGCCCGCAGGAGTACCAGGTGCTCCGCAAGGCCGGCACCGAGCGACCGTTCTCCAGCCCGTACGAGACCGACCCCACCGTCGGCGTGTACCGGTGTCGGGGCTGCGGAACCGAGCTGTTCCGCAGCGAGCACAAGTTCGACGCCCACTGCGGTTGGCCGGCCTTCTACACCCCGCTCGCCGAGGACAGGGTGGAGCTGCTGGAGGACCGCTCCTTCGGCTCGGTCCGTACCGAGGTGCGCTGCGCCACCTGCGGTTCGCACCTGGGTCACGTGTTCTCCGGCGAGGGCTACCCGACCCCTACGAACGACCGCTACTGCATCAACGGAGTGTCGCTGACCCTCGAGCCGATCGAGGGCTGACGAGCCGTCGGCTCCCGGATGACAGCGCCGACGTGCGAACAGCGTGACGCGGGCGCCGCGCGGAAGTGTCTCCGCGCGGCGCCCTTTGCTGTCCACGAAGGCGCGCGCCGTCCGGCCCCGCTCGTCACATCGGGCCGCAGCCGTGCGGCACCCGGGTGCCGCTCCACTGCTTTCGACCTCGACCCGGGCCACGCGTCGTCGGCAAGAAAGGGCGGATGCCTCACCTGCCGGGCCGGGACCATCCCGTGGCGATCCCGGCCAGCAAACGCTGGACCGACCAGATGAACTGCTCGGTGGAGATCCAGCCGGCTGTCACCTCTTTCGTGGCCGCCGTCATCGGCCACTGCTCGGCATCGAGCCATTCCAGCGCCGCCAGCCGGCCCGCGACGCGGTCCTGTTCGGGTGGCAATGGTGGTCTGCCGTCCGTTTCGGCGACCTCCAGCGCCACCGAACCGAGCACCTGCACGATCAGCGCGTAACTCGCGCGGGATGCCTCGGTGGCGGACAGTCCGCCGTCCACGATGGCCGCGATCAGCCGCTCGCCGACCAGCAGCGCTGTCGGTCCGTCCATCGGCGCCGTCATCAACAGCCGCGCCGCGCCCGGATGGCACAGCAGGGCCGTCCGCAACGACGTCGCGTATTCGAGAATTCTCTGCTGCCAGGGCCCTTCGCCGTCCAGCAGCGTGGTGTCCGAATCGCCCAGGACGCGCTCGACGATCTCCCGCTCGAGGGCGGCACGACTGGCCACGTAGGTGTAGAGCGCGTTCGGCCTGACCCCCAGCGCGGCCGCCACCGCCCGCACCGACAACGCGTCGGGTCCGCCCTCGTCGACCACGTCCAGTGCGGCATCCACCACCTGCGTCAGCCCCAGACTGCGCCGCGGACCCCGACGCCCCGCCGGCACCCCCGGGGTGACCTCCGCGTCGGGCACCGACGCAACAACTTTCGTATGAGCCCTTGACGTCTCTCGAACCATGGCTTTACTGTACATCGTACAAACTCTGTACGCTGTACAACCCCGAGGAGCTCGTCATGGTCATGCCCACCATCCAGGCGCCGGTGGTCAGCCGGTCATCCGGCAGGGCAGGGAGCAGGCGCATCACCGCCGCCCTGCTGATCGGCGGCGCTGTCACGGCCAACGTGGCCTTCACCGCCCTCGGGGCGGTTTTCGACTACCCCGCCGTGCTGAACAAGCCGGCCGCCGAGGTGCTGACCACCTTCGCCGCCAACCAGGCGGCGGTCAGCTTCTGGTTCCTGCTGCTGGCCGCCGGTGCGGGCCTGCTCGCGCCGATCGCGATCCGGGTGGGGCGACTCGGCACCTCCTCGGCGTTGCGGGCTTCGGTGGCCGTCGGCATCGTGGCCGCCGCCGTTCAGGTGACCGGATTGCTGCGCTGGCCGCTGCTCGTGCCGGGCCTCGCCGCCCGGGCGGGCGACGCCGGTGCCGCCGACACCTTCGATTTGGCGAACCTGTGGCTGGGAACGGTGCTGGGCGAATCGATCGGATATGCGCTGACCGCGACGTGGACCGTGCTGGTGGCCGTCGGCCTGCACCGGTCGGTGTTCCGCGGCTCGCTGACCGGCCGCATCATGCTCGGAACCGCGACCGTGTCGGCCGCGATGATCGCCTTCGGCATCGTCGAACCCTTCGACGTGCCGGGCGCCGGGCCGGCGAACTTCATCGGGTACGTCATCTGGAGCGGCTGGCTGGTCGGGCTTGCCGTCATGGTCCTCCGTGGCTCCTCCCGGCCGGTCGCCCGGCCGGCCGACACCCGCCGCGCGGGCTGAGCGCCATGTCCCGCAGCACCTTTCGAGACACATCCATCGGCACGTGGGCGTTGTGGACGATCGGCTTCCTCGCGTTTCCCCTTTCCGGCCTGGCCGGGCGGGCCATCGCCGGGCCTGTCGGCTCATTGACGGCGGCGCTGCTCGGCGGCCTGGTCACCGGAGCGGTGATCGGCGTCGGTCAGTGGCTGGCGTCCGGCCGCCGGCTCGGATGGGGGCGGTGGATCCCGGCCACTGCTGTGGGGATGAGCGCCGGTCTGGCAGCGGGCGCCCTGGCGGTCGACTTCGGAACCGACCTGGCCGATCTGGTCCTGATGGGCACGATCACCGGGGTGTTCCTCGGTCCGCCGCAGGCCATTGCACTGCCCGCCACCGCCCGGCGGCGCTGGGTCTGGGCCGTCGCCATGCCCCTGCTCTGGGCTCTCGGCTGGACCGTGACGACCGTTACCGGCGTCGATGTGCAGTCGGGGTTCACGATTTTCGGCGCCACCGGCGCGCTGACCTTCTCCGCGTTGAGCGGGCTGCTGTTGCTGATCGTCCTGCCGCGCACCGTCAGCGCTCGGGTGGCGAGCGCGGCATGAGCGAGCTTTGCGTGGTCTTCGGGTCGCCTCCGTCCCGTCATCGGGGTTTGGCCCGGCCGTACTCGGCGACCGTCCGGATGCGGTGGGTCCGGGCGACACCCGTCGAGCAGGGCCTCGCTGCGACTTCGGAGAGCTGCCCGAATGCGGTGTGGAGCATCATGCGAGGTATGCCGGCGCCGGAGAGATACATCCATGGCCACCACGACAGCGTGCTGCGTTCGCACCGGTGGCGGACCGCGGAGAACTCCGCCGGCTACCTGCTGCCCCATCTACGCGAGGGACTGAGCCTGCTGGACATCGGGTGCGGACCGGGAACGATCACCGTCGACCTGGCCGCGCTGGTCGCGCCGGGCCAGACTGTCGGGATCGATCGGGTGAGCCGGCCGCTGGCGGATGCCCGGCAAGCCGCCGTCGACCGGGGTCTGACCACGGTGGCGTTCACCGTCGGCGACGTCTATCAGCTGGACTTCCCGGCGAACAGCTTCGACGTGGTTCATGCCCACCAGGTTCTGCAGCACCTCACCGATCCCGTTGCGGCACTGCGCGAAATGGCCAGGGTGTGCCGGCCGGGCGGACTGGTGGCGGCCAGGGACGCCGACTACTCGGCGATGACGTGGTACCCGCTCGACCCGAGGCTCGACCGCTGGCAGCAGCTGTACCACCAGGTGGCGATCGACAACGGCGCCGAACCCGATGCCGGCCGGCGACTGCTGGCATGGGCGCACCAAGCGGGGTTCCGGGAGGTCACCAGCACTGCATCCGTGTGGTGCTACTCCACTCCGGACGAACGCGAATGGTGGGGCTCCACCTGGGCGGAACGGGTCACCGAGTCGGCCTTCGCGCAGCAGGCGGTCAGCGCCGGATTCACCGATGAGTCGCAACTCCAGGACCTGGCTGCGGCCTGGCGGGAATGGGGGTCGGCGCCGGACGGCTGGTTCGCGATCCTGCACGGTGAGATCCTCTGCCAGGCCGAGTGAGTCGCTGCTGTGCGCGCAGCCGTTGGCCGCTCAGCGTGCCGGGGTTGCGGTCTTCACCCGATCGAGGAACGCGACGGTGGCAGCGGAGATGTCCTGCGATGCCTGCTCGCGGCTGACCGCAGCGTCACCATCGCCGGGCTGATCCCCGTAGTCGCCGAAGAACGCGTGCACGCCGCCCTCGATCTCGGTGAACGTGGTATCCGGCGGCAGCTTGCTCCGGCTGCGGTCGATGTCGGCTGGCGTTGCGAGCAGGTCGTTGCTGCCGTAGATCGACTCGACCTGCAGCGACGTGTCACCGGACATGTCGTCGTTGGGGAACGACGCCCACAGCAGCAGTCCGTCGACGACGTCGAGGTGGTCCCCGGCGAACCATGCCGCGCTCACGCCGCCCAGCGAGTGGCCGCCGACCACCCACCGCTCGACCTCGGGATGATCGCCGATCGGGCCGGCAGACTGACCGATCTGGGTGATCGCGAGGCCGAACGGCTCCTTGAGGATGACGACGAGATACCCGGCCTCCGCAGCCGGCCGCAGCAGCGCCGCATACGCTCTCGCGTCGACCCGCGCGCCCGGTGAGAACACCAGCCCCACCGATGGTTTCGTCGCCGTGGCAGGTACCAGTTCGATGGTCGTCGGATGATCGATGACGGTGACCGCCGCGTCACTGGCCAGGGCGGCACGGGACGCGTCACCGGCCGGGAACGGTCGCAGCCACACCAGCACGCCGAGCACGGCCACGACGAGCACGGCCACGACGACCCGACCCGCGATCCGCCAGCCGCTGGTGCGGCGCCGTCGCGCGGGCGGGGTCGCGGGGTCGCTGCAGGGACCGGTCACCGCCACGCCCCGGTCGGGGTGGTCGGTTGCGAGCGCTTCGTGTGCGGACGGGGCCGTGAGCGGGTCGACGGCTCCTGCCTCACCGCGCTCCGGTCGGCGCCGCCACCCCGGCGCGGTGGAGGCAATGAGCACCAGACCGACGACTGCGAGGGCGAGCAGGGTCGCCGGGTACGCCGGGTGCCCGTTCCGGATGGGGTCGAGTCGGCTGAGCAGTACCCACGTCGGCACGACCACCAGCAGCAGCCCGACACCGAGGCGGAACCACCGGGCTGAAGTCATGACTGCTGCTCCCTACGACAAAAGCGGGCGGCGATCACCCCGACATGGTCATCATCGGGCACGTCCGGAACCGCTCTCGACCCGGAGTTGAGGCAGCGGCCGTGCGGCGGTCCGGAGCCGGCCGCCGCGACGTGACCCGACTGAAGCGGCAACCCCCCGAACGCAGCATCGTGCGCGGCACCGGTTCACCGGATCGCCCCAGGATGCACCGCGGCACCCTGGATCAGCGGCGGCGGTAGCCGGTGGGGCGGCGGTCCGCACGGAACGCCGGGTTCGCGCCCAACGGCGTGCGGGGCCTGCCGTCATCGGTGGGCGTCGGCCCCGGCTGGCACTTCGGGCAGTAGAACGCGGGGCGTTTCTTGAGCGGTGGGCCGATCGGTGCGACCCGGATGATCGTTCCGCACCGCTGGCACGGCCGGCCGGAGCGGCTGTGCACCCAGTTCTCCATGCCTCGCCGGGGATTGCCGGTCGTAGTCGGCTTGGCCTGTGCCGCGCCGCGCAGCAGTTGCCGGCGGGCCGTCGCCAGTACACCGGCCACGTCGACGTCACCGGCCGGCGTCCACGGCGAGACCTTCTGTACGAACAGCGCTTCGGCCATGTACATGGTGCCGATGCCGGCGACGGTGGTCTGGTCGAGCAGGGCTGCGCCGATGGGCCGCTGCGGGTCCACCGTCAACCTGCGCAGCGCCTCCTGCGCCCCGGCGGGCTCGAAGTCGTCCGCCATGATGTCCGGGCCGAGGCGCCCGATCAGGGTGTGCTCGTCGTCGGTCGGGAGCAGGTCGAGCAATCCCAGCCAGGTTCCGACGGCCGTCCACTCGGTGCCGCCGAGCACCGCGCGGACACTGCCGCGGCTGCGCGGCGGCCACGGCTCGGCGTCCCGCGCGTGGACGTACCAGCGGCCCTCCATCCGCAGGTGCGAGCGCAGGGTGAGCGGCACATCCGGCACCGTCGGGACCCGGGGCTGCGGCGCGCTCGGATCGGCCGCGGCAAACCTGGTGAGGATCTGCTTGCCGTAGGCGACGACCTCCGTCACGATGCGGCCGGCGAGGTCCGCACCGCCGAGGGTGGGCCAGCGCAGATCGGATCGGACCAACGGGCGACCCGCCAACGCCTGGTCCAGCCGCCGCGCCGTGCGCAGGACGGTGTCACCCTCGGGCACCGCTCACCGCCCTTCGCCGATCCGCGGCACCGGGCCGGCAGACCCGTCGGTGGTGGGTGTTACCCGGCCACGCTGCACCGCTACCGCGACGGGCCCCTGATCGTTCGCGGCAATCTCGAGGCCGGCACCCGTCGTGACCGCCATCCTCGCGAGGGTTCTGCTCATCGACCCGACCGCAGGCGCAAGCCGCGCGGCGTCATGGTGAAGCCGGCAGCGGTCAACGCCTCCACCACCGGGGCGTTGGCGGACAGCGCATCGATGCCGTCGACCTTGGTGATCGTCAACGACGTGATGCGGCCAGAGCGCACCCGCTCGGCCAGTGCCTCACCCGCAGCAGCGAGCATCCGCGGCTCGTCGGTGAACGTCAGCAGCGACCGGCCGCCGCGTTCGGCGAACAGCACCGCCGCCCCGTCCACCAGCACGGTCAGCGCCCCGGCACGCCGCGCCGGCCGGTGCCGATCCGCCGAGCCAGTGGTGGCGGGGATCCCGTCGGACTGATCCGCGCCGCCGGCCCCCGCGTCGCCGGCCCCCGCGTCGCCGGCCCCCGCGCCGCCGGCAGCCGCGCCGTCGGCGCCCTTCGCCGCACCAGCACCTGTGCCTGCGCGAGAACCAGAGCCTGTGCCTGCGCGAGAACCAGAGCCCACACCGGCCCGCGCCCCGCCCGTCCCCCGACCTGTCGTCGGCGGCCACGGCAGGGCGGCGCCGTAGGGATTCGCCGGGTCGGCGGCCGCGAGGACGACAGTGCTGACGGCATCGGAAGTCTCACCCGGCGCGGTGACGAACGACCGCACCCGGTCCACCGCGCCCGCGGAGGCGAACTGGGCGGCGCCCAGTCCCTCGACGAAGTACCCGCGGCGGATCCGGCCCGTCTCCTCCAGGGCCGCCAGCACCCGGTAGACCGCGGCGAACCCACCCACTGTTCCCTCGGCGACCACCGCGCCCCGCGTCACGATCCCGTGCCGGTCCAGCAACACCTCCGCCGCCGCGTGCGTGCGCACAGTGCTGTCGGTTTCCTTCTCCGGCACGAGCGACCACCGGCCGGCGACCGACGGCGGCACCGCGCGGCGCAGGGACCGTTCGGCAACCGGGCGGCCCCGCCGGCCCGCCGACAGCATTGCCAGGCCAGACGGACTGCGCAGCCGGGCCCGCGGCGCCGCGGAGGTGGACCGGTGCGTCGTCCGGCCGCCGACCAGCCTGGTGCGCAGCGGCGCCAGCGTGTCACTGCTGACCGAGCCGGCAAAGACCAGCTCCCACAAGGCATCCGCAACAGCGGTGTCGTCCACCGGCGCCCTGGGACGACCGGACCCCGCGTCGGCACCGTCGGCACCGTTTTCCGGGACGGCGGCCAGCAGCGCGGCGACCGTGTCGGCCAGGGGCCGGAAGAAGAAGGCACCGCCCCCGCCGAGCGCCTCCAGGATCGCCAGATGCAGCGGCCCGGCCGGCGGGACCGCCTCGGCGTCGGGCAGCGGGATGGTCAGGGCAGCGGTATCGGCCAGATGCAACGCGACCCAGCCGTCGTCACCGGCCAGTGCGCCGTGTCCGGTCCAGAGCACCTCGCCGGCGGTGGTCAGTTCGTCGAGCATCGCCGGCGTGTAGCCGGGTATCCGCGCCGGGAGCACGAGTGACTCCAGCGCGGAAGCCGGCAGCACCGCGCCCGCCAATTGCTCGACGGCACGAAGCACCCCCTCGGTGCCGCGCAGGGCGGCACTCCCGCGCTGCACCCCGATCCCGTTCCAGGCGGGAAGGAACCTTGCCAGTGCCCGCTTCTCGACGGGTTCGACCTCGGCCCGCAGCGCCGCCAGCGATCGGCGCCGGAGCAGGCGCAGTACCTCGGCGTCGACGAACTCGGGTCCGCCGACGGTGTCGCCCCAGCGTTCCATCGAGCCCAGCGGGCGGAACTCCCCCTCGGCGAGCCGGCCGGACCCGGCGAGCCGGCGCAGCGCATCGGTCACCACTGCCACGCCGAGGCCGAAGCGGGAAGCCGGTTCGGCGGCGACGAACGGACCGTGCGTCCGGGCGTACCGGCCCAGCAGCCGGCCCAGCGGATCCTCCACTGCTGTCAGCAGCGACGCCGCAATGCCCGGCGGCAGGGGTGTGCCGAGGGCATCCCGCAGCAGCGGGGCGTCGGTGGGGTCCGCCCACATCACCTCGCCGCCGATGCGGACTTCGATCGCCCGGCGGGTCGCGGACAGCTCGTCCAGGGCCGCGCAGACATCGGGCACGGCCGAACGCAGGTCCACCTCGGTCGTCGTCAGCGGCCCGAGAATGCGCAGCAGATCGGCGATCTCGTCGACGTTGCGGGCCTGCCGGTCGGTCGCCACCCGCTGCAGCTCGGCCTCCAGATCGGCGAGCGCGCTGGGATCGAGCAGGTCGCGCAGGGCCAGTCCGTCCCCGTGGCCCAGCAGCTCGGCGAGCAGCGTCGGGTCAACGGTGAGCGCGGCGGCCCTGCGCTCGGCCAGCGGCGAATCACCCTCGTACAGGAACTGGGCCACGTACCCGAACAACAGCGAGGAGGCGAAGGGCGACGGCGACGGCGTGGTGACCTCCACGATCCGGACGGTCCTGGACTCCAGTTCCCTCATCAGCGACACCAGGGACGGCACGTCGAACACGTCGGAGAGGCATTCCCGCACCGCCTCGGCGACGATGGGGAACGACGGGTACGCCGACGCCACCTCCAGCAGTTGACCGGCCCGCTGACGCTGTTGCCACAGCGGCTGCCGCTTCCCGATCTGCCTGCGCGGCAACAACAGGGCCCGCGCGGCGCACTCCCGGAACCGGGCGGCGAAGATGGCGGCACCGCCGATCTCCGCGGTCACCTCGGCCTCCAGAGTTTGCGCGTCCAGCGCGACGAACTCGGCGAAATCCGGTGGGCCGTCCTCGTATTCGACGTCGGGCAGGCGCAGCACGATGCCGTCGTCGGCGTGCATCGCGGCGACGTCGACCCCGTACCGCTCCCGCATCCGGGCCGAGATGACCAGCGCCCACGGCGCATGCACGGCCGCACCGTACGGGGAGTGCAGGACGATCCGCCAGTCCCCCAGTTCGTCGCGGAAACGCTCGATCACCAGGGTCTTCTCGTCCGGGACGACGCCGGTGGCGGCCTGCTGTTCACCGAGGTATCCGACCAGATTGTTGCGGGCGTACTCGTCGAGCCCGGAGGCCGCGAGCATCAGGTCGACGGCCTCGGGCTTGGCGGTGGTCACCTCCCGCACGAACTCGCCGTGTGCCCTGCCCAGCTCGGCGGGCCGGCCGAGGGTGTCGCCCTTCCAGAACGGCAGCTTGCCGGGCAGCCCCGGCGCCGGCAGCACCAGCACCTGATCGCGGGTGATGTCGACGATGCGCCACGAGCTGGAGCCGAGCGCGAAGACGTCGCCGACCCGGGACTCGTAGACCATCTCCTCGTCCAGCTCGCCCACCCGCCGGCCGGGCCCGTCACCGCCGGCGAGGAAGACCCCGTACAGGCCACGGTCGGGGATGGTGCCGCCCGAGGTGACCGCCAACCGTTGCGCGCCGGGACGCCCGGTCAGCACTCCGGTGGTCCGATCCCAGGTCAGCCGCGGCCGCAGCTCGGCGAACTGCTCGCTCGGATAGCGCCCGGACAGCATGTCCAGCACGGTCTCGAGCGCGCCGCGCCCCAGGCCGGCGAAGGGCGCGGACCTGCGGAGCAACTCGAGCAGCTCGTCCACCGTGATCGGTTCCATCGCGCAGATCGCGACGATCTGCTGGGCGACGATGTCCAGCGGGTTGGCCACCACGGACAGCGATTCGATGGCGCCGACCTGCATCCGTCCGGCGACGACCGCCGCGGAGATCAGGTCCCCGCGGAACTTCGGGAACATCACCCCGTGGCTGGGGGCCCCGACCTGGTGCCCGGCCCGGCCGATCCGCTGCAGGCCGCTGGCAACCGACGGTGGCGACTCCACCTGGATGACCAGATCGACCGCGCCCATGTCGATGCCGAGTTCCAGGGACGAGGTCGCCACCACGGCCGGCAGCCGGCCGGTCTTGAGTTCGTCCTCGATCAACGCCCGCTGCTCGCGGGACACCGAGCCGTGGTGAGCCTTGGCCAGGACCGCCGGGGCGCCGACGGCGGTGCCGGCCTGCGCCATCACCTGGGCGGCGGGTCCGGCCGATTCCGCCTCCAGCCGCAGGTCGGCGGCGGCGCGGCGTTCGGCGTGGATCTCGTTGAGGCGGGCGGTGAGTCGTTCGGCGAGGCGACGGGAGTTGGCGAACACGATCGTCGACCGGTGCGACTCGATGAGGTCGACCACCCGCTCCTCGACGTGCGGCCAGATCGAGGTTCGGGCCACCTCACCGGCGGCCTTGCCGGTGAGGTCGCCGGTGGTGGCGCCCAGCTGGCTCATGTCCGGGACCGGCACGATCACGTCGACGTCGATCTGCTTGGTGGACGGGGGTTGGACGATCGTCACCGGGCGCCCCCCGGCGAGAAACCTCGCGACCTCCTCCACCGGCCGCACGGTCGCGGAGAGTCCGATCCGCTGAGCGGACCGGTCCAGCAGTGTGTCCAGCCGATCCAGCGACACCGCGAGGTGGGCACCCCGTTTGGTGCCGGCCACGGCATGGACCTCGTCGACGATGACCGTCCGGACGTTCGCCAGCATCTCCCGCGCCCGGCTGGTGAGCAGCAGGAACAGCGACTCCGGGGTGGTGATCATGATGTCGGCGCCCTCGCGGCCGAACATCCTGCGATCTGACGCCGGGGTGTCGCCGGACCGGACGGCGACGGTGATCTCCGGCAGCGCCAGTCCGCGGCGGGCCGCCACGGCGCCGATGCCGGTCAGTGGTGATCGCAGGTTCCGCTCCACGTCCACGGCCAGCGCCTTCAGCGGGGAGAGATACAGCACCGTGCACCTCTCCGCGGCCGACGCCGCAACGCCGCCCGCACCGGCGGCCCGGGACACCAGGTCGTCGATCGCGGAGAGGAACGCTGCGAGCGTCTTGCCGGACCCGGTCGGGGCCACCACCAGGGTGTTCTCACCGCGACCGATGGCGTCCCAGGCGCCGGACTGGGCGGTGGTGGGCGCGGCGAAGGCGGCGGTGAACCAGTCCCGCACCAGCGGGTGGAAGCGGTTCAGGGCCGCAGCGGGCGGGGCCGCGTCGCCTTCACCCCTGGTGGTCACTCCGCCATTGTGCTGGGCGGGTCCGACAGTCGGGCCAACGGCGTCCGGGGTGCGCCCGCGTCGGTGCCGGAGAACCGGGGAACTCCACCGATGCACGCCGCGGCACGGCCCCGCCGGGCCGCATCCGTCGACCAGCAAGGAGCCACACCAGCGATGCAGGACGTCACCGGCACGGCAACGCGCAGCACCCAGCACACCAGGCGGTCCGTCCTCGCCGGGGTGCTGATGGGTCTCGGCGTCGCGGCCTTCCTCGACGAGGTGGTGTTCCACCAGCTGCTGCGGTGGCACCACTTCTACGACAGGTCCACCCTCGATGTGGGCCTCGTCTCCGACGGCCTGTTCCATGCCGGTGGATGGTTGGCCATGGTGGCCGGCCTGTTCCTGTTCGCCGACCTGCAGCGTCGCCGGGTGACCGTCCCGAAACGGGTGTGGGCCGGCGGGTTCCTCGGATGGGGCGGGTTCCAGCTGTACGACGGGATCGTCCAGCACAAGCTTCTCGGCCTGCACCAGATCCGGTACGACGTCGATCTCGTTCCCTACGACCTCATCTGGAACGGCGCGGCGCTCGTCGGGCTGGCGATCGGCGGGTTCCTGCTGTTCGGGTCGGCGGGCACGGTGCGGCAGCGGTGACAGAGCACGGGGCGGCCATGACGGACGGCCCGGGGCCGGCGTTCTGGGTGCTGGTGGCGCTGATCGGCGCCGGTGGCTGCTACGCCGCGGGCGTCGCCCGGCTGCGCGGATGGGGAATCCGGTGGCCGGTACTGCGGTCGGTTTCCTGGGTGGCCGGCCTGATCTGCGTTGCCGCGGCCGTACTTCCGCTGCCCGGGAACGTGCCGGAGTTCCCTGCACATGTGGTGACGCACCTGCTGATGGCGATGCTGGCGCCGCTACTGCTGGCGCTGAGCGCCCCGATCACCCTGCTGCTGCGCACCACCCGCGGACGGGTCAGATCAACGACACTGCGGATCGTGCACAGTCGCCTCGCTCGGGTGCTGATGCTCGGGCCGGTGATCGTCGTGTTGGACATCGGCGGCCTGTACGGCTTCTACCTGACACCGCTGTACGACATGGCGCATCACAGTGCGGCTCTCAAAGCCGTTGTGCACCTGCACATGTTCCTGGCCGGATGCCTGCTCAGCTGGTACCTGATCGCGCTGGATCCGTTGAAACACCGCCCGGGGCTGCGGACGTCGCTGGCAGTGCTGCTGGTGGTCGCCGCTGCGCACGACCTGCTGGCCAAGCTGATGTTCGCCCGGCACCTGCCCGTGGGGGGCGGAACGGCCGCCGACATCGAGACCGGTTCGCAGCTGATGTACTACGGCGGATCGGTGATCGAGCTGGCACTCGCGGTGGCCGTGCTGTCCGGCTGGTACCGGCGAACCGGCCGCGCCCACCGCCGCGAGCAGGCGCGCGCTGCGGTACGGATACCCGCTCGGAGCAGTGGCGACCCCGGCCCGACGGTCGCGCCTACAGCAACTCCCACCACGCCAGGCTGACCGAGACGGCGATGCCGACGACGACAATCCCGGTGAGTGCGACGACGGGAACCAGGGTGAGTGCACCCTTGACGAGATCCATGGTGGTCCTTTTCTGCGGTGCGGCACACCAGGTCCAGGGGGGACATGGCGGCCGATGCAGCACCTGTACCCATTGCGGGCGGTGCTGGCGAGGGGAGGGCGGTTGGTTTCACCCTGAGCCACCGGTTCACCACAGCCATCGTCATCGGCGACCTGCGAAACCCGCGCACCATCGAGTCTAGGTTGCCGACGCGAAGGCCCGGCGAGGTCGCGGACAACGCCCTGCTGGAGCGTCACGGTGGGCGACGGACAACACCGCCAGATCTCGCAGGCACTGGCGCAGAGAGCGCAGTTCCCCTGCATCGCCGGCGCAAACCACCTTGCCTTGTCGGCAGGTTCACCTCCTGCGGAGCCGCTGCCTGACGCCGTGACCGGCAACCGGAACCCGGCAACGGGGCTGATCAGGCGTGGACGGGGCGAGAAGCCTCGTCACTGGACCAAGAAAAATGCCGACGAACCGGCCCTTTCCGCGGGCAACTGGATCCTTCAGTCTGCTTCCCATCACCTGGCGGTGGACCCGCAGAACATTTCCCCGAGCATCGGAGGTCACGGCAATGGCGAGCAGGCGCAGCACGATGATCGCAATTCTGACCGCAGGAATGCTGGCCCTGACCGGCGCGGTTGCCGGCCCGGCGGTCGCCGGCGTCGTGGGTACCGCCGCGCAGGGCTCGCCCGTCGCGTCGGTGACTGCGGTCCGCTCCGGCGCGGCGGCTCTCGTCGAGGCTGACCGCGGAACAGGCAGCACTGCGGACGACACCGGCAGCACCGCCGAGGGGGCGGACGCCGCAAGCGCGCGTCTGGCGCGCGGTTGCGAGCGGGCCTTCGACGCCGCCCAACGCAGGGACATGGAGTCGTTCCGCGACTACGACGCCGCGACCTGGCGGGCCGTTCACGACCCGGCCGCGGTCAGCATTTTCGCCAGCGGCGCCCGGATCGCGGGCATCGACAAGATCATCGCCGCATTGGCCGGGCATTTCGCCGACCGGGAGGCCGGCTTCACCTGGAAAGAACTCAACCGGCGGGTGGACGGCTGCCGTACTGCGTTCATCGAGTACGAAACGGTCTACCGGATCGACAGAGTCGGCTTCTACCAGCGGGCGCTGACGGTGGTCACCTATACCTTCTCCCACGGCCGGTGGGTGGTCATCATGGATCAGGGAACGCTGCTGCCGAGGCCGGCCGGCTCGTGAACGCTTCGGAGAGGTGTCGTGGATCTGCACGTGAGCCTGACGGACCGCAGCCGCCTGGCCGACCAGATCTACCGGCAGATCCGCGAGGCGATCGGCGCCGGGCAATTGCGGCCCGGAGATCCGATGCCATCGTCTCGCGAGTTCGCACGACGCCTCAGCGTTTCCCGCAACACCGTGGTCGCCGCGTACGACCGGCTCGCCGCCGAAGGTCTGCTGCGCAGTCGGCCCGGGGCGGGGGTGCGCGTCGCCGAGCCCGGCGGTGAACCGGGCTCGCACCGCCGCACGGTGTCACCGGTTGCGCAGCCGCAGCCGACGGCACTGTGGTCCGGCATGGACCTCCTGGACGAGTTCCTGTTGCCGGCGGGGCACTTCGACTTCCGCTGCGGTGTGCCGTCATTGCAGCGCTTCCCGTTCTCGGTGTGGCGGCCGCTGGTCTCCCGACAGTTGCGATTGGGCACGCCGCGGGACGGCTCCGGCGCCGAACCGGCCGGCAGCCCCCGCCTGCGACGTGCCATCGCCCGGCACATTTCCGTGGCCAGGGGGGTGCAGGCCGAAGCGGACGGGATCTTCGTCACCAGTGGCACCCAGCAGGCGATCGACCTGATCGTCCGGGTCCTGCTCGAACCGGGTGACGAGGTCGCGGTGGAGGATCCCGCCTACCTGCCCGCGGCCATGCTGTTCCGGTCGCACCGCCTGCAGGTGACGGGTGTCCCGGTGGACGCCGACGGGATCGTCGTCGACGAAATCCCGACGTCTGCACGGCTGATCTATGTCACCCCATCGCACCAGTACCCGCTCGGCATGAGCATGTCCCCGACCCGGCGACGGCAACTGCTCAGCCTCGCCGAGCGCACCGGAGTGGTGATCGTCGAGGACGATTACGACAGCGACTTCCGTTACACGGGGCGACCTCTGGACTCGCTGCAGAGCCTGGACGAGTCGTGGCGGGTGATCTACACCGGGTCGTTCTCCAAGACGACACTGCCCGGGATCAGACTGGGTTTCCTGGTGCCGCCACCGTCGATGCACCAGGCGTTGCGCCGAGCAAAGCTGGTGACCGATTGGCACACCCCCCGGCCTCAGCAGGAAGCGCTGGCGGAGTTCATCGACACCGGTGAGTTCGCCCGTCACGTGCGCCGGATGCGCCGGATCTACCAGCAGCGCCACGAGCTGATCGGCTGCCTGCTCGACCAGCACTTCACCGATTGCCTTACCGTGATTCCCGCGGTCGCCGGTATCCATTCCTCCGCGGCGTTGCGTCCCGCGCTGGGGTTCACCGACGATGCGGTTGTCCGGCTCGCGGCCGCCCGGGGAATGCGGATGACGCAACCGATCTCGCACTGCGCGGTGACCGAGCCACCCCGGCCGGGATTGATGCTCGGCTATGGATCGATTCCCACCGAGCGGATCGCTGCCGGCCTCAGCCTGCTGCGGCGGTGCGTCGACGAACTGATGTCCGGGTCGTGAACGCCCCCCCGGGCGCCGCGCCCCGCCGGACCAGGGCGGCGGGGGCGCGAGTCGGATCAGCTCTCGAGGGCTTCCAGGATGCTGCCGGTGACGGCGCACGGGTCGGAGGCGCTGATCGCGTGCGAACCGCCGGGCACCTCGCGGGTGCCCCGGGATCCGGCACGCTCGGCGATGAACCGGGCCAATTCCGCCGGGATGTTGCGATCGTCGCTTGCCGTAGACGAACCACGACGGGACCGTCCGCCAGGCCGGGGTGCTGGTCGGCAGACTCGGCCGAGCCCACCTGCTGTACGGCGAATGGCTGCGGCGCCGGCAGCGCCGGCAGCGCCGGCAGCAGGCCCGCGATCCCGAGTGAGCCGTCAGGGCCGAGAACTGTTGCGCCGCCTACGATGCCGCGACCTGCCGTAGATGCGAGTGCAGGCGCGCAGGGTCGGCCGGTTGAGTGTGCTGGGCGACCTCGATCCGGGCCGCCGCGGGGCTCACCAGGCCGACCTGGGCGCCCAACGGGCGCACGAAGAGATTGAGCAGCCAGCTGGTGGCAACGCGGGCCCGGTTGGCCCGGGACGGTATCGCGTGCAGGTGATACAGCTTGGTGACGATCTTCGCCGGCAGCCCGGTCAGCGGGATGCCCACCGGGCGGGCCACCGCCGCCCGGCCGCCGAGGTCGGCGACCAGACCGAGGTCGCGATGGCGCTACCGGCGCGGGCGCCCGACGCCAAGGCTGGCCAGCACGTTGTGCCCGATCACGATCCCGTCCCGCTGGGCGCGCTGATCGGTCGGCGGGTATTCGCGACCGGACCGATCGAACGGGTTGCGGGCGGACGCGGCATCGCCGGCGGCCCAGACGTTCTCGGTGACCCGCAGCTGATCGTCGACGTCGAGCCGGCCGCCCGACGTGGCCAGCCCCATGCGCTGCACCAGCGGCGGCGTGGTCACCCCGGCGGTCCAGATCACCGTGTGGGGCACCACGCTGCCGTCCGACAGCGTCACGGAACTGCCGGTCATCTCGGTGATGCTGGTGCCCAGCTGCACTCGCAGGCCCCTCGCGCGCAATACCTCCAGCGCAAGCCCGCCCAGCCGGGGTCCCAGTTCCGGCAGCACACTGTCGGCGACATCGAGCACCCGCCACGAGACCTCGTCCCTGGACAGGGCCGGAAAGCGGTGCAGTTCGGCGAGCGTCATCTGGTGCAGCTGCGCGGCCGTTTCGGTGCCGGCGTAACCGGCGCCGACCACCACGAACGTCAATCTCGCCCGCCGCACCTGCGGATCGTCGGTCGCAGCGGCGATTTCCAGTTGCCGCAGCAAGTGATCATGGATGTAGTCGGCCTCGACGACGGTCTTCAGCCCGAGTCCGTGCTCGGCCAGCCCCGGCACCAGGAACAGCCGGGTCACGCTGCCCATCGTCAGCACCAGGCGATCCCAGCCGATGACGGTCCGCTCGTCGAGCCCGCACTGCACCGTCACCGTCTGCGCGTCGAGATCGACCGCTTCGACCACTCCCTGCAGCACTCGCGCCCGCTTCAGCACATCGTGCAGCGGGACGGCGATCTGCAGGGCGCTGAGCCGGCCGGCCGCCACCTCCGGAAGCAGCGGGCTGTAACACAGGTGCGCGGTTGCGCTGATGATCGTCAGCGCAACCGCTCCCGGCGGCGCGCTGCGTTCGATCGTGCGTGCGGCGTAGAAGCCGGCGCACCCGCTGCCGATGACGACGACCCTGGCCCGGCGCCGTCACCGGAGCCGGTCGCCCGTTGATGTGGGGCGGTCTCCGGGCCGGATCCACGTCTCCGGCCGCGACACGGCTGGCTGAGTGAGGACTCACTCAGTTAGGGTGGCCCGGTGACTCCACCACCGGCCTCGAGCTCACGCGCCGCCCCGCTCCCGCCCGAGGAACGGCGGGCGGCCATCATCGCCGCGGCCGTTCCGCTGGTCTGCGACCACGGGGCCGCCGTCACCACCCGGGAGATCGCGGAGGCCGCCGGTATCGCCGAGGGCACGATCTTCCGGGTCTTCCCCGACAAGGACGCGCTCATCTCGGCCGCGGTCGCCAGCGTGCTGGACCCGGCACCCCTGGTGGCCGAACTGCGGCGGATCGATCCGCAGGCTCCGTTGCCCGAGGTGGTGGGAGCCGCGGTCGACGCACTGCGTCGCCGGGTCGACAGCGTCTGGCAGATCATGTGGATGCTGCGGATCTCCGGCCCACCGGGCAAGGAGGCGGACACCGCGAAGTTCGCTGCGCAGGGATCAGGTCACGTGGGCGCTCCCGGGGCGACCCCGAAGCACCATCACCCGCCGGACCTGACCGAAGCAATGACCGCGTTGGCCGATCTGCTGCTGCCCCACCGGGAGGAACTCCGGGTGCCACCGGCGGAGGCCGCCAAATTGCTGCGGATGATCACCTTCGCCGGCGCGCATCCGCGGCTCACCGACGGCGAGCCGCTGTCCACCGGCGACATCGTCTCGCTGCTGCTGAACGGTGTGGGCCGGCACGGTGACGCGACGATCGACACCGCGACGAATTCGCCCACTGAGAAAACAGCTTCCGCGCAGTCTGATCCAACGTCAGAATCACCATCCGGGGCGCCACCGCCCGGAGCCCGGCACCCGTCATCCATCCCTTCCGTCCCGGTCGGAGCCCGCTGATGCTCATCCGATTGCTGCGCACCTACCTGCGCCCGTACCGGGGCGCGCTGACGGTTGTGGTCATCTTCCAGACGATCGGCACCATCGCGTCGCTGTACCTGCCCGCGCTGAACGCGGAGATCATCGATGACGGAGTTGCCAAGGGCGACACCGCCTTCATCATCTCTACCGGCGCCGTCATGCTTGTCGTGACGGTGCTGCAGATCATCTGCACGATCACCGCGGTGTACTTCGGCGCGCGGACCGCGATGGGGTTCGGCCGTGACGTGCGAGCCGCGCTGTTCCGTCAGGTGGGCACCTTCTCCGACCGGGAGGTGGCCAAGTTCGGCGCGCCAACCCTGATCACCCGCAACACCAATGACGTCCAGCAGGTGCAGATGCTGGTGCTGATGACCTGCACGCTGCTGGTCGCTGCGCCGATCACCTGCGTCGGCGGTGTCTACATGGCGCTGCGCACCGACCTGGGCCTGGCGTGGTTGCTGCTGGTCAGCGTGCCGGTCCTGGTGGTGGCCATCGGGCTGATCGTGACCAGGATGATCCCGCAGTTCCAGAAGATGCAGGCCCGGATCGATGTGGTGAACCGCGTGCTGCGCGAGCAGATCTCCGGCGTCCGGGTGGTGCGCGCCTTCGTCCGTGAACCGCTGGAGACCGAGCGGTTCGCAAAGGCGAACGCCGAATTGACCGACACCGCACTGCGCGCCGGTCGGCTGATGGCGCTGATGTTCCCGACCGTGATGCTCGTCCTCAACGCGTCCAGTGTCGCGGTGCTGTGGTTCGGCGCGCACCGGGTGAACAACGGGGACATCGAGATCGGTGCCCTGATCGCATTTCTCAACTACCTGATGCAGATCCTCTTCTCGGTGATGATGGCGACGTTCATGGCCGTCATGGTCCCGCGCGCCTCGGTCAGCGCGGACCGGATCAGCGAGGTACTGGCCACCGAGTCGTCCGTGGTGCCACCGGCGAAACCGGTGACCCCGCTGACCAATGCCGGTGAGGTGGAGTTGCGCGGGGTGGAATTCAGCTACCCCGGGGCCAGCGAGCCGGTGCTGCGGAACATCTCGCTGCGTGCCCGCCCCGGCACCACCACCGCCATCATCGGGTCGACCGGCGCCGGCAAGACCACCTTGCTGTCGCTGATCCCCCGGCTGTTCGACGCCACCGCCGGCGAGGTGCTGGTGGACGGGGTGAACGTCCGCGACTACGAACCCGAGGCCCTCTGGGACCGCATCGGCCTGGTGCCACAGAAGCCGTTCCTGTTCACCGGAACGGTCGCCTCCAACCTGCGGTACGGCAACCCCGATGCCACGGACGAGGAACTGTGGACCGCGCTGACCATCGCGCAGGCGAGGGACTTCGTCGCCGCCATGCCCGACGGCATCGACTCGACCATCGCGCAGGGCGGGTCCAACGTGTCGGGCGGTCAGCGGCAACGGCTGGCGATCGCTCGCGCTCTGGTCGCCGACCCGAGCATCTACCTGTTCGACGACTCGTTCTCGGCCCTCGACCTGGCCACCGACGCCCGGCTGCGGGCAGCGCTGCGGCCGACCACCCGGGACAAGACGGTGGTGATCGTGGCGCAGCGGGTCTCCACCATTTCCGATGCCGAGCAGATCGTGGTGCTCGACAACGGGCTGGTGGTCGGCATCGGAGGACATGACGAACTCCTCGAGACCTGCGCGACGTACGCAGAAATCGTCGAGTCCCAGCTGGCTGCGGAGGTGGCGGCATGAGCACGCAGGCAGCAACGCCGCCGACGAATCCCCCCGCCAACGGCGCCGCCCCGAAGCCCGCGGCACCGCAGCGTCCGGAATTCGCCCCGCCGGCGCGCCGCGGGCCCGGCGGCGGTCACGGCCCGTTCGGCGGCATGGGCATGCCGGTCGAGAAGTCACTGAACTTCGGTCCTTCCGCCCGCCGCTTGTTGCGCCGGATGAACCCCGAACGCCTGGGCCTGGTGCTGGTCGTGGTGCTCGGCGTGATCAGCGTGGTCTTCTCCGTGCTCGGCCCCAAGCTGCTCGGCAACGCGACGAACATCATCTTCGACGGCATCATCAGCAAGCAGTTGCCGGCCGGGATCACCCAGCAACAGGCCATCCAGGGAGCGCGCGCGCAGGGCAACGACACGTTTGCCGACCTGCTCTCCGGGATGACGCTGACCCCCGGCCAGGGCATCGACTTCACCGCGCTGGCCCGCGTGCTGGTGCTGGTGCTCGCCCTGTACGTGCTGGCATCGGTGTTCGGCTACCTGCAGGGCTACATCCTCAACGGCATCGTGCAGCGCACGATCCTCAAGCTCCGGGCCGAGGTCGAGGACAAGCTCAACGCGCTGCCGTTGGCGTACCTGGACAGGCATCAGCGGGGCGAGGTGCTGAGCCGGGTGACCAACGACATCGACAACATCTCGCAGTCGTTGCAGCAGACGCTGTCCCAGACCCTCACCTCGTTGCTGACCGTCGTCGGCGTGCTGACGATGATGATCATCATCTCGCCGCTGCTGGCCATCGTCGCGCTGATCGCGATCCCACTGTCATTGGTGGTGACCACCGTGATCGCGAAGCGGTCGCAGCCGAAGTTCATCGCACAGTGGCGCAGTACCGGCGAGCTCAACGCGCGGGTCGAGGAGACCTACACCGGCCACAGCCTGGTCAAGGTCTTCGGCCGGCAGCACGACGCGGAACAGGCCTTCGAGGACAAGAACTCCGAGCTCTACCGGAGCTCCTTCGGTGCGCAGTTCATCTCCGGGATCATCATGCCGTCGATGATGTTCATCGGGAACCTCACCTACGTCGCGATCGCCGTCGTCGGTGGCCTCCGGGTGGCGTCGGGCACGATGTCGCTCGGTGACGTGCAGGCCTTCATCCAGTACTCCCGGCAGTTCACCCAGCCGCTGACCCAGCTGGCGTCGATGGCGAACGTGCTGCAGTCCGGTGTGGCCTCGGCGGAAAGGGTCTTCGAGTTCCTCGACGCCGACGAGCAGTCCCCCGACCCGGCGAACCCGAAGCGGGTGGCGACCCCCCGTGGCCGGGTGGAGTTCTCCGACGTCTCGTTCCGGTACGACCCGGACACGCCGCTGATCGACGACCTGTCGCTGGTCGCCGCCCCCGGGCAGACCGTCGCCATCGTCGGACCCACGGGTGCCGGAAAGACGACGCTGGTCAACCTCATCATGCGGTTCTACGAGATCGACGGCGGCCGGATCACCCTGGACGGCGTCGACGTCGCCACCATGACCAGGGCCGACCTCCGCTCGCGGATCGGCATGGTGCTGCAGGACACCTGGTTGTTCGCCGGCACCATCCGGGACAACATCGCCTACGGCCGGCCGGACGCCACCGAGGACGAGATCGTCGCGGCCGCCCGCGCCACCTACGTGGACCGGTTCGTGCAGTCGCTCCCCGGCGGGTACGACACGCTGATCGACGACGAGGGCAGCAACATCAGTGCCGGTGAGAAGCAATTGCTCACCATCGCGCGCGCCTTCCTCGCCGACCCGGCGTTGCTGATCCTGGACGAGGCGACCAGCTCGGTGGACACCCGGACCGAGGTGCTGGTCCAGCACGCGATGGCGGCGCTGCGCGCCGACCGGACGAGTTTCGTCATCGCGCACCGACTCTCGACCATCCGGGACGCCGACCTGATCCTGGTGATGGAGAACGGGTCGATCGTCGAGCAGGGCAACCACGAGGCGCTGCTGGCCGCCGACGGCGCCTACGCCGCGCTGTACAACGCGCAGTTCACCGGGGCTGTGGTCGACGCCTGACGTCGGTGCGGTGCTCGCCGGGATCTGCCTCCTTCCTGGGGACCGGTCTCGGCGGGCACCCGGCCGGGCGCCGGTGGGAGTTGCGTTGACCTACCGTCAGGAAACCGGCCCCGCGCCCGCATCAGCGCCACGCAACTCGGGCCGCCCGCAGGGCCAGGGTGACGCACGCTGACGCGGCCATCCCGCTCGCGTCATGGCGGTTGCTGGGTGGTCCCGCGAAGTGATCTTTCCGACCGCGGTCCCGCCCTGGACCGTTGACCCCGTACGATGGTCAACGACGCGGTCAGCAGACGGCGTCGAGGTCGCTGCTGTGAGTGCCGGATCCAAAGAAGGATCGGTCCTCCTCTTCTCCACACGGGTGTTCAGGCATCGCGAGTTGGTCAGCAACACGGCCATCCGCAAGCCCACCGATTGGATACCCGCATTCCCATGAGCATGTCTTCTTCCTCCGCGCGCCCGCAGACCGGTCGCGCACCGCACGCCGACGCTGCGCGTTCAGCCGGCGGCCGTTCCGGCGGCCCCCGATCCGATGGCGGCCGCGCCGCAGTTGGCCGTACCGGTCAATCGCGTTCGCAGTCCCCGGCGGCATCGGGTGACCGCCGCTCCAGCAATGGCGCGGCACGCGACAATGTCGTTCGCACCGGAGCTTTCTCGGTCGGCGCGTTCTCCGCCGGCCTCAATTCCGCGGACACCGCCGGCAGAAACGGCGAGCGCCCTCACCGCTCAACCGGAACCGCCGATGGCGCAACCGATTCCGGGCGCGTGCACGCCGCCCGCGGCCGTCGACGCGGCGGAAACGACGCTGCCGCGGCTCGGACGAACGGCCGCACCAACGGTGCGGTGCGCGCAGAGACCGCACCGCGCGACAACGCATCTCGCGACAGCGGATCTCGTGACAACGCATCTCGCGACAGCGGATCTCGTGACAACGCATCTCGCGACAAAGCAACTCGCGGCAGTGCAACTCGCGGCACTGCAACTCGCACCACCGCACCCCGGGACACCGCCCCTCGCGGTGCCCGTCACGATCGCGGACGTCGGGACACCGCCACAGCGACCGCATCTTCGACCACCGCCTTCCCTGTTGCGGCGCAGCGCGTCCCGGCCGAGCCCGGCCGGCCGACGGCCGGCTTCGACGAGCTCGGTGTCCCCGCTCCGCTGCTGCCCGTGCTGACGAAACTCGGCGCGGTGTCGCCGTTCCCGATCCAGGAGGCCACTCTGCCGGAGACGCTCGCCGGGCGGGACGTGTTGGGTCGGGGGAAGACCGGATCCGGTAAGACCATTGCGTTCGCCATCCCGTTGGTCGCCCGGCTGACCGGCGGGCGCCGCATTCCCGGCCGCCCGCGCGGCCTGATTCTGCTGCCCACGCGTGAGCTCGCGCTGCAGGTGGCCCGTACGGTCGAGCCGCTCGCCGCAGCCGCCGGCCTGCGCACCGTGGTGATCTTCGGTGGCGTGGGATACGGCAACCAGACCTCCGCCCTGCGCGCGGGTGTCGACATCGTCATCGCCTGCCCCGGCCGGCTCGAGGACCTGGTCAACCAGAAGGCCTGCGACCTCGGCGCTGTCGAGGTCACCGTGCTCGACGAGGCCGACCACATGGCCGATCTCGGCTTCCTGCCCGTCGTCCGCCGGCTGCTGCGTGGCACGCCGGCCGGCGGCCAGCGGTTGCTGTTCTCGGCCACCCTGGACAACGGGATCTCCGTGCTGGTCAAGGAATTCCTGAGCAATCCGATCCTGCACGCCGTCGATGACGAGACCTCACCGGTCGAGGCGATGGCTCATCACGTGTTCGCCGTCAGCTCGGGTGACCGGCCGCAGGTGATCCGCGAGCTCGCCTCCGGCGGTGGCCGCCGGATGCTCTTCACCCGGACCAAGCACAGCGCGAAGAAGTGGGCGGCCGCCCTCACCAAGCAGGGCATCCCAGCGGTCGACCTGCACGGCAACCTGTCGCAGAACGCCCGGGAGCGCAACCTCGCCGCCTTCTCCACGGGTTCGGCGAAGGTGTTGGTGGCGACCGACATCGCCGCCCGGGGCATCCACGTCGACGACGTCGAACTGGTGGTCCATCTGGATCCGCCGACCGAGCACAAGGCCTACCTGCACCGCTCGGGCCGCACGGCGCGAGCCGGCGCGGGTGGCACCGTCATCACCGTGATGCTGCCCGAGCAGGCAGCGGACCTCCGCAAGCTGATGAAGCTCGCCGGGATCACCGCGGCGACCACCCAGGTCTCCCCGGGTCACCCGACGATCGCCAAGATCGCCGGCTGACGGCGAACCGGCCAGCAACGGCACGCCGACGCGACCCTCGGGTAGGCGTGCCGCACCGAGTCGTCGGCTATGGCCGGGCCACGCGGCGCATCATCTCCATCAGGACGCTGATCATTCGCGGCAGGTCGTCCGCGTCGGGTTGCCTGGTCATCAGCCAGATGTCCATGGCCTGGCCCATGCCCATGACAACGGTGATCAGCAGATCTGACGGCAGGTCGGTGCGCACAGCGCCGACGCGCTGCCCGTGCGCCAGCGCCTGCTGCAACCAGGGCAGCACTGCCTCCGTGAGATCCGACTGCGCCTGCGCAATGACCGGCGTCGCGGTCCCGGCGAGTAGGCCACGGATCAACGCCGCCAGGTGCGGGGTGGCGGTGAGCGCCGCCATGAGCCTGAGGTAGTAGACCTCCAACGTGGACCAGAACGCGTCGGCGTCACCGGCGTCCGGGACCGGGAACGGTCCAAGGCGAGCGAAGAGTTGTTCGAGGTCGGTCTGCACGATGTAGACGTACAGGTCCTCTTTGCCGTCGAAGTAGTAGTACATCGAGCCCTTGGAGATGCCTGCGGCTTCGATGACCCGGTTGAGTGACGCTTCGTGGAACCCTCGGCCGGCGAACTCGTCGCGGGCGGCCCGCACGATGGCCTGCTGCTGCTCGGGCGGGAGTTTGGCGAATCGGGGCCGGACCACTGTCGACGCGGTGCTGTTCAGGCGGCCGTGAGCGTGGGCAGTTCGACCTTGTCGCGGAAACTCCTGCCCATCACCATGTCCGCAACCTTAGGCAGTCCGATCAGTTTCATCACGCTGTTTCGGGCGAACAGCTGGAGCCGGTTCTTCGGGGCGAAGGCCAGGGCCAGGCCGGTCGCGGCGTCCTGCTTGGACCGCAGCAACCGAGCAAGCCGCCGCTCGTAGCGGGCGAATGCCTCGGCGTGATCGCCACAGCGGGACAATTCGGCGGCCAGCGTGTACGACTCCACCATCGCCAGGGCGGATCCCTGACCGGCCAGGAACGAGGGGCAGGCAGCGGCGTCCCCCACCAGGGCCACCCGTCCGCGGGTCCACGACGGCATGCGGATCTGGCTGACCGTGTCGAAGTAGAAGGTCTGCGCCTGCGGCATCGCGTCCAGGATGGCGGGCGTTTCCCAGCCGCTGCCGTTCATCGCCCGCCGCAGCAAGGCCTGCTGGGCCGCCCGATCGTCCACCGGGACTGTCCCGTCATGGCGCGCACTGAGCAGGAACAACGTCACGTCGTCGCGGAGCGGAACTCGGACCACCTGGAAACCGACTTCGGCGTGCATCATCCCGACGAGTTCCTCGCGTGGCCGGTACCCGTGCACCTCGAATGCCGCCACCACGATGCCCAGATACCGCTCGAACTGTTTGTCCGGGCCGAAGACCAACCTGCGGACCCGGGAGTGCAGGCCGTCCGCACCCACGACCAGATCGAAATCCCGGGGCTCCGCCTTCTCGAAGGTCACCCGAACCCGGTCCCCCGCGTCCGTCAGAGCCAGCACGGAGTCGCCGAGGATCAACTCGGCGGCACTGTCGATCGAGTCGTAGATGACCGCGGCCAGGTCCGAGCGGGCGATGCTGACATACCGCTCGGTGCCGCCCAGCATCGCCGCCGGCCGCAGCGACGCGACGCGGTGCCCGGCGCTGTCGACGACCCGTGCCTCCTTCAGCGCGTAGCCACGCCGACGCAGGTCCGCGACGATGCCCATCCGTTCTGCCACGTCGAAGCCGGCGCCCCAGAAATCGACCAGGTACCCGCCGCGGCGCAATTCCGGCGCGCGTTCGACCAGCGTGACCTCGTGGCCGGCCCGAACAAGCCAGTACGCCAACGTCGGGCCGGCGATTCCCGCTCCGACGATGAGAGTCTTCACGTTTGCCTCCTTAGACTGATGGTTGGACCAGAAGAATAGACCGCCGGTCTAAACGCGTCAACGGGTCACTTCGATGCCCGCAGAGGCTTGCGCATCGAGCGAGAGGACGGCGGCGGCTCAGCCGGACCGGACGCCACGGGCGCTGCGGCCCCCGGCCTTGTCCTTCGGGGCGGCGGTGCGACCCGCAGCCTGGCTCGGCGCCGCGGCATCAGGTCGAGCCGTGCCCCGGCTCTCCGGGAACCTCGGACGGGGTTTCCCGGCGCAGCACGGACACCGCTCCCTTGGCTTCGAAGACCGCGAGTTCCACCTCGCCGGCGTCGCGGTGTCCGTGTTGTCGCAGGATCGCCTGCAGATCCGCCTCGGTGAGTCCGCAGTGGCGAAGGTTGCGGCGGTCGATGACCCCATCGCGAATGAGGATCCGCAGCGGCGGGTCGATGAGCCGTGCCCATCGGGGCAGGTATCGCAATCGGGCAACGGCTGTGTGCGCGACGAGCAGCGTCAACAGCGCCGCGACTCCGGTCAGCCAGGACGTATCCCTGGCGGTGGCCGTTCGCCCGACAATGGCGCCGACGGCCACTGCGGCGACCCAATCGAACGGCGCGAACTCCGCCAGTGTGCGTCTTTCCGTCAGGCGGAAGGCGATCGCCGCGGTCAGGAAGAGACCGAGGGCCTTGAGGCCGGCGGCCGCGGCCTGCTGCCAGTCACCGAACAGAATGCTGGACACCGTCTGCATGGCGTGGTGCTCAGCTCGCGGCGAGAGCGAACGGGCCCGCCACGCCGGACCGGAACAACCGCACCCAACGGTTGGTGCCCTGGCCCGCCGAGAGCACTGGTAGCGAGGTGCCGGCGGCGCGCCGCGAAACTCCGAGAAACGCGCCGGAAAGCGCTCTGGGGCAGGCGATCCCGTCGCCGCTGCGGTCGATGTCGGCGCCGACGACCAAGCTCATTTTCCGGACACGCTCGCCTCCTGATCCGCTGCGGCGGCCTCGGCCGAGACGTGGCCGAACCGGCCGATACCGTTCGATGCGGTTCGATACCGTTCGATGCGGTGGCCATCCCGCAGGCACCATCCGTTCAGTACCCGGCCGGCTCCGGACCAATCGGCGCAAACCGGTGGCGGCTGCCGCGCACTCGGTGCAGGAATTCGGCCTCTCCCCAGATACCCGCTGCATCAACCCGTCACGCCATACTCATCGACATGACGCAATCATTGCGCTCCTGCAATGGCCGGCCGTCCGGGGCGTCGACACGAAGCTCACCCGCCTGCGCCGCCCGGCGGGAGCCCATTCCGACACCGGGTCAGATCCGGGCCAGATCACCCGACGGCATCAGCTCGTCAACGCTCACGCCCGCCGATCCACCGGCCGTCCCGGACGATCAGCACCCGGCCGGCCAGGGAGTTGGCGAAACGAATCAGGCGACCGCCCGCCAGCGCTCCGCGGGCGGTAGCGGGGCGAAGAACGCGTCGATGTCTTCGTCCAGTACGTCCTCCAGCCGCGCCGGCTGCCACCGCGGCCGCCGGTCCCGGTCGATCACCTGCGCGCGGATGCCCTCGGCGAGATCCGGGTGCCGCAGGAAGCGCATGCCCAGGCGGTAATCCTGCTCCAGCACCTGTTCCAACGTTTGCCGCGCCGCGAGCCGGGTGGCGCGGAGCGTGACCTTCACCGCGGTCGGTGACATGGCCGCCAGCACGTCGGCGGCCGCGGCGGCCTGCGGGCTGCCGGCACTGCGCAGCGCCCGCAGGATGACCGCCGCGTCGTCAGCGGCGTAGCAGGCGTCGATCCAATCGCGATCCGTGGCCAGTTCGGGAGTGGGCGGCGCACCGAACGCCGCCGGGACGGCCCCGGACCGCAACTCGGCGGTCAGCGCGTCCAGGTCCGCCCGGGGCACGAAGTGGTCCGCCAGGCCGGCGGCAATCGCGTCGCCCGGTCCGAGCCGGGCACCGGTCAGCGCGGCATGCGTCCCCACTTCCCCCGGCGCCCGGCTCAACAGATACAGGCCGCCCACATCCGGGCACAGGCCGATCGCGGTCTCCGGCATCCCGACCCGCGAGTCCTCGCTGACCACTCGGACCGCGCAGTGTCCGGAGATGCCGACGCCCCCGCCGAGGGTCAGGCCCGATTGATAGGCCACCACCTGCTTGGGATACCGGCTCAGTTCCAGGTTCATCCGGTACTCGTCGGCCAGGAACGACGCGGGCGCGTCCAGTCCGAGATTGTCGTGCAGCTCGCGGATGTCCGCACCGGCGCACAGCCCGCGGTCACCGGCGCCGTCGATGAGCACCGCGCCGACGGCCGGGTCCGTGCGCCATTGCGCCAGCGCAATCCTGATCCGGCCGATCATGTCGGCGGTGAGGGCATTGATCCGGCTCGGGCGGTTCAGCGTGATGTGGCCGAGGCTGCCCTGCACCCGAATACGGACGTCGGCGGTGTCGGACGGGCTCACGGGCATCACGCTAACCAGTGCACCGCCGATCCCTCTCACCCGCCGGGTTGCCGGGGCGTCGCTGTGGGTACATGCCGTACCGCCACCGGGAAGTGCGGCCGCTGAAGACCGGCGAGTTCGCTTCGACATGGCCAAAGGGCTGTTTGCGGGCGAAATCACCAATTCGAGATGCGGATCACACCAACAGTGGAAAGCTCTGCGGCAGCCATCTTCGCTGAAAGGGGATCTCCATGGGAGAACACGGCGCGTCGTTCAGTGGGGAGTCGATTTACGACGACACGGACGAAGGCAAGGGCGTCGTCCGAATCGCCTCCGTCGCCGCACTCGGCGGGTTCCTGTTCGGCTACGACAGCGCCGTGATCAACGGCGCGAATTCGGCGATCGAGTCGCAGTTCAACGCAGATGCGGCGTCCTTGGGGTTCGCGGTCGCTTCGGCGCTACTCGGTGCCGCTGCCGGTGCATTGCTGGCCGGTCGGATCGCCGACCACATCGGCCGGCTCATGGTGATGCGGATCGCCGCAATCTTGTTCTTCGTCGCCGCTCTCGGCACCGGCTTCGCGCCGAATCTATGGGTGTTGGTGGTCTTCCGGATCGTCGGCGGCCTGGGAGTCGGCATCGCCTCCGTGATCGCCCCCGCCTACATCGCGGAGATCGCGCCGGCCAAACTCCGCGGCCGATTGGGTTCCCTGCAGCAACTCGCGATCGTCACCGGCATCTTCATCTCGCTGCTGGTCGACTACATCATCGCGACGGTGGCCGGCAGCTCGAGCGCCGACTGGTGGCTGGGCCTCGAGGCGTGGCGATGGATGTTCATCGCCATGGTCGTTCCGGCCGTCGCCTACGGCCTGCTGGCATTGACCATCCCGGAATCCCCGCGCTTCCTGATCGGCAAGCACCGGGTCCCGGAGGCCAAGGAAATCCTGTCCGGACTCCTTGGTCCGCGGAACATCGACGCCAAGGTCGAACGCATCCGCGAAAGCATGGAGCGAGAGAAGGAACCATCCTGGCATGACCTGAAGAAGCCCGGCACCAACCGGATCGCCGCCATCGTCTGGATCGGCCTCGCCCTGTCGGTCTTCCAGCAGTTCGTCGGCATCAACGTGATCTTCTACTACTCCAACATCCTGTGGGAAGCGGTCGGTTTCACCGAGGACCAGTCCTTTGTCATCACCGTCATCTCGGCGACCATCAACATCCTCACCACGCTGATCGCCATCGCCACCATCGACCGGGTAGGCCGTAAGCCGCTGCTGATCATCGGTTCGATCGGCATGACGGTCACGCTGGCCACCATGGCGTTGATCTTCGGAACAGCGTCGGTGTGCACCCAGGTCACCTCGACCTGCTCGCAGGCGAACGTCGATGACGCCGTCCCGGACCTCACGACGGCACTGCTGGGCAGCAACTCGGCCACCATCGCGCTGATCGCAGCGAACCTTTTCGTCATCGCGTTCGGCATGTCGTGGGGTCCGGTGGTCTGGGTGCTACTCGGCGAGATGTTCCCGAACCGCATGCGGGCGGCGGCACTGTCGCTCGCCGCCGGTGGTCAATGGGTGGCGAACTGGATCGTCACGGTCAGCTTCCCCAGCCTCAAGGACATCTCGCTGGCGCTGGCCTACGGGCTCTACGCCGGGTTCGCCCTGCTGTCGTTCTTCTTCGTCTGGAGGTTCGTCCAGGAAACCAAGGGCAGGCAGCTGGAAGACATGCGCGGCTGATCACGTCGCTGATCGTCCGACCACGGCCCCGGTTTCGCCGGGGCCGTGGTGCTGTCAGCGGGCATGACGCGGCCCTGCTCCGCCCGACCGTCCGCGTCAGCGCCGGCGGTCGGCGGCCCCGGTCAACAGCGTGGCGGTCGGGTCGTCGCTGCGGAAGAACAGCTCGATCGCCAGTTCGTCGAGTGTGACGTCGCCCGGTGCACCGAAGCTGGTCAGCGAGCTGAACAGCGACAGCTGTTGCCCGCCACCCGCATCGAGCACCCACGGCACCAGGATCGGTGGCGGGTCCGGGACACCGATCCGGTCGTCCAGCGCGGCCCTGCCGTCCAGCGCGGCCCCGCCGTCCAGCGCAGCCCTGCCGTCCAGCGCAGCCCCGCCGTCCAGCGCAGCCCCGCCGTCCAGCGCGGCCCCGCCGTCCAGCGCAGCCCTGCCGTCCAGCGCGGCGACGGTCGGATAGCGCCGGACCTCGGCGAGCAGCGCCCGCACGGTGTCGTCGTCGGTCAGGGCCACCGTGCGCTGCAGCTGCTGCAGTTGACGGTGCGGCCGGCGAGTCCGCGCGGGTGCAGGCACAACCGGTAGACGTTCGCGGGCGGCCCGAGCAGTTCGTTCGGCAATCCTGCAGTCAACGCGGCGGCGGCCGCATTCGTCCCCATGACGTTCCAGCTGGGCCGCACCGGACGTCGGCGCCGGCACCGGTGTGCTGGCCGACGACATCGTCGGGTACTGGCCGGGTGACCCGGAGCCGGTGCCGGGCCTGAGCGCCTACCTGGACAAGATCAGGGCGTTGTTGACCGCCTACCCGGACCTGCGGCTGGAGCTGGTGGACAGCGCCACGGTCCCCGGCGGTGCCGACGAGGAACTGGTCTTCCTGCACCACGTCGGCACCGCGACCGGGCCGCAGGGTCGGATCTGGATCCGCGGCCTGGACCGGGTCCGCACCCGCGACGGCGCCGTGATCGAGAACGTCATCCGGTACGACCCGTCCGTGCTGGCCCTGCCCGCGGACAGGGCCGGCACGGTCACTCCGCGGTGATCGCCCGCAGCACGTCCATCTTCGCCGCCCGCCGGGCCGGCCACACCGCGGCGAGCACCCCGACCACACCGGCCAGCACCACGAAGATCACCAGCTGCACCAGCGGCACGGTGAGCACGGTGATGCCCTGCTCGGAGATCGATTGCTGCAGGCTGATCCCGAAGATGAGCCCCAGGACGATGCCCAGCACGGCGCCGAGGATGGAGATGGCGACGGACTCCAGCCTGATCATCGTCCGCAGCTGCCGACGGCTCATGCCGACCGCGCGCAGCAGACCGACCTCGCGGGTCCGCTCGATCACCGACAACGCCAGCGTGTTGACGATGCCGAGAACCGCGATGATGACGGCCAGCCCCAACAGCGCGTAGATGATCGACAGCAGCTGGTCGACCGGTGCGCGCTGTTGGGCGGCGAACTGGTCCTGGTCCTTCACGGCGATGGTCGGCAGATCGGCCAGAACCGTGTTGATGCCGGCCAGGGTGGCCGCCGGATCGGCGCCGGGCGCTCGTTTGACGTAGACGAAAAAGTCCTGCGGGGCCACTCCGCCGCGTTCCAGCACGGCCGGCGGGACGACGATGTCGGAGCCGATGAACTGGCTGGGCGCGACGATGCCGGTGACCTTCAGTTGCGCGGATCCCGCCGGCAGTCCGATGGTGACGGTGTCGCCGAGTTTCCAGCCCTCGGCGGCCGCCCGGTCGGGCGTCACCAGCAGCCCGTCGTCGCCGATGTCGAGGCTGCCCGAGGTGACGTCGATGGCGACCATGTCGGCCAGCGCCGGCGGGTCGAACGACGAGCCGAAGACGTCCTCGTTGCCGATCTTGATGCCGGAGAACCGGAACGGCACGGCCCCGGCGACGCCTGGCACGTTGGCGATCTGCGGTGCGATGGCGGACGAGAAGGGTGTCTGCACGGCGTTCGACACGACGTAGTCGGCCTTCAGCCCGGTGTCGACCAGCTCGTCGACGCTGGACTTCGTGGACTGTCCGAGCACTGCCATGGTGGTGACCAGCGCGAGGCCGATCATCAAAGCGGATGCGGTGGCCGCCGTCCGGCGCGGGTTGCGCCGGGCGTTCTCCCTCGCCAGCAGCCCGACGGTGCCGAACGCGCGCGGGTAGCCGCCGGCGATGGCGGTCACCACCGGCTTGCTGATCACCGGGCTCAGCAGGGCGACGCCGACGAAGACTGCCAGCACGCCACCGCCGAGCGGCTGCAGCCCGCCGTCGAAGGCAAGTGCCCAGGCCATCAGCCCGGCGCCCAGCACGGTCAGTGCGGCACCGCCGGTCAGCCTGCGCCGCATCGACGATTCAGGGATGGAGACGTCGTCGCGCATCGCGGCGACCGGTGGCACCTTGGCGGCCTTGCGGGCCGGCAGGTAGGCCGCGAGCAGCGTCACGATCACTCCCACCCCGTACGCCGCGATCGCTGTCCGCGGCTGGAAGACCAGTCCGGCGCCCCCGAGTTCCAATCCGATGGCGCCGAACAGCGCCTGCAGACCGGCGGCGAGCGCGAAACCCAATGCGAGACCGACCGTGGCACCGATCAACCCGACGACCAGCGCCTCGAGCAGCACCGACCTGGTCACCTGCGCCTTCGCCGCCCCGAGCGCCCGGAACAGCGCCAGCTCCCTGGTCCGTTGCGCGACGATGATCGAGAACGTGTTCAGGATCAGGAACGTCCCGACCACCAGCGCGACGACCGCGAACACCAGCAGGAACGTGGTGATGAACGACAGTCCCTGCTGCAACTGGTCCTGGTTCTCGCTGGCGATCTGCTCGCCGTCGCGCGCCTCATAGCCGGGTTGCAGCACGGCGGAGACCTCGTCGCGCAGGGCGACGTTGTCCATGCTCCCGTCGCCGGTCACCGCCACGTCGCTGAACGCGTCCGCGCCACCGAGATACAACTTCTGCGCGGTCGGGGTATCGAACAGGGCGAGCGTAGCGCCGTTAAGGTTGCCGGAGTCGCCGAACCGGACCGTGCCGACCAGGGTGCCGGTGACCGACGGCTGCGCACCGCTGGTGACGAGCTTGACGGTGTCACCGATCTGGTAGCCGCTGGTGGCGGCCGACTTGTCGTCGATCACCAGTTGCCCGGGTCCGCTCGGCGCCGTGCCCTGGGTGATGGTGACGATCGGGGAGCCGTCCGCGGCGGGTGCGTCCGAGAAGTTGCCGCCGATACCCGGTGCACCGCCGCCGCTTCCGACGACCTTGCCGTCCTTGCCGATGATGTAGGTGCCCTGGTCGTTGACGTTGCCGTCCACCCGTTCCACACCGGGCAGCCGCTCCAGCGACGGGATGATGTCCGCGGGAACGGTGCGGGTGTCGGAACCGGTGAACCCGCCGGCCGCCGCGGCCGCAGCCTGCGCCGGGCGGACAGTCACGTCGGGCGCGGTCTGCCGGAACAGCGCGGTGAAGCTGCTGCTCAGTGTGTCGGTGAAGATGAAGGTCCCGGCGACGAAGGCGACGCCCAGGACGATGGCGAAGGCGCTCATCCCCATTCGGAGCTTGTGCGCCATCAACGATTTCAGTGTTGCTCGGAACATGTCAGACCTCGGCCGCGTGCTGCTGGGCGGCGACGGCGCGCTGCGCATCGAAGCTCTTCATCCGGTCCAGGACCCGCTCGGCGGTCGGGTCGATCATCTCGTCGACGATCCGGCCGTCGGCCAGGAACAGCACCCGGTCGGCATAGCCGGCGGCGTTCGGGTCGTGGGTCACCATCACCACGGTCTGGCCGAAGTCGCGAACCGACCCGGCGAGGAATCCCAGCACCTCGGCGCCGGACACCGAGTCGAGGTTGCCAGTCGGCTCGTCGGCGAAGACGATGTCCGGCCGGGAGGCCAGGGCGCGCGCGCACGCGACCCTTTGCTGCTGGCCACCGGAGAGCTCGCTGGGCTTGTGCTGCAGCCGATCGGCAAGGCCGACGGTCTTGATCACCGTGTCCAGCCAGGCCTTGTCGGGCTTGCGTCCGGCGATGTCCATCGGCAGCGTGATGTTCTCGATCGCGGTGAGCGTCGGGACGAGGTTGAAGGACTGGAAGACGAAGCCGATCCGGTCCCGCCGGATCCGGGTCAATTCCTTGTCGCCGAGCGTGGTCAGGTCGGCGTCACCGACGAACACCCGCCCGGAGGTCGCATCGTCGAGGGCGGCGAGGCAGTGCATCAGCGTCGACTTGCCCGAGCCGGACGGCCCCATGATGGCAGTGAACTGCCCCGGGTAGAACTCGACGGTCACTCCGTCCAGGGCGGCGACCGCGGTGTCCCCGGACCCGTAGATCTTGCGCAGGTCGACGGCGCGGGCAGCGGGCAAGGGGTTGCCGGAGCCGGCCGGGCCGGATTCGGCCCGGCCGTCGGTGGCGGTGGATGGGACGGGAGCGGCGTGACTCATCGTGCGGTCTCCTGCGGGTTTGCAGTCTTTTCGGTTGCCGAGAACGCTAGGGCAGCGGGCGGCCCGGCGACATCGGGTTTGTCCCTGATCCTCCCCCTCGACCGCTTCAGGGACGGCCGTGGCGCCGACCCGAAATGCCGCAGATCACACGTCCCACCCACCTCGGGGGTCACCCTGAACGGCACAGTCAGCGGTAACCGGAAACAATCACTCCCATGGACCACTTCGAGATCGCCACCGTTGCCGAGCAGAGCTCGGACTTCCGCCGAGTGCTGTGGACGGGCCAGCACACCCAGCTCGTCGTCATGACCATCCCACCGGGCGGTGATATCGGGCTCGAAACGCACGAGCACAACGACCAGATCCTCAACTTCCTCAGCGGGACCGGCGAAGCCTTCGTCGACGGTGAGACGCGAGCCGTCAGGCAGGGCGACCTGGTGGTCGTCCCCGCCGGCACCGAGCACAACTTCACCAACACCGGCCCGAACCCGTTGGTGCTGTCCACGGTCTATGGGCCGCCCGATCACGCGCCCGGCACCGTCCACACCACCAAGGAAGAGGCCGACGCCGCCGAGGCCGCCGGCGATGACCAGCCGCCGAGCTGACGGGTCGGGTGCCGGGTTTGGGGTCGATCGGGCCCGGGGGCCGATGCGGATGCTGGTCGTCCAGTGCCACGCCAGCAGTGAAAGCCCGCGCTGGGACGGGGGATCTCCCTGCTCACGTGACACCGGGCCACGCGAGCACTCCCGCGCTCGGCCACAACGCTCCCGCGCTCGGCCACCCGCGCTCGGCCACAGCACTCCCGCGCTCGGCCACTCGCGCTCGGCCACAGCACTCCCGCGCCGGAGCCCTGCCAGCGAACCGCTATTGCTGCGCGGGGGGGTCCGCCGGCCGCTCCCCCGGCTTCCAGAGGTCGGACAGCGGCGGGGCGATCGACGCGCCGGGGTAGGCGTGACCCAGCGAGGACGACCCACTCTCCGCCGTCAACTGCAGCCGTTCGATGATCTCCGCTGCTTCCTCGGCAGGTCGCCGGCCGAGGTTGACCACCAGCGCGTTCTCGTCGGGGCCCGGCGGCTCGAGGGTGGCGAGCTGCGAATCCAGCAGGGTGGTCGGCATGTAGTGGTCGAGCCGGGCGTTGAGCCGACGGGCAATGGTCTCCTTGCTACCGGCCAGGTGCACGAACACCACGTGATCGCCGCGGAGCACATCGCGGTAGCTGCGCTTGAGCGCCGAGCAGGTGATGACGCCCGGCAGTCCGGCGTTGGTGTGATCCCGGATCCAGTCGGCGACCTTCTCCAACCACGGCCAGCGGTCCTCATCGGTGAGCGGGGTGCCGGCTCGCATCTTCTCCACGTTCGAGGCGGGATGCAGGTCGTCACCCTCTTCCAGATCCCAGCCGAGCTGACCGGCGAGAATGGCTGCGACGGTGGATTTCCCGCATCCGGACACGCCCATGATGACCAGGACCGGCTGCTGTGCGACCTCGTTGTGAGCCATCAGCTCTCCTTCGAAAATGCTGGTGCGTCGGTTGTCTGCTGGTGCGCGTGCGGTGACCGGGTCGGCCGGGTCAGGCGATGACGAAGACCAGCGATGCCACTGCAAAGCCCATGAATCCGATCGCGGTCTCCATGACCGTCCAGGTCTTCAGCGTGGTCTTGACGTCCATGTCGAAGAACCGGCCGACCAACCAGAAACCGGAATCATTGACGTGGCTCAACGCCACCGACCCGCCGGCGATCGCCAGCACGACAGCGGCCAGCTGAACGCCGTTCAGGCCCGCCGAGGCAACGGCGGGTTCGATCAGGCCGGCGGCGGTGATGAGCGCGACGGTGGCGGAGCCCTGCGCCACTCGCAGCACCAGGGCGATGATGAAGCCGGCGACGATGACCGGAAGTCCGATGTTCGCCAGCACATCGGAGAGTGCATCGCCGATGCCGGAGGCCCGCAGGATCGCACCGAACATCCCGCCGGCACCGGTGATCAGAATGACGGAGCAGACCGGTCCGAGCGCCGAGTCGAGGGTCTTCTCCAACGCGGTCTTGTCCAAGCCGCGACGCTTGCCCAGTACGAATGCGGCGACCAGAACGGCGATCAGGAGTGCGATCGGCGTCGCCCCGATCGTGCGCAGGACCGCCACCCACGTCTCATCGCGGTTGACCCAACCCGCGGCTCCCGCCAGATCCAGACCGGTGTTGAGGAAGATGAGCACCAACGGGACCAGGAGAACCAGCAGGACCGTGCCGAATGACGGGGGATTCTGCACCTCCTCGTCCTCGGCCTTGCCCAGGATCTCCGGCACCGGCAGCACCCATCGCTTGCCTGCCCACAGGCCGAACAGATAACTGGTCACGAACCAGGTGGGGATGGCTGCAACGAGGCCGATCGCCAGCACGAGTCCGACGTTCGCGCCGAGCAGTTCGGAGGCGGCCACCGGGCCGGGATGCGGCGGAACGAAGACATGCATGACGGAGAAGGCACCCGCGACGGGTAGCCCGTAGATCAACAGGCCACCGCCGAGTCGCCGGGCCACCGAGAACACGATGGGCAGCATGACGACCAGACCGGCGTCGAAGAAGATCGGAAAGCCGAACATCAGCGATGCGATCCCGAGGGCGAGCGGCGCCCGTTTCTCCCCGAACACGCGAATGAGCGTGTCAGCGACAACCTTTGCGCCGCCGCTGGTCTCAATGAGTCGGCCGAGCATCGCACCCAGCCCGACCAACAACGCGACGGTACCCAACGTGGTGCCGAAGCCACTGGTGAGGACGTCGACGATCGATGCGAACGGGATACCGGTCGCCAGGGCGGTCAGGAAGCTGACCAGGATCAGCGCCAGGAACGCATGTAACCGCAACTGGATGATCAGGAACAGCAGCAGGGCGATCGCACCCGCCGCTATCAGCAGCAGCGGGGTCGCTGTCAGCGTCTGCGTCCAGTCTTCCGGGACCATCGATTCCTCCATCTTTGGAGCGCCGGTGCCGCCGGCGCGGACGCGCCGTCCTGAGGGCCATCCGCCGGTTGACCGAAGAATCGCTCGACCCGTAGCCAGGTGGATGTTTCACCGCCTGGCTGCCTGGATACGTCCGGAAACAACAGCGCGCGCGACGGATAAGCCATATGTAAAGTGCCGCAATCAGACTACATTTACAAGAGTTCTATCCAATTCGTAGTATCTTTCATCCATTTGGCCGTCGGTTGTCGGATCTGTGCGATCGCACTGAGGGCATACTTTTGTCATGACCGAAGCGGCCGGCACGCCCAACGGGCAGCTGCACGACTCGGTCGTGCAGCGCTGGGGCCGGGACATCGTCTCCGGTGCGCTGCGGCCCGGTATGCGCATCGTGGCCGAGGACGCCGCTGCTCAACTGGGCGTGTCCAGGACGGTTGTCCGCGAAGCCGTCCGGGTGCTCGAATCGATGGGACTGCTCACCGTCCGCCGCAGGGTCGGAATCACCGTCCTGCCGCCCGAGGAGTGGAATTCGTTCGACCGCAACATCATCCGGTGGCGGCTTGCCGGTCCGGATCGGCTGGCCCACCTGCAATCGCTGAGCGAACTCCGCTCGGCGATCGAGCCACTCGCAGCTCGGCTGGCCGCCGCGCACGCCACCCCTGAGCAATGCGGGGCGCTCACCGCGGCGGTGATCGGCATGTCATCGACTGCCCGGTCGGCAAACGCAGCGTCCTACCTCGGGCACGACTCCGACTTCCACCGCACCCTTCTCGAGGCATCGGGCAATCCCATGCTCGCCGGACTGGCTGATGTCGTGGTTGAGGTCCTCGCCGGCCGCACCCGGCACTCATTGATGCCGGCAGTGGCCGAGCCGGAGGCGATCCGCCTGCACGGGGTGGTGGCGTCGTCCATCCAGTCCCGCGACGGCGCGGCGGCCGAGGAGGCGATGAGTGCCATCGTGATCGAGTCGGCGGCCGCCATCACCGAGATCGCGGGTGACGTAGCGGCCGGCACTCACCCCGGATCCCGGTTCCCGCCACCGTCGGTCCTGAGCGCCTCCCCGGCACGCTGATCCGGGGCCGGCCGGTCGGCGGGCGCCTCCGGTGTGTGGGACTCCGGTTGCAGCCGTGATGACTGCGGCGCATCGTCGGTCTCCGGCGCGGTCTGTCGGCGCGGCGCGACCAGCAGGATGGCGGCGCCGAGCAGGGCCGCGACCAGAGACCCGGCGAAGATGCCCACTTTCGCGATCTGGGTGAGTGCGGGATCGGTGTACGCCAGGTCGGCGATGAACAGCGAGACGGTGAACCCGATGCCGGCCAGCGCACTGACCCCGGCCACGTGCCACCGGGTCACTCCCGACGGGAGCCGACCGATCCCGGTGCGGACGCAGATCCACACCGCCAGACAGATGCCGCTGATCTTCCCGAGGACGAGGCCGAGGGCGATGGCCCAGCTCAACGAGTCCTCCAGCGCCCGACCGAGCAGTCCACCGCTGAAATCGACGCCCGCATTCGCCAACGCGAACAACGGCACGATCACGAAGGCCGACCAGGGATGCAGCCGCCGTTCCAGGGTGTCCAGCACTCTGCGCCGACCGACCACACCGGCCGGGGTCAGCAGTCCGAGCGCCACACCGGCGATGGTCGCGTGCACGCCCGACTCGAGCGTGCAGAGCCACACGACCGATCCGATGACCACATACACGCTGATCGCGGTGACCCCGGCCCGGGCCAGCGCGACGACCAGCAGGAGACCACCGACGGCGCCGGCCAACCAACCGAAGGACAGCTCATCGGTATAGAACAGGGCGATGACCGAGATGGCGATGATGTCGTCGACGATCGCCAGAGTGAGCAGCAGCAACTTCGCGCCGGCCGGGATCCTGGAGCCGAGCAGCGCCAGAACGCCGATGGCGAAGGCAATATCGGTGGCCATCGGGATGCCCCAGCCTTCCCTGGCCGGCCCGTCGGCAAGAGCGAGAAAGATGAGCGCGGGCGCCACCACCCCGCCGACGGCCGCAATCGCCGGGAGGGCCGCGGCACGGCGGTCACGGAGTTCGCCCTCCGCCAGTTCGCGTTTGATCTCCAGCCCGACGACGAAGAAGAAGATGGCCATCAACGCGTCGTTGACCCAGTGCTGCAGGTCCTCGGTGACCTGGAACGAACCGAAGCCGACGGTCAGATAGGTGCCCCAGAAGGTGACGTACGAGTCCGCGAATGCGCTGTTCGCCCACAGCACCGCCGCCAGCGCGGCCACCACCAGCACGATCCCGCCTGCCGCCTCCGCGTGCAGGAATTGCCGCAGTGGATCCAGTACCCGTTTGGTGACCTGGCGGGGCATGTGCGAGCTCCTCGTTGTCGTTCGTGGCTTCCGGGCCGCACGCGGCCCGGTTCCACCGAGCCGGCGCGGCGGCACCGCCGTGGCGACGCACCGGTGTACCGGTGACGCAGCCTCCTGCGGTGACACCTCACCCGCGACGAAGCCGAATCCCTTCGGCGGACCGGCCGCGTACCCGCCTGTCCCGGGTCAGCGCGCAGCGGCTCCCCCAGGCCGGGAGAGCACGTCCTCGATGGCGTGAAAACGGCGCTCAGGCAGCTCCAGCAGCGTCTGAATGACGGCAGTCGGAGCCCGGGCAGAGACCGCAGCGACCAGCAGGTCCGAGCGCGTCGCCGATCCCCTGGCAAACGTCGGGCCGACAACCGCAGCCAGGCAGTTGACTAGCTCAGCGTCCGTCATCGGTCGATCACCCGTGTCTCCTGCCGCGAGGCCAACCTCAGCTGCCGTCCAGCACATTCCTCAAGCGTCGCCACGCCAGCCGGTGAGTGAACTCGGGGAGAGCCTCGGCCGGCACATCGCCCGCGAGATCGCGCCGTGCGTCGCGCACCACATACTCGACCAGATCGCCGGGCAGCAGGCCTGCGAACTCCTCGATGAGGTACCGCGTCACACCGTCCGGGCCGGTGGCGGGCCGGTCGAGTGCTGTCGTCATGGCGCTCTCCCTGGGGTGCGACGGGTCGATACGGATATGACGGCTGGGTGTGCAGTCCATGCTGACCGGCCCGATGGCTGCGCACCATCAGGTCCAACACCCATCTCGGCCCCACTGACGTGGTGGTCAGCCACCATGGACAGCGGTGCACAACGCGGTCAGGCTGCAGGCATGCCGGCGATGGTGAGGGAACGCGTTGATGGTGCGCGCGAACGTCAGCGGGCGGTCCGCGCTCCCACCACGGCCCTGTTCTGGCGGCTCTTCGGCTTCAATGCACTCGTATTCATCGCGGGAGCCGCGGTCCTGGTGTTCTCGCCGGCGACCGTGTCGGCGCCGATCTCGGTGGCCGAGGTGGGCGTCCTGACCGCGGGATCGGCCATCATGTTGGGCGTCAACGGGGTGCTGCTGCGCCGCACTCTTCGGCCGCTCGACGGCCTGACGGCCTTGATGCAGCGCGTGGACCTGCTGCGCCCGGGTCAGCGCCTGTCCGTCTCGGGCGACACCGACGTCGCCCATCTCATCCGCACCTTCAACGACATGCTCGATCGCCTCGAGGACGAACGCGGCCGGAGCAGTGCCCGAGCGCTGGCAGCCCAGGAGAACGAACGGCAACGCATCGCGCGGGAGCTGCACGACGAGATCGGTCAGAGCCTGACCGCGGTACTGCTCGGGCTCAAACGGACCATCGATCGAGCTCCCGACGAGCTGCGCGGCGAACTGCACGCAGTCCAAGAAATGATCCGGGCCAGCCTGGACGAGGTCAGGACGGTCGCCCGGCGGCTGCGCCCGGGCGTCCTGGAGGACCTCGGCCTGCTCAGTGCGCTCGATGCGCTTGCCGCCGACTTCACCGCGGCGAGCGCCGTCCGGGTGACTGTCCACCTCGACCCGCGATTGCCGGCCCTGAACCATGACACCGAGCTGGTGCTCTACCGCATCGCCCAGGAGAGCCTGACCAACATCGCGCGACATGCTGATGCCGGCCAGGTGGGCCTGCAGCTGCGCCTGCACGGCAACACCGCGGTCCTGACGATCGCCGACGACGGGATCGGGCTCGGCGGATCAGCCGAAGGAGCTGGGATCCGCGGGATGCGCGAGCGGGCACTTCTGATCGGCGCTGACCTCACCCTGTATTCACCACCGGCCGGTGGGACGACGCTCAGACTGGCCGTCCCGGTGGATGCCGAGGGGCGCGTGCCATGAAGACCGGCGCCACGCGGGTCCTGCTGGCCGACGACCACGCCCTGGTGCGACGGGGCGTCCGCCTGATCCTCGACAGCGAGCCCGACCTGCAGGTGGTGGCGGAGGCCGGTGACGGTCAGGAGGCTGTCGACCTCGCCCGTCAGGGCGGTATCGACCTGGCCATCCTGGACATCGCGATGCCGCGGATGACCGGGCTGCAGGCGGCTCGGGAGATCGCCCGGCGCTCGCCCGAGATCCGGATGCTCATGCTGTCGATGTACGACAACGAGCAGTACTTCTTCGAGGCTCTCAAGGCCGGCGCCGCGGGATACGTGCTCAAGTCGGTTGCCGACCGCGACCTTGTCGAAGCGTGCCGGGCGGTGCGCCGCGGGGAACCCTTCGTCTACGCAGGTGCGCTCACCACGTTGATCTCCGATTACCTGCGCCGGAACCGCAATGGTGACCGGATCCCGGCCAGCATCCTCACGCCGCGCGAGGAAGAGGTCGTCAAGCTGATCGCGGAGGGCCACTCGTCGCGCGAGATCGCGGAGACACTGTTCATCAGCGTGAAGACGGTGGACCGGCACCGGGCGAACGTCCTGCAGAAACTCGATATGCGAGACCGCCTGGATCTGACCAGGTATGCCATCAGGGTCGGCCTGATCGAGCCCTGACCGGCGATCCGTGCCGGTGGGGTGAACGGTTGACCACCAAGGGAAAGGAGAAAGGATGTCGCTGTCCGACGAACACCGTCGAGCGCTGGCCGAGATCGAGCGGGCGCTGGCCCACGACGATCCCGCCTTCGTGGCGACCGTCAACCCCGAGAATCTGCTCCGGCTCCGCCGACGCTGGATCGTCACCGCCGCCTGCCTTTTCATCATTGGAGCGGCGCTGTTGGTCGCCGGCCTGGTCACCACTCACGCCTACCTCCTGTTGGGCGTGGTCGTTGCCGTCGTCGGATTCCTGACCATGCCGGCGGCGGTCGTCCTGGTGGTGCACCAACTCCGACGCCGATGATGTGCAGGCCCGGCCAAGGGAACCGACGCAACTACGGTGTTCCGCAGACCGGATCTCGGCAGCCGTTACGACGCCGCCGCTGTACCGGGAGAAGTGGCGTCGGCAGGGCCGTGGAATTGCATGCCCGCACCGGCAGATACCGGTGGTGCACATGGCCACCGAGCCGAGACGACGACAGCATTCTTGGTTGCCGAGGCCCGGGGTCCGCCGCCCGGTCATGATCCCGACCATGGTGCACGGACCGGGTCGTGGGCGACTTCCTCGACGACGCGGAGCAGTATTCCCCATCACGTCGAAAGTCTCAGCACGGGGCCGCCAATGCGTGTTGCAAGGTGCGCCACCCCTATCGACCCCTCGGCCAAGCCATTTTCTCGGCGTGGCGAACAGTTTCGATGGCCTGACAGTGAACGTGTCGATTCCTCGGACGTTCTTCGACTTGCGCCGCGGAATGCCGCTGGTTGGTCCACCGTCGTCCCGCGACGACCGGCGTCGCTCACCTTCGCCGATCACGCCGTGCCGGAACAGTGCACATACGAGGCGATGTCGTCATCGACGTTCGCCCGAAGCACCGATCCTTCCGCAGACGCGTTCCTCTTGGGGTTTGCGCGAAGAATGTCGTTTTCTCGAGCCGTGACCACAATGACCCGGTAGGGGTTCGATCAGGCCCGTAGACCGGTCCGCCGATCAACTCTTCAACTGGTCAGGAAAGGGATGATACGGACAATGCATTGTCCCGGAATGAGTGCATGTCGACAGGCAGTTGCCGGACCGTCTGGTTGCGAGGGGATGCGACACGCCGACGACACGCCGATCCGCGCAGCTATTTCAAGGGATTTGATAGCCATCTGACGGGCCCACCGTCAAAGATTCGATGATCAAGCAACGATCGGCGATGGTGACGCCAGACATTCCTCGACCGGTTCTTGACCGCCGACGACCCTGCATGGGAGTGCCATGACCAGCATCCTGATCGGCATCGACAGCAGCCCGGCCAGCGACCGGGCCGTCGCGATGGGGCTGCGCATGGCGGCCGCCACCCAGTCGGACGTGCTGATCGTGCACGCCATCCCTTGGTCGCCGTACTCGTTCCAAACCCCGCAGGACAACGAGGTACGCGCCCGCGAACGCGACGCCGAAATCGATGCTGCGACAACGCAATTGATCAGACCAACAGTTGAACGCGCGAAGGAGGCGGGAGTGCATGCCGAAGGGATCGCCAGGCATGGACATCCGGTGGAACTGCTGGTCGATCTCGCTACCGAGCGCCAGGTCGACCACATCGTTGTCGGCAGGACCGGCGAGAGCCGGATGAAACAGGTGATCTACGGCGGGATTCCGGGAAGGTTGATCTTGAACGCGCCGGTCGCCGTGACGGTGGTCCCGTGATGTCGACGATGACGGCCACCGCAGTGCTGGCGCTGGCGCAAGAGGAGGAGCCGTCCGGCATCGACGACGCGGTGAACGACGCGGTCGGCCCGGTGGCCGACTGGGTGACGGGGATCGTGTTCTACGAACTCACGTTCTTCGGCGTCGGGGTCCCGATCATCGTCCTGTGGCTGATCACGGGTGCGATCTTCTTCACCATCTATCTCGGCTTCAAGAATATCGTCGGCTTCAAACATGCCATCAACCTGGTCCGCGGGCGGTACTCCAAACCCGAGGACGCAGGCGAGGTCTCGCATTTCCAGGCCCTGGCCACAGCCGTCTCCGGCACCGTAGGGCTCGGTAACATCGCAGGTGTCGCGGTAGCGATCAGCCTCGGCGGGCCAGGCGCCACCTTCTGGATGATCACGGCCGGGTTCTTCGGCATGAGCCTGAAGATGGCCGAATGCACCCTCGGGGTGAAGTTCCGGAGGGAACGCGCCGACGGGTCCGTCTCGGGCGGGCCGATGTACTACCTCAGGGATGGCATCGCCAGGCTCGGTAAGCCAGGCCTGGGCAGGATCCTCGCCGTGATCTTTGCGGTGTGCTGCATCGGTGGATCCCTCGGTGGCGGCAACATGTTCCAGTCGAACCAGGCGACGGCGCTCATCGTCGACGTGAGCGGGGGCGGCCTGGACAACTTCCGCTGGGCGATCGGATTGATCTTCGCGTTCTTCGTCGGACTGGTGATCATCGGCGGGATCAAGTCCATCGCCAGGGTGACCGACAAGGTGGTCCCCTTCATGGCCGCGCTCTATGTCACCGCATGCATCATTGTCATCGTCGTCAACATCTCGTTCGTGCCGGCCGCATTCGGCGAGATCATTTCCGGCGCCTTCAGCCCCGAGGGCATCACCGGCGGCTTCGTCGGCGTCCTCATCGTCGGTTTCCAGCGGGCCGCGTTCTCGAACGAGGCAGGCGTCGGATCTGCGTCGATCGCGCACTCTGCCGTCCGTACCAAGGAGCCGGCGACCGAGGGTTTCGTCGCGCTCCTCGAGCCGTTCATCGACACCATCGTGATCTGCACCATGACCGCGCTGGTGATCGTGATGACCGGCGTGTGGCAGGACCAGGCAGCCGCCGAGCTCGGCGGGGTGGCGCTCACCACCGCCGCCTTCCAGACGGTTCTGCCCTGGTTCCAGTACGTGTTGGTGGTCGCGGTCGTGCTGTTCGCCTTCTCGACGATGATCGCCTGGTCGTACTACGGGATGAAGGCCACCGGTTACCTCTTCGGGGACAGTGCCAAGGCGGAGAACATCTTCAAGGCGATTTTCTGTGTGTTCACCCTGATCGGCGCGATGCTGTCGCTCGGCCCGGTCATCGGATTCTCCGACTCGATGATCTTCCTGATGTCGGTGCCCAACGTGATAGGCCTGTACCTGCTCGCCCGCGTCATCAAGGCAGAGGTGAACGGCTACTGGCACCGGATCAAGTCCGGGGAGATCCAGATGGTGGACAAGCACTGAGCGGGTCGTCGAACAAGGCCACCGGTCGGGCGTGCACGGGTGTCTCCAACTCCAACAGGAACGCCTTGCACCGGACCCCACCCGCGTACCCGGTCAGTTTGCCGTCGGATCCGACCACCCGGTGGCACGCAACGATGATGGACAGCGGATTCTGTCCGTTCGCGGCACCGACGGCACGTGCCAGCCGCCGGTCGCCGAGGGCGTCGGCCAACTCCGCGTAGCTGCGCCGCTCGCCGTACGGGATGAGCGCGAGTTGCGCCCAGACCCGGTGCTGGAAGGCGTTTCCCATCGGTGCGAGATCGAGGTCGAAGCCGCGCCGCACACCGTCGAAGTACTCGGCCAGCTGCGTTCGGGCGTCGGCGAAGGCACCGTCATCTCGGACGCCGAACCTTTCCTGATCCGGTCGGCGGACGTGCTCGGCGTAGTAAACGCCGGTCAACGCACCTCCGGAGCCGACCAGCGTGAGTTCGCCGACCGGCGACCACAGGATCGAGTGCCGGACGTCGGATCCCTTCTTCACTTGCGCCGTCACCTGCACCACCTCACCGCAGCATCGTCCTCACCGCAGCATCGTCCTCACCGCAGCATCGTCCTCACCGCAGCATCGTCCTCACCGCAGCATCGTCCTCACCGCAGATCGTCCTCACCGCAGCATCGTCCGGCCGGCGTGGCACCACCTTCGGACGTGGCCCGGTGGTCCGCACCGAACCCGCTCACGACGACGGTCTCGGCAGACTTGCTCGTCGCGTTCGAGAGCTCGCCGAGCGGGACGCTATCGGAGCGGTCCGACAGTCGATGTCCGACCGACTGACAGGATCACCGGATGAGGCGCCGGATCGTGCACTGGCCTCGCGAGCGGCCGATGCGCACGGCGATCGGCTTCCTGGGTATCGCTCTGGGCGCCCGCATCGTGCATCGGGTCCGGTACGAACGCGTGGACCAGATTCCGGCGACCGGGCCGGCACTCATCGTCGCCAACCACCTGTCCACCACCGAGACGCTGGCCCTGGCCCGCTTGATCACCGGTCATCACCGGTTCCCACACTTCCTGACGAAGGAGGAAGTCTTCGGTTGGCCCGTCGCCGGCCGACTGTTCCGGGCCGCCCGGCAGATCCCCGTGGTCCGAGGCTCCGCCCGGGCAGCGGCGTCACTGGAGGCGGCCGCTCGCGAGCTGCAACGCGGACACGTGGTCTGCCTGTACCCGGAGGGGCGGCTGAGCACTGCGCCCGACCTTCGGCCGGGCCCCGGCCGGACCGGTGCCGCGCGGTTGGCCCTGGCCCATCCACGCACCGCGTTGATACCCGTCGGGATGTGGGGAGCCCGACCCGGCAGGCGGCACCTGTGGCACCGGCACACGGTGCGGTTGGTCGTCGGGCAGCGCATCGACCTCACGCCGTGGATCGAGGGCGGCACCCCGTGGATCGAGGGCGTCACCCCGTGGATCGAGGGCGTCGCCGACGAGCAACCTGTCGGCACGCACGCTCGAGAGCTCACGGAATTGATCATGAAACGGATCACCCGGCTGACGGAGGCGGCGCGGGGCGCTCCGTTCGACGATTGACCCCAGGCGCCTCCTGTCACCACCTTGTCGACAGGATCGCAGACTGGTGGCCGCGGGTATCGAGGCCGGTGAGGGGTACAGGGGACGCATGGTGCAACCAGGTCCCGACCCCGACAACTACCCGCCCATCGATCCTTCCGAGCCGGTTCCGGACGATCCGGGTGAGCTGTCCCCAGACACTCCGGAGACGCTGCCGCCGGCGCCGGTCGAGCCGATGCCTGGGCCCGACGATCCGGACGGCGTGCCGGCCTGACCATGGTCCGCATGGTTCGCCGACGTGACGCCAAGGTCGACCGGGATCTGGTCCGTCAGGCAGCGGTGGTGGCCGCCACTGTCGGGGGCGTCGTCAGCGGCGCGACCGGTGACTACGGTGACGGCCCGCAAACGCCCAACCTGACCGTCCCGGCCCACTACGCGTTCACCGTCTGGGCACCGATCTACGCGGGATCGCTGGCCTATGCCGCCCGCCAGGTGCGGCCGGCCGCGCGAACAGATCCGTTACTGCGGCGCACCGGGTGGCCCGCGGCCGCGGCATTCGGTCTCGCGGGCTGCTGGGTGCGTGTGCAGAGCCATCCACGGCTGCAACTCGGGTTGATCGGTGCAACGGCGGTCGCAACCGCCGTCGCGTACCGGCGGGCGTCCCCGCTCCCCGGTGACTCGGCCGGGCGGACCGGTCCACGGGGAGAGGCGGCAACGCCGGCCGGGCCCGGTGTCGACCGCGCAGAAGCCGTGGATCGGTGGACCGTGCGGATTCCGCTCGGACTGTTCGCAGGCTGGATCTCGTTGGCGACGGCCGCCGGTGGAATCGAGGCCCTCCTTGCAGCCCGCGACGGAACGCTGCCGGTGAGCGTTCCTGTGTCGAGCGCCGGCGCCCTCGGCCTGGCCAGCACGGCCGCGGTGGCTGTCATCGCCACCGTGCCGGTCAGTACGGCGTTTCCCGTGGCTGTGGCATGGGGGCTGGTCGGCACGGCCGTTCGTGCTCTGGACCGAACCGCCTGTGCGCCGCCATCGCCGGGGTCGGCGCGGCTGTCGTGCTCGGGGCCGGCGCCCGGAACCGCCGCCGCGGCCCCTGACTCGGCGAGGCCGACCGGAGGCGCGAGCCTGGACGATCCGCCAAGTGGGTACTGGCCGGTCATGACGTTGATGCTTCACCCAACGGGCCACCGCACTGCGGCGGGCGCTGTCGACCGCGGTGGTCGGGCATCGCTGGTGGGCGGCGCCCGGTACGCACCGGATCCGAGATGATGGACCTCGACGGGCCGGCCGTCATCTACGCCGTCGTTGGCGTGGTCACCCTGCTGGCCGCACTGCTGCCACGCCTGCTGCGCAACGCGCCGATCTCACTGCCGATGGTCTTCCTCGCCGCCGGGGCGCTGGCGTTCGCGTTCATCGGGGCGCTGCCGGATCCCGATCCCCGGGAGCACCCGGAGTTCACCCTGCACCTCACCGAGGTGTGCGTGATCATCTCGCTGATGGGCGCCGGGTTGGCGTTGAACCGGCCGATCGGTTGGCGGCGGTGGTCGACCACCTGGCGCATGCTCGGCATCGCGATGCCGCTGACCATGGTGGCGGCCGCCCTCCTCGGCTGGGCCGTACTGGGCTTCGGCGTCGCAGCGGCGGTCGCGCTGGCAGCGGCGGTCGCGCCCACCGATCCGGTGTTGGCGACGGAGGTCCAGGTGGCCGAGCCGACGGAGGAACCGGATCAGATCGATGACGAGGCCCGCTTCGCGCTGACCTCCGAGGCCGGACTGAACGACGGGCTCGCGTTCCCGTTCGTCTACGCAGCGATCGCGATCAGCATGGTCGGTCCCGCGCCGTCGCAATGGTTGGGCGAGTGGCTGGCCGTCGACGTCGGATGGCGGCTGGCCATCGGGGTGCTGACCGGGCTCGGCGTGGGCTGGCTGTTGCGGAAACTGTTCTTCCGGGCCCGTTCGGAGAAGTTCCGGCTCGCGAACGCCGCCGAGGGTTTTGTCGCGCTGGCCGCGACGTTCCTCGCCTACGGGCTCACCGAACTGGTCGACGGCTACGGGTTCGTCGCGGTCTTCGTCTGTGCTTGCACGATCCGCGCGGGCGAGCAGGCGCACACGTACCACCGCGTGCTGCACCAGTACGTCGAGCAGTTGGAGCGGCTGTTGACCGTCGCCATTCTGGTGCTTCTCGGCGGTGCCGCGACGACCGGTCTGCTGGCCGGTACGCGATGGCAGGAGGTGGTCTTTGCCGTGGTGCTGATCCTGCTGATCCGGCCGGTCACCGGGTGGATCAGCTTGTCGGGCGGCAAGACCGGACCCCGCGAGCGCGGCGTCATCGCGTTCTTCGGCGTTCGCGGAATCGGCTCGCTGTTCTACATCTCCTATGCCCTGCACGAGGGCGACTTCGTGGAGCAGGACGCGCTGTGGCGGGTGATCTGCCTGGTGGTGGTCGGTTCGGTGATCATCCACGGGATCGCCGCGACACCGGTGATGGGCCGGCTGGACCGCAAGCGCAGCCGGGAGGCGCAGGAGCGGTTCGGCGACACCGGGCAGGCGTCGGTCACCGCCGTCTGATCCGGGGGGTGTCCGTCGGGCGGTCGTGCCGGCCTTCCGCCCAGTGGCGCCGGCCTTCCGCCCGGTGGCGCCGGCCTTCCGCCCGGTGGCGCCGGCCGTCCGCCCGGTGGCGCCGGCCTTCCGCCCGGTGGCGCCGGCCTTCCGCCCGGTGGCGCCGGCAACCGGGCTCCGGTGATCAGCGACCGGGTCCCGCGGCGGCCCGACGAAAACGCCCACCTGAGGCGCGCCGGTGCGGCGTTCCTCAGGTGGGACGTGGTGGCCAGGGCCGGGATCGAACCGGCGACCTTCCACTTTTCAGGCGGACGCTCGTACCGACTGAGCTACCTGGCCAGCAGAACGGGCCGGCTCCACACTTCTGTGGACCGGCCCGTACAGCGACCCCGACGGGACTTGAACCCGCGACCTCCGCCGTGACAGGGCGGCGCGCTAACCAACTGCGCTACGGGGCCTTGCTCGAAGGCTCGCATCGACCTTAGCCGATCCGAGAACCTCGTACCCCCAACGGGATTCGAACCCGTGTTACCGCCTTGAAAGGGCAGCGTCCTAGGCCACTAGACGATGGGGGCTGGACCGCACCAACCTCCGACGGCTGGCCGTTGGGAGCTTGGAAAGCATACGGCACCGCCGTGGAGACCTCCAAAACCGTACCTCACCGCAGGACTGGTCCCGTCCACGGCCGCTCGCAGACGTCAGAAGCCGAGCTCCCGGCGGATCAGGGACAGCGGCGCACCGTTCCATGCCTCCACCAGGTTGCGGTTGGTCGACAGGGACCGGGTCACCGCTCGATCCAGATAGAGGATGCCGTCGAGGTGATCGGTCTCGTGTGCCACGATGCGGGCCGCCCACCCGGTGACGACCTCGTCGGCCTCCGCGGCGTGCTCGTCCCGGCAGGTCAGGCGGACTCTCGTGGCTCGCGGCACCACGGCGGCATAACCGGGGACCGACAAGCAGCCCTCGTAGAACTCCGCGGGATCGTCGGCGTTGTCGGTGACCGGCCGATAGACCGGGTTCACGATCACCCGCGGCGGCGTCGGATACCGGCTGCGCTCCGCAGCGATCTCCGGTGCGACCGTCGCAGGATCCTCGAGCACGGCGACGCGAATGCCCAGCCCGATCTGCGGCGCGGCCAGACCCACACCGGCCGCCTCGTGCATCGTCTGACGCATGGCCGCGATCAGCTCGGCGAATGTTTCGTCCGGCAGCGAGAAGTCATACGGCGCAGCCGGTCTGCGCAGCACCGGGTCACCCGCGAAGATCAGCGGCAACGGCCGCGGACCGGCCAGCAGAACCCGCACCTGCTCGAGAAGTTCCGGCACCGGGCCACCCTAGTTCCGGGGTGCGCGCGGACGTGCGGCCGGGGCGGGGGTCAGCGTCGCGTCACGCGTTTCCGCCGACCGGTTGGATCTCCACCGCACCCTCAGCCGCCGCTCAGGACGGCACGCCCGGGCGAGCTGCCCGCAGGGTCAGCGACCGACCCCAGCCGATCGCGCGGTCGAGTTCGCCGTCCACCAGCGGGCCCTTGGTGCCGGCCACGTAGAAGCTCTTGGCCGGCGCGAACACCGTGCAGCCGAGCCGGCGCAGCCGACGCTCAGCAGCGTGCGCGGCCGACCCGGGCAGGTGCGGCTTGTAGATGCGGGTGTCGAACGCGGCCACCTGCAGTTGCGGGGACACGGTGACGGCGGCGAGCCATTCGCGGATGCCTGTCTGCTCGGACACCACGCCGGCACCTTCCGACTGCTTCACCGCGTCCTCCCGGCTGCTGGACCGGCTCATCCCGAAGGCGTGGGTCGGCCCGCCGACGATCAGCACGTCGATCGCCGGATCGATCGCCTTCGGGGCGCTGCCAACCTCGACCGTCTCCACCTGCATCGTCTCGGCCAGCCCCATGGCGATGGCGTCGGCCACCGCCTTGGTGTCACCGAACATGGACTCGAAAACAACCATCGCGCGCATCATCGTCGGCCTCCTTGCCAGTCGCCGAACACTCTGCGGCCCGGCGCGTTGGGGATCCGGGCCCGAGTCCATGGTCGTCACGGGCTCGGTCACCGGGCCAGAGGCGAAGGGCCCGCACGGCATGACCCGGGGGGATGCCCGCACACGTTCCGGAGCCGCTCGTCACACCGTGGTGACGAAACGCCGCCCTGACTGCTAGCCTCCCGCACTAGGTCATGAGTGCCAGCAGATAGCCCCGGCTTGCTGGCCGGCAACCCTCCAACCGCGGTGGGGTGCCCCGGGTGAGGACCTGGCCGGTCGCGAGGTGCGCCCGGCAAGCGCGGACCTCAGCACTCCTGATGGTCCGGCCGACCATGGGAGATCGCGTGACCGTCCTGCTCGAACGACCGGACCTGCTGTCGGCGCTCGCCCCGAAGCGGATCGCCGCCACGCCCCCGCCGCTGACGAAGACCGTTTCGGCCGACCGCTCTGTGAGCCATCCGCACGCGCCCGGTTTGGAGATCGTCGGCAGCGAGGTCACGGTCCCGCTCGCCGGGGGTGGCCGGGTGACCTACGCGAACCTGGACCACGGCGCATCCGCACCGGCGCTGCGGGTCGTGCGGGACACGGTGGATGCGCTGCTCGAGCGGTACGCCAGCGTGCACCGCGGCGCCGGGTGGCACTCCAAGGTGTGCACCGCGCTGTACGAGGGTGCCCGGGAACCGGTGCGGGACTTCGTCGGCGGCCGCGCCGATGACGCGGTCGTCTTCACCCGGCACACCACCGACTCGTTCAATCTGCTCGCGCACTGCCTGCCATCCCGAACGACCGTGGTGGTGTTCGAGACCGAGCACCACGCCGCGCTGCTGCCCTGGGGTGAGTCGACCAACGGCTGCCCGGATCCCCGCAGCACCGACCGCAGCGCGCGCACTGTGGTGCGGCTGAAGGCGCCGTCCTCTCCGGCTGCGGCGGTTGCGGCCGTGGACCAGGCGCTGCGCCGACGCGCTGCCGGGCCCGCGTTGCTGGTGATCACCGGCGCCTCGAACGTCACCGGGGAATTGTGGCCCGTCGCCGAGCTGGCGTCCGTCGCACGGGCTCGCGGTGCCAGGGTCGCACTCGACGCGGCGCAGCTGGCCCCGCACCGGCCGTTCTCCATCGCCGAGCTGGGCGTCGACTACGTCGCCCTGTCCGGCCACAAGCTGTACGCGCCGTACGGCACCGGCGCGCTGATCGGGCGCGCCGATTGGCTCGCCGCCGCGCCGCCGTACCTGATCGGTGGGGGCGCGACCGCGACCGTCACCGATGACGCCACTGCCTACAAGCCGTTGCCCGAGCGGCACGAGGCCGGCTCCCCCAACGTGCCGGGCGCGGTCGCACTGGCCACCGCGTGCCATGCGCTGGCCGGCGCCGACCGGCTTGCCCTGGCGCATGCGGAGGCCGCGCTGACGGTGACGCTGCAGCGCGGACTGTCCCAGATCCCCGGTGTGACCGTGCACGCGCTGTTCGACGGCGCCGTGGACAGCATCGGGGTCGTGACGTTCACCGTCGCCGGCCAGCAGCCGAGCGTCGTCGCGGCCGCCCTGTCGGCGGAGCACGGCATCGGGGTGCGTGACGGGGCCTTCTGCGCCCACCCGCTGGTTCGGCACCTGCTCGGCGTCGCGGGCTGCACCGAGCAGAACGGTGGTCAGGCGCTGCGGGCCTCTGTCGGGCTCGGCACCACGAGCGAGCACGTGCAGCGACTGATCGCCGCGGTCGAGTCGATCGCATCCGGTGGCCCGCGCCTGCGCTACACCGTCGTCGACGGCCGCCCGGCCCCCGCCGTCGACGACCGGGTGCTGCCGGTGATCGCTCCCTGGCAGTGCTGAACCGAGGATTCGCGACGCGTCGCTAGGGCTTTCAGACCGCCGCCGTGGGCCGAGTCGCCAGTTTCGGGTCCTTCACGCCCTTTCAAAGGCACGGAAGTGGCGACTCGATCGCGCAGAGCCTGTGCGCTCAGACCTCGGCGCGGTGCCGGCCGCCCTTACGGCGCTCGGCGGGCTCTTGCAGCTTTTGCAGGACGATGCCGCGGGCAGCGGGCTCACCGTTCCCGTTCAGGGTGTGAGCGCCGCCGTCGTCACTGAGAGCGTGCGCCCCACCGCGCCGGGTAGCCCCGTTCCCAGCGGCACCTACGGCACCATCGGAGGCGGACCCGTGACCAGCGGACCCGTGACCAGCGGACCCGTCTCGAGCGGAACCATCGTGATGGTGGCCCGCGTCGGCGCCGACCGTCGTCGGCTCGGCGTCGCCACCGGTCAGCGCGGCCCCGGTGAGGGCCGGTGAACCGTCGACCGCTTCGCCGTTCCCGGCGGCCAGTGCCGCCTCACCCCGGGCCTGCTCCTGCAGCCGCTCGTCCAGCGCGGACATGGTGCGCAGCGGGAGCTCCTTCATGGCGATCACCAACACGAAGGCGAGCGCCATGATGATGCCGCCGATGATGTACACCAGGTGCGTCGAGTCGACGTAACCCACCTGGAACGGCCGCGCGATGTTCGGGTCCAACGTGTTGAGGAACGACGAGTCGGTGCTCAGCGCGTCACCGATGCCGGACGCGGCGGCGGCGTTCCCCCGGGACGCGGCGACCAGGCTCTGCGCAACGGCATGGCTGGGGCTGTTCGGATCCTGCGCGGCCGTGGACACCGCGGTGTTGAACACCTCGGTCCCGGCTGCGTCCCTCAGCGCTCCCTGCACCTTGTCGGGCAGCGAGTTGAACAGCAGCGACAGGAACACCGCGACACCGAGCGTGCCGCCCAGCTGCCGGAAGAACGTCGCCGACGAGGTCGCGACACCCATGTCCCTGGCGGGAACGGTGTTCTGCACGGCGATCAGCAGGGTCTGCATGCACAGGCCCAGACCCAGGCCGATACCCAGGAAGTACACGTCAAGCACCAGGTACGAGGTGTCGACGGTGACGGTCAGCATCAGGAAGAAAGTCACCGCCAGGATCGCGGTGCCGATCACCGGGAAGATCTTGTACCGGCCGGTCTTGCTGGTCAGCTGCCCGGACAGCACTGAGCCGCCCATGATGCCCACCATCATCGGGATCAGCAGCAGGCCCGACTCGGTCGGTGTCGCGCCCTTCACCAGCTGCAGGTACAGCGGCAGGGTGCTCAGCGCGCCGAACATGCCGAGGCCGATCAGCACGTTGACCGACAGGCCGATGGAGAAGACCTTGCTGTTGAACAGCCGCATCGGGATGAGCGCCTCGTCCTTCATCGCGCGCTCGATGAGGATGAACGCGACGACACCGACGACGCCCAGGGCGATCAGGCTCAGCACGGCCGGTGAGCCCCAGCCCCAGATCCGGCCCTGCTCGGCCACGATCAACAGGGGGACGATGCCCAGCACGAGCGCACCGGCGCCCCACCAGTCGATCCGGTGATCGGTGCGGATGTGCGGCAGGTGCAGCACCTTGGCGACGACGGCCAAGGCGATCAGGCCGATCGGGACGTTGATCAGGAACACCCAGCGCCAGCCGGTGATCCCGAAGAGGGTGTCGGCGCCGGCGAAGAACCCGCCGACCAGCGGGCCGACCACCGACGAGGTGCCGAACACGGCCAGGAAGTAGCCCTGGTACCGGGCGCGTTCCCGCGGCGGCGCAATGTCCGCCAGGATGGCCAGCGCCATCGAGAACAGGCCACCGGCGCCGATGCCCTGGACGGCGCGGAACGCGGCCAGCTCGTACATCGAGGTGGCGAAGGTGCACATGATCGAGCCGACGATGAAGATGCTGATCGCCGTCAGGAACATGGGCCGGCGGCCGTAGATGTCGGACAGCTTGCCGTACAGCGGGGTGGTCACCGTCGAGGTGATCAGGTACGCGGTGGTGACCCACGCCTGCGCCGACAGGCCCTGCAGATCATCGGCGATGGTCCGGATGGAGGTGGAGACGATCGTCTGGTCGAGAGCGGCCAGCAGCATGCCGGCCATCAACCCGATCAGGATCGTCTTGATCTGCTTGTGGGTGAGGCCGGCCGGCGATTCGGCGACCTCGGGTGTGGCGGTGGACATCAGGATTCCTTCCGGTGCTCGCGCAGCATCGCCTCGATGATCTGTTCGCGATGGGCCTCGATGCCCTTGGTGTACTTGGTGAGCAGGCGCAGGAAGTCGTCCCGGTCCTGCTGCGGCCAGTCGGCGATGACCGGCTGCATCGTGATGCCTCGGCGCGTCCTGTGCTCGCGGATGGTCGCCAGCCCCGTGTCGGTGGGAAAGAGAATGGAGGCTCGGCCGTCGTCCGGGTCGGCCCGGCGCTCGACGAGTCCTTCCTTCACCAGCCACGCCACTTGACGGGAGACGGTGGACGGGTCGGCGCACATCTGCTCGGCCAGGTCGCTCGCCCGGCGCGGGCCGTGCTGGACCAGGTGGAACAGCGGCACCAACGTGGCGTGCTCGCCATGCGGACTCGTTGCGAGCCGCGACTTGATGCCGTTCAGTTGCCGCACCATCGCGATGACGGCCGCGGATATCTCCAGGGACGACCGATCGAGATCCGTCGCCGCATCGCGGGCGGTGGATGTGCTCGTCATGTCACTCCTCAACGGGCTCGTTCAGTATTTGCTTGCTACCTACATCTAGTTGCCGCGTGCAATCATGCGGCCCGGATGACGGGAACGCAAGCCACCGCGAAAAGCTTCCGCGGACGTCACGTCAGCCGGCACGGCCGCAGTGCGCGCGTTGGGAGGGTGTGCAGCCCACGCGACCCGGTGACGACCCACCGCGACCGACCGCAACGCATCGCCGGGCCCGGCGACCACAGCCGGAGCCCAGAACTCCACCGCGCTCCACCGCGACCGCGCGACGATCCACTGCAACGCCGACGACCTGCGACGACCTCCGACCACCCGCGACGAGTGATGAGTCCCGGACGACGACTAGGCGAGCACCGGCCGCAGGTCGCGTTGCCGGAACTGTCGCCTGCGGTGCACGACGTAGACCGCCAGCCCGACGGCGAGCAGGGTGAACCCGAAGAGCACCGCGACGTCACGCCACAGATGTGCGGTGAGCCCGCCGGTGAAGGTGATCCGCAGACCGTCGACGAGGTACGTCATCGGGATGAAGGCATGGATCGCCCGGAACGGCGCCGGCAGTGTCTCCACCGGGTACAGCCCGCCGGCGCTGGTCAGCTGCACCATCAGCAGCACCAGGGTGATCGCCGACCCGATCACACCGAGCCACATCCGCAGCAGGTGCGCGATCGCCGTGAAGCAGGCCGCGGCCAGCACCACGACGCCGACCGAGCCGGCCGCGTTGACCGGGTCGAGGCCGAGCCCCAACCAGACGATCCCGAACAGCAGCAGCGACCCGAGGGCGGCGAGCCCGAACGCCGGCAGCCAGCCGGCGATGGCGATCCGCGACGAGCGGGCCCGGCCGGCGAGGGCGCGCCCGGAGATGGGCCGCATGATCAGGAACACCGCGATGCCGAACACCCAGATGGCGATGCCGAAGAAGAACGGCGCCAGACCGCGGCCGTAGAAGATGGCCGGGTTGTCGACGATCTGCTGCACCTCCGCGGGCGAGGACAGCACCTGTGCGGCATCTGCGCGCTGGTCCGGGTCGAGCGTCGGGATGCGTTGCGCGGCCGAGGACAGCTGGGCGGACAGGTCCTTCGCGCCGGTGTCCACCTTCGTCAGCCCGTCGACCAGGGTCTGCGAGCCCTTCTGCAGCGTGCCGAGGCCGTCATCGAGTTTCTGCGCACCGAGTTGCAGCTCACTGATGCCGGAGTCCAGGGCAGTGGCCCCCGTGGAGAGCTGACCGATGCCGGCATCGAGCGTCTGAGCGCCGGCGCTGGCGCTGCTGAGCCCGGTGCTCAGCGACTGCACCCCCGTGGCCACCTGCGCCGATCCGGTGGCCAGCGCGGTCAGCTGGGAACTCGCGGTGGACAGGTCACCGGACGCCGCCGAGCCGACGGACTCGGCGGCGGTGTTCACCTCGTTCGCCACCTGGCTCGCCTGCCCTGCGGCCGTCGACAAGTCGGTGGTGGTTTGGCTGATCCCGGCCAGGGCCTGGCTCAGAGCGTCGACGTTGACGTTCGGATTCGCGGCGCTGAGGGCAGCCAGGGCGTTGTTGGCCGCATCTGTTTGCGCGACGAGCGATTGATTCACCAGGTCGTTGACGTCGGTGGTGGCTGCCGTGATGTTCGCCCCGGCCTGACCCAGTGACGGCACCGCCTTGGCGACCGCGTCCAGTACGGGGACCACCGTGCTGGCGAGCTGCTGGTTGCCGTCGGCGACCTGCTGGGCACCGGGCACGAGCTCGCCGGCCCCGGATTCCAGGCCGGTCAGGCCGGTCACCAGGGACGCCGAACCGGCCTTCGCATCGGACGTGCCGGTGACGAACTGCGCCGATCCCTGCTTGGCCGTGGCCAGGCCGGAGACCAGCTGCGCAGAGCCATCCTTGGCAGTCTTGATTCCGGTGGACAGCTCCTTGGCACCGGCGAGCGAGGCGTCGGCCCCGGTGGCGAGTTGCCCCGCGCCGGTGGCGGCATTGCCGATGTCGGTGCGGAGCGTGTCGAGGTTCGCGAACACGGACTCGAAGTAGGAGCCGATCGCGGCCCGGTCGATGGCCGCCTCCAGTTCGGACCGTACGGACTGGAGCAGCAGACCGACGACGAAGCCGTTGGCGTCGTTGCGTTGCAGCTGCACCGTCGCCCGGGTGGGGTTCTGGCCGGCGCCGCTGGCCAGGTCGGCGGAGAAGTCCGGCGGGATGGTGATGACCGAGTAGTAATAGCCCTCGGCGAGCCCCTGCTGTGCCTCTTCCTCGGTGACGAACTGCCAGTCGAACACCTCATCGCTCTTCAACTCGGTGACCAGCCGGTCCCCTGCGGCAACCTGCCGGCCGTCGACGTCCACCGGCTGGTCCAGGTTGACGACGGCCACCGGGACCTGGTCGAGCTTCCCGTAGGGATCCCAGTTCGCCCACAGGTACAGCGCGCCGTACAGGGTAGGCACCATCAGCAGGAACAGCAGCGCCACGATCGGCAGCGGCCCCTTGAAGCGGCGCAGCTCGTACGTCGCGAGCTTGACGGTCTTGATCATCGGGGGTCCTCCGTCGGGCCGGGGGCGTCGGTGGCGTCGCCGCCCCGGTCGGTACTGCTGGTGCCGTGCGGGTCGGCCGGATCGGTCGGGCGCAGGCCGGCCGCACCGGGCTGATCGGATGCTGACGGCCGAGCGGCCGCGTCGGCCGCGTCCGGCTCATCGGCCGCGTCGGGGTGGTCCGCGAGGCCCGGCTGACCGGCCCCGGGCGTCGACTCCCACCGCTCCCGGCTCCACCTGCCGTCGAAGTCAGAACCACGCGCTGCAGCACCGCCGAGATGGCCCGAGTCGGGATCGGCGCCGGGCGCATCGTGGCCGGGAAAGCCCTCGCCGGAGCCCTGGTCACCGGATCCTTGTTCCCCGGAGCCCTGGTCACCGGGGAATTCGCCTCCGGGTGCTGCGCCGGTGTCGCCCGGCCCGTTCGGGTCCGCATCCACCACGGGCAACTGCGCCGCCCAGGGGCTCGGCGAGTACCCGTCGAGCTGCCGCAGGATCACTTCGGTCGGAGCATTGCGCGGGTCGAGCTCCCAGATCGCGGCCCCGTCCATCGGCGTCAGATCGAGCACGACGTCGGCCTCCATCACCGGGATGCGGTCGGTCGTGGTGACGACGATCGTCGGACCCATGGCCTTGGCCAGCCGGATCAGCGCGTCCATCATCCGCTGCTGCGTCGCCGCGGAGACATCCCGGTCAAGGTCATCGAGGACCATCACCGCGCTGACCCGGACGCAGGCCAGCGCGACGGCCAGCAGGGTGGCCCGCTCGCCGGCCAACCGGCCGACCAGCGTCGACGGGTCCACCTCGAGCCGCAGCGCGGTGCAGGCCTCCTCGAACCGGGACCGACCGGCGAGCACGTTCTCGTCCTCGATCAGGCACCGTTCGGCGACCGATTCGCTCACCGTGAGTCCCGGTTCGGGGAACGTCAGCCGGCCGGCACGAGCCACCGAGGTGACCATCCGAATGTTTCTGGGCCGGTCCTGCAGCGAATGGCCGGCGATCGTCAGCGATCCGGTGTTCGCTTCCATCCGGCCGACGAGGGCCAGCAGCAGCGACGTGCGCCCGCTCCCCGCGGGTCCGACGATGGCCGCGACCGACGACTGGCGCAGCGTCAGGTTGATGTCCTGGAACACCCACCCGTTCTTGGTCAGCAGTCCCAGGCCAACCGCCACCAGGGCGGGGCCGGGCGGCAGTGAAACCTGCGAGCTGTTGGCGTCCGCGGTTGGCGGGTCGATCGCCGGCGGCCCGTACGCCCCACCACTCCCGCTGGTGCCTTCGGCTCCCCCGTCGGGTGAACCGGCGCCGACCGCCGGATCGCTGTCGTCCGCGGAACCGCTGCCGTCCGCGGAACTGCTGCCGTCCGCGGGTGCGTCCGCGGACGCCGGACCGCTGGCGTCCGCGGGTCCGCCTGGGATGACGCCCGCGTTGGGGCCGCCCGTGGCCGGAACCTCGGCATCTGCACCCTCCGCCGCGGCATCCAGGTCGCCGCCGGGCGCAGCAGCGGACGTGGCATGCCGTCCGTCGCTGATGATCGTCGTCTCGTCGTCGACCCACCGCCCCTCGTCGACGGAGCGCTCGTCATCGTCGCGGCTCATGCCGTCCCCCTCGCTCGTGGTGTCCGTTGCATCCAAGCGAGCCGGTAGGCTCGCGTGGCGACCGGGTCCCTGCGGACACCCATCGCGGGCCTCTAGCTCAATTGGCAGAGCAGCGGACTTTTAATCCGCGGGTTGTGGGTTCGATCCCCACGGGGCCCACCGCCCGCCGTTCGCCGTTCTACTGCTGTGAAATCCGTCGATCGGCCCGGCCGCCGGTCTGACGCTGCGTGACATCCGGACACGTCACGTCACAGACTAGGGCCCCACCAGCGCGAATCCCGCGTCCTGTAGGTATGTGCAGCGGTTCGGGTGGGGCTCAGTCGAAGCACACGTCCGAGCGTCGCTCAATCGACGCACGCCTCGGTGCGACCGGAGGACGGACCGGTCGCCGTCCCGGCACCCATCGCTGCCCGTGCCGGTCTCCGGCACCGCCAGTCATCAGCGATGTGGGTCGGACGCAGTCGTCGAGCAGGAGGCGAGCCGAAGATCTGTCGCCGGGGCCGCCGGCCCGCGCAGGCGCCTGCATGCGCGCCTCGGAGGCACAGGAGGCCGGTGGGCCCCCTACGACCACGGCGTAAGCGGCCGGTCCAGCCGCTCGCCGTCGATGACGAAGTCCAGCCGCTCCTGATAGAAGCAGATCATCCCTGCGACATCCCGGGCGTCGTCCAGCGGATCCTCGTAGCCCCAGGCGATGTTCGTGAGCGACTGGTCGCCGACCATCGCCGTCCAGTGCGTGGCGTGGCCCTTGTAGGCGCAGGTGGTGGCGATGGTGCCTGGTCGAAGCTCGACCTGGACGTCCTCCCGTGGGAGGTAGTACCGGGGCATCGCGAACGTGCCTTCGAACAACAACCGGGCGCGTTCGGTCTCGACGAGCAGCACAGCCCCGTGCTCGATCCGGACGGAGCGGGAGCTGCGCCGAACATCGATGCGATGCAACGGGTCCCGCGGGTGGCCGACGATCGGTTCATCCTCCTCCCACCAGTCGAAGGCCGCGAAATCCAGCACCACGTAGCCCGCCAGCGCCGGGTCGGCGAGCCGGAACGCGGCTGCTTCCCGGACCTGCCGGTCGGTGCGGACCGTCAGCGGTTGGCCCTCGGCGGTGTGGACCGCGAACGGAACCCGCGGGTCGTACACCGGGGGCCGGCGATCACCGATCGTGCTGTCGCCGGCGGCATCGGACTCGACAAGCGTTGCGGCCACATCGCTCTCGGGTACTGCATAGGACGCCACCACCCGCTTCGGTTCCCACACCAGCATCGGCTGCCGGGTGTCGGCGACCAGTTCACCGTCCATCCGCACCAGCACCTGTTTCGGGCTCGACTGGTAGCGCAGCTCGGGCAGCACAGCCATCAGGTGGTCGGACAGCGAAACGGCCATGGCACAGTCTGCGCCGGGACCCGGTCGCCACCAAGGGAGCCCGGTCGCAGCCGAGGCAGCCTGGGCAACGCCGGTCCTCGGCTGCCGGGGGCGCTCGGCGCCACGAGTGCCCCACGGCACTCGCCGCTCAGCTGACCGAATTCCGGACGGGGCCGCTCAGCTGACCGAATTCCGGACGGGGCCGCTCAGCTGACCGAATTCCGGACGGGGCCGCTCAGCTGACCGAATTCCGGACGGGGCCGCTCAGCTGACCGAATTGCGGACGGGGCCGCTCAGCGGATCAATGCCGGAGGGCGTACCGCAACCGCACGTCCGGGCCGATCCGGGCGACGTCCCGCAGCTCCGCGCGGCGCGCGCCAGCCAGGGTGGTGACGGCGCCGCCGTCGACCGCCGATCGCCCGGCGCCCAGCACGGTCGGCGCCACGTAGACGACCGCCTCATCGACCAGCCCGGCGTCGAAAAAGGACGCCGCCAGCGTGGGTCCGCCCTCGAGCAGCACATGGCGACGACCCCTGCGGTACAGCTGCTCGAGCACGGCGGCGGCATCCACCCTGCCGTCAGCCCGCGCGCCCACGTCGCCGGCGGTGACCACCCACGACTCGGCGGTGTCGTCGAGAACTCTGGCCGCACCGGGTGTCCGGCCACGGGAGTCCAACACGACGCGCAGGGGCTGGCGACCGGTCGGAGCGCCGTCCGCGTCGCGCACGGTGAGCTGCGGATCGTCGGCGAGCACGGTGCCGACCCCCACCATCATGGTGTCCACCCGTCCGCGAAGTGCATGGACGTCGGCCCGTGACTCGGGTGAGGTGATCCACCTGCTGGTGCCGTCGGGGGCGGCGACGCGACCGTCGATCGTCATTCCCGCCTTCCAGGTCACGAACGGCCGCCCGAGCCTGGTCGCGGTCAGCCACACCCGGTTGACGTCCTCCGCAGCGGCGACCGCGGCAGCGTCCCGGTCGGAGCTCGCGGTGAGGTCGACCACGTCGACGCCAGAGGCGACCAACCGGTCCAATCCACCGGCTGCTGGCAGCCACGGATCGCGCACCGCAGTGATCACCCGAGCGACGCCCGCCGCGATCAGCGCCTCCGAACACGGGCCGGTCCGCCCGGTGTGATTGCATGGCTCCAGCGTCACCACAGCGGTCGCGCCGCGGGCCCACCCACCAGCCGCGGACAGCGCGACCACCTCGGCGTGCGGGCCACCGGGCCGGTCGTGCCAGCCCTCGCCGACCGTCCAGCCGCCCGGGGCGAGCAGCACGCAGCCGACCACCGGGTTCGGCAGCACGGTGCCCGCGCCCCGCCCGGCCAGCTCGACGGCACGGTGCAGAGCCGCGAGTTCTCGCGGCTGAAGTCCCGGTGCGCTCACCCGGACAGTCTGCGGCCTGGAACCTCACCGAAGGGCCAGCACCCCTGCACGATTCGGGCAACAATTACTCGCTGGTGTCGAAGGCACCGACTCCCGCAAAGTGGCCGGCATGCAGCGCGCGCCCGTCACCGTCCCCCCACTCGCCCGACCGGACACCGAGGCGACCTGGCGGGTCGTCCTCGCTGCCGGCTGCACCGTCCTGGCGTGGGCGTCGGCGTTCGTGGTGATCAGGTTCGTCGGGCAGAGCTCCTCCCCCGGCGGGTTGAGCCTGGGCCGGTTGGCCATCGGGTCGGTGTGCCTGAGCGCGATGATGCTCGTCGGCCGGCGGTGGGTACCGATGGGCCGGCGGGACTGGGCACTGACCCTGCTGATCGGCGTGCTGTGGTTCGGCGTCTACAACGTCGCGCTGAACGCGGGCGAACAGCATGTCGACGCGGGTACCGCCGCCATGCTGATCCAGGTCGCGCCGATCCTGATCGGCATCCTGGCCGGATTCCTGCTCGGCGAGGGCTTTCCGCGGATGCTGGTGATCGGCGGGCTGGTCGCGTTCGCGGGCACGCTGCTGATCGGCGTCGCGACCGGTACCGGACGGATGGACGTGGTCGGTGTCCTGCTGGTGCTGCTGGCCGCCGTCCTCTACGCCGTGGCCGTCGTCGGCCAGAAGGTGGTGCTGCGCAGGATTCCCGGGCTGCAAGTGACGTGGCTGGCGTGCGTGATCGGCACGGTCGCCTGCCTGCCGTTCCTCCCGGCGTTGATCGACGACCTGTCCACCGCGCCGGCCGGCGCCGACCTGGGGATGCTGTACCTCGGCGTGGTGCCGACGGCCGCGGCGTTCGTCAGCTGGGCGTATGCGCTGACCCGCAGTTCGGCCGGGCGGCTGGGTGCAACGACCTACGCCGTCCCGCCGATCGCGATCCTGCTGGCTGGCTGTTCCTGGACGAGGTGCCGGTGCCGATGGCCATCGTCGGCGGCGTCATTTCCCTTGTCGGCGTGGGCCTCTCGCGCCGCCGCAGCAGGGTCGAATGATCAGCGAGCTCAGTTGACCTGGAACGACCGCTTCGCCATGCCGTACCAGAAACCGTTCACGGCGCTGTGCGCGCCCGACCAGGTGTCGGCGCTGGCACCGAGCGAGACGAACAACGGCGCGAAGTGCTCGGTACGGGGGTGGGCCCGGCGGGCGGCCGGCGCCCGGTGTTCGAAGTCGAGAACGGCGTCGACGTCTCCGGACTCGACGGAGTCCTTGGCCCACGCGTCGAACTCCCGACCCCAGCCGGGCGCAGCCCCGCTGGTGTCACCGAAGTTTGCCTCGGAAAGGTTGTGGGTGGTGAAGCCGGATCCGATGATCAGCACGCCCTTGTCCCGTAGTGGGGCGAGCCGACGGCCCATCTCGAACAATCGCCGCGGGTGCAGGGTCGGCATGGACACCTGCAGGACGGGTATGTCGGCGCCCGGGTACATCTGCACCAACGGGACGTAGGCGCCATGGTCCAGACCACGATCCGGGTCCTGGTGCACCTCCGCGCCCGGCCTGGACAGCAGGCCATGCACGTCGCGCGCCAACTCGGGCGCCCCGGGTGCGTCGTAGGTGACCCGGTAGTACCGCTCGGGGAAACCCCAGAAGTCGTAGGTCAGCGGGACCGTCCGGGTCGCGCCGACGGTCAGCGGCGCCGATTCCCAGTGTGCGCTGACAACCAGGATCGACTCCGGACGCGGGATCTCGCGGCTCCACGACTTCAGTTCGGCGGTCCAGGTCGGGTCGTCCGCGAGCGGCGGCGCGCCGTGCGACAGGTACAGCACGGGCATTCGGGCGGTGCCGTCCGCGGCAGCGGTGCTGGCATCGGTGGTCACGGGTTGCCTCGATTCGGTGAAGTGTGCGCCGCCCTGCCGCCAGCGTACGCTGGATTACATGAGCGTTCAACTACATAATCGCGCGGCCAGCGAGCGCCGGGCAGATAATCGGCCCGTGCCCGAGGACCCGTGGCTGACCGACGAGCAGCAACACGTATGGCGTGACTTCCTGCGCCTGTGGGGCCAGCTGAGCGGGCGCATCGAGCGCGACCTGCAGCAGGCGGCAGGCATGCCGCATGCCTATTACCTGATCCTGGCGATGCTCTCGGAGGCTCCGCGCCGTTCGCTGCGGATGAATCAGCTGGCGGAGGTGGTGCGCGCCTCGCAGTCGAGGGTCTCGCACGCGGTGGCCCGGCTGGAAGAGGCCGGCTGGGTGCGGCGGATGCCGGCGCCCGGTGACCGCCGGGGGCAGATCGCGGAACTGACCGACGCCGGATTCGAGCGGCTCGTTGAGGTGGCCCCGAGTCACGCGGAAACGGTGCGGTCGATCATGTTCGACCCGCTGAGCCCGGAGCAGTTGAAGAATTTCCAGGACATCTGCACGACAATCCTGGCGGCTGTCGACGAGCACGGCGAGGTGCCGCCGGGTAGGGACTGCTGAGCCCGGCAGGGCCGGAGACGACCTACGGCCTTGGGCCTCCGCTCGGCAGGGTTGTCCGGGACGCGCTGCGACTCACCGCACGACCCGGTATCGGAGGGCGACGACCTTCGAGGCGAACGTGCGGCTCTCGATGAGGTCGAGGTCGACTCGCTGCTCGGCGCGGGGGAAGAACGGGATGCCCCCGCCGACCAGCACCGGGTAGACCCGCGGCCGGTACTCGTCGATCAGTCCTGCTGCGGCGGCTTCAGCGGCGAGAGCGGCTCCACCGATGGCGATCTCGCCGTCACCGGGCTCGGCCCGTAACCGTTCGATCTCCTCCTGCACGCCACCGGAGAGCAGGCGGGCGTTGCCTTGCACCGCCGACAACGAGCGGGAGAAGACCACTTTCGGCAGTGGTTTCCACAGGGCGGTCCACTCCCGCATCGACTCATCCAGATCCGGGTCCTGGTCGGCTGTCTCCCAGTACAGCATCGTCTCGTAGAGCCGCCGACCCATCAGATGGGCACCGACGCCGCGGATTTCGTCGATGGCGAACCGGAACACCTCCTCGTCCGGGGTCGACCAGCCGAATCGACCGTCCGGCCCCACGATGTAGCCGTCGAGGGAAACGCTCATCGAAAAGATCACGTTATGCATCCAGGGCCTCCTCGGCAACGGGTTGCCCGGTATGACGTCGCAGCGGGGCCGAACTCATCGCCACCGGAGCCGAGGACTGTCACCCGGTGAGAGCGCCATGCCCTCCCTGGTGCGGTGATCAGTTGGTGCGGTGATCAGTGTCCCCGGACTCTGGTTGACCGTGGCCGTCCCGCGCCGCCCGCAAGAGATCCCGTCGCCACCGACCCGAAGGCGAACGATGACCGCCGGGACTCGCCAATCGCGCGATGCCCCGGATTACGTCGAGCACAACCCGCTCCCCGGTCAGGGACCGGGCATCGAGGGGCTGAACCGTTGGCGGGCGTCTACTTCGCTGTCTTCCCGGACCTGACGACAACAGTAGAGGCCGTCCTCGACGACGGTGATCTGGCCGCGGTCAGATGGAGCGGCATCGGCACCCATGAAGGTGGCCAGGTGGGCGTCCCGCCGACCCACCGAAAGGTGAATTTCAGTGGAATCGACATCGTGCGCATTTCCGACGGGAAATTGTCGAGCATTGGGGCGAGTCGAACGGACTCGAGGTGATGCAGCACATCCGACCGCAACCGGCACCGTAACGCCGTTCGACCACCTGCGGAAAGCCGATCAGCGCGCCCGATGGCGGAGCACGGCGTACGCCGCGACCGCCAGTACTGCTCCGCTCGCCGCCAGCACGGCCCGATAGAAGCCGCGCGACGCATCACCGAGGGTGGCGTAAGGGGGTCGCTGGGACGAGTCGCGTGACGTCGAGGTGCCGGATGATCGCCTCGAACGCCCAGCGGTCCGGTATGACGGCTGCAATACCGGTGCCGGCGGAGGTCATCACCGGAACGAGTCGGCCACCCGGCGCCAGCACCACCAACAATCGAATGGCCAACCGGCGGTGCGGACAACAGACGGAACGAAGATGCCGGTTTCGCCGTGCCGCCGAGTTGCTGAACGCGGGCGGTCATCGGCGAATGGGCCACTACGGACCGATCCGGTGGTCGCAGGTGCGCCCGCTCAGCGCTGCACGAGTGGATGTGCCCCGTCGGTATCGGCGTCGTAGAGGTTCACCGCGTCAGTGGTCGCGGCCAGGGCGGCAGCATCGATGTCGGCCGACTGGCAGGTACTGCCGGTCACCAGCGGGCACCAGCGGTGCGGGGGGTTCGCGTCCTGCAGTGACGCCACCCACCCGATATCGCTGGTGGTCCATGCACCCGTGGCGTCCTGGCTGAAGGTGACCCGGACGAGCAGCCCACGGTGGGTTCCCTCGACGGGAGTCTGTTGGGCGGCGATGTTGTTGCCCAACCCGTAGATGGCCCACTTGCCGTTGATCTTCTCCAGCGGTTGCACGACGTGCGCATGGTGTCCGTACACCACATCGATATCCGGACTGTCCAGCAACGACCGGGCGGCGTTGCGCTGCTCGGAATTGGGTTCGATCTCGTATTCGGTGCCAGCGTGAATGGCGACAAGGACGAGGTCCGCCCCGGCCAAGCGAGCGGCTCGGGCCTCGGCCAGGATGGCGTCGAGGTCAAGGGTGCTGACCTGCCACGGCTGCTCCGGCGGCGCGCCGTTGAACCCGTACGTCACAGAGATCAACGCGACCCGGGCATCGGCAGCCCGCAGGATGGTCGGCGTGGCAGCGTCCGCGGCTGACCGGTACGACCCGTCGTGGCCGAGCCCGGCGGCGTCGAGGTCGTCCAGGGTGCGGACAAGTCCAGTGGTGCCCTGATCGAGGGTGTGGTTGCTCGCGGTGCTGCACGCGTCGTAGCCGGTGGCGGTGAGCGCCGGCAGCACCTGTGGCGGGACGGAAAACTCCGGATAGCCGGCGAACGGGCCAGCGGCGGGCGCCAGCGGCGTTTCCAGGTGGCAGATCGCCAGGTCCGCGGCCCGGATGAACGGCGCCTGCGCCGACAGCATCGGCCGGAAGTCCATGCCGCGCCCGGCTTCCGAGTCCGCCTGTGCCTGCGTCACCAACGGCGGGTGCAGCAGGACGTCCCCGGTGACAGCGATGGACACGCACCGCACCCCCGGACACGCCGGCCCCGCCGACGTCGGCGCTGCCGCCGGCGCGGGTGGCGCGGCAGTGGTTCGCTGCCCGCTGTTCGCCGCCGGCGATGAGGGCGGGATAACGGTTGCCGAACCACCGCCGGAGGACGGGGGGAGAGGCGCGGTGGCGTCCACAGTGGCCTCCGCCATCGACGCGCCTGCGGACGCCGACGCGCCTGCGGGCGTCGACGCGGAGATGGCGGCGCCCGGCTTTTCCGATGTGGCGGTAACGGCCTGGACAGGACTCGCCGGTGCCGCCGCGTTCCCCGAACACGCCGACACGACGGCGAGCACCGCGACGACCACGCCCCGCCGGACAGCGCGCGGCCGCGGCACGCCCCGCGCTCCATGAGGTGTCCTGCCCGGCGCAGTCGGAGGGCCAACGGCGAATCCCATGCGGTGATCACACCATCAAAGGCGACCGGCCTGCCGTGCGAGCTCCCCCGGCCGCCCCGGTTTTCCCGGCTCGGGGCGGCGGCCCGTGGTGGCTCAGGCCTCCGTGTCCGAAGCCACCCGGTCGGACACGGGCCGTGATCAACCCACACCCCATGGCCCCGCCTCTCGGCGGCATCGTGGCCATCGCACTGGACGGCGCGACCGAGGCGTCACCCGCTTCCCTGTGCTGGCCTCCGCCTACGCAAGGTGAGCGGGTCACTTCGCCGGCCAGGATCGGTCGCGGACCAAGGCCGTCCTCCTGGTCAGCCGGCCCGCCACACGAGGCTCGACGCATCTGGTCCCGATTGGTACGCCCCGTCCCGGGCGCGACCAGCCAGACCAGCGCCGTAGCGGGACCGGGCGATGCCGGGGTGATCATGCAAGGCCGACTCGCTTTCCACCATTTGGAATCCAGGCGCCAAGGGCCTATGGCGCGCGGTGTCGGGAATGGCACCGGTCCGGCGTCCGGCCGAGCCGAACCGGTGCCATCTGTCCCGCACCTCAGATTGCGCCCAGGAACGCGACCGCGTCCTTCCAGTGGTTCTTCACCGCGTCAGTGAGGACGTCCCCGAGTTGATCGGTCCAGGTCTGACTACTCGGCCAACCGATGTCTGCGCCCACCGTGCGGTCGAAGTAGATCAGGCAATCGGCGGCACGCTTGTTGTAGATCGCCAGCCATTCACCGGAATGGACCGGCTGGCCGGTTTCGCCTCCCAGCAATTGCCATTCGAAGACCGGCGACTGCGCCCAGCCGAGGTTGATTCCGAACGTCCGCTCCTCGTAGCGGATGAAGGATGGATCCTTGCCGTATCCCAGAGCCAGGGTCTCGCCGTAGCGGACCGGGTTCTGGTCACTGGTCCGACGGGACAGGAACCATCGGGACACCTTGGTCGCTGTTGCGGGTTCCGCGTCATCGGTCCAGCCCAGGTTGATGCCGAAAGACTGCCTCTCCCACTGGAGGAACTTGCGGGTCCGGCTGTTCTTCAAGTTGTAGTTCCTGTTCGCGGGACCGCCGAAGTCGGCCTTGGTCAGCAGCGTATGGCTCGAGTGATTCGGGTCGAACATGAACTGCTTCAGGTAGTCGACGACCAAGCTGATCTCGTGGGAAACGGTACTGGTCATGTGTGTAGCGCCTTTCCGGTTGCGGCCGTCGCTCGACGGCCTGTGATGTGGTGCGATAAATGAGTAGACAGCAATGCACAACTCCGCTCTATGAACCGGCAAAGCCCATCACGGCGGTTTGTGTCGGCAAAAGAGGTGATTTCGGTGCAGGCTCCGCATCACTCGCTCTCCCCCTTGTCATCGACAACGAAGTCGAAGGCCCGGGGAATTGCCGTACCAACCGTGCAGATGATGACCCCGCGCCGTCGCGTCTTCGTCCGGCTACTTCGGGGTACGTCGACATCGGCCCACCGGTTCGCGACGGCCCAAATGTTTTATGTCGGTGATCAGCGACTCGTGAGCCGGATGACGCCGGCAGGTGTCGCTCACGGGATCGAACCAGTCTTCGATGGTCAATGGATGTTGAGTGCGGGCGAGGTCCGGGAAAGATCACCGAGCACAGGCGATCCGGAGTGAGCGGTCCGATCGAGGGTGGAGGCCGCGGGCGGGAGGTCGGTCACCCATCCAGCGGGCGCCATTCGTCTCCGGGCCAGGCAGGACCTCAGCCAGGCGGCCCGGCGCGGCATGCAACCGTGACCTCAACGTCAACCCAGCCAGGTCGGCACCAGCGGGAATCGACCGGCAAGCAGGCGATCCGAATCGACGGGCCGGTCGAGAAATCCGGGACCATCAGCAATCCCGGCCAGTTCGGCCTCGAAGTCGCGCACGCCACGGTGAACGGCTGCGTGGGCCCAGCCCCTCAGCGCCACCAATGAGTCCGAGCAGGACGTCGCGATGGCCGAGTTCGTCCCGTACGGGGATGTCCGCCCTCACGCTGTCAGCGGCGTTCCGGGATGACGGGTTCCTGTGCCGCTACCACCGACACCACGCACTGGGTCGCCGGTCACTCCCAGGAGCGACGTCCACCCTGACTGGGGCGGCCCGACTGCCGCACCGTGGCCCAACCCTCAGCGGCATTCGATCTCTGCTCACATTGGTTCAGTGGCAAGACATTTGCCGCATCGCCGGTGGATCGTGCGCATTCGGGTTGTCAGCATCGTCGGCACCGGCCGATGCCGGGATCTTCCGCGACGCCGCCGACCGGACCCGTCTCGCCGCCGCACCGGCCGGCAACCCACGGTGTCCCTGCGGTTGAGACCGTCCAACGGAGCCGAGGCGTGACTTGCGCAGACGCACAACGGATCCCTCCACAACTGGTCAAGAAAACCAGAAAAGCACGCCGCAGATTGCATCCGTTCGTGGTGCTGGACGGGAATAACAGGTGAGAGTCGCACACGGCGGCCTCACTGATAGCTCGGGAGATCACGATGAAAATCAAGACAGCGGTGACCGGAGGAGTTGCCGCCCTGCTGATCCTCACCGGTTGCTCCAGTAGCAGCGACGACACCGCAGCCACGAGTGCGACCAGTGCCGCCGCCACGTCGGCTGCCGCGACCGAATCCGAGGCGATGGCCTCCGACGCGATGGGCTCCGAGACGATGGGCTCCGAGGCGGCGCAGGAAGCCGGCACAATTGTGGAAGTCGCTTCGGGTAATCCAGACTTCAGTACCCTGGTTGCCGCCATCGAGGCGGCCGGTCTGGCCGAAACCCTCTCGGGTACAGGCCCGTTCACGGTTTTCGCGCCGACCAACGAGGCCTTCGAAGCACTCCCGGCGGGTGTCCTGGACAAGCTGCTGTTGCCGGAGAACAAGGAGACCCTCACCAAGGTTCTGACCTATCACGTGGTCCCCGGTGAGGTCACCTCGGACATGGTCAAAGCCGGTGACGTGACCACGGTGGAAGGTTCGACGATCGCGATCACCACCGACGGCGGCGTCAAGATCAACGACACAGCCACGGTCACCGCGGTGGACGTCGACGCATCGAACGGTGTCATCCACGTCATCGATTCCGTCCTCATTCCGGCCGACGTGCAAGCGACGCTGTAGGTATCAGGGCAAACGGAGGGGCCCGCCGGTCGTACCGGCGGGCCCACTGACTCGGCTCGATGGGTGGAATCCGATCCGGAGAATGGCACCATCACGGGTTCGATGAGCAGGCGCACGCCGTGAAGCGTTGACAATGCCTGCTCATGAACGATGACCGGCACTGATTCCGGTTCGAGCCACTAGAGCAATTACTCAAGAAGTGAACGGCTTTCGACCACGGTGATCCAACGTCGCGCCCCACGGCAATGACCGGCCGCATGCTCGTCCCGATGGACCGGTCCGTCGGAGCAGCCGCAGCGACGACCCGACCCCGACACCGTTTCCTGTTCGTGGACGTGGAATTCCCATCTCGGCGACCTGCGCTTGCATGATCAGATCGGCGCTGCACCGCCGCGTTTCGGAGCGTTGCGGTGCAAGTCGCCCGATTTCACCGCTTTGTCCCGAGCCGTCCATCCATGCCTTCCACCTGCGAAAAGGGGCTACTGTAGGGGGAAGGGCCCGGATGGGTGACCTCGGGCCGGCAACCAATTCGGGTGAGGTGCGGCCATGCAGTGGTGGGTATGGATCATCATCGTGTTGTTGGTGATCGTCGCGGTGGTGGGCGGCTTCCTGGCCGTGCAGGCCCGCCGCCGGTCCGGCGGGGTCATCGTCAATGACCGAACCAAGGGTCCGGATTCGAGATGAGCATCCTGTTGCGGTCCAGCGAGATCATCAAGCTGCCGGTGGTAACGCTTGCCGGCGAGGACATCGCGCAGGTCAAGGATGTCGTGTACGCAGCCAATGGCGGTCAGCTCGGCGGGTTCACCCTGAACGGTCGCGGCCTGCTCGCCGGCCCACTGCACGTGGCGCTGCCCTGGGCGGCGGTGACGGGGTTGGGCCCCGATGCAGTGATCATCCCCGGCGACGACGTGCTGGCCCCGATCGAGTCCCTGTTCAGCGACGAAACCGACTCCGGCGGGGCACCGTCCGATATCCTCGGTTCGCAGGTACTCACCGATAGCGGTACAGCACTCGGGGTTGTCGCCGATGTGATCATCGAAGTCACCGGCGGGGGCCAGTCCCAGGCCGACGTGGTCGGTTACGAGATCGACCCCGCCGAAGGCCTCGGCCACGGGAGCAGCAGGCTGCTGATCCCGTTGCCCGATACCCTATCGGCGTCCGGGGAGCACCTGATGGTGCCCGCCGCCGTGCAGGAATTCGTCACCGACGACCTCGCCGGGTTCGGCGCAGCTGTCGACACCTTCCGTAACCGACTCCGGGCCGGGTGATCCGAGATGCTCTTCACCGAACTCACCGGCCGAAAGGTCGTCAGCACCGACACCGCCTCCACCGTCGGGGTTGTCGCCGATTACATCGTCGACCCACACGCGCCCGGAGTAGTAGCGCTCACCCTGTCCAAGACCCCTGGCCGGGACAGCGTCCTACCCTGGGCGAACGTGATCGCCGTCGGCAACGACGCGGTCACCGTGCCAACCGCGGAGGCGATCATCACCCCCGATGATGACCTCATCGAGCTGTCCGGAAAGCAGCACGCCCTGCCCGGCAAACGAGTGCTGACCACCGCCGGTGAGGAGCTCGGCACCGTCCGGAACGTCGAGTTCGACCACGCGTCGGGGCGGCTGGACGCGCTGATCCTCGAGTCGGGCCCCATCGACCCTGCCCGACTGCTCGGCGTCGGCTCCTACGCCGCCATCGTGCGAGCCGCACAACCAGGCGCATAGCCCCACTGGTCCCCGCAGAGCCGGTGGCCAGTGGGTGAATCTCGAACGGGAGCCGACCTCTGCCGCGCATCGACGAGCCCGCGATCCCGCGGGGCCCGTTCCGCCGGTTCTACAGTGAAGCGATGACAACAGTGATCGGCCGCTGGTGGGCACCGGTCATCATCGTCCTCGGGGCTGTTGCCGTGTTGACCGCCTCCAGCGGCCCGGTGAGCATCGTGATCGCGGTGCTGTTGATCGGCTACGCCTTGATGGTGAGCCCGGCCTTCTTCCCCAGGAGTGCCGACCTACAGGTCGCCCTGGAGCGGGCCACCGCGGGACGAGCTCCACTCGTCTTCTGGAAGCCCGGATGCATCCACTGCATCCGGCTGCGCGTCGCTGTCGGTCGGGACGGTCGCCGGATGTCGTGGATCGACAGTTCCGTCGACCAGCGGGCCGAAGCGATAGTGCGCTCGAAGAACGGAGGGGATCACACAACGCCGACGGTCATGTTCAGCGACCGCACCCGGACCAATCCGGATATCGCCTGGGTCCGCACCCTGCTGCGCTGACCACCGCGGCAGGCAAGCAGCCGATCCTGCGGCGGAATCGGTCGCCGGCGCTGCGCGCGAGTCGCCAGCACCCGCGCACCACCTACCAACGCCGGCCAACGTCGGGCGATGGCGGTTTCTGGAGTGTGAAGGCCCGCCGTCGCACCCGGGAGTTCAAGGCTGCAGCCACCGCCGGGTGGTGGGCGCGCGCTCACCGGCGCGGTGACGATCCCCGACAGGTCACGACCCCCTCCCTCGCGACGACACCCGGCGGGCTGCTGCCGCCGCCGGTCTGTCGGTACCGACGGCCTGCCGGTCCGTGCCGGCCCGCCCGGCGGGGTTGGAGGACGTGTGGCCGGCTCCGAGATCTGTGCCGGGGTCAGCGGCTCGGTCGCCTGAAGAAGGGTCGCGCGCCCGGTCGGGAGCGCCGGTGCGAGACAAGCACGGCTCAACAGGCCGGGACCAACCGCTGCATTCTCAAACGGCCATTCCTGCCTGGTCAAGCCCCAGAAGGCGCCGGTATCAGCCCGGTATCAGAGCGATTGACCCAATTCGACGGCAGGTCGCCACTTCGGTCATGGCCACCCCCGGGATCGCCCTGTTGGGCCCACTGGCGGTCAACGGCGATACCGAGGGGTTGTCGCCGCGGGATCGGGTGGTGCTGGCCGCGTTGGCCCTGTGCCCGGGTGATGCGGTCAGCGCTGCAGCGCTGGCCGAGGCGTTGTGGCAGGACAGCCGGCCGGCGTCATGGAAGAAGGTGATCCAGGGCTGTGTACTGCGGCTGAGGCAGGTGCTCGGTGCCACCGGGATCGAGACGGTGCAGGACGGTTGCCGGCTGACCACTGCAGCCGGTGACGTCGACACGGGGGTGTTCCAGCGACTGCTCGACCGCGGCGCGAATTGCTGGCAGTCGGGCAAGCCGAACGCGCCCAGCACACCTTGGAAGAGGCGCTGGCGTTGTGGCGGGGAAAGCCCCTGACGGACCTCGAATGTCAGGACGCCGGTCGCATCGAGGCCGCCCGGCTGACCGAGCTCAACCTCGAGGCCCAGGAGTGCAAGATCCGCGCGGCACTGCAGGCGGGCCGGCACGAGGAGGTACTGGCCGCCGCGGAGGCCGCGGTTGCCCGGGCACCGCTGCGGGAACAACGGTGGGCGATGCTCGCCCACGCCCAGGACCGGGCCGGCCGGCAACCAGACGCATTCAGGACCCTCCGCCGGGCCCGGGCCGTCCTGCACACCGAGCTGGGCATCGACCCGGGCGTGAGTTGGTCGACCTCGAGCACTCGATCCTGCGCCAGGACCCGCGACTGTCCGCCGGATCGGCCAGCACGGAAACGTCCACGGTGTGCCCCCAACCGCGGGGTTGTTGTCGTACGACGTCACCGACAGCGAGCTGTTCTTCGGCCGCGCGAGTGACGTCACGGACTGCCTGCAACGGTTGGAAACCGCCGGCGTGCTCGCGGTCGTGGGGCCGTCCGGCAGCGGAAAGTCCTCCCTCCTGCGAGCCGGGGTAACGGCGGCGCTGGTCCGGACGGGGCGTCGTCCGGTCGTCGTCACCCCGGGCTCGCGCCCCACCACGCTGCTCGCCGACGCTCCGGCCCCCTGCAGCGTCCTGGTGGTGGATCAATTGGAGGAGGTGTTCACGCTGTGCACGGTTCCCGCGGAGCGCAGCAGCTTCCTGACGGGGCTCGTCGCGGAGGCTGCCGATTCACCGGTGATCCTCTCGCTGCGTGCCGACCGGCTCGGCGCGGTCGCCGGATACCCCGATCTGGCGCGGCTGGCGGAGCGGGGACTGTACCTGCTGGGACCGATGTACCGGGAGGACCTACGCACTGCCATCACCGGGCCGGCGGCGGCGGCGGGGCTGCTGCTGGAACCGGGCCTGGTTGACCTGTTGATCCGCGACGTCGAGGGCCAACCCGGAGCGCTGCCGTTGCTCTCCCACGCACTTCGGCGGACCTGGGAACGCCGGGAGGGTCGGACGCTCACCGTCGCCGGGTATCAGGCGACGGGCGGTATCGAAGGCTGCGTCGCGCAGTCCGCCGAGCAGCTCTACACCTCGCTGGAGCCCCAGCAACGCCCGATGCTGCGGCAGGTGCTGCTGCGTTTGGTGAGCACGGACGACGATGGGGAGCCGGTGCGGAACAGGGTGCCGTGCCGGGTGCTGCTCGGCGACCCTGTGCGGGAGTCCATCGTCGAGGCGTTGGTGGCCGCGCGGCTGGTCAGCTCCGACCGCGCCACCGTGCAGATCGCGCACGATTGCCTCACCTCCGCCTGGCCGCGACTGATGGCGTGGCTCGACGAGGATGTCGAAGGTCAGCGGATCCTGCGACACCTCACCGCATCCGCCGGCGCCTGGGACGCCATGGCCGTCCCGACAGCGAGCTGTACCGGGGTGCCCGGCTGCGGAAGGCGCTGGAATGGCAGCAGGCGCGCGGGCCGGCCACCGACCTTGCTGATTTCGTCGATCCGGATCTGACCGAAGTGGAACGCGAGTTCCTGGCCGCGGGCGCACAGGTCCGGGAAGCCGAGGCCCGGGCAGCCGAGGAGCGGGCAAAGCAGCAGAGCCGCGCCCGCAGGCGGACCAGTCTGCTACTCCCGGGGGGTGTCGCACTACTCGTCGTGGCGCTGGTCGCAGGGCTGTTCGCCCTACGGCAGCAGCATCAACGCGAGTCCGCGGACCTCGCTGCCGCGGTCGGCGAGGCGGAGCGGGTGGACGACGCCGCCCGCTCGGCGCCGGCTTTCGACGCGTCGGCGCTGTTGGCCATGGAAGCAAACAAGACCTACGAATCCACCGAGACCCGCGGGGTGATCAGCGCGCTACTGCAGACGCACCCGGCACTGATCCGGTCGCTGCCGACCAGGGACCCGGTGCAGTCGTTGGCGGTCAGCCCGGACGGTCGGACACTGGTCGTCGGCGAGGACGACGAGACGACCCAATACAGCGCGGACACCATGTCACCCGTCTCACAGTATGGGAGGGGGGCGTGGACGACGAGCTACCGGGCCGACGGCCGACAACTGCTACTGGTCGGCAGAGGACATAATTCGCTCGGCGAGGCAGGCCGTGTGGTGTCGGCGGCCGTGACGGACCCGGGCATTTCGATCTGCAGTACCTGCCGACTCCTGGACTCAAAGCTGATCTGAACTTCGGAAAGGACGCTGCCTATAGCGCCGACGGTCACTCCTTGGCGTTGTTCGCAGTGGGCACCGACGACTTCCACGAAACAATCGATGCCGCGTTCATGGTTTTCGACACCGCTCGTCTTGATCAGCCGATATCCGTCAGGCATGAGGCCGCCTACGCCGTTGAACTCAGCCCCGATGGCCGCCTTCTGTACGTGGCAACGCGCGAACCGGCGCTCGCGGTGATCGACGTGCGCACCGGGCGGACAGTCAGGTCCATCGCCTTGTCCAGCCAATCGGGGTTGCCACACCCCCCAGGATCTGGACTCCTCATTGGAGATCTGGGACGCACTCGCCGACGGCATGAAGGTCAGCCTCGACGGGAAGACCATCGCGGTTGCCGATGTCAACGATGTCGTGCTGTATGACGCCGCCACGCTCACCCGACACACGATCCTCACGGGCCACAGCCAGCTGGTGCGATCGCTGCAGTTCTCGCACACCGGTGACGTGCTGGCCGCCGGTGCCGACGACCACACGGCGATCGTGTGGGACCTGGCCACCGGCGGTGAAGTGAACACCCTGACCGGACATGCCGGCGCGGTGACGGCCGTCGCATTCTCCAAGGACGACGGCACGCTGTACACCGGCGGCCTCGACAAGCACCTGCTGGTCTGGGATCTCACCGGACGCCGGCAGTTCGCCGCGCGTGTGGTGGACGGCGAGCACCGGACCCGGGTGGCCGAGATCGCCATGCCTTCACCGGACGGCAAAGCGGTCGTCTACACCGGTGCCACCGCCACGGGCGAACACACCCGGTTCCTCGACGTCGCCGGCGGACGGTTGGGACCGGAGGTGACCGACTCCGGAAATGCACCGCTGGCTGCGTGGCTTCCGCCGGAAAACCGGCGGGTCATCACGGCCGCGGGACCGGTCCTGAAAGCCTGGGATCGGGTCACCGGAAGTATCGTGAACAAGCGGATCATCAGCACCGATGACGTCACCGCCGTTGCCGCCACGCCCGACGGCCGATACGTGTTCGTCGGAGACACGGCGGGTGCGGTGCGCCGCGTCGACACCACCACCTTGAGGTCAGGTCCGGCGATCCAACTCGGGCGCCCGGTTGTTACGGTCGCTGCGCTCGAACGATTCGGCTGTTGCGGTCCTGAACGACAACACTTACAACGTCGTTGATTTCGCGGGCGTGGAAGTCGCCGCACGGGGGGACGTCGGTTTCAGGGTCAGCGCCGCCCAGGTCTCACCTGACGGCGAAAGGCTGGCGGTGGGCGGCACAACCGGCGAGGTGGGTCTGCTCGACCTCGGGTCGCGTGAATGGCAGGCTCCGCCGAGCAAGGTGCACCGGACGTTGGTGGGCGGGGTTTCCTTCGCGCCCGATGGCCGGACCTTCGCGACGTCATCGTTCGACGGAGCGGTGTCGTTCTCGAATGGCATGGACGGAACGCGCGTCGCCGCTGTGCAAGTGGGAGCGGACGAATCACCGGCCATCGCCACCATGACGCCGGACGGTCACACCGCTGTCGTTGCCACCACCGACGGCGCCGTGTACCGAATAGACAGCCAGTTCCAGCAATGGACTTTGCATCTGTGCGAGGTTGTCGGACGGGACCTGACGACGGACGACTGGCAGAGCACCTTCAGCGGGCAGGCATACCGGCAGACGTGTTCAGCGGCGTGAACAATTGCGCGTCTCTTGCCGACAGGCGAAGTCCGCGTACCTGCATTTCGCCATCACGTGCATCCGGAATCGCCATCGGTCTTGCTCCGGTATCGCCCGGTTGCGCGGTGATAGCGCCCGCGTATCGCCATTGACCGACAGCGGACGCAGAATTGCGTTCCAGGCATCCCCATGCCGGCGGTCTTGATCCGAGGAAGCAACCGGTCGATGACCGCTGCTGGCCGCGTTGGCCCTGCAACCCGGAGCGTGGTCAGTGCCGCGGCGCTGGCGGCGAGGCCCAGGATTTCCCGGATCCGCGCGGCAGTGCAGGCCGGTTCACGCAACCGTGGTCCAGGTTGGATCCAGGCAGTGTCAAACATGCGGGTAGCCGACTGTGCGACCGCCTGGGCGCCCTACTGGGCTTTGCGGGACCGCGCAATCCTGTCGGCCGCCGACGCCACGATCGCCGCCGTTCCCGCACCCAATATGGATCCGATGGCAACGTCACCCGGGTAGTGGACGCCGGTGTGCACCCGGGAGTACGCCACCCCACCGGCGAGCAGACGGATCGGCACCGCCAGCCCCGGCACGTGCCGACCCACCGCGTATGCGAAGGCGAATGCCGAAGCGGAGTGCCCCGACGGGAAGGACGTGGATTCCGGCATACGGACGCTCTGGGCGCCATGAGCGCCCTCCGCCCGGTCCGGCCGCCGTCGGCGGGCGATGGGCTTGACCCCGAGGTTCACGGCCGCCGATGTGGCGCCGATCGCCGCCACCCCCTCCAGCGCAGCGCGCCGCCCGTGCTTCCCCCCCACCAGCGCGACGGCAGCCGCGAAACCGAGCCACAACCGGGAGTAGTTGGCCGAATTCGACAGCCGCCGCACGTAGGGGTCCAGCTGGGGTGTCGGCGTCTCGGCGATCGCCTTGTACACCGCGCGGTCGACCGAGCCCAGCTCGCGGAGCGCACGTGCCCACCCCGATCCCGCACCCTGACGGGCCTCCAGGGTCTCGGCAAGGGCGTCCTCGGGAGGCAAAAATTCCTCGTCGATGCGCTCTGACATCTACCGACCTCTCCCGCTCACCCCGCCCGTTCGAGCACGTCTTCGCTGACGCACGGACTGTATCGGACGGCATTGGCGCAGGCAGGGAACGGGTCGTACGCATCGGTCAAGCGGCGGCTAGGAAGTGTTCGACCTCCCGCAGGAACACCTGCCACGCCGGCTCGTCGGCCAACAGGATGTGGTTGGAGCTGTCCAGCGCAACGAAACGACAGTCTGGAATCAAGGATGCGAACAGCCGGCCCTGCTCGAACGGCGGCCGCCGATCGTCGCGGGCGTGCAACACCAGGGACGGCGCCTGGACGTGTTTCGCGGTCTCGGTCACGTCGATCTCTCCGCACAGATCGAGCACCGTTGCCGCATTCTCCGGCGACGTCGTCAGACGCTGCAGTTCGTTGAACGCATCCCACAGCTCCTTGCTGCCGCCGGGCATGAAGCTCGCGGTGAAGTACATCCGGAACGCTGGGTCGTCACGTCCCCACCCGTGCCGGGCCAACTCGACCTGGAGCTGATGGGTGCGGACCTCGTCCTCGGTGATCGCTCGGACGAGTCGGCCCTGCGGGTACGTGCCGTACAGCACCAACCGCCGCACCCGCTCGGGGTGCCGCGCCGCGTATGCCACGGCGACCGGGCCACCCTGGGAGATGCCCAGAAGATCGAATCGATCCAGCCCTGCCGCGTCGACCACGGTCTCCAGGTCCTGGATCCAGGCCTTGAAGGTCTGCGTCGGCAGGTCGCGGTCGGACAGTCCGCAGCCGCGCTCGTCGTATCGGATCAGCCGATGCCGGCGTGACAGGTCGACCAGCCAGTGCCGCCACACCGGGCTGTGCCAGTCGTGATCGAGGTGCGTCATCCAGTTCGCAGCCTTGACCAGCGGGAAACCGTCGCCCGTCGTGGCGTAGGCGATGGTGACATCGTCCGGTGTGCGGCAGAACTGGATCCGCTGCTCGACGCGGGCCTCCTCGGCCACGGTCAACGGCCCGAGGTCACGAATGACGGACACCAGCTGCCGGCGGAGCTCGACCGCGGCCGGTCCGGGGCCGACTCCGAGCGCGTCACGCAAGGCCCGGTCCATCCGCTCGAATTGCCGCAGCGCAGCCGACCGATCGCCTTCTCGCACGTACCGGCGGGTCAGTCCCAGGTGGGCCTCCTCGTGCGCCGGGTCGACCTCGAGCAGTTCCTCCCAGCGTTGCGCCTGCCGCAGCAGCCGGATCCGGGTGGAGTACTGGCGTTCGCGCACCTCTTCCGCCCACGCCTCGTAGAGGTCGGCCGGCAGCACCTCCCCCGGGAACCCGTCCAGCACGGCTGCCGCATCTTCGACAGTGCCGCCGACGGCCGCCGCGGACGCCTCCTCGAATTGTTCGATGTCGACAACGACTCGGACACCCGGGAACAACGCGACGGTCTCGCCGCGCAGCACGACAGCGTCGCGCTCACCGATTGCCTGTCGGGCGAAGTGCGCCGCCTTGTGCAGCCGCGGAGCTGCGTCGATCGGGTCGACATCCGGCCACAGGACGTCCATCACCCGCTCCCGGTGCAGCGACCGGGACGGCGTCATCGCCAGGACCTTGACCAGCGCCGCAGCATCCTTCCGCGGCCATCGGCTGACCTCCCGGTCCGGCAGCACGACCGTGAAGTCGCCGATCAGCCGCACCATCGGCGCGGTCGGGGGCGGACTTCCCCCAGCCGTGGGTGACGTTTCCTTCCTGGTCACGACCACAGTGTGACCGGCGGGCGGGTCCGCCGCAGCAGTGTCGGCGGCACCACGAGGAAGGGCCCAGCACGAAATCTCGGTCGGACCGGTTGCCCGGCCGTCAGCCCGGCCCGGGTGTCCCCGGCCCGACCAGCGTCAGGATGGTGATGTCCGGCGGCGCCCCCAGGCGGGCGATCGGCCCCCAGAACCCCGCGCCGTTGGTGACGAACAGCTGCGTCGAGCCGAAGTTGTAGTAGCCCGACACCGCGCGTGACGTGGCCGCGATGGCCAGCGTGGCCGGGAAGAACTGTCCGCCGTGAGTGTGCCCGGACACCATCAGATCCACGTCACGATCCACCGCGTTGTCGATCAGGTTCGGCGAGTGGCTCAGCAGGATCACCGGCTGCCCCGGTGCACGGCCGGTCAGTGCGGCGTCCATGTCCGGTCCGCGCCCGGTGGGCCGGCCGGCGATGTCGTGAACGCCGGCCAGCAGCATTCCGCGGACCTGCTCGCCTTCGTTGGTCATCAGCCGCATACCGAGTCGCGGCAGGAACGCGATCCAGCCGTCCGAGTCGAAGTAGAACTCGTGATTGCCGGTGACGGCGAAGACTCCCTCCGGCGCCCGCAGCTCGGCCAGCGGCCGCAGATCGTCCCCCAGTTCGGCCACCGACCCATCAGAAAGATCACCGACCAGGCAGATGACGTCCGGCCGCTCGCCGTTCACCAACTCGACCACCGACCGGCAGAAGTCCTGCCCCAGCACGCTTCCCAGGTGCAGATCGCTGACCAGGGCGATCCGCATCCCCACCGCTTCGGCGGGGATGTTCGGCAGCGCAATGGTCGCCGTGCGGACGGCCGGGCCGCCCAGCGCAGACCTCGCCGCCACACCGGTCGCGATGGTGGCCACCGCCCCCACACCCACCGCGAGGGCGCGTTGCAGGAACAACCGGCGCTCCGGGTCCTGCGGCGGCGCCACCGCTGGATTCCCGTGATTTCCCGCCTGCTGCGGCCGGCGCCTTCGGCGCTGCCACCACCACCAGATCCGCACCGGCTCGGTGAGCACCGTTGCGGTCGCCAGGAACACGACCAGCCCGTAGCAGAGCCAACCGATGGGGCCGATGAGCGTCCGCTGCGCCGAGATCGGCAGCGCGTACTGGGAGATCAGCGCGATCGGTCCCAGCGCGCCCACCACGACGATCGCCGTGGTCCACAGCCGGCGCGGCGGCGTCCCGGGAAGGGTTGTGCCCTTGACGAGCCGCCACCACAGATAGCCGGCAACCACGGCCAGTATGGCGACATTGGGCCACACCCAACCGGGAACCGAGCGCATTGGCGCCATCGTAAGGGCGGTCGGGCGCCGGATTTCTCAGGTCGGGGCGCAGCCTGGTGGCGGGCATCCAAGATCGACTTGTGCCGTCATGGGTCAGCAGCCAGAGCTGGACCAAGCCGCCGGAATAGGGCGCTGCACAGCAACGTTTTTCCGCAAATGACTGAACAAGCAGAGCTGAGCCCGAGCGACTGGGTCCGCGAGCAGACCGAACGCATCCTGCAGCAGGGCACCACCGACGGCGTCCAGGTCATGAACCGGCCCATCGTCCTGTTCACCGTCACCGGGGCGAAGTCGGGCAAGAAGCGTTACGTCCCGCTGATGCGTGTCGAGAACGACGGCCGGTACCTGATGGTCGCCTCCAAGGGCGGCGCTCCGGAACACCCGGCGTGGTACTTCAACGTCAAGGCGGACCCGATTGTCACGGTGCAGGACGGCGACAAGACGATGACTCTCACCGCCCGTGAGCTCGAGGGAGCCGAACGCGAGCAGTGGTGGACCCGTGCTGTCGCGGCCTACCCGCCCTACGCCCAATACCAGACAAAGACCGATCGGCTGATCCCGGTCTTCGTTCTCGAGTAGCAGATCTGGCGGACTGGCGCGTCGCTGTGCAGTGGGGCGCCACGTGCGTGGGCTGGACAGTGCCCGACTCCTGCCGCGGGTCAAGCGACCCGCGCATGTGGACTGTCATGACGGTTCGCGCCCCTGCAGAGCCGAAACCGTTGCTGAGGAGCTGTCACCCGTCAGGCGAAGTAGCTGTCACCCATCAGCCGAAGCACAAAACGTTGAGCCGCTGTGGGGAATCGAACCCCAGACCTTCTCATTACGAGTGAGACGCTCTGCCGACTGAGCTACAGCGGCGGCGTGGAAGAGTCTAGCCGCTTCCACCGGCGCCCATGGACGCCCTCGCACTGCCGAATTCGGCTCGCGACACCGACCGTCTCGGGTAGTCGGCGAGACCCTGGATCCGGCAGAAACCGTCAGCCCGCCGACGGGCTGCCCATCGCCTTCCACTGGTCCCACGGGATGGCCCAGTCGTAGTAGTCGCCGTCCGCCTCGGACAGCTGGACGCTGGTGCCGGCGACCTCCACCGGGTCGCCGTAGATCGCCGACTTGAAGTACGCCTCGGCGCTCTCGGCGGACAGGTTGATGCAACCGTGGCTGACGTTGACCACGCCCTGGTCGTTGACGGTGTCCTGGTTCTGGTGGATGAACTCGCCGTTGTTGCTGATCCGCACGGCCCAGTACTCGGTGATGTCGGTGTAGCCGTAAGCAGGGTTGCTCATCTTGGTGATTTCCTGCTTGTCCATCACGATGTGCACCCCGGAACGGGTGACCCGGTTGGGATCACCGATGTCGTCGCCGCTGCCATAGGAAGCGGGATAGGTGGCGACGGTCTTGCCGTCCCGCTGGACGACGATGTTGTGCGCGTTCGCGTCCGCCTTCACCACCTGGTTGCGGCCGATGGTGAAGTCGCTGGTGGCGCTGTCCCCGCCGTAGTAGCCGCCGCCGAAGTCCAGGCCGTAGATGTCGGAGGAGACGTGCACCTTCGTGCCGGCCGGCCAGTACTTCCTGGGCCGCCAGTCCAGTGACGGCCACTTGTCACCGTCGTGCCGGATCCAGGCCCAGGCACCTTCCACCTTGGGCGTGGTGGTGATGGTGATGTGCTTGGCGATGGCCGCCTTGTCGGCCGGCTCGTAGCCCAGCCGGACGATGACGGGCGCGGCGACGCCGACGACGGCGTCATCCCCGGGCGAGATGTTGGTGGTGATCTGGTCCACCGGCGTCACGGTCGTGTACGAACCCTTGATCGGGACGGCCTTCCCGTCGGTGCCGACCGCCTCGCCCGCCACCGTGTACGTGCGGCCGTAACCCAGCGGCTCGCCCAAGGTCCACGACGTCTTGTCCTTCGCGAGCGTGCCCTTGACCTGGTTGCCCTCCGGATTGGTGAAGGTCAGGTCGGTGATGGTGCCACTGGTCACGGACACGGTGACCGGCTCAGTCGGCCTGAGTTTCTGGTCGCCGAACGCCGGTGACGCGGTGACGGCCGCAACGGGGGGAGCCGGCGTCGTCGAGGTCGGGGTGCTGCTCTGGGCGGTGGTGCCCGGCACCGTCACGATGGTGGTTCCGCCGCTGGAGTTGGTGATCGTGGTGACCGGCGCGGCCAGCGGACTCACGCCCGCGGTCTGGGCGTCGCTCAATCCACCGGAGGTGCCGGTGCAGGCGGCCGTGGACAGCAACACTGCCCCGGTGACGAGGCCGACGACGAGGCGCCGCCGTCGGGAACGGGTCGACTGCATAGGATCCCTCCGAAACCACTGCCTCCGCCGGTCCGGGCGGACGGCGGCAGAGCCTGTGCGATACACGTAAACGGTGGTGCTGGCGGCCCGATCCGCAGCGGACTGCTTCTGGTCAGACGCAGGGGACAACGCATCGTTGTCACCAAGACCCATGATTCCGCCAACCGATACCGATTCGCCGCATGGGCGCGGTGTTTCCCCGGCCTCGAACGGATGACAGTTACAGCCCCACCCTGCGACGCCACGATACCGGCTGTCGTGACGCGTTCCGACTCGCTGCGCTACCCACGGTGCCCGAAAGGGCAGATTCGGCGGCGGCCCGGTGGCGGAATGGGACGATGAGGACCGCATCAGCGGGTTCGCTGATGCGGTCGACGCCCGGACGTTGCTCACGGTGTGGCGCCCCGCTCGCGCAGCCTGCGCCCCGCTCGCGCCGCAGCGTGAGCAACGCGCAGGCGACACGAGTGAACGGACCTGACGGCTGACGGCAGCGCCCCGGGGCGCGCGGCCGCCGGCGTGACAGCGACAAGGGGTGGCGTCACTCACGTCACCGCCCCGCTCCCGCAGCCTGCGCTCCGCTCGCGCAGCCTGCGCTCGCTCGCGCAGCCTGCGCTCCGCTCGCGCTGCAGCGTGAGCAACGCGCAGGCGCCGCGAGTGAACGGAGGGACCGGACTGCCGGATACCCCCCGCCGAGCGGACAGGAACCGCGGACGGTTGAGTTCAGCCGGACCCGGTCAGCGGTTGAGGTGCTGCTCCTCGTAAGCCTTGCGCGACCCGCACACCGATGCCTTCGGACAGACCTGGCGGGAGCCGTCCGCGGCCAGCTTGATCACCACCGTGTCGGCGGGCACCGAATGGCCGACCACGCGGCCCGGGCCGGCCGGTGACTCGACCTCTTCGCCGATCGCCGGGGTGGTGGCCTTGAACTCCTGGTAGAGCGGGTGCTCGTATTTCAGGCAGCACATCAATCGGCCGCAGGCACCCGAGATGCGCATGGGGTTCGCCGGCAGTTCCTGGTCCCTCGCCATCGCCAGCGTGATGGGCTCGTAGTCCTTGAGGAACGTCGAGCAGCAGGTGTCCCGGCCGCACGAACCGATTGCCCCGGTCACCCGCACGGCGTCCCTGGCGGCGAGCTGGCGCAATTCGATCCGGGTGCCGAGCGTCGCCGACAGGTCGCGCAGCAGTGACCGGAAATCGACGGTCTCCGGCGAAGAGTAGAAGATCACCGTCTTGCCGGCGTCCGGCTGGGGATCGACGGCCAGCACCTTCATCGGCAGCTGGTGTTCCCTGATGAGTTTGCGACTGGCGACCATGGTTCGCGCCTTGGTCTTGCGCATCTGCTCGGTCGCGGCGAGATCCGCCTCCGAGGCCACCCCGAGCAGCTCCGGGAACCCGTCGGTCTCCTCCGGCGAATACTCCGCCGCCCACACCACCCGTGCGGTCACCGGACCATGATCGGTGGGAAGCAGGACCATGTCGCCGACCTCGGGGCGCAGCCCACCGGGGTTGGCGTAGTGCAGCTGGCCGTTCGCCGAGAACGTGACGGCGCACAACATTCCCATGACGGGTCACCGTACGCGGTCCACCAGAGGGCGTACCGCCGATTCCGGGCCCACCTGCGGCAACGCGGGTGGTGCAGGGCCGACGCGGACGTTCAGGCCCACGCGGACGTTCAGGCACACGCGAACGTCCATGGCCGACACGCACGGTGCGGGCGGACACGGGCGGTGCGGGCGCACGCGGACGGTGCAGGCCCACGCGAACGTTCGGAACAGGCACGGACCTTCCGGCCCGACGCGGACGGTCAGGCCCGCACCGGCCCCGCGAACAAGGCCATCATCATCGACTCGACCGCGATCTGCGGTTTGACGTTCGCCTCGAGCGCCTCCCGGCAGGCCAGCACCGCGTCGAGCCGCTGCAGCGCACCGTCCGACCCGAGACGCGCAGCTGCCACCTCGATGTCACCTTCGACGTCGGGATTCATCAGCGGCGCCGTCGAGCCGAGGCTGCGCGCGATGACGTCGCGGTAGAAGCCGGACAGATCCACCAGCGCCCGGTCCAGCACGTCCCGCTCCGTGCGGGTGGCCCGCGACTTGTGCCGTCGCTCCATTTCCTTGACCACGCCCGCGCTGCCCCGGGCGGCGCCCACCGCGCCCTTACCGGTGCCACCCGCACCGAGCGCCATCTTGAGCTCCTCGAGTTCGACGGCGTCGCGTCGGTCGGAGACCGAGTGCGCCTCTCCCTTCGCGGCGGACAGCAGGTCCCCGGCCTCGGCGAAGACGTCGGCGATGGACCGCAAGGCACCGGGGACGGCGAGGATCCGGCGGCGGTGCTCCCGGGCTTCCTCGTCGGTGGCCAGCCGCCGGGCCCGGCCGACATGACCGGCGGACACCGAGGCCGCCCACAGCGCCGTCTCCGGTTCGATGCCGTCCCGCCGGACCAGGACGTCGGCGATCGAGTCCACGGTCGGGGTGCGCAGGGCCAGCACCCGGCATCGCGAGCGGATCGTCACCGAGACGTCGTCGGGGTGGGTGGACGGCGCGCAGAGCAGGAAAACGGTGTGCGGGGGCGGCTCCTCGACGGCCTTGAGCAGCGCATTCGAGGCGCCTTCGGTCAACCGATCGGCGTCCTCGATCAGCACGATCTGGAACCGTCCCGTCGCCGGGCGGCGGGCAGCGAGCTGGACGACGGCGCGCATCTCCCGGACCGAGATGGTCAGGCCCTCGGGGGTGACGGTCCGGACGTCGGAGTGGGTGCCCGCCAGCACGGTGCGGCAGTGCGAGCAGTGGCCGCAGCCGCCGTACTCGCACTGCAGCGCCGCGGCAAACGCGCGGGCCGCCACAGACCGCCCGGAGCCCGGCGGCCCGGTGAACAGCCAGGCATGCGTCATCGCTGCGAACGGCACATCCGCCTCACCGCGTGCCGCGGCCACCGCCAGCGTCAGGACCTCGATCGCCAGACCTTGGCCGATGACGTCGTCGAAAACGGGGGCCGCCGGCCGGGTGATCGTCATTCCGCGCCGTCCGTTTGCGCCGAGTGGTGCGCGCGGCCGATGGCGAACAGCGAGTCCGTGCGGCCCGCGTTCGGCCGTCGCAGCGGCGACGTCACCAGGGTGGTGATCACCAGACCCGCCGCGGACGCGAGGAGCCGCAACGTGTCCGGGGACAGATGCCAGATGTGCTGCTCCGGTTTGAGCGTCCACCACCTCGCGCCCAGCGCCCTCGCCGGAGCAGACGCCACGTTGGGCACCGACAACGCGAACAGGCCGCCCGGCGCGAGCCGGCGACGCACCTGCCGCAGGAAGGCGACCGGGTCGGGCACGTGCTCGAGGGTGTCCCAGAAGCAGATGACATCCGCCGGTGTCGGCGGGGTTCCGGCGAGCTGGCCCTGGAACACATCGAGCCCGCGCCTGGTCCTGGCATGGTCGGCGGCGGTTGCGGACAACTCCACGCCGTGCACGTCGTAACCTGCGTCGCGGGCGTACTCGAGGAACAGGCCGTACCCGCTGCCGATCTCCAGCAGTCGGGCGGGCGCGGGCTTGCGACGGGCGATCTCGGCCAACCGGCCGGCCATCCAGATCCGTTGCAGCACCATCGCCGGCGACCATGACGACTGCGCCCCGTACACCCCGCCCTCGAAGTAGGAGGGCGCGTCGTACAGGCGCTGCAGCGCGGCGGGCGACAACCGCGGGGAGACGAACACCAGCGAGCAATCGGGGCAGCGAACGATCGCGAACGGACCCGTGCTGTGCAGCCGGTCGCCGGCGGCGCCGCACACGCAGCAGCCGACTCCTTCGGTGTCCGCCGCCGTCCACGTACTCCCGCCGCGCGCCAGCGCCGCTCCGGCCGTTCGCAGCACGCCGCCACCCCCAATTCCGCCCCCGACCTGGTGGCCCGGCCACGGTAGCCGACCGGTCGGACAGTCCCGGCGCAGAAGGCCACTGCGCCGGGTCGTCGTCGCACAGAGGACGCTGGGAGCATGACCGACCAGACGTACGTCATCATCGGCGCCTCGCTCGCCGGGGCCAAGGCCGCCGAAACGCTCCGCGCCGAAGGATTCACCGGGCGGGTGATGCTCGTCGGCGAGGAGACCGAGCCGCCCTACGAGCGGCCGCCACTGTCCAAGGGCTACCTGCTCGGCAACGAGCCGCGGGAGAAGGCGTTCCTGCACGAGGCCGGGTGGTACGCCGGCAACCGTGTCGAGTGGCTGGCCGGCACCCGCGCCGTCGCCGTCGACCGGGCCGCCCGCACCGTCACACTGGACCCGGGCGGCACCGTCGGCTACGACAAGCTGTTGCTGGCCACGGGTTCGCGGGTCCGGACGCTCGACGTGCCGGGTGCGGACCTGGACGGCGTGCGCTACCTCCGGACCATCGAGCAGGCCGATGCGCTGGTCGCCGGTTCCGCATCCGCCGGTCACGTCGTGGTGGTGGGTGCCGGGTGGATCGGGTTGGAGACAGCGGCGGCGGCACGTCAGCACGGTTGCGCGGTCACCGTGGTGGAGCGCGGCGAGTTGCCGCTGCAGCGGGTCCTCGGCGTCGACGTGGCCCGCGTCTACCGGGACCTGCACGCCGCGCACGGCGTCGACTTCCGATTCGGGGCCGGTCTCAAGGAGATCCGGGGTAGCGGCGGCTCCGTGAGCGGCGTGGTGCTGGATGACGGATGGGAGGTGGTCGCCGACCTCGTCGTCGCCGGAATCGGCATCACCCCGGCCGTCGAGTTGGCAGAGTCCGCGGGCCTGACGGTCGACAACGGCGTCGTCACCGACGCGCTGTTCCGGACCGAAGATCCGGACGTCTTCGCGTGCGGTGACGTGGCGTCGATGTTCAACCCGCTGCTGGGCGCCCGGATTCGGGTGGAGCACTGGGCGAACGCACTCAACGGGGGGCCGGCGGCCGCCCGCGCCATGCTCGGCGGCACCGAACCGTACGCGCCGCTGCCGTACTTCTTCTCCGACCAGTACGACCTCGGCATGGAGTACACCGGCTGGGTGCCACCCGGCGGGGAAGATCAGGTGGTGTTCCGCGGGGACCCGGCGGTGTCGCGCGACCCCGGTGTCGCGGCGCCGGAGTTCGTGGCGTTCTGGGTGCGGGACGGCGCCGTCCTGGCCGGGATGAACGCGAACGTCTGGGACGTCACCGAGACAATCGCCGACCTGGTCAGGGCCGGGTTGGCCGGACGCAAGGTCGATCTGGACGCGCTGGCCGATCCGGACGTGCCGCTGACCGCCCTGCTGGGCTGATCGGGCGGGTGCGCCGGTCCCCGGCGGTCCGCGCGGCCGGAACCGGGCGGCGTGCGGCTCAGGCGTGATGCAGCACGCCGGCCGGTGAGCCCGCGTCCGCTGATGTACCCGGGGTCGCGCCGGGTTTGCGGTCGGCCGATGACGCGCCGTCCGCCGACCCCCGGTGCACCGACTGGCCCGGTCGGGCCGACGCATCGCCATCGGCCCTGGCACCGTCGGAGCCGTCCCGCGCAGCGTCGTCCGGATGCGGCCCGGCCAGCGACGGTGAGCGCAGCCGCAGCACCGAGTTGATCCGCTCGGTGACCTCCGGGTTGATCACGCCGTGCTCCTCGGACAGCGGGCGGACGATCAGGTAACGCTCCGGTGCGTACGACGCACGGTCGCGGTAGCCCTGCACCGGATCGACCGGCTCGTCGTCGGGCTCCCCCGCCGGCGGCTCGGGCTCGGCCACCGGTTCGGTGTCCGCAGCTTCGGCGATGTCGGCACCGGCGAGTGCAACCGCACCGTCGAGCGCGGCGCCCGGCGCTCCGGCACCGCCAACCTCTGCTTGGGCCGATTCGGGGGCGTCAGCACCGCCGGCGGATCCTTCGCCGGCAGGACTGTACCCGTCACCAGCGATACCAGGCCCGCCACCGTGCTCAGGACCGGAGCCGTCCCGAGCGCCATCGCCGGCAACGTGCGGCAAGTCCGCCGCCACCGGGCTGAAATCCGTCAACGACCCGTCGACGAGCACCGTCAGGTCCGGTTTCAAGCCGTTGACCGCCCACTGCGCGACTCGGGCCAGCCGCTGCTCCTCCACGCCCGCCGCGCGGTGCGCGACGATGGTGGCGTCGGTGAACCCCTCGGCCACCACCACGGCGCCGGACTCCAGCGCGGGCAGCACCCGCTCGTTGGTCAGGTCCGCGAGGTCGGCCGATGCCCGCAGCGCATCGGCCAGGCTTTCCGGCGGGGCGCCCCGTTCCACGGTGGGATGCGGCGCCGTCACCCGCACGGTCAGCCAGCCCTGCGCGCCCAGATGGTCGGCAACCGCCTCCGCGTAGCCACTGACCGCCATCGGATCGGCGCCCTCGACGGCGATCAGCGCACCCGCGTGCTCGTCCCGGTCGTCCCAGATGTTCACCCCGCGGCGGCCGAAGATGCGTCGGGTCAGACCGGACGTCAGGCCGCCGATCTGCCGTCCGATGATCCCGCTCACCGAGAACGCGATCAGCCCGCCGACGGCCAGTACGACCGCCGGGCCCGTCACGTCGAACCGGAAGTCCCCCAGGGTCACCGGGTGCGTGCCGATGGCGCCGGCCAGGATGGGACCGGCCGCGATGGTGCCGAGCAGCACGATCCGCACCGACGACATGACGAAGGCGAACACCCGCCCGCGGAGCTGGTCGCTGACCTCCTGTCCGATCATGGTGAAGCCGTTGATCCAGGCGATGCCGGCGAAGATGCCCATCACCGCGGCGGTGATGGCGGCGCCGAGGAAGTCCTGCAGGACCGCCATCACCATCAACGAGATGCCGGCGAACCCGATGGCCGGGGTGAAGATCATCCGCCGCGGGACGTTCGGCAGCACCTTCGGACCGATCAGCATGCCGAACGCGAGACCGGTGAACACCGAGCCGAACAGGATGCCGTAGCCGGCGTTGCCGGCGCCGAGCGTCGCGACGTACGCCTGCGCGACACCGGCCACCAGCCCGCCGGCGCCGAACGCGCCGAGGATGCCGATGTAGATCGACCGCATCAGCCGGTTGGTGCGGACGAACGAAACCCCCTCGATGATCAGCGAGAAGATGTTCTTGGTGGTGCTGCGGTCGCCGACGAACGCCGGGATCAGCCGCCGTGACGCCAGCACCATGCCGGCCGAATAGAAGTACGTCAGCGCGTCGATGCCGAGTGCGATGTCGATCGCGACCGTGTTGGTGGAGCCGCTGATCAGCGCGCTGCCACTGCTGCCCGGCACGTCGGGTACGCCGAAGAACGAGGCAGCGGTGGACAGCAGCACGAACAACGTGGCGGCGACGGGCACCATGCCGTACACCGACACGTAATTGAGCTGGTTGGCCACGGCCAGCCGCTCCCGTGGGACGATGTTGACCCACATCGCCTGCTTGGCCGGCGTGGAGAACAAGCCGATCGCTTCGACCAGGAACTGCGCGACGAGCAACCAGGCGAGGTTGCCGGACAGCAGGATCGAGACGTACAGCAGCCCGGCCAGCGTGTCCCCCACGATGGCCACGACGCGCCGATCGAACCGGTCGACCAGCGCGCCGGCGACCGGGCCGAGGATCAAGTCCGGCAGGAGCCGGGTGAGCAGTACGCCGGACACTGCGGCGCCCTGCGCCAGGCTCGACGAGTCCTTGGTCAGGTAGGCGGCGAGGGCGGTGGTCGCCAGCAGCCCGAGCCAGTCACCCAGGCTGGAGATGGCGATCGCCGACCAGAGCCGACGGAAGACCGGGATGCGCAGCAGCACACCGACCGAGTTGGGCTCGCGCTTGCGGTTCACCGGTTGAACAACTCGTTGAACAGGTCGATGGCGCGTTGGCCGAGCCCGGTGGAGAACGCGATGACGATGAGGAAGACGATGACGGCCCAGGTGCTCGAGCCGCGCCTGGATCGAGCGCTGCCGGGCGCGGTGGCGCTGGTCCGGCGTCGCTCGGCGGCCTGATCGCGGGCGGTACTCCGGGTCTGCCCGCGCTGCGAGTACTGCGACGCCATGGGCGCCGCAGGCGCCGTTGGCGAGGGCGCACCCGAACCCCTGGACTGCGGGTTGGTGGCCTGATACGAGACCCGGTCGATCTGCCCGGTCTGACCGGACCGCATGGTGCGGAACATCGCCGACAGATCCGCCGCCGTCATGGTGCGTCCGGGACCGGTCGGCGGCGGCGCGGGCGGGCGCGAGGCCGGCTGCCGGGCCGGTGCGGCCGAGCCCGTCGGGCTGACCGGACGGAGCGACCCGGAAGCGAGGGGCCTGCCCCGCTGGTCGACGGCCCACGGCTGGCCGGGACGGCCCTGGCCGGGACCGCCGGAACCGGACCGGCTTTGTGCCGAGCGCCCGTCGCCCTGGCGGGCGGGGGTGGCCGCCCGCCCGGCCGCCGCGAGCGTTCGGCCGGCGGCGGGACCCAGCACCGGGTCGGCGCGCACACCAGCCGGTCCGGGCGGCTGGGGCGTCGGCGGGATGATCACGGGAACCACGTCGACGGGCATCGGCGCGGACAGCGCGTCGGGATAGACGTCCAGCACCGGCATCAACACAGACGGGTCCCGGGTGCCGTCAGGACCGCTGAGCGCGTCGGTGAACGAGCCTGACCCACGCTCGGCGTCGAAAGCCGCCGTCATGCCTGCATCGTAGGGGTCACCGCTCGCGAACCGGGGAACATCACGCTTTCGCGCGGCCGGCAGGTCAGCTCTCCGACGGGCCGCGACCGGTGCCCGCCGTGGTCTTCTTGGCGGCACCGGAGGTGGTCTTCTTCGCCGCGCTCGCCTTCGTCGCGGTCTTCTTCGCCGGCGCCTTCCGTGCGGCCCGCTTGGGTGCCGGCCCGCGCGCGCGACGATCGGCGAGCAGCTCGGCGGCCCGCTCCACCGTCAGCGTGTCGACCTCGTCGCCCTTGCGCAGGGAGGCGTTGGTCTCCCCATCGGTGACGTACGGGCCGAACCGCCCGTCCTTGATCACCATCGGCTTTCCGCCCGCGGGGTCGACGCCGACCTCGCGCAGCGGCGGCGCGGCAGCCGCGGACCGGCCACGCGTCTTCGGCTGCGCGTAGAGCGCGAGCGCCTCATCCAGCGTGATGTCGAACAGCGCCTCCTCGCTGGCGATCGAACGGGAGTCGGTGCCCTTCTTCAGGTACGGCCCGTACCGGCCGTTCTGCGCGGTGATCTCGACACCGTCGGCGGGGTCGACACCGACCACCCGCGGCAGTGACAGCAATTTCAGCGCCGTCGGCAGGTCCACCGTGCTCAGCGACATCGACTTGAACAGCGACGCGGTCCGCGGCTTGGCGGCCTTGGCACCCCGCTTCGCTGCGGTTCCGGTCGCCGAGCCGCCGGAGCCGTTCACCGCTGCACCGTTGACCGCGGCACCGTTCACGGCGTGGGGGTCGGGCAGCACCTCGGTGACATAAGGCCCGTACCGGCCGTCCCGGGCGACGATCATGTGACCGGTGTCCGGGTCGATACCCAACTCGTTCTCCGCCCCGTCACCGGCCTGCGCGAACAGCTCCTCGGCGACCTCCGCGGTCACCTCGTCCGGTGGCAGGTCCTCGGGCAGGTTCGCCCGCTGCACGCTCACACCGGTGCCGTCGTCCCCATCACCCGAACCGCCCTCCACGGTGCGCTCCAGGTACGGCCCGTACCGGCCGACCCGGACGGTGACCTGCCGGCCCTGCGCGTCGGTCAGCAGCGGCAGCGAGTTCACCTCGCGGGCGTCGATCTCCTCGAGCCGGTCGCCGACGAGCTTCTTCAACCCGCCGGTGCGGCCGACGGAGCCGTCGGGTCCGAGGTCACCACCGAAGTAGAAGGCGCCCAGCCAGTCGGTCCGGCGGATGCGGCCGTCGGCGATGGCGTCGAGCTCGTCCTCCATCGCGGCGGTGAAGTCGTAGTCGACGAGCCGCGCGAAGTGCGTCTCCAGCAGGCCTATCACCGCGAATGCGATCCACGACGGGACCAGCGCCTGGCCCTTCTTCCACACGTAGCCGCGGTCGATGATGGTCCGGATGATCGACGTGTACGTCGACGGCCGGCCGATACCGAGATCCTGTAGAGCGCCGATCAGTGACGGCTCGGTGTACCGGGCGGGGGGCGTGGTGACGTGCCCGGCCGGGATCAGCTCGCGGATGTCCAACTGCTGGCCGACGCTCAGGTTCGGCAACCGGCGCTCGGCGTCATCGGCCTCGCCGCCGGCCTCGGCGTCCACCGTCTCGACGTACGCCCGCAGGAAGCCGGGGAACGTGATCGTGCGGCCGGACGCGGAGAAGATGCACTCCTGGCCGTCCGCGGTGGCGGTGATCCGCAACGACAGCGTCAGGCCCCTCGCGTCGACCATCTGGGACGCAATGGTGCGCTGCCAGATCAGCTCGTACAGCCGGAACTCGTCACCGTTGATCGACTGGGCGACCTGGCCGGGCGTGCGGAAGGTCTCCCCGGCCGGCCGGATCGCCTCGTGCGCCTCCTGCGCGTTCTTCACCTTGCGGGTGAACTGCCGCGGGGCATCAGGCACGTACTCCGGCCCGTACAGCTCCCGGGCCTGCGCCCGCGCCGCCTCCTGGGCGGTGCCGCTCAGCGTGGTCGAGTCGGTCCGCATGTAGGTGATGTAACCGTTCTCGTACAGCCGCTGTGCGGTCCGCATGGTGCGCTCGGAGTTGAAGCCCAGCTTGCGACCGGCCTCCTGCTGCAGCGTCGACGTCATGAACGGCGGGTACGGCCGGCGCGTGTACGGCTTCTCGTCGACGGAGGTGACCGTCGCCGTGCCGCCCGCCAACTGCGCGGCCAGGGTGCGTGCCCCGTCCTCGTCCAGCAGCAGCACGTCCGAGCCGGCCTTGATGCCGCCGGTGGCAGCGTCGAAGTCCCGTCCAGCGGCGAGCCGGCGGCCGGCGACGGACGACAGCGACGACTTGAAGGCGTCCTTGTCCGAGGCGCCAACGGTGCTCATCGACGCGTCCAGGCCCCAGTAACTGCCGGCCCGGAAGGCCATCCGCTCGCGTTCGCGCTGCACGATGATCCGGGTGGCCACCGACTGCACGCGGCCCGCGGACAGCTTGGGCATCACCTTCTTCCACAGCACCGGCGAGACCTCATAGCCGTAAAGCCGGTCGAGGATGCGCCTGGTCTCCTGCGCGTCGACGAGGTTGTCGTCGAGCGCCCGCGGGTTCTCGGCGGCCGCCCTGATCGCGGCCGAGGTGATCTCGTGGAAGACCATCCGCTTGACCGGCACCTTGGGCTTGAGCGTTTCCAGCAGGTGCCAGGCGATGGCCTCACCCTCGCGGTCCTCGTCCGTTGCGAGGTACAGCTCGTCGGCGCCGGCCAGCAGCGACTTGAGCTTGGCCACCTGGGCGCGCTTCTCCGGGGAGATGACGTAGAGCGGTTCGAACCCGTTCTCGGTGTTCACGCCCAGCCGCGCCCACGGCTCGCCCTTGTATTTGGCCGGCACGTCTGCTGCGCCCCGGGGTAGATCACGAATGTGCCCGACCGACGATTCCACGATGTACCCGTCCCCGAGGAACCCGGAGATGGTCTTGGCCTTGCTCGGGGACTCGACGACCACCAGGCGCACGCCCGAACCCGGACCCGCCGATGTCTTTCCAGTGGCCATCAGGCTCACGCTCTCCTCTATATATGCGCTCCGCGGCCGCCGACCTGCAGGTGAGCGGCAGCGGAATCAAGTGCTACCCGGCGTCCGCGGCGTCGATGGGTGCGTCGCTGCGGGCGACGCGTGCAGGATGCCACAGTCGTCGGCCGATCCTGTGCCTGATTCACGATCATTCCCACCGCACAGTTCCCCGTTTCGCATTCGGTGGCCGTTGTCACGACCCTGCGAGAAGCTAGGGATGGCCGTGGACGGGGAAGGAATGCGGCGGCGCCTCCGGGGGCGGGCTGCCGATCATTTCGGCCAGTCTGGTGCAGCGCCGGTGTCCGACAATACGCACGGCGGGGCCGCCGCCGCGCACGCCGAGCAACGACCCGGCGAGCCCGGCGGCCGCACACGCGGCGGCCATCGGTTCGTAGGTGTCCGGCGCGTGCGGGTCCAGCCCCAACAGGTAACCGATCTCGGCGGGCCGGCCGGCGGCGAGTATCCAGCAGCGCAGGAAGCCGGGCGTGACGACCAGGTCCTCCGGCGCGGCCTTCTCGCCGCCCTCGGTCCAGGCGGCGGCGAGCGTGCGTAACGGCGCCACCGGTTCGGTGCCGAGCAGGATGCCGCGGAAGGGTTGAACGGCGGGGCGCACAGACTCGGACTGCGGGGACTCGGACTGCCCGGGCTCGGACTGCCCGGGCTCGGACTGCGGCAACGGTTCGGCGACGTCCGCCGGCACGTCCCGCACCCGGCACTCGCGCAACAGGGCCGCCGCGCGCCACTGGTCGCCGAGCAGGATGGACAGCCGGACCTCGTCGGGACCGCCGGTGAGTTGGCCGTGCGCGGCGAGCAGCCCGCCCAGGTCGGTCAGTTGCGGCGGCGTCAGGTCGGCGGAGAACAGCGACAGCTGCGTCACGTTCGTCCCCCTTCCCCGGACGGCCAGGGTAGCGCCCGCCGCCCGGTCGGGGCGTCAGGCGACCCGGCCCGGTTCGGGAACCGGCGGGCTCGGGTACAGCGCGGAGCGCGGGTTGAACACGCCGCAGGCGATGTACAGCGCGTTCGTGACCACAATGAGCAGCACGGTCGTGACGGCGATCAAGCCGGTCGCCAGCGCCGGCACCGCATCCGGCGGCAGGGTGTAGGCGAAGTAGACCCGCAGCACCGCGTCGGCGAGCGTGCCGCAACCCCACAAGATGCTCGACCACCGCCACATCCCGCGCCAACGTGCCGATCGCTCCCACAGATCGTCCCAGTGATCCGGCCAGTGCAGACGCCCTTGGAGCAGGGGGCGGGTGAAGACATAGGACAGCGGGCGACGGGTGAACGCGCTGACCAGGAACCACACCCCCGTGACGCCGGTCAGCACCGCCTCCTTGGCCAGCAGGAACTCGGTACTGCCGGTGATCGCCGACACCACCACGCTGCCCAACAGCATCGTGGTGAAGTACGCCGACAGCGCGTTGATCCGTTCCCGCCGGAGCAGGCCCAGCAGGCTCGGCAGGGCTGAGACAAGGGTCGAGACGAGCAGCGCGAGATAGATCCCGACGCCGGCGGCGCGCAGCAGGTAGTAGATGGCCAATGGCGCGGCCAACCCGATGAGGGCGCGGATCGCAACGTCCAGCACCCGGCGCTGTGCGGTGCGGCCGCTCATCGCGGCTCCGCCGCGGTGGCTCGCCGGAACAGCGTCACCAGTTCCCGCGCGTAGTGGGCGCAGTCCATCGTCGGATCGGCGCGAAGCGCGAACGGCAGGCCATCCACCGAGCGCTGCACCACAACCGCCATCACCGCTGCGTCGAACGGGCGGAACTCGCCGAGCTGCTGCCCCCGGATCAGGATCCGCTCCAGGTGCCCAGTGGCGGACTCGTCGGCCTTGATGCCGTCGTCGAAGCCGACGCCCATCATCACCTCGGTGAGGGCGGCCATCTCGGCGCGGTGAGTGTCGATGAACCCGACGACGCCCTGGATGTAGGCGCGGAGTTGACCGGCGGCCGACTCTTCGCTACCGACCAGCGCACCGACGTGGCCGCCGAGTGCCCCGATGACATCAGCGACGACCGCCGCCATCAGGTCTGCCTTGCCGCGGAAGTGGTACGAGATCAGCCGGGTGCTGGACAGCCCGGCGTATCCGGCGATGCGGGCGAAAGAGGTCTTGGCGTAGCCACTCTCGGCCAGCACGGCGACAGCGGCCTGGACGATCTGGCGGCGCCGGGCCTGGTTCGTCGGCGACTGGTTCACTGCGACTGGTTCACTGCGTCGCTCACCGACGGGTGGGCGGCGTGCATCTCCGGCTGAGTTACCGACATGAGTAAATGGTAACTTGGCCGAGTAACGACGTCCAGAGGTTTCGGTCGCGTCGCGCAGTGACGGGCGGACTCCGACAGCGGCTACCCCAGGACATCCCTGCAGGCCGGCAGCTGGCGCGCCGCCGCGACGACCGCCGGGTCGACCGAGGTCATGCTGTCCGGCGTGGAGGCCTTCGCCTCGGCCTCGACCGCGTCCACGGCCGACTTGAGATCTGACGTGCTGCGGGGGGTCAGTGCGTCGATGGTCTGGGCCCCCCTGCCGTAGACGTCGGCGACCGCGGTGAACCGCTCGATGGCGATCGACTGCAGGTCGTCACCGCCCGGGACGGTCGGCGGCCGGGTCGCTTGCAGCACCCCGACGGTGGTCGACGCGCTCTTGGAGATGTTGGTGTACGTCTGCACCACGGTGTCCTTGGCCTCGGCGATGGTCTGCCCGGTGGTGTCCGGCGAGACGTACTGCTGAAGGTCGGCGGCGCCGTCACAGAAGACGGTGAACCACTTTGCGGTCGTCGCGTCGAGGGCGCTGGGGGTGGCCGACCCGGTCGTGCTGTCCTCGGTCGAGGTGTCGTCCGAGGTCGACGTGTCGTCCGACGTCGACGACTCCGTGCTGTCGGTGGTGCTGCTGTCGGTGGTGCTGAATCTGTCGGTGCTCGAATCTGTGGTGCCTGAATCCGTGGTGCTCGATTCGGTCGTGCCGGTGTCGGTTGCGCTCGTCTCCGTCGTGGATGTCGTCGTCGGGGTGGAGACGGTCGTCGAACTGACCGCCGCGGTGGCGACCTCCGCCGAACCCTGAACGGTCGTCGAGCAACCGGCCAGCAGCAGGACTGCGGCGCACACGGATGCGGCCGACCAAGAAGTGCTGCGCCTCATCGTTTTTCCTTCTCCAACGGTGCACTGCGGGCGTCGGTCGCGATGTGGCGGCACCGGTCACCGCGCGGTGCTGAGGCGATCATGCCGGACAGCCCCGACAGCGGGGAAGGGGCTGTCCGGCAGGACACGAACCGGATGGTTGCAGCGCTGGATCAGCTACCGAGCGACTTGCAGGCGGGGATCTCCTTGACCGCCTCGGACACGGCGGGCGGGAGTTGGCCCAGCTGCTGCAGCGGGGCGATCGCCTCGGTGAGCTGGGTGGTCAATCCCTGGGTGGCCTGCTGCAGCGCTGCCGTGTCGGTCGGGTTGATCGCGCCGAAGGACTGCGCCAGCGCGGACAGCTTGAGTCCGGATTCTCCCAGACCCGTGGCGACCTGGTTTGCGAATTCCGTTCCGCCCTCGAACGTGGGCGGCGGCGTGGACTCGAGCTGGGTGCTGGTATCGGTCAGCACCGTGCCGAATCTCTGCAGCGCCTCGACGCCCGTCTTCTGCGCCGTCGCGTTGTCCTGCCCTGAGGTGTCGAGGTTCGACAGTTCCTGGATCGGGGCAACGCCCTCGCACAGCGTGGTGAACCAGGTCGTCGTCTGCGCATCGAGGCTGGCCGGCGCCACACTCGCGGACCCCGATCCGCTCGCCTCCGAAGAGGACTCCGACGACTCGGACGTCATGGCCTCCGAGGTCATGGCCTCCGACGTCATGGCCTCCGACGTCATGGCCTCCGAGGAGGACGCTTCCGAACTCGCCGCCGCGGACGAGGCGGCGGCGGTCGACGCAGCCGACCCGGTCCCCGCACTGTTCGAGCTGCACCCGGTCACCAGCAGGACGCCCGCCGCAAGCACGGCCGTCCAGAGTGAGCGCTTCATGTGACGCGTCCTTCCCTTGTGGCTGCACCGGTCCACCCGGCACACCTGGTTGTGGAGCGCGGGACCGTGGACGAGCTGCCCCCGGTATGTGCGCCACGGGACGAATCCGCTCGCCCCCCGTGATCATTACCCCGCGTCGATCGTCCAGAACCTACCGCTACCTGCAGACACCAGCTCGGCGGGGACACCCGCGTGTTATCACGGATCTCCCCGCCGAGTGACGGACTGCAGATGGTGCGGTTCGCCGGCACGTCCGGCCGGAGCCGGTTCGGTCAGGCGGCTCGGTCAGGCGGCTCGGTCAGGCGGCTCGGTCAGACGGGCTGGGTCTCCTCGGCGTGCAGGTGCGACTCGCGACGCTTGGAGACCACGACGGCCGCCACGATGATCACCACGGACGCCACCGCGATGCCGTAGCGCACGGCGGTGTTCTCCGAGGTGCCGACGGTCAGGGTGACCACCGCGGGCGCAATCAGCAGAGCAACCAGGTTCATCACCTTGAGCAGCGGGTTGATGGCCGGGCCGGCAGTGTCCTTGAACGGGTCACCGACGGTGTCACCGATGACGGTGGCCTCGTGCGCCGCCGAGCCCTTTCCGCCGTGGGTGCCGTCCTCGACGATCTTCTTCGCGTTGTCCCACGCGCCACCGCTGTTGGCCAGGAACACCGCCATCAGGGTGCCGGTGGCGATGGTGCCGGCCAGGTAGCCCGCCAGCGGACCGACGCCCAACCCGAAGCCGACGGCGATCGGCGCGAACACGGCCAGCAGGCCCGGCGTCGCGAGCTCCCGCAGCGAGTCGCGGGTGACGATGTCGACGACCTTGCCGTACTCGGGCTTGTTGGTGCCCTCCATGATCCCGGGGATCTCCCGGAACTGCCGGCGCACCTCGCGAACCACCGCGCCGGCCGCGCGGGCGACCGCATTGACGGCCAGACCGGAGAACAGGAACACCACGGCGGCACCGAGCAGCATGCCGACCAGGGTGTTGGGCGACACCACGTTTGCGGTGAACTCGGACACCGTCTCGCCGGCCGAGAGCAGGGCGTTCTTGATGGCGTCGGAGTAGGAACCGAACAGCGCCGTCGCGGCCAGTACCGCGGTGGCGATGGCGATGCCCTTGGTGATGGCCTTGGTGGTGTTGCCGACGGCGTCCAGCTCGGTGAGGATCTTCGCGCCCTCGGCGGACACCTCACCCGACATCTCGGCGACGCCCTGCGCGTTGTCCGACACCGGGCCGAACGTGTCCATGGCGACGATGACGCCGACGGTGGTGAGCAGGCCGCAACCGGCCAGGGCGATCGCGAACAGCGCCACGATCAGTGAACCGGACAGCAGGAACGCGCCGTAGACGGCCGCAGCGATGACGAGGGCTGTGTACACCGCGGACTCGAAGCCGACGGAGATGCCGGCCAGGATCACGGTGGCCGCGCCGGTCAGCGAGGACCGGGCGACGCCCCGGGTGGGTTCGGTCTCGGTGCCGGTGAAGTAGCCCGTCAGCCAGAGGATGACGGCCGCGAGCACGATGCCGATGACCACCGCGCTGATGGCGATGACGGCGGGGTTGCCCGGCAGGCCGGCGACGGCATCGACGCCGAGGTCGTCGAAGTTGTTCGGCAGGTAGACGAACGCGGCGACAGCCGACAACACCGCAGAGATCACCGCGGAGATGTAGAACGACCGGTTGATCGTGACCAGGCCGGGCTCGTTGGCTCGCGCCCGGGTGATGTAGATGCCGATGATCGCGGTGATCACGCCGATCGTCGGGATGATCAGTGGGAAGACCAGGCCTTTGGCGCCGAACGCGGCGCTGCCCAGGATGAGTGAGGCGACCAGCGTCACGGCGTAGGACTCGAACAGGTCCGCGGCCATGCCGGCGCAGTCACCGACGTTGTCGCCGACATTGTCGGCGATGGTGGCGGCGTTGCGGGGGTCGTCCTCGGGGATGCCCTGCTCCACCTTGCCGACCAGGTCCGCACCGACGTCGGCGGCCTTGGTGAAGATGCCGCCGCCGACCCTCATGAACATGGCGAGCATGGCCGCGCCGAAACCGAAGCCCTCCAGCACCTTCGGCGCACCGCCGGCGTAGACCAGGACGACCGTGGACGCGCCGAGCAGACCGAGTCCGGTAGTAGCCAGGCCGACCGCACCGCCGGTGCGGAACGCGACCTGCATGGCCTTCTCGCGGCCTCCGTCACCATTGGCGGCGGCGGCGACCCGGACGTTGGCCCTGGTGGCCAGCCACATGCCGAAATAGCCGATCGACGCCGAGAACAGCGCGCCCAGCAGGAAGAAGATGGAGCGCCCGACGCGTTGACCGGTGTCGTCGGCCGGCAGGGCGAACAGCAGCACGAAGACGACGACGACAAAGATCCCCAGGGTGCGGAACTGGCGCCCCAGGTAGGCGGCGGCACCCTCCTGCACTGCGGCGGAGATCTCCTGCATCTTGGGGCTGCCCTTGCCCGACGCGAGCACACCGGCCCGCAGCACAAAGGCGATCACCAGCGCTATCAGCGCGATCACGGCAACGCCGATGACGATGGCCTGGTCGCTGCCGGTCACCACGAGGTCCGCGGCTGTTTGGGAAGACATCGAGCTCCTGATCCATTCGGGGAACAAAAGTGGACCGGTCAACTCGTTGCGGACCGGCTCTGGTCGAACGGCATCGTCCGCCGGTCACCCGGCGTGACGCTGAGTACTGTAAAGCACCGGTAACGTCCGACGCCTAACTTGACGCCACGGTCACCCGACGCGTCAAGTGCTGGTCAGGAACGTGAAACGCGTTGTCGGTGGGGCGCGGGAGGATAGAGCGGTGACATCACCGGAGCCGTGGGCGCATCCTGGCGGCTTGCTCGCGGTGCTACGGCAGTGTGGCACCGATTCAGAGACCACCGTCACATCCGGTGTCACCCATGTGGAGCACTTGGCGGCGTCCTCCGGTCACCCGGTGCCGTGGCCGGCCTGGGTACCGGATGCGGTCCGCGAGGCGTTGCGCGTCAAGGGCATCACCCTGCCGTGGTCGCACCAGGCGACGGCGGCCGACCTGGCCCGAGCGGGTATGGACGTCGTGCTGGCGACCGCCACCGCGTCCGGCAAGTCCCTGGCATATCAACTCCCCGCACTGACGGCCATCACCGAGGATCCCCGGGCCTGCGTGCTGTACCTCGCGCCGACCAAGGCGTTGGGTGCCGACCAGCTGCAGTCACTCGAGTCACTCGGCCTGGGGAAGCTGCGGGCGGGCAGCTATGACGGCGACACCGAAAAGCAGGACCGGGACTGGGCGCGCTCGCACGCCAACTGGGTGCTGACCAACCCCGACATGCTGCACCGCGGGATGCTGCCCGCGCACGCCCGGTGGGCGCGGCTGTTGCGCCGGCTGGCGTACGTGGTGGTCGACGAGTGCCATGCCTACCGCGGGGTGTTCGGCTCGCACGTCGCGCTGGTGTTGCGGCGATTGACCCGGCTGGCCCGGATGTACGGCTCGGAGCCGGTTTTCCTGCTGGCATCGGCGACCTCGGCCGATCCGGCGGGTTCCGCCGCGCGACTGGTCGGCCGGCCGGTGCGGGCGGTCACCGACGACGGCGCACCGCGGCCGGGAGCGGACTTCGTGCTGTGGGAGCCGGTTGCGCGGCCCGGTGCGGCCGGGCCGGACGGTGCGCCGGTTCGCCCGTCGGCACCGGCGGAGGCGGCCCGGATGATGGCCGACCTGGTGGCAGCGGGGGCCAGGACGCTGACGTTCGTCCGATCCCGGCACGGAGCGGAGCAGGCAGCGCTCTCGGCGCGGCGGCGATTGGATGATGTTGCCCCCGCGCTGGTGGACAAGGTGGCCGCGTACCGCGGCGGTTACCTGCCGGAGGAGCGGCGGGAACTCGAGCGCGCGCTCGGCTGCGGCGAGTTGCTGGGGGTTGCGTCGACCAACGCCCTCGAACTCGGCATGGACATCGCCGGGCTGGACGCCGCGGTGCTCGCCGGCTATCCGGGGACGTTGGCGTCTGTGTGGCAGCAGGCCGGCCGGGCCGGGCGGCGCGCCGACTCCGGCCGACGTGCGCTGGTCGTGTTCGTCGCCCGCGACGATCCACTGGACACCTACCTGGTGCACCACCCGGAGCGGGTGTTCGGCCACCCCGTCGAGGCGGCGGTGACCGACCCGACCAATCCGTATGTCCTCGGCCCGCACCTGGCCTGCGCGGCCGCCGAGCGTCACCTCACCGCCGCGGACATCGAGCTGTTCGGTGGTCCCGCGATCCGGCCGGTCCTCGACGACCTGGTCGCCCGCCGCGTGCTGCGGCGACGTCCCACCGGCTACCACTGGGCCGAGCCGGGCCATCCCGCAGACGGTGTCGATCTGCGCGGTGGGGGCGGCGGCATGGTGGCCATCGTCGACGAGGACAGCGGCCGGTTACTGGGCACCGTCGACCTCCATCGGGCACCGTCGGCGGTGCACACCGGTGCGGTCCACCTGCACCGCGGTGACAGCTACGTGGTGCAGGACCTCGACCTCGAGCACGGCGTGGCGCTCGTCCGGCAGGAGCGCCCGGACTGGTCGACGATCGCGCGGTCGCAGTCGACGGTGTCGATGGGACCGGTCAAGCAGGAGCGCGTTCATTCGGGCGGCGTCACGGTCGGTGTCGGACCTGTCGAGGTGACCGAGCAGGTGGTCGGCTACCTGCGTCGGCGGCCGAACGGTGAGCTGCTCGACGTGGTCGGGCTGGACATGCCGGAACACACGCTGCACACCAGGGCGGTGTGGTACACGATTTCGCTGCGGGCCCTTCTCGGCGCCGGGATCACCGAGGCCGCGGTGCCCGGTGCGCTGCACGCTGCCGAACACGCCGCGATCGGCTTGCTCCCGTTGTTCGCCGGGTGCGATCGGTGGGACATCGGTGGCCTGTCCACCGCGCTGCACCCGGACACCGGCGAGCCGACCGTGATCGTCTATGACGGCTATCCCGGCGGAGCGGGATTCGCCGACCGCGGCCACGCGGTCGTGCAGGACTGGCTGATCGCCGTGCGGGACGCCATCGCGGACTGCCCCTGTGAGGCCGGGTGCCCGTCCTGTGTGCAGTCGCCCAAGTGCGGCAACGGCAACAACCCGCTGGACAAGGGCGCCGCGGTCGTCGTTCTCCGGCTGGTCACTGCCGCGCTGGCCTCGGGCGCCGGCCCGGCGGGTGCCGGCGTTGGTGTCCCGGCGGGTGCTGAGGAGGCCGCGGCGGCTGGTTCGACGACCGATACAGCATTCGCGGACAATTCTTCGGCGCAGCGGGCGGCGGTCGCGGCGGCCGATGGACCGCCCCCCCGGGCAGCGCAGATGTTGTCGGCCACCCCACGCTGACGTTGCCCGCCTCCGGTGGCCGCGCAGCTCGGATGCCGCCGGTCAGCCGCCTCCGACGGATCCGAGGCCCGGCGCGACAGCGGCCACGGGGCCGGCCCGGGCACGCCCGGTGGCTGATCCGGTCAGGGGACCGGCCCTGAGCTGAACCGACACAGTCACCAGCACGTCTGCACCGGTCACCGCACAGGATTGGGTGGCGGCGCCGTTGGCGGTGGCGACCGCGACCGCGCTGTGACAGGCGACGTCGGGCCCCTGCAGAACCTTCGCCGCCCCCGCCAACGCCGCGAGGTCCGCGGCGGTCTCGGCGCGCTGCCGGGCAAGGACTCCGGCACCCAACTGCACCGCCAGGCCGGTGACGGCCAACAACAACACACAGCCGAGGCATGCGTAGACGGTCGCGACTCCCCTGTCTGGCGGACCCATGGCGGCGGTACCGATCGGACCGTGCGCACTGCCGTCGGTGAATCCCCCACCGACACCGTTCGCCGCTGCGTCGGACGTCGAACGGAGAACCGCACCGGGCCGCCGCGACAGCGACCCGCCGCACAGCGGCCACTTCCGACTACCGGCGCGCCTCACGAGCCGGGCTCCCGCGCCGCGGCAGCGGAGGCGCGGACGGTGAGGCCGGGCAGCAGACCACCCACCGGCGGAGCCGACACCGTCGCCGTCACAAGGTCTGCCGAGGACTCGAGGCTCAGCGAGGCGCCCGGCGGGGCCAGGGCGGCGACCGCCGATGACGCACCGGTGCTGTCACCGCGCCCCGCGAGCCTGGCCGCTTCTCGTGCCGCATCCGCGCAGCGCAGCTGCGCAACGAGGCATGCGATGCCCGCCAGACAGGTGAGAAGAACCAGCGCGAGCACGGCCACTGCCATGGCCGCCTCCACTGTCACTCCGCCGCCATCCGACCCTCGCTTCGAGAGCTGTTGCTGTGCAGCGGGTGGACGCGCCATCCGACCACTCGACCACTCGACCGGCGCCGACGCCGTGGCGCGGAACAGCTTTCGCGCCGCACCAGGGACGCAGTGCCGGGTGGAGTGGCGACCGGCCGGCCGGGTGCAGCGCCACCCCCGTCGACGGCACTGCACCTTCGGCCGGCTGATCATGGCGCTTCAGAAGGTCGTGGACAGCGCCGAATTGATGAGATTCGTCAGACCGGTGACGACCGAGTCGCCGGTCACGATCTTGTAGAGCACCGCGGCAAATGCGGCTGCGACGACGGTTCCGACCGCATATTCGACCGTGCTCATACCGGCGTCGGCCGATTCGAGTGTCGGGTCGGCGTCCGTGTCACCGCCGGCGATACCCGATCGTTGAGCGGTCCATCGCGATGGGTGCCGGAGAACCGTGCACGGTAATGCGCAATGGCTGGTGCCGTTCGCTGCGTCACATGCGACCGGCCCGGCGTCGCAGATCAGCGATTCGCGAACACCCGGCGATGATTCAACTGTTGTCGATGCCTCCGAATGGTTCAGCGGGGCATCTTCGGTCGGCGCGTCACCGGACGCCGGATACCTTTGCAAAGTGGTCAACGAGTGACCGCGATCGAACACACGAGTTGCAGTGATCTCCTGCAGCACAACGACTCCCCTCGTCACCGACCCGTTGCCGGTGTTCCTCATCCAGCTTGGCCCTTCGCGTCCACCGACCCTCAGACCGGACGCGGAATGTGGATGACGCCAATCGTTGTGCACAATTGCGCGAGGTGAGTGCGAGCCGCCGAGCGGTGCCGGTTCGGGTCAGAAAATGTCGAGTTGGCCGAGCAGGCCGACCACGACGGGCGCCAATCCGAGGCAGAGGAACGCAGGCAGGAAACAGATGCCGAGCGGCGCCGTCATCAGCACTCCGGCGCGGCCCGCGGCCCGGAGATCCGACGCGGCGTCGTCGGCTCTCAGCGTCGAGGCGTGTTCGCGGACCGATTGCGCCAGACGCCCTCCACCAGCTGCGGATCTGCGCGCGGCGGCCGCCAACGGGGCGAGTTCCTCGACGGAATCGGCTGCCCGCCAGGCGGTCTGCGCGTCGGCGCCGAGGGACAGCATGGCCGCCACCGACTCGAGCACTGCCAACGGCCTCTGATTCCCCGACACACGCAAGGTGCCCAGCCGATCCCCGCGGCGAACGGCCTCGCCGGCGGCGCCGCCGGCGCCGGCCGATCTGCCCACTCCACCGCGCGATGCGGGTGAGTTCACGACGTTGCCGCGCAACACTTCTGCCACGGCCTGCAGTGCCGGTGCGACCGCCATGCCGGCATCCAAGCAGGCCGCGAGCAGGTCGGCATATGCGGCGACCGCCCGCCGGTCAGCCTGCCGCGTCCGCGGCGAACGTCCACCGGGACGCCGGCCGACGACGGTCGCGGCCAGCAACGCCCCAAGTATCCCGATCCACCACTGGTGGGCAAGCAACACCGAGAGCGTGACACCGGTGCAGGTTCCGGCCACGATCGCCCGCCACCGTGGGGTCAGCGTGACGCGCGTCGGCCTATCGTCGGCGGAGGGCCGGCCGTGGATCCGGACCGGATCCGGGACGAGGAGCAGCGCCGCTGCCGCCAACACCAGCGAGGCGGCCGTGGCACCCGAGCCCGATGTCACCACCGTCGGTCAGCTCCACCGAGACGACCCGAGCCGTCCGCCATCACCGGCCCACCGATCATGACGAGACGATCCGAGCCGACCAGAGCAGACCCGCGGACGTCAGCAGGACCCCGACCACCAGCAGCACGCGTCCGATGGTGGTGTCCAGCAGCACGCCGAGCGGATCGGCACCCATGCCGGCGCCGAGCAGCAGCCCCATCGCCGGTAGGGCGGCCATTACGTAGCCCGACATCCGGGGGCCGGCCACTTCACCCGCCCGGCGGGCGTCACCGGCCAGGACATCGGCGAGTTCCGTTGCCAGACCGTCGATCAGCGGCACGAGAGCGACGCCGTACCGGCTGCTCAGCAACCAGCCGGCCAGCAGGCGATGCCCGGCCCCGACAGCCGGGGGCACCGGCTTCCTGCCGCCGGGCCCCGGCACGTCGAGCAGCCCCTCAGGTGCCGACAGCGCCGCACTCTGGGGCGCCACCGGTGGCGAGCCAGGGGCGCCGGCCGTCACCTGCCGCGAATGGCCGGCCCTTCCCCGGACGGTTCGCGACAGCCCGGCCGCGCCGCCGTGGTCGGGCCGCATCAGCACCTGGAGCCGGCGCAGCACGACCACACCATCGCCGCGCGCGGCCGCCCGTCCGTTCTGCACGGCGACAACCGGATCGGCCCCGGCCCGCAGCTCGCGGCTCACCGTGCGGACCGCGGACAGGATGTCGGTCAACGCCTGTCGCCGTCGGCGCGCGGACAGGTGCTGCACGATCAGCGACCTGCCGGTCAAGCACAGGAGCGCCGCCGCGACGGCACCCGCAAGTCCGGCCAGCAGCGTCCCGCCGAGTACGACGAAGACCGCGACCGCCGCTGCCACCCAGCGCAGCCGCGATCGTCCCGTGGAAGAGCCAGTGCTCCGCGGGCCCAGCCGCAATGGTGTCCGGCCGGAGAATCGTGTCGCCGCCGACCGGGTCGGCCAACACAGCAAGGCCGCAGCGACCAGCAGCGCGCTCACCATGGGAGGGGTTCCCCGGCATCCCGCAGCAACCCGGCCAACATCACCGCACCAGGGCCCTTCGATTGCCCATTGATCACCGCCGGCGTCGCCTCGACCAACCCCGACGAACCGCGGCGGAGCACGGCGATCTCGCTCAGGACCCGGCAGCGACCCTCCCGTCGGACGTGCAACACGACGCGGACCGCCCCGGCAAGCTGGGCGTGCACCGCATCGCGACCGATGCCACCGAGGGCCGACAGCGCTTCGATGCGCGCCGGCACGTCGGTGGCCGTGTTGGCGTGCAGCGTGCCGGCGCTCCCGTCATGCCCGGTGTTCAACGCGGCCAGCAGATCGACCACCTCGGCGCCCCGCACTTCTCCGACGACGATCCGGTCGGGTCGCATCCGCAGTGCCTGACGCACCAGGTCGCGCAGCGAAATCGTGCCTGCACCCTCGACATTCGCCTGCCGGGCGACCAGCCGGACGACATGGGGATGCGGCGGCAGCAGTTCTTCGGCGTCCTCCACGATGACGATTCGCTGGTCCGCCGGAGCCGCGGCGAGCAGGGCGGACAGCAGGGTCGTCTTGCCCGAGCCGGTACCACCGGAGACCAGGAACGACAGTCCGGTTCGCACGATCGCGGTCACCGTCGGCAGCGTCACGCCGGGCAGTGTCCCGCTCCGCTGCAACGCGGTCAGGTCGTGCCGGACCGGGCGCAGCACGCGCAGCGACAGGCAGGTCCCCGACGCCGCCACCGGCGCGAGCACTGCGTGCAGCCGGGTGCCGTCCGCCAGCCGGCCGTCGACGTAGGGGTGCGCATCATCCAGCCGCCGCCCGGCCGCCGTCGCCAGCCGCCGGGCCAGCCGTTGCACCGCCGGCTCGTCGGCGAACCTGACGTCGGCGGGCTGCCACCCCGCCCCCCGATCCACCCGCACGTCATCGGGCCCGTTGACCACCACGTCGCTGGTCAGTGGATCGGAGAGCAGTTCGGCCAGCGGCCCGGCCCCGATGAGTTCCCGTTGCAGCGCATGGATCAGCCGCAGCATCTCCGCATCGCTCACCAGGACGGTGGATTCCGCGCGCAGCGCCCGAGCCAGTGCGGCCGGGCTGGGATCGAGATCGTCGTCCACCAACCGGCGCTGGACCCGTTCGATCATGTCCTCGCTGAGCGATCCGCCGGCCGGCGTCGCAGCGGACGCGGGACGCATGATCATGCCGCCGCGACAACCTCGGCCAGCACCCGGCGCGCCGCTGCCGCCAACGGTCGTCGCCGACGATCGACAAGGCAGAGGCCGACGTCCAAATCCCTTGGCAGCAAAGGATCGGCGCGCATCCACGCCAGCAGCGGCAGCTGCAGGACGTCTGCGAGCTCGTGCGCACCGAGCCCGCCGGGCGACGGTCCCCTGACCACCACACCGGCCCGGCAGCCGAAACCACCGATGCGCGAACCGACCCGTTCCGCCGCCCAGCACCCTCGGACGTCCGCCGGCGCCACCAGCACGGCGAGGTCGGCCAGCTCGATGGCCCGGTCTGCCGCGTCGCCGGGATGACGCGGCACGTCGATCACCGTGACACCGCCCGACCGACGGCCCGCGCTCACCACGAGATCCATGGCGTGCGCGTCGATATCGTCCGTGACCAGCCGGCCCGAGGCCAGCACCCGCACCCTGCCCCGCCCCACCCCGGCCGTTGGCAGCGCCCTGTGCAGTGCCTCGACGGGCAGCCGGCCGGATGACGTCCCGAGATCCTTCCACCGCAGGCCGGGGGCCTGCTCCAGGCCGAGCAGTACATCACAACCGGCTCCCCACGGGTCACCGTCGATGAGCAGGGAATCCGCGCCGTCCCGCGCCGCGGCCAGCGCCAACGCGACCGAGAAGACGGAAGCACCGGCCCCGCCGCAGGCCCCGATCACGGCGATACACGGCCCGTTGCCGTCCTCACCGGCCATCGCGTCGGACAGGATGGAGATCAACAACTCTTCCGCGCCCCTGACCGGCAGTGTGCGATCGACACCAAGGCGCACACACAGTTCGAACAGGTTCGGAGATGGACTGTCCGGCGTCACCACGATCACCCCGGGTCTGCGGTGCAGGCGCGCCGCAACGGCGGACTCCACGCCCGCCGCATCGAGGATGACCAGCGGCGCCGATTGCCACTGCGCCCTGGAGACCCGGCCTCTGTCGTGGTCGAGTTCCACTCCCGCGGCGGCCGCCACCCGCAAGACGTCATCGACCACGACGTCGTCGTCAGTGACCAACAAGGGCCGATGGTCCACGGTTCCTCCCCCACTGCCGGCCGCAGATCGCGGTGTCACCGATCGGTGCCGTTCCAGTAACGCGTATGCGGCACCGTCAGCGCCGGCAGAACGCGAGCTTGGGGATAGATGCCGATGGCAGAACAAATCGGCAGGGTCAGTGCTGCGAATCGTACAAACACGGCATCAATTGGACGGCAGCGCCACCCGAAGCCCGGCGACATTCTGTGCCGGGCGGGCGGTGGTCATGGCGGAGGACGTCAGTCCGCGGTGATCGGCGGGCCCAACCCGCCCCCGGGCCGGCGCGAATCATCATTGAGCGGCATGGAAAAGTAATTGCTTTCGCAATGGTGGACCGACCGCGCTGTAAGCGGTTTCGACGGAGCGACCGGAAGACATCGGCGCGTCGGGAAAAGTCCGGAGAATAGGGGCGGCCCCCGCCAGGGGGGAGGGCGGGGGCCGCGGAGGTTCAGCTCCGGGGGGTTGAGCTGAACCTGATGGTCGGCTCCCGGGGGGGTGGAAACCGACAAGTTCACTGTAGACCCGCGGTCCGGGGTTCGTCACCTAAAGACGTGCACGCGTTGGAAAGATCTTCACCTTCCGACATCGCCAACCCCATTCGGGTGTATCTGAATCGGTCCGGGACAAACGACCGGCCGACTGCAGTTGCCCCTCGGCGCGGCACGGCGTATCACTGTTTCAGGGACCCCCGGCAGGCCAGGGACGGAATGGAAGAGAAATTCCGCCAACCCCTTCCGGAGCTCCCCGCGTAGGCACCGGTACCCACTCACCGCTATAAGCCGCGGGAGGTACGTCGTCAGGGTTACCGACGAAGGTCGCGGAGCCCGTCACGACGAGTCGTGGTGAAGCTTGGTAGCTGGTTCACCTGCGCCGACGGCGCCCCACCTCGGTGGGGCGCCGTCTTCATTTCCGATGCCGCATCCATTCCGGCCAAGCCGAACGCGCGCTCATTGCCACGTTCTGCAACCACCGCCACAGAACGGCTCCGGGCGGTGTCCGAAAGTTTCGCCGGCAGATGTCCTGTCATGGTCGATGTCGACCAGGCACGCAGCGGGGCACATTTGTCGGCAGTCACGCCTGGTCGTCCGGCCCGTGGGTGCGGGGCCTATGCCGTCGATCTCCGATGCCGTCGCATCGACGATACGGTAACCGGGCGGCAGGGAAAATCACCCATTCGTACGAGCGGCCCACGACGCGCTGGATATCGCCGCTCGGCCTGCTTCAGTGATCGCTCGAACACCCTATGCGACGGTATGGACTTCGTAGCGACAGGACGTCACTGCCCCGATCGACGCCAAAGATCGTCACCGCAATAAAGTGTGCCGAGTAACCGGGAGTCACGAACCTTCGTCTCGCGGACAAATCGCCCACCCGAGTCGGTCGTGGAACCGCTCCCACGCCGTCGGGGTGATGGGTCTGCACGTCGCGTTCTCCATGGGTCGTGCCGGGGCCGCCACCGGCATCGACTGCGGATTCGCGGGGCGGCCTGGAAACGGCGCGTCAGGCAGCCGTGCCGTCTGACACTGCGGCCAGCAAACAAGACTGCGCCAGCAAACAAGCTGCGCCGTCCCACCACCGCGCCGTCCCACCACCGCGCCGTCCCACCACCGCGCCGTCCCACCACCGCGCCGTCCCACCACCGCGCCGTCCCACCACCGCGCCGTCCCACCACCGCGCCGTCCCACCACCGCGCCGTCCCACCACCGCGCCGTCCCACCACCGCGCCGTCAGACAGCCGCGTCGGCAATCGACCGTCCCTCTGCGGCGCCGTCCAGCAACCATGTTGCGTTCAACCACTGCCACCTCAGCACCGCCTCGGCATCACCGGAACCCGCATGGGCCGCGGCGGACAGGTATTGCTGTCCGGCCCGGAGCTGGGCCGTTTCCGGCACGGACAACCCTCCGGGGTCGAAGCCGGTGCTGATCATGGTGAGCCGGGCAGCGGCGCGGGCCACGACGCCGTTCGCGGCGGCGAAAGGCCGCAGCGACAGCAGACTTCCGTGCACCATGGCGACCTGAAGAGGTCCGGGCAGGTGGGCCGTGGTCACCATCGCGGCGAACGCGGGGAGGTGCGGTGCCGCGGCCGGGCGTGGACGACCGAGTTCCGGTTCCGACGAGATGTCGGCGGCGGCCAGGCTGTGCAGCCGCGCCAGCACCTGCAGCGGCGACCGGGACCAGACGCCGACCAGCGAACCCAGATTCGCGGCCACCCGCAGCGATCCGGCGAGCACCGGGTCGGTGACCGCTTCAGCGGTGGAATCCAGCATGAGTGGCGCACCGTCCAGCGCGGCGGAGGCCCGCGCCGCGCGCACACTCGCCGCCGCGGCGGTGCGGGCCCAGCCGCCCCGGTTCGCGGGGTGCATCCGCAGCGCCGCCACGGCTGCCCGCGCCTTCTCCACGACCGCCGCCACATCGGCGTCGGTGACCGGTACCGGCGGGGTCGACGGACTTCTGTCCGTCACGGCTCATCGGGTCTGGTCATCACCGTCGCACGATACGGCCGGGACGAGCATCAGCGATCCGGATGCCGGCGGGCCGGACCTGCCGGTGCGGATCGCCGGCGCTGCCCGGGCGGTCAGCCTCGGCCGTCAGCCATCAACCGCACCAACGACCATCAACCACACCAACGAAGCGTGGCGAGAATTCCGGGCGAGCGATACCTTCCACCCACAACTGACCGGGCCGTTGCATCGGCCCGACCAAGGACGAGGGGTGGCGCCGCACCTGCGACGTGAGCCCTTGGCACCGTGCGGCGATCAGGGCACCGGTCGCTGTCAACGGGCCGAGCCGTCGGGGAGGTCGACCGACGTACACCCGTTCGGCGGGTACCGGTTCACCGGTGCCGGTCGAGCCGCACCGAGCGAGCGCCCCACCTGAGCCACTGCCGCACCACCGGAACCCGATCCATGCACACCGCATCACCACGGAGGCATCACCGGCCCGCAACCACCGTCAACAGAACCGACACGTGCACAGAACCAAGATCAACACAGCACCACCATCACCACAGAATCAAGATCGACACCGACAATGACACCGCCGTCACCAAGGAGAATCACTGTGAGTGGTCCCGCGAACACGTCCCCGTCAGCCGTCGCCAGCGCCCTGGACAACCTGGGCACGGAATCCCGCACCTTCCCGCCGTCCACCGATTTCGCGGCGCAGGCCAACGTCACCGCGGACGCCTACAAGCAGGCCGAGGCGGATTTCGAGGGGTATTGGGCTGAGCAGGCGAACCGCCTGTCCTGGGCCACCCCGTTCAGCACGGTGCTGGACTGGTCCAACGCCCCGCACGCCAAGTGGTTCGCCGACGGAACGCTGAACGTCGCCTACAACTGCGTCGACCGGCACGTCGAGGACGGTTTCGGCGACACCGTGGCGATCCACTGGGAGGGCGAGCCGGGCGACTCCCGGTCCATCACCTACGCCGAGCTCCAGCGCGAGGTCTCCAAGGCCGCCAACGCGCTGACCTCGCTGGGCCTGAACGCCGGCGACCGGGTCGCGATCTACCTGCCGATGATCCCCGAGGCTGTGTTCTCGATGCTGGCCTGCGCCCGGCTCGGGCTGGCCCACTCCGTCGTTTTCGCCGGTTTCTCCGCCGAGGCGCTGCGGACCCGGATCGGCGACGCCCAGACCCGGCTGGTGATCACCGCCGACGGTCAGCACCGGCGCGGCACCGCGGTCCCGCTCAAGGCGGCCGTCGACGAGGCCGTCTCCGGCGCGGACACCCCGGTCGAGCACGTGATCGTCGTCCGCCGGACCGGGATCGACGTGGAATGGAACGCGGCCAAGGACCTGTGGTGGGACGAGCTGGTGGACGCCCAGCCGGATCAGCACACCCCGCAGCCGTTCCCCGCCGAGCAGCCACTGTTCATCCTGTACACGTCCGGCACCACCGGAAAGCCCAAGGGCATCCTGCACACCTCCGGCGGCTACCTGGCCCAGGCGGCCTACACCCACAACGCGGTCTTCGATCACAAGGCCGGCCAGGACGTCTACTGGTGCACCGCCGACATCGGCTGGGTGACCGGCCACTCGTACATCGTCTACGGCCCGCTCGCCAACCGGGCCACCGAGGTGATCTACGAGGGCACCCCGAATTCGCCGCACGAGGGTCGGCACTGGGAGATCGTGGACAAGTACAAGGTCTCGATCTACTACACCGCACCGACCCTGATCCGAACCTTCATGAAGTGGGGCCGGGAGATCCCGGGCAAGTACGACCTGGGTTCGCTGCGCGTGCTGGGCAGCGTCGGTGAGCCGATCAATCCCGAGGCGTGGATGTGGTACCGGGAGAACGTCGGCCACAACAACTGCCCGATCGTCGACACCTGGTGGCAGACCGAGACCGGCGGCATCATGATCTCCCCGCTGCCCGGCGTCACCCCCTGCAAGCCCGGCTCGGCGATGCTGCCGCTGCCCGGGATCAGCGCCAAGGTCGTCAACGACGAGGGCGTCCCGGTCGGCAAGGGCGAGGGCGGATACCTGGTCATCGACAAGCCTTGGCCGGGAATGCTGCGGACCATCTTCGGCGACGACGAGCGGTACAAGGACACCTACTGGTCGCGGTTCGCCTCCCAGGGCTACTACTTCGCCGGTGACGGCGCCAAGTACGACACCGACGGTGCGCTGTGGCTGCTCGGCCGGGTGGACGACGTCATGAACGTGTCCGGGCACCGCATCTCCACCACCGAGGTCGAGTCTGCGCTCGTGTCGCACCCGTCGGTCGCCGAGGCCGCGGTGGTCGGCGCGACCGACGACATGACCGGTCAGGGCATCGTCGCGTTCGTCATCCTGCGCGGCTCCGCGCAAGACACCGACACCCTGGTCAGCGAGCTCAAAGCGCACGTGGCGCAGGAGATCGGCCCGATCGCCAAGCCCAAGCGGATCCTGATCGTGCAGGAGCTGCCGAAGACCCGGTCGGGCAAGATCATGCGCCGATTGCTGCGCGACATTGCGGAGAACAGGGCGGTCGGTGACGCCACCACTCTGCAGGACAGCACCGTGCTCAACCTGATCTCCACCGGCCTGTCCAACGCCAAGGCCGACTGAGACCGGATTGGAGGTTGGCGGTGCGGCCTTTCGTCGGCCGCGCCGCCAACCCGCTCCGCTACTGTCCGTGTCATGTCGATGCACCCGCTCTCCGGCACCCCGATCGCCTTCGTCTTGTTCGGCGCGACGGGTGATCTCGCCAGACGCATGGTCATCCCTGCGTTCTATTCGCTGGCCCAGCAGAAGCTGCTGCCGGACAACTACCTGCTGATCGGTAACGGCCGGGGCGACGTCTCCCACGAGGACTTCCGCGGGCACGTGCACAAGGTGCTCACCGAGTTCGGCCCGCGTCCGGAAACCGGCCCGTGGGAGGACTTCGCCGCCCGGTTGCGCTTCGCCGGCGGCGGCTTCGGCAGCGACGACCCGGGCAGCCTGCTCGACGTCCTGCACCACGCCAGGGAGGACCTCGGCGACGACGCGCAGCTGGTGCACTACTTCGCGGTGCCGCCATCGGCCTTCACGGAGCTGACCGCGGCCCTGGGCGCACACGACCTGGCCCGGAATTCGCGGGTCGTCTACGAAAAGCCGTTCGGCACGTCACCGGAGAACTTCCGCGCCCTGGACAAGGCGGTGCACGAGGTCCTCAAGGAGTCGCAGGTCTACCGCATCGACCATTTCCTGGGCAAGGAGGCGACGCAGGACCTGCACGTTCTGCGGTTCGCCAACAGCCTGTTCGGTGACGCCTGGAACCACCGGCACATCAAGGCGGTGCAGATCGACGCACCGGAGAACCTGGACATCGACGACCGCGCACTGTTCTACGACGCCACCGGCGCCATGCTCGACATGCTGATCACCCACTTGTTCCAGGTGGCCGCCGAGGTGGCCATGGAGCCGCCGAAGAGCATGAGCGCGGAGCACCTGCAGTCCGCCCGCGAGCAGGTGATCTCGGAGTTCCGGCCGCTGGACCCGGGAGAGGTCGTGCTGGGCCAGTACGAGGGGTACCTCGACGTCAAGGGCGTGCAGCCCGGGTCGACCACCGACACGTTCGTCGCCGCGCGGATGTGGGTCGACAACGACCGGTGGCGCGGGGTGCCGTTCCTGATGCGGACCGGCAAACGGATGGCCGGCGCGACGCAACGGGTCAGCATCATCCTCACCGAACCCCGGCACACCCCGTTCGCCGTGCCCGCCGACGGTGGCGTGCTGACCCTGTCACTGGCCGGCACCGGCGCCGTCGAGCTGTCCATGGTCGTCAAGGAACCGGGCCCCGGCCTGGAGCTCACCGTCTCCGACGCGAAGATCGTGCTGGGTGACGTCGAGGGATCCGATGCACTGGCACCGTACGTCCGGCTCATCCACGACGTGCTGATCGGCGACCGGTCGCTGTTCACCCGGCCCGACGGCTTGGCCAGCGCCTGGCGGGTGCTCAATCCCGTGCTGGAGAATCGCCCCGCCGTCCACCCGTACCCGCAGGGCAGCTGGGGGCCCGGCGCCGCCGCGGACCTGGCCGCGCCCGATCGATGGCTGCTCGGCCAATAGGTTTCGGTTCAGGCCAGTAGGTTTCGGTTCAGCGGGTGAGCCTCGGACGGGTCCGAGCCCCGGGCGGGATGCCGCTGACAGGGGCCTGACGGCAACCGGTGCCGCCCAGTCATGGCACGATGAACCCCGCCGACCGGTTCGGTGGCCCCGCACGCCGATTGGCGCGCGCACCGACGCGGCAACGACAGGAAGCACCTGAACCACTCGAGACCACACTCGGCCGCATCACCAGCCGGCCCGCCGACCTTCAGGAGAGGTAGTTATGACCACGGGCACGTCGCCGATCCCGCCGAACAACTTCACCGTCGCAGGATCCACACCGGCGTCCATCCCGTTGGTGGCCGAGCCCGCCGTCGACCGCAACGGCTCGATGGGCGACTTGGTCAAGGACGTGACGACGCAGATGTCGACACTGGTCCGGTCCGAGATCGAGTTGGCCAAGCTCGAGGTGACGCAGACGGTCAAGACCGGTGCCACCGGCGGCGTCATGTTCGCGATCGCCGGCATCATCGGCGCCTTCTCGCTGTGGTTCTTCTGGTTCATGGTGGCCCAGATCATCGCGATCTGGCTGCCGGAGTGGGCGGCCTTCACCATCGTCTTCGTGCTGATGGTGCTCATCGCGGGCGTGTTCGCGTTCCTCGGGCTGCGCAAGGTGAAGAAGGTGAAGAAGCCGGAGAAGACGATTGCGTCCCTGGAACAGACGGCGGCAGCGTTGAAGACGGCTGCCACCGGCTCCTGACGCCCGGTCCCGACGACCCGGCCCCGCCGAACCAGCCAGTGCCGGACGACCGTTCCGACCCGGGGGACGCCGCGGAACCCGGCGGCCCTGCCGACTTCGAGGATCTGCTCGAGCCCGGCGGGGGCGGCGACCACGACGACGAGCCCGTTCCCGACGGCTCGATGCTGCGCGACGAGGGCCCGTGGCGGCACCGCGACATCAGTGCCAACGGCATCCGCTTCCACGTCGCCGAGGCCGGATCCGGTCCGCTGATCGTGCTGCTGCACGGCTTCGGCCAGTACTGGCGCTCCTGGCGCTACCAGTTGCCCGGCCTGGCCAGGTCCGGGTTCCGGGTGGTGGCCCCGGATCTGCGCGGCTACGGCGACACCGACAAGACCCAACGCGGCTATGACGCGTTCAACCTGGCCGCCGACGTGGCGGGCCTGGTGCGATCGCTGGGTGAGCGGGACGCCGTCGTCGTCGGGCAGGGCTACGGCGGCGTGCTGGCCTTCGACACCGCCGTGATGAACCCCGCGCAGGTGCGCGGCGTCGTGGCCATCGCGGCGCCGCACCCCGTCCGGCTGGCCAGGGTGCGCCGACCGATTTCCACCGACCGGTACGGGCGGCTGCTCGCCTGGGCGGCCACCCCGGCCTGGCCGGAACGACACCTGGTCGCCGGCAACGCGGCGCTGCTGGAACGGCTCGTGCGCTCGCAGTCCGGGCCGGCCTGGAAGGCGTCGGCCGACTTCGCCGAGACGATGGTCAAGATGCGGCAGGCGATCCGGGTGCCGGGTGCCGCCCGCGGCGCCGTGGAACATCTGCGCTGGGCAGGTCGCTCGCCGCTGCGCACCGACGGGCACCGTCATCGGGAGGCGCTCGCGACGCCGATCACCGCGCCCGTGCTGCACGTCGTCGGTGACGGCGACCGGTTCACCCCGCCGTCGTCACTGGCCGACGCCCGCGAGCAGTGCACCGGGTGGTACACGCTGTCCACCGTGCGCGGGATCGGGCACTACCCGCCCGAGGAGGCGCCCGAGATCATCACCAGGATGATTGCCGACGTGGCGGCCAGGGCTGGCGGTGGCGCCGGCGGCTAGCCGGGCCCGGTGGGACACGCCCGGTCAGGCCGCCGTGCAGGCCTCGGTCGAGGCGGGTGTGTCGTCGGTGCGACCGGCCTGCACGACCGGCGCGACCTCATCTGCGGTCAGCGCGAAGCCGACGTCGGTCTCGTCGATCGCGGCACCGAAGATGACGCCGAGCACCGTTCCGTCCGGCGCCAGCAACGGGCCGCCGGAGTTACCCGGCCGGACCTGCGCCCGCAGGGTGTAGACCTCGCGGGTGACGGTGGAGTCGGAGTAGATGTTCGGCCCACGCAGCTGGATGGACGCCCGGACCCTGGCCGGGGTCAGCGTGTACGGGCCGTCCAGCGGATACCCCGCCACGATCGCCGACGAGCCGGGTTCCGCGGGCGTGTCGGCGAATTTCAGCGGCGCCGCATCCAGGTCGGGGACGTCCAACACGGCGAGGTCACGCTGCGAGTCGTAGACGACCACCGAGGCGTCCAGGGTGCGGCCGCCGACCTCCACCGCCGCGCGGCTCGATCCCGCGACGACGTGCGCGTTCGTCATCACCTTGCCCGGCGCGATGACGAAACCGGTCCCCTCCATCCGCCGGGAGCAGGACTCCGCCACGGACCGCACCTTCAGCACCGACTGCTCCGCGGCGGCGACCGACCGGCCGGCGCCCGCCTTCGGGTCCGGTGGGGCGACGGAGGTGTTCGGCGTCGGCGCCAGCGGGTCGAGGATGGCGGGGAAGCCCGAGTCGTTGAAGACCTCGCGCAGCTTGGTGGAGACGTCCTGCGCCTGCGCCGGCATCAGTTCGTTCACCTTCGCCAGCACGGCCGACCCGCGGATCGCCGATGACAGCCAGGGGTAGGGCACCGAGGCCAGCGGCACCGCGATCATCCAGATGACGACCAGCACCGCCACCGCGTAGCCGAACAGCCCCAGGGTGCGGTCCACGGCCTGTGCCGGCCGCCAGCTGATCCGCTGCGAGATCGCCCTGCCGACGGTGGAGCCGGCCACCTCGCCGATCCCGACGCCCACCACCACACACGCGATGCCGATGGCAATCTGGGCCGTCGAGTCCTGCACCTTCTCCATGAGATAGGGCGCCAGCTGGATCGCGACCACGGCACCGGCGACGGCGGTGACCAGGGTGAAAAGGGCCGTGATCAGGCCCTGCCGGAACCCGCTGGCGGCGGCCGCCAGCACCAGCAGCACGACGACGATGTCGACGATCGTCATGGCGCACCGACCGCCACGGCCGTGGTCATCGAAGGTCCGGCAGCTGGAACGTCTGCTCCCGGTCCCAGTGCACCGCCCAGCCGCCCAGCTCGAGCAGCATGTCGACCAGGCCGGCGGTGAAGCCCCACACCAGCAGGTCCGCGACCTGGAAGGCGGGGCCGACGTACCCGCTCGGGTGCCGCACCTGGCCGCGGTTGGCCGGGTCGACCAGGTCCGCGACCGGAACGCGGGCGACGACAGCCGTTTCGGCGGCGTCCACCGGCGCGACCTCGCCGGGTTCGCGCCAGTACGCCAGCACGGGCCGCACCACGAATCCGGACGGCGGCAGGAACAGTTCCGGGAGCAACGCCGCCGGCATCACCGATGACGGCAGCAGCCCGGTCTCCTCGAAACCTTCCCGCAGGGCGCACTGCACAGCGTCCTCGCCGGGGTCGGTGGCCCCACCGGGGAAGGCCGGTTGGCCGGCGTGCGACCGCATCGTCGCGGCCCGCTGGGTCAGCAGCAGGTCGGGGCCGGCCGGGCCGTCGGCGAACAGCATCAGCACGGCGCTGCGCCGGGCGTGCGGCGGGGCCGGCACGGCCAGACTGCGGATCGGGGCCGGCAACCACGCGCCGTCGACATTGCGCATCAGCCTGTGCATCCACGACGGCAACCGCTCGTCGGGCACCAGCCGTCGACCGACGTCGTCCAGGCCGGGTGGCGCGACCAGCGGCCCCGGCTGGGGTGCGGCGGGTGGGCCGCCGGTGGCCATCAGCCGCCGTCCGCGAGGCCGACCAGGGACAGCAGATGCGGGCGCTCCGGGCCGACGACCAGTGCCGCCGCCGCCTCCCGGTCCGTCGTGCCGATGCCGTAGGACCCGCAGAGCGGGGCCAGGAAGCAGGCACCGCACGCCGGGCGCTTGGCGTGGCACAGCCGCCGCCCGTGGAAGATGGCCCTGTCGGAGAACACCGTCCACTGCGCCGGCGGAAGCTGCGCGTTCAGGTCGAACTCCACCTTGACCGGGTCGGTGTTGGTGGTCAGTCCCCAGCGCGTCGCCATCCGCAGCACGTGGGTGTCCACGGTGATGCCCGGCACCCCGAACGCGTGCCCCAGCACCACGTTCGCCGTCTTCCGGCCGAAGCCGGGCAGGCCGACCAGCTCCGGCAGCGTCGAGGGCAGCTCCCCGTCGAACCGCTCGACCAGCGCCTGCCCCAGACCGATCAGCGATGACGCCTTGTTCCGGAAGAAGCCGGTGGACTTGATCATCTCCTCGAGTTCCGCCCGGTTCGCCCCCGCGTATTCCGCAGCGGTGGGGTACCGGGCGAACAGAGACGGCGTCACCAGGTTGACCCTGGCGTCCGTGGACTGCGCGGACAGGATCGTGGCCACCGCCAACTCCAGCGGCGTCGTGAAGTCCAGCTCGCACCGGGCCTCCGGGTATCCCTCCGCCAGCCGGGCCGCCAGCTGCCGCGCCCGCCGGGTACGCGCCAGCGGCGTCGTGGGCAGCTTCGCCGGTCGGGGTCGGGCGGACGGCCGTGCTGGGGTGGGCACGCTGCCAGGTTGCCATAGACATCTGACGCCCGGCCCCCAACCCGGTTCCCGCCCGGGCCCGGGCCCGTCCTGACCGGGCCGCTGGACGCGCCGCGACCCAGAGATGACCGGCACCGCCACCGATGGGGGATGATGTCCGCACCATGACTGTCTTCCTGGTGCTGCTCATCCCCCTGCTGCTGATGGTGTTCGCGCTGTTCATGGAGCGGGTGGAGAACCGGCTGCACACCTCGACGGTCAGTGAGGCCGAGGTGCAGGAGTTCCTGGACAGCGCCCGGCCGGAAGAGGTCAACACGATGATCCGCGAGGGCTGGACGAAGGCGTTCGCCAAATTCCGGGTGCGCCGCCGGCCCCGACTGCGGCGCAAGACCAAGAACTGACCGGCGCAAGACCGGGGACGGATCGACGCCGGTGTGACAGGGAACGGCGTGCGGTCCGCGTGCTGAGACGTAGCACACCGAATTGCCGGTCCGACTCCCCGACCAGCGGCGGGCAGCGCTCGGTGGTGGACCCCTACACTGTGCTCTGCGTCTCAGCCGGAGGCGTTATTTCTCGGCGTCCAACTCTCGGAGTCGATTCTCACGTGGTCCGATCGGAGGACAGGGTGGAAGAAACACTCGCCAAGGCCGGCATCTTCCAGGGGGTGGATCCCGAAGCGGCGCTGGCGCTCGGGTCTCAGCTGGAAACCGTCGACTACGCGCGTGGCAGCTCCATCTTCGCCGAGGGCGAATTGGGCGACCGGCTCTACGTGATCCTCTCCGGCAAGATCAAGCTGGGCCGGCACTCCCCGGACGGCCGGGAGAACCTGCTGGCCGTGATGGGCCCGTCCGACATGTTCGGCGAGCTGTCCGTTTTCGACCCGGGACCGCGGACGTCGTCGGCGACGGCGGTGACCGACGTCCGGCTCGCGACGATGGACCGGGACGCGCTCAAGGAGTGGATCAACAAACGCCCGGAGATCGCCGAGCAATTACTGCGGGTGCTGGCCCGCCGGTTGCGGCGCACCAACAACGCGCTGGCGGACCTGATCTTCACCGACGTCCCCGGCCGGGTTGCCAAGGCGCTGCTGCAACTGGCCAGGCAGTTCGGCCAGCAGGAGGGTGGCCATCTGCGGGTGACGCACGACCTCACCCAGGAGGAACTCGCGCAGCTCGTCGGGGCCTCCCGGGAGACGGTCAACAAGGCACTCGCCGACTTCGGGCACCGCGGATGGCTGCGCCTGGAAGGCAAGAGCGTCGTACTGCTGGACGCCGAGCGGCTGGTCCGCCGGGCGCGCTGACGCCGTCCGGTGCCGATGCGGCTTGCTTCTGGGTGGTGTGCCGCTGCTTGATCACCACCGGCCCGATGCCCGCGGCGGCCGGACCCGCACACCAACCGACGCATCCTCCTGAGGGATCGGGATCAGGCGGCGGAGACCCCGTGCGGCGCGTACGGGTGACGGCCGGAGAGCCCGGGCACGGGGTCGGTTTCGACCCGGCGCCGCAATCCCCGCAGCATTCCGGTCGCCATGATCGCGTCCGCGGGCACCACTGCCGCCTGGTACAGCGCGGTGAACCACCACGGCGACAGCCGACCTCGGACCCGCACGTGCACCCGACAGCGGCCGTCTGACTGGTCGGCGAGGAAGAACGTCCAGGTCCAGGACAGCGCCGCACCGTACTTGACATCCCAACCCGGCGGCACATGGGTGGTCGACCGGAGGACGAGCACATGCGGCGCCTGCACCTGGTGCACCACGTATGCGGCCGTGCCCGGCTCACCGTCGGGGATCTCGTCCCCGACCTCCAGCCGGCGCAGCAGGGCCGGGTCGAGGTGATCCAAACTGGGCCAGTTCTGCGGGAACAGCAGCCGGTCGATCCACGCCGGGGTGTAGTACCCGCCCAGGTGCCAGCCCATCTGCGTGAGCCATGGCCAGACCCGTTGCGCGGGTGCGGCAATGGTGATCGCATGGTCGGTGACCATCTGCGGCGCAGGCACGACGTCGTCCCCGGGCAGGGTGATCCGGCGTTCGTGACCGGTGGCACCGCCGCGGCGCCCGAGGATCTGCAGTGCGGTGTAGCCGACGGCCGCCATCACCACGACGGCCCGTCCGAGATGCGGCATGGTCCACCTCCGCGGCACGGGTGCTGATGGCCCGTTCATCCCACTGCGGTGGCGGCGGCCGTGCCAGAGTCGAACGGCCCTTCCGGACACGACATGTCGTTTCCGGACCGGCTCGGGCGTCCCTACTCCGGCGGCCAGTGCTTCGCGACCAGGGTGAGCACGTCGTAGGCGGCGACCTGCTCGTCGTTCTGGTTCACCACCACGGCGTCCCACACCACTTCGCCGTAGTCGGCGTCCACCCGGGGCGAGATGCTCTTGGCGGTCAGCGTGACGCGCAGCGCGTCACCCGGATACACCGGCGTCAGGAATCGCAGCCGCTCCAAGCCGTAATTGGCCAGCACCGGCCCGGCCTCCGGTGAGACGAACAGGCCGGCCGCCAGCGACACCACGAAGTACCCGTGCGCGACGCGGCCCTCGAAGAACAGGTTGGCCGCGGCCGCCTCGGGGTCCATGTGCGCGTAGAAGCGGTCGCCGGACAGGTCGGCGAAGGCGTCCACGTCCTCGAGGGCGACGATCCGCGGGCCGGCCTCGACGGCGTCCCCGACCCGGAGCTCGGCCAGGCTCTTGCGGAACGGATGCACTCCCCCGGTGGTCCGGGGCGCGCCCTGCACCCACGTCCCGGTGACCGCGGAAAGAGCCTTCGGCGAACCCTGAACAGCGGTGCGCTGCATGTAGTGCCGCACGGACCGGATTCCGCCGAGCTCCTCGCCGTCACCGGCCCGGCCGGGTCCGCCGTGCACCAGATGCGGCAGTGGGGACCCGTGTCCGGTCGACTCGGCGGCACTGTCGCTGTCGAGGACCAGGACCCTGCCGTGCCAGGGGGCCACGCCCAGGACCAGTTCCCGGACCACATCCGGGTCGGCGGAGACCACCGACCCGACCAGGCTGCCCTTGCCGCGGGCGGCGAGGTCGATCGCGTGGGCGGTGTCCCGGTACCCGAGGATCGTGCTGACCGGACCGAACACCTCCACCTCGTGCGGTTCCGGCCGGGCCAGATCGCGGGCCCGCAGCAGCAGCGGCGGCAGGAACGCCCCGGTCACCGGGTCCGCCCCCACCACATCGAAACGGTCGGGGTCACCGACGACGATGTCGGCGGCATCGCGCAACACGTCCAGGCTGCGGCGCACCTGATCGCGTTGGGCGAGACCCGCGAGTGCGCCCATTGTCACGCCCGCCGCCGCCGGGTTGCCGACCTTCACCTTCCCCTCGACCCGGGCGCCCACCGCCTCGATCACGGCCGGCACCAGCGCCTGCGGCACCAGCGCGCGGCGGATGGCAGTGCACTTCTGGCCGGCCTTGGCGGTGATCTCGGTGACGAGTTGCCTGACGTACAAGTCGAACTCGACGCTGCCCGGGGTCACGTCGACACCGAGCACGGAGAAGTTCAGCGAGTCCGCCTCGGAGCTGAAGCGCACTCCCCCGCGGTGCACGGCCCGGTGCGATCGCAGCCGCGCGGCGGTGTCGGCGGAGCCGGTGAAGGCGACGGTGTCCTGATCACCCAGCAGGTCCAGCAGACCGTGCGATCCCCCGGCGACGAGCTGCACGCTGCCCTCCGGCAGCAGGCCGGAGTCGACGATCTCGTGGACGACCGCGGTTGCCAGGTAGGACGTCTGGGAGGCGGGCTTGACGACCGTCGGCACCCCGGCCAGGAACGCCGGGGCCAGCTTCTCGAGCATGCCCCAGACCGGGAAGTTGAACGCGTTGATCTGCAGCGCAATCCCGCGGCGCGGCGTGTAGATGTGCTGACCCAGGAACTGTCCGGTCTTGCCCAGCACCTCCGCCGGTCCGTCGAGCAGCACCGTGGAGTTCGGCAACTCCCGGCGGCCCTTGCTGGCGAAGGTGAACAACACCCCGATCCCGCCGTCGATGTCGATCAACGCGTCCCTGCGGGTGGCCCCCGTCCACTCCGAGATGGCATAGAAGGCATCTCGTTTGCCGTTGAGGTGGATCGCCAGCTGCTTGAGCCTGATGGCCCGCTCATGGAACGGCAGTGCCCGCAACGCCGGACCGCCGACCGACCGGGCATGGTCGAGCACCGGCACCAGGTCGATCGGGTCGGTGCCGATGACGGCGACCGGTTCGGCGGTCGAGGCGTTCAGCAAGGCGGTCGTCTTCCCCGCCGGCGCGATCCAGCGGCCGGCCGCGTAACTGTCGACGACCATCGTCATTGATGTTCTCCTCGTTCAGGCGTCGTAGTCGACGACGACCCGGTCGGTGACGGGATGGGACTGGCAGGTCAGCACGTACCCGCGGGCCAGTTCGTCGGGCTCGAGGGCGTAGTTGGAGTCCATCTCCACCTGCCCCTGGGTCACCCTGGCCCGGCAGGTACCGCAGACCGCGTTCTTGCAGGCGAACGGCGCGTCCGGGCGGACCCGCAGCAGGGCGTCGAGGATGGCGTCACCATCCCGGTCCACCAGCAGGTCCAGGGCGCGGCCGTCGAGTGAAACCGTGACCGTGGAGGCCTTCTCGGGCGCGGCCGGGTCGGCAGCGGTCCGTCGGCGCTGCACCGGGGCGCCGACATGAAACAGTTCCCGATGCACATGCGCCGGGTCGACCGCCCGCTCGAGCAGGACGCCGCGCACCGCTTCGGTCATCTCCAGCGGTCCGCACAGAAACCATTCATCGACGTCGTCGACCGGCAGGATGCTGTCCAGAATTCGGCCGAGCCGATCGGTATCCAGCCTGCCCGACAGCATCTCGACATCGGTCGACTCCTGCCCGAGGACGTGGATCAGCTCGAACCGGTCCGGGTAGCGGTTCTTCAGGTCCTCGAGTTCCTCGAGGAACATGATGCTGGAGGTCCGCCGGTTGACGTAGATCAGCGCCGCGGAGCTGGCCCGTTCGACCTGCAAAGCGGTGGCCAGGATGGACAGCACCGGGGTGATCCCCGAACCCGCGGCCACCGCAACATAGCGCTTGGCCTGGGCGGGATGCAGTGGGGTGCAAAACGTTCCGGTCGGCGTCATGACATCCAGCTCGTCACCGGGACGCAGCCGCTGAGCGGCGTACGCGGAGAAGACCCCTTCCGGGATCTGCTTGACGCCGATTCGCAGCGGCCCGCCGGTCGCCGGCGCGCAGATCGAATAGCTGCGCCGCACGTCGTCACCGAAGTCCGGGACCCGCACGGAGACATGCTGTCCCGCCACGAAGGCGAACTCGTCGCGCAGGTCCGGCGGCACGTCGAAGGTGATGCTGACCGCGTCGTCGGTCAACCGGTCGACGGCGGCCACCCGCAACCGATGGAACGCCGCGTGCCGCCTGGCCGGGGCGTGCCCGGCGGGCGCCGTCTGGGCACCGGTCATCAGATCGCCTTGAAGGAGTCGAACGGTTCCAGGCAGGACAGGCACGACCACAGCGACTTGCACGGCGTCGAACCGAAGCGGCTGATCTCCCTGGTCTTCGTCGAGCCGCAGCGCGGGCACCGCGCGGCCAGGGTCAGCCCCACCGAACCGTGCTGGGCCGCACCGGGAGGAGAGATGCCGTAGTCGCGCAGCTTGTCCCGACCGGCGTCCGTCATCCAGTCGGTCGTCCACGCCGGCGACAGCACGGTCCGTACCGTGACGTCCTCGACACCGGCTGCCCGCAAGGCGGTTTCGACATCGGCGGCGATCACGGCGGTGGCCGGGCAGCCGGTGTAGGTCGGGGTGAGCGTCACCGTCACCGAGCCGCCCTCGCCGACCTCCAGGTCACGCACGATGCCGAGGTCGTCCAGTGTCAGTACCGGGATCTCGGGGTCGGGGACGGCGCCCGCGACCTGGCGCAATCGGGCCGGCTCGGCGGCATCGCGGCGGGCGCTGGTGGTCATCGTTGTCACCACTTCGCACCCGGGTGCGCACGGTGCAGGTACTGCATCTCCGGCAGCAGGTGGCCGAGGTGCTCGGTGTGCACCCCACGACGGCCACCCCTGGCACGCCAGGTCGGGTGCGGCACCGACAGGGTCGCCTCTGCCACCACCGGTTCGACGAACGCGGCCCACGTCGGGCGAAGGGTTGAAGCGTCCACTGCGACGCCGGGCAGCTCCCCGGCGGCCGGATCGGCTTCGAACAGTTCGTCGACATACGGCCAGACCCGGTCGAGGGCAGCCTGCATCCTGGTATGGGACTCGGTGCTCCCGTCACCCAGCCGCAGCGTCCACTGCCGGGCGTGATCGCGGTGGTAGGCAACCTCTTTGACGGCCTTGCCGGCCAGCGCCGCCAGGGTGGCATCGGTCGAGTCGAGCAGGGCCGAGTACAACTCGTACTGGTAGGCCGAGAACACGAGTTGGCGCGCGATGGTGACGGCGAAGTCCCCGTTCGGGATCTCCACGAGTTGAACGTTGCGGAAGTCGTGCTCCTCGCGCACGAAGGCGAGATCGTCCTCGTCCCGTCCGGCGCCCTCCAGTTCGCCCGCGTAGGTCAGCAAGGTCCGCGCCTGGCCCAGCAGGTCGAGGGAAATGTTCGCCAGCGCGATGTCCTCCTCGATCTGCGGCGCCCGGCTCACCCATTCGGACAGGCGCTGGGCGAGGATCAGCGCGTCGTCCCCCAGCCCGGTGGCGTACCGGACCCGAGCCGTTGTGCCCACGGAAGTGCCCGCCGCGGTCACAGGTGTGCCACCCCCTCCGGTACCTCGTAGAAGGTGGGGTGCCGATACGCCTTGTCCAGCGCCGGATCGAAGAACGGGTCCTTCTCGTCGGGGCTCGACGCGACGATCGCCGATGACGGCACCACCCAGATCGAGACACCCTCACCGCGACGGGTGTACACGTCCCGGGCGTTGCGCAACGCCATCGCCGCGTCGGGGGCGTGCAGGCTGCCGACGTGCTGGTGCGACAGGCCGCGCCGGGCCCGAACGAAGACCTCCCACAGCGGCCAGCCCCGCCGGTTGCCGCCGGCGTGGGCGGGAACGGGCTGCGGCAGGGGCACTCCCGCAGTCGGCACGGCGCCGTGCCCGTCGTCCGCGCTCAGGTCGGTACCGGTACCGCCGATCGGCTGCTCGGGCCCGCAGGTCGGGACGTTGGGTGTGTTCATGCGACGGCCTCGGTTGGTGCCGCTTCCGAGGCGGCGGCGAGATGCGCGGGTCCGGCGTGCTTCTCCGCATACGCATCGGCGGCCGCCCGCACCCAGGCACCGTCCTCGTGCGCGGTGCGCCGCCGCTCCATCCGTTGCGCGTTGCAGGGGCCGTCGCCCTTGATCACCCTGGTCAGTTCCGACCAGTCGATGGGACCGAAGTCGTAGTGCCCGCGCTCGTCGTTCCACCGCAGCTCGGGGTCGGGCAGAGTGAGGTCGAGCGCCTTGGCCTGCGGCACCGTCATGTCGACGAAGCGCTGACGGAGTTCGTCGTTGCTGAACCGCTTGATCCCCCAGGCCATCGACTGCGCGGAGTGCGGGGAATCGCCATCGGGCGGGCCGAACATCATCAGTGACGGCCACCAGAACCGATCGACCGCGTCCTGCGCCATGGCGTGCTGCGCGGGCGTTCCGTGCGACAGGGTGTTCAGGATCTCGAAGCCCTGCCGCTGGTGGAACGACTCCTCCTTGCAGACCCGGACCATCGCCCGGGCGTACGGGCCGTACGAGCACCGGCACAGCGGGACCTGGTTCATGATCGCTGCGCCGTCCACCAGCCAGCCGATCGCGCCCATGTCCGCCCAGGTCAGGGTCGGGTAGTTGAAGATGCTGGAGTACTTCTGCTTCCCGGCATGCAGCAGGTCCAGCAGGTCCTCCCGGTCGACACCCAATGTCTCGGCGGCGGAGTACAGGTAGAGCCCGTGGCCGGCCTCGTCCTGCACCTTGGCGATGAGGATGGCCTTGCGCCGAAGGCTCGGGGCGCGAGTGATCCAGTTGCCCTCGGGCTGCATGCCGATGATCTCGGAGTGGGCGTGCTGCGCGATCTGCCGGATCAGCGTCTTGCGGTACCCGTCGGGCATCCAGTCGCGGGGCTCGATGCGCTGATCGGCCGCGATCAGATCGTCGAACCGGTGCTGCAGGTCCGCCTGCACGGCAGCGTCGGTGTCCTCGACGACGTCCACACTCCCGTACATGCGGCCTCCCAGAGATTGGCGGGTCACCGGGCGCGCGGGCACACCGATTCCCGACCGAACGGTCGGTAAATTATGTGCGGCACAATCACTCCATGTCAACAGCGCCGGTGCGGGGTCGTGGCCGGCCCGCCCGCTACACCCGTGACGACCTGCTGCAGCTGGTGGTGCGGGTGTTCAACGAGCGCGGGTACGAGGCCGCCAGCATGGAAGACCTGGCCAGGGCCAGCGGGCTGACGAAGTCCACCTTCTACCACCACATCTCCGGTAAGGAGGAGCTGCTCGGATTGGCGGTGGATCGGGCGCTCGACGCACTGTCGGCGGTGTTCGACGACGAACTCGCCCCAACGGAGCCGGTGCGGGCGGTGGATCGGCTGCAGCGCGCCGTGCAGCGCACCGCCGAGGTACTGCTCGCCGAACTGCCTTACGTCACGCTGCTGCTGCGGGTGCGGGGCAACACGGAGGTCGAGCGCGCCGCGCTGGCCCGGCGCCGCGCGTTCGACGACCGGCTCGCGGCCCTGGTGCGCGACGCGGCCGATGCCGGTGAGATCCGCAGCGACATCGAACCGCGGCTGGTCTCCCGGTTGCTGTTCGGCATGGTCAATTCCGTCACCGAGTGGTACCGGCCGGCGTCCCGCCTGTCGCAACCGCAAATCGTGCGGGCGGTCGTCGAGTTGGCAATGACCGGGCTGCGTGTGCCGGACTTACGGGTGAGTTCCGAATAAGGGTGCATGGCTTTCTGCGTAGTATCCGAGGGCGGCCAGGCGTCATGTTGGCATGAGAGGCGGCGCACACTCGCCTCGCAAACGGCGGCTGACTCGACCTCGTGGTTCTCGCTTGTTGGCGAGAATGCCGGCGTCGCCGACTTGGCAACCACGGAGCCGCGCGCACCCGAACGCCGGACGATGACGGACCGAAGTTGCGTGGATTTCGCGCGCGTCCTCGCGAGTTTTGAGCGCACCGGTCCTACCCAAGAGCCGGCATCACCAGGCCGAGTGCATGCAGCGCGGTCTACCCTCGGCCTCGCCGACCCCGCGTGATGAGACTTGGCTGTCTGTAACGCGATTGCGGCCGGAGAGCGATCGGGACCGACTGTCGGTGGTCGGTTGTAGGTTGCCGACATGAGCAATTCGACCGGGTGCCGGACGGCTGCGGCGAAACGAATACCCGGCGCGGTGGCGGCCGGCATGATCGATGACCTTGCTGCCCAGATGAAATGTCTCGCACAGGCCCAGGCCCGCTGCGCGGAATTGATGGTCGAATTCGCCGACACCCGCCGCACGTTGGATCAGACTTACCTCGACGAGTTACGGCATTGCGGCGGCAAGGCGCAGTTCAAGGCGGCGGAATTCGCCTGCACGGAGATCAGCCTGGCCGTCACGGCCTCGAAATTCGCCGTACAACGCACCGTCGCCATGGTCCGTCGCGTGAAGGCGGAAGCTCCTGACGCCTGGGATGCCTGGTGCACCGGAGACATCGATCAGGACAAGGTCGTCCGGATCAACCGGGCGCTGCGACGACTCGTCCGTCAGTCATCGAAGGAACTGCTGAACTCTGTCGTGGTCGACCTCGCAGTCTGCCGCACACCGGAGATCCTCGGCCGGTGTCTGAACCAGTTCATCGCCCGGGTCGAGCCCGACCTGCAGAAAGAGCGACTGCACCGGTCACTCGAGGACCGGTACGTGTCGGTGCGACCGGACCTGGACGGGGTCAGCTTCATGTCCGCAGCGGTGTCGTCGGTGGATGCCCATGCCATCGACCATGTTCTGCGGGCCGCCGCCGCGATCGCTGCACCGGACGATCTCCGAACGCTGCAACAACGCAGGGCGGATGCCCTGGTCGACATCCTGCTCGGCCGGGTGAGCAATGGATGCCACGTTGTCTGGGACACCAACAGCGACGCCGACGACCACTTGGACGACAGCATCGACGACGACCGCGGCGAGAGGACAAACCGCCTCGACGTGCCAGGCGACGCGCCGGATCGCCATTGTCACGACAGCAGAGACGATCTCGACGACTGCGACGACGAGACGAACCGCGCCACCCCTCTACCCGACACGCTCGGTCCCGACTGCCAGGGCAGCAGAAACAATCTCAACCACAGCAGCAATCTCGACGACGACTGGGGTCTTCCCGCCTCCGCCTTCCGCCCCGACCCGCCCGGCTCTACGGTCGGTGGCCACCACGCGGATCGGGAGCAACCCGGCGCCGGTGTGGCGCGGGTGATCCGCTGCTCCGGCGGCGGGGATCCCCGGCCGCTGCCGGTGACCATCGGGCCGGTGACCATCGGGGTTGTCGTCTCCGTCCAGTCGCTGTTCGACGTCGGCCAGACACCCGGACAGCTGATGGACCGGAGCGCCTCCGTGCCGGCCGACGTTGTCCGCCGCCTCGCGGAGCAACCGGGCACCTTGTTCTACCGGCTGCTCACCGATCCACGGGGCAACCTTCTCGATGCCAGCGAGATGGGCCGGTTCCCGTCCGGAAAGCTGGGCACCGCCATCAAGTTCCGCGACGGTGTCTGCGCCAATCCGTCCTGCACCGTGCCCGCAATTCGCTGCGATCTCGACCATCTCGTACCGGTTCCCGCTGGCCTCACCACGGCGGCCAATCTGAGCGCCGAGTGCCGCCACGAGCATCGGGCGAAGACCCACGGCGGCCACAGCTGCACTCGCAGCGGCCCGCACACCACAGAATGGACAACACCGACCGGGCACCGGTACACCAGCCACGACGAAGCACTGCCGGTGGAGAACTGGCCCGGCGCAGCGCCCCCGGACCAGTAGCACACGAACCCCTGCAGCGGGTGCAGAAACTCGGCGATTTGGTTGTCGTTGAGGCGGTAAGGGCGGTATGCCGCACGCACCGCGCAAACCGTTCGGCAATGCCGGACGTGTGCGTTTGGTCACCGCCTGCAAGAGGTTTAGCTTCACTTAATGCCGTCTCCAGCGGCAGGGCTCGGCAGGCTGCCGGCCCGCAACGTCAAGAGCAGGAGCACATGTGCAGACACACGGCAACGAAGCAGCTGTGAGGCACCGCCGACCGCGGAGGACGGTGATCAAGGGAATCGTCGTCGGCGCCGTGCTGGCAACATTGGCGGGCGCCGCCCCGGCCGCGACGGCAAACGCCGCCCCGGCGATGGACACGCCTGATGCGGGCGCACCAGCGGCATCCACCGCAGCATCCACCGCGGCATCCACCGCGGGCACGCAGGAAAGCACGGCGGTCGACAAGACCCTGCAGGCCCTGACCGACCGGGCCGGTCTCACCGCGGGAGCGAGCGTTCCGCACATCACCGGACCCATTCCCGTGACGAAGACGTCATATCCCTTCGGCGGTGCGGCACACACCAAGGTTCCGGAAACCCTCTCGAAGATCGGGTACGTCGAGGAGGAGTACTTCATCAGTGGCCTGGCGAACGTCTACACCTGGCCCGCACCCGGCCCGGCCGTCGTCCGCACAGCGGACGCGCCGTACACCACGCGGATTCTGGTCCGCCGGCCGGCGAAGGCGGCGAAGTTCAGCGGCAACGTCGTCGTGGAACCACTGAACCCGTCCAACCTGTTCGACCTCAATCTCGGTTGGGGGCTGATGCACGACCAACTGATCCGCAACGGTGACGTGTGGGTCGGGGTGACGGTGAAGCCCGTGTCGATGGTGACCCTGAAGAACTTCAACAGCAAGCGCTATGCGCCGTTGTCGATGGACAACCCGTTGCCGGCGTCCGACCCGGCCAACTGCACCACGCTGCCCGCCGACAGCACGCAAGCCACCGAGAACGGCCTGGCGTGGGACATCTACAGCCAGGTCGGTGAGCTGCTGCGGTCCACTTCGGCGAAGAACCCGATCGCGTACGGCGGCCGGAAGCCGAAGGCCGGTCTGAAGCTCTACGGCTTCGGGTACTCGCAGACCGGCGGGTACATGTACGACTACATCAACGGAGTCGCGCCGCTCGCGAAGAAGCAGACCGGTCACTCCATCTACGACGCCTACATCGTCGCGGTCGCCGGCGGCGCCTTCGCCGGCATCTACCCGATCAACCAGTGCGAGGCGGTGCCGGCGCTGGACGACCCACGCCGCCAGCTCAGCAACGTCGGCGTTCCGGTCATTCACGTGATGTCGCAGTCGGATTACCTGCGGGGCATCACCTCTCGGCGGCCGGACAGCGACTGGCCCACCGACCGGTACCGGCAGTACGAGATGGCGGGCGCCGGACACGCCACCCCGACGGAACTCGACTACGCGGCGGCGCCGGCGGACATCGTCAAGGGCGGCCGGGACGTGCCACCGGAGAGCTGCAACGAGGGACCGCGCAGCAGGTTCCCCAGCTCGATCTTCTTCGACGCCATCCTGCGCAACCTGGACCGCTGGGTGCGCAAGGACGTGCCGCCGCCGCACGGCTCGCCGATCGTCGTCGAGAACGGCCAGCCGGTCCTCGACGAGTTCGGCAACGTTCAGGGCGGCCTCCGATCGCCCTACCTCGACGTGCCGACGTCCACTTGGTACGGCAGTTCCACCGGCGCCTCGTTCTGCTTCATCGCCGGCCACGAGGTCCCGTTCAGCCCCGACCGGCTGCGCGAGCTGTACCCGACACACCGCGCGTACGTGGACGCGGTCATCAAGGACACCAAGGAGTTGGTCCGGCAGGGTTTCATCACCGACTATGACGGGCGGATGCTCATTCGTGAGGCGCTCAAGGCTCCGGTGCCGCCGGCGTCCTGATCGGTAGGTGACGGGCGGCCGGGATCCACGGGTCCCGGCCGCTTCGGGAGGTCGGCATGACCAGATTCGTGATCGGTCCTGACGTGGCCGTGCGGTTGGCGGCCGAAGGGGCCGGCATCCCGGACGCGCACCGTCTCGTGGCGCCGACTCTGCTGCGATCGCAGGTGCTCTCGCTGCTGTACGCCTCTGTCCGGGGCGGCGTGACGACGAAGGCCGAGGCCGACCGCCAACTGGACTACGTCCGCGGGCTGCGCATCCGGCTGTTGGGCGACCGGGTGCTGCAGAGCGTCGCCTGGAAGATCGCCGAACAACTCGGGATGGCCGACACGCTGGCCGCCGAGTACCTCGCGCTGACCCAACTGCAGGCCGATGAGTTCATCACGCTGGACGGTGCGCTGGCCCGCGTCGCGAGATCGGTGGTGACGGTGGCGTCCATCGAGGACCTGGTGGCTGAGCGGTACGGTCGGAAATCGTGACGAACAGGACACCGCGGTGACGGGCACGCAGCGGTGACGGCTGTTCTGGAGGTGCTGCCGGTCGCGGTGGGCCTTGCGCTGGCCGCGCTGCCGATCGTGCTGATCCCGCTCGCGCTGGCGACCAATCGGCCCGCCGGCGTGGCCCGAGCGTTCCTCGCCGGGTGGCTGCTGGGCGTGCTCGCAGCCGGCGCCCTGGTCATCGCGCTCGCCGACGTCATCCTCCGGCCGGAGGAGCACCCGCAGTGGCTGAGCTACGTGAAGGTGGCCCTCGGCCTTGCGCTGGTCGCGCTCGCCGCGCGGAAGTGGTTGGCGCGCGCACCCGCCGGTGCTGAACCGGAGCCCGCGAAGTGGCTGGCATCGGTCGCCACCATGAACGGCGGCAAAGCCTTTCGCATCGCGCTGCTCCTGGCATGCGTCAATCCCAAGAATCTGCTGCTGGTGGTGAGCGGCGCGACGGTGATCGCGGACGCCACCTATCGACCACTCGAGCAAGCCGTCGCACTGCTGGTGTTCGCCGTCGTCGGCAGCATCGGTGTCGCGACACCCGTGGTCATGCCGCTGGTGCTGGGCGCGCGCGCAGAGACCGTGCTGGCCGCGACAAACCGGTGGATGACCAGATACAGCTCCGTCATCATGGCCGTCGTGCTGCTGGTGCTCGGAGTGCTGCTGATCGGCAACGGTGTGGCCGGCCTGTGAAGCTCACCGCGCTGGGCGGCCAGGGTGCGTGGCCGACACCCGCGGCCGGGTGGAGCGGGTACGTGCTGACGGCGGCGGGGCTGACGATGCTCATCGACCCTGGTGACGGGACGATGCGCGATCTCCCCGGCGTCGTCGACCCGGACGAGGACGCCGGCCTGCTCTGTGGTGTCCGGAGCGCCACGCAGCAGGCGGCCGAGGCCGGCGTGCGGCGCACGGTTCTCACCCACCTGTGGCCGGGCACGGATGTCCGCCGAGCGCTGCGCGTCGGGGGTCGAGGCGGGTGCCGGGGATGTCGTCGTCGCGGCGCCCGGACTCACCGCGGCGGTGGGCGAAAGCTGAGTCTGCTGGTCCGTCTCCGGCAGAGGTCGGCGGTCAGTCGAGACCGGGAACCGGCAGGCCGGTCGACCGGCTGCGGCCGCGGAACTCGGCAATCACGGTGCCGTCGCCGCGGGTCACCGTCACGTCATAGAGACCGCTGCGTCCGTGCCGGACCCGCTCGGTCGCCGTGGCCAGCAGGACGTCACCGAGCACGGCCGGTGCGACGAACGTGATGTCGAAGCCCGCGGCCACCGCGGCGACGCCCCGGCTGTTGCAGGCGAACGCGAACGCGCTGTCCGCCAAGGTGGCCACGAGCCCGCCGTGACAGCAGCCGTGGCCGTTCACCATGTCGGCCCGCACTGTCATGGTGATGGCGGCCCGGCCCACCGTGATGTCGGCAAGCTGCATGCCCAGCCCGCGACTGGCGTCGTCGTTGGCCCACAAGGCCTCCGCCGACCGCTGGGCAACGTCGTCCTCGGTCACGACAGCCTGCCTACCGCGTGCGTCACAGGTCGGCCAGCGCGCCCAGCGGTGACTCGACGCAGTCGGCCACGAATCGGAGGAAGCCGCCGGCCGCCCCGCCGTCGCACACACGGTGATCGAACACCAGTGACATCTGGGCGATCTTGCGTGGCACGATTTGCCCGTCGACCACCCATGGCCGGTCGATGATCCGACCGAGCCCGAGCATCGCGACCTCGGGGTGATTGATGATCGCGGCGGACCCGTCGACGCCGAACACGCCGTAGTTGTTGATGCTGAACGTCCCGCCCGACATGTCCTGCGGGGTCAGTGAACCGGCCCGCGCCGAGGCGGTCAACCCGCCGATGGCCGCGGACAGTTCGCGCGCCGTCAGACGCTCGGCGTCGCGGATCACCGGCACCACCAGGCCCCGGTCGGTCTGCGCGGCGAAGCCGAGGCTCACCTGCGCGGGGACCACCACGTCGCTGCCGTCGATCCGGCCGCCCAGTTCCGGGTACCGACGAAGACCGAGCAGGACGAATCTGGACAGCAGAGCGAGCACGCTCACCGGGCGGTCGCTGTCCCGCCGGTTCATCTCGGCGCGCGCTGCGAGCAGGTCGGTGGCATCGAGGTCGACCCAGACCGTCGCATCGGGGATCTCCTGACGGGAGCGGGTCATCTTCTCGGCGATGTAGCGGCGGGTCGGTGTCATCGGGATGCGACGGTCACCCGGGTGATCTTCGTGCCGGCGGACTGCCCCGTTCGCAGCGGCCGCCGCCGGTGCGGGGATGGACGGCGCGTCGGGTCCAGCGGCGATGGCGGCCTGCACGTCCGCCCGACGGATGACCCCCTGTGGCCCGGTCCCGGCGATCCTCCTCAGGTCCAGCCCGGCCCGCTTCGCCAGCAGCCGGACCGGCGGGGAGATCACCGCGGTGGTCGACGCCGCCCCGTCCACCGATGACCCACCCGCGGAGGCGAGAGGCGTTGCAGGGCCGTTCATCTCCTCGACGGCAGTGGTTGCCCGCCGACGCCGACGGCGCGTCGCCGACGAGGTCGGCGTGCCGTATCCGATCAGCACATTCCCGCTGGTGCCGTCATCGGGGGATCGCCCGTTCACCATTCCGGGCTCGCGCAGCCCGGCGGCAGCCGGAGGGTCAGCGCCGACGGTGATCAGCGGCCGGCCGACGGCCAGCACCTGCCCCGGTCGGCCGTGCAGTGCGGTCACCGTGCCGGAAAATGGAACCGGCACCTCCACAACGGCTTTCGCGGTCTCGACCTCGACAACGGCCTGGTCGGTGCGCACCTCGTCACCGACATTCACCAGCCACGAGACGATCTCGGCCTCGGTCAGGCCCTCGCCGAGGTCCGGCAACAGGAAGTCCGGCATCAGCTGCCCGCTTCCGAGCGTGGCAGCACCGGGACGTCGTCCCATTGCAGGCGCTGCACCGCGTCCAGGATCCGGTCGGCGGTCGGCAGCTGGTGATGCTCCAGTTTCGGTGGGGCATAGGGGATGTCGAAGCCGGTGACGCGCAGGATCGGCGCCTGCAGGTGATGGAAGCATCGCTCGGTGAGCCGGGCGACCACCTCCGCGCCGTATCCGCAGAAGCCGGACGCCTCGTGCACCACCACCGCGCGGCCCGTGCGCCGCACCGAAGCGCCGACGGTCTCGTCGTCGAACGGCGACAGCGTCCGCAGGTCGATGACCTCCAGATCCCAGCCCTCGTCGGCCGCTGCATCGGCGGCCTCGAGCGCGGTGGCCAGCGTGCCGCCGTAGCTGATCACCGTCACGTCGGAGCCGGGCCGGCGCACCACCGCAGTGTCCAGGCCGGGGCCGTCGATCACCAGATCCGCCGATTCCTTCGACCAGTAGCGGCGTTTCGGCTCCAGGAAGATCACCGGGTCCGGGCAGGCGATGGACCGACGCAGCATCCGGTAGGCGTCGGCCGGGGTTGCCGGCGTGACAACCCGCAGGCCGGGCGTGTGCGTGTAGTACACCTCGGAGGAATCGCAGTGGTGCTCGACGCCACCAATGCCGCCGCCGTACGGGATGCGCACGACGATGGGCAGCGTCACCGCGCCGCGGGTGCGGTTGTGCAGTTTGGCCAGGTGGCTGGTGATCTGCTCGAACGCCGGGTAGGCGAACGCGTCGAACTGCATCTCCACCACCGGACGCAGCCCGTTCATCGCCATGCCGATCGCCGTCCCGACGATGCCGGATTCGGCCAGCGGGGTGTCGACGACCCGGTGCTCGCCGAACCTCTGGGCCAGCCCGTCGGTCACCCGGAAGACACCGCCCAACGTTCCGACGTCCTCGCCCAGGACCAGCACCGAGTCATCGGCCGCGAGGCTGTCGGCCAGGGCTGCGGTCAGCGCGCCGGCCATCGTCACGGTGCGACGGCCGTCAACCGGGCCGGCCGCGGCCACGCCGGTGGCCTGCAACAGGTCTGTCACGGCCGGGCCTCCGGCGCCGGTTCGGTCTCGGCCGCCAGCTCCTCGGCGAGCTCCCGTTGCTGCTGCCGCAGCGCTGCGGTCGGGCGGTGGTAGACGTGCCGGAACAGCTCAGCCGGGTCGATGGCCGTCGTCTCGTGCAGCCTTTCGCGCAGCGCGAGGGCGAAGGTTTCGGCGTCGTCCCGCACCGCGGTGAGCCGGCCTTCGTCGAGCACACCGCGGTCGCGCAGGTGGCGCTCGAGCCGGTCGATGGGATCCTTCGCTGCCCACCGCTGCACCTCGTCGAGTGACCGGTACCGGGTGGCGTCGTCGGCGTTGGTGTGTGCGTCCATCCGATAGGTCACCGCCTCGATGAGGGTGGGCCCGTCGCCCGCGCGGGCTGCCCGCACGGCCTGCGACACGGCAGCGAAGACCGCGGCGGCGTCGTTGCCGTCGATGAGCAGGGACGCCATTCCGTAGCCGATGCCCTTGTGCGCCAACGAGGGTGCCGCGGACTGTTTGGACAGCGGAACGCTGATCGCATATCCGTTGTTCTGCACGAGGAACACCACCGGGCACTTCCACACGGCGGCGAAGTTCAGCGCCTCGTGGGTGTCCCCCTCGCTCGTTGCGCCGTCCCCGATCAGCACCAGCGCCACGGTGTCCTCGCCCTTGTAGCGGGCGGCGTGGGCCAGCCCCACCGCGTGCAGCGCGTTGGTGGCCAGCGGCGTGCACTGCGGCGCGACCCGCCACTCGTACGGGTCGTACCCGCTGTGCCAGTCGCCGCGGAGCAGGGTCAGCACCTGGACCGGGTCGACGCCCCTGGTCACGAGAGCAACCGAATCGCGATAGGTCGGGAACAGCCAGTCACCATCGGCCAGCGCCAGCACCGCGCCGACCTGGCAGGCCTCCTGTCCGCGGGAGGACGGGTAGACGGCCAGTTCCCCCTGCCGGACCAGCGCACCGGCCTGGGTGTCGAACCGCCGGCCGATCACCATTGCCCGATGCAGCCGGCGAAGCACGGCATCCGACGGGCGCTCCAGTTCACCGCCGTCGACGGGCCGGCCGTCAGGATCCACCAGTCGGAGGGGTTCGTCCGACGGGAGCAGGGTGCGGCTTCGGTGATCACTGAGAACGGACATCGGCGGCTGCCTCCCGGGATGGCTGTGACCCACAGCACGTCGGTCCAGTATGGCGCCGCGGAACGCCATTCGTCTGCCAGTAGATCGCAATGCTGGACAGTCGGCAGCTGCACGATCAACAATGAGCCATATGACCATCGGCTCGCCGTTACCGCCCTACCCCGCGAGACAGCTGGATCTCGACGACGCCGACCGGGCGATCATCGCGGCGCTCAGCGTCGACGGCCGGCTCTCCATGCGGGCCCTGGCCGAGCGGGTGCACCTGTCCCGCGCCGGCGTGTACGCCCGGGTATCGCGCCTGGAGAAGGTGGGGGTCATCACCGGCTACACCGCGGTGGTGGATCCGGTCCGGCTGGGTTACGGGGTGTCCGCCTACATCTACCTGCGCATTGCCCAGCAGTCGTGGAAGGAGGTGCGGCACCGGATCAGCGAGATCCCGGAGGTGCAGCACGCCGCGCTGATCTCCGGTGACGACGACCTCGCCCTGCTGGTGCGCGCGGCGGATGCCGCAGCACTGCGCGACCTCGTGTTGAACCGGCTGCAGACCATGCCCGACGTGGTGTCCACGAAGACGGTGCTCATTCTCGACGAGCTGCCCTGGCCCCGTCCTGAGCCGACCGGAACACGCTGACCGTCACCGACAGCGTCACCGCGGCCGCCTCGGGCAGGGTGGTGACGGCCGCCGCCAGCTCATCGGTGGCGAGGTGTCGCGCCGACGGGCCCATCCGGACCAGCGCGCCGACATCTGCTCGCGCCAATGGCATCTCGCACCGAACCGATGTCCGGTCGACGAGCCGGAGCCGATCGGCGAAGGCAGTCACCAAACGTTCCGGTTTCCCGCTGTCGACGGCCAGCAACGGCAGAACGGAACGGACCTCGGTCAGGTGGTCCGGCTCGGGGGTGACGACCACCAGCCGGCCGCCGGGGGCGAGCACCCGGGTGATCTCACCGGGATTTCGCGGAGCGAACACACTCAGCACGGTTCCGATGGCGTCATCACGCACCGGCAACGCGGACCAGGCGTCGGCGACCACGGAGGCCATGACCGGGCGTCCCGCCGCCGCCCGCCGGGCCGCGTACCGCGACGAATCGACGGCGACGCCGACCGGGGCCGGGCCCGCCGCAGCCCCGCCGGCCCGGCCACCCGTGGCGGCCAGGCGTTGCAGCACCGCTGCCAGGTAGTACCCGGTGCCGGCACCGATCTCGAGCACCGGGCCACGGTCAGCCGCCGCGGACACGGCGTCGGCGATCGGCCGGTAGTGCCCGGCGCCGAGGAACGCCGCCCTGGCCGCCACCATGTCGGCGGTGTCCCCGGTGTCCGTGCGGGATCGGTTGCCCAGCAGCGAGAGATAGCCCTGCCTGGCGATGTCGAACCGGTGCCCGTTCTCGCAGCCGACGACGGCGTCGGCTGTCCTGGCCAGCTCGGCCCTGCAGTGCGGGCAGCCGAGCAGGGGCAGTGCGGCGTCAAGGGCCGGCGCCCCGGGCGCCGTCAACGCGGCCGCGGACCCGGCCCGCGCAGGTAGTCGAGCTGGGCTGCGACGGAGTGTTCGGCGGCGAAGCGCACCGACGGGTCGATGTCGCCGTAGACCAGATCGGTGACGGCGCCCACCTCCGCATCGGGGCCGAGAACTTCCAGAGCGGAACGGATCTGGTCCAGCCGCTGCTGCCGGTGCGCCAGGTAGTGGGCCGCCGTCCCGGCGAGGTCGGGCAGTGCGGGACCGTGCGCCGGCAGGACGAACCGGGCACCGAGACCGGACAGCGTCTCCAGCGAGCCGAGGTAGGCGCCGAGGCTACCGTCCGGCGGGGCGATGACGGTGGTTCCGCGGCCGAGAATGGTGTCGCCGGTCAGCACGGATCCGGTCTCGCCGTCCTCGGGCACCAGGAAGCACACCGAGTCGTTGGTGTGCCCGGGAGTGCTGATCACCGAGATCGTCAGTCCGGCAACGTCGATGGTCTCGCCGTCGGTGAGCGGCGGCCCACCCGAACAGAAATCGGGGTCGAAGGCCCGCACCGGCGCACCGGTCCGGGCGGCGAGTTCCGCGGCGCCGTCGGTGTGGTCGTGGTGCCGGTGGGTGATCAGGATGAGGCCCACGGGTTCGCGGGCGAGAGCGGCGAGGTGCTCGGCGTCGCTGGGACCGGGATCGACGACGACGCAGCCGGCAGCACCGGGCGCGGCGAGCAGGTAGGAGTTGGTGCCGTCCAACGTCATCGGGCCCGGGTTCGGCGCCAGCAGCACCCGGGCGCACGGGGTGGCGGGTGCCGGCACGGGACCCGTCACGGCTGCTGCCCCTCCGGCGACGGCACGACCCCCGGCGCGCCGGTGGCCCGCTGCAGGCTCGGGACATCGACGTCACGCACGTCGGCGGCCCGTACCCGAACCGGCGTGACCACCCGCCGCTGCGCCATCACGGCGGCCACCGACCCGAATCCGGCCAGGTCGGTGAGCATGGCGATGGTCGGCGGCATCAACGCGGTGGCACCGATGGCGTGCTCGGCCAGCAGGGCGTCCGGTGTCCGCCACTGACCCGACTCCGCCTCGGTGGTCAGCATTCTCGCCTCCTGCCCGGCCGGCAGCGCGGCGGCGAAGAAGAAGGTGTCGTAGCGCCTCGTCCGCCCGGGCGGGGTGATCCAGTTGGCCCAGGGCAGCAACAGGTCCGCCCGCAGGCGCAGCCCGCCGGCGTCCAGCACCTCACGGAGGGTGCGCTGCCGCTGCAGTACCGCGAGCCGCGCCGCGTCGTCGGGCACCACCACCCTGTCCGGGCGGGCGGCCGATCGGGACCGTTCGGCCGGGCTCGCCAGCAGAACCCCGGTCTCCTCGAACAACTCCCGGACCGCGGCGATCACCAGGGCGCCGGCCGACTCGGGGTCCGCACCGAGGGCGCGGGCCCACCATTGCGGGTCGGGGCCCGCCCAGTCGATGCCGCCGACACGGTCGACGTCATCGACCGCGCCACCGGGGAACACGGTCATCCCCGCCGCGAACTCCATCGCCGCCACCCTGCGCAGGACGAACACCTCGATGCCCGGCTGGTCCTCGTCCGGGTACGCGTCGTCGCTGCCACGCTTGTCATCGACTCCGTCGGCGGCCGGCGGCTCGAGCGCTGCCCCCACGTCCCGGACCAGCATGACGGTCGCCGCGAGTCGGATCGGCACCTCGGACGGCCCGCTGTCATCTGGGTGCGGCGATGCGGTGATCATCGGGTCAACTTAGCCAAGCGCACCGGCGGCGTCCGCGCGGCGAGTCCCGGGCCGGAGCCAAGGCCTCACCTCACCTCACCTGTGCGATGGCCTCGACCTCCACCGGCGACCCGAGCGGCAGCTGCGCGACGCCCACGGCCGAGCGTGCGTGTCGGCCGGCCTCGCCGAACACCTCCACGAACAGGTCCGAGGCACCGTTGACGACGCCGGGCTGACCGGTGAAGCCTTCCGCCGATGCGACGAAGCCGACGACCTTGACGATCCGCTCGACGTTGTCGATGCCCACCGCTGCGTGCAGTGCAGCGAGCACGTTCAGCGCGGCCTGCCGGGCGTAGCCCTGCGCGTCCTCGGGTGACACCTCGGCACCGACCCGGCCAGTGGCCGGCAGCCGGCCCTCGACGAACGGCAACTGGCCGGCGGTGAAGACGAGGTTCCCGGTGCGCGCCGTCGGCAGATACGAACCGGCGGCAGCGGCGAGCTGCGGCAGCTCGATGCCCAACTCGGCGAGCCGCTGGCCGGCCGTCACGCCCGTTCCCGCTTCAGGTAGGCCACCAACTGCTCCGGGTTCGGACCGGGGACGACCTGCACCAGTTCCCAGCCGTCCTCGCCCCAGGTGTCGAGGATCGCCTTGGTGGCGTGGGTGATCAACGGAACTGTGGCGTACTCGAACGCCCGCCGGCCGGCGGGGCTCGCTGCAGTGGGGTTGGACATGCCCTGACTCTAGGGCGCGCCCCGGTGGCCCGGGCACCGCGTCCGCGTAATCGGCGCCGGGACGCGCGGGCGCGGCCCTGCCTATCCTTGGCCGGTGGCGGCGGACGGATGGCACTGGGCGGCGGCCGTCGTCGTCGCCGTGCTGCTGCTGATCCTCGTGCTGCTCTGGTACGACACCCTGCGCGAGCGGCCTCACCTGACCACCGGCCAGGCCACCGTGCGAGCGCTGCCGTCGCTGATCGTCGTCCCGATCGGGTTCCTGCTGGCACTGTTCCTGCCGCTGTGGGTCGGCGGCGTGCTGATCGTGGTGCCGCTGATGGCGCTGGTGGCGATGGCACTGGCCGGCTGAGCCCGCTCGACCGCCCGGGGGTGTAGCCACGTTTGCCGGACGGGGCGACCGGGCACCGGAATGGTAAACACACCAGAAGGGAGACCGCCATGGCCCACACGACCTGGAAGCCGCACACCGAACACGGGCAACTCAGCACCGCCGATCGCAACGAGCTCCCCGACTCGGCGTACGCGTTTCCCGACAAGCGCAAGGAACCACTGACAGACGCCAGGCACGTCCGGACCGCGCTCGCCCGGTTCGACCAGGTCAAAGATGTCACCGACGACGACCGCGACCTCGCGTTCGCCAACATCCGCAAGGCGGCCGAGCACTACGACGTGGACGTCGCCGAGAGCGATTGGCGCCAGCTCGGCCGCAAGCCGCACACCCGCAACGACGCTCACTGAGCCGGCCGACGCCGCCGCGTTCCAGGCGACGAACCCGGCCGGCACCGCGACATGATCAGCCGTCCGCAGTGGACCCGATGATCCGTTGCAATGCGGCCGATTTCGCCGCGGTCCAACCGGGCGGCCGGATCACCTGAACCCAGCCGTCGACGTACTGCGCGGTGAAGCTGTGGCCGTGCCCGGACGGCACCGGCACGGGTTCGGCCATGTCCGCGGTGACCTGCCAGAACGTGACGAACGGAATCCACACCATTTCCGGCAGCACGTCGGCACCGCGCGGTTCGGCCAGCCAGTCCGGCCGGCGCAGCACCAGGTCGGTGCTCCACCACGTCACCGGGTCGGACGGGTGGGACAGGTACAGCACCCGACTGCCGTCCCACGGCGTCGACACCGGTGGCGGCGTCACGTCGGGGTTGTCGCTGAACCGGACCGTGCGGCCGTCCCGGAACACGGGCTGGATCTCCGGGCTGCCCGGCTCGCGGCCGTTGGTGAACTCGGTGAACAGCGAGTTGAAGCTGGGTGGCCCGGCCCACAGCACGCCGTCGGTGCGGATGCGCAGGTCGAACTCCCCGCTGAACGCCGCCTCGGTGGAGAAGGACCCGAGGCTGACGCCGAACACCAGCAGCTTCGGACGGCCACCGGTGGGCAGCGCGCTCCACCGTTCGTAGACCGCATCGACCAGCGCCCGCCCCGCCTCCCGCGCGCGGCTCTGGTCGACGATGAACGACACCCACGACGGCAGGTAGGAGTACTGGATCGCCACGCTCGCGACGTTGCCGTTGGTCAGGTATTCGAGGCTGTCGATGCCGCCCGGATCCACCCAGCCGGTTCCGGTGGTGCCGGCGACCAGCAGGTAGTCGCGTTCGAACCCGCCCAGCCGGATCAGGTCGTTCACCGCCAGCGCGGCGCGGTCCTCGACGTCGGGGGCGGACGCGATGCCCGCGTAGGCCCGGATCGGGTCGACGGCCGGTGTCCCCGAGTAGGCGGCGATCTGCGCCGCGGTGGGGCCGGTGCCGACGAAGTTGCGGCCCTGGAAACCCAGCGTGTCGAAGCCGATCTCGGAGGCCGCGGAACCGGACCTGGCGGCGGTGAGCGGCCCGGCGACGGCCTCGTTCGTCGTCGTGTCCAGCACCGAGAAACTGCGGTCGGCCACGGCGATGGCACCGTCGAGCACCACCCCGCTCAGCACCGCAACCGTGGCGCCGACGACCAGCACCCAACCGAGCCCGCGGGCCGCCCGGCGTCCCATCCACCGTTCGAGTCCTCGCGCGACCCACCGGAACAGCGTCCGCAGCCCGCGGCCGGCAGCGATCAACCCGACGAACACCAGCACTGCGACGATCGGCAACAGCAGAGGTGTCCCGAAACCTTCCGCTGGAACGCTCATCAGCTCGCGGATCTGGTTCTGCCACCGCCTTCCCAGCAGGTACGAGACAACCAGAGCGATCCCACCGACGATGAGGAACACCCGCCACGACCGCGGCCGGGCCGGCCGGGCGGGCCGGTCCGCGAATTGCCGCCACAGCCAGGCACCGATCACTCCGAGGCCGTATCCGATCGCGCCGTTGACCCCGCACACGAAGCCCTGGAACGCGGCCGGCCGGGGCAGCAGCGACGGGGTGAAGGACAGGCAGACGAAGATCAGGGCGACCCACGCACCGGGCAGGGTGTACCGGAACCAGTTGCGGTGCTTGCGCTCTGGCGTCGGAGAGCCGGCGCCGGCCGAGGACGCGCCCGCGGCCGGGGGCACGGCGAGGGGCGCCTGGGCAGGCGCGGTTGCGCTGTCGCCGGTTGTCGTCATGCCGGTACCCCCGATGTTCCTTCGGTGCTCGATGGAGTATCCGTCACCGATCTGACGATTGACGCCGTCAGCGGGCGGCCAGCTGCAGCCAGAGCTCGCCGCAGCCGTTGACCGCCCAGTGCAGGCCGATCGGTGCGAGCAGGCTGCCGCTGCGATCCCGCATGATCGCGAACAGCACCCCCGCCGCGCCGGTGAACAGCACCGTCCCGAGCACCCGGACGATGGTGCCGGTGGTTCCCCCGCCGACCACACCGGACACCGACTCGTTCGCCGCGCCGCCGGACAGCGCGGACGAGACGTGCCACAGCCCGAACAACGCCGAGGAGACGCCGGTGGCCCACCGGCGTCCGGACTGCCGCTTCAGCAGACCCCACAGCACACCCCGGAAAGCGAATTCCTCCGGGACGACTGTCACCAGCGGAATCAACACGAAGGCCCGCAGCAACGCCTGCCCCCAGGTCGAATCGGCCGCGGGTACCGCCGCCCGCGCCGCGGGGATCACCGCCGCGATGCCGTACCCGATCACCACCGCCCCGGCGGCGATGCCGCCCCAGCGCGCACCCGAGCCGACTTTGCGCCGCGCCAATCCCACGTCGTCGGCGGTCAGCCGGCTGGCCGCCGCAACACCTGCCAGACTGCCCACCAGACCCACCGCGATCGCCGCATCGGCGTCCGACACCACCTGGTGGACAAGCACATTCGCGGTGGCGAGCACCGCAACGGTCAATCCGAGCGACGCGCGGAACGGCAATTGCCGCCGCCGGCGGCCGCGCGCGGACATCGTCAGCGGACGGGCTCCAGCACAATGACCGGGATCTGCCGGTCGGTCTTGCGTTCGTAGTCGCCGAATCCGGTGTACTCGGTCTTCTGAGCGGTCCATATCTCCTCCCGCTCCGCACCCTCGGTGACCCGCGCCATCACCTCCACCTTGTCGGTGCCCACCTCGACGCTCGCCCTGGGGTTGGCCAGCAGGTTGTGGTACCAGTCGGGATTGGTGGGCGCGCCGGCCTTCGAAGCGAAGACCGCGTAACCGCCGGGCACCGACCGGTACATCATCGGGCTCACCCGTTCCTTCCCGGTCCTGGCGCCGACGCTGTGCAGCAGCAGCAGGGGCGCGCCCTCGAACTGGCCACCGACGCGTCCGGCATTGGCGCGGAATTCGGTGATGATGCGGTCGTTCCAATCGGACATGGTGGCCTTTCGTCGTGTCGGGACGCGGGGATTATCACCCGCGCCGGTGAACACGCACCGCATCACCGGTGGCCGACGGCTACCCGGGCAGGTGCGGCTGGCAGGATCATGGGATGACGGTCAACACCGCTGCGTCCGCTGCCGGCAGCGCGCACACCGACGGCCTGTGGGCGGAGCGCGTCGGCACCCGCTGCTACACCGGACACAACAGTCGCGGCGCCGTGGTCCCCATGGGGCCCGCCCAGGCCGGCGCCGTGTTCACACCCGGCGAGCTGCTGAAGATTGCGCTGGCCGGGTGCGCGGGGATGAGCGCCGACACCGCGATCGCCCGCCGTCTCGGGCCCGACGTCGACATCACCGTGCACGTCGCCGGGATCAAGAACCCGAACGACGAGCGGTACCCGGCGCTGCACGAGGAACTGGTCGTCGACCTCTCCGGGCTGGACGCGGCCGAGCGGGAGCGGGTGGAGACCGTGGTGCGCCGGGCGATCGCGCGCAACTGCACGGTGGGCCGCACCCTGGAACGCGGTGCCGACGTGGAACTCGGCCTGGTCGACGGCGGCGGGTCCGCCGCGCCGGCGGGACGGTAAGGCGCGGTGATGGCGAAGGCACGGCCGGCGGGCGCGTCCGTCGCCCCGGCGACCGCCGACGGTGCGGCGAAGGCTGTCCCGGCGACCAAGCAGCGGGCGGCCGGCGAGGCGAAGGCGGATCGGCCGGTCGGCAGCGCGTGGACACCCGCCTGCCGCCGGGCGCGGCTGCACGTGATCACCGGCAAGGGCGGCACCGGCAAGACCACGGTCGCGGCGGCGCTGGCGATCGCACTGGCCACCGACGGCCGCCGGGTGCTGCTATTGGAGGTCGAGGAACGCCAGGGCATCGCCCGGCTGTTCGACGTGCCGCCGCTGCCCTATGAGGAGCGCAGGGTCGCCATCGCGGCCGGCGGCGGTGAGGTCCGGGCGCTGGCCGTGGACGTCGAGCGGGCGCTGCTGGAGTACTTCGAGATCTTCTACAACCTCGGTTTCGCCGGCCGCAGCCTCAAGCGGCTCGGTGCCGTGGAGTTCGCCACCACCCTCGCCCCGGGCCTGCGGGACGTGCTGCTGACCGGCAAGGTCAAGGAGACGGTGACCCGGCGGGGCACCGACAACCGGCCCGTCTACGACGACGTGGTGATGGACGCGCCGCCGACCGGCCGGGTCGCGACGTTCCTCGGGGTGACCGAGGCGATGTCCGACCTCGCCCGGCGAGGGCCCATCCACAGTCAGGCAGAGGGTGTCGTCCGGCTGCTGCACTCCCCCGACACGATCGTGCACCTGGTGACGCTGCTCGAGGACATGCCCGTCACCGAGACCCTCGAGGCGGTGCACCAGTTGCGGGAGGCGGACCTGCCGGTCGGCACGATCATCGTGAACGCCGCGACGGAACCGCTGCTGCCGGCGGACTCCCTGGGGCCCGCTGCCCGGGGCGAGCTGGACACCGCGGCGCTGTCCGCCGAGCTCGCCGCGGCGGGGATCACCCCGGATCCTGCGCTGGTGCAGGGCCTGGCGCGGCAGGCGAGCGAGCACGCAATTCGGGTGCTCGACGAGGCCGACTGCCGCGATGCGCTCGCCGACACCCGCATCCCCTTGCTGTCGTTGCCGCGGCTGGTCGACGGCGGCGACCTCGGCGGGGTGTACGAGCTGGCCGACCGGTTGCTGGAGCAGGGGATCTCATGACGCGCCGCAAGCTGGACCTGGGACCGGTGCTGGCCGACAGCCGCACCCGGATCGTGGTGACCTGCGGCTCCGGTGGGGTCGGCAAGACCACCACCGCCGCCGCAATGGCGCTGTGGGCGGCCGACGCCGGCCGGAAGGTCGCCGTGCTGACCATCGACCCGGCGAAACGGCTGGCGCAGGCTCTCGGCCTGGAGGAGCTCGACAACGATCCGCGCCGCGTCCAGGTGGAACTCGCCGACAGCAAGGGCGAGCTGTGGGCGATGATGTTGGACACCCGCCGGACGTTCGACGAGATGGTGGCCACTCACTCGTCGCCGGACCGGGCCGCGGCCATCCTGGCGAACCCGTTCTACAAGGTGATCTCCACATCGTTCTCCGGCACCCAGGAGTACATGGCGATGGAGAAGCTGTCGACGCTCGCGGCGAAGAACCAGTTCGACCTCATCGTCGTCGACACCCCGCCCAGCCGGTCGGCGCTGGACTTCCTCGACGCGCCGCAGCGGCTGTCCTCGTTCATGGACGGCCGGATGATCAAGCTCCTGTCCGCGCCGAGCCGCGGCGTGATGAAGGTCGTCGGTGCCGGGTTGGGGCTGTTCTCCCGCGCGGTCACCACGGTGCTCGGCGGGCAGATGCTGCAGGACGCGGCGAGCTTCGTGCAGCTGTTCGAGGACATGTTCGGTGGCTTCCGGGAGCGCGCCCAGGCCACGTACGAGTTGCTGCGGGCCAGCGGCACGAGGTTCGTCGTGGTGTCGATCTGCGAGGCCGACTCGCTGCGGGAGGCGTCCTACTTCGCCGACCGGTTGCGCTCGGAACGGATGCCGCTGGCCGGGCTGATTCTCAACCGGACGCACCCGCCGCTCGCGCAACTGCGGGCCGGCGCCGCCGAACTGGCCATCCAGAAGATCGGTGACGACAGCGCATTGGCCACCGCAGTGCTGGCCATCCACACCGAGCGGCTGGCGGTGCGCGCCGCCGAACTGCACATGCAGGAGCGGTTCAACCGGGTGCACGGCAACCTCCCGGTGATCGAGGTGCCGGCGCTGCCGTCCGATGCGCACGACGTGCCAGCCCTGCGGGAGATCGGCCGGCGCCTCACCGCCGCCTGAGCCGGGTTACTCGTCCGGCTCTCCCAGGCCGGGATCACCCGGCTCTCACCTACCCGCCGGTACCCTGGATCGGTGCGTGTGATGAGCGGTCTTGGACGTCTGGTGCTCGGCACCCTGTTGGCCGGGGCGCTGGTGGCCGGTCTGCTGCTCCCCTATTCCGTCGGCGCGGGGATGGCCGCGAATGCGGTGACGTCGGCCATCGAGGACGCCAAGTCCGACCCGCTGGACGGCCAGATCCCGCTGCGGACGACGTTCACCGACGCCGCCGGCAAGCCGATCGCCACGTTCTACGACCAGAACCGGGTCTACGTCCCGCTGTCGTCGATCTCGGACTACCTGCAGGTCGCCGTCATCTCCATGGAGGACCGGCGGTTCTACCAGCACCAGGGCGTCGACTGGCGCGGCACCGTCCGGGCGCTGCTGCGCAACGCCCAGTCCGACCGGGCCGCGCAGGGCGGCTCCACCCTGACCCAGCAGTACGTGAAGAACTACCTCTATCTCGTGCAGGCGAAGACGGAGGCGGAGAAGGCGGACGCCATCGCGACGACGCCGATCCGAAAGCTCCGTGAGGCCAAGATGGCGCTGTCCGTCGAGCAGAATCTGAGCAAGGCGGAGATCCTCGAGCGCTACCTGAACCTGGTCTCGTTCGGGCCGTCGCAGTACGGCGCGGAGGCCGCGTCGCAGTGGTTCTTCGGCACCTCCGCCGACCGGCTGACCCTGGCGCAGGCTGCTCTGCTGGCCGGCATGGTGAACAACCCGCCGAAGTACAACCCGCTCGACGAGAACCACGTACAGGACGCCCGCGATCGCCGCGACCTGGTGCTGGACGTGATGGTCGCCGCGGGACGGCTGTCCAAGGCGACCGCGGAGGCGACGAAGAAGCAGGATCTCGGGCTGAACCCGAAGCGAACCAGGAACGGCTGCATCCCGGCGGACAACTCCGAGACCAACGGGTTCTTCTGCCAGTACGCGCTCGACTACCTGTCCAACGCGGGCTTCGATGCCAAGACCGTCGCCCGCAGCGGCTGGACCGTGAAGACGACCCTTGACCCCAAGGTGATGGCGTCGGCCAAGGCCGCCGCCACCTCCAACTCCGACCCGACCAAGCCCGGCGTCGAGCGGATCGCCAACGCCGTGGCCGTGGTGGGCAAGGACGAACCCCGCAAGGTGCTCGCGCTCGCCGCGAACCGGCCGTACGGCCTGGACACCACCAAGGGCCAGACGGTGCAGCGACTGCCCACCACGTTCGCACCGCTCGGCGCCGGGTCGACGTTCAAGGTGTTCACCGCCGCCGCGGCGATGGAGCAGGGACTGGGCGCGAACTCGGTGATCGAGTCGCCGCCCGAGTACGTCAGCGCACTCACGCCGCAGAACACCTTCCGCAACGCCGGCAACTACCCCGCCCAGATGACGTTGGCCGAGGCGTTGCACACGTCACCGAACACCGCGTTCGTCGCCCTTGAGGACCAGGTCGGGTTGCAGAAGGTCGCCGAGATGGCGGTCCGGTTGGGCCTCAAGGGGTACTCGCTGGACGCCGGCCAGGTGGATCCGGCGTTCGCGAACGCCGGGACCGACTACACCCAGCAGGTGGTGGCGCAGAAGATCGTCTCGTTCACGCTCGGGGTGTCGCCGGTGAGTCCGCTGGAGCTGGCCAACGTGGGCGCCACGCTCGATTCGGACGGCCGGTGGTGCCCGCCGACTCCGATCGACACGATCACCGACCGGGACGGCAAGTTCGTCACCTGGGACAAGGCGCCCTGTGAGCAGGCGGTGCCGGCCGACCTGGCCCGCACGCTGGCGGTGACCATGGAGGGCGATCTCACCGGGAACGGAACCGCGGCCGCTTCCGCCTCCGCGGCCGGCTGGGACTGGACGGCCGCCGGCAAGACCGGGACCACGCAGGAGTACAAGTCATCGGCGTTCCTCGGGTTCACCCCGGAGATGAGCGCGTCGGTGGTCGTGTGGGACTCCGAACCGCGCCCGCAGTCGATCTGCAAGGACCCGATCCGCACCTGCTCGACCGAGGAGGCGATGGCCGGCAACGGCATGTCCGGTGGGTCGGTGCCCGCGCAAACGTGGTTCGCGGCGATGAAACCGCTCAAGGAGGGAACGCCGGACACGTTCTTCCGTCCCGCGTCGCCGACGTACCTGACCGGCTCGGCCGCCACCCAGCTGCCGAATGTGGTCGGCAAGAACGTGGACGAGGCGAAGGCGGCGCTGACAGCCGCCGGGTTCACCGTGACGGTGGCCTCCCGGCAGAACACCGGCACCGCGGTCAACGTCGTGGTGGACCAGACCCCGAAGGCGACGGCACTGCCCGGGTCGGTTGTCACGCTGTTCATCTCGGCCGGCGGTGCCTGATCGCCCCGTCGGCCAGGGGCCTGCTCGTCGCGGCAGGTGCCACCCTCGGGACCGGTGTCGCCACCGCGGCCTGGTCGGTGCTGGCGGAGCCGCGGATGTTCGCGTTGCGCCGGTTGAACCTTCCCGTGCTCGACGAGCGGGCGTGGCCGATCCGCGTGCTGCATCTGTCGGATCTGCACATCCTGCCGGGCCAGCGGCACAAGATCGCCTGGGTGTCGTCGCTGGCGGACCTGCGGCCGGACCTGGTGGTCAACACCGGGGACACCCTGTCGCACCTCCGGTCGGTGCCGACGGCGGTGGCCGCGTTCGGCGAGCTGCTCGACGTCCCGGGCGCGTTCGTGTTCGGGAACAACGATTTCACCGCCCCGGTGCGCAAGTCACCGCACCGCTACTTCCTGCCGAGCCAGCAGCGTCCGCCGCGGGGCACACCGCTGCCGTGGCGGGACCTGCGGGCGGCGCAGGCCGAGCGCGGCTGGCTGGACCTGACCAACGCCAAGCAGACGATCACCGTCCGCGGGCAGCGGATTGCGCTGGCCGGCGTCGACGACCCGTATACCCGGCGCGACCGGTACCCGCTGATCGCGGGACCGGCGGACCGCGCGGCCGTGGTCCGGATCGGGGTGACGCACGCCCCGGAACCGCGCGTGTTGGACGGGTTCGCCGGTGACGGCTACGACCTGGTGCTGGCCGGTCACACGCACGGCGGCCAGGTCCGGGTGCCCGGGTTCGGCGCGGTGGTGACCAACTGCGGGATCGACCGGTCACGCGCGCGGGGGTTGTCCCGTTGGGGAACGCACACCGTGCTCAACGTCTCCGCCGGGCTCGGCACCAGCCCGTACATGCCGATGCGGTTCTGCTGCCGCCCCGAGGCCACTCTCATCACGTTGCGACCGCGGGCCGCCCGGGTGGGCACGGAACCGGCCGCCCGCCCGGAAGACGTTGCCGCAGCGGAGCAGCGGCTCGCGTCGTGACCGGGGAACGGGTTCATCTGGTCGGGACCACCGGCGGTATCGGCTAGACTCGTCCAGTCCTCGGGGTGTGGCGCAGCTTGGTAGCGCGCTTCGTTCGGGACGAAGAGGTCGCAGGTTCAAATCCTGTCACCCCGACCAGAGGGCGGGGGCCCGATCCGGTTCTCCTGGGTCCGGGCCCCTGCCCGGGTCTTCCCGGGCTACCTTTTCCCACGTCGTGCTCATGCTGTCCCGCTGCCGCCGACACGGCAGCGGAGCAAGGTCAACACGCGGTCCTTGTCCTGGCCGTTCGCTGCTCCGTCGCGCCGCATCGGGAAGATCGACCGATCGGGGGCGGTTCGGATCAGCCGATGGCGGCGTCGTTCCAGCACACTCAGTTGGCGGCCGACGCTGTTGTTCCCTCCGGAACCACGGCATGGCGGCAGTCGGCGTGGGGTCGGGCACCGAATGGCACAACGGGGAGGGACGCCAGGGTGACGGACTCCGGGGACGTGCGGCAGAGCCTGTATCCGCTGCGCGCGGTCGACCGGGTCTGCGACATCATCGACCTGCTCGCCGACAACCTCGACGGCGTGACGCTCTCGTTCCTCGCGGTCACATTGGACCTGCCGAAGAGTTCGGCGTTCCGCTACCTGGCGGCCCTGGAGGTCCGCGGGTACGTCGTGCGCACCGACGACCCGTTCGGGTACCGGCTGGGTGCGCCGCTGGCCGGCCACACGCTCGCGACCGGCACGGTCGCGGAGCGACTGGTCGCCATCGCCAAGCCGCTGATGAACCGCATGCTGACCCAGGAGGCACCGGTCTGCCTGCTGGGCACCCTGGACGGTGAAGCGGTGCGCTGCCTGTGGGTCGCCGCCGCCACCAAGGACCCGCGGATTCCCAACGTCGGTGACCGGGACCCGTTGCACAACACCGCACTGGGCAAGGCGATCGCAGCCCAGTTGTCCGACGACACCGTGGTGACCCTGGTCGAGGCGTCGGGGATGCAGCAGGCGACGGCGTCGACGCTGACGTCCACCACCGAACTGCGCCGCGAACTGCACCGGATCCGGGGCGAGGGTTTCGCCGTGAGCGAGGGCGAACGGCTGCCGGACGTGCGCAGCGTGGCCGTTCCGATCGGCGGTCACACCCTGGCGATCGGGGTCGCCGGACGCGCCGGCGACCTGACGCCGGAGCGGATCGGCGGCACGGTGCGCCGGCTGCGGCGCGCTGCGTCGGTGCTGGCCCGGGAGGTCCGTCGCTGAGCCGGAATTCGGCGCCCAGGAGGCAGGATGCTGCCATGGCTCTCTCCGACCCGCGCCGGCATCCGGCAGCCCAAGTCCCGCAAACGCTTTTCGACGATCCGCACCGCGAGCAGCGCTGGCGGAGCCGGTTCTCGGCGGTCCGGGTCAGCCTGCCGCACTGGGCGCGCGACAACCCGGATCGCGCCGTGTACGTCTCGAACGCCACCGGCCGGTACGAGGTCTCGTGTTGGGACACCGCCACCGACCTGCACACCGTCGCCACCGATCGGCCGGACGGCACCAGCCACGCAACCGTCTCCGCGGACGGCAGCACGCTGTGGTGGTTCGACGACACCGACGGCGACGAGTTCGGCCCGTGGCGGGTGCAGCCGTTCGGCAGCGCCGCGGCCGCCGGTGCCGCGACCCTGGCGTTGCCGGCCGTCGCTCCCGGCTACCCCGCGGGGCTCGAGGCCGGGGAAGGCGTTGTGCTCGCCGGGTTCTCGGATGACGACGGCACCCGGGTGCACCTGAGCACCGGGGTCGAGCATCCCGACGGGGCACCGCGGGTGGTCTACCGGCACGCCGAGGACGGTGGCGTCGGAGCCCTGTCCCGGAACGAGCGCATCTGGGTGCTGGCACATTCCGAGCACGGCGACTCGCGCTATCCGGCGTTGCGGGCGTTCTCGTTGCCGGACGACACGGTGATCGCCGAGCTGTCCGACGCACCCGGGAAGGGGCTGAGCCCGATTGCCTTCTCGCCGGTGCCGGGCGATCAGCGATTGCTGGTCGGGCACGAGCGGCGCGGTCGCGACGAGCTGCTGATCTGGAGCCTGCCCGACGGCGGCGTCACCGAACTCGCGATCGACCTGCCTGGTGACCTCGACGCCGACTTCTACCCCGACGGGCGGGCTGTCCTGGTCCTGCACACCCACGCCGGCCGCACCACGCTGCACCGGTACGAGCTCAGCTCGCAGGCGCTGACGGATCTGCCGGTCGCAACCGGTGTCGTTTCCGGTGCCTGCGTCCGGCCCGACGGATCGGTCTGGTACCGCTGGTCCAGTGCCGCCTCCCCCGGCCAGCTGCGCGTGCTGGACACCGACGGCACCGACGGGGTGCTGCTCACTCCTGCCGGTGACCCGGCGCCCGGATCCGAGCCGGTCCGCGACGTCTGGGTGGACGGCCCGGGCGGCCGGATCCACGCCCTGCTGGCGGTGCCGTCGTCCGCCGAGCGGGAGCGCCCGGAATCCGGCTGGCCGACGGTGTTCTCGCTGCACGGCGGACCGGCTTCGAGCGACGAGGACTCCTTCGACGCGAGCCGGGCCGCCTGGCTGGACGCCGGATTCGCCGTCGTGCAGGTGAACTACCGCGGCTCCACCGGGTACGGCTCCGCGTGGCGGGACGCGCTGAGCGAGCGGGTCGGTCACATCGAGCTGGCCGACATCGCCGCCGTGCACGATGTTCTCATCAACGACGGCGTCGTCGACCCGGCGGCGTCGGTCCTGTCGGGGTACTCGTGGGGTGGATACCTGACGCTGCTGGGGATCGGGGTGCAACCGGACCGGTGGGCGGCCGGCATCGCCGGCGTCCCGGTGGCCGATTACGTCGCGGCCTACGAGGACGAAATGGAGCAGCTGCGGGCGTACGACCGCGCCTTGTTCGGCGGCTCCCCGCAGGACCTGCCGGACGCCTACCGCGATTCGTCACCGCTGACCTACGTCGACGGCGTCCGGGTGCCGGTGCTGATCCTGGCCGGTGAGAACGACCCCCGCTGCCCGATCCGGCAGATCGAGAACTATCTCGACGCGCTGGCCGACCGGGGCGCGCGCCATGCGCTGTACCGCTACGACGCCGGCCACGGATCAATGGTCGTCGACGAACGGCTGCGCCAACTGTCTTGCGAGATCGGTTTCGTCCGTGAGGTTCTCGGCATCGGCAAGTGATGGCGGGCGGCTCAGCCGGGTTCCGGGAAGTCCTCAACCCGGTACTCGGTGCCGCCGTCGGTGCGCTGCCCGGCGCCCGCGCCGTGCCACTGCTCCTCCCGGGCGCGCAGTTCCACCCGGCGCAGCTTGCCGGAGATCGTCTTGGGCAGCGCCGCGAACTCCAGCCGGCGGATCTGCTGGTACGGCGCCAGCCGGCGCCGGGAATGCTCGAAGATCAACCGGGCCGCGACCTTGTTCGGGTGGTAGCCGTCGGCCAGCGCAACGTACGCCTTGGGCACGGCGAGCCGGACCGGGTCCGGTGACGGCACCACCGCAGCCTCGGCGACCGCCGGGTGTTCCAGGAGCACCGATTCCAGGGCGAACGGGGAGATCCGGTAATCCGAGGCCTTGAACACGTCGTCCGAGCGGCCGACGTAGGTGATGTAGCCGTCGGCGTCCACGGTGCCGATGTCACCGGTGTGGTAGTAGCCGTCCCGGGTGGCCGCCGCCGTGCGGTCGTGCTCGCCGGCGTACCTGGTCAGCAGCCCCACGGTGTGCGTCGACAGGTCGAAGCAGATCTCTCCCTCCGGCCCCGGCGCGCCGGTCACCGGGTCCAGCAGGGCGACCGTGTAGCCGGGCATCGGCCGGCCCATGGAGCCGTTCTTCACCGGCTGCCCTGGTGAGTTGCCCACGGCCAGCGTCATTTCCGTCTGCCCGAAGCCGTCCCGGATCGTCACCCGCCACGCGCGGCGGACCTGCTCGATCACCTCCGGATTGAGCGGTTCACCGGCGGCCAGCGCCTCCCGCGGCGGAGTACCGAGCTGGCCGAGGTCGGCCTGGATGAGCATCCGCCACACCGTCGGCGGGGCGCAGAAGGTCGAAACCCGTTGCTGAGCCATCACAGTCATCAGCGCGCCCGCATCGAAGCGGGTGTAGTCGTGCACCAGCACGGTGGCGCCCGCCAGCCACGGCGCGAACACGTTGGACCACGCGTGTTTCGCCCAGCCCGGCGAGGAGATGTTGAGGTGCACGTCGCCGGGGCGCAGGCCGATCCAGTACATCGTGCTCAGGTGTCCGATCGGGTACGAGACCTGGCTGTGCTCCACGAGTTTCGGCAACGCGGTGGTGCCGGAGGTGAAGTACAGCAACAGCGGGTCGGTGGCGCCCGACCGGCCCTCCGGCCGGAAACCGCCCCTGGGCACAGGGAACTGAGCGGAGTCGTCGTACTCGATCCAACCCTCGACCGGCCGGCCGACAGCGATCCGGAGGAATGTGCCCGGCACCCGACGGAATTTCGGGGCGTCGACGTCCCGGGCCACGACGAACCCGGCGGATCCCCGCCGCACCCGGTCGTCCAGGTCGTCGGCGGTCAGCAGGGTGCTGGCCGGGATGATCACCGCGCCGAGCTTGATGGCCGCGAGGATGATCTCCCACAACTCGATCTGGTTGCCCAGCATCACCACGATCCGGTCGCCCCGATCGACGCCGTTCGCCTGCAACCAGCCGGCCACCTGATCGGAGCGGCGGGACAGTTGGCCGAATGTGCGGGACCGCGTGCTGCCGTCCTGGTCGGCGATCACCAGGGCCGCCCGGTCCGGCTGCTCCTCCGCGAGGACGTCGAACCACTCGGTGCCCCAGTTGAAGGTCGCCGGCCGCGGCCAGTCGAAGCCCTGCACGGCCGCCCGGTAGTCATCGCGGTGCGCGAAGAGGACATCGCGGGCCGCGCGGACCTGGTCGGTGGCCGGGGTGTGCTGCGCCGTCATCCCCGCTCTCCTTCCGGCCGGCGGCTCCGAGGCGCCGGCCGGTACGAGGATTCCACCGCACCGCGGTGGCCGCAGGTCAGCGACCGCCGAACTCCACCAGTTGCCGCGCGAGGGTCCCGATGGACGTCGTCATGGCGGCGTCGCGCGTCGAGTTCTGCTCGTCGAAGCTGGTGATGGCGCTGTTGACGGACAGCCCGATCGGCGTCGGCCAGCCCCGCAGCGCATGCACCACCTGCCGCAGCGTCGACAGGGTGCCCACCGCCGCCTGCCAGCCGCCCGCCACCGCCACCAGCCCGACGGGGCGGCCGTCCAGGTAAGGACGCTGATCGCCCCGCAGCTCCTCCAGGTAGTCGAGGGCGTTCTTCACCAGCCCGGAGACGGTGCCGTGGTACCCCGGCGAACTGATCACGACCGCGTCGGACCGCCGAACCGCCTCGACGTAGTCCAGCGCCGGGTCCGGCAGCACCGCGCCGGAGTGGTAGGGCGGCAGGTCCAGGTCGAGCCCGGAGAACACCTGCACGTCGGCGCCGAGCTGCTGCACCGCGGACAGCACCGACCGCAACGCCCGGTCCGACTGCGACCCGCGATCGACGGAACCGCCGATGCCCACCACCCGAATGCTCACCGGTCGATCCTGCCCTGTGCCGCGACCGTCGCCGTACCGCAGGGTGCGACGCGGCCGGTTCCACGCGGCACGTCGACCGAACCCGGCCGCGGCGCCCGTAGGGTTCGGGCAGGTCCAGCAGCACCGGGGGGTGAGCGTCATCACACGACGACTGGTCGGGGGTGGGCGGCTGCCGGCCGCCGTTCTCGCGACCCTGCTGCTGGCCGGGTGCGGCAGCGCCGGGGCCGACGACGGGACGGCGGAGCCGGTGCCCACGCCGGCTCCGGCGACCAGTGTCCCGCCGCCGCCTCGATCGACCCCGCCGGCAGCGGACTCCCGGGGGTCCGGCGCACCGGCGTCACCGACTGTCGGTGCGTACCGGGAGATCGTCGCGCAACTGGCCACCGGCGTGGCCGACGAGGCGAGCGGCGCCGCCGTCTCCGCCCGGACACCGGGCGCGTATTTCCTCGTCGACGACGCGCCCGGCACCTCGGAGGTCGTCGCCGTGAATGCCACGGGAGAGTTACTGGGCCGGACAGCGGTGGACGGCATGTCGGCGGAGAACGCCGAGGCCCTGTCGTCGGGGCCGTGCGGTGCGCCGCCGCTGCCCGGCCCGCCGGCCGCCACATGCCTGTACGTCGGTGACATCGGGGACAACCGTGCTCGCCGGGGCAGCATCGCGGTGTACCGGATGGCCGAGCCGGCGGTGAACGCCCCCGACACCGGGCCGGTGCCCGCCGATGAGTGGCGCTACACCTACCCCGACGGTCCGCACAACGCCGAGTCGATGCTGATCGACGCCGACGGTTCGATCCTGGTGATCACCAAGCCGGCACGGGCCGGATCGCCGCCGCACCGGATGTACCGCGGGGCACCCGGCGGCGGAGAAATGGTGCTGCTCCGCGAGTTCCGCCCGCCGGACGCCACCCCTGCATTCCGCACCATGATCACCGGCAACGTCGTCACCGATATCGCCGCCGGGCCGGGTCGGGTGCTGCTGCTGACCTACGACGAGGTGCAGCAGTACACCGCGCCGACCCCGTCCGCTCCACTGAGCAGCTTCCCCGACTGGCCGCACCGCGAGCTCCCACTCGGCGGCCTGCCGCAGGCTGAGGGGGTCGCGCCGGCCACCGACGGCTGCGGCTACGTCGTCGCCTCCGAGGGCGGCCCTGGCGGTGACCACGGGTCACTGACCGTGGTGACGTGTCCGGCACGCGGCTGAGCCACGGCGCAACCCCGACGGCGCACGCCCGGGCGGCGCAGCGCAATCGGGATGTGCGGCTGCCGGTGATCGCCTAGGGTCCGGGTATGACGCCGGCACAGCTGCCTGTCCTGCCCTCTGATGCGTTCCAGCGGGTGCTGTGCGTGGTGGCGCATCCCGATGACGTCGAGTACGGAACAGCCGCCGCCGTGGCCGCATGGACGGCCGCCGGCGCCGATGTCGCCTACCTGATGCTGACCCGCGGCGAGGCCGGGATGGACGGCATGGCACCGGCGGACACCGGTGTGCTGCGAACCAGGGAACAGATCGCGGCCGGCGCGGCGGTCGGCGTCTCGACCGTTGATTTCCTCGACCATCGGGACGGCGTCCTGGAGTACGGCCTGGTCCTGCGCCGAGACATCAGCCGGGCGATCCGCCGGCTCCGCCCCGATGCGGTGGTCACCGGCACCTGGGAGGTGGAGTTCTCCGCGGGACTGAATCAGGCGGACCACCGGGTGGCCGGGATGGCCGTCCTCGACGCGGTGCGGGACGCCGGGAACAGGTGGGTGTTCCCGGAACTGCTCGACGAGGGCCTCGAGCCGCACTCCCCGCGTTGGCTGCTGGTGTCCGGGCACTCCAACCCCACGCACGGTGTCGACGTCACCGGCCAGGCGTTCGAACGCGGCGTCACCGCACTGGAGGCGCACCGCGAATACCTGGCGATGATCCCGGGCCATCCGCCCGCCCGGGAGATCCTGACGATGATCGCCGGCATGCAGGGCAAGGCGATCGGCACGTCGCAGGCCGTCCTGTTCCGGGCCTGGGATTTCCAGGCTCCCCCACCGATGTTCGCCGAGGACGCCGCCGACCCGTCGTGACAGGAACCGGTCACGACGCCGAGCGGGCAATAGATGCCGAGCGCCTCGACACGCCCTGCCGCCGAGACGATCTCGTCGTCACCGACACCACCGATGCCGGCGTGGCGGTGGCACCGTGCCAGGTGATCTCCGCCAGTGCAGTGCGGCTGTCCCGCGACGCGAGGTGGACCCCGCCGGTCCGGAGGGGCGTCCGGTGTCACCTACCGGGCCGCGGCGACGACTTCGGCGATCTGCACGGCGTTCAGTGCCGCGCCCTTGCGCAGGTTGTCGTTGGAGATGAACAGCACCAGCCCGCGACCGTCCGGTACACCGGGATCGGTGCGGATCCGCCCGACGAACGAGGGGTCGGAGCCGGCCGCCTGCAACGGGTTCGGCACATCGGTCAGCTCGACCCCGGGCGCCCCGGTCAGCAGTTCGGTGGCCCTGGCGGGACTGATCGGCTCCGCGAACTCCGCGTTCACCGACAGCGAGTGCCCGCTGAAAACCGGTACCCGCACACAGGTTCCGGAGACCAGCAGCTCGGGGATCGAAAGGATCTTGCGGGACTCGTTGCGCAGCTTCTGTTCCTCGTCGGTCTCACCGGAGCCGTCGTCGACGAAGTTGCCGGCCTGTGCCACCACGTTGAAGGCGATGGGCCGGACGTACTTCTTCGCCGCGGGGAACTCGACGGCGCCGCCGTCGTGCGTCAGCTTCGCCGCCTGGTCCACGACCGCCTTGACCTGGCCGTCCAGTTCGGTCACCCCGTCCAGTCCGCTGCCGGACACGGCCTGGAACGTGGTCACCACCAGCCGCCGCAGGCCCGCCGCGTCGTGCAGCGGCTTCAGTACCGGCATCGCGGCCATCGTGGTGCAGTTCGGGTTCGCGATGATCACCCCGGGGCCACGCTCGGCGATCACGTCCAGCGCCGCCTGCGGGTTCACCTCGGACACCACCAGCGGGATGGTCGGGTCCATCCGCCACGCCGAGGAGTTGTCCACCACCGTCACCCCGGCCGCGGCGAACCGCGGCGCCTGCGCCCGGGAAGTGGTGGCGCCGGCGGAGAACAGCGCGATGTCCAGGCCCTCGACGGAGGCGTCCGCAGTGTTTTCTACGGTGATGTCGGCACCACCCCACGGCAGCGTCGAACCCGCGGACCGCGCAGACGCGAAGTAGCGGATCTGCTCGACCGGGAAGTCACGTTCGGCGAGGATCCGCCGCATCACCCCGCCGACCTGGCCGGTCGCGCCGACGATGCCGACTCGCAATCCGACCCGCGCAGCCCTTGCAGTGCTCCCCATTCCGGTCACCTCCCGGTCCCGGCATACACCACGGCCTCCTGGTCACCGGCCAGGTCGAACGCCCGGTGCAGCGCCTCGACCGCGGTGTTCAGCTCCACATCGCGCACCAGTACGGAGATCCGGATCTCCGACGTCGAAATGATGTCGATATTCACCCCGGCCTCGGCGAGCGCCTCACAGAAAGTCGCGGTGACGCCCGGGTGCGAGCGCATGCCGGCACCGATGAGCGAAACCTTGCCGACGTGGTCGTTGTAGATGATCTGTCCGAAACCGATGTCGTCCTTGCGGGTTTCGAGCGCGGCGACGGCCTTGGGACCGTCTGCCTTGGGCAACGTGAAGGTGATGTCGGTGCGGCCCTCGGCGGCGCGGGAGATGTTCTGCACCACCATGTCGATGTCGATCTCCGCGTCGGCGATGCAGCGGAAGATCTTCGCCGCGACGCCGGGATGGTCGGGCACCTCGGTCACGGTGACCTTGGCCTCGCCGCGTTCGTGCGCGACGCCGGTGATCAGTGCCTGTTCCACGGTGAGATCCTCCATGCTGCCCTTGACCAGGGTGCCGTCGTTGTCGGAGTAGGACGACCGGACGTGCACCGGGACGTTGTACCGGCGGGCGTACTCGACGCACCGCAGCATCAGCACCTTCGCCCCGGCCGCGGCCATCTCGAGCATTTCCTCGTAGGTGATGGCGTCCAGCTTCGCCGCGTCGGAGACGATCCGCGGATCGGCGGTGAAGACGCCGTCGACGTCGGTGTAGATCTCGCAGACATCGGCGTTCAGAGCGGCAGCGAGGGCCACGGCGGTGGTGTCGGACCCCCCGCGGCCGAGCGTGGTGATGTCCTTGGTGTCCTGGCTGACGCCCTGGAAGCCGGCAACCAGGGCGATGTACCCCTTGTCCAGCGCCGCGCGGATCCGGCCCGGCGTGACGTCGATGATCCGTGCCTTGCCGTGGACGGAGTCGGTGATGACGCCGGCCTGCGAGCCGGTGAACGATCGGGCCTCGGCGCCGAGCGCCGAGATGGCCATAGCGACCAGGGCGTTGGAGATCCGCTCACCCGAAGTGAGCAGCATGTCCAGCTCCCGCGGCGGAGGTGACGGTGACACCTGCTGCGCCAGGTCCATCAGCTCGTCGGTGGTGTCACCCATCGCGGAGACCACCACGACCACGTCGTGCCCGTCCTTGCGGGTGGCGACGATCCGCTCGGCGACACGTTTGATCCGCTCCGCGCTGCCGACCGACGAACCGCCGTACTTCTGGACGACCAGACCCACCGCACGTCCCGCTTTCCGCTGCTGTCCCGGGATCGAGCCGGGTGTCTGTGACGACGTGAGACTACCCGTCGGGACCCGGCCGTCCGTGCGACGCGGTGACCGCCGGAGGCCCGGCAGACCGTCCCGGAGAGCTTCCCGGCGATGCCTGCCCGGCGGCACGCAGACCTTGCTCCGGCGGGTGCTTCCGGACGGAAATAGTGCTGCCGGGGCGCGCTCCACGCCCCCGCCAGCGCGGCCCCGCCGCCCGATCGGCCAGTCGCCCCGAGTCGGCCGGCCGCCCGATCGGCCGCGCCGCCACTCGGGCCGCCGCTTGATCGTCAGCGGAAAATGCCTTCGCCCCGGCGGCGCGAGGCGCGAATACTTCTCCGCGCGAGGGAGACCGTTGGAGGGAGCGCACCATGCGCGTCGCACCCGGCAACACCGAGCAGGCGGCCGGCTGGGACGGCGACCAGGGCGAGTTCTGGGCGGCGAACGCCGACCGGCTCGACCTTCTCGTCGCCGGGTACGACGCCGACCTGCTCGACGCGGCCGACCTGGCTCCGGCCGACCGGGTGCTGGACATCGGCTGCGGCACCGGTTCGGTCACCCTGCAGGCCGGTGGCCGGGTTTCGGCCGGGAGCGTGCTCGGCGTGGATCTGTCCGCGGCGATGCTGGCAACGGCGCGAGCCCGGGCCGCGGCGGCGGGTCTGTCGAACGTGCGGTTCGAGCAGTGCGACGCCCAGCTGCACGCGTTCGGCGAGCAGTTCGACGTGGTCCTCAGCCGGACCGGGACGATGTTCTTCGCCGACCCGGTGGCGGCGTTCGCCAACATCCGACGGGCGCTGCGACCCGGTGGACGGCTCACGATGATGCTGACCTGGCAGCAGGCCGGCCGGAACCCGTGGGTCACCGAGGTGGCGGCGGCCCTGACCGGCGGCGCCGACGCCCAGCAGCGCGCACGCGCGATACTGCGGAGGTTGCTGATGGAGCGCGCCGGCCCGGCCGGGGTGACCCTCGGGTCGGCGGCGTGGTTGACCACCGCCGAGCGGGCGGCCTGAGACGTCCGCCGATGGGTTTGAGGCCGGCACTGCCCGGTGACCGTTCGGACATCCTGCGGGCCTTCAACGCGCCGCAGGGCCTCGCGACGGCGGCGGCGCCGGTGATCGTGGAGATGGCGCACGGGTTGGCCGAGCAGATGCCCACCGGCGCATTGGTCGAACGGTTCGCGACGATCACCACGCCCGCGTTCGCCGCAAGGTTGGCGGCGATCGGCCAGCAGGACGTGGTGTCCCACCCGGTGCTCGGATCCGTGACGGTTCGCGCGCTCACCGAGGTGGCGCTGGTCGAGCACACCGTTCACCTGCTCGATCTTCTCGACGCCGTGGGCGGCCCGCCACCCCCGCCGGAGACCGTCTGCAGGGCATGCCGGATCGTTCTCGACGTCCCGGATCAGGTTCAGCTGTTGGAGGCCGCCACCGGACGCGGCCGACGTGAGGTCTTTCCCGTCATGCGCTGAGGTGCTGTGGACGCCTGCGATCATCGCCACCGTGGGCACCGGAGCAGGCTGCTGCTCGTCGCAAGGCGCGATCGGCGACTGATTGGAACCGCGGGGGCCGTCAGGGCGCCAGGGCGAGCAACGCCACCACGGCGACCCCGTTGAACACGACGTGCGTGACGATCGCCGGGCCGAGCCGCCCGCTCCAGATGGTCAACCGGGCCAGCACCCAGCCGGCGAGGAACAGCCCCGGCAGCAGGACGGCCGCCGAGGTGAGGTCCTTCACCTCGGAGACGTGCAGCAGCGCGAAAATGGCCGACGTGGCCGCGATGGAGATCCAGATCCGGCGCCGCGGGTCGGCGTAACGGGCGGTGTCAGACCGGCGCCACAGGCTGGCCAGCGCGGAGCGGAGCCCGACCCCGCGGAAGAAGATCTCCTCGATCACCGGACCGATCACCGCGATGGCCAGCGCATTGATCACCAGCCAAAGGCCCGTTCCCAGGCCGTTCTCCAGCACCGACTCGAGGTTCGAGGTCGGTTGCTGACCGGTGATCGAGGAGTACACCACCGTCCAGACGCCGATGGCGAACCGCAGTGCCAGCCCGGCGCCCAGCCCGATCGCCAGGTCGATCCACTTCAGCCGCAGCCCGAGGTCGCGGATCAGGCTGCCCGTGCCGTGCCGCCGGCAGGCCCAGATGGCGGTGCCCAGCAACCCGATCCAGATCGGAAGCGCCGACAGCAGCAGCGCCGCTCCGCCGCCACGCCACTGCGCGATCTGCAGCGGGGCGGTGATCAACAGGCTGACGATCAGCACCACCCCGAGCCCGGCGAAGACGTCGACGAAGCTCCACGGCGACGCCGGCGGCCGTCGTGACGGGCCGACCCGGTGGTCGGACGAGGCAGGCACCACGGGGATCGGATGGGTCGGCGGGTCCGCGTCGGCGCCGCGGTCCGTGCCCCCGTCGGCCGCCGTCCCGCTCCGCCGCTCGATCGATGGCAGGGGTGGCATCGGCGACGGGGCGGGTGCGGCGGCGGGCGGGCCGGGGGGCGGGACGGTCACCCGTCCATTGTCCGGTGACCCACGGGCTGCCGCGGACCGCTGCTACTGTCGCGAACAGGACACTGCCACCCAGGCGAAACCCGAGGCGCGCCATGACGACTGATGACTTCCGGTTGCCGGCCGGTTGGTATGCCGATCCTGAGTCGTCCGGTGAACGCTGGTGGAACGGCTCGCAGTGGACCTCGCACACGCGTCCCGCCGACGGAACGGCGGCGGCGGCTGATCTTTCGGGCCTGGCGGGGCAACCGCCGGTGGCCTGGTCGGACGCCGACCAGCGGGTGGCCACGGTTCTCGACGACGAGCCGAGGGTGGCGTCCGGCGGCATGGCGGCACAGCCGTTCGACGCGCCGATGGCGCCGTCCATCGCGCCGGGCTGGTACCCCGACCCGCAGGGCCTGCCTGCGCAACGGTGGTGGGACGGCGCCGGCTGGAGCCCGCACACAGCGCCGGCCACCGGCTCGCTGGTCAGCTACCCGGGCGGCGGCTACCCGGGCGGCGGCTACCCGGTGGTGCAGGCGCCGCACGGCGGGACCACCGTCGTTCTGATGCCGCCGCGCAAGTCGGTGGGCGTGGCACTGGTCCTGACGTTCTTCTTCGGCCCGTTCGGGATGTTCTACTCCACCGTGGCCGGTGCCCTGTTCATGCTGGCGGTGCTGATCTTCGGTGGAATGGTCGTCGGGATCCTGACCTTCGGGCTGGCGTGGCTGGTGTGGTGGCCGATGGTCTGGCTGGTCTCCATGGTCTGGGGATGCCTGGCCGCCGCCCAGCGCCCGCCGGGCCCCGTCGTGCACCACTACCGCTGACGGGGCCACCGCTCCGCTCCTCGAGACTCTCAATTGAGGCGACTGTCAATTTGAGGCGACTGTCAATTGAGGCGACTGTCAATTGAGGCGACTGTCAATTGAGCGACGGCTCATCGGCCGCCACCGGCAGCACTCCGACGGAGCCCTCCGATCCGGTGACCGCGCACAGCCCGTGCTGCGCCAGGGCCGCGAGGACCGCCCGGGTCACGGCCGGGCCGCTGGCGAACAGGGTGAGGGTGCCGCGCAGTGACCCGTCGTCGGCGAAGCAGTCCTCGTCCGACGAGGTCCAGAACACGTACGACCCGGCTGCAGCGGGATTGCGCTGCCGGATGCTCAACGCCAGCGCCGCCCGAGCCGCATCGGGGTCGGTGCTGCAGGCACCGAGCGCGACGATGCCGTGCGCGTTCAGCACACCGAACGCCGCCAGCAGCCTGTCCCGGGCGCTGCGCTGCCAGGGCGCCGCCCGCGGCCACGCGAACGGCACACCGGGGTCGGCGGCGCTCACGAGAAGTACTCTGGCCGGCTGACGAAGGTGTCGGTCAGGAACATCACGCCGGACGACGCCTCCAGAAGCGGCCGCAGCCCGGCGAGCAGCGGGTCCACCTTCTCCTCCGGGACCACGGTGATCAGCATCTCCAGGGTTGCCTGTTCGTTGAACAGCAACCGTCCCTGGTGATACCCGTGGTGTCCCAGCCCGGACACGCCGGAGACGCTGGTGAACCCGGTGGCGCCGATGGCCTTGAACAGGTCGCGCACCGCAGGGGCGGTGGCACCGGTCACCACCACCTCGACCTTGGCCATCTTGGTCAGCTGTTCGCGATTCATCGCGGTGATCCCTCCGTCGTGGACCAGCGGACCCAGCCGCCGGACGTGTAGCGATGCCATGGCGCCGGGGTGTCGTCCCGGGCGGCGAGGGCCACCCAGTCGTTGTGGAACAGGTTCTGCAGCACGGTGTTACGGGCGATGATGCGCTCGATCCGGTCCAGCGGTGCCTGCACGACGGCGAACAGCCGCATCGGCTCGTGCACCAGACGCGTGCCGTCGCTGATCGACTGCCATGGCAGACCCAGCCGCAGGTCGCCGTTGTGCCCGGACAGCACGCCGACGCCGCCCACCACGTTGTGGATGGTCTTGCTGCCGGAGCCGAAGCTTCGCTGATCGACCGTGGAGAAGTAGTACTGGCAGTTGATCCACTGCGCGACCACCAGCGGGGCGGTGAGGATCGTCTCCAGCGCGGAGCCGTCCTTGTCCACCTCGGCGTCGTAGGAGTGCAGGAACGTGCGCCGGTGCAGATCCAAGCCCTTCGTCATCGATCTCGGGCCGACGATGAAGGCGGCGTTCCCGGCCAGGCCCCACTCCGGGAACACCTGGGCCCAGTCGGTGGACCGCTCCCGCACATGGGATGCCGCCGCTGCCGGCCGCAGGCCGCGGCGCGCACCCGGTAGCGAGACCGCCCGTTCCGCAGCCAGTTCGGCACCCGCGACCGCGAGATCGGCGGTCAGCGTGTGCGCCTCGCGGCGGTGCGTGTCCGGGATGAGGTGCGGGTCCAGCAGTTCCACCCGGTCGATGGCGGTGTCGTGCTCGGCGGGCACGAACCAGGTGTCGAACGGGATGTCGATGCCCCGCTCGCGCAGGGCGTCGCGCACCCGGTCGTCATTGAGGATGGCGGTGGCCGTGCGGGCGTTCGGCGCCCCCCGGTTGCCGCCGCACGCGCCACAGTCCAGGGCCGAGGCGTACGGGTTGTTCTCGGTGCTGCTGCCGTGCCCGCACAGCACCACCAGCCGGCCGAAGTTGCGGGTCAGTCCCATCATCGTCAGCGCGACCTCGCCGAACAGCACCTGCTCGTCGAAGGCGAATCCCTCTGCAACGCTCAGCTGGGTGGGCACCGGCGGGGTCGCCACGACCTGTAGCCGGCGGCGCAGCGACCCGAAACCCTTGGCGGTCAGCGTCTTCACCGCACCGACCGGGCCGGCGACCCAGCCGGCCGCCTCCGCCAGCGCGAACGGTGCCGCCATGTCGTCCTTGGCGGCATGGAACGCGTCCCGCGCCCCGGCGAGCACCCGGTCACCGGCGACGGCGCGACGGGCGACCCCCTCCCGGCCCGGCAGTGCCGACTCGACGATCTCGTTCTTCGGTTTGAGCAGCACCGGGCACAGGTCACTGGGTTCGCCACCGGACAGGTCCTGGAATCGGATCGCGACGGCGAAGAACCCTGCGAAGCCCAGTGTCTCGTAGTTGCCGACCGCTTCGAGGCGGCGCCGCAGCCCCTCCGAGCGGACGTCGATGCAGCACACCAGCTGGGCAGCCGGACCGGGCGACGGACGGGGTGGGGTGGTCCGCAGCCTGCCCAGCAGATCGTCGCGGTAGCCGAACTCGAGCGCGTCCAGCCAGATCAGTTCCTTGTCCTGCGCAGGCACCAGGGCCAGCACGGCGGCGACCTGGGCCAGTTCCGCGGCGCTGACCTGCTCGTCGGCGAGGATGGCGGCAACGAGTTCTGCCCGGTGCGCGGTGTCGGCCGCCGACGCGGACGGGCGCTGCGCCACCAATCGGCCATCGGCACCGCGGGCCGCCGTCTCGGCGAGCATCGCCGCCTCGTAGCTGAGCCGCATCGCCAGGTAGGACAGCACGTCGATGCCATCACGGTTGGCTCCGCGCCAGTTCACCTGTGCGGCCCAGCCGGGGAGCCGCGTCAGGTGTGCCGTGATGTAGGCCCGCACGTCCGACATCGGCACGCGGAGCTCGACGATGGCCGCGAGCAGGGCGTCCTCCGGTGCGTACGGCAGGTTCCGCAGCCGGACGCGGACCCGGGCGGGCAGCGCGCGGTCGACACCCACGAGATCCCGCCATGCCGCGTAGAAGCCCTTGTCGCGCCCGGGCATCGTCCAACTGGCCTGCCCGCTGTCCAGGTAAGCGGCGCACCACTTCGCCGACTCCGCATCGACCGCCTCGGCGACGGCGGGCGCGGCAGTCTCGCTGCGCATCCGGAATCGGCGGGTCGGCTGCGGCCGCGGCGCGCCGTGCAGCAGGTCGCATCGGATCACGTCCGCCGGTGCCAGCACCCTGCCACCGAGCGAGACCGGTTCGCGGCCGAGCAGTTCCGGGTACCGGCGGCCCATCGCCACCTCCAGGTCGCGGTCGGTGATCCGGCCGTCGGCGTAGGCCTGCCGGAAGATCCCGTCCGCGGGGAAACCGTTGGCGCCGACGGCATCCTCGACCATCGTCACGGCCTCGAGGAACGGCCTGGTCTCAAGCCCACCCAGCGGATTGACCGCGATGAACGTGTCGATCGGCCAGTTCGCCGCGAGAATCCTTGCCGCCAAACTCACTTCGCTGCGGACCCGGGTCCGCTCGGTCAACGTGGTCATGCTCCCACCTCCGATGCGAGCCGGGGCAGCGGGGCGGACGCCGCCGCCTGCCGCCGGCGCGGCGGCCGCGGCACTCCCCGGACGTAGCCGGCGCTGAGCGCCAGGACGTACAGCCGCCGCCCGATCGGGCTCTGGCCCCATTGCTGCGGCGCGTGCCGCACCAGGGCCAGCGCGGCCATCGCGGCCAGCGGCAGGGCGAGCAGCCACGGTGAGACACCCTGCGCGGCCGCCGGCAACGCCCGGTCGACGAAGCCGGTGACGATGTCGATGATCAACACGTAGCCGAAACCGATGACCAGCACCGACAGCGCGGAAACCAGCACCCCGGAGACCGACGGGTGGCGGCGCGACCAGCCCCAGCTCGCCCAGGCAGCGGTGGCCCATGCGAAGACGAGCAACACCTCGGCGTTGCCGCCCGCCGGCCGGATGACGGCCACCGCCGCGAGGATCGCCCCGGCCGACAGCAGCACCGCCGCAGCAGCACATCCGGCGACAGCCGCACGCGAGATCGCCGGCAGCGGAGGGGCTTTGCGGTGCCGGACCTGGCTGTGCACGGCCGACCCGGAACCGAGGAACAGGGTCGCCTTGTACATTCCGTGCGCGGTCAGGTGGAACAGCGCCGCCCCGAACCAGCCGAGCCCGCAGGTCATGATCATGAAGCCCATCTGGCCCATCGTCGAGTGCGCCAGTGCTCCCTTGACGTCGGGCTTGGTGAGCATCAGCGCGGTCCCGTACACCGCGGTGGCGGCGCCGATGACGAACGCGAGGGACAGCGCGAGGGTGGACGCGGTGAACAGCGGGCTCAGCAGGATCAGCAGCACACCGCCGGCGTTGACCACACCGGCGTGCAGCAACGCCGAGACCGGGGTCGGTGCCGCGAGGGTGGCCGGCAGCCAGGACTGCAATGGCAGTTGCGCGGACCGGGCGACGGCCGCCAGCACCAGCAGGCACGCGATGACGGCGACCAGCACCGGATCGTCATCGAGTGTGGCGACCGTTCCGCCGAGCTCGCGCAGGTCCACCGTGCCTTGCTGCAGGGTGAGCAGCAGAACCGCTGCCCAGAGCGCGATGTCGCCGATGACAAAGGCACGGACCGTCCGCCGCACTCCGTGCCGCGCGGCCGGAAGATGCCAGTACAGGCCCAGCAGCAGGCAGAGCGCGATGCCCGCCACCGTCCAGGCGATGGCGAAGGGGATGAGCGTCACCGATGTCACGAGCACCGCCGTCGCGCCGGTCAGCAGGCCGGCGGCCGCGAAGAACCGCGCCGCTCGGGCGTCACCGCGCAGGTATCGCCGGGCGAACGACTGCACCACCGCGCTGACACCGAACACCAGCAGCAGCAACATGATTCGCACCTGATCGGCGATCAGTCCGAAGCGGAGGTCACCCCCGTTGGCGACCGTCTCGGTCACCGCGCCACCCCGCACGATCGCGACGGTCAGCGCCACCGAGAGCACGAAACCCGCGCCGGCCGCCAGCACCCCGGCCCGTCCGGCGAGTTCCGCCCGCGCCGGGCCCACCAACGCCGCCACCGCCGCCGCCACCAGTGGCAGTAGCACCGCCGTGACCAGTAGCCCGCCGGTCACCGGCCCACTCCATCCATATCCATGGGCTCAGAGTTACGGGACACAAATGTCGTGTGTCAAGTGACGTGTATTGCGCGTCCGCTATTTGGTCCCTTCGGAGGGCAGCCGGCCCGAGAAGTGTGGTGCGGGTCACGATCCCGATTCGGCCGCCGTCCCCTCCGCGGCAGGTGCGGGCCCGTCGGTCGCGAGGTCACCGTCGAACAGCACATCGAGGATCTCGCCGACCCGGTGCGGCTGTTCGACCGGATGGCGCAGCGGGAGGTCCGCCCGCACCTGATAGCGGTTGCGGCGGCCGTCACGCGTCCGATCCAGGTATCCGGCGTCGATCAACTCGGCAACCAACCGTTGGGCCGCGCGCTCCGTGACGCCCACCTGATCCGCCAGGTCGCGGATCCGGATGCCCGGGTCCCGGGTGATGCACAGCAGGACGTGGGCATGGTTGGTGAAGAACGTCCACTCGGCCATGCCCCATGCTAGACACCTGTCATGCCTGTCGGACCTCGCAGATCACGATTCCGATGACATCTGCGCCGGTCGCAGGCCTGCCTGCGGTCGCCGGGCGGGCCGGGGCGGGAGAATCGGCTGGTGACGGAGCCGACGGAGCCGACGGACCCACGCGCTGATCACCGCCCTCCTCGACGCGTTCAACCGTCATTCCACCGCCGACCTGCTGGCCGGCCTGGCGCCGGACGCCCGGTGGCGCACCGTGAACGAGCGCCGCCACCGCCCGCACCGCCACCGCCCGCACCGCCACCGCCCGCACCGCCACCGCCCGCACCGCCACCGCCCGCACGCCACCGCCCGCCAGCGTGTTGATCATGGCAAGACTGGCAACTTTCGGCCCTGACACGCCGCACCGAGTGCGAGTTCTGCCATGATCAACAGCGACAGTGCCAAGCCCTTGCATCCCTACGGACCTGCGGTAGTAGAGTCCGTGCCGTGGTGCGCACCGCAGCGCCCGGCGTCCGCGTGGCGACCGGCCTGCTTCTTCGTCGCCGCGACGGAGCCTGATTATCGGACTGGCTCCTCCGTCGCGGGTTGTCGTGCTGCCGGTCATCCCTCCCGATCAGCGCACCCGTCTGTGCGCGGTCGTCACCGAAGTTCAGCGAGGACAACCACCATGGGCACCCCCACCCCCTCCAGACTGCGTCCCCCGACCGGTCCCATCCCCACCGGTCAACCCGCGTACAACCGGCAGCGGTCGAGCGCCATGCCGAGCAACCGCTACCAACCGTTCCCACCGATCGACCTGCCCGATCGGCAGTGGCCGACCAGGGTGATGACGAACGCACCGCAGTGGTGCGCCGTCGACCTGCGGGACGGCAACCAGGCACTCATCGACCCGATGACACCGGCCCGCAAGCGCCGGATGTTCGACCTGCTGGTCTCCATGGGCTTCAAGGAGATCGAGGTCGGTTTCCCCGCCGCCAGCCAGACCGACTTCGACTTCGTCCGCGAGATCATCGAGCACGACGCGGTTCCCGAGGACGTCCGGATCCAGGTGCTGACCCAGGCCAGGCCGGAGCTGATCGCCCGCACCTTCGAATCCGTCGAGGGCGCCCCGTCCGCACTGGTCCACCTGTACAACTCCACCTCCACGCTGCAGCGCCGGGTGGTGTTCGGCTTGGACCGCAAAGGAATCACCAACATCGCAACCAGCGGCGCCGAGGAGGTCGCCCGCTGGGCGCAGAAGTACCCGGACACCGACTGGCGGTTCGAGTACTCCCCCGAGTCCTACACCGGTACCGAACTCGAGTACGCGGTCGAGGTGTGCAACGCCGTGTCCGCGGTTTGGCAGCCGACGCCGGGCAACCCGATGGTGGTGAACCTGCCGGCGACCGTGGAGATGGCGACGCCGAACGTCTACGCCGACTCCATCGAGTGGATGCACCGGAACCTGGAGCGGCGCGACGCGATCGTGCTGTCGCTGCACCCGCACAACGACCGTGGCACCGCCGTCGCCGCCGCCGAACTGGGCTACCTGGCCGGCGCCGACCGGATCGAGGGCTGCCTGTTCGGCAACGGCGAGCGGACGGGCAATGTCTGCCTGGTGACGCTGGGGCTGAACCTGTTCAGCCAGGGCATCGACCCGCAGATCGACTTCTCCGACATCGACGAGATCCGCCGCACCGTCGAGTACTGCAACCAGCTGGCGGTACCGGAGCGCCACCCGTACGGCGGCGACCTGGTCTACACGGCGTTCTCCGGCTCGCACCAGGACGCCATCAAGAAGGGCTTCGACCACCTCAACCGGGACGCCGCGGCGGCCGGGGTGCCGGTCGAGGAGTTCACCTGGCAGGTGCCGTACCTGCCGATCGACCCGAAGGACGTCGGCCGCTCGTACGAGGCCGTCATCCGGGTCAACTCGCAGTCCGGCAAGGGCGGCGTCGCCTACATCATGAAGACCGAGCACGGCCTCGACCTGCCACGACGACTGCAGATCGAGTTCTCCCGGGTAGTGCAGGAGTACACCGACACCGACGGCGGCGAGGTGGACGCCCCCGCGATGTGGCGGTATTTCGCCGAGGAGTACCTGGAGCCGACGACACCGCTGCACCTCGTGCGGACCAGGATCGAGAACCCCGAGGACGCCGAGGACGAGACCATCTTCGACCGGCTCGCGGCCCGCATCGTCTCCGGCGGCGAGGAGATGGTCGTGCACGGCAGCGGGAACGGCCCGGTCGCGGCGTTCTGCTCCGCTCTCGGCGAGGCCGGTTACGACGTGCGGGTGTTGGACTACGTCGAGCACGCCCTGTCCGCCGGCGGCGATGCCCGGGCCGCGGCGTATCTCGAGTGCGCGATCGACGGCCAGGTGGTCTGGGGTGTCGGCATCGACTCGTCGATCACCACGGCGTCGCTCAAAGCGGTGGTGTCGGCGGTCAACCGGGCGACCCGCAACAGCGACGACGACTCCTGACGCCTTCCGCCGCCGGCACCCGGCCGGCCGCCGATGCGTCCTGCCCGGTTCGCCACCGGGCAGGATGACCGGCGATGACCGACGACAGCCTGACGCTCCGGCAGATCGCGCCCGCCGCGTTCCTGCCGCCGGCACTGTTCGCCGTCGGGCAGGGCGCGATCGCCCCGGTGGTGGTGCTCTCGGCCACCCAGTTGGGCGCCTCACCGGCCGTGGCCGCGCTGGTGCTGGCCAGCGCCGGGCTCGGCCAGCTGCTGGCCGACATCCCGGCCGGGACGGTGGTGCACCGGTACGGCGAACGGCCGACGATGATCGGCGCGGCGGCGCTCACCGTGCTGGCCCTGCTCGGCTGCATCCTCGCGCCGAACCTCGCGGTCTTCACGCTGTGCATCTTCGTCACCGGCTCGGGCACCGCGGTCTGGCTGCTGGCCCGGCAGGCCTACGTGGCAGAGGTGGTGCCGTACCGATTGCGTGCGACCGCGATGTCCACGCTCGGCGGTGTCTTCCGGATCGGGTTGTTCGTCGGACCGTTCCTCGGCGCCGCGGTCGTCCACTTCACCGGGCTGTGGGGCGCGTACGCCGTGCACATCGTCGCGGCGGCGGCAGCGGCCGGGGTGTTGCTGGTGGTCACCGACGTGACTGCGCAGGGCTCGGCCGACGGCACCGGCCCGTCGGCCGTCCGGGTTCCGGTGCGCACCGTGGTCCGCGACCAGCGGTCGGTGTTCGCCACCCTGGGCGTCGGGGCGTTGCTGATCAGCGCCATCCGGGCCGCCAGGCAGGTGGTGCTGCCGTTGTGGGGCACCAACCTGGGGCTGTCGCCGACGACGATCTCGGTGATCTTCGGCGTGTCCGGAGCCGTCGACATGCTGCTGTTCTATCCGGCCGGCAAGGTGATGGACCGGTACGGGCGGGCGTTCGTCGCTGTGCCGTCGATGGCGCTGCTGGGGGTGTCGCTGCTGCTGGTGCCGTTGACCGGGTCGGCCGGTGCGCTGCTGGCCGTCGGCCTGCTGATCGGCGTGGGGAACGGGATGAGTTCGGGGCTGGTGATGACGCTCGGGGCCGATCTGGCACCGCCCGACCGGCGGCCCGTGTTCCTCGGCGTCTGGCGGGTGTTCTACGACGCCGGTAACGGGGTGGGCCCGTTCGTCATCGCCGGTGTCGCGGCCGCCGCCACCCTGGGGACGGGCATCGCCGCGATGGGCGTGGTCGGCGTGTTGGGCGCCGGGTGGCTGGGGTACTGGATCCCGCGTCGGGTGCCGCGCGGCCCCCGGCCGTCCCGCACGCGCTGACCGATCCTGCGCAGATCAGTCGAACTCGGTGGGGAGCTGCGGGTCACGCCCGTGCGCCAGGATCCGCTGCAACTGCCGGGTGCTGATCCGGCCGAGCGACAGGTCCGGCAGCTCGTCGATCCCGAACCACCCGACCTCCAGGGTTTCCAGCGCGTCCGGCGCCCGTACCTCACCCGTCGGGGCGCACAGGAAGAACAGCTTGTAGATCGAGAACGGCAGCGGCGGAACGTGTCCCTGCGTCTCCCGGTCCCAGACACCGACCAGCTTGACGGCGCTGGCGCCGTACCCGGTCTCCTCCAGAATTTCCCGCTCGACGGCCCGGGACGGGGTGTCCAGCGGGTCGGCCCAGCCACCCGGCAGCGACCAGCGGCCGTCGGAACGCTCCCGCATCAGCAGGATCCGTTCCTCGTCATCGACGAGCGCCCCGCGGACGTCGACCTTCGGCGTTGCGTAACCGGCGTCCCGCCCCATCTCGAGTTGCCAGTGCCCGGCCGGCTGATCGGTGATGGCGGCGAGCAGGTCGGCGGCCAGCGCCGCAACCTTGCGGTAGCGGTCGAGGTCGTAGTCGTTCTGGGCGTAGGTCAGGCCGCTCTGTGCCAGGGCGCAGAGCGCAATGGCCGTGCGGCGGACGTGATCGACGGGGTCGGTCATCCGGCGCGCCGGCCCGGCACCGGGTCGAAGCGCGCCTGCGCGGCCGTCGTCGCGTCGGTGGCCCGGCGGCGCGCGGACAGCGCTTCGAGTTCGGCACGGGCGGCGAGCACCTCCGGCGGTCCGCTCCACTTGTCGGGCAGCACGTGCACCCCGGCCCGCAGCGCCCGCACCGCGACGGTGGCGGCGAGGTCGGTGGTCACCAGACCCGGCAGCCGGTACATCCGGCGGGCCCAGGACGGCATCAGCGCGAACGCCAACCCGGCCAGCCCGGCCCAGGCGGGCCGCGCCGGGGTGAGCAGCCGCACCCGCTTGGGCATCGGCGGGGCCAGCAACAGGCGGACGCCGCGGGTGGCGTCGTCGGTCAGCCGGAGTTGGGCGCGGACGTGCCGGAAGTACTGCTCCATCCCCGCCACCGATGCCGGCACCGTCGCCTCCGGGATGCCGATCAGCGTCGCGGAGAGCACCTGCTCGCGAAGGTAGGCGTCGGCGTCGTCCGGGCTGATCGGCGCACCGGCGCGGCGCGCCGTCGTCAGGAACGAATCGACCTCGCAGCAGTGCACCCACAGCAGCAGGTCGGGCCGGTCCAGCCGGAACGTCCCGCCGCTGTCCGGGTCGGTGCCGCGCAGCCGGCGGTGGATGCCCCGCACCTTCGCCGCGGTCCGCAGCGCGATCGCCTCGGGCGCGTAGGTCAGGGCCGAGACGTACTGACCGGTGCGGTCGAGTCGACCCCAGAAGTCTTCCTCGAAACCCCGCTGCTGGGCCACCGCGGCCACCGTCAGGGGATGCAGCGCCTGCAGGATCAGGGCCCGCACTCCGGCGATCGGGAAAACCGGATCGGCGTGCACTCGCCAGGTGACGCTGCCTGGGCCGAACAGTCCGGTCTGCATGATGATCACGGTACCTGCGTGCGTACCGGGCCCCCCGAGCTCCTAGATGTGCTGCCGCCAGCCGTTTTTCGCGTCCGGACCTGCTGGGCGGTGCGGGCGTCGCCGGTTGCCGGGCCGCTCCCACCGGGGCGCCGTCCGTCTCGGGTATCGGCGTCCCGGTCGGGGGCACCCTGAGCGATCACCCGGTCGACCGGCACCTCGGAGCCCTGCAGCGCCCGGCGCAGCGAACGCGCCACGACGACGCCGATCACCAGAGCGCCGATCGCACAACCGGACGTCACCCAGTAGGCCGTCTGCGCGCCGGCCCGGTCGATGATCACCCCGGCCAGCGGGGTCGCGGTGGCGATGCCGACGGCCAGCCCGGAGCTGGCCCATGCCATCGATTCGGTCAACCGGCCCGACGGCACGATCCGCTCGATCAGCGCCATCCCGGAGATCAGCACCGGCGAGCAGGCGATGCCGGCGACGAACAGGCCAATGCCGACCAACCACACCTGTCCCAGGAACGGCAGCGGCAGGGTCACCACGGCGAGCAGTGCGACGGCGACGAGGAACTGCCGGACCAGCGACGCCCGGATCGCCAGCGCCCCGAAGATCAGCCCGGCGGTCAGCGACCCGACGGCGTACAGGGCCAGCACCAGGCCGGCCGCGCCCGGCACCCCGGCAGCCTTGGTGAACGCGACGGTCGTCACCTCGAAGGAGCCGAAGATCCCGCCGAGCAGCACGAAGATCGCGGCGATGCCGCCCACCCCGGGCAGCAGGATCGCCGGGCGACGCCTGGGTCCCTGGTGCCGGCCGGTGGGCCGCGGCTCGGTCGACCGCTGGGTGAGCAGCAGCAGGGTCCCGGCAACCAGCAGCACGGTGGCCAGGATCAGCCCGGCACTGGGCGAGACCTGCAGGGCGACGACCGTGACGAGCGGCGGCCCGAGGATGAACACCGCCTCGTCGATCAGCGATTCCCAAGCGAAAGCCGTACGCAGCAGCGACGTCCCGTGCAACTGCGCCGACCACCGCGCGCGCACCAGCGGGCCGATGTTCGGGACGGAGGCGCCACCGACGGCGGCCAGCAGGTAGATCGGCCAGTTCGCGTCGCCGGCCAGCGCCACGGCGACGATGCCGGCGACGGCGGGCACGTGCACCGCGAGCTGGATCGGCACGACCCGGTGCTGACCGAACATGTCGATCGCCCGGGAGATCTGCGGCCCGATCACCGCGGCGGACAGCGCGAAGATCGCCGAGACGGTGCCGGCCACGGCGAACGACCCGCGCTCGGCGGACAGCAGCAGGACGGCACCCAGCCCGGCCATCGACATCTGCATCCGGGCGAGCATCCCGGCGGAGGTGAAACGAGCGGCCCCGGGGCGGCGGAGCACCTGGAGATACGGACCGAACACGAAGAACCTCACCGGTAGTGCTGGTGGCCGGCGACCAGTCTTCCTCGCTTTACCGTCCGACCCGTACATCCTACGGCCGGCTCCGGACGCCGGCGACGGGTTTCTCGCCACGGCAATTCGCCCGAACCACCACCGATCGTGGCGGCGGCCGGCCGGGTGTCAGCGGCGGAAGGAGATCCGCCAGGTCCGGCTGACCGCCCGTGCATCGCGGGTGATCGACTGCCCGACCAGCACCCCCAACGCCACCGAGAAGAGGGAGATGCCGGTGACGACGAGCCCGGTGGCGCCGCCGTAGTCGCCGGTGGCCAGACCCGACACGGCGCGGAACCCCAGGGCACCCGGCAGCAGCAACCAGAATCCCGGCAGCAGCATCACCGCGGCGGGCGGCGCCGACCGGAACCGCGACAGCGCATGGGTGAGCGGCACGATCACCAGGCCGCCGACGAAGCCGGACAGGGCGGGGTCGAGCAGGACCGCACCGACCGTCTGCGCCGCGTAGGACGCGAACAGCGCCACCCACAGGAACAGCAGCGACCCGGGCGGCGCACTGGCGAACAGCAGGTATCCGATCCCGACGAGCGCCACACCCACCCACGGTGCCCACGCCCCGACCTGCTCGGCGCCCTGCCCGTCGACGGTGCCGACCAGGCTCAACCCGACGAACACGCCGAACGCCAGCAACAGCAGCTGGGACACGCCCCACACCAGCCGGCTTGCGCCCGAGACGATCTGGTCGCTGGCCAGTTCGATGGTGGCGATGGTCAGGGTGGCCCCGGGCAGGAACGTCACCAGCGCGGGCGCGACCAGCCGGATGGGGTCGTCCTGCACGAACGGGGCCACCAGCGTCACCGACAGCACGGTGACGAGGAAGGCGGCGATGACCGGCAGGGCCACCGACAGGGTCGCCCACCGGCCGGCGATCAATCTGAGCAACCCGACGAAGGCGCCCATCGCTGCGTATGCGGGCAGGGCCAGCAGGTCCGGATTGAGCAGCAGACCGAACCCCACGCTGAGGATGACCTGGCCGATCAGTTCGATCAACGGGCCGAACCGGGGCTTCGACGTCAGGATCCGGTGCAGCATCTGCAGCCCGACGGCCGGTGTCACCGCGGCCCGCTGCAGCAGGACGACAAGGTCGTTGATCTCGGCGATCTGGTCCAGCCGCAGGCTCTTGTTCGGGACGGACACGAGGTCGACCTCGTCCGGCCCGATCCGGAACAGGATGCCGGTGGGCATCACCATGGCCTGCATGTCGATGTCGTAGGCCGCGGCCACGCCCTGCAGGATCTCCGTGGTGGTGGCGGCCGAATCGGCGCTGTTCAGCAGGGCCACACCGAGGGCGCGCAGCAACTCCACCAAACCGGGCGGCGCGGGCTGTGGTTCGGGGGTGATCCGCGGCAGCGGCTGGGTGTCGTCGGGACTCAACGCACGGACGGTGTCCCGCAGTTGATCGCGCCACCGATACGCCCGCTGCTTGTCCGGTTCGGTCATCGCGCGCGGTCCGTCATCGTGCCCGGTCCGTCATCGTCGGGTCGCCGATCGCGGATGCGACCACGACGTCGGCCCGGGCGCGGGTGCGGTCGGCGGCGAAGAAGGCGTCCTCGGCGTCCTGCCACGCCGTCAGGAAGGGCCGGGACGGTTCACCGTCACGGGCGACCGCGCGCTCCAGGCGCTCGGCCCGGTCACCGACCTGCACCCACACCGTGACCGACGCGCGGCCCTGCAGCTGCGACCGCGCCGACGAGACCCCCTCCAGGATCAGCACTCCGGGTACCGGCACCTCGAACCAGCCGCCAGGGACCGGGTCGCCGCCGGTCCAGTCGGTGAGCCGGATCCGCCCCGGCCGGCCGCGGGAGATCGGCGTCAGCACCTGCCGGTCGAACCGGTCGAACCAGCCGAACGGGTCGGCCCAGGTGGCCAGCAGGTCGGAGGAGAACAGAACCACCGACGCGCCCCGCGCGCGCAGATCCCGTTGCCACGCCTGGGCAAGTGTCGTCTTGCCGGAACCGGACGGACCGTCGACGACGCCGAGCCGGGTGCTGCCGAGCCGGGGTGGCCGGTCGAGCAGCACTGCACTCGCCCGCGCGACCAACCCGCCGGGGTCAGGCATCCACCGAACGGCGCCCGGAGAACGCCCGCCCGAGCGTGACCTCGTCGGCGTACTCCAGGTCGCCACCGACCGGCAGCCCGCTGGCCAACCGGGTGACGGACAGGTCGGGGAAACTGCGCAGCAACCTGCTCAGGTAGGTGGCGGTGGCCTCGCCCTCGAGGTTCGGGTCGGTGGCCAGGATGACCTCCCGCACGCCGGGCTCGGCGATCCTGGTCAGCAGCGGCTTGATCCGCAACTGGTCGGGGCCGATGCCGTCGATGGGTGAGATCGCACCGCCGAGGACGTGGTACTTGCCGCGGAACTCCCTGGTGCGTTCGATGGCCGCGACGTCCTTGGACTCTTCGACCACGCAGATCACCGCGTCGTCGCGGCGCGGGTCGTTGCAGATCCGGCACCGCACATCGCCGGCGACGTTGCCGCAGACCTCGCAGAACCGAACCTCCTCCTTGACCCGCTGCAGCGCGGCCTGCAGCTTGCCCAGGTCGGCCGGATCCACGGTCAACAGGTGAAAGGCAATGCGCTGCGCGGATTTCGGACCGATCCCCGGCAGCCGGCCGAGCTCGTCGATAAGGTCCTGGACGGGGCCCTCGTACACCGGCGATCAGGTCCCGGTCGGGGTCGCAGGTCCCGGGGTACCCGCCGGCGCCGGGCCACCCGGCTCCCGCCGGCCCTGCTCCGGGCGACCCTGCTCGAGCTGGTCCCGCTCGAACTCGCGGCGGTCGACCTCGTCGGTCTCCGCGTCGATGGCGCGCGAGTCGGCGAAGTCCTCCTCGTCGTCCTCCTCGTCGTCCTCCTCGTCGTCCTCTTCGTCGTCCTCTTCGTCGTCGGCCAGGTCCTCGTCGTCGTACTCGTCGTCGTACTCGTCACCGTCACCGTCATCGTCGGCGCTGCCGCCGAAGGCCCCGCCGGCGCCGGGCAGGCCGAGCCCCGCGGGAAGTCCCATGGCGGACAGGTCCAGGCCGCCGGCGACCGACCCCATCGCCTCGCCGGCAACCTTCTCGGCGGCGCGGCGGGCATCGTGCACCGCCGCAACCACGAGGTCCTCCAGCGTCTCCAGGTCGGAGGCGTCGACGACGGCCGGGTCGATCCGGATCCGCAGCAGGTCACCGGCACCGCTCACCACGGCGGTCACCGCGCCGCCACCGGCGGATCCGGTCACCTCGGTCTCGGACAGCGATGCCTGAGCCCGCACCATGTCGGCCTGCATCTGCTGGGCCTGCATCAGCAGCTGGCCCAGGTCTGGCATTCCCGGCATCATCGGCGTCATCCTCTCCGCGCGTGCGGGAGCGGCCCTCACGCGACACCGTCACAGTAGTGCGCAGCCCGGACGTCGACGGGCGCGCGGCGCCCCGGGCTCGACCGGTGCGCGGGCACCGCCCACCGACCCGCGCACCGGAACCACACCGACGGGCCGGGGCAAAATCCCGTTCCCGCGCGGGGGGTGATGGAACAGTGATCGGATGACCACCCGCCGGACCCCCGCGACCCGCGCGGTGCTCGCGACGGCCGCGGCGTGCTCCGTCCTGCTGACCGCCTGCGCCGCGCCGTCGAATCAGGCCACCCCGCCGACCACGACCAGCACGACGGTGTCGTCATCGACCGCATCGCAACCGGAAACACCGGTCACCGTTCCCGGGCTGTCGTCGCCGGCGAGCAGTTCGTCCGCGGCGCCCACCACCTCGGCCGCGCCGCGGAGCACGCCGCCGCTGACCAGTGTCATCACCAGCGCGATCACCTCAAGTGCAGCGCCGGTCCCGCCCCCGGCCCCGACGATGCAGGAGGCTCCGCCCACCGACACCCCGGAACCGGAGCCGGCCACCACGCCGGCGCCGACGACCGCCGCCCCGCCGCCCACCCCGGCCACCCGGGACCCCGCCCCCCGCGGCCCGGTCGGCGGTGGCAAGACCGTCGTCATCGACCCCGGCCACAACGGCGGCAACGCCTCGGCACCCGACGTCATCAACAGCCTGGTCCCTGCCGGGTTCGGCCAGACCAAGGCGTGCAACACCACCGGCACCGAGACGAACGACGGGTACCCGGAGCACGAATTCGCCTGGGCCGTCGCCAACGACCTGCGCCCGCTGCTGCAGGCGCAGGGCATCAACGTGGTGATGACCAGGAGCAGTGACGACGGGGTGGGCCCCTGCGTCAACGAGCGCGCGGCCATCGGCAACGAGAACAACGCCGACGTGGTGATCTCCATCCACGGCGACGGGGATGAGGCGTCCGCCAACGGTTTCTACGTCATGACGGCCGAACAGGACCCGGCCGGCGCCGAGATGGCCTCTCGGTCACAGAATCTGGCCGTCGACGTCCGGGACGGGCTGGCCGGCGCGGGGCTCGCACCGTCCAACCATCTCGGCTCGGCGGGGTTGTGGCCGCGCAACGACCTTGCCGGACTGAACCTTTCGCTGCGCCCGACGGTGATGATCGAGGCGGGGAACATGCGCAACTCCGCCGACGCGGCGCTGATGAGTTCCGACGCGGGGCACCGGCAGGTGGCGCAGGGCCTGGCGAACGGCGTCCTCAACTACCTCGGCGCCGGCTGAGCGGGTCGGCGACAAGCGCCGACGTCGCATCCGCCGGCGGGCGGGGCGATCGAGGCCCGTGCCCGCCGGCTCAGATGACGTCCGCGGTGACGGCGTGCGGCTTCAATTCGCCGGAGGCGATCTCGGCGGCGTAGTGGCAGGCCACTCGGTGTCCCGGCTCGCGTTCGATCAGCTCCGGCCGGTCGGTGTCGCACAGCGTCGGCTGCCGCCAGGGGCAGCGGGTGTGGAACCGGCAGCCGCTGGGTGGGTTAGCCGGCGACGGAAGGTCGCCGGTCAGCAGGATCCGCTCCCGGGCGTCCTCGACCACCGGATCGGGCACCGGCACCGCCGACATCAGCGCCCTCGTGTACGGGTGCAACGGATCGCGGTACAGGTCGGCGGAGGCCGCCTCCTCGACCAGCGCCCCCAGGTACATCACCCCCACCCGGTCCGAGATGTGTTTGACCACGGCCAGATCGTGCGCGATGACGATGTAGGTCAGGCCCAGTTCTTTCTGCAGGTCCTCGAGGAGGTTGATCACCTGCGCCTGCACGGAGACGTCCAGGGCGGACACCGGTTCGTCGGCGACGATCAGGTCGGGGTTGACCGTCAGGGCGCGGGCGATGCCGATGCGCTGCCGCTGGCCGCCGGAGAACTCGTGCGGGTACTTGCGCAGCGCCGTGTTGGGCAGGCCCACCTCGGCCAGCAGTTCCCGCAACCGCGCGTTCGTCTGCGCGGACGAGGCGTCCAGCCCGTGCGCCTTCATCCCCTCCTCGAGGATGGACTGCACCGACTGCCGCGGATCCAGCGAACCCAACGGGTCCTGGAACACCATCTGCATCCGGCGCCGGGCCTGCCGGAGCGGTTCCGGCTTGAGCTCGGCGATGTTCGTCCCGTCGAAGATCACCGACCCCGCTGTCGGTTCGACCAGCCGCAGGATGCCGCGCCCGAGCGTCGTCTTGCCGCAGCCTGATTCGCCGACCAGGCCGTAGGTCTCGCCGCGCCGGACGGCCAGGCTGACGCCGTCCACGGCGTAGACGAAGCCGATGGTCTTGTCGATGAGCACGCCCCGTTTGATCGGGAAGTGCACCTTGATGTCGTTGACCTCGAGCAGCACGTCGTTGTCGGCGGTGTCGGCGCTCAGCCGGGTGGCGGGAACCTGCTCGGTCGGCTCCGGTTGGTGCCCGCGGGCACCACGTTCCGCGGAACCGTCCAGCTGCGATTCGGCGGCCGCCGCGGCCGTCATCGCCTCCGGGTCCAGCCGGGTGGCGTCGCCGTCCCACGCCGCGCCCGTCATCCGAGCCCTCCCGCCTCGGCGACCGGTGCGGCGCCGACCGCAACCGGCCGCACCGGGTTGTGACACCGCAGCAGGTGCTCCTGTTGCTCGGCCAGCGGCTCCAGGGCGGGGGTCACCTGGGTGCACCTCTCGATCTCGTTCCCGCAGCGCGGGGCGAACGCGCACCCCGATGGCCACGGAATGTTGTCCGATACCGACCCGAGAATCGGCGTGAGCCGCTCTCCGGGCGGGGCGTCCAGCCGCGGAATCGACTCCAGCAACCCGTGCGTGTAGGGGTGCCGCGGCGTGGAGAACAACTCGTGGCGATCGGCCCGCTCCACCACCCGGCCGCCGTAGAGCACGTTGACCTCGTCGACCAGGCCGGCGACCACCCCGAGATCGTGCGTGATCATGATCAGCGCCGTCCCGTGCTCCACCACCAGCGTCTTCAGCAACGCCAGGATCTGCGCCTGAATGGTCACGTCCAGGGCGGTGGTCGGCTCGTCGGCGATGAGCAGCCGCGGCCGGCAGGCCAATGCCATCGCGATCAGCGCCCGCTGACGCATGCCGCCGGAGAGCTGGTGCGGGTACTCCTTGAGCCGGCGGGTGGGATCGGGGATGCCGACCGAGTCCAGCAGGTCGCGGGCCTCGGCCATCGCGGCGGACCGCCTCATCCCGCGGTGCCGCTCGAGCACCTCGGTGACCTGGATGCCGATGGACACCACCGGATTCAATGACGACAGCGGATCCTGGAAGATCATCGCGAGATCCCGGCCGCGTCTGTCGCGCATGTCGTCCAGCGACAGGGTCAGCAGGTCGGTGCCTTCGAAGTCGACGGTGCCGGTGATCGTCGTGCCGCGCTGCGGCAGCAGCCGCATGATGGCCAGCGAGGTGACCGACTTGCCGCATCCGGATTCGCCGACCAGCCCGACGGTCTGGCCCGGGGCCACGTCGAAGCTGACCTTGTCGACGGCGGTGAAGGGGGCGACGCCCTTCCTGTTGAACTGGACGGCCAGGTCTTCAACGTGCAGCAACGCTGTCATCGCCGGGTCACCGTCGATTCTTCGGGTCGATGGCTTCCCGGAGCGATTCCCCGAGCAAGGTGAAACCGAGGACCACGATGATGATCGCACCGGCCGGCCAGAAGGCGAGTTGCGGGTGTGAATCGATGCTGCCCTGCGCCTCGCCCAGCATCTGACCCCACTCCGGTTGCGAGACATCCTGTGAACCGAGCCCGAGGAACGACAGGGCCGCGGCGTCGAGAATGGATGTCGCGACCACCAGCGTGGACTGCACGATGACCGGGGACACCGAGTTGGGCAGCATGTGCCGGAACACGATGGGGCCTCGTCTGACGCCCAGCGCTCGCGCCGCCAGCACATGATCGGACTCGCGTTGAGCGAGCAGTTGGCCGCGAAGCAGCCGGGCAAAGACGGGGATCTGCGGGATGCCGACGGCGATGATCACGCTGGTCAGATTGGGGTTGGTGAACAGCACACCGATCGAGATGGCCAGCAGCAGGCTGGGGATGGACAGCAGGACGTCGACGATCCGCATGATCACCGTGTCGACCCAGCCCCCGAAGGCACCGGCCAACAGGCCCAGGATCAGTCCGCCGAGCAGACCGATCAGGGTGGCGAAGATGCCGACGAGCAACGTCTGTCGGGCCCCGACCATCAGCCTGGACAGCAGGTCCCGGCCCTGGGTGTCCCCGCCCAGCGGGAATCCGGGCTGCGCCGGCGCGATGGCATTGCGGGCCCGGGACGTCTGCCCGATCAGCAATTGGTCGCCCGGATCGTGCGGCGCGATCCACGGTGCGACGATCGCCAGCACCAGGAACGCGCCGATGATGACGGCTCCCACCCAGAACAGCGGCGAGCCCTTCAGCCGGGTCCAGGCGTCCTTGAGAAGCGACGTTCCTTCGTCGTCGGCTGTGACCAGCGAGTCGATGCGCTGCTTGCGCGCACCCGAGTAGGTGGTGGCCATCAGCGGACCCGGATCCGGGGGTCGACCAATGCATACGCCAGGTCCACGAGGGTGTTGATAATGACGAACGCCGCGGCGGCCGCGAGGATCATCACCTGGACCACCGGATAGTCCTTCTTGGTGAAGCCGAGGTACAGCGCCTCGCCCAGGCCCGGGTACGCGAACACCTTCTCGGTCAGGACGGCTCCGGTGAGCAGGAGGCCACTGAGCAGGCCGGTCACCGTGATCACCGGCAACATGGCGTTCCGCAGGACGTGCCGGTTCCTGATCGTGGTGCGGGTGAGGCCCTTCGCCTCGGCGGTCCGGACGAAATCCTCACCCTGCACCTCCAGCACCGACGCGCGGGTGATGCGGAAGATGACGGCGAACGGGATGGTGCCCAACGCTATCCACGGCAACAGCAGGTGCTTGAAGGTGTCCCACGCGGCGTCCCATTCCCGGGTGATCAGGCCGTCGAGGATGAACAAGCCGGTGACCCTGGTGGCGTCGATCCCCGGGGTCTGCCGGCCGGAGGGTGGCAGCAGACCCCACTTGACCGCGAAAACGTACTTGAGCAGGAAGGCGAGGAAGAAGACCGGTACCGCGATGCCGACCAGGGACACCACGATCAGGCTGTTGTCCAGCGCGCCGGCGCGCCGTTTGGCGGCCATGTAGCCCAGCGGGATGCCCAGGGCCAGTCCGAAGATCATGGCGCCGATGGCCAGTTCGATGGTGGCGCCGAAGCGGGTGATGAAGACGTCGACCGCCGAGGTGCCGGGGGACACGCCGGTGGACTGGCCGAAATCGCCCTGCAGGATCCGGCCGAGGAATTTGAAGTACTGCACGAAGATCGGCTGGTCCAGACCAAGGACCGCGGTGAGCTCTGCGCGCTTCTCCGGGGTGGCGCGGTCACCAAGGATGGCGGTGACCGTGCCGCCGGGCAGGCTGCGCAGCCAGATGAACAGCAGCAGGGACAGGATGAACAGCACCAGGATCAGCTGCAGGACCCGCCTGACCGTGTACCTCAGCATGGTTGTCCTGGCCGGCGCTGCGGCCGGAGGACGTCAGCACCGCGGACACGATCGCGCCGGCTGGGGCGCGGACGGCCACGGCGGGTGGGCACCCCGGGCGATGGCATTGCGGTCATCCTTCCTGTCACCAGCAGCTGTCGCGGACCAATGCTCCACTCCCACCGGCCCGCACCGCCGACGGGCGGCGGGGCTGGTGATCATCACGACCACCGCACCGCCGCCCGTTCCGATGCGGTCAGCTCAAGTACGCGTCAACGAACTTCTCGTCGGTCAGCGGACTCGGGGTAATTCCCTGCAGGTTCGCAGCAAGTACCAGGGCCGGCGGCGACGACGAAATCGGGACGCCGGGAAGGTAATTGCCCATCAGATCTTGGTTGATCTTGTTGTAGGCAGCCTCGCGCTGCGCATCGTCCGGTGTGGAATCGGCGGCCTTCAATGCAGCGGACAACTCCGGACCCCACGGCGCCTTCTCGGTATTGAACTGACCGTCGCCGCGGGTGAAAAATGTGCCGATGAAATTGTCGGGAGTGTTGTAGTCGCCCGTCCAGCCGAGAAGGAACAGATCGGCTTTGTGGTTGGTCTGGACGTCATCCAGATAGCCACCGTTCCAGGGCTTGGAAGTCTCCTTGACAGTAATCCCCACAGCTTCGAGATCAGTCTTGAATGCGGTGAAGACGCTCTTGGGGTCCGGCATGTACGGGCGTGACACCTCGGTCGGCCACCAGAAGTTGAGTGTGAGGTCAGACTGACCCGCCTCGGCCAACAGGTCCTTGGCCTTCTGCGGGTCGTAGTCGTACTTCTGACACGTCGGTGGTGAATGGCTGGACCGTCTCTGGGTAGAAAAGGGGCGCTACCGTGGCGCCCTGCGGCAGCTGCGAGTCCACGAATTGCTGGCGATTGAGCGCGTAGGCGATCGCCTGACGCACCTTGAGGTCGGCCAAGGCGGGATTCGTTCCCTGAGTCATGCCCAGGTAGAGGATGTTGAAGGCGGGTCGGATCGCGACGTTGAAACCGTCGGATTGCAGGCTCTGCCAGTCGGCCGGGTTCGGCAGGTCGTAGCCGTCGATGGTGCCCGCCTGCAATTCCTGCTTCCGCGCGGTTTCGTCAGGAATGATCTTGAAGATCAGCGTCTTGGACTTGGCGTTGTCGCCCCAGTAGTCCTCGTAGCGGACCAGGGTGACGGTGTTGTTGGCCTTGTCGTAGGCCTGGAACTTGAACGGCCCCGTACCCGTCGGGTGCTGGGTGGCGTAGGCCGGGTACACGAAGGAATCACCCTCGGCCTTGACGTTGTCGGCGTCGTACTTCTTCAGTGCGGTGGGCGACTGGATGGAGAAGGACGGCAACCCCAGGATCGCCGGGAACTTGGAGGTGTACCGGGTGAGCTTGATGACCGCGGTGCCGTCGTCCGCGGCGGTGCACGATTCGTACACGCTCGGTACGAGCTCGCCGGCCTGGTCCTTCTGGCCCTTGAAACCTCCCATGGTGTCCGACCAGTACTGCGCCTGGGTGGCGCCGGCCCCGGTCTGGTTGTACATCCGGTCGAGGTTGTAGCAGACCGCCTCGGCGTCCAACGCCGTTCCGTCGTGGAACGTCACGCCGTCCTGCAGGGTGAAGGTCCAGGTGAGACCGTCGTCCGACTGCTCCCACGACTTGGCCAGCGCGGGTTCCACCTCGGCGGTCCCCGGCTTGAACCCGACCAGACCCTCGGTCATCTGCCGGACCACCCGGAAGGTCTCGCCGTCGGTGGCGTACAGCGGATCGAACATGCTGGGCGCGCCGGCCGCGCCGAAGATGATCTGCCCGTTGGGGTCGGCCGGACCGCCCGCGGCGCTGGAAGCACCTGCTTCGCCGGAGGCCGAGCCGGAGACCGCAGCGCCGCTCGACGCGCTGCTCTCGCTGTCGCGATCCGAGCTCGCGCAGGCTGACATGGTCAGGACAAGGGCGCCGGCCAAGCCGGCTCCCAACCACCGATGACGTCTCACGCTCTACTACCTCCAGGCTGTTGTGACGGTGCCGCCGTATGTCTACAGCGGCGTTGGTACCGGGATGTTCTACCGCGGTCCGCGGGTGTTGCCGTGTCCGTGTGCTGCTGAGCTGCCTTGCCGGTCTGCCCTTCCACTGCACGACGGTCCGGTGTTGACACCGGAACGCTCCACCGCTCGCCCGTTGCGAGCCGATGGTGGGTCCGCAGGAGTGTGCACCCAGGAGCGAGCCCGCGCCCGATGCGGGGCCCGAACGGATCGCCCGACGCGCCGCCTGTCACCCGGTACAGGCCGCAGCTGCGTCATGCTCCTGGCACCGTAAACGCCGGTTCATCGCGGTGCGACCACCGTCACCGCATCGTTACTTTCGCGCAGAACAACCGCACAGTCGGTGGCCGAGTGTGGGGCTTCGGTGACCGCCGAGCTCGCGTGCCGGTGGCCGGTCATTCCCGTGACAGTCAGTCCTGTCCGCGCCTGTTCCAGCGGAAGACCGTCAGGCTCAACACCAGCCCGCCGATCGTCCAGGCGATCAGCACCAGTGCGCACCGACCCAGCTCGAAGGAGCCGCCGACCTCCAGGGCCGCGGCGGAGTCGGGCAGGAAGACGCTGCGCATGGCCTGGGTGAGCCACTTCAGCGGGAAGATCGCGGCGAAGTGCTGCATCCACTCGGGCAGCTGGCTGTACTGGAAGAACACGCCTGAGGTGAACTGCAGCACGAGCACGATGGGGCTGACAATGGCGGTCGCGCCCTTGCCGGTCCGGGGCACCACGCTGAACGCGATGCCGAGCAGCGTGCAGGAGATCAGCCCCAGGACCGAGACCCATGCGAACGTGACCCACTGCTCGCCGCTCGGCAGCACGATGTCGTAGAAGAAGTGCCCGATCAGGATGAGCAGCGTCACCTGGCCGACGTAGGCGACGAAGACCAATCCGATCTTGCCGATGAAGTAGGCGATCTTCGGCATCGGCGTGCCCTGGATGCGCTTGAGGGTGCCGTCGTCGCGCTCCATCGGGATGGCGACCGCGAGGTTCTGGAAGCTTGTGTAGACGATGCCCGAGGCGATCATCCCCGCGACGAAGTACTGCGCGAACGTGACGCCGCTGTCGCCGAGCTGTTGACCGCCGAACACGGATCCGAAGATGATCATCAACAGCAGGGGCAGGGAGAAGTTCCACACGGCCGAGTTGCGGTCGCGGAAGAACTGGCGGAGCTCGATGCTCACCCGCCGCGCCCCGAGTTTCAGTGCCCCCGGCGGGGCCGGGAAGGTGGCGGGCCGTGCGGGGAGCGAGGTGTTCGTCATGACGCGTCCTGGTCGTCGAGATCGGAGATGTTGCGGTCGGCGTTGGCACCGAAACCACCGGTGGCGGAGGGGCTGTCGGCCGCGGTAGCGACCACCGGGGATGCCGCCACCGGTCTCTGGGCCGCCGCGGCACCCGCCGGCGCGGTGTCGGTCAGAGCCGAGTCGATCGGAGCCGAGTCGATCGAAGCCGAGTCGATCGAAGCCGAGTCGATCGGAGCCGTGTCGACCGAAGCCGTGTCGATCAAGGACAGGTAGATGTCCTCCAGGCTGGGCCGGAGTACCTCGAGCCCGGGCACCTCGCCGCCGAACCGGGCGGCCAGGCGGGCGACCTCGGCGGTCGGCTCAGCGGTGTCGACGCGCTGGTCGGCGCCGTTCTCCTGCCAGGACACGGTCGCGAGAGACTCGTCGCGACCACCCAGGCGCGACGGCACGTCGCAGGCGATCACCCGGCCGCGGCAGATGACCGCGACCCTGTCGGCCAGCACCTCCGCCTCCTCCAGGTAATGGGTGGTCAGCAGGATGGTGGTGCCCTCGTCGCGCAGGTGCGTGATCAACTCCCAGAAATCGTGCCGGGCCTCGGGGTCGAAGCCGGTTGTCGGCTCGTCGAGGAACAGCAGTTCCGGACGCCCGATGATGCCGAGTGCCACGTCCAACCGTCGCCGCTGACCACCCGAGAGCTGCCCGCCGCGGGTGCGGCGCTTCTCCGACAGCCCGACCGCGTCGATGACCTCGTCGACGTCCCGGTGGCTCGGGTAGTAACCCGCGAAGTGCCGGACCGACTCCTCGACGGTCAGATCCTCCAGGTCCGCCGCCTGTTGCAGCACGATGCCGAGCCGTGACCGCCACCGGGCGGTCGGCCGGGCCGGGTCATGGCCGAGGACGGAGACGTCCCCGGCGTCGCGTCGGCGGTAACCCTCGAGGATCTCCGTGCACGTCGTCTTCCCGGCGCCGTTCGGTCCGAGCAGTGCCAGGACCTCACCACGGATGACGTCCAGGTCCAGTCCGTCGCACGCGTTCGTGTTCCCGTAGGCGCGTCGCAGGCCGCGGACGCGGACCGCGAGGTCGGCTCCGTCGGGGACCGGCACCACGAGGTCGGCAGGTCGGCCGATACTTCGCCCCATAGCGGTCTGCCCCTCGATCGGCCCCGTTGTCTGCGTCATGCCTCTACTCTCGCCGCCCGGCACGCCCGGCGCAGCAGCGACATACCGGTTGCCCTTCGGCTCCACCGATCGGTGAATGCCCGGCCGGCAGCCACTGGGTCCAGCCGACGACGGGCACACCATCACCGCACGGGTGACCGCTGCGTCGTCATCATCAGAACGGTCAGTCCCATTCGTGACTTGATCTCACCCGCCGGTGGCGGATCCCGCCTCTGAGGCGGGTGCTTGCCCGTTCCGCCGGGATCGGTCGCGTCGGCTCCGGACGCGCCAGGCCAGCAGGACGATTGCCGCGAGTACGCCCAGGAGCAGCAGCAGCGGAAACCAGCCGACCGCGTCGAGCCAGCTGGCCACCGCGCCCTGGAACCGCACTGCCGCATCGACAACCGGATCTGCCGCGTCACCGTTTCCGGTGAGCAGCCGCAGTTCGTACACGCCGTAATAGGTCACATACAGCCCGCTCACGATGAGCAGGACGCCGCTGACCCGGCCGACGTACGGCAGCAGCTTGCGTGTTCTGGCCACCGCCGACGCGCTGGCCAGGGCGGTCGCCACCGCGAGGACGCCGACCGTCAACGCCATCCCCACCGCGTACGCGACGTAGGCCAGAAATCCGGACAACGTCGATCCACTGCGGAATGTGGCGCTGGTGACGGCAAGGAACGGCCCGATGGTGCACGACAACGACGCCAACGCATAGGCGATGCCGTAGCCCAGCATCGATCCGATGCGCCGGGTCGGTGCGCCCTTACCAGGTCGCGGCAGCATCACCGTCAGTTCGCGGCCGCCGAGAAGCAGGGCGCCGAGCACGACGAGCGCGATGCCGATCACCACGGTGACGGCCGGCAGGTATCGCTCGATCGACGTCGTCAGCGGTGCGATGACGAGCCCGAATGTGCCGAACACGAGCACGAAGCCGGTCGCCATCGCGGCGGTGGCGGCAAGCGCCCTGCCGACGGCCCGCGCACGGGACGCCGCCCGGCCCGGTACCGTCCCGGGCTGCGCCGGCCCACCGGCAGCAGTCCCACCCGCAGCCGTCTCACCCGCAGCCGTCTCACTTGCAGCCGTCTCACCGGCAACCACCAGGGACAGGTAGCCGGGCAGCATGGCGAAACCGCAGGGGTTGACCGCGGCGACGAGACCGGCCGCAACGGCGAAGCCGAGGGTGTCCAGATCCACGGGCAGCCAGTTCAGCTGGTCAGCTGGGCGAGCCGGCTGTCGAGTTCATCGGCGGACACCCGGCTCTTGACGACGTCAACCGACCCGTCTGCACCGACGAACGCGTAGGCGGGCTGCAGCGTCACGTCGAAGCGCCGCCAGATCGAGGCGTCCAGGTCCGCGAGGTGCTGGAAGCCGCCGACGCCGTAGTCGCTGACGAAGGCCTGCATGGCCGGCTGCTCATCCTGCGCGGCGACGCCGACGAAGGTCACCTCGGGGTGTGCGGCCGCAGCAGCCGCGACCTGCGGCGCTTCAGCGCGGCAATTGGGGCACCAGGGTGCCCAGAACCAGAAGACCACCGGCCGACCGGCCAGCGCCGCTGCATCGAACGGTGTGCCGTCCAGCGTGGTGGCGGTGAACCGAAGCTGCTCCGGCACGGCCACCGGCGCGGACGCCGCCTGTGCCGATGACTGCGCGGCCGATGTTGCGGCCGGCGTCGACCGATCGAGTTCGCTCGCCGAGGCCGGAGCCGACTGTTGCGCACCGGCTTCGCCCGGGGCCTGCGCGGTCGACGACATCGCCGTTGTTGCCGACGAAGGCGGCAGTGCAGGGGTCGATGCGTTCGTCGGCGGCGTGGTCGTACCGGCCACCGTTGCACCGGTCGAACCGGACGTCGCACAGCCGCCCAGCACGGCCATACCCACGGCCGCCAGCACGGCGATCACCACCCGAGGACGTGTCACCGGTCCCCCTTCTCTGCCGTTGCTCGGTCCGGCTACGTCGATCATGCCCGTTCTGTCCGTTCGGCCGGCCGGCCGACTCTTACGAAACTGTGACACCTTGCGCGCGTCGGCCACCGGAGCGCCGATCGGTGGATTCGGCCGTCCCCACCTCGGCCACTACGGTGGAACCTGCGACAGGCGGGCTCCGGCCGGCAACCGGCCCGTTCAGGCGCCTGAATCGAGGAGGACCTGCCATGACGACGACTGACGTGGCCGCTGCCATCGCGGACCCGGCGACCGCGGCCGCCGCACCCTGGGCAGGCTTGAACGCCCCGCTGGAGATCGCCGACCCCGAGGTCGCCGAGTACATCGCGCAGGAGGTGCACCGGCAGCAGGACACCCTGGAGATGATCGCCTCGGAGAACTTCGCGCCGGTGTCGGTCATGCAGGCGCAGGGCAGCGTGCTGACCAACAAGTACGCCGAGGGCTACCCGGGACGCCGGTACTACGGCGGCTGCGAGTACGTCGACGCCATCGAGAGGCTGGCCATCGAGCGGATCAAGGCGCTGTTCGGTGCCGGCTTCGCCAACGTCCAGCCGCATTCCGGCGCGCAGGCCAACGCCGCCGCGATGCAGGCGCTGATCAAGCCCGGCGACACCATCCTCGGCCTGTCCCTGGCACACGGTGGCCACCTCACCCACGGCATGCGGATCAACTTCTCCGGGTTGCTGTACAACGTTGCGGCGTACGAGGTGTCGAAGGAGGACTACCGCATCGACATGGACGAGGTGTCCCGCCTCGCCCGTGAGCACCGGCCGAAGTTGATCATCGCGGGCTGGTCGGCCTACCCGCGCCAGCTCGACTTCGAGCGCTTCCGGGAGATCGCCGACGAGGTCGACGCCTTTCTACTGGTCGACATGGCGCACTTCGCGGGGCTGGTGGCCGCGGGGCTGCACCCGTCGCCGGTGCCGCACGCGCACGTCACGACCACCACCACGCACAAGACCCTCGGCGGCCCGCGCGGCGGTGTCATCCTGTCGGGCGACCCCGCCATCGCGAAGAAGATCAACTCTGCGGTCTTCCCAGGGCAGCAGGGCGGGCCGCTCGAGCACGTCATCGCGGCCAAGGCGGTCGCGTTCAAGATGGCCGCCGACCCGTCGTTCACCGAACGGGCGGAGCGGACCATCCGCGGAGCACGGTTGCTGGCCGAGCGGCTGATCCAGTCCGACGTGGCTGACGCTGGGGTGCGGGTGCTGACCGGCGGCACGGACGTGCACCTGGTGCTGGTGGACCTGCGGGAGTCAGACCTCGACGGCCGCGCCGCCGAGGATCGGTTGCACGACGTGGGTATCACGGTCAACCGCAACGCAGTGCCGTTCGACCCGCGCCCGCCGATGGTCACGTCCGGTCTGCGGATCGGGACGCCCGCCCTGGCCACCCGGGGTTTCCATGACGCCGGCTTCGTCGAGGTCGCCGACATCATCGCCGCGGCACTGACCGCGCCGGTCGGCGACCTGGATCCGGCGGTGCGCACGGCACTGCGTGCCCGGGTGACGGCGTTGGCCGATGCGCACCCGCTCTATCCGGGTCTCGGGGTGAGCGTGTGACGGTGCAGGTCGAGAAGGTCGTCACTGCAGGCACTTTCACCCTCGACGGCGGCAGCTGGGACGTGCAGAACAACGTCTGGCTGGTGGGTGACGACGACGAGGTGGTCGTCATCGACGCCGCCCACGACGCCGGCGCCATCGCCGAGCGGATCGGTGAGCGACGGGTGGCCGCGATCCTGCTCACCCACGGGCACAACGATCACATCAACGCCGCGCCGGAGTTGGCGAAGCGGACGGGCGCGGCGATCTGGTTGCACCCGGCGGACGCGGCCCTGTGGGGGATGACGCATCCCGTGGCGCAGCCGGACGTCGAACTGCACGGCGGCCAGACGGTGGAAGTGGCGGGCACGCAGATCCAGGTGTTGCACACTCCCGGCCACAGTCCCGGCGCCGTCAGCTTTTTCGCGCCCGGCCTGGCGGCCGTCTTCACCGGGGACACGCTGTTCGCCGGCGGCCCCGGCGCCACCGGACGGTCGTTCTCCGACTTCCCGACGATCATCGACTCGATCAGCCACAAGCTGCTGACGCTCCCCTCGGCCACGGTCGTGCACGCCGGTCACGGGGACGACACCACCATCGGGGCAGAGGCACCGCACGTCGACGACTGGGTCGTGCGGGGCCATTGATCGCTCGGCCGGCCGTCAGTGTCCCGGTTGGCCCGGTTGCTTCGGACCGACCCGCATCGGCCGCATCATCTCGTTGTCCTCGTGCTCGATGATGTGGCAGTGCCAGACGAACTGGCCCGCGTTGCCGAATCGCATCCGTATCCGGGTGACCTCCCCGGGATAGGCGATGACCGTGTCCTTCCAACCCGTTTCGCCGGGTTCCGGTGGACGCACCGGACTGTCCGGATCGGGACGCACCGTGCCGCCGGCCTCGTCCACCAGGGCGCCCTGCCGGTTGAGAACCTGGAAGAGCACGTCGTGCACGTGCAGCGGATGCGCATCGGCCGTCGTGTTGTAAAACTCCCAGGTTTCCACCGCCCCGACGGCGGGGTTCTCGGTGACCTCGTCATCCCACATCCGCGCCTGGTAGCCGTCGTCCGGGCCGACCGTGCCGAGCATCGCGGCGATCGGCGCCTCTTCGACGTCCATCGACATTTCCTCGACCAGAGCGAGCTTGCGGACATGCCCAGCGGGCAACGCCGCAACCGCGGGGAGCTGCAGAGCCTCCGGCGGGGTCGTGCGATCGGGTCCGGCAGCCCCTACCACCCTGAACTGCATGATCTGGCCGGTGGTGTCCGGGTCCGCTGTCTCCTCGATCGGCAACCCGCCGAACGGCTCGTCTGGGCCGACATTGGCCAGCACGTGGTGGCCGAGCGGGACAGCCGTGAAGTCGACGATGATGTCGGCCCGTTCGGCCGGGCTCAACAGCAGCGTGTTGCCGGTGGCCGTGACGTCGACCGGCGCCGGGAGGAACCCGCCTTCGGACCCGATCTGCCAGACCCGCACTCCGGGCATTCGGCCGAAGTCCAGGAGCAGGAACCTTGCGTCGCAGCCGTTCAACAGCCGGAAGCGGTACCGGCGTTGCTCCACGGTCAGGTATGGCCAGGTCGCACCGTTCACCATGATCGCGTTGCCGAAGAACTCCGGGTTCCAGATCGGCGAGACGTCCGTGTCCGGAATGTAAGGGCCGACGGCGTCGTCGAAGAACTCGCGCGAATCCGGGTAGAACAGCGAGCCGTCGTCCTGGAACGAGCGGTCCTGGATGGCGAGCGCGATCTCGAAGTAGCCCTTCCGCGGCGGTAACTTGTCACCGTCGCGGGGCGCCGGACCCGGTAGGACGGCACGCTTCCCGGTGCGTGCGTCCCGCACCGCCGCATCGCCCTCGGGACCGCCGCGGATCAGGAAGAAGCCCACGGGGCCGGCGTACACGTTCAACCGCGTCATGCCCAGGGTGTGGTCGTGGTACCACAACGTGCAGGCGCGTTGTTCGTTCGGATACTGGAACGTGGCCGATCCCGGCGCCCAGCCGACGCCGAAGCGGGTGTTGGCCTTCCGATGGAAGAAGTCGTACCAGGTACCGGTGCGGGCATACCCACGTGGGATATCGGTCGCGGCAGGCAGGAACCAGGCTTCCGGGTAACCGTCGCTCTCGTCACCGACGCCGACCGACCCGTGCACGTGAGTGACCAGAGGCACCGGCCCGGTGTAGGGACCGGGAGTCCGGTCGAACCGCGGCCTGCTGTCCCGGGCCGCCTTTCCGCCAACGGGATTCGCCCAGTGCAGGGTCGGGTCGACCGGCAGCAGGTGCGGGAGGTGACGACCCTTGGCGTCGACGAGTTCATTGATCCACTTGACCCGCACCGGTCGACTCCAGTCGGCTTCGATCGTCAGGCTCGGGGCGTGATACAACCGCACCGCGTGTGGCCCGCGCGCGGCCACCGGCCCGTAGGCCCACACGGTGGTGGCCGGCATCGTGTCGGGCAGGATCTGCTGCGGGACCTGCCGCACGGAGATCTCGTAGTAGTCCGCGTTCTTCCCGCCTCGCAGGGGAACGATGCCCGCCTTCGGCATCACCGGCGGGATGAGCAGTGGGGTGACGAACTTAGGGATGGCGCCGCCGGGCATCGGCGCCGCCGTTGTGTCTGACTCCGCCGCCGGTATCGCGGCCTGCACCGCCAGTGCGCGCCCACCCACCGACGTGACGAAGTACAACCCGATGCCCGCTCCGGCGGCCTTGAAGACCGTGCGACGCGAGACGCCTGCGCCCGGCAAGTTCGGAATGGTTTCCATCTCTGCTCTCCCCTCGGATCGGATCCCCCGATGCGTGCAAGTGAAGCGCAGGTCACATGTCACTGACAGTGTCGAAAGTCCGAATACACTCTCCCGAACGGGTGATTTATGTGCCCGTCCGGCCCTCGCTCCGTCACCGATCGGTGACTTTGCGCTGTCGTGGATCGCCGCGCAGTGGCATTTGCGGGTGGACATCGCCGCACGCGGGCAGGGATCGTTGCGCGGTGAGCGACCCCGGGATCGATCAACTGGCCCATGCCACCCAGGTCTGCGGCGGCGTCGTCGCCGGCATTGCAGGTGACCAGTGGGCCGCCCGCACCCCGTGCTCCCAGTGGACGGTGCGGGACGTGGTCGTCCACCTCGTGGGCGGCATGCACCTGTTCGCGGATGCATTGCTGCCGGATGCGCCGCCAACGGTGGCGGGGGCCACCCAGGCGTTGGAGTCTCCGGACGCCGATCTGCCGGCTGCATTCGACGTCGCGGGACAACTTCTGTTGCAGGCGTTCTCGACACCGGACGCGATGACGCGGACGATCACCGTTCCGTTCGGGACCATTCCCGGCGCGGTCGCGCTGCACCTGCGCATCGTCGAGATGCTCGTCCACGGTTGGGATCTCGCGGTCGCCACGGGCCGCGACGTGGAGTTCCCGGAGCACCTCGCCGAGCAGGAGATCGTGTTCTCCCGGCAGAACCTGAGCCGGGTCCCGCCCGGCCGGCGGCGATTCGCAGAACCGCAGCCCATTGCCGCCGACGCCCGCGCGATCGAAAGACTGGCGGCCCTGCTCGGACGGCAGATTCAGCCGGCGGGATCGAGCGGCCTGGCTCCGAGCTGAGCCGACAACAGTGCAATGGCAACCTGTTCGGGGTCACGCAAGCCGTCGGCGACGACCGACGCATCGAGCGGCTCACCGTAGTCGTCGGGGATGTCCTCGTCCGGGAGCGGCGGCACCGGCTCGGCCTCCGCCTGGAACCCGGGCCGCTGGCCCGGCCCGGGCGGCGCGGACGGTGACGGCCGCCCGGCGCCGGCCGTTTGTCCCTGCGCACCGGGCGTCCCGGCGGTGCAGGCGATCGACCAGTCGACGCCGAGCACGTGCCGAACCGCCCCGCGGAGCAGGTCCGCGTTGGCCGGTTCGAGCACGCGCCGGGCGGTGCCCGCAGACGGCATGGTCAGGTGCAGGACACCGGACTCCACGGCGACGACCGTCGCCGACTCGAGCAGGATCTGCGTCGTCCGGCGGCGCTCCTTGACGGCGGCCAGCACTTCGGGCCACACGCGGCGCACATCCGTGACACCGATCGCGTCGGCGCTGGTGGGTGGCGCATCGCCGACGACGGAGCCGTCGGCAGGTTCGCTGGCGGCGAGAACCGGTGACGCGTCGGCCCCGTCCTGACCGGCCGGCGACGCGTCGGCCCCGTCCTGACCGTCAGTGGCCCCGTCCGACGTCCGTCCGTCAGTGGTTGCCGAACCCCGTTCGGATGCAGACCCGGCGAGGGGCTCGGTGGACGCCTGGTCGGTCACCCCTCGACCCTGGGTGACACCGGCGGGTGGCGACGGGTCCACGGACGCCTGATCCGCAGGCGATCCGTTCGGCGGCACCCGCCGCGATCCCTGATCCGTCGTCGGCACCGGGTTTCGGGACGGCCGCTCCGCCGCCGAGCCGGGCACCGCAGCTCCGGTGTCTGCGCCGTCGGGTGAGCGCTCCGCGGGCGCGCTGTCGTGACCTGTCATCGCCGGCGGCTGGTCGCCCGGACGCCGCGTCGTGCTGAGTGTCGGCGGTACCGGCAGTCCCAGGTCGGGACCCGCGCGCTTGGTCGGCGCAGTCCGCGGTTCCGCCTTGCCACCGGGCGGCGACTGGTTGCCGGACCGCTGCGGGTTGGCGCCCTGCTCCGTCGATGAGTCCTGCGCGGCAGACGACGCCGACGCAGCCGATGCGCCGCGCGGCCGCTGCTGGTAGCCCGCGTCGGAGGCGGCTGACGGACCGGGCGTCGGCTCGCCCGCGTGCGATTGCGCTGGCACCGAAGCCGCGGCCACCGACGACGAGGCGGCGCCTGACCGGGCAAGCACCGGAGCCGCGCCCTGCTCCGCTCCCCCGGCCCGGTGCTCGGCGGCGATGTCCATCCGCCGTTCCATCCGCTCCAGGCGCTGCAGCAGCGACGCGTCACCCGCGGCAGACCCGGGCAGCAGCATGCGGGCACAGAGCAGTTCGAGCAGCAGCCGCGGCGAGGTGGTTCCGCGCATGTCGACCAGGCCGGTGTGCAGCACCTCGGCCATCCGGGTCAGCGTGGCCACGCCGAGCCGGTCCGCCTGACCGGCCATCGCCGCCAACTCGTCCTCCGGGGCGTCGATGAGTCCCTTGGCCACCGCGTCCGGCACGGCATTGAGGATCACCAGATCTCGCAGGCGCTCGAGCAGGTCGGCGGCGAACCTGCGCGGGTCGTGCCCCGCTTCGACCACCCGGTCGACGGCGCCGAACACCGACGCGCCGTCGCCCGCGGCGAGCGCGTCGACCACCTCGTCGATCAGCGCGGCGTCGGTCACGCCGAGCAGCGCGACCGCACTGCGGTAGGTGACCCCCTCCGGCCCGGCCCCGGCCAGCAGCTGGTCGAGCACGGACAGCGAGTCACGGGCAGACCCGCCGCCGGCGCGAATCACCAGCGGCAGCACCGCCGGTTCCACCACGGCGCCCTCTTCCGCGCACAGTCGCTCCAGTAGGGCCCGGAGCGTGGTCGGCGGGATCAGCCGGAACGGGTAATGGTGGGTTCTGGACCGGATGGTGGTGAGCACCTTGTCCGGTTCGGTGGTGGCGAAGATGAAGACCAGGTGCTCGGGCGGCTCCTCGACGATCTTGAGCAGGGCGTTGAAGCCCTGCGTCGTCACCATGTGCGCCTCGTCGATGATGAACACCCGGTATCGCGACTCGGACGGCATGTAGAACGCCTTGTCGCGCAGATCTCTGGTGTCGTCCACACCTCCGTGACTGGCGGCGTCGAGCTCGACGACGTCGAGCGAGCCCGGACCCTCGGGCGCCAGCGCGATGCACGACGGGCACTCGCCGCACGGGTCCGGAGTGGGGCCGTGCACGCAGTTCAGCGACCGCGCCAGAATCCGGGCCGACGACGTCTTTCCGCAGCCGCGAGGGCCGGAGAACAGGTAGGCATGGTTGATCCGACCCGCCGCGAGCGCCGTCCGCAGCGGTTCGGTGACGTGCTCCTGGCCCACCACCTCGGAGAAGGTCGCGGGTCGGTACTTGCGGTAGAGGGCGAGCGCCACGGACCGAGGCTACGGCAGCGGACCGACAGCCGGCCCCTGCCCAGCAAGCCGGTGGACAGCCGCGACCTCGGGGGCTCAGTGCGGTGGTGCTCGCCGGCCCGGCCGCAGATAAGAAGGGGACCCCCGCACCCGTCAGAGCTCACGGACCCTTGCTGCCTTCCGGCCCTGGGGGGGTTGATGAGATGGACGCCGCGGGGGTCCGGTGATAAGTCTAGCGGCAGCGGCTCGACCGTTCGAACGGACGCGACGGCACCGCTCCCGTCGCCCTCCAGCGAGCGCAGATCCGATCCTGCTCCCGACGCGGCCCCCTCACCGGGGCCTCCCAATGGTGCGGCGAGGGAGCTCTACCGGCAGTGCGTCGAAGACCATATCAAGATCACCGAAATGTGCCCTGAGCAGGGAACAGAATCGATTCAGATGGCCTTGACGGATCGCCCCGGGACGGCCAGCCATCCGAGCTCCACGAGGTCCCGGCGAACGCAAGGAGAACCGACAACCATGCATGTGCACCTTCTCGACACCCTGGCCGCCCGCCGCGCCGAGCGTGCCGCGCACCAGCACCTGGCCGACGAGCTGGCCGCCTACAACACCCACGCCGACCGGCTCGAGATCGAGGCCGTCATCGACCGGTACAGCGACGAGGACACCCGGGAGATCAGGGAGATCCTCACCGCTCAGGCCGCCTGACGCTCTGTCGCCAGGCCTTACCCTGGCAAATGGACAATCGGTCACCGAACGGGTGACCGCCAGGCGGACCGGAGGTGTGGCGTGAGCACTGCCGGCTCGCCCTCCCCTCGTACCACCTGACGCCGTGCCCAGCTGGTACGAGGGCAAGCCCTTCGCGATCACCGTCGCCGTGCTGTTCTGTATCGTGCTGGTGCGCGCACAGGCGACGTACTGGCTCGGCCGGGGCGTCCGAGCGGGCGTGCTGCACAGCCGGCTGGCCGCCAAGGTCACCGGTCCACGGACAACCAGAGCAACCGTGGCCCTGCAACGCTGGGGTCCGCCGCTGGTCACGCTGTCCTTCTTCACCGTCGGGGTCCAGACGGTGGTCAACGCAGGCGCCGGACTGATCAGGATGCCGTACCTGCGGTACACCGTCGCGATGATGATCGGCTGCCTGGCCTGGGCGCTGATTTTCGCAACGGTCGGCATCGCCGCCTTCGAGGCGTCGCTCGCGCTGGCCGCCCGCTCACCGTGGATGCTCGCCGGAGTCATCGTGGTGGTGGTTGCTGCCGCCGCGGCCTTCGTTGTCGTCCGGCGCCGCCGTTCGCCCGGGAGCGAGACGGTTCCCGTCGCCGGCTCCGGCGGCAGCTGACGCGATCGCCCTGCTCCCCGCCTCCGACCGTGAGGTCTGCGCTGGCCAACCGGCCGAGCATGGTCGGGACCATCCCGCGCCGACCGTTAGACTGCTCTGCGGCGTTGTTGCCGTGACGGGTTGCCCTCGGGCCGCCGTCGTCACCGGGCCCGGAAGGGCTTCGAGCACCTCGCCGGCCAGGAGGATTCGCCTAGTGGCCTATGGCGCACGCTTGGAAAGCGTGTTGGGTTAACGCCCTCGGGGGTTCGAATCCCCCATCCTCCGCCCTTGTGACCGGCGTAAACGGGAAATCGAGTGGGCACGACCGAGCGACCGCCTGGGCTCTAGTCTCATTTGTCATCCTGGACGGGTCGCTGGTCGGCCCACAGCAGACCGCCGACCTGGTCCGCGACCTGCCGCCGGATCGGGTCCGTGACGTGCTGATAGCGCGCCGCCATGGCCTGCTCGACCAGCCCCTGATGCCCACCACGGTGCGCTCGGGGACGCCGAGGACCAGGAGCACGGTGGCCGCGGTGTGCCGGGCGTCCTGAACGCCGGCCTCTTTCAGCAGCGCCGTCCACCGGTGGTCATCCGAGTTCGGATTCATCGGCTTGCCGACAGGCGACGTGAAGACCCACGCGTCGTCGGGCTGCCAGAGCTCGCGCGCGCGTTCGCGCCACGGATTAACGGTAGGCGACCGGAATCGAATGTTTCACCCACAGCCGGTTGAGACAGTTTCCAAAGCGCTGGCCAGGTCGGGGAGTTGACCGGTGCGGGTCAGCTGTTCTGCGACGGCGGTCAGTTTCATGTTGCCGGTTTGTGAGTAGCGGCGGAGCACTGCGAAAGATTTTGCCGGTGTCAGTCCGAATTTCTGCATCAGCATGCCCTGGGCCTGCCCGATCAGCAGTCGAGTGTCGATGGCCCGCCACAGGTTCTCCTGTGTTCTGGTGTAGGCCAGGACCACGGAGGCGTGCGCGGCGATGACCCGAGCGTCTTCGATGTCGCCGTCGTCGAAGTCCCGCGACCGCATCGAGTAGAGGTTCAGTGATCCCAGGTTGTTGTCGGTGAACAGGTGCACCGACAACAACGCCGAGATGCTGGCGTCCGCGATGCGGGCGGTCCACCGCGGCCATCGGCCGGCGCTGGACAGGTCGGGGACGATGAAGATCCCGTTCGCCCAAACGGCGTCCACGCAGGGTCCCTCGCCGAGCTGGTACTGCAGTTCGTCGGCGCGACGGATCCGGTCGTCGGAATGGGCGAGGGTTTCCAGCACCCGATGCAAACCGAGCATGGTGATGCTGGCGCCGTCGCAGGGCCCGCATTCGATGGCCATGTCGATGACAGTTTCAAGGGCTTCCTTAGACGAGTGGGTGGTCACAGCGGTCCGCACGGCCTCGGCGACATCTCCGGCGGGCACCTGGACCGGTCCTCCGCCGTACACCGCTGATCCGTCCATCACCACCCCTTCCCCGGTTTTCCCTTCAATCCCGCTACGTCTGGGAACGCGATGAGTATCGGCATTGCGCCAGCCGTTGGCGAACCTCATACAGGCCGTGTCACAGCGTGGACCGGGGCGGGTGTGGGTAGTGGTCGGCGATGATGACGTTCGCGACATCCGCGCGGTGCAATCCGGTGCGGGCAGCAATGAGGGTGAGATGGGCGTGTGCCTGGGCGGCAGTCACCTCACGGCGCATCATCAACATTCCGACCGCGACTTGGATCTGCCCATGACGGTGGATGAGATCCCTCATCAACTTGGCAGTGCCTGGGGCCTTGAGCGGCGGGGTAGCGGCGACGTTGGCATGGGTACGCGGGTGCAGCGCGGGACCGGTCGGAGCGGGGCCGGCAAGGTCTCGGCCGGCAACGAAGTGAGGCCCGCTGCCGGACAGGCTAGCGGTCTGGGGAATGACAATGCGCAGGACTATCACGGGCGAATACCGCCAGAATGGTTCGGGGAACCGGGGCGACCGCGCAGCAAAAGCGGCGGTCGGGCAGCGATTCGCACCCATCGGTAACGATAGACCACCATTCCACCCCGGGCGGCATCACGGAGCCGTTCGCACAGTAGGAGAGACCGCATGACCGAGGGCGAACCCGACGCCGGCGTGGATGCGGCCACCGACCCCACACCACCCGGAGGATCCTGGTCCAGTGGCCCACGACAGACAGTGGCCATCCGGTGATGCTGCATCCGGGCGGATGTGTCACGGCCCCGGAGCGCCGAGAGATGTTCGTTACAAGGGAGCTGCTAGTGCCGAACAAGGAGAGTTTGAGCCCGCAAGGGTTGACCGCTTCCGGCGGCCACTCGCTAGGCGGTGTGGCCGATCAGTTCAGTGAGCTGGCCCGCGCCCTACAAGCCGCGCCGGACCTGCAGCAAACCCTGAATGCCATCGTCAGCACCGCCGTGGTGACCGTGCCGGGCGCCGACCACGCCGGTATCACTCTGGTCACCGGGAACGGACAGGTCAGCACCCCAGCGGCCACCTCGGACCTGGTGCGGCGGATCGATGAGGTGCAGTACGAAACCGGAGAAGGGCCGTGCCTGAGCTCGGTACGGGAACAGGTCACCATCCGCACTGACGACCTGAGCATGGAGTCCCGGTGGCCGCGGTTCGCCGCCCGGGCCGCTGCGTTGGGGGTGCGGTCAATGCTGGCGTTCCAGCTGTATGTGCGGGAACGGGACCTCGGTGCGTTGAATCTGTACTCGGCCAACGCGGGTGCGTTCACTCCCGATGATGAAGACACCGGGTTGCTGTTCGCGACGCACGCCGCGATCGCTCTGATCGGCGCCCAACACGAACACCACCTGCACCGGGCGATGGTGAACTCTGACGTCATCGGACAGGCCAAAGGGATCCTCATGGAACGACACAAAATCCCAGCTGACGCCGCGTTCCTGCTGATGGCCCGCGTCTCACAGAACAGCAACCGGCCGTTGCACATCATTGCCGCCGCGGTGGCCGCCTCCGGACTCGAACCCGACGCAGCAGCGACCCTGCACTGAACGACCCGTCCGCGTACCCGGGGTGGCCTCGGGACCATACTGGCCGTTGCCGTCTCCCACATGGGGTCGGTCCAGATCGGCGTGAGTCACGCCGTGTCCGCACCCGCTACACCGCGGCCGGGTCAGTGTTAGCTAACACCCTCGGGGGTTCGAATCCCCCATCCTCCGCCCCCGTGACCAGCGCAAACACCAAACGGGCTGCGCACCGCCGGGCGACGTACTGAGTTCTGTCTCAGTGCCGGTCTGACTGGTCATCCCGGACGGCGCCGTTTGTCGGACCGGACCGGACCACCGATCCGGGTGCGACCTGCCGCCGGATCGGGTCAAGCATTCCGGCGCCGATACCGTCGTTGGCATCGACGCCAGCAACATCAACGCAGACGATCGGGTCTCGGGCACACCTAGTGGGTGGTCAGCAGATCCCGGCGGTGCAGATAGTCAGCTTCGTCGATCTCGCCGCGGGCGAACCGCTCATCCAGTAGCCGCAGCGCAGAGTCCGACCCGGATTCGGTCCGCGTCGGCGTGACTGCGGACGAAGCCTGCGTGGTCCGGTTCGATCGCATCAGCGCGGCCACCGACACGACGACCGCTCCCACGACTACCAGCATCACCAGACTCATCAGCACCCAGCCGCCCGCTCCCCAGCCATCGTCATAGCCGTACATCATGGCAACGCGCCTCCTCCTGCCGTACCCAGCCAAACCCTCCCGAGGAGTGGCCGGCAAGAGTCCAACGTCCCCATCTGCAGCCAGATCACCGATCCCCGGAACACACTTCGCGGTCTGCATCGCCCCGGGTTCGATGGAGGCTTCGCTGACTCGTAAGGATGGGTACGGGTGCAGCTCGGAAGTACTGGCAGGAGTTGACGGCGCGGGCCATGCGGATGGCGAGCGATGCCCGCCAGAGTCGGACCAGCAACGCCGCCAAGCTGTCCGTCATCCAGCGCATCGACACGAGAACATCGACGCCCAGTGCTGGCGTCCCGCCTGACGATCGATATCCCGGCACTGAATGGGACGCCATAGTGCGTTATGGTGCGGTCGGTTGACCGGCGGTGGGGCTCGCCGGACCCGAACCTCGGCATTGGCCGACAACAGTCCCTACCCGTTGAGTAACCACGCACCCCGGGTAGGACTGCATGCAAATTTGTTCGCGGTACCGAACTCTTCTGCATGACCGGGCGGGTGCCCGGTGATCGGCGTGGTGCCCGTGCGGGCGGACCTGGGTATCGATGTCCGTCGCTGCACCGACACCGGCGGGTCGTTCCGGCGTAGCGCCACGGTCGGTGTGTGGCGCGCCGATGAGTGGTGCGCGTCGGTGACGGGTTCGCCGGTGCGCGCATCAGCCGTGGGAAGCGTTCTCGGCGCGGGGGGTGGCAACCGCGAACGGTGACGAAGTGGCTTTTCACGCCGGCGGCTGTCAGGGCGTCCCGGGCCCCGGGCACCGCACGGTGGCGCTGCGCGCGTTGGCGTCGGGCCGATCCGATTCGCCGCGCCCGGGTCGTCGAAGGCCGGGCAGACGCCCGGAGCGCCCTGAACCCGAACTCCGCGCCCTTGTCCCATTCACCTTTTGTCCACGCCGTGCTGCTTGATGCCGTACGGCCAACCATCAGAGGAGATCGCATGACCGACTCGAAGGCAGTGGTGTTGTCCGCGGTGCACGCGGTGGAGATCCTGGATTCCCGGGGTAACCCGACGCTGGCGGTGACGGTGACGTTGAGCGATGGCACCACTGCGCGTGCCGGGGTGCCATCGGGTGCGTCGACCGGGTCACGGGAGGCGGTGGAACTGCGCGACGGCGACAAGAACCGTTATGGCGGCAAGGGTGTGCTGACCGCGGTGGGCCACGTGAACACCGAACTCGCCGACGCCCTGATCGGGAAGCAGTTTGCCGACCCGGCCGAGGTGGACCGGGCCATGCGGGACGCCGACGGAACCCCGAACAAGGCCCGGCTCGGCGCGAACGGCATCATCGGCGTTTCGATCGCCACGCACCGGGCGCACGCTGCGAGCCGGGGGGTGCCGCTGTGGCGGTCCCTGATCCCGGCCGGCGTCACTGCATGCCAACCGGTGCCGCATTTCAATGTGGTCAACGGTGGTGCGCACGCCCCGAACAGCCTCGACTTCCAGGAGTTCATGATCGCCCCGTTGGGTGCGCCCTCGATCGCGGAGGCCATCCGCGCGGGTGCGCAGGTGTACGCCAAATTGAAGGGGCTGTTGCATGACGCCGGGTACGCCACCGGCCTGGGGGATGAGGGCGGATTCGCCCCGGACATCAGCACCCCGGAGGACGTGCTGCGCACCCTGGTGCAGGCGATCAGCGACGCCGGGTACACCCCGGGCCGGGACGGTGTGGCGATCGCGATGGACCCGGCGGCCAGTGAGTTCTATCGTGACGGCGCCTACCAGGTGGCCGGTGAGGCACTGTCCAGTGCTGACATGATCGAGCGGTACGAGTCGATCATCACCGAGTTCCCGGTGTGGAGCATCGAGGACGGGCTCGCCGAGCAGGACCAGGACGGCTGGATCGCCATCACGCAGCGGCTGGGCGATCGGGTGCAGCTCGTCGGTGACGACAACTTCTGCACGAACCCAGCCATCATCGCCGACGCAATCAGCCGCAAGATCGCGAACTCCGCGTTGATCAAGGTCAATCAGATCGGCACCGTCACCGAAACCCTGGAGGCGATGCGGCTGTGCCGGGATGCCGGGTACACCGCGATGGTGTCCCACCGGTCAGGGGAGACCGAGGACACCTTCATCGCTGATCTGGCCGTGGGCACCGGGTGCGGGCAGATCAAGACCGGCGCACCCGCCCGCGGGGAACGCGTCGCGAAGTACAACCGGCTGCTGGAGATCGCCGACGCCAACCCCGACATCCCGTACGGGGCCAAGTGACCGCACCGCCCCACCGAGCGGCCGGCACCGGAAACAAGCGCCGCGGCGGAACCCACCTCGTCCCTGACAAACACTGACCGGCGGAGTGGGCGCCGCGTCCGTCAACCGCACCCGAGAACTGCAGTTCCGGCGCGGCAGACGACAGAGTCACGGCGCGGCGGGTGTCGGGGACTGCGTCGACCCTGCGCCACGCGCAGGGTCGATGTCGGCGAACGGGCTCAGCCGCCCCCAATCGTTGAGCAGCCTGGCCAGCCACCGAGGGCCGGTCAGGGCGATGCCGCCGGCCCGGAGTGCGTCCGGGAACGCGACCCGGCCGGTGTGCCAGCGGACCAGCCAGTAGGCGTCGGTGGTGACCACCCCGTCCTCGTCGAAACCCGGGAACTCAGCGCAGACCTCGGCGCCGGACCGCGCGGCGACGAGCCAGTAGCGCGGCGGCCGGGACCGGTCGGTCAGCTCGAAGCGGATGACGATCCTGGACCGAGGCAACGAGGGCGGGTCGATCAACCGGGCGAGCATCCACAACGCCAGGTACGGGTCGAGGTCGATCGGGCGGGCATCGCGCCACCGCGCTGCCCAGGCGCCAAGAGACAGGCATACCTCGCCGAGCTCGCGGCCGGAGGCGGTCAGCTGGTAGGTGGGACCCGTTGGCGTCTGCTCGCGAAGCACCACCCCGGCCGATTCCAGACGGCGCAGGCGCTGGCTCAGAACGCTGCGCGGCAGCCCGGGGGCACCGTCGAGGATCTCACCGAACCGATGGCAGCCGACCATCATGTTGCGCACGATGATCGGTGTCCAGCGCTCGGCGAAGATCTCGGCCCCCAGGGCCACCGGACAGTACTGGCCGTACCCGCGCATCCACCCATCCTGCGCCCCGGTGGCGATGGCGATCGGTCCAATTTTCGAACTTCACCCGGTAGCCGGCCGGCGAGACGCTCGGGACGGAGGAGACCGCGAGAGGGGAAGGGAACGCCATGAGCAGGGCGATCGGAACCGGACAGCAGTGGACCGCCGACGACGGCCGGCGGGCCAAGCAGGCGACCAGATGGGCGTGGTCGAGGGGTGACTATCACCGATTCGCAACGGCGCTGATCTGGGATCTGGGTGCTGAGCTGGTGGCGGCCGCCGGCGTACACGCCGGCCAGGTCGTGTTGGACGCGGCCTGTGGCAGCGGCAGTGTCGCGCTGCGGGCAGCCGCAGCCGCAGCCGGGGGCCGGGTCGTCGCCTGTGATCTGACGCCGGAGAACTTCCCGGCCGGCGCACGGGAGGCCGCCCGCCGCGGACTGACGATCGACTGGGTCGAGGCGGACGTGGAGGCGCTGCCGTTTCCGGACCGGTCCTTCGACGTGGTGTGTTCGTCGGTCGGCGTGATGTGGGCACCGGATCATCGCGCGGTCGCCGACGAGTTGATCCGGGTGTGCCGCCCGGGCGGCACGATCGGCCTGGTCAGCTTCGCAGCGCATGGGCTGATCGAGCAGTTCCTCGCGGTGTTCGAGGGTTTCGCGCCCCCACCGCCGCCCTGGGCGCAGTCACCCATCGCCTGGGGAGACCAGAACCATGTCCGCCGGCTGTTCGGTGACCGGGTCACCGAGCTGACCTGGTCGACCGGCACCTACATCGAACGAGTGGCCGGCGGGCCGGTCGGCTACTGCGACTTCTACAAGCAAACCTTCGGGCCGGTGGTGGCGACCTACGAGGGCCTGGCAAATGAGCCGGAACGAGCCGCTGAGCTGGACCGACGGTTTCTGGCCTTCGCCGAACGGGCCGACACGGGACGCTCGGGCGGTGACGCCGAGCTGCCGTTCGAATACGTGCTCGCGATCGCGAGGCGACGCTGATCTCCCGCGTCCGGGCATCACGACATGGTCCGATCCGGCCGTGACGTCGCCGGGTTGGCCCGACCCCCGCGGACACTCAGCGACCATGGCGGCACGCCGGCGCGGCGCGCCGAGCCTCTTGGAAAGTCGTCGGGTGACAGCCTCCGGGGTTGGGACCATCTTCCGCCAGCCCTGCGCCCGCCGGGCGTGGTTCGACCCGGGCACAGCCCGGGCCTGGCTGGAGCGCTGGGACCTTCGGCTCTTCCCACTGACCGTCTACGGCGGCAGGGTCGAGAGGCGGCAAGGGTGCCGCAGGGAGGAGCCGTCATGAAGGTCGAAGAGGTGTTGAGCAAGACCCGCGACGCCGTCACGGTCAAGCGGGTGTACGGAGATCCCTACGAAAAGGACGGTGTGACGGTCATTCCGGCGGCCGCCGTCAAGGGAGGCGCCGGCGGCGGCTCGGGCCATGACGAGAAGGGCCAGGAGGGCGAGGGCGGTGGTTTCGGCGTGACCGGGCGGCCGGCCGGCGCGTTCGTCGTCAAGGACGGGCAGGTCAAGTGGCTCCCGGCGATCGATCCCAACCGTCTGTTCCTGACGATCGGGGCCATCGTCATCGCCTACGTGCTGACCCGCCCTCGCCTTGCCAAGTTCCGAAACAACCCGCACTGAGCGCTGTTTGATTCACGTCGCCCCAGTGCTGGGGCATGGGCGGTTCGCGCACGACTGGGACGCGCAATCGCCTCCATCGGGACCACGCGGCCGTCGCCGTTCACGCCGGCGCCGGCCGGCCGCCGGCCTGGTCGATGAGTTCTCGATCGCGCTGTCACCAGTGCTGTTCGGCGCCGGCGTCCGGCTCTTCGACGGCGTGGACGCGAGCCGCATTGCCTTGTCACAGATCCACGCCGAGCACTCGTCGAGGGTCACCCATGTGACCTACGCCGTTCGGAGGCGGTAGGCGGACACCCGCACCCGACCAGGAATCCGGGTAACGGCGCCGCCGATCGACTGCCACCATGGTCACCATGGCAACGTCCGGATCGTCCGTCATCGGACGCGATCGGGAGGTCCGGTCGATCACGGCGGCGATGCAGAACCTTGTTCGCGGCCGTCCGGCGGTCATCCTGGTCCGCGGCGAACCGGGCATCGGCAAGACCGCCCTCGCCGAGCACATCGCGAGCAGGTCAGAAGCCGATGGGTTGCAGGTGGTGCGCGGGTGCTGCGCCCCGGTGGAGGCGTCCGTGCTGCCGTACGGGCCGATCGCCGGTCTGGTCACGGACCTCATCGGTCAGGCTCCGCAGATCCTGGCGTCACTGTCCCCAGAAGTGCAGCGAGGTCTACTCCCGCTGACCGGTCCGGGAGATCTGGACCCGACCGGTCGGAACGCGACCCGATTGTTTGCTGCGTTCGTCGAGCTGGTGTCCGCGGCGGGCCGGCAACGCCCCCTGCTGGCGGTGGTCGAGGATCTGCACTGGGCCGACGCCGCCAGTGTCGATCTGCTCTCCTACGCCACTCGGACCGTTCGCGGGCCGGTCGGGTTTCTCCTGACGCGCCGAGATGCGCCGGCCGACAGCACCGCGGCCGCGGAACTGAGCCGCGTTCCGGGGGCCGTCACGATCGAACTCGCGCCGCTGGACGACGCCGCTATGCACCAACTCCTCGAGCACACGCTCGATCCCCCGGACGCCGACCGCAGCGCCAGGATCAGCGTGATGTCTGCCGGGATCCCCTTCCTCGCCGTGCACCTGGCTGCGCAGCCGGACACCGGTCCCGCGCCGGCAACGGTGGTGGATTCCATGGCGGCGTCGGTCGACGCCCTCCCACCAGCCGAGCGCCGACTCCTGGTCCTGCTGGCGGTGATGGGCCGCCAACCCGATGACATCCTGGTTCGCGCAGCGGATCTCCCGTCAGCGGAGCTGGACACGCTGTGCCGCGCATTGCGCCGGCAGCATCTGATCACCGTGCACGACGACGGCATCGACTTTCGCCATTCCCTCATCCGCGAGGCGGTGATGGGCAGCATGGTGCCGGGCGAACGCCGGGATGCGCACCACGCCGCGGCCGATGCGCTGCTGGCCTCCGGGGCGGGGCGGGATCCCGCCCAGTCCACGACGCTGTCGCATCACCTGCACGCCTGCGGGCGGCACCCGGAGGCGCTGCCGTACACGCTGCATGCCGCACGGCACGCGCAGACCGTCTCCGCGTTCAGCGACGCTCGCGCCTTGTACAAGACTCTCCGCAAGTGGTGGCCCAGCGTCGAGGAACCAGAGAAGAAGGCCGGGGCGACCTGGAACGCGGTGCTGCGGGAATCCGCGGCGGCCGCGCAGTGGGCCGGGGACCCCCGCGGCGCACTGGATCTGCTCGGCGAGGCGGCAGCGCTGCCGCGCCTCACCGCGGAGGAGTCGGCGGCCACCCAGCTGGCCACCGGTCGGGCGCTGGCCGCTGCTGGCGAGACCAACGAGGCGCTGCTCGCCTACCGGCGCGCCCTTGAGATCCTTCCGCCGCAAGACCGACATGCGCTGCGGCTCACCGCATTGGCGGCCCTGGCCCAGGCCCTGATGCTCAGTGGGCACAGCCAGGAGGCGGTCACCGTCGCAGCGGAAGCGGCGGGGTCCGAGGTGCCGCCGGGTGACGAGCGGGACCGCACGCACGCCGAGATCACCGCTGCTGCGGCGCGCGCGCAGCTCGGCGACGCCGAGACGGCCATCACCATGCTGGAGCACTGCCTGCCACAGGTGCTGCGCACCGACGACCTGGAACTGATCTTGCGCTGTTACAGCAACCTCGCCTTCGCATGCGGCGTTCTCGGCAGGCACGATGACTGCGCCCGCGTTGCAGCGGACGGCATCCGCGCGTGCCGTCGCTTCGGCAACGTCACCTCATTGGTCACGAACCTGCGGAACAACGAAGTGTCGGCTCTGATCATCACCGGGCGCTGGGACGAGGCAGTCACCACCGCACGTCAGGCCCTTGCGGACGTCTCGAATCCCGGTGTGGCGTTCTACCTGCACACCCGGATCGCCGAGGTCGAGGTTGCCCGGGGTCGGCGAACGGCCGCTGACACCGAGCTGGCCGCCGCGCAGGCGTTGGCGGTCGAAGACCCCTACGCGGTCGCTGCTGTGGCGCGGCTGACCGCTGAGCTGGCTCTGCAGGACTGCGACCCCTCATCGGCAGCCGGCGCCGCCGCCGCGGCGATTGCCGCGCTACGGCAGCGCCAGGATGCCGTTCCCCTGTTGCGCACCTGCTGGCTCGCACTGCAGGCCACGGCCGACCTGGCCGAGGCGGGTGGCGCCCTGGTGCGGAACCCGGAGCTCAGCGCTGCGCGGGATGACCATCTCGCGCTGGCCCGGACCGCCGCGGCTCACAGCCCGCTCGACGTTGCGGCGGTACTGCTGGCGACCTGCGCGGCGGAAGCCGCTCGGGTCACCGCATCGGATTCCGCGGACCAGTGGCGGACCGCCGCCGACGGCTGGCAACGACACAACGAGCCGCACTCCCACGCCTACTGTTTGTTCCGGCTCGCCGCCGAACGACTCCGCTGTCAGGCCAGGACCGCGGCAGCCCAAGCGGTCGGCGAATCGTTGCGGCTCGCTCAAAGCCTCGGTGCGACACCGCTGGAGCAGGACATTCGCCGGCTGGCCACGGTCGGCGATCTGCCGATCGAGCTGACGGCACCCCGGATCCCCCGAACCTCCGCGCCACCGGACCCGCGCGGCCTGACCCCCCGCGAGCAGCAGGTCCTCGAACTCCTCGCAACGGGGGCGACGAACCGGAAGGTCGCCCGCGCTCTGCAGATCAGCGAGCGCACCGCGAGCGTGCACGTCAGCAACATCCTCAACAAACTGGGCGCGAAGAACCGCACCGAAGCGGCCCGCATGGCGTTGACCCATCCCAGCGGTGCCCGGGTGGACAGACTCGAGCGCTAGGCGGAAAGTCTTCCCATGCCCGATTACATGGCCAGCCTGACCAGTGACGCCGACGGTGCCGTGCATCTGTATCGCAGCGACGACGCGGACCGGTCATTGTGCGGAAAGCCTCGAGGCGATCGCGTCTCCTCGCCCAAGGGCAGACCGGTGTGCGGCAGCTGCGCCAAACGACTGCTGATCCGCATCTTCGAGAGCCGGGATGAGATCGGCTCCTTCGACATCACGGTGCGCTGACCGGCGCGACACTAAGCGCGCCGCGACCGACGTCTACGTCATTCGACTCATTGGCGGACGGTCCCTGCTGGCTCCTGTTGATGTGCTTCGGAAACGCCGGAGCCGGAACAGAAGGAGCCCGCAATGCCGAACATCACCGTGCTCTTCGAACGCATCGACGTCGACAACGACGGAGAACCGCTGCAGAAGGGCAAGCTGTACTGGAACTTCGCCGTCAACGGGACCACGGTCAGCAGTCGGTCCTCGTCGAACCCGACGATCGTGGGCAGCGGCGGCCAGGTCACCCTGGAACAGTCGCACTCCATCGAGCGGGACTCGAACGACAACCTCACGGTCAGCGGGTTCCTCGCCGAGAAGGACACCGCAACGTCAGGAAAGGACGACCGGGACGACTTCACCCACGTCTGGACTCCTGCCCAGCAATGGGGCGAGGGCGCCCGGCACTACCGGTTCACGGACCGCAAACTCGACTGCACCCTCCACTACACCGTCGAAGTGGACTGATCGCCATGTCCGGACACCGCAGCCATCGCGTCCGGCGGACCGTCAGCGCACTGCTGTTCGCGGCCGCGCTCACCATCGGTGTTTCAGCAGCGGCGACAGCCAGTTCCGCGCCGCCGACCTACGGGGCCTATCCGGTCCTGCTCCTGCTGCTCGAGTCCGAGGCCGATGCACCCACCGGTCCCGACCCCGAGACGGAGCCGGATGACGAGGTGTGGACCTCCGAATGCGACGACGACGGCAACTGCCAGTCCGTTCCCGGGTTCATCGATCCCGGCCCGGGAGCGCCCGGCGGCCCGAACGGTCCCCGCTGGTAGCCAGTTCTGGCGACGTCGACGGTGCTCGAGCACCGACCGCACCGCTTCCCGGATCGCCGCCGTTCTGGCGGTTCGGGGAGCGGTGTCCAGCGTTCGACGAGGTGCTGCCGGCGCGCGGACCCCGCCGCTGCCGTTGCACGCTTCGGTGTGTCCGGCGGGAGAAGGCGGTCCCGGTGCGAGACTGCCGCCATGCTGGTCGGTCTGACGTTCGCGATTCTCGCGTCGTTGGGTTCGGGGATCGGCTCCGCGGTCGAGGCAGTCGGCATCCGCCGCGCCGCGCAGCACGGGGCACGCTCCGGGGCCCTCGGCCCGTTGCTGCGGGAGCCGGTCTATTTCGCGGGCCTGACGGTGGATCTGCTCGGATTCGCCTGCACCGTCATCGCGCTGCAGATCCTGCCGCTCTACCTGGTGCAGGCCATCGTTGCCGCCAGCGTCGGGGTGACAGCACTGATCGTCGCCGCGTCCGGACGCCCGCTGGGGCGGTCCGGCTGGACCGCTCTCGGCGCATCCACCACCGGACTGTTGCTGCTGGGCCTGTCCTCCCAGGCGGAGAACGTGCCGCCGCTGGCGCCCTTCTGGCCGTGGTTGTTGCTGGCGATGGCGGTTCCGCTCGGCGCGCTGGCGGCGTTCGGGTCGCGGCTGCACGGCACCGGGTCAGCGGTGCTGCTCGCCTTCGGCGCGGGCCTGGCCTTCACCTGCGTCGCGGTGGCGTCACGAGGTCTCAACGTGCCCGACCCACTGTGGAGACTCGTTCTCCAGCCCGATCTCTGGGTGCTCGTGCTGGACGGGATCATCGGCACCGTGCTCTTCGCGATGGCGCTGCAGCGCGGGAAGGTGACGGTCGTCGCGGCCGTCACGTTCACCACCAACACGGTGGTCCCGTCGGCGTTCGGCATTCTCGTGCTGGGTGACCAGGTGCGTTCGGGTTACGCGCTGGTCGCGACGGCCGGGTTCCTGATCGCCGTCAGTGGTGCCATCGCGCTGGCCCGCTTCGCCGGGCCGCTGCCGCCGGATCCCGCTGCCACGCAACGGGCAGCGGCGCCGTCGACCTGAGAACCGTTCGGCGGCAGCGGTCTTGCGGGCCGGGTCAGCCGCTCGGTCCGAACCGTTCGACCCGGACGTCGGCCGACGGGCAGCCCAATTCCACCAGCAGGGTGCTCGCGAATTCGGCGAAAGCCGCTGAGCCGCAGACGAACGTCACGGCTTCCGGCACCACCAGTGGGCGCAACTCCTCTGCGGTCAACCGGCCCGCGGGCCGTCCCGGCTGATCGGTCCGGGACAACGCGACGAACGCACCCGCCGCTGCCAGCTCATCAGGGAACGGCAGGTCCGCCAGGGTGCGCGCCGAAACGGCCAGCTTCAGCATGTCCGGCCGGCCGATCGCCGCAGCGTGCCGCAGCATCGCCACCAGCGGCACCGCTCCGCTGCCGCCGGCCACACCGACGGCCATCATGGATCCGTCCCAGACGAACCAGCCGCCGATGGGCCCGCGCACCTCCAGCTCGTCGCCCGGCTCGACGACGTCGGCCAGGAAGCCGGAGACCTCGCCGTCATCGAGTCGCTCGACCCACAGTTCCACCAGCGGATCGGACGGCGGGGACGCCACCGAGTACGAGCGCTGTGCGACGTAACCGTCGTCCGCGCGCAGACGGACCACGTAGTGCTGGCCGGGAAGGTGATCGATCCGGTCGGGGACGTCGAGCCGCAACACCACCGACCGCGGCGTCGGATGGCTCACCTCGGCAACCCTGGCGGTGCGCCAGCCGCCGGTCGGCGCCGGCTTGGAGTCCGGCCGCGGCCGGGCGAGCTGGGCGAGCGCTGCCCCGGGGGTGGCCCCGGACAGGTCCATCGGGGCGGCCGCCCACGTCGTCATCCCGCCGCCCGGCGTGGCCTGCCTGATGTCAGTCACCCTGATACCTCTGCTCCAGCCAGGGGTCTCCGCGGTCGTGGTAACCGTTGCGCTCCCAGAACCCCTGCTGGTCGTGATCGAGAAGGGTGATCCTGGAGATCCACTTCGCGCTCTTCCAGAAGTACAGGTGCGGCACCAGCATCCGCACCGGGCCGCCGTGGTCGGTGGGCAGCGGCCGGCCCTCGTGCGTCCAGACCACCCACGCCTTCCCGCCGGTGACGTCGTCCAGCGGAAGGTTGGTGGTGTACCCGGTCGAGGACGTCGCGAGGATGAAGGAGGCCTCCGGGCGCGGGCGGGCAGCGGCCAGCAGCGTGTCGACGCTCACCCCCTCGAAGCTTGTCGCCAGCTTGGACCAGGTTGTGACGCAATGGATGTCGCCCTCGTACACCGACGGCGGCAGGGCGTGTGCCTCGGCCCAGGTCCAGGTGGTCGGGGTGTCGACCAGCCCGTCGACGGTGATGCTCCAGCGCTCCGGCGCGATGCGCGGCGTCACCTCCGCGGTCAGCACCGGCCAGTCGGAGCCGACGTCGTACTGACCCGGTGGTAGCCGGGGGTCCCGCTCCTTGTGGCTCCGCCCGAGGAACCCGCGCGTGCTGGCCATGGCGCTTCCTTTCTGGTCGTCAGACCCGATCCGTGATGATCATGGCAAAGCTCGCGGATCTGTCGGCGTGTCGCGGTCGAAACCCGCGAGTTTCGTCATGATCAACAGCGCACTTCGTCGGGGCGGGCACCACAGCACCGGACCGCCCGGGATGGGGTTCACCGGGGCCGGATGTGCGGAGCGAGCACCGGGCAGGCAGCACACCCGACGGCCGGATCCAGATGCGGCGAGTGCCGGGGTCCCCGAGCACTCGGTCCGGGCTCCGGACCGTCCTTTCCGGTGGAGGCGTCGACGTCGGACCCCTGCGTCGCCGAGCCCGAGGGCACCGAACCCGCCACCACGGGATCGGTCGACCCGGATCCCGCCCGGAGCGCTCCGTCACGCCGAGACCCATCCGGCAGGGACTGGTCGGGAACGAAACCATCGGGCAGGAACCCGGCAGGCAACGAGCCGTCCGACACGGAACCGGCGGGCAGAGACCCGGCGGGCAGAGACCCGTCAGGCACGGACCCGTCGCGCAGGGAGCCGGCGGGCAGGGAGCCGTCGAACCCGGAAGCGTCGAACTCGGAGCCGTCAGGCGTCCTGATGGTCAGCAGCGCGAGAACCCCGCCGGCAAAGCACAGCACGCCGGCGATGAGCACGGCGCGTTGGAAGCCGGCGGACAGCAACTCCGGGTTCGCGTACGCATCCGGGGTGATCCCGGCCAGCGACGGCAGCACCGCCACCGCGATCAGACCGGCCACCCGGGCCACGTCGTTGTTGATGGCCGATGCGATGCCGGCCTGGTGGTCCGGCGCCGCCGCCAGCACGGTGGCGGTCAGCGGGGCCACCGTGAACGACAGGCCGAGCCCGAACAGCACCATCGGGGCCAGGACGTCGCCGACGTACGTGGCATCGGGGCCGACCTTCGTCAGCCACGCCATGGCAAGGCCGGCGATGATCGGGCCCACCGTCATCGGGAGCCGGGGGCCGATGCGCGCGGACAGCCGCCCCATTCGCGCCGAGAGCAGCAGCATCATCACCGTGATCGGCAGCGTCGCGGCGCCCGCCTGGACCGGGGTGAAACCGGCGACCAGTTGCAGTTGCACCGGCAGCAGGAACAACGCACCGGCCAGTGCGGCGTAGACGGTGAAGGTCACCAGGTTCGCCGCGGTGAACTGGCCGGACTTGAACAGCCCCAACGGCAGCAACGGGTTGGGCTTTCGGCCCTCGAGGACGACGAACGCGATGAGCAGCAGCACCCCGGCGGCCGTCACCGCGATGTCCACCGACGACCATCCGCTGCCGGGTCCTTCGGTCAGCCCGTAGACGAGCGCGCCGAGCCCGACGGAAGCCAGCACCGCGCCGGAGATGTCGAGCCGACCCGCCGCCATCTCGTCGCGAGACTCGGGGATGTACTTCCGACTGAGCAGGATGACCACGACCGCGATCGGCAGGTTGATCAGGAACACCAGCCGCCAACCCCAGGGGGCCACACCCACCAGCACGCCGCCGAGGATGGGGCCGAACGCGGTGGCCACACCGCCCAAACCCGACCACGCGCCGACCGCCGTCGACCGGTCCTCCCTGCGAAACGAGGCCTGCAATATTGCGAGCGAACCGGGTGTCAGCAAAGCGGCGCCGGCGCCCTGCAGCGCGCGCATCCCGATCAGCACCTCGGTGCCGGGAGCGAGCGCACAGCCGACGGACGCGGCGGTGAACCAGAGGACGCCGACGATGAAGATCCGCCGCCGGCCCATCCGGTCGCCGAGGGATCCACCCAGCAGCAACAGGCCGGACAAGGTCAGCGTGTAGGCGTTGAGGGTCCACTGCAGGCTGGTCAGTCCGCCGCCAAGGTCCTCCCCGATGCGCGGCAGCGCGACGTTGACGACGGTGCCGTCGAGTTGGGCCAACCCGCTGCCGAGGACGGTGGCCGCCAGCACCCACTTGCCGCGGGCGGACGCGTAAGTCAGCTCATCGTCACCGGGACGCGGTCCCGGTCGCGCCGTCGTGCCGCCCACACCTGACACCGGCCCACCGCCCGTCTGTTGACTGCTCGGGACAACCACCGACTGGCGGTGGTTACTCCCGTCGACGGGGAGATTGTGAACCCCGATTGTGCGTGCTCAGGTGTCCGTCACACCACCGTCCGGTGACTGTCCGCCGTCGCGATGTCCCGGGCGGATGCTCGCGTTCGCCGTCAGCGAAGAGATGAACGTTCACGGAACAAAGCGCCGCTGCAGTGCATTGAGTCAGACACGCTCAACTTGAAGGGTTGGATTCCATGCCAGATATTCGCCGGTTGCCGGTGCTCTCGTTGACCGATGTCGTCGTGCTTCCCGGGATGGTCGTGCCGATCGAGCTCGACGAACCGGCGCAGGCGGCGGTCGATGCAGCACGGTCGGCGCACGCACCCGATGACGATTCCACCGGCCGCCCCGCAGACAGCTCCACCGGGGTCGGCGAACTCCTGCTCGCCCCCCGCCTGCAGGACCGTTACTCCGCGTTCGGCGTTGTTGCCACCATCGAGCAGGTAGGACGGCTCGCGGGCGGCGCACCCGCGGCGGTCCTCCGCGCCGGACAACGGGCGCGGATCGGCACCGGCGTCACCGGCCCCGGCGCCGCCCTGTGGGTGGAGGCCGAGCTGATCGACGACACCCTGACCACGGACCGCACGAAAGAGCTCGCCACTGAGTACAAGTCGCTGGTCATCGCCAACCTGCAGAAGCGGGACGCGTGGCAGGTGATCGACACGGTGGAGAAGATGACCGACCCGTCGGTGCTCGCCGACGCGGCCGGCTGGGCGCCGTACCTGAGCAACGAGCAGAAGCGGGAGGTCCTCGAGACACCCGACGTCACCGAGCGTCTCGAGCTCCTGATCGGCTGGACCCGCGCACACCTCGCGGAGATGGACGTCGCGGAGAAGATCCGTGACGACGTGCGCGACGGCATGGAGAAGAGCCAGCGGGAGTTCCTGCTGCGCCAGCAGCTCGCCGCCATCCGCAAGGAGCTCGGCGAGGGTGAGCCGGACGGCGCGGATGACTTCCGTACCCGTGTCGAGCAGGCCGACCTGCCGGACAAGGTCAGGGAAGCGGCGTTGCGCGAGGTCGGCCGGCTGGAGCGGGCGAGCGATCAGTCCCCTGAGTCGGGGTGGATCCGCACCTGGCTGGACACGGTGCTGGAGATCCCGTGGCAGACCAAGACCGAGGACAACACCGACGTCACTTCTGCCCGTGAGGTGCTCGACGCCGACCACCACGGCCTGGACGACGTGAAGGACCGCATCGTCGAGTACCTGGCCGTGCGCAGCCGGCGGGCCCAGCGGGGCCTGCAGGTCGTCGGCGGACGCGGTTCCGGTGCCGTGATGGTGCTCGTCGGGCCGCCCGGTGTCGGCAAGACTTCGTTGGGCGAGTCGGTGGCCCACGCGCTCGGCCGCAAATTCGTCCGGGTCGCCCTCGGCGGCGTCCGCGACGAGGCCGAGATCCGGGGCCACCGCCGCACCTACGTGGGCGCGCTGCCCGGCCGCATCGTCCGCGCCGTCACCGAGGCCGGATCGATGAACCCGGTCATGCTGCTCGACGAGATCGACAAGGTCGGTGCCGACTACCGGGGCGACCCGGCGGCGGCGCTGCTGGAGGTGCTGGACCCGGCGCAGAACCACACGTTCCGCGACCACTACCTCGACATCGATCTGGACCTGTCGGACGTGCTGTTCCTGGCGACCGCCAACGTGCTCGACACCATCCCGTCGGCCCTGCTGGACCGGATGGAGCTGATCACGATGGACGGCTACACCGAGGAGGACAAGGTCGCGATCGCGCGCACCCACCTGCTGCCCAGGCAGGTGGAGCGGGCCGCACTGAACCCGGACGAGGTCGAGCTGACCGACGCCGCACTGCGCAAGATGGCGGCCGACTACACCCGCGAGGCGGGCGTGCGGCAACTGGAGCGGTTGCTGGCCAAGGTGTTCCGCAAGGTGGCGACCAAGCTGTCGACCGGTGCGCAGGCGCCGATCGTCGTGGACGAGCCGGACCTGCGGGAACTGATCGGCCGGCCCCGGTTCACCGCCGAGACGGCCGAGCGCACCGCGGTGCCCGGGGTGGCTACGGGTCTGGCGGTGACCGGGATGGGCGGTGACGTGCTGTTTATCGAGGCGAACGGCGTGCCGACGGCGGAGTCCGGCCAGGGCAGCCTGACGCTGACCGGTCAGCTCGGTGACGTGATGAAGGAGTCGGCGCAGATCGCGTTGTCCTACATCCGCTCGCACGCCGACGATCTGGGGATCGACCGGGCTGCCCTGGACCGGCGGATCCACCTGCACGTCCCGGCCGGTGCGGTCCCCAAGGACGGACCGTCGGCGGGCGTGACGATGGTGACGGCGCTGGTGTCGCTCGCCACCGGCCGGTCGGTGCGCTCGGACGTCGCGATGACCGGTGAGGTCACGCTGAACGGTCGGGTGCTGCCGATCGGCGGGGTCAAGCAGAAGCTGCTGGCCGCGCAGCGAGCGGGCGTCACCACGGTGTTCATCCCCGCCCGGAACGAGCCGGATCTGGACGACGTGCCGGCCGAGGTGCTCGACGCCCTGACGGTGCACCCGGTGAGCGACGTGGCCGAGATTCTGGCGCAGGCTCTGGAGCCGGCGGCGGAGTCGTCGGCGCCGGCCGCGGCCGCCGCCTGACCGGTGGTGCGCTGACCGGTGTCGCGGCGGCCGGTTTCGCGGCGGAGGGATTCGCGGCGGACGGATTCGCGGGGCGACCGGTTTCGCGGGCGACCGGTGCCACGGCGACCGGTGGAACGGCGACCGGTGGAACGCCGACGGGTGGCCCACTGCTCGCGCCGACCACGGCGGTACCCGAGACCGACGGTCCTTCCGATGTCCTCCAGGACATCGGAAGGGCCGTTGTCGCGTTCGGTTCCGGGATCCCTGTGGCGGCTGACGAGCCGCCCCGAGCCTGCTCGGCCCGGACTGTCGGTGGTAGGGGGGATGCTGCCACCGACCACCAACAAATGGGAGGAACCGTGCAGCAGAGCCGGCATCACAGCCAGAGGTCGCGATGAGCGACTTCACCATCGTCCCGACCGGCGCGTACCACCTCCGCGAGTCGGCGGAGTTCGGGTTCGGCGGTCGCGACGCCGACCGTTTCGACGGGATCATGCGGATGGCGTTCTGCCTGGATGGCAATCGCACCCAGGTCGGCGTCGAGGTACGGCAGGACGAGCACGGCGTGCACGGTGTCGTGCACTTCGCCGGTGACGCCGGCGGCAAGGGCGATGTCGATGCCGTCCGGCGGCAGGTCGCCCGGGTGCTGTCTCTCGACCACGACGCCGCAGGATTCACCGAGGTCGGCGCCCGGGATCCGGTGATCGGGCGGCTGCAGGAGGTGGCGCCCGGGCTGTTGCCGGTGCTCTTCTACTCGCCGTACGAAGCCGCCGCCTGGTCCGTCATCAGTGCGCGCCGGCCGGCCAAGCAGATGGCCGAGGTGCGTCGGCGGCTCTCCGAGCAGTACGGGGCGGTGTTCCACCTCGCGGGCCAGCCGATGGCAGCCATGCCGACGCCCGAACAACTGCTCCGGGTATCGGAGTTCGCCGGCCTCGGCGCGGACAAGATCGACCGGCTGCACGGTGTCGCCCGCAAAGCCGCGGAGGGCATGCTCGACGTGGACCGGCTGCGGCACATCGGCGCCGAAGCGACCACCGATGACCTGTTGCGCCTCAAGGGCATCGGCCCGTTCTACGCGTCGCTGGTCACCATCAGGGCGGTCGGGTTCACCGACATCCCACCCAGCGACGAACCCAGGGTCCGGGATCTCGTGACGCAGCTGTATCGGCTCCCCGAGCCGTGCACCAGCGAGCAGTTCCGGGAGATCGCCGAGGCCTGGCGGCCCTACCGCACATGGGCGGCCGTGCTGATCCGGGCGGCGTCCGGGCGGCTCGCGCCGCGTCCGGCGGATAGGTCGGTCGCCGTGTCCTGACGCCGCTTCCATCGACGCACGCTTCGGGGCGCAGCGACGGCCGTCAGCGATCCCGATCGGCCGACGTGATGTCGGCCGGCGCCTCGTGCCTGTCCACCTCGTCGAGAGCGAGCTCGCCTCGACGCCGGTGGGCCACCGGGTCGAACGCAGCTGGCCGGCGACGCGGGCAGGTCTTTGCGTCGAACGCAGCTGGCCGGCGACGCGGGCAGGTCTTTGCGTCGACCGCAGCTGGCCTGCGACGCGGGCAGGTCTTTGCGTCGACCGCGAGCCGGCCTGCGACGCGGGCAGGTCTTTGCGTCGACCGCGAGCCGGCCTGCGACGCTGGTTGGGCCACTGCGTCGAACGCGAGCAGGCTCGCACCGCCGGCGCAGTCCACGAATGCCGCGGGCATGTCGCGATGTCCGCACCCGTGCTGTGTTCGACGCCGAGAACGACCCCGGCAGTCCGCCCGGGTCCGCCCGCACCGGGACAGGAGGCAGCGCACCGGTCGAACCAGGACGGGAGGCAGCGCACCGGCCGAACCGGGACGGGAGGCAGCGCACCGGCCGAGCGGCACCTTCCGTCGACGTCTGTACCGGACACCCGGTCTCGCGTATTAGCCTGCGAGCAACCGGGCCGCCGCAGGGCCCACCACCCAAGGCGGTCAGCGATCACAGTTCGGCAACACAAGTTCCTGCTCGACGAGTCCCAGATGCCGACGAGTTGGTACAACATCGTCCCGGATCTGCCCGCTCCCCCGCCGCCGCCGCTTCACCCCGGGACCCACGAGACGGTCGGGCCGGACGACCTGGCACCGTTGTTCCCGATGGACCTGATCCTGCAGGAAGTCTCGACCGACTCCTACATCCCGATCCCGGACGAGGTGCAGGACATCTACCGGCTGTGGCGCCCGTCGCCGCTGTACCGCGCGCACCGGCTCGAACAGTCCCTCGGCACGCCCGCCCGGATCTACTACAAGTACGAAGGGGTGTCGCCCGCCGGCTCACACAAACCGAATACCGCTGTGCCGCAGGCGTATTACAACGCCAGGGCCGGGATCCGGAAGCTGACGACGGAAACCGGCGCCGGGCAATGGGGCACCGCATTGGCTTTCGCCTGCTCGCTGTTCGACATCGACTGCGAGGTCTGGCAAGTGGGCGCCTCCTACGACGCCAAGCCGCACCGGCGGACGTTGATCGAGACGTTCGGCGGGAGGGTCCATCGTTCCCCGTCGACATTGACATCTGCGGGTCGGGCCTTCGCTCCCGACCACACCGGGTCCCTGGGCATTGCGATATCGGAGGCGGTCGAGGTCGCCGCCGGCGACCCGGACACGAAATATGCGCTCGGGTCCGTCCTCAATCACGTGCTGCTGCACCAGACGATCATCGGTGAAGAGGCCCTGCTGCAATTGGAACTGGCCGGGGAGTCCGGCGCAGACCTGGTTGTGGGCTGCACCGGCGGCGGCTCCAATTTCGGTGGACTGGCCTTCCCGTTCCTGCGCGAAAAGATGGCGGGCCGGCAGAATCCGGTCGTCCGCGCCGTCGAACCCGCCTCCTGCCCCTCACTGACCCGCGGCGAGTACCGATACGACTTCGGGGACACCGCTGGGTTCACGCCGCTGATGAAGATGCACACGCTGGGCCACGACTTCGTCCCGGATCCCATTCACGCCGGTGGCCTGCGCTACCACGGGATGGCGCCGCTGATCTCGCACATCTACGAGCTCGGATTGATGGAGGCCATCGCCGTCGAGCAGACCGAGTGCTTCGCCGCGGCAATCCGATTCGCCCGCACCGAGGGCATCGTTCCCGCGCCCGAGCCGACCCACGCGCTCGCCGCGACGATGACAGAAGCCTTGGCCTGCAAGGAGTCCGGCGAGGAGAAGGTGATCGTCACCGCGCTCTGCGGTCACGGTCTGCTCGACCTGGCTGCGTACGAGGCGTACCTCGGCGGCCGGATGGTGGACTCCGGGTTGTCCGACGAGGCGCTCGTTTCAGCGCTTGCCGGCGTGCCCTCACTCGCCGGGTGACTCGTGTGCCGGAGGTCGCGCCTCATCTCCGCCTGCCGACGTCCGCCCGCCGACCTGCACCCGGGGGCCTCCGCCCGCCTGCCGACCTGCGCCCGGGGCCTCTGGTGCCGACCTGCGCCCAGGGGCTCCCTCCGCCTGCCGACGTCCGCCCGCCGGCCGCCCTCCGCCTGGGGCCTCCGCTTGCCGACCTCCGCCTGGGCCTCCGCGTGCCGACCTGCACCCGGGGGCCTCCCTCCGCCTGCGGACCTCCGCCCGCCGACGTCGCCCGCACCCGTTGGCTCGACGCATCAGCTGCCTGCTGCCCGATCGCCCGATTCAATGCTGCGCGATAGGTATGGCTTCTCCGTCTGATCGGCCCGATCGGCGCGCCGCCCGGCTAATTGCTGCGGCAGCCGATCAATCCGTTGTTGTTCGGCACGACACTGATGGCGTAGGCACACACCTTCGAGCCCGCCTTGATCGGAACACTCACCGAGAATCCATGTTGCCCGGTCACACCCAAGACTCTGTTGACATCGGCGCGTGGCCGATTGGCGGTGGTACCGACCAGAGCGGTCCGGGTGCTGCCCGGCGTGACGTAAACATGCACCGAAATCGATCGACTGGGTGCATTGCGGTCCAGGGCCCAGCCGGTGACGGTAGCAGTTGCCCCCGAGGCCGCCAGACGGTCGAAGGACCCCTGGGTGGGCGGGACGGCCTGAACCGTCTTGCAGGACAGCAGGGTGTTGTTGCCGGCCTTCGTGCCGATCGCGTAGGCGCAGACCTTGTTGGCGCCCGCCTTGAGGCGCACCGAGTTGCTGAAGCCGTGATTGCCGGAAACGCCGAGCGCGCGATTCACCTTGGCCCGCACCCTGTTGGCTGTGAACGCTGCCCCCGCGGCCCCGACGTAGACGTGCACCCGGATGGACACCGTGGGGTTGTTCGGATCAGCCGCCCAGCCCGCTACCGACGCGGTCAGGCCACTGACCCGCACAGCATCGACGTGTCCCACCGGAGGACGGGTCGCTGGCGCGGCGGTCGGTGACCCGGACAGACCGAGGATCCGTGCGCAGGTCCAGGGCGACCAGCCGCGTTGCCGCCACAGCTTGAGCGCGAGGGCATCCTGCGTCGCGGGACTGGCCTGATGGGGGTAGCCGGCGCCACCGACACTGCGCCAGGTGCCCAGATCGAACTGGTACGCCCCGTAGTAGCCATTGCCGGTGTTGATCGCGTAGTTGTTCCCGGATTCGCACTGGCGGAGGCGCAGCCAGTCGTTCGCGGACGGGTCGGCGTGCGCCACGCCGGCGCCGAGGACCACGGCCCGTGACGACACTGACGAGCGCGACGACCAACCTGGTGGCCGATCGCCACGACGACGTCAAGATTGGATAACCTTGCGCCTATCTGCCCTCGACGGCACCTTGCGCCGCCGTCGCAGTGAACCGAGATCCTTAGGGTTCGATCCGCCGTGCGCCGGCACCCCGCGACCACCGACGCGTTGGCACCATGCACGAAATGTGACCGGAGCGAGATAGCTCCGTGGCCAGAGAGAACTCCAAGGCCTTCGATGGCGATCTTGCCCTGGCTTCACTCGGATTAGTCCGGCAGCCGACAAGATGTCCTCTCTCCGTAGACGCTGGAGATGATCTCTTTCCGCCAACAAGTGGATGACCGCGCGTTTGCACATCTTGCTGATCACGATGGGTCAACGAGCGACGAGCAACACACCCTCGTTGCCATGATCCCGCGCGCGGGCGGGCGTTCCGGCCTCGGTCGCCAGCAACCCTGACGTCGCGCATCGCCCCGACACAGACATCTGGAGAGCACGGTCGCCCGGTCGACGGTGCCCAAACGTCGCATCGGTGCGGTACGCCGCCATCCGTGCCCGCAATCCACCGCCCCGCTGGACCCCGGAAACCGGCTCGCCCTTCACGCCAGCACCGCTGACGACTTGCTCGACGCCGGAACGTAATTCTTGACATGTCCGATGACCATGTCGCCGACGGACGCGGTCGGTGCTTCCATCTGAAGCCATGGGCGCCACCGAACAGGATCGAAGCGCCGTCGAGCGAGGTCACGTCGGCGGCGTCGATGCGGGGCGCCAAGTGGCGTCCAGGCTCGGGCTGGCGCCATTGCCGCTGGAAGGGGGCCTGTTTCGTCGGACCTACACTGGCCCGTCGGCGACCGCAATCCTGTTCATGCTGATCGGCGACGAATTCTCCGCAATGCATCGCCTGGCCAGCGACGAGGTGTATTTCCACCACACCGGCGCGCCGCTGCGAATGCTGGTCATCGATGCGGATGGCACCGCAGAAGAGATTCTGCTCGGTCCGGACGTCGAGGCGGGCCAATCACCACAGTTCACCGTCCCCGCGAACTGCTGGCAGGGCTCATCCGTGGACGGCGAGTGGTGCCTGGTGTCGACAGTGGTGACGCCGGGTTTCGAATGGTCGCGCTTCGAGCTGGGCGACCGCGATGCCCTGCGTCGTCTGTGCCCTCAGGCAGTGACGCGAATCTCCCAACTCACCCGGACAGCATCGCCGGAGACGGAAGGCGCACCGCAGGGCGCCACAAGAGCGGATGCGCCCTAGCGGCTACCGAGATTGCGGATCGGCATCAACGCAGAACCCGCTGCGCTTCGACATCTTTCCGGAACTCGACGTGCGGGCCGGTGAACCTCCCCGAACTCGACTCGCGAGCCGGTGAACCTCCGGGCTGGACTTGTGGGCCGGTGAATCAGCAGGTGGGACCGTTCGGCGAAGCGCGGCAGCGCCGCCGGCGCCTTCCCGACTCCGTCACCACTGGGACCGGTGATTCTGTTGGTGCATAAGTGAAATATCGTCGACGTAAGTACAAGAATGCAATTCCATATATTCACCATTTCGAGCAATCCACTCACCCATCGGCACCTATCGGTTTGATTTCCGCCTATTTAGCGTCCTGAAAGCATGAACAGGGAGGAATACGCGGCCTACCTCGACAGCCCGGCCTGGCGCATGCGGCGGGAGGAATTCAAACGGGATCACGGCCGGCGGTGTGTCGCCTGCGGCTCGCCGTCGCGGCTCCACGTTCACCACGTGCGGTATGACCACTGGGGCGCCGGTCAGGAGCCCGACCGCGATCTGCGCGTGCTGTGCGAAGAGCATCACGAGATGGTGCACGACGAGGAGAAGTCCGGTCACTTCGGCCGTTTCATGGCAGCCGGCACGCTCGCCGCTGCGACCGACGCCGTGATCGCCCGCGTCCAGGCAGAAATCGCATCGTCGAAGTCTGCCGTCACGCCCGGACGCAGCACGGCCCCGGCACGGCCACCGAGGCGACGCGAGGCCGTGCGACCACCGGCGCGATCGCGAAGAGGCAATCGAGGTCGACGCAGATCGCGCATCGGGCTGGCCGTCGGTGCTGCGCTTGTAGTGGCGGCCGCCCTCATCTCGATCGGGATGGTGACCAGCGCGACTGCACCGGCGCCGGTGTCGCAGGCACCCCCGTCGGTCCGGTCGGTCACGTCGACGACGGTGGCAAGGTCCGTCCCCGCCGCGCAGCAACCGTATGTCGTCCGGCCTGGCGACACCCTCGAACGCATCGCCAGGAAGTCGGGGGTCTCCGTCGACGACCTGCTGCGCTGGAACCCGGACATCACAGATTCGGACTACATCGACATCGGTCAGGCAATCCAGACGAGGCCACCCGGGTAGTCGCCGCTGGGGTCGCCCGCCTCGCCCGGGCTGAGCGGGGTGGCGCGCCTGCCGGCGGCCGTAACGGCGCAACCACGGGACGGGGCGGCCCCACGGGAGGGCGCAGCACGGAATGGGCCGCACCACCGGACGGCGCGGAACCACGGGACGGCGCAGCACGGAATGGGCCGCACCACCGGACGGCGCGGAACCACGGGACGGCGCAGCACGGAATGGGCCGCACCACCGGACGGCGCGGAACCACCGGGCGGCGCGGAACCACCGGGCGCCCGCGACCACGACAGCGCGGCATTCGCCGGAGGCCAACGCCGGAAATGGCGCAGGCACGAGACCGGGCGCAGCCACCTGTGGACTGTTGGGGCCGCCGCATACGGTGCCCGCGTGCTCACCATTCCGCAGCCGCCGGACCTCGACGCCGTCCGCGCCTCCTATGACCGGGTCGCCGACAACTATGCCGCGATGGACATCGGTGACCTCGGCCCGCACCCATGGTTGCGGGCGGCGTTGGCCGTCTTCGCGGAAAACGTCCGGGGCCGAGGTCCGGTGCTCGACATCGGGTGCGGACCCGGCACGGTCACGGCCCATCTGACGGGCCTCGGGGTGGATGCGGCTGGCGTCGACTTGTCACCGCGCATGATCGAGCATGCCCGTCGGCTGCAATCTCGGGCTGAATTTCACGGTCGCGTCCGCCACCGACATCGCGCTGGAGGACGGATCGCTGGCCCGAATCCTCGGCTGGTGGTCCCTGTTCAACCTTCCGCGGGGCGTACTGCCAAACGTGCTGCGCTCGTACGAGAAGGCGCTGCTACCCGGTGGAAGATTCCTCATGGGAACCCATGTCGGCGACGGTGACGTCGTCCGCTCCGAGGCCTGCGGTGGCGTGCCGGTCACCTGGACGACATACCTGTGGCAGCCCGAGCAGTTGACCGCGCTCATCACCGACACCGGCTTCCAGGTCGATGCGCTGCTGACCATGCCGCCCGCGCCACCCGGTCGACCGCAGGTGCTGATCAGCGCGCAGAAACCGGCGTGACCGTGCTCGCCTTGCCGCTCGTCGAGATGGTCCGCCCCACAGGGGTTACCGCCAACCCAGCGCAGGTGCGACGTGCCGCAGCACGCTGTCGAGGAGGTGAGCGTTGTAGTCGACGCCGAGCTGATTCGGGATCGTCAGCAGCAGCGTGTCGGCCGCCGCCACGGCCTCGTCACCCGCGAGAGCGCTGACCAGCCGATCCGGCTCCCCCGCGTAGGTCTTTGCCGAATCTGGCCTTGCCTCCGTCCAGGATACCGACGTGGTCGCGGCTGCCTGATTCCCGTCCGAAATAGGCACGGTCGAGATCGTCGACGATGGGAAAGATGCTGCGGCTGAACGCTACTCGTGGTTCGCGGGAATGCCCGGCCGCCCACCAGGCGTCGCGGAAGCGCTGGATCTGTTCGGCCTGCAGTTGGTGGAAGGGCACCCCGGTGTCTTCGGTGAGCAGAGTCGAGCTCATCAGGTTCATGCCCTGTTCGGCGGCCCACTCTAGGGGTGCTGCGAGAACCCGCCCCCCACCAGATCCGGTCGCGCAGCCCCGGGAGAATGCGGCTCCAGGCGCAGCAGCCCCGGGGGTTTCGCGAACATCGGCCTGGGGTTCGGTTCGGCGAAACCCCCGCCATTCTGCACCTCGAGGAAGGTCCGGGTGTGCTCGCGCGCCATCGCGGCGTGATCGGAGCCCGGACAGCTGCTGCGCGAAATTGGTGCACCCGGAGGTAGGCACCGTCGGCGCCCAGTTCCTCCGCCGCCACCGCCAGCTCCATCGACTGCAGCAGCGTGTCCGACGCCGAGCGTGTGTGCGACTGGTGGGACGGCGTCCAATGCCCGAAGGACAGGAACCCGATCTCCTTCACGCCCTCTGCAACACCGGCAGCGGGCGAAACGTTCCACGCCAACCGACGTCACGCCGGCCGGCCGCGCCCCGGTCGCACTGCACGACGACGGCGAGGACACCGGACGCGCCCTCACAGGTCCTTACGCACGAAGGACGTCGCGGCCAAACCGCCGACCAACAACACCCAGATACCGGCCCATGCGAGGTATGTCGCGGTCAAAGGTGCCGCACTCAGGAACGGGAAGCCGTCCATCCGTGCGCCGAACTGCGCGAACGCGGCCGGGTCCTGGAACGCGTGCATGGCGCCCCGCCACAGACCGTCGGTGGGCAACAGCATGCTGGAGATGGTGCCGACCCGGGCGACGCCGTCATTGCCCAGTGCCTCACCGATGCCGCCCAACACCCCGGCGATCCAGGCCGCACCGAACAACCCGACCGCCACCACGCCGGACGCCATCGGCGAGATGACGGTGGACAACAGCAAACCTAGGGTCAGCAGCACAACGGTCTGGGCGGCCAGCAACCCCAGGGCGAGCAGCGGTTCCGGTGGCCAATACCCGACGGTCAGCTGCACCACCAGGCATTGGGCCAGACCGGCGATGACGACGAACGCGCTGCCGAACGCAACCAGCCCGAGCCACTTGCCCAGCAGCACAGCGGAGCGACGCACCGGCCTGGCCAACACCGCCAGCGCGACGCCGGACTCCGCCTCACCGGCGACGGTGGGACCGGCGAGAAAGGCGGTGCCGAGGGCGGCGATCAGGCTCAGTCCGAACATCACCAGGTTCAGCAGCTGTGATGCCACCAGCCGGGCCTGGCCGCTGGTCAGCGTGCCGAAGTCGGACTCGGCGGCGAGTCGGGAGAATCCCCACCCACTCAACACGAGCAAGGCCACGGTCAGCGCGGCCAGGGCGAGTAACACCCGCCGGCGTGCCGCCTCCCGCAGGGTGAGCCCCGCGATGGTGAGCACCGTCCGTGTGGTGGTCATCCCTGGGTCCCGTCGTCGTCCTGCGCGCGCAGGATTCCCAGCAGGCGCTCCTCCAGGCTGATCCTCGCCGGCTCGACCGCATGCACCCTGGCACCGAGCGCAACCAGGTCCTGCACCAGGTCGGGCACCGCCGCGCCGTCGTCATCACCCCGAAGCGCGATGGTGTACCAGTCGCCGACCCGCTCCATGTCCCCGGTCGCGGCCAGCCGGGACAGCGCCACGGGTGTCAGCTCACTGAGCTGCAGCCGAACCTCCCGCTGCCCCAGCAGCTGGGTCAGCGAGCCGGACGCGGCGACCCGACCGCGGTTGAGGATGACCACCCGATCGCAGACCCGTTCCACCTCGCCGATCAGGTGGGAGTTGAGCAGCACCGCGACATTCTGCGACGTCAACTTCAGCACGATGTCCCGCACGTCGACACGACCCAACGGATCGAGCGCACTGGTCGGCTCATCCAGGACGACCAACTCGGGCCGGGCCACCAGCGCCACCGCCAGACCGAGCCGTTGCTGCAGGCCCTTGGAGAAGCCGCCCACCCGGTCACCGGCGCGGTGGCCCAGCCCGACCAGCGCCAGGCAGTCCCGTTGCTCCGCGCGGGTCACCGCGACACCGGCGAGCCGGACATGGAGCCTGAGGACCTCCGCCGCGCTGAGCCACGGCTGGTACCGGAACAGTTCCGGCAGGTAGCCCACCGCGGCCCGGGCGGCGGGATCGGTCGCGGGTCGGCCGAGCAGCATGATCTCGCCGGCGTCCGGGCGCACCAGACCGAGCAGCATCTTGATGACCGTGGTCTTGCCGGCGCCGTTGGGGCCGAGCAACCCGACCACCTCGCCGCGCCCGACCTCCAGCGACACATCCTGCACCGCGAGCCGGCGACCGTAGCTCTTGCGCAAACCCGAGCACCACACCGCGGGCGCCGGCGGCAGGTCGGTCACCAGCCGGGCGGTCGCGGCGTGCGGCGATGCGCCGGGTGCGGCGGGGCGATCCGGGTGTTCGGGCTGCACCGGATCATGCCGGCCGGTCGGGTCCGCCTGCGCAAGGTGGGCAGCGTGCGGGACGGGGTCGGGCCGCCCGAGGTGCTCAGCCCCCCGAACCTGCTCGGCACGCGCGACATGTCCGGGCGGCGCGCCCTGATCGGGGCGGCCGACCCGGCCGGTCTGTGCGGCGTCGGGTCCGCCGGGATCGCTCGGCACGATCAGCGCAGATCCCGAGCCACCGTCAGCACCTCGTCGGCGTCGAGCGCACCGGTCACCGCGGTCACCACGCCGTCCCGGGTCCACACCGCGGCCGCCATCGACCGGTCCCGGCTGACCAGCACGGTGGCCGACGCTCCGTCGACATCCGCGGTCGAGGTGGAGACCTGGTCGGCCGGTACCGGCAGCGGCAGGGTGGAACCGTCGGCGGTGAAGGCGCGGAGCTGCGCCGCGACCCGTTCGGGCAGTCCCGGCAGCGACAGCAGGTAGTCGCGAACAGTGTCGAACGACACGCCGGAGGACGACGCGGTGGGCGCCGCAGCCCGCGCGACGATCAGCGAGGGAACACCCGCCGGCTGGCTCCACACGGCGGCCACCCCGGGCCCGGCGACCAGTCGTACCTGCGCCCCGTCCAACCCGGCCGGCATCGGAGGCGCCGCCTCACCCGCTGCGCCGGCGGCCTGCTCGGTCCGGGCCGCGGAGAACGTGAAGACCGCGCTCACCTGGTCACCGACCTGGTACGTCGGCGAACCCTCGACGCCGCGCGGCAGCTCGCCGACCTGCGGTACGCGCAACCCGGTTCTGGTCGCAGCGGTCGCCGCGTCCGGGACGGCGTGCAGATCGCCGCCGCCGGTGACGACGAGGTCCCCGTAGGCACTGAGGTCGGGCAGCGCCAGGAGATCCGAGGCGGTGAGACTGACCGGCGCGATCTGTTCGGTGCGGAAGATCTGCAGCCAGCCGTTCGCGGCGGCGGTGCCGGCCCCGCCCAGCACCGCGACGACGACCAGGCCCGCGACCAGCGGCCGGCGCAGCAAGTCCAGCGACCGCCGGGTGCGCGATGCCCGGGCCACCGACCGGCTCGGCGCCGTCTGCCCGCCGGGCGACGCCTGGGGTGCGCGCGCCAACTGCCGTCCCGGTGACGGAGCCGAAAAGCGCTGCCATGCGGCTTCGACCTCGGCCGCCGAGAGGTCCGCGGTGGACAGCCCGGCATGCACCAGCCGGGCGTCGTCACCGATGGTTTCCAGCGACGCCAGGCACTGGTCACATGCCGCGACGTGCCGGCGGTCGGCGTCGGCCACGCCTGCCGGCTCGTCCAGCAACCGGCGGAGAGTGCCTTCAGTGGGATGACGCATGGCGGTTCAACTCCTTGCGCAGGGCGGCTTCGGCGCGCCGCACGGTGGTGCCGACGCTGCCGGGCGGCACCCGGAGGGCGGCGGCGACGGCGGCGTAACTCAGACCGCTGTGCCGCAGCACCAGCATCACGGCCTGTTTCTCGGGCAGTCGGGACAGCGCTTCCCTGACCTGCCCGCGCTGTTCGAGGGTGATGACGGTGTCGGCGACGTCCGCCACCACGGCGTCCCGGTGGGTAGCGACGAACTGCTCGCGCGAGGTGCGCCGGCGCCTGGACCGCAGGAGGTTCAGCGCCCCGTGCGCCGCCGCCACCGAAAGCCAGCCGCGGGCGTCACCGGCGGGCACCGATGATCGGGACAAAGACACGAACACTTCCTGCGCGACGTCCTCGGCCTCGTCCCGCGAGCCGAGCACACGGGCGGCCACGCCGACGACCCGCGGGTAATCCCGCCGGAAGATTTCGGCGAGATCACCCCGCACCGCCCCCGCCGAGCCCGGTACGGTCACCCTCCCGCTCTCCCCGTCCCACGCCGTGTCGGCCGCCGGTGGTGCTGTTCGACGAGTCGCACCCGACCTCCCGGTGGTCACCGCCGCGGGCGCCGCGCGCCCCTGTTGAGCCAGGTCCATACCTCTACAGCACCGCGGGACAGCCCGATGTGACACCGGTTCCCAACCACGGTGAACGGCAGCAGCTTCAGTCGCTGAGTCTGACCCAGAGGAACATCACGATGAGCCCGGTGATGAACACCGGAGTGACGACGATCCAGAACCACGGGATGTCGACGCCGCCGAGCAACTTGAGCAGCAGGCCCGCCGCCAGCAGAATGGCGAAGAAACTGCCCGCGAAGATGTACGCCAGCTTGCGGTGGTGCGGCGGGATCGCGCCGGGGGTGTGTTCGCGTTCGGTCATCACGATGGCCTCCGTTCTCGGGTGCGCTTGTCGGCCGCCGGGCCCGGTGTGGCGCGGTCGTCGGTGCGGTCGCGTGTCCGGTGGCGTGTCTAATCGCGCCGCGTCGGCGCGGACCCTACTCGGATGCCGCGACGGGTCGGCGGGCCGGTGCGACCCGTCTCTGCGGTTCCGGCGGCCAGCGGCCCGCGCCACTGCGACGCCACATGATGGCGGGTTCCGGCGAGGCTGTGCCCTGACTGACTGTTCCCCCGTCCGTGCCGCGGTACCCAGCCGCAGCCCCGGGCGTTCGGCCCGAGCCGCACGGGGCAGAGCGGCCCCGCGCTCCGGGCCGCCTGGTTCGATCGGTGACCGCCGCGGCGCCGTCGGGAGGACCGCGCTGTGACGTGGACACGGCGGTCACGCAATACAGTCGGGAGACCGCAGGAGGTGGCGATGACGCAACAGAACATCCGGCCGCTCGAGGAAGGGATCGAGCGGGACCTGAAGGGGCTGAACTACGCCAGCTACCTGCACCTTGATGAGCTGCTCAGCGCGCAACGGCCGCTGTCCGACCACCCGGACGAGATGCTGTTCATCGTCGTTCACCACACCACCGAACTGTGGATCAAGCTGGTCATCCACGAGATCCGTTCGGCGATGGCGTTGATGTCCGCCGACGAACTGGGCCCCGCGCTGAAGTGCCTGGCCCGCGTGAAGCATGTCCAGCGGCAGATGACCGATCAGTGGTCGGTGCTCGCCACCCTCACTCCGACGGAGTATTCGCAGTTCCGGCACCGCCTGGGCAAGTCGTCGGGCTTCCAGTCCGCCCAGTACCGGACGCTGGAGTTCCTGCTGGGCAACAAGAACCCGGCGATGATCGCGGTGTTCGCGCACGACCCGCGAGCCCAGCAGGAACTGCAGGACACGCTGCGCGCGCCGAGCCTGTACGACGTCTTCCTGGCCTACCTCGCGCGCCGCGGATACCCGATTCCCGCGGACCTGCTCGGCCGCGACTTCGCCCAACCGCACCAGCTCAACGGGGACCTGATCAAGGTTTTCACCGACGTTTACAACGATCCGGAACCGCAGTGGGGGGTGTACGAGACCTGCGAGGAGCTCGTCGACATCGAGGACACCTTCCAGACCTGGCGTTTCCGGCACCTCAAGACCGTGGAACGCATCATCGGTTACAAGCGCGGGACGGGCGGGTCCAGCGGCGTCGGATTCCTGCAACGGGCGCTGTCGTTGACCTTCTTCCCGGAGCTGTTCGCGGTCCGGACGGAGATCGGGAAATGACCGGCGCCGGCACTGACCGGGTATTTCTGCAGCGGCGGACACGAGGAGCAAGCGGCCGATGAGCGTTCAGTCCGGAATCGAGCGGCCGGCCGTCTTCGACCGGGAATCCGCCGCCGAACGGGACCGGCTCGACCCGCTGGCTTCGTTCCGTGACCGGTACGTCCCGCAGACCGACGACGTCGTGGCCTATCTCGACGGCAACTCCCTCGGCCGGCCGCTCGCGTCGATCCCCGACCGGTGGGCCGCCTTCGCGTCGGAGCAGTGGGCCGGCCGGTTGATCCGCGGCTGGTCCGAGGGCTGGATGGAACTCCCGCAGGTCGTCGGTGACGAACTTGCGGCCGCGGCGCTGGGCGCGGCACCCGGGCAGACCGTCATCGCGGACTCGACGACCGTCAACTTCTACAAGTCGATGCGCGCCGCGTTGAACCTGCGTCCGGACCGGCGTCGCGTCGTGCTGGACCGGGACAACTTCCCCACCAACAGGTACGCCGTCGAATCGCTGGCCCGCGACCTCGACCTGGAATTGGTCTGGCTGCAGCCGCAACCGGACAGCGGGGTGACCGCCGATGACGTCGCCGCGGTGGTCGACGAACGCACCGCCGTCGTGACGTTGAGCCACATCGCGTACCAATCCGGGTACCTCGCGGACGTCGCCCGAATCACCGAGATCGCCCATGCCAGCGGAGCTCTGGTGGTGTGGGACCTGTGCCACTCGGTCGGCTCGGCCGAGATCGAGCTTGATCACTGGGACGTGGATTTTGCCGTCGGCTGCACGTACAAGTTCGTCGGGGCCGGTCCCGGCGCGCCCGCCTTCAGCTACGTCAACGCCCGGCATCACGAGAACATCGACCAACCCATCTGGGGATGGTTGGGGCGGCAGGACTCCTTCGAGATGGCGCAGGGCTATCAGCGGGCCGTCGGCATTCGTTCCATGCTGTCCGGCACGCCTCCCCTGCTCGGGATCCTCGCGGTGCGCGAGGGAGCGGCGGTCATCGCCGAAGCCGGCATCACCGCGATCAGGGCCAAGGCGGTCGCTCTCACCGACATGGTGGTGGGGCTCGCCGATGAATGGCTGGTACCGCAGGGCTTCTCGGTCGCTTCGCCGCGGGACGGCGCCCGCCGCGGCGCGCACGTCAGCGTGAACCGCGCGGACGCGCGCGAAGTGTGTGGGCAGCTGATCGACGCCGGAGTGCTGGTCGACTTCCGAACACCGGAGACCATCCGGATCGGGTTGTCGCCACTGCCGCTGCAGTACACCGAGGTCTGGGATGCGCTGGCCGAGATCAAGCGGCTGACCGCGTAGGGGTCCTGGCCCGGGGTTGGCACGAGCCCGCCCGCCGGCATGGCACTTGCCCGGGGGCGGACGTGCCGGGGGGCTCACACGTCGAACAGCACCACCACGAAGATGAACGTGGTGAGGACGGCCATTGCCCAGATCGTCCCGATGATGAACTTCGAGGCGGTCGCCAGCGGCGTCGCCATGTTCTTCAGTGAGTCCGGCGCGATACAAGCCCGTGTCGGGTCATTCGGGTCGTGGAACACGCCGACCAGGGCACCCGGCCTGGGTAGCCCGGCGGCATGCAGCCGCGAGGTGAAGGTGATCTCCCTGCCGTCCGTGGACTGGAACGTGATCACCGGCTGGCGCACGGGCTGCACGGTGCCGTCGGGGGTTCGTCGGCGGCGATGCCACGTCCGCTCGTCGACGACGACGCCACGCGCCGGAAGCCATCCCTCCGGAACGACGGTGATCGTGCGGTCGGCACCCGTCTCACGCACCTGACGGGTGCCGAACACCGCGGCGACGAACACGGGCAGCACCAGCAGGAGCAAACCCAACCATGCCGGCATCTGTCGATGATGCCTACCACCGGCGGCCGATGCATCAGCCACCCCTGCCGTTCGTCAACGGGCGGCACGCCTACCGGATATCGGTGGGTACGGTGACCGCATGAGAGTGGTCATCGCTGGAGGACACGGCAAGGTCGGACTGCGGCTCGCGCGGCTGCTCGGTGAGCGGGAAGCGCATCCCATCGGGCTGGTGCGCAAGCGGGAGTACGAGGCGGAGCTGATTGCCGTGGGTGCGCACCCGGCGATCTTCGACCTGGAATCAGGGACGGCGGCGGAGCTGGCCGAGATCCTGCGCGGCGCCGACGCCGTCGTGTTCGCCGCCGGATCGGGTCCCGGTAGCGGAGCCGAGCGCAAGGACACCATGGATCGTGGCGGCGCCGTGCTGCTGGCCGATGCGGCCGAGCTGGCCGGGGTGCGCCGGTATCTGATGGTGTCGTCCATGGGTGCGGACACCGGCCCGACGCCCGACCACGACGAGGTTTTCGCCGCGTACCTGACCGCGAAGAAGGCCGCCGACGACGACATTCGTGCTCGTGATCTGGACTGGACCATCCTTCGGCCCGGCGGCCTGACGAACGAGTCGGGCACCGGTCACATCCTCCTTGCCGAGCACACCGCCCGCGGGCAGATCTCCCGGGAGGACGTCGCCGCGGTGCTGATGGCCCTGCTCGACGAGCCGCGGACGGCCGGGCTCTCGCTCGACCTGGTGACCGGTGACGTCCCGATCGACGAGGCGGTCGAGGCCCTGGTGTCGGGTTCCTGACCCGCGCCATCACCCGTCGCGCCCGATCTCGGGACTGTCGGGTGCGTTCCTTTCGCCGGTCCGGTCGTCGGCACCCAGGAGTCAGACCGCAGCTGTCACCCCTTCGGACACCGTGTCGGCTCATCGGTTTCGGCGTCGCAGTTCTCGGCTCGTCGATGGTTGGCTGTTCGACTGGGAGTCATCAGTTCTGACTCATCGGCCCGACTTGCGCTTCCCGACTAGGAATGAGGTCCGCCATGGCCACGAAACGTGACTCGAGCGAGCCCGCTGAGTTGGTGGTGGGCGAGCGCACGGTGCGGATCACGCATCCGGAGCGGGTCTACTTTCCCGCAACCGGGGCGACGAAGCTCGACCTGGCGAACTACTACCTCAGCGTCGGTGACGGGATCGCGCGTGCACTTCGGGAGCGGCCGTGCATGATGCACCGGTTCCCGGAGGGGCTGAGCGGCGAGAAGGTCCACCAGAAGCGGCTCCCGCGCGGCGCGCCACCGTGGGTGCAGACGGTCAACGTCTTCTTCCCGCGCTACAAGCGGACAGCGGATGAATTGTGTGTCACCGAGTTGGCCAGTGTGCTGTGGGCGGTGCAGATGTCGACGGTGGAGTTCCACCCGTGGAATTCTCGGCGCGCGGACACCGAAAAACCGGATGAATGGCGGATCGACCTCGACCCCATGCCGCAGTGCGACTATCCACGAATCCGGCGGGTCGCGCATATCGCTCATGAGGTGCTCGACGAAATCGGTGCGGTGGGGTGGCCCAAGACGTCCGGCGGCAAGGGCATGCACATCTATGTGCGCATCGAACCGCGCTGGGGATTTGCCGACGTGCGCAGGGCGGCATGGGCTTTCGCACGGGAGGTGGAACGACGCGCACCCGGTGACGTGACGACCACCTGGTGGCGCAAGGACCGCGATCCGAGCAAGGTCTTCGTGGATTACAACCAGAACGCACGTGATCACACCATTGCCTGTGCCTACTCGGTGCGCGGCGTGCCACAGGCGACGGTGTCGGCACCGCTGAGGTGGGACGAAATCAATGATGCGGTGCCGGCCGATTTCACGATGGCCACGGTGCCGACCCGATTTGCCGCTTTGGGTGACCTGCATGCGGGGATTGATGACGCCGTGTTCTCCATCGATCAACTGTTGGAGTGGGCGGAGCGCGACGAACGTGAGGGGAAGGCGGGTCTGGGCGATCCCGACGCGGTGGATCTGGAGGCCACCGGTTACTCGGAGTAGAGCATCCGCTCGCCACTCGGATGGGACCAGCGTCTCGGATGTGCCCCATCGGGCAACCGGTTCTGCACCGCGGCCTCTACGACACCCGGCCGGCCGTCCGTATCGTGCCAAGGGTGGAGATCGGTGGCGTCCCGCAGCAGGAATCGGAGCGTGCCGCACACCGAAATCCGCGGCTGCGACCGACGGCCGGCGGTCTGGCGAAACATCCGGCCCGACCGTCGCCGTCGCCCGTTCTGGCGATGCAACGACTCGCGGGCAACCGGGCCGTGGTCTCCCGGTTGGCGGCGGACAACGGCCGTTGGGTCGAACTGCCGATGCCGGTGGCCCAACACCGGGGATTGGCCATGCTGGACGCGCCCGACGTCCGTGCCCGAATGCCGAGATTCTCCGACCTGAAAGCGGCGCTGACCGATAAGAAGCTGCGCATCCCGGAGTCCGTCATCAAGAACGCGGTGAGGAAACTGCTGGACAGGATGGCCCGGGAGAAGCGGCTCAAGAGCAAGGATCCGGTCGCCACCATTGTCACGAAGATCTTCCCCGGTCCAGGGCTGATCAGTGAGACGGAATTCAACAAGGCGCTGGACCCCGCCGACCGCACCCAGATCTACCGGAACGTGCTGGACGCGCACACCACCGTCAAGAAGGCCGACGCCGCAAAGCTGAAGGTGTTGATGAAGGACGCCGGTGACCTGATGGCTGCGGCGGCCGGGGACGCCGCAGGACTCAAGGCTGTATTCGGCACCCAGGACTCGGTGGCCAAGGCCAGGTACGTCAGCGGTCGAGCAGCGCTGGCCGCTGCCGCCGCCGACCTGGACAAGCACGTGACCACGGACTACAACCTCGACGATCCCGAGACGTTCCTGGGCGGCTGGGCACAGCATTCGACGCAGATGATCCACCTGCTGGCCGCGGTGGTGAAGGGCACCGATCCCAATGGCAGCAAGTCGACCCTCGTCCACGAAGGCTCGCACCTCGGTAACGGGTCGGTGGTCGACCTGGGTTACTACGGAACCCCGGCGTTCGAGGCCATGAGCGAGGCCGACAAGGTGAACAACGCCGCCCATTACGAGGAACTGCCACGCCGGGCGCTGGGCATCAGCTCGTTTGCCGGACACACGTTCGCCCCCGGGACCACGGTCGGCGGCGGCGCCATCACCCGGGTCGACGTCGTCCGCAAGATCGCCGGCGATCACCTGCAGCACGCCTGGGACGCAGCCTCCGACGCGCACATGTGGCTGCGTGGAGTGCGAAAGGCCTGGCTGACGAAGAAGGACACCACACCGTTCACCGCCGAGAAGCCGCTGATCCTGGAACTGTCGAAGGTGTCGGACATGACCGTGCACCGGCAGGCGTCGGCACACGCACGGATCACCTCGCTGGACGTCGTGATCATCGAAAGTGTTGTTCGGGCAATGGGCCTGATCGGGAACCTCGTCGCATCCGAGCCGCTGCCGGGTGGCCCGCTGTCGGACAAGGGGGCCGCCGACGTCATGATCGCCGAAGCGGTGAAGAAGTACGGTCAATTGCTCAAGGATCCTGCCCGGGACAAGGCTCTGGTGGACTGGCTGGCAGCACACTTCCACACGTTGCCGAACGCGCCGTGAGCGCGCCGGTGGAATTCGGCGGAGAGCAATTCGCTGCGGACGCCCAAGTCGTCGATCTGGTCAACGTCGCGCCGGCCGACCTCGAGCCACTGGCCCGGCTTCCCCGGCTTCGGGTGCTGCGGCTGCGCCACACAGATCCGCACCGCAGTCCCGCTGGTCTGCCGTTCGACCTGGAGCCCCTCCGGAACGCCGATCTGCTGGAGGTCCTCGTGCTCGCCGGACGCCCGGTGCATGATCTGGCTCCGCTTCGAGGGCTTCCGCTGTTGTCCGAGGTGGACATCAGTGCAACCCCGGTGGACGACCTGGCTCCGCTGCAGCACTCGGACCGCCTGCAGGTGCTACGCGCCCGGGCGACCCGCATCACCACCCTGGAACCCATCCGAGGGCTCCTGGGCCTACGGGTCTTGGACGTTGCGCACACCTCCATCAGCGATCTCGGGCCGGTCTCCGGCCTGGTGCAACTGGACACCGTGCACCTCGCTGGTACCGCGGTAACCGATCTCGGTCCGCTCGCCGGTCACGATCGGCTGACGGAGCTGTCGATCGATGAAACCCCGATCACAACGCTGGTCGGTCTGGTCGACCTGCCCTGGTTCGCGCGAACCAGCCGTCTCGACCTCGGCGGGACTGCCCTGCGCACGGCCGCCGGCATCGAGAGCGCCGGCAGCGCAGTGGAAGTGTTCCTCTACGGAACCGCCGTCCGGGACCTGACCCCGCTGGCAGCGCTGTCCGGGCTTCAGGTGCTCCGGCTGGACAACACACCGGTCGAGAACCTGACGCCGCTCAGGGGGCTGACCGGTCTCCGCGAGCTGAGCCTGGCGGGGACCAGTGTGACGGACCTGTCGGCACTGGCCGGCCTTCCGCAGTTGGCCGAAGTGGACCTCGAAGGCACGCGAGTCGACGCTGCATCGATTTCTGCGCTCAGGGATGCCCGACCCGGGATCCGCATTCTCGGCCGCAGCTGACCACCGCGACCGGACACCTGCCCCCTGGAACGCAATGGCCCCGTCGAACCGCTAGCGTCAGCCGATCAGCCGCCGGCCCACCAGCCGCATTGTCGCCTGCGCGATGGCGAGCTCCTCGTTCGTGGGCACCACCAGCACCGCGACCGGCGTTCCGTCGGGCGAGATCAACCGGGCATGGGACGACCTGGCGGCGTTCCGATCCTCGGCGATGGAGATCCCCAGCGGTGCAAGTCCTTCCACGACCTTCGCCCTGACCACCGCGTCGTTCTCGCCGACCCCCGCGGTGAAACTGAGTGCGTCCAGCCCACCCAGCACCGCCAGGTACGCACCGATGTACTTCCGCACCCGGTGGCAGTAGACGTCGAGCGCGAGCGAAGCCGACGCGGACGCATCCGCGTCGTCGGAGGCGATCATCGCGTGGAGATCGCGGAAATCGCTGACGCCCGCCAGCCCGAGCACCCCGGACCGCCGGTTCAGCAGGTTGTCGACATCGTCCGGCGACATCCCGGCGCTCCGCAGCAGCAGGAACACCACTCCCGGATCGAGGTCCCCGCTACGGGTACCCATCACCAGCCCTTCCAGCGGGGTCAGTCCCATCGACGTCTCGACCGCGGCTCCCCCACGCACCGCCGATGCGGAAGCACCGTTGCCGAGATGCAGCACGATTTGCCTCAGCTCACCAGCGGCACGGCCCAGGATCCCCGGTACCTGTTGGGACACGTACTGGTGCGAGGTGCCGTGAAATCCGTAGCGCCGGATCTGTTGCTCAGCAGCGACAGTGCGGTCTATGGCGTAGGTCGCCGCAGCCGCCGGCAGGTCCCGGAAGAACGCGGTGTCGAACACGGCCACCTGCGGCACGCCGGGAAAGGCGACCATCGCCTGCGCGATCCCGTTCGCATTGGCCGGGTTGTGCAGCGGCGCAAGCCGCGAAAGATCGCGAATCTGTTGCAGCACGTCGTCATCGACGACAACAGGCTCCCCGAAACGATAGCCGCCGTGAACGACCCGGTGTCCGACCGCAACAACTCCGGCCTGATCCAACGGCTCGCCGGCATCGGCGAACAACTGCTGCATCACCGACAGCGCGCTGCCGTGGTCGGGAATTCCCCCGGCGAAGGTGAATTTCTGCGTGCCGGCCTTGTGGGTGGCGGCCCCGTCCCCCCCGATCCGCTCGATCAGCCCCGTTGCCACCGCAGTGCCCTCGGCCGGATCGATGAGCTGGTACTTCATCGACGAGGATCCGGAGTTGATGACGAGAACCCTTGCGCTCACGACTTCACCGCGGCCTCGGCGAACGCAGCCACACCCCCACCGGCTTCGGTCGGCGGAATCCCACCGCGGGTATCGGCCGGAGCAGCGACCGATGCCGCGCCCTGCGCCTGCACGGCGGTGATTGCCACCGTGTTGACGATGTCCGCGACAAGGGCGCCGCGTGACAGGTCGTTCACCGGCTTGTTGAGCCCCTGTAGTACGGGCCCGATGGCAAGAGCATTCGCGCTGCGCTGCACCGCCTTGTACGTGTTGTTGCCAGTGTTCAGATCCGGGAAGATCAGCACGGTGGCGCGGCCGGCCACCTCTGAGTCGGGCAGTTTTGTCGACGCCACCGTCGCATCGACCGCGGCGTCGTACTGGACCGGCCCCTCGACCAACAGGTCGGGGCGCAGCTGATGAACCAGATCCGTTGCCTCACGCACCTTGTCGACGTCGGCGCCGGACCCGGAGGTGCCGGTCGAGTAGGACAGCAACGCCACCCGCGGGTCGACACCGAACTGCTCCGCGGTCGCCGCCGACGAGATGGCGATGTCCGCCAGCTGCGGTGCCGTCGGGTCCGGGTTGACGGCACAATCGCCGTACACCAGCACCCGGTCGGCGAGACACATCAGGAACACACTCGAGACGATCTTCGTCGCCGGCGCGGTCTTGATGATCTCGAAGGACGGCCGGATCGTGTGCGCGGTGGTGTGCACCGCACCGCTGACCATTCCGTCGGCCATCCCCATGTGCACCATCATGGTGCCGAAATAGGAGACGTCCGTGACGGTTTCGGACGCCATCTGCATCGTCATGCCCTTGTGCGCCCGCAGCCGCGCGTACTCCTTCGCGAACGTCTGCACCAGCTCGGGCTCGTTGGGCGACACGAGGTCCGCGCCGGTGATGTCGGCGCCGATCGCCGCTGCCTTGGCACGAATGGCCTCCTCCCGACCGAGCAGCGTGAGGTCGGCAACGCCGAGGCGCAGCAGCGCCGCGGTGGCACGCAGGATCCGTTCCTCCTCGCCTTCCGGCAGCACGACGCGCTTCCGGTCGGCTCTCGCCCGCTCGATCACCCGGTACTGGAACATCAGCGGAGTGACGACATCGGACTTCGCCACGTCGATCGCAGCCAGCAACTGATCGGTGTCGACGGCATCGCCGAACACCCGCAGCGCGGTCTCCACCTTCAGTTCCGAGTCCGGAGTGAGACGCCCGCGGACGCCGGCCAGGGTGGTTGCCGTGACGAACGTTCCGGCATCGGCGACCAGGACCGGCAGGTTTGTACGAACACCGTCGAGCAACAGCTGCACCGAATCGGGCGGTGCGTAGCCACCGGTCAGCACGATCGCGGCGAGCGGCGGGAACGTCGCGGATTGATGCGCCAGCACCAGTCCGGGCAACACGTCGGAACGGTCGCCCGGTGCGATCACGGTGTAGTGGTCCTTCAGCCTGGTCAACACGTTCGGCAGCGACATGGCCGCCACGACGAAGCCCAGGGACTCGCGATGCAACAGTTCCGGATCACCGCGGACCAGCTCGGCGTTGCAGGCAAGCTGCAGCTCGGCCACGGTCGGGGCGCTCAGCAACGGCGTTTCCGGCATGGCGCCGACGGTCAGCCCGGTCCGGCTCAACAGCCCGCTGACCTCGGCGCACCGCTCCGGATCCACCCGGTTCGCGATCGCAGCGATCGGATGAGCGTGCAGCGCAACGAGTTCCGCGCGCGCGAGCTCGACCGTGGAGACGATGTCCTCCGGATCGCGGCCGCGCCCGTGGACCACCAACACCACCGGGGAGCCGAGGTTGGCGGCGATCTGCGCGTTGGCCGCCCACTCGTTGCCGGTGGTGATGTCGGTGTAATCACTACCGACGACGACGACCGCATCGAACTTGGAGCTGATCTCACCGAAGCGGTCGACGATCCGGGACAGCGAACCGGCGGGGTCGGAATGCCGCTCCTCGTAGGTCACGCCGCACGCATCGTCATAGGACTGCATGACACCGGGATGGCCGACCAGCAACTCGACGATCGGATCCCGCTCCTCCGCCGAGGACAGCACGGGCCGGAACACCCCCACTCGGCCGGCCCGCCGGCTCAGCAGGTCGACCAATCCGAGGGCGACGGCGGACTTACCGGACACACCGTCCGGCGAGGCAATGTAAACGCTCCGCGACATCGGTCAAGGCTAACTGCGGGCCCGCGCACCCATCGGGCTGCACAGCCGTCTGTCCGGAATGTTCACCGGGCGCAACCGGTCCCGCCGACAATGTCGACAACGTCGACAACGTCGACCCGTCACCACGAACCCGGCGGTCTCGTGACCGGCAGCCCACCCGGCGGTCTCGTGACCGGCAGCCCACCCGGCGGTCTCGTGACCGGCAGCCCACCCGACGGTCTCGTGACCGGCAGCCCACCCGGCGGTCTAGTGATCGGCGGCCGACGGGGCGCCGGCGAGAAGCTGCGCGAGATGAAGTGGACGGACATCACCGAGCTGTTCGGCCTGGGTGCGGCAGGAAAAGCCGTCCGCCAGGACGATCACCCGGTCGGCACTGGCCCGCAGTGCGGGGAGCAGGCTCGTCTCCGCCACAGCGACCGACACCTCGTAGTGGCCCTTCTCCATGCCGAAGTTGCCGGCGAGGCCGCAGCACCCGGCGAGCACCGTCACCTCGGCGCCGGTCTCGGCGAGCAGGCGGCGATCAGCGTCGAACCCCATCACCGAGTGGTGGTGGCAATGCGGCTGCACGAGCACCTGCGCGCCGGTGAGGTCCGGCGGGCCCCAGCCGTCCGGCCGGCGGTCACCGGTGAGCAATTCCGCGAGCGTGCAGACGGACCGCGAGACGGCCAGCGCCCGGGCGTCTTCGGGGAACAGATCGGTGAGGTCCGAGCGGAGTGCCGCCACACACGACGGCTCCAGACCGACGATCGGCAGCCCCTGCGCCGCAGCCGGTCCGAGGACGTCGAGCAGCCCGCGCAGTTGCCGGCGGGCGCCGTCGAGCTGCCCCGTGGTGATCCAGCTCAGCCCGCAGCAGGCCCGCCGGTCGGGCACGGACACCACGAAACCGGCGTCCGTCAGAACGCGCAGCGCCGCCTTCGCGATGTCCGGGTCGAGGCCGTCGGTGAACGAGTCGACCCACAGCACCACCGCCTGTGCGGGCCGCGAAACAGTCCGCGAAACCGGCGATCCCGTTTCCGAGCCCGACGCCAACGCCGCGAACCCGGGCTCCCCCCGCGCCCGCCACCACCGGTGGAAGCTCACCGGCGCTAGCGCGGGTGCGCTGCGCCGCGGGTCGAGCCCACCCAGGCGGAACAGCACCCGGGCGACGGGCCCGTTGGCCAGCAGCCGGTTCACCGCCGCTACACCCGGGTGGGCCAGCCGATCGACGGCGCGCAGCCACCGCGGCAACCAGCCGACGCTGTAGTGGCTGACCGGCCGGAGCCGTCGGTGATACGTCCGGTACAGCACCTCGGACTTGTACCGCGCCATGTCCACGCCGGCAGGGCAATCGCTGGCGCATGCCTTGCAGGAAAGGCACAGATCGAGGGATTCACGGACCTCGGTGGACGACCAGTCGCTGACCACCGACCCGTTGGTCAGCTCCTGCAGCACCCTGGCCCGGCCTCGCGTCACGTCCTTCTCGTCCTTGGTCGCGAGATACGACGGGCACATGAAGCCGCCCGCCGCGGACGTGTCGGCGCGGCACTTGCCGACTCCCACGCACCGGTGCACGGCCCGGGTGAAGTCGCCGCCGTCCGCGCTGAACGCGTACCCACCGGCGGCCGGTACCGGCCGCGCCGACGGCCGGCGCAGGTCGGCGTCCAGCGGCCGGGGCCGCACGAGCACGCCCGGATTGAGCAGCTCCCGCGGGTCGAACAGGTCCTTGACGGCACCGAACAGCGCCAGCGCCCGGTCGCTGTACATCGCCGGCAGCAGCTCGCTGCGGGCGCGGCCGTCGCCGTGCTCACCGGAGCACGAACCACCGTGCGCGACAACGAGTCTCGCTGCCTCGACCACGAATTGCCGGAAGAGCGCAGCGTCCCGGTCGAGCGGGAAGTCGAGCCGGACGTGGACGCAGCCGTCACCGAAGTGCCCGTAGGGAATACCGGTCAATCCGTAGCCGGTCAGCAGTGCGTCGAAATCCCGCAAATAGGCACCGAGCCGTTCCGGTGGGACGGCGGCGTCCTCCCATCCCGGCCAGGCCTCACCGCCTGCGGGAGTGCGCCCGGCCAGGCCGGCCCCGTCCTCCCGGATCCGCCAGATCGAGGTCGCGGACGGGCCCGCCGGCAGCACCATGGCGTCCTGCGCACCGGCCGCGGCGACCACCGCCGCCGCGGACGCCGTTGCCGCCGCGTCGTTCTCGCCACCGACCTCGATCATCAACCACCCGGCCCCGCGGGGGAGCTCGGGCACCGCGGGGGAACCCTCGCGCCGGCGGACGACGTCGACCAGCCGGGAGTCCAGGCCCTCCACGGCCAGCGGGGACTGCGCGAGCACGGACGGCACCGCGTCCGCGGCGGCCGCCATGTCGGGATATCCCAGCACCACCAGCGCCCGCGCGGGACTGACCGGAACCAGCGTCACGGTCGCGTCCAGGGTGACCGCGAGAGTTCCCTCCGAGCCGACGAGGGCCCGAGCCAGATTCCGGCCCCGCTCGGGCAGCAGGTGCTCCAGCGAGTAACCGGACACCTGGCGGGGGAACCGGCCGAATTCGGTCCGCAGCACGTCCAGGTGCCGGCCGATCAGCGCGTCGAGGCCGGGCACCGCGTCGACGCCGTCATCGGCCGACAGCAGCCGTCCGGCGCCATCGACGGCGGTGAGCGCCAGCACGTTGTCCGCCGTGCGCCCGTACGCGACCGCGTGCGGGCCGCACGCGTTGTTGCCGATCATCCCGCCGAGCGTGGCGCGGTTCTGCGACGACGGATCGGGGCCGAACCGCAGTCCGTGCGGCGCCGCGAGGCGTTGCAGATCCGACAGCACGACGCCGGGTTGCACCACGGCGGTAGCGGCGCCCGGATCCAGCTCCAGCACCCGGTTGAGGTGCCGGGCGAAATCGAGCACGATGCCGGTCCCGATCGCATTGCCCGCGATCGAGGTCCCACCACCCCGCGCGGTCACCGGAACCCCGGTCTCCCGGGCGATGCCCAGCGCGGCCAGCACGTCATCGGCATCGACCGGTTCGACGACGACCCTGGGCAGCACCCGGTAGTTGCCCGCGTCCCCGCCGTACTCACCCCGCCGGCGGGCACCGTCGGACACCGCTCCGCGCACCACCCGCCGCAGCCGGTCCGCCACGTCGACGGCGGCCGCCTCGGTCACCGCGCCGGCGGCGGGTCGGTGCGAACTCACGCCGCCCATCATCACCGGTGCGTCGGCGGCGCCCCACTCCCGGCGGGCTTAGCCTCAGCACCATGTGCAGTCCGCAGCGCGACGGATCCCGCCGATGAGCACCCGGGCAGCCGGCGGCGCGCCGCTCGACGTTCCGGTGACCCGGGGCCGCATCTTCGCCTGGGGTCTGTGGGACTGGGGATCGGCGGCGTTCAACGCCGTGATCATCACCTTCGTCTTCTCGGTGTACCTGACCGACGCCGTCGGCGACGACCTGCCCGGCTCCATCACCGCCGACACCTGGCTCGGCTGGTCCCTGGGCCTGGCCGGCTTCTTCATCGCCGTGCTGGCCCCCGTCACCGGGCAACGCGCCGACGCCGGCGGCCGCCGCAAGCTGTCGCTGGGCATCTGGACCGCCCTGACCGTGATCGCGATGCTCGGCCTGTTCTGGGTGCAGAACGACTACCACTACCTGTGGCTCGGGCTGCTGCTGATGGGCCTGGGTTCGATCTTCTTCGAGTTCGCCGCAGTGTCTTACAACGCGATGCTGCACCAGGTTTCGACACCGGCGAACATCGGCCGGGTCTCGGCGTTCGGCTGGTCGATGGGCTACTTCGGCGGCATCGTCCTGCTGCTGATCTGCTACGTCGGCTTCATCGCACCCGACGTCGGCTGGTTCGGCGTGACCGATGCCGAGGGCCTCAACATCCGGATGGTCGCGCTGTTCGCGGCGGCCTGGTTCGGCCTGTTCGCGATCCCGGTGTTGCTGTCGGTGCCGGAGCTGCCCGCAGCGCCCGCGGCCAAACGCGTCGGCTTCTTCGCCTCGTACCGGGTGCTGTTCCGCGATCTGCGCGAGCTGTACCGCAGCAGCCCGCACACCGTGTACTTCCTCGGTGCCAGTGCGTTGTTCCGGGACGGGCTGGCGGCGGTGTTCACATTCGGCGCGGTCCTCGCGGTCACCGTGTACGGCATCAACTCCGCCGACGTGCTGATCTTCGGCGTCGCCGCGAACGTGGTGTCCGCGCTCGGCGCGCTGGTGGCCGGCCGGTTCGACGACAGACTGGGACCGAAGACGGTGATCGTGGTGTCGCTGAGCGGCATGCTGCTGGCCGGCGGGATCCTGCTGTTCGTCACGGGCCCGACGATGTTCTGGATCTTCGGGCTGTTCCTGTGCCTGTTCGTCGGGCCGGCGCAGTCGTCGTCACGGACGTTCCTCGCGCGGCTCGCCCCGATCGGCAAGGAGGGCCAGCTGTTCGGCCTCTACGCCACCACCGGGCGGGCGGTGTCGTTCCTGGCCCCCACGTTGTTCGGGCTCTTCACGTTCCTGTTCGGCGCGGACCGGGCGGGCATCATCGGGATTTTGCTGGTGCTGGCCGCCGGGCTCCTGGCCCTCCTGCCGGTCCGGCCGCCGGCGCTGCATGCCGCGCCCGCCGTGGCGCCGACCCTGCTTCCCTGACCCGGCGCACGGCACCACTCGGCAGCGCCTGCACGACCGCGTCAGCAGCCGGCGGACCAGCGCGCGTCACCAGCCCCCGGACCCTGGCTCGCCCTTGAACGGCCCGACCACGTCACGGGTGATCCAGCCGCCGTAGAAGCCGCCGGCCTGCGGCTGCACGCGCTCCCCGTCGACGTAGCACTCGATCTGTCCCGGCATGAACGATAGGTGCCCGGTGATCGGCACGAACCGCGGTGTCGGGTTCTGGTAGCTCCAGCCGACCGCCGGGATGCCGGTGTCCCCCGACCGCCCGTTGCCGGCGTCGGCCCCCACGCCGATCACGTCCCAGTAGGTGGCGGGGCCCTTCCACTCGCACACCGAACTGCGTCCGGTCGACAGGCGAAGGTGTCGTTCGTCGATGTCCGAGCGCGGGATGTACCAGGTCGGCGGGTGGCTTGTCTCCATCACCCGCCAGGCCGAGGTGCTGTCGGCCAGGACGATCGAACCGGCCCGGACGACGACCCGCCGATCGGAACGCTCGAGCGCGGGCGGGCGCGGGTACTGCCACACCGACTCCTGGCCAGGACCGGGCGGGACGGGGCGGACACCACGGGGCAGGCGGGTCGTCATCCTTCGATTGTGCGCGCGACCGAACCGGACGAATCCGATCACCCGTCGGTGGCGGGATCGATCGCTCGAACGTCGTATCCGGTACACCGCTGCCTACCATCGACGCCATGGAGCGCGGGTGGTTCTACGACAACATCATCGAGCCGGGCAAGCTGCCGATGCTGCTCTGCCTCGGTGCGTTCGTGCTCACCTTCATCCTGACCCGGGCGATCACCAGGATGATCCGGGCCGGTATCGGTCCGTTCAAGAACAACGTCTCGGCGGGCGGCCTGCACATCCACCACGCGGTACCCGGCATCCTGTTGCTGATCTTCGGGGCACTGATGGCGATCCGCGGGCCGGGTTCCCCGTGGTTGGAGATCGCCGCCGTCATCGTCGGCGTCGGGACCTCGCTGATCCTCGACGAGTTCGCGCTCATCCTGCACCTGGAGGACGTGTACTGGACCGACGAGGGCCGGGTCTCGGTGGAGCTGGCCGGCCTCACGGCGGCGTGCATCGGCTTCGTCATGCTCGGCACCAGTCCACTCGGGGTTGACGACCTCAGCGCCGGGGACGTGAGCATCCGGCTGACCCTGATCACCGGGCTGGTCCTCCAGGGCCTGCTCATCCTGGTGTGCCTGCTCAAGGGCAAGTACCGGGCCGCGCTGATCAGCTGTTTCGTGCCGCTGGTGGCCTGGTTCAGCGCGATCCGACTCGCCCGGCCAGGATCCTGGTGGGCCCGCCATCTCTACCGGGGCAAGAAGCGCGAGAAGCGGGCCGTCGCCAGGGCGGCGAAGTTCGATGCGCGGTGGGACCCGAAGTGGCGCTGGCTCAGCGACCTCATCGCCGGCAGCCCGTCCGAGCCCGATCCGCCGGACGTGGTGGCGGAACGCCTGGCTCGGGAACGCGCGGACGCCGAGCAACTGACCGGCAGCCCGGCACAGCGCACCGGATGACGCGCACTCGCCGGGCACAATGACCCACCGATGACGACCAACCCGACCGGCGCCGGCCGGTTCGCACCCAGCCCGTCGGGTGACCTGCACGTGGGGAACCTGCGCACCGCCCTGCTGGCCTGGCTGTTCGCCCGCTCGGCGGGCCGCCGGTTCCTCGTCCGGATCGAGGACCTCGACCGGGTCAGGCCCGGTGCCGCGCCCCGGCAACTGGCTGACCTGGCGGCTCTCGGGTTGGACTGGGACGGCGAGGTGGTGTGGCAATCGGAGCGCCAGGCGCTCTACGCCGCCGCAATCGCCACGCTGACCCGACAAGGCCTGACGTACGAGTGTTTCTGCACCCGCCGGGAGATCGCGGAGGCCGCTTCGGCGCCCCAGGTCGACGCGGCCGCCGCACCGGCCGCCGACCGCGCGTACCCGGGGACCTGCCGGAACCTGACTCCGCAGCAGATCGCCGAACGCCGGCGCACCGGCCGGCCCAGTGCCCTGCGGCTGCGCGCGGACGTCGGCAGCTGGACGGTTCACGACGAGCTCCTGGGCGCCTTCACCGGCGCGGTGGACGACCTCGTGCTGCGCCGCAACGACGGCGTCGCCGCCTACAACCTCGCGGTGGTGGTCGACGACGCCGCGCAGGGTGTCGCCCAGGTGGTCCGCGGCGACGACCTGCTGACCTCCGCCCCCCGACAGGCCCACCTGGCGCACCTGCTGGGGTTGCCGGTGATCGGCTACGCCCATGTCCCGCTGGCGCTCAACGAGCGCGGGCAGCGGCTGGCGAAGCGGGACGGGGCCGTCACACTGGCCGACCTGGCCGCGCTCGGAGTGGGCGCTCGCGAGGTGCTGCAGCTGCTCGCCGAGTCGTTGCGGCTGGCCGAGCCGGGTGAGCCCGGTGCCCCGGTGACGCCCGGCACGCTGCTGGACCGGTTCGACCCGGCCGCACTGCCGCGGGAACCGTGGATCGTCCGGCCTGCCGCGACACCGGCAGCCTGAGCCGTCAGGCCGCGGCCGGCGCCGGCAGCCTGGGTGGGCGGTAGGGATCACCGGCCGACGCTGGTTGGATGACCCGGTGACATCCAGCTCCGGCCTGCCGCCCGACCCGGCGACGTCCCGTCCCACCTGGCATTCCGGGCGATCCGGCAACTACGACGTGATCGTCGTGCTGTTCTGCGGGCTGCTGCTGATCTCCAACATCGGCGCCACGAAGCTGATCCAGTTCGGCCCGATCATCACCGACGGCGGCGCGTTCCTGTTCCCGCTCACCTACATCTTCGGCGACGTGCTCAGCGAGGTGTACGGCTTCCGTCGGGCCCGCCGGGCGATCTTCATGGGTTTCGGGCTGTCGATCCTGGCATCGCTGACGTTCTGGCTGGTGCAGGTCGCGCCGGCCGCGGACGCCTACGAGAACCAGGCCGCGTTCGAGGCGGTGCTCGGGTTCGTACCGCGGATCGTGCTGGCCAGCCTCTGCGGGTTCCTCGCCGGTCAGCTGCTCAACGCCTACGTGCTGGTGCGGATCAAGCAGCGCACCAAGGAGCGGCACCTGTGGGCCCGGTTGATCGGGTCGACACTGGTCGGTGAGCTGGCGGACACCGTGGTGTTCTGCACGATCGCGTTCTACGGCGTCATCACCGGCGGCGACTTCCTCAATTACGTGATCACCGGCTACGTGTACAAGTGCCTGGTAGAGGTGGTCATGCTGCCGGTCACCTACCCGGTGATCGGGCTGATCAAGCGGCACGAGCCCGACTACGTGCCGGGCGCTGCAGTGGCCGCCGGGAGCGGCGCCGCGGGAAGCGGTGACCGGCCGTAGTACCGGCCCAGGAAGTCCGCCCGGAAGTCGGCGAACGAGCCTTCCGCGATGCTCGCCCTGGTCCGGTCGACGAGCCGGACGACGAAGCGTTCGTTGTGAATCGTGGCCAACGTCGCGGACAGCATCTCCTTGGCCCGGAACAGGTGGTGCACGTACGCCCGCGAGTAGTGCGCGCAGGTGTAGCAGTCGCAGCCGTCGTCGAGCGGACCGAAGTCCGCTCGGAACCGGGCGTTGGTCAGGTTGTACCGGCCGGTCCCGGCGTAGATGGAGCCGTTCCGCGCCACCCGTGACGGGGACACACAGTCGAACGTGTCGGCGCCGTTCTCGATCGCGGTGAACATGTCGTCCGGCTCGCTGATGCCCAGCAGATGCCGGGGCTTGTCTGCGGGCAGTTCCTCGCACACCCAGCGCACGATGGTGCCGAGGTTGTCCTTCTCCAGCGCCCCGCCGATGCCGTAGCCGTCGAAGCCCAAGGTGACCAGGTCACGGGCGGCCTGCCGGCGCAGGTCCTCGTACTGCGCCCCCTGCACCACCCCGAACAGCGCCTGGTAGGGCCGGCCGACCCGCTGCTGCGTCAGCCGGTGGTGCTCGTCGATGCACCGCTGCGCCCACGCCTGGGTGCGGGCGACGGACCGCTCCTGGTAGGGCCGGGTGTTCATCAGCGTGGTGCACTCGTCGAACGCGAAGATGATGTCGGCGCCGAGCTGGTGCTGGATGCCCATCGAGATCTCCGGCGAGAACCGGTGCCGGGAACCGTCCAGGTGCGACTTGAACGTCACCCCGTCGTCGTCGACGGTGGCCAGCCGGTTCTTGCCGGGTGCGATGACGTCATCGGCCTGCATGCCGTCGACGTTCATCGCCAGCACCTTCTTGAACCCGGCGCCGAGGGAGAGCACCTGGAAGCCGCCGGAATCGGTGAAGGTCGGCCCCGGCCAGTTCATGAACGCGCCGAGGCCGCCGGCCCGCTCGACGATGTCCGGTCCGGGCTGCAGATACAGGTGGTAGGCGTTGGCCAGCACCGCCTGTGCGTGCAGGTCGGCCATCGACTCGGGCAGCACCGATTTCACAGTGGCCTTGGTGCCGACGGCGATGAACGCGGGCGTGTCGATGACACCGTGCGGGGTGACGATCCGGCCCGTGCGGCCCAGCGCATCGGGCAGCCGGGTGCCGACGGTGAAGCCGAACTCGTCCGGTGATGCAGGGCGGTGCGGTGTTGACGTCACCCGGCCATCCAACCAAGACGCTCAGCGGGCACCGGCGTCGCCGATCCCGGGCGGCAGGTACACGTCGTACCCGCCGACCGTCGTTCTCCGGTAGTCGGTCGCGGGCAACAGGTACGACGGGCGGACGCCGGAGGTGTAGACCAGTGCCACCTCGTCCGGGTCCGCGGCCTCGACGGCGTCCGCCTCGGCCTGCAACCGGATCGGGAAGTCCGGTCGAACCTGCAGCCGGCCGCCCGCGAGGTAGTCGATGAGGTAGGTCGCCCAGTAGTCACCCCGCACGTACCGCACGCCGTCGGCGTCCAGCGCACTGACCACCGCCGACGGGCCGCGTTCGGGGTCGGTCAGGGTGTAGTCGGCCTGCCGGGTGAGCACCGGAACGCACAGCACCAGGCTCCACACGGTGGGCAGCACCGCCACCAGCCACGGCGAGTCGCGAACCCGCGACGGGAGCAGGAGCAGCCAGGCACCGAGCCCCATCAGCAGCGCCGGCAGGAACGGCAACGCGTAGCGGGCGTCGGCGGAGAACGCGAGCTGCGGGAACACGGCCAGGCACGGAAAGGCCAGCACGCCGGCCACCAGCAACGGCACGGCCGGTCGCCCTTTGCGGATGACGAGCAGCACCAGACCGGCGAGCGAGCCCACCATCAGCACGGCGGCGGCCACCGGGGCGAGCGGCGCCGGCGACAACCACTGCCCGTCGGGCAGCCGCAGCCCGAACGCGCGGGGCAGCAGCTCGGTGGCGAAGGTCTGCAGCCGGCCGGTGTAGGTGGCGGCAACGGTGGCCTGCGCCTCCTCCGGCCTGCCGTGCCGCAGGATGTACACGATCCACGGTGACACCCCGATGACGCCGCCCAGGACGAGCGGGAGCCACCACTGCCGGAGCCGGCGGAGGTGGACGACGGTCGGCGGGATCAACGCCAGCAGCGCGACGACGCCGAACATCGGGTGGCTCCACACCGCGAAGCCGGCGGCCAGTCCCGCCAGCAGCGCGGTGCGCGACAGCCGGTCGGTGGTCCGCAGCGCGTGACCGGCCAGTGCGATGGCCGCGATCTGCGCCGCGACCCCGGTCGGGTATCCCATGTACGGCCGGGACCACAGGATCACCATCGCCCCGGACGCGGTCCAGAAGATCAACCCGACGCACAGTCCCGGCCCGCGCCCGAGGAACGGCCGGGCGAGCCGGTACAGGGCGTAGGCGGCGAGCACCGACAGCAGCGCCGCAAGGAGCCGCAGCGGCCAGGCGTTGCTGCCCAGCGGCAGCAAGGGCACCAGCAGGTACGACTCCGTGGTGGATCCGTAGTCGTTGCCGGCCACCATCAGCCGGAACGTTCCGGACAGCACCTCCCGCGCCTGCAACCCGACCAGCGCCTCGTCGGAGTTCAGTGACAGCAGGCTGGTGTGCCCCACCCAGTAGCGCAGCACGATCCCGATGAGCACGGCCGGAATGGCGGCCAGCAGCCAGGCGCGGCCGGGCCGGTGAGCCGAGGTGCGAGGGGTGACGGCAACGCCGGCAGTGCCGTCCGCCTCCGTGACCACCGACGCCCCCCGCTCCTGTCGTCCCCGCCTTGGCGTCCCCGGCCTGGTCGTCCCCGGCCTGGTCGTCCCCGGCCTGGTCGTCCCCGGCCTGGTCGTCCCCGCGCTGTCCGGTCGGCATTTTCGCACGCGCCGATGTGTGCACCCGGTGATCCGGTCGGCCGGTGCGGGGCTTCCCGACGGGTGAGGCAGAGTTGTTCCCTGCACCGAGCCCGACCCGGAAGGAGACCCCGAATGACGGAACGGCCGGACCCTCAGGATCTGATCAGCCACCTCCAGGAGCAACAGGCGCGGTTGCAGTTCGGGCACTTCGACAACGACGACGCGTGGAACCTCGGCTCACTGCTGGTGTCCACCGCGCGGTCCGACGGCCTGCCCGTCACCGTCGACATCCGACGCTGCGGACACCAGCTGTTCCACGCCGCACTGCCCGGCACCGCACCGGACAACGACGCCTGGATCGAGCGGAAGGTGCGGGTGGTGAACAGGTTCGGCGATTCGTCGTTCCTGGTGGGACGCCGGCTCGCCGCCGCAGCCCGGACGATCGAGGAATCGGCCGGGCTGGAGCCCGTCCTGTACGCCGCGCACGGTGGTTCGTTCCCGATCATCGTCCGCCGGGTGGGTGTGGTCGGCACCGTGACGGTGTCCGGGCTGCCCCAGGCCGAAGATCACGCCCTGGTGGTCCGGGTGCTGGAGCGTTTCCTGTCGGCGGACACCGCGTGATCGCCGCGCTCCGGTGAGTGTCGCGCCGCCGCAGGCACGCCGGTCGACGTCGCTGCTGCTGTCCGGGCTGATCCTGCTGTCGCTGTGCCTGCGCGGTCCCCTGGTGGCCGTGTCGGCGGTCACCACCGATCTGACGACCGAACTGGGCATGACGGCGACCGCCGCCGGCCTGCTGACCAGCCTGCCGGTGCTGTGCTTCGGCATCGCCGCCCCGGGCGCCTCCGCGGTGATCGGCCGGCTCGGGCCGGAGCGCGCGGCGCTGCTGACCCTGCTCGGCATCGTGGCCGGCATCCTCGTCCGGTCCGCGGGCGGCGTCCCGGCCGCGCTGGCCGGGACACTGGTGATCGGTCTGGCGATCACCATCGGGAACGTCCTCGCGCCGATCGTCATCCAGCGGGACTTCCGCAGTCGCGCCGCGGGTATGACGGGCCTGTACACGGCGGTGCTGAACATCGGCTCGATGCTGATGCTGACCGTGACCGCGCCGGTGGCGGAGGCCTTCGGGTGGCAGATGGCGCTCGGCATGTGGGCCGTCGTACCGCTGGTCGCCGGGGCGGTGTGGTGGGTGCTGACCGTGCGCAGGTCACGGTCCGCCACGGCGGCAGCGCCGGCAGCCGGTTCGCAGGCCCCGCGGCTGCCGGCGCCGACCGACGACCCGACCCTCGGCTCGATCCTGCGCCGCCCGAGCACCTGGATGCTGACGACCGCGTTCGCCGGCCAGGCGTTCGCCTACTACGGCATGACGGCGTGGTTACCGGCCCTGCTCGGCGAGGAACAGGGCATGACCCGCAGTCAAGCGGGTGCCGCCGCGTCGATCTTCCAGATCGCGGCCATCATCGGCGCTTTCGGCACGCCGGTGATCATCACCCGATGCGGCGGCCCGCTGACCGCGTTCCTGGTCAACGGCGCCCTCTGGGCGTGCCTGCCACTGGGCCTGCTGGTGGCGCCCGACCTGTGGGCGCTGTGGACCGCGCTGGCCGGCGCCGCGCAGGGCGGCGGGTTCGTCGCGGTGTTCACGGTGGTGGTGTTGCGCGCGACGTCGCTGCGGGAGAACCGCCGGCTGTCGTCGATCGTGCAGACCGGCGGCTACACCGTCGCCGCGCTGGGACCGGTGGTGCTCGGCGCGCTGCACGACACCACCGGAACCTGGGACGCCTCGTTGCTCGCCGCGCTGTGCGCCGTCGGCGCGCTGACGGTGATGGGCGCGCTGTCCGCCCGGGGCGTGCGCCGCTGAGCCGGGGCACTGACCCGGGTTTCGGCGAGCGGCCGTCCGGGTACCTGACCCTGCGGCGCTGCACCGCGCCACCCGGGCAGTGTCGAGGGAGTTGTGGTGTCCACCAGCGTTTCTGATCAGCCGTCGGTCAGCAGCAGGCGCTTCGACCTCGCCGACCGGGTGACCGTCGTGCTGCTCACGTACAACTGCGCGCACCGTGTCGGACCGGTGCTGGATCAGCTGGTGGCCTTGGGCATTGCGGTCATCGCGGTCGACAACGCCTCCACCGACGGGACTCTCGAGGTGCTGCGGCAGCGGTCCGTCGTCGACGTCGTCGCGATGAAGACGAACATCGGCGCTGCGGCGCGCAACGAGGGGCTACTGCGGGCAACAACGCCGTACGTCGCCTTCTGCGATGACGACGGCTGGTACGACCGCGACGGGCTGGTGGCGGCGGCCGACTTCCTCGACCGGTACGAGCGGCTGGCTCTGGTCAACGCCCGCATCCTGGTGAAGCAGGAGCAGTACCTGGATCCGATCTCGGCGGAGATGGCGGCCAGCCCGCTGCCGGACACCGCGGGCATCCCCGGCCCGGTGCTGGTCAGCTTCATGGGCGGCGCCTCGGTGGTGCGGGTCAGCGCCTACCGCGAGGTCGGCGGCTATGACCCCGAGTTCTTCCTCGGCGGCGAGGAGGAGACACTCGCCTTCAAGCTGCTCAAAGCCGGCTGGCAGCTGCGCTACCTACCGTCCGCGGTGATGTACCACCGGCCGAGCGTTGCCAATGCGCCCCGGCTGCGCCCGTACGGGCTGCGGAACACGCTGTGGAACACCTGGCTGCACAGGCGGTTTCGCAGTGCGCTACGGCACACCCTCTTCACGCTCGCGGACGCGCCGAAGAATCGGGACACGGTGCGCGGACTGCTGATGGCGGTGCGCGGGATCGGCTGGGTGGCGCGCCGGCGGGAGCCGATGCCCGCCGACATCGACGCGGCCATCGCCGTGCTCGACCGCCGGCGGACCCGCCGGCCGCTGCTCAACCGGCACGATCCCATCCATGAGATCGCCCGGGGCCACCACCGGCTGACCCGGCCGTGCTGCGACCCACCGAGAAACCGGTGACAGAACTCTCCTCGGAAGTCCGCCGACCGGATTCCTTTGTACGGTGACCGCCATGGCTATCGCACGCTTTCCCTCCCTGGTCATCGACTGCCCGGATCCGATGGCGCTCGCCACCTTCTACGGCGAGCTGCTGGACTGGCCGGTGCGGCAACTGGAAAAGGGCGGCGGCGCCGAGATCCGCGCTGAATACGGCGACAGCATCGGTTTCCATCAGGTGCCGGGATACGTGCCTCCGAGCTGGCCGTCGCAGGAAGTGCCGCAGCAGATGCATGTCGACGTGATCGTCGACGACCTGGACGAAGCTGAGGCGGCGGTCATCGTGCTCGGCGCCACCAAGCACGAGCACCAGCCCGGCACCACCTTCCGGGTGTTCCTGGACCCGGCGGGGCACCCGTTCTGCCTGTGCCTCGACTGACCGTCCGGCGGCATCGACCCCGGTCGTCCCGGCACCGATGACGAGCACGTCGTACCGCTCGCCCGGCGTCACGGGTGGGGTGCGCAGCTCTGGACACGTCCAGCCGGAGTGCGGTCGTCGGGAGCACTTCGGCGCTGTGCGTCAGCTTTCGGTGACGGCGTCGATGGTCTCGGCGACGCCCTGCGCCGGCGCGTTCTGCGCGATGTCGGACTCACTGATGATCCCCACGAGCCGCCGGCCGTCGATGACGGGCAGCCGCCGCACCTGGTACTGGGCCATGGTGTCCAGGACGTCCTCCAGCGGGTCGTCCGCGCCGACGCTGACCGGCTTGCCGTCGGCGAGGGAGCCTGCCGTGACCGCACCGGGGTCGCGACCCTCCGCCAGACACCGGATGACGATGTCGCGATCGGTGACCACGCCCTTGAGCCGTTCGTCGTCACCGCAGATGGGCAGCACCCCCACGTCCAGGTCGCGCATCTTCCGCGCGGCCTGCAGCAGGGTGTCGTGTTCGCCGATGCATTCCGGACCCTGGGTCATGATGTCTCTTGCGGTGGTGGTCATTTCGCCCCTTGATCGGATGCGGCCCCCATCGGGTGCACGCTGACGTCGACTCGGGCAGTACCCGCGCCGTGCCGCGGCAAACCGGGCCGCCGATCTGCTCGGGTACGACGAAAGCCGCCGCCCCTTGCGGGACGGCGGCTTTCGGCCTTCCACTGCCGGCTGCGGGGCGTTCCCCGGCCGGCGCGGCATGTGGTGCTCAGCTGCTGAGCGCTCAGTTGGTGTCGGCGTCGACGAGCCGATCGATCAGCTCGTCGACCGTGCCACTCTTCGGCAGGTCACGCTCGGCCAGCTTGTCGGACAGCTCGTTCTTGGTCAGACCCTCGTAACGCTCGCGGGCATCCTGGCGGACGCGGCGGGCCTCGTCACGGTCGGCCTTGGCCTGGTCGCGCTGCTGCTGCCGGGCCTGCTCTTCCTGCTGCTGCCGGGCGTCGCGGATCTGCGCGTTGGCCTGCTGCTCGGCCCGCTGGACGCGCTCGACCTGGTCGCGCTGCACCCGGTCGACCTGCTCGGCCTGCTCCTTCGCGGCGTTCTGGAAGGTCTCGGTCTCGCTGGAGATCCAGGTGCTGATGGCCTGGCTGTGCCCGCGCTGGAAATCGGTGATGGTCTGCAGCTGGTCGCGCCACGCCTCGGTCACCTGGGTCAGGGCACCGACCCACTTGAGGGCGACGTCCTTGTTGACCTCGATACCGTCCTGCAGGTACTCGAAGTACTTGCGGGTCACGTCACCGAGGTCGACCTGCGGCAGCTGCCACAACTGATCGGTCTGCTCGGTGAGCGAGCGGGTGCTCTGCTTCCACAGATCGGCGGACCGCTCGACGGCGGTGCGGGCCTGATCGGCAGCGGTGCTATACGTCTCGGTGCTGGTCATGGTTCTCCTTCGTGGTGAACTGCATGGATGTCAGGATGTCCGGTCAACACGGGCAGGTGACAGCTCAGCGCCCGTGGTCCTCCTGCTGTCTTCTCGTCGGCTCGAGCCGCCTTCAGGCCGGCTACCGAACCCATCAGGATCGATGTTCGTGGGCATCATCGCCCCGTCACGCCTGGTCGAAGCAAACGCTTCTCATGCTGACTTTCCGGTGACGCCGGCGGACACACGATGTCCCGCAACTTCGCGTCTGCCAAGGACTATGCCCGCCGCCGGGCCGGCCGACAACCCCTTTGAGAGACCGGTCACAAGCGGAATTACCGAAACGCGTTGCGCCGCAGGCATTCCGTTCGAGTTTGTCCGTTGCGCGAGGTCTTGGCGGTCGGGCGCCTGTCGTTGATCATGCGGCGGCGCAGACCTTGCCCGGCGTGTCGTCGGCGTGTCGCGTTCGGCACCCCATGATCAACGCCGTTTGACGGGCGAATTCGGCATGCGCGTGTCTGCGCCGCCAGGTCGGGGAACAAAACAGTGACCAGCACGGCGCGTGGAACACGCACGCGCAACAAGGGTTCGTCCCGGCAGCCGATCGCTGCCGGGACCCGACTGAAGGAGCGCACACCATGACCGAATTATTGCAGGGTCGCCGGATTGCCTTCCTCGCCGCGGACGGCGTCGAGCGGGTCGAGCTGGAGCAGCCGCGGGCCGCACTGGACGATGCCGGCGCCAGCACCGAACTGCTGTCGATCAAGGACGGCGAGATCGTCGCCAAGGACAACGATCTCGACGATTCGGGGGCATTCCCGGTCGATGGGACGGTCACGTCCGCATCGGTGGACGACTACGACGCACTGGTGCTGCCCGGCGGAACCATCAATCCGGACAAGTTGCGCAGCGACGAGGACGCCGTCGCGTTCGTCCGCGAGTTCGTCGAGAGCGGCAAGACGGTTGCCGCCATCTGCCACGGCCCGTGGACGCTGGTAGAGGCCGGCGTGGTCCGCGGCAGGACGCTGACCAGCTATCCCTCCATCAGGACCGACCTGCGCAACGCCGGTGCCACCGTGGTCGACGAGGAGGTCGCCATCGACGGCAACCTCATCACCAGCAGGTCGCCGGACGACCTCAGCGGATTCATCGATGCACTGCTCGACGCGGTCGGCGCCGAGGCGACCGCCGGCGCGAACGGCGGCCGCGGGTGACCACCAGGCAGACGCTCACGGCGACCGCGGCGGCCGCCGCAGCGGCGTCGGCCGGGCTGCTGGTCCGCCGCCTGCAGTCCTCCGGCGGGACCGACACCGCCGACGGCCGTGGAGCGGCCCGCAACCGGTGGCGTTCGGTCACCGTGTTCCTCCCGGCGGACGAGGTGATGCCCGACGGCCGGCCGCCCGGACCGTTGGCCGCCCTGGGGGATCTGGTCGACGTCGACGTCCGGCCGGCGCCCGGGGACCGCGGCACCGAGTTGCGGGCCAGGCTGCGTGCCCCGGAACCGGCCGGCGTGCCGGCCGCCGCGAGCCGGGTGAAGGGGGACGACGCCACCCAGCGGGTCAGGGCAGCCCTGCGGGAGAGCAAGCAACTGCTGGAGACCGGCGAGATCCTCCGGGTGGAACCGGCACCGCACGGCGGCCGGTCCGGTGGGATCGGCTCGAGGGTGATCGACTTCGCGACCCGCCGTGCCGGTGGGGAGGGGCTGCTGTGAAGGCCCTGTGCTGGACCGGGGTCAACCAGACCGCGGTCGAGAACGTCGACGAGCCAAAGATTCTCAACGACCATGACGTGATCCTGAAGGTCCGGCTGAGCACCACCTGCGGTTCGGACCTGCACCTGCTCGGCGGGTACATCCCGGCGATGCGCGCCGGTGACGTGCTCGGCCACGAGTTCATGGGTGAGGTGGTCGAAGCCGGCGCCGCAGTGGCCGAGCACCGGATCGGCGACCGGGTGGTGGTCTCCTCGTTCATCGCCTGTGGACGGTGCTGGTACTGCCGCCAGGCGCTGTACTCGCTGTGCGACAACGGCAACCCGAATCCGGCGATGACCGAGAGCATGTGGGGTTCCTCGGTGGGTGGCTGTTTCGCCTACAGCCACGCCCTCGGTGGCTTCGCCGGCAGCCACGCCGAATACATCCGGGTGCCGTACGCCGACTACGGGGCTTTCACCGTCCCCGACGGCGTCTCGGACCTGTCCGCACTGTTCGCCTCGGACGCCGCATCGACCGGCTGGACCGGCGCGGACCGCATCGGCATCACCCCCGGTGACACCGTGGCGGTGTGGGGATCCGGGGCGGTCGGCCAGATGGCCGCCAAGGCGGCGATGTTCCGCGGCGCGGAGCAGGTGATCGTCATCGACCGACTCCCGGAGCGGCTGGCGCAGGCCCGGAGGTTCATCGGGGCCGACACCATCGACTACACGCAGCACTCCGTCATCGCGGAGTTGAAGGAGCGCACCGGCGGTCGGGGCCCGGACGTCTGCATCGAGGCCGTCGGCATGGAGGCGCACGGCACCGGGCCCCAGTACCTGTACGACCAGGTGAAGCAGCAGCTTCGGCTGCAGTCGGACCGGCCGACCGCGCTGCGCGAAGCGATCTACGCCTGCCGGAAGGGTGGCAGCGTCTTCATCCTCGGCGTGTTCGGCGGCGTTGTCGACAAATTCCCGGTCGGCGCCGTGGTCAACAAGAGCCTGAAGGTGATGGGCGCCCAGATGTACGGCCAGCGATACATCCCCGAGATCCTCGGCAGGCTGCAGGCCGGCGAGCTGAGCACCGAACACCTGGCCACCCACGTGCTCCCGCTCGAGCAGGGGCCCACGGGCTACGAGATGTTCAAGAACAAGACCGACGGCTGCGTGCGCGTCGTACTCCAGCCCTGAGTGGTGACGCGGTCGGCCGGGCGGGAGCCCGGCCGACCGCCACTGTCCAGCCCGGCAGCCGCAGACGGGCCCGGCCGGGGCGGGCCGTGACGGGTCCCAGCCACCGCGCACAGTGTCAGGTCTTTGCGGCTGCGTCAGGTGGCGGTCCGGCTGTCCCGGATGAAGACGACCACCACGACCACCATCGTCAGCACGCCGTAGAAGGCGACGATGAGTCCGGCCGCCGGCAGCGTGGACATCAGGACACCGCCGGTCAGCAACAGCACGGTCGCACTGAGGATGGCGGCGACTGTGGCGGTCAACCGGTGACGACCGCGACTGATCAGGCCGAGGCGCTCGGCGAATTCGGGGTCCTCACGCTGCAGGGCCCGGCCGATATCGGCCAGTTTGCGTTCTTCTTCCCTCGAGAGCGGCAACCGCCTTCTCCCTCTTCTTCCGCGTCTTCCGGCAGCCGTCGTGTGTCGCGTGCCGCCGATATGCGGATGTATCCGATCGCTGCTGCGGTCAAACGCGAAATTCGGGCAATGACGCCGGTACCTCCGGGTGATACACCCGCTGGAACCTGGAGCCCGGGCCGGCCGTGGCTACTCGTGCGGACCGGCGCTGCGCCACTGCGCCAGCACCTCGGCCGGTGCCACCACTTGTCCGGGTCTTGCCGGCCCAGCCGTGGACCGCGAGAACCGCGGCGCCGGAGCTGCCTGCAGCACGCCACCGGACCGGTACAGCGTGCCCCGGGCCGACACGTGCGGATGGGCCTCCGCCTCCGCCACCGTCAGCACCGGGGTCACGCAGGCATCGGTGTCGGCGAACACGGCCGCCCACTCGGCACGGGACTTCTGCGTGAACCGTTCCGCGATCGCTGCCCGCAACCGATCACGGCCGGCCGGTGACCCGCGATCGGGCAGATCCTCCGATCGCAGACCCAGACCGTCGAGAAGGGCCTCGTAGAAGCGTTTCTCGAGCGCGGCGACGGCGACGAAGTGACCGTCGGCGCACGCGTACGTGGCGTAGTACGGCAAGCCGCCGTCGAGCACATTGCTGTCGCGACGGTCGGTCCAGATCCCCGCGGCCCGCCAGGAGAGCAGCGGTTGCAGCAACGCCCCGACCCCGTCGACCATCGCCGCATCGATCACCTGCCCGACACCGGAGCGGGCGCGCTCGAGCAGCGCGGCCAGCACGCCGGTGACCAGGAACATCGCCCCACCGCCGCAGTCGCCGACGAGGTTCAGCGGAGGTGGCGGAGGCCGGTCGGCCGGCCCGATCGCGTGCAGTGCGCCGGTCAACGACAGGTAGTTCAGGTCGTGACCGGCCGTTCCCGCGTCCGGCCCGTCCTGACCCCAGCCGGTCATCCGCCCGTAGACCAGCGCCGGGTTCGGCGGCATCAGGTCGGCCGGTCCGATGCCGAGCCGCTCGGCGGTGCCCGGCCGGAAGCCCTCCAGGAACACATCGGTGCAGCCGGCCAGTTCACGCACCACCGCCAGGTCCGCCGGGTCCTTCAGATCCGCGCGCACCACCCGCTGATTACGCTGCACGAGGTCGTCGGTCACCGGAACGATCTCCAGTTCACCCGGGTGGCGCCGGGCGATCACGATCACGTCGGCGCCGAGGTCGGCCAGCATCATCTGCGCCAGCGGCAGCGCACCGATCCCCGCGACGGCGACCACCCTGGTGCCGGTGAGCGGCCCCGTCACGGCGGCGCGGCGTCCCACGCGGCGAGGGTTCGCCGGCTCCGGAACTCGCGGCGCGCCCCGGTGAACGGGTCGTCGAAACCGACCGACCGGGCCACCAGTTGCAACGGCGACGAGTAGTCGTACGGCGACAGGTCCAGCAGCCGCGGATAGAAGTTGTCCCCGACGATGGGCAGGCCGAGCGAACACAGGTGCAGCCGCAACTGGTGCACCTTGCCGGTCGCCGGGTGCAACCCGTACAGCCCGAGATCCCCGCGGACGTCGAGCAGCTCGATCCGGGTCTGGCAGTTGGGCTCGCCCGGCACCTCGTCGGCAGTCGGCGTGCCGCGCTGCTTGACGATCCGGCTGCGCACCGTCGTCGGCATCGGCACCTCGGGCCGGTGCGGCGCCACCGCTTCGTAGTACTTGGTCATCTTGCGGTGCGCGAACAGCTGCTGGTAGGCGCCGCGCTGTTCGGGCCGGAGGGAGAACATCAGGACACCGGCGGTCACCCGGTCCAGCCGGTGCAACGGACTGAGATCCGGCAGGTCGAGTTCGCGGCGGAGCCGGACCAGGGCGGATTCGACGATGTAGAAGCCCCTGGGCATCGTCGCCAGGAAGTGCGGCTTGTCGATCACCAGCAGATCGTTGTCCCGGTGCAGGATCTCGATCTCGAACGGCACCCGTTGCTCCGGGACCGGATCGCGGTAGAGGAAGACGAAGGAGTCCGGCAGGAATGGGGTATCGGCATCGATGACGCGACCGTCGGCGTCCACCACCTCGCCCGCCGCAACCTTCTCCCGGACGCGGACCTCGTCGGCGTAGAACCGTTGCAGCAGGTAGTCCAGCGTGGTCGGCCAGTGCCCACTTTCCGGCAGCCGGACGCGGCTCGGGTTCAACCCGTCTCGCACCGGGAGCGGAGCCTTGCGCACCCGCCCACGATAGGCGGCCGGACCGGGCATCCGGGACGAGCGCGCAGCGCACTCGAACGCGGCGGGCTCGGGATGACGCCCGGGCACGAGCATCAGCGGCTCAGGGCGCGGCGATGTCGTCCCGGTGACGGACGGCGTCCCTGGCGGCGGCGTAGCGGATGGACTCGTACGCGATCAGCGCCACCAGAATGGCGGCGAGCAGACCGAGCGTCGCCAACGCCGGCAGCATCGCCCCCACCGGGATCAGCGCGAGCAGCAGCAAGGCGACGAAGGTCCGGTGCGGGTTGACGGTGTGCGTGTTCCGCCAGCGGAACGCGACGTGCGCGAGCAGGTAGAGCGACGTGCCGCCGTAGAGCGCGATCAGCGGGAGACCGTAGAGCCGGTCGGTCAGGGTGTGCCCCTCGCCGCCGCCGACGTACCCCAGCACCTTCTTCAGACCCAGCGACAGGAAGATGACGCCGATCACCATCGGCAGGTGCAGGAAGCTGTAGGAGTCGCGGGCCAGCCGGGCACGCTGAACGCCCTGCGCCCTGGTGAGAATGCGCTCGGCGACCAGTGCGACAACGTCGAAGTACGACCACCACAGCGCCCAGGCGACGGTGAGGCCGAGCACGGAGGCGACGATGATCGGCCAGGAGATCGGCAGCGCCGTCACCCCCACACCGATCGAGACGATCGATTCGCCGAGCGCGATGATGATGATCAGGCCGTGCCGCTCGGCAAAGTGCGTGGGTGAATTGATCCGCCAGCCGTTCGCGCCGGCCAGCACCGTCCCGAGGTAGTCACCGACCAGCGCGGCGAGCCACAGCAGCGTCTGCGCGGTTCCGGTGAGCTGCGAGGCCACCAGCAACAGGCTCGTCCCGATGACCAACGACGGGATGAAGCGCAGCAACTGTCGCCGCAAACCGGGGTCGGAACTGGCTGCGGCCCAGAACATCCCGAAGTGTGCGAGGCGCACGACGAAGTAGCAGATGGCGAAGACCACGGGTCCGGACAGCCCGCCGGGCAGATCGGTGAACGACTCGGGAATGGTCAGCGCCGCGACGAACAGGGCCGACATGGCGACGAACAACGCGATCCGCATGACGCCCTCGTCCGCCTTGACCAGGTTGCCGAGCCAGGCGTACCCGACCCAGCACCACCAGAGCACGGACACCACGAGAATGCCGCGGATGGCACCGCGGGCGGTGAGATCGTCGGCCATCAGCGCGGTGACCTGGGTGATCGCGAACACGAACACCAGATCGAAGAACAGCTCGATCGAGGTGACCCGCGATTCCTCGCCGACAGCCACCGTCCGGGTTCTGCGCGCCATGCCATCGGATGGTGCCACACAAGGGCGACATGTCGGTTTCGCCGTGAGCGGATCACCCCGGCGCCGGGAGGCACCGCCGTCACACGAGGACGCCGCGGACGCCAGCACCGCGTCGATCAACCGCGGGTCACCGCCGGCTGTTATCCCGTCGCGGCCAGGGGACGCACCGGTGAGGACCCGCCACGCCGCGTCTGAGTCCATGGTCACGGCGGCCGCATCCGCGGGCCCCTCGTGCAGGTCCCAACCGTCGGGCCCACGGACCAGCGACCAGCGGTCCTGCCCGAGATCGAGCGAGATCACCGCGTTTGCCGGCAGATCGGCGCGCTCCCCCAACTGGTATGGGTACGCCCAGACGAAGGTGCGCAGCACCAGGTCCAGGTGCCGATGGTGAGTGCCGGGCAGCCGGACGGCCTCCCGGATCTGCTGCTGGTGCACCCACTGCTCGGTGAATTCCCGGGCGAGATCCAGCCAGCCGGGCACGGGGCGGTCGGACGCCCAGCCGACGCGTCCGGCCGAGGTGACCACGCACCGCCGGTCGGGTGCGCGGGTGCACCGTCGGCAGCGAGGCTCGGTTGACCGAGCGCGACCTGATCGTCCGGACAACGATGACCCGGCAGAGCGGGCAGGTCTGCACCACAACGCTGTCGGCGGCGTCCGGTTGTCGCCGGCCACCCTGAGACCCGGCGACCGCAACGGGAGGCTGTCATCATTCGGAAGGCTGTGACGATGGACAAGGCTGTGGGGAGCCAGAAGGCCGTGAGATCCACCAGGCTGTGACGATTCACCAACCCGTGACGACGACACCGGCGGCACCGCGGTGAGCGCGGGGCCACCGGACGAGGAGCGGGCGGGCGTTGCCCTGACCAACCTCGACAAGCCGCTGTTCGACGGTGCGAGCGCGACGAAGCGTGACCTCGTCGACTACCTCGACCGGGTCGCGGACCGCATCGTGCCCGCGCTGACCGGCCGTCCGCTGTCGGTGATCCGGGTGCGGCCCGGGCAGCCACCGTTCATGCAGAAGAACCTGCCGAAGTACGCCCCCGACTGGATCCGCAGCACGACGGTCTGGGCGGAGGCGTCGTCCCGGCAGGTGCGGTACGCGCTGTGCGATGACCGGCGCACGCTGCTGTGGTTCGCCAACCAACGGTCCGTCGAATACCACGCCACCCTGATGACCGCCGGTTCCGCCCATCCCGGCCATCTGGTGCTCGACCTGGACCCACCCGCAGGCACCGATTTCCCGGTCGTCGTGGCGACCGCCCGGTTGGTGCAGCAGGCACTCGACGCGGCCGGCCTGTCCGGTGCGGCGAAGACCAGCGGCGCCAAGGGTCTGCACATCTTCGTCCCGCTGGCCGCCGAGGTCACCGCCGAGGAGGCGGCCGTGGCCACCCGGGCCATCGCGGCCCGCACGGAACGCATCGACCCGTCGATCGCCACCACGGCCTACCTGCTCGCGGACCGGGCCGGCAAGGTGTTCCTGGACTCCACTCGGGCGTACGGGGCAACGGTCGTCGCCGCGTACAGCCCGCGGGTGCGCCCCGGCCTGCCGGTCTCCTTCCCCCTGCCCTGGGACCGGTTGGACCACGCGACGCCGGCGGACTTCACCATCAGCACGGCGGCCGGCCTGCTCGGCGACGCCGATCCGTGGCGTGACCTGATGCCGCCGCCGCAGCAGCTACCGGCCGACCTCGTCGAGCAGGGCCGGGCTATTCCGGTGGCCCGGGTGCAGGCGATGCACGAGGGCAAGCGCCGCGCCCGGGCCCGCCGTCAGGCCTGACCCCGGACGACGGCTGACGGGTCACGTCCGACCGGGCGACAAACCGGGCGCCATACCGCAACTCGGCCGGATCGGCCATACTTCCACCGTGGCACAAGACGTTCGCGCGACCTTCACCGAGGCCGGCCGCGGTTTCGTCGGCCTCGTGGACCGCATCGCCGGCGATGGCTGGGACCGGCCGGGCCTGGGCGACTGGGACCTGCGGTCGCTGGTCGGGCACACCAGCCGGTCGTTGATCACGGTGATCACCTATCTGCAGCAGCCGGCGGCCGCCGCGGAGGTGCCGTCGGCGGCGGTCTACTACGAGATCAGCGCACGGTTGATCGCCGCGGACCCCGCGGCGGTGACCGAGCGCGGCCGGCAGGCGGGTCTGGCACTCGGTGCGGACCCGCAGCAGCAGGTGCGCCGGCTGTACGACGAGGCGGTGGACGCGGTCAGCGGTGTCGAGGGCGACCCGGTGATCACCACCATTGCCGGCGGTATGCGGCTCAACCGCTACCTGCCGACCCGGACGTTCGAGCTGACGGTGCACTGCCTGGACATCGCCCGGGCCTGTGGCGTGGACTTCGCGCCTCCGGCGGCCGCGTTGTCGGAGTCACTGCACCTGGCCGCCGATGTGGCGCTGCTGCGCGACGGGGGTGCGGACGTTCTGCTGTCGCTCACCGGACGCAGCCCGCTGCCGGCCGGGTATTCCGTCGTGTGAGGTCGGCGGAATTGTCCGCCGTATTTCCCTAGCGCCCATCCCGGCGGAATTGCTATTCGCCGGCTGCGGCGGCTTCCGACGGAGTCGAGTAACACACGCCGCGAACGACCATGTAGGGGCACGTCGGTGCGGTCTGCGTCGCGGCAGACGCCGCCGACTCCGCCTCCGCTGATTTCTGCGCCTCGATTTCGGCGGCGGTCGGATTCTCTCCACACGCGGTGCCGCAGCGCAGATTTTCGGGAACGTTGGCACCCAGTGGTATTCCGGCGGCCAAGGCGCGTGCGGCGGTGTCGGGTGAGATCCAGCCGAATTCGTCGTACCAGCCGTGCGCGAGAGCGTCCGCCTCGGACAGCTGGGACGGCGGGGTGTCGGCGGTCGGCGCGTCGGCGGCCGCGGTGTCGGCGCCGGTGGACGGGTCGGCCGGCACCGGCGCGACCTGGTCAACCGGCGCCTGTTCGTCGGCGGTCCCGTCCGACAACGCCTGCGCTGCAGCGTCTTCTGCCGCCGATTGGGCAGCCGCGCGGGCCGCCTGCGCCGACCCGGAGGCCGGTGACGACTGCACGGCCGCGGATGCAGCGGCACGGCGGGCTTGCTCAGCGTCGGACGCGGCAGCTGACGACGGCGTGGCCAAAACCGTCGACGTGATTGCACCGGTACTCGTCGCCGGTCCGGTGGTCACGCTGCTCGGACTGGTCAGGGTGCCGGTGGCACAGCCGGACAGCGTCACGATGAGCGCAGCGCACGAGAGCAGACCCCCCACTGACCTTTTCCCCATTCCCGCATGGTCGCACATTCAAGGGCGCATACTGCGCATCGCGTACGGGCGATTCATTGTCCACCATCCGATGGCGGTGGAACTGGGTGCAGATTTCGCTTCCGCGGGTGAGATGTGAACTTTCGGCGCCGCCGTCAACGGGAAACCCGTGGACACCTAAGGGTGGGTGTACCCATCACCGAAAGTGAATACCAGAGGGAATTCGGGTGACGCGGACAATGGCGCACCCGTCGGGTGCCCCGGGGTGCCACGTCCGCGACCACCGTTCCGCTCGCACGCAGGTGCGGGCTCTGACCGGACGTGGGTGCTGGGCACCCGCCGGGCCGGGCGCCCCCGGGCACCGCAAACCATCACCCGCGGACCGCACCGTCAGGTGCGGCAGCGGGGGTTCGATGGCGGTAGCGGTGGGATTTGAACCCACGGAGGAGTTGCCCCCTCACACGCTTTCGAGGCGTGCTCCTTAGGCCGCTCGGACACGCTACCGGCGACGACTATACCGGCGCCCCGGCCGCCTCCGGACCAGTCAGAAGGGCGCCGGAGAGCGCGTCCGAATCAGTGCGACGGGACCGCACCGCGGATCTTGATCAGCTGCGTCACCAGTTCGATGACGTCCCCGACGCCGGCCCCGGCGGTGTCCGGCAATTCCGCCTCCTCGCCGGCGAGCGTCGCGTTGTAGTACAGCCCGTACCCGACCAGCATGACGAGCCGGGCGATCGCGGGGTCGCCGACGGCGGTGAGCAACGACTGATACCACCGGTCGTGCACGGCGGCGAGGACCTGCCTGGTGCGGGAGTGCGAGCGTTGCAGCAGCCGGGTCGCCGCGACCAGCGCCAGGTCCAACGGGCTGTCCGCCTGCGCCGACGTCCGGATGTAGTAGGCGACCGGTCCGTCCGCCGCGGTGTTCATCAGGGCGACGTCCTCGTCGGCGAGCGCCTCCAGCCGGGCCAGCAGGCCCTCGATCAGCGCCTCACGGGAGTTGAAGTGGTAGATCAACCCGCCCTTGGACACCCCGGCCGCCTTCGCGACGGCGTCAAGGGTGGTCTCCCGCTCACCGTGCTCGATGAGCAGTCGCTGAAAGGCGTCGAGCACCTTCTCGCGGGCGACGGGTGGCGGGGGCACGACATCACCGTAGCGAGCACCGAGGTCAGGCGTCCCGCGCGGAGAGCACGCAGAATTCGTTGCCTTCCGGGTCGGCGAGAACGGTCCACGAGACCGAGTCGGTCTGGCCGACGTCCACTCTGGTGGCACCGCTCGCGAGCAGTCGGTCGATCTCGGCGTCGCGGTCGTCGCCCAGGTGCGGCGCCAGGTCCAGGTGCAGCCGGTTCTTCACCGTCTTCGCGTCACCGACCGCCACGAACACCAGGCCGGGCGGCACCTGCTCCCAGGGCGTCGACCTGATCATCTCTTCGGACGCGTGCGGCGGCACCAGCACCACCTCGTCGGCGCTCGCATAGGCCTTCATCCAGCCGAGGGCGGACGCCCACCAGTCGGCCAGCGCACCGACATCGCGGCTGTCGATCACCGTGCTGTACCAGCGAAGTGCCACACCGCCCCCTCTCTCGCCGGGTACGGGCAGGCGGTGCAGTACCCGCCGGCCGGACCCGCAGTGTGGCCGCCGCCCGCTCCGCCGCGCACCTGATTTTCGCGGTGGAGGCGCTCGCCCGATGGCGGGTGGGCGTTGTTACTGCACCAACTGGTCGGTATAGTGACAGGAGTCAACCCGCCATCGCCAGGAGTCCTCAGCATGTCCGCCACCATCCATCCGCACGCCGTCCAGCCGGCCTCCGCGGCAACGCACCGCGGAGCTCTTGCGACGCCGCGCGCCGGCGCGCGGGAATGGGTCGCGCTGGGTGTCCTGCTGCTACCGGTGCTGCTGGTGGCCGTGGACGCCACCGTCCTGAGCTTCGCGCTGCCCGCGATCTCGGAGGCGCTGAGCCCGACCGGCACCCAGTTGCTGTGGATGATCGACATCTATTCGCTGGTGCTGGCCGGTCTGCTCGTCTCGATGGGTAGCTTCGCCGATCGGGCCGGCCGGCGGCGGCTGTTGCTGATCGGCTCCGTGGGATTTGCGGCCGTGTCGGTCACCGCCGCCTATGCACCCTCGGCGGAGGCGCTCATCGCGGCGCGCGGCGCGCTGGGCTTCTTCGGTGCCATGCTGATGCCTTCAACGCTGTCGTTGCTGCGCAACATCTTCCGCGACCGGCAGCAGCGCAGATTGGCGGTGGCGATCTGGGCGGCCGGCTTCTCCGGTGGCGCTGCGCTCGGCCCGATCGTCGGCGGGTTCCTGCTCGAGCATTTCTGGTGGGGGTCGGCGTTCCTGCTCGCGGTGCCGGTGCTGGTGCTGCTGCTGGTCCTTGCGCCGATCTTCGTACCGGAATCCAGGGACCCCAATCCTGGTCCGGTCGACCTGCCGAGCATCGGGTTGTCCCTGCTGGCGATGGCGCCGGTGGTGGCCGCGATCAAGAGCATCGCCCATGACGGCCCGACCGCGGTGTCCGTCGCACTGCTGGCGGTCGGCATCGGTGCCGGTGCGGCGTTCGTCCGGCGGCAGTTGACCCGGCCACAGCCGATGCTCGATGTCCGGCTGTTCACCCGCAGCGCCTTCAGCGGCGCCGTGCTGGCCAACCTGCTCAGCGTCTTCTCCCTGGTCGGGTTCCTGTTCTTCGTTGCCCAGCACCTGCAACTGGTGCTGGGCGAGAGCCCGATGCGGGCCGGGCTGATCCTGCTGCCCGGACTGGTCGTGACGATCGTCGCCGGCCTGGCCGTCGTGCCGTTGGTGCGGCGGGTCAGCCCGCGCACCGTGGTGGCCGGCGGCCTGCTGATCAGCGCGGCCGGCTATGCGGCGGTGCTGCTGGGCGCCGCCGGCGACTCGGCACTCGCCCTGATGGGGGCCTTCGCCCTGCTGTCACTGGGCATCGGGGCGGCCGAGACGATCTCCAACGACGTCATCATCTCCAGCGCGCCGGCCGCCAAAGCCGGTGCCGCATCTGCGGTGTCGGAGACCGCGTACGAACTGGGCGCAGTGCTCGGCACGGCGGTGCTGGGTGGGATCCTGACCGCGGCGTACACGTCGCGGGTCGTGGTGCCGGCCGGCGTGAACGCCGCCGACGCGACCACGGCGAGCGAAACCCTCGGCGGTGCAACGGCGGTGGCGCGAACCCTGCCGCAACCGCAGGCGGCGCAGCTGCTCTCGTCCGCGCAGGATGCGTTCGGCGCGGGTGTCGGTGCCACCTCGACCATCGCCGTCGTGCTGATGTTCGCCGCGGCGGGCCTGGTGGTATTCACCCTGCGGGGGAAGGGCGCCGAGAGCTGACCCTCGGTCCGCCGGGACCCTCAGGCCACCGTTACACCGGAGCCCAACTCGGCCTTCACCAGCGGCGCGACCCGGGTGCCCAGCAGTTCGATCGCCTTGAGCGAGTCGGCCTGCGGGACGCTGGACAGGTCCATCTGGAACGACTGCCGGTCGTGGCGCAGGTCGGCGTGCAGCGCGACGATGCGTTCGGCGACCTGTTCCGGTGCGCCGATGAAGTAGGCCCCGCCGGGCGCGGCCTGCGCCTGGTACGACGCCCGGTCCGGCATCGGGAAGCGCCGCTCGCGGGCGATCCGGCGCATCGAGTCCAGCCAGTACGGGAAGAACCGGTCCAGGGCCTTGCCATCGTCGCTGACGAACCCCATGCCGGACACGCTCACCTCGGGGGTTCCGCCGGGACGCTCGGATTGGGCGAAGGCGCGCCGGTACAGGTCGACCAGCGGGGCGAACCGGGCCGGCTGGCCGCCGATGATGGCGTAGTTGATGGGCAGCCCGAGAAGTCCTGCGCGGACGGAGGACTCAGGGTTGCCGCCGGTGGCAACCGCGATCCGCAGGTGCTCGCCCAGGCCTGGCTTGTCGTACGGGCGGGGCAGGATCACCGCGTTGTCCAGCGGCGGGCGGAACCGGCCCGACCAGGTGACCGGGTTGCCGGCGTCGATGGTCAGCAGCAGTTGGATCTTCTCGTCGTACAGGGCGTCGTAGTCGGCAAGGTCCGCACCGAACAGCGGGTACGACTCGATGAACGAGCCACGGCCGGCGAGCAGCTCCATCCGGCCCTTCGAGATCAGGTCCATGGTCGCGAACTGCTGGTACACCCGCACCGGGTCCTCGGTGCTGAGCACCGTCACCGCGCTGCCCAGGCAGATCCGGCTGGTCTGCGCGGCCGCGGCCGCCAGCACGATCGCCGGCGCCGACACCGCGTAGTCGGGTCGGTGGTGCTCACCGATTCCGAAGAAGTCCAGGCCGACCTGCTCGGCGAGTCGGATGCGCTCCAGCAGGTCGGCCATTCGCTGGGCCGGTGACACCTTCCGGTGGTTGACCGGGTCGGGATGGATGTCACCGAAGCTGTACACGCCGAGTTCCATACCGCCTCCAGCGCTGCACCGTCACCGGTTGTTCCCGGCGGCCGGGTCCGCGCCCCGGCGGCCGACGAAGAACGCCCGCATCAGGTCAGCACACTCGTCCTCGAGGATGCCGCCGCGCACCTCCACCCGGTGCGCCAGCCGGCGGTCCCGCAGCACGTCCCACAGCGATCCCGCGGCGCCGGTCTTCGGCTCCCAGCACCCGAATACCACCCGCAGCACCCGGGCGGCGACGATGGCACCGGCGCACATCGTGCAGGGTTCGACCGTGACGGCGAGCGTGCATCCGGCCAGGTTCCACGTACCGAGCACGGCGGCCGCCGCGCGGAGCGCGAGGATCTCGGCGTGGGCGGTCGGGTCGTGCAGTGCCTCCCGGGCGTTCCAGCCCTCGCCGACCACGACGCCCTCGGCGGACAGCACCACCGCGCCGACCGGAACATCGGCCGCGCTCTCGGGCGAGCCGGTCGTGCGCCGGGCCAGCGACAGCGCGATGCGCATCAGATCCGGGTCGGTGGGCCGCTCACCGGGTGACACCACGATCGATGCTCCCTCCGGCCGCGGGAAAGGCGGGTGCAGTGCCCGGGATTTCCGGCGCGCTACACCTTCTCCAGCACGGCGGCGAACGCATCACCGAAGCCGCACCGCTGCGCGATCATCGCGAGTTGCTCGTCCGGGTACAGGTCGACCTCGTCGACGATCAGTTGCATCTCCTGCTCCGGCACCCCGAGATCGACCAGCAGCGCCAGGTCGCCCTCCGGCCACGGGTCGTCCTCGACGTCCTCCTCCTCGGGGACCGGGACCTGCAACAGGTCGAGCACATCGGCGGCGATGTCGTAGTCCAGCCCCGCCGTGGCGTCGGACAGCAACAGCGCGGCACCGCCGGGGACCGGCCGGACGATGACGAAGAACTCGTCGTCGATGGCCAGCATCGCGAACACCGGGCCGCTGGTCGCCACCCGGCGCAGCGCGGTGATCACGCCGTCCAGGTCGTCGAGCAGTTCGGCCGCCAGCAGCGAGCAGCGCCAGGTCGATTCGTCACGGGTCACCGCGACACCGAAGCCGTCCGGCGTGGCTGAACTGGTGGTGCTCACGGGGCGCAACGTTACGGGCTCCCCAGGGTGGTTGCTACGCAGTACCCGAAACGGCGGCAGGGCGTCTCCGCACCGGACGCGGGTCCGCGCTTCTCGCAGGGGCGCGACCCCGGTCCGGAGACGATGACTGCGGAGAGTTGTCGCGGCGAAGACTGCATCGCCCGCGATGATGGGTGCATGACAGCAGACGCCACCCCGACCTGCTTCGACCCCGACCTGCTGCCCTCGGCGTTGTGCGTCCTGGGTGCAGGGCTGATCGGCGGCTCACTCGTTCGGGCGGCGACCCCGCACCTACCTGTCTTCGGCTGGTCCCCGAGCGAGGGCACCCGCACCGTGGTGGCGGCGGACGGTTACGACGTCGACATCACCCTGGAGGCGAGCCTGCAGCGCGCCCTGGACGCCGACGCGCTGGTCGTGCTGGCCGCCCCGGTGACCGCCTTTCCCGCCGTGCTGCGGACCATCGACCAGATCGCGCCGACGGTGCGGTTGACGGACGTGGCCGGGGTCAAGTCGCGGGTGCACGATGAGGTCGCCGCGCTCGCCCCACGCGCGCGCTTCGTCGGGTCGCACCCGATGGCCGGAACGACGGAATCCGGCTGGCAGGCCGGCTCGCCGACGCTGTTCGCCGACGCCGCGTGGGTGACGACGCTGACCGACGACACCGACGTCGGGGACTGGCTGGCGGTGGCCACGCTGGCGCTGGCCGTGGGCAGCCGGGTGGTCCCGACCGAGCCGGATGCCCACGACCTTGCGGTGGCACGCATCTCGCACCTGCCGCACCTGCTGGCGCTGGCGCTCGCCCAGGTCGGCGAGCAGGGCGGCTCACTGTCGCTGTCGCTGGCCGCCTCTTCGTTCGCCGACGGCACCCGGGTCGCCGGCACCCGCCCGCCGCTGATCCGGGCGATGTGCGAGGCCAACCGGAGCGCCCTCACCGACGCCGTTGATGACGCCCTCGGCATCCTCGGCGTGGCCCGCGGGTCGCTGGCGTCCACCGGTTCGCTGGCCAAGCTGGTCGACGCCGGGCACCATGCCAGGGCCGCCTTCGACACCCGGGGGGCCGATCTGAAGCCCGTGAGGCTGGACGGCGACGACCTCGTCGACCAGTTGCTCGCGGTGGGCGCCGCCGGCGGCCACGTCTCGGCGGTCCGGCGCGGTGATCACGGCCCGGTAGTCAGCGCCTGGTACCCGGAAGAGGACTGACCCGGGATCGCCCGCCCGGACAGAGCTGCCCACCCGGATGAGCGTCAGAGGTTGCCGCGCGCGGCCTGCTCCCGCTCGATCGACTCGAACAGCGCCTTGAAGTTGCCCTTGCCGAAACCGAGCGACCCGTGCCGTTCGATCAGCTCGAAGAAGATCGTCGGCCGGTCACCGAGCGGCTTGGTGAAGATCTGCAGCAGGTAGCCGTCCTCGTCGCGGTCCACCAGGATGCCGCGCTTCTTCAGCTCCTCCACCGGCACCCGCACGTGCCCGATCCGCTCCCGCAGCGACGGGTCGTCGTAGTAGGCATCCGGTGTGCTGAGGAACTCGACACCCTCGGCGCGCAGCGCATCGACGGTGCCGAGGATGTCGTTGGTGGCCAGCGCCAGGTGCTGGCATCCCGGCTCGCCGTAGAACTCGAGGTACTCGTCGATCTGGGATTTCCGCTTGCCGATGGCGGGTTCGTTGAGCGGGAACTTGACGCGGTGATTGCCGTTCGCGACGACCTTCGACATCAGCGCCGAATACTCGGTGGCAATGTCGTCACCGACGAATTCGGCCATGTTCACGAATCCCATGACCTTGTTGTAGAACTCCACCCATTCGTTCATCCGACCGAGTTCCACGTTGCCGACGGCGTGGTCGAGGGCCTGGAACAGCCGCTTCGGAGCGCCCGGCCGCTTGACGAAGGTTGACCGCCGGGCGACGAATCCGGGCAGGTAGGGCCCGGTGTAACGGCTGCGATCGACCAGCGTGTGCCGGGTGTTGCCGTACGTCGCGATCGCTGCCAGCCGGACGGTGCCGTGCTCGTCGGTCTCGTCGTGCGGCTCCACCAGGACGGTCGCGCCCTGGCTGCGGGCGTGCGCGATGCACCGGTCGACATCCTTGACCTCCATGGCCAGATCGACGACGCCGTCCCCGTGCTTGCGGTGCTGGTCCATCAGCGGGCTCGACGGCGAGACCCCGCCCATCAGGACGAAGCGCGCGGAGCCGGAGGTGAGCACATAGGCGGTGTGGTCGCGCCCGCCGACCTCCGGGCCGGAGTACGCGACCAGCTCCATGCCCCACGCGGACTGGAAGTAGTGCGCGCTCTGGGTGGCGTTGCCGCAGACGAAGACCACGGCGTCCATGGCGATGACGGGGAACGGGTCCTTGCTGGTGTCGTGATCGACCAGTCCGACGAGCCGGCTCAGCGAGTCGGCATCGAGCTCCGCGGACAGTTCCTGGCCGGTCAGGGTGATGGCGGTGGGGGTCGGCGTCGTCGTCATCAGCAGAGGGTCGCCGTCCGCGACCGGAATGGGCAACAGTACGGTTCAAAGCTGGTCATGATGCACACATTGCCGCGACGGAACAGCGTTCGACTGCACAATCTGACTACCGTAGGGACATGACGATCGACCGGCTCGACGCCGCCATCCTGGAATTGTTCGCCGCCGAACCCCGGATCGGGGTGCTGGAGGCGGCACGGCGGGTGGGTGCAGCGCGGGGCACCGTGCAGGCCCGGCTGGACAGGATGCAGCGCACCGGGGTGATCGCCGACCTGGCCCCCACCATCGACCCGAGCGCGCTGGGCTATCCGGTCACCGCGTTCCTGTCACTGGAGATCGCCCAGGGCCGCGGCCGGGGTGACGTCACTGCGCACCTCGCGGCCATCCCGGAGGTGCTGGAGGTGCACACCATCACCGGGTCCGCCGACCTGCTGGTGCGGCTGGTCGCCCGATCCAACGCCGACCTGCAACGGGTGATCGACGACGTCGTGCGCGACCCCGCCGTGCTGCGGACGGCGACGGCCATCGCCCTGGACACCCCGGTCCCGCGCCGGACCGGTCCGCTCATCCGCGAGGTGGCCGACCACCGGTGAGCGCGGGTCGGGCACGGGCGGTCACCCGAAAACGGACCCGACGCGGTTTCCCGGCCCGTACCCTTTGTGCTGACCGACCGCCCCTGACCGGCCGGCCGGGAGATGCCCGACAGGCAGTCGCAGCGGGGGCGCACGGCAGATCGGACGGACATGCATCACCTCTCCGGCTTCATGCGGACGTACTGGAACCGCGGGCAACCGGGTCGCCCGACCCCTCGATCCCTCACCGTGTTCATGCAGCGGATGTGGCTGGCCGCGTTCGCGTTCAAGCTGCTCGGCTCGTCCTGGGACGTGTCCTGGCACTTCAAGTGGCTGCGGGACGACCTCGCGGCCGCCCATGTGCTGAACACCGTCGGCACCGGCATCGCGATCGGTTTGGTGCTCGCACACACCTTCACCGGCTACGGCGCCGACCGGCGGTCGCTCCGGATCATGCAGATCGGCACCGGCATCTTCGTGCTGGCCGGCCCGATCGACGTGATCAATCACCGGGTCAACGGGCTCGACCTGACGGCCTGGTCACCGTCGCACCTTCTTCTTTACGGCGGCACGGCGATCATGCTCGCCGGGGTGATCCGGAACTGGTACCACTCGTTCCCGGGCGACGGCCGGTACGCGCGGCAGTGGCGGTGGGGGCTGATCGCGCTGTGGGCCTTCCTGTTCGAGAATGTCTTCTTCCCGACCGGCCAGCAGGAGTACGGGATCCTGGAGGTCGCCTCCTGGTTCCGCGGCCGGCCCTACGCGGAACCGGAGCTGCTGACCTTCGCCGCCGGCCAGATCGGCCGGCCGGTCGACGACATCGCCATCCAGTCGTTCGCGATGCCGATCGCGCCCTGGGTGTACCCGGTGTGGGCGATCGCGGTGTGTGTCCCGGTGCTGGTCTTCGCCCGGATCATGGTCGGCCGGCGGTTCACCGCGATGGTGGTGGTGGCGGGCTACGTGCTGTACCGCTGCCTGATCTGGCCGCTGCTGACGTTCACCGTCTTCCCGCCGAGCGTGGTGCCGTTCTGGCTGCTGGCCGTGGGTGTCACGGTCGATGCGGTGTTCCTGCTGCCGCTGCGCCCGTACCTGCGGGCGGTCGTCGGTGCGGCCGCGGTGACCCTGGTCGGGTACGGCGCGATCTGGTTGCAGACCGTTGCCTCGGGCACGCCGACCGACGTTGGGCAGCTGAGCATCGCCGGGATGCGCGCCGCGTTCGAGCGCGGGGACCCGCTGCACATGGTCCCGGTCTCCTGGTCGTCGATCTCGGTGGCGGCGGTCGGGTTGCTGGTGACCTGGGTCGCGGTGACGTGGCTGGCCGCCCGCAGTATCGGGCTCGACTCGCCGCGACCGCCGCACCCGTCGGCGCCGTACGCCGTCGAACCGGTTCGGGATGCCCGGCACACACTGGCCGGGTGGCCGTCCGATGACGGTGCCGTCGCCCGGTCCGCCTGATCGGGTCGGCGTCCCGGCTACGGATGGCACAGGAACGGACGAGCCGATCGGCACCTTCGACACAGCCCCTGATGTCGCCGGCGTCCCACGTCCCGCGCTGATCGTCCTGGTCGGGCCCTCCGGTGCCGGCAAGACGACCTGGGCGAGACGGCATTTCGCTGCGGGCGAGGTGGTGTCCTCCGATGCGCTGCGGGCGGTGGTCGGCAGCGGGGAGGGCGACCTGGACGCCTCCGTCGATGCGTTCGCGGTACTGGACGCCGTGGTCGCCGCCCGCCTGCGGCGCCGGTTGACGACCGTGCTGGACACCCTCGGGCTTGATCCGGACCGGCGGCGGGACACGGTGACGGCCGGCCGCGCCGCCGGATTGCCGGTGGTGGCGGTCCGCTTCAGCACCCCGCTCGACCTCTGCCGGCGACGGAACCGGCAGCGCCCCCGGCCGGTGCCGGCACCGGTGCTCAAGGCGCAGTTCCAGCGCGCAGCGGCGGTCAACCTGGACGACGACGGTTTCGACGTGGTGCTGACCGTGGACGGGTCGCCGGCGCAGGAGGGCGCGCCGGCGGGCAGCGCGGCGACAGCGTCGACCGCGCCGGCCACGACCCCGCAGACCACGACACCGCCGACCACGACACCGCCGACCAGGACCCCGCCGGCCGAGCGGGGCGACCCGGTGGATTCGCCGAGGACGGGTCCGGCCGCGTCACCGCCGCTGCGCTTCTCGCTGCAGATCTCCGCCTTCCCCTGGGGCAAGGACCCGCGGCGCTGGCTGCGTGAGGTAGCAATCACGGCGGAACAGGCGGGGTTCGCCGGGCTCGCGGTGATGGACCACCTGCTGCAGATCCCGCAGGTCGGGCGGGTGTGGGACCCGATCCCGGAGGCCTACGTGACGCTGGGCTACCTCGCCGGAGTCACGGAGCGGGTGGAGCTGGGCGCCCTGGTCACGCCCGTGACGTTCCGCGCCGCGCCGGTGCTGGCGAAGATCCTCGCCAGCCTGGACGCCGTCTCCGGTGGCCGGGCCTTCTGCGGGATCGGTGCGGGCTGGTTCGCCCGCGAGCACGCCGGTTACGGGTTGCCGTTCCCCCGCGCCGCGGCCCGGCTGGACACCCTGGAATCGACCATCGGGGTGCTCCGCGCGTTCTGGGGACCGGGCACGAAACCGCACGGCGACCTCCCGGAGACCACCTGCTATCCACGGCCGGGGACGATCCCGATCATCGTCGGCGGCGGCGGGGAACGCCGCACGTTGGAGATCGCCGCGCGCCTGGCGGACGGCTGCAACGTCAGCGCGGCGGCAGGCGTGCTGGACCGCAAGATCGAGGTGTTCCGGACCCACGCAGTGCGGGCCGGCCGGTCGGCGGGGGACCTGCGGATCACCGTGCTCGACCTGCCGATCGTCGGCAGCGACCCGGACGACGTGGCCCGGCTGGTCGAGGCGCACCGCGGCCGGGTGTCGGCCGCCAGCTACGCGGCGGCGCACCACGCCGGCACGGTGGACCGGCACATCCAACGCTACCGCGAGCTGGCCGGGCGGGGTGTCGACACCGTGTTCGTCAGCCTGCCGAACATGTCGGGACCGGCGGAGGTCGAACGGTTCGCCGCCGTCACCGCTGCGTTCGGCGGGGTCAGAACGCCGTGACGGATGCCCGGGTGAGCACCACGGCGACCCCGAACGCCAACGCCAGCACGACCAGCTCCCAGCCGCACCACACCGCGATGGCGGTGCGCCGACCGGCCGCGATGAGCGGCATCAGCCGGGACCGGACGACGATCGCAATGGCCGCCACGACGGCGATCAGCGCGGCCTTGACCACCACCAGCACACCGAACCGGGTGCCGAACAGCGACCCCGGCAGGGTGGTCACCGGGGACAGCCAGAGTTCCAACAGCCCGGTGAAGATGCCGCTGAGCCCGACGATGAAGACGCACCAGGTGGCGAGCCGGGAGTAACGCGGTAGCGCCTCGGCCAGCAGCGCCGGACGGCGGGTCAGGAAGACGACCACCGCGCCGAGGGCACCGGCCCAGGCGCTGGCGGTGACCACGTGCAGTTCCATGACGACCATGGACAGGTCGTGGTAAGGCCAGTCGGAGGCGTGCCCGGTCAGCGGCAACGGCAACAGCCCGAACAGTGCGATCCCGGCCCGCAGTTCGGCCGGCACGTTCTCCCCGTGCCGCACGCTCAGCCTGGCCAGCACCAGCGAGATCGCGCCGCACACCGCGGACAGCATCAGCCCCTTGCCCGCGGCGATGTTCGAGACGTACTCCCACATCGCGGCCGGGGTCGGCGTGGTCCCCGGGTGAAGCTCGGCCGTCAGCAGCGCGATCGACACCAGCGCGGCGACGGTCCAGCCGGCGGAGGCCCAGACACCGACCCGGCGGGCGGATGTCATCACCGGTTCTGTGTCGTCGGGCCTGTCGAAACCGAGTAGCCGCGCGAGGATGGCCACCCCCGCCGCCGCCACCGCACACACGTCGAGCAGGGTGCGGGCGGCAGGGATACCAAACCGCACCAGTGGACCCGGCTCGTCGAGCCCGGTCACCGGCGGCAGGTCGGTGGCACCGGTGCCGACGATCGCGGCCACCACGGCAGCTCCGGCCAGCGCCACCGCGAACGCGGCCGCCGAACGGAAGATCCCGGCAAACACGACATCGCCCGAATGGCGCGAATCACCCGAGCCGTCGGCCGTCGACCGCTTGCGCCGGGCGGCGGCCGCGTCGGGCCGCGGCGGTCGGACAGTCACCGGTCAATGGTGTCACGGGTGGCGCAGGGCACCGTCATCGCTGCCGCTGCACCCGGCCCATCGCCCAGTCCGGCTGATCGGACCGGCGGACGCTGCCGTCTTCGGCGAACAACAGGAAGGAGTCGAACGTCCGGGCGAACGCGCGGTCGTGGGTGACGGCGACGACGGTGCCGGCGAACGCGCCCAGCGCGACCTCCAGCGCCTCCGCGGAGTGCAGATCCAGGTTGTCGGTCGGCTCGTCCAGCAACATCAGGGTGGCGCCGGACAGTTCCAGCAGCAGGATCTGCAGCCGCGCCTGCTGCCCACCGGAGAGAGTGTCGAAGGTCTGCTCCCCCGCCCTGGCCAGTCCGTAACGGTCCAGCGCCCTGGCCGCCTGCTCGCGTGCCATGCCGGCGCGGTGCTCGTTGCCACGGTGCAGGATGTCCAGCAGTGTCCGTCCGGCGAGTTCACCGTGGGCATGGGTCTGCCGGAAGAGGCCGGGACGCACCCGGGATCCGAGCGTCACCGTCCCGGTGTGCGGAACCGGGTCGATGACCTCATCGGACACCGGCCGGTGCTGCACGTCGGGATCGGAGCCGCCGCGGGCGAGCAGCCGCAGGAAGTGGGACTTCCCTGACCCGTTGGAGCCCAGCACGGCGACCCGGTCCCCGTAGAAGATCTCCAGGTCGAACGGCCTCATCAGGCCGGTCAGCTCCAGGTTCCGGCACACCACGGCCCGCTTGGCGGTGCGCCCGCCGGCCAGCCGCATCGTCACCTTCTGCGACAGCGGCACGGCCTGCGGCGGGCCGGCCTCCTCGAATTTCGCCAGCCTGGTCTGCGCCGCCTGGTAACGCGACGCCAGCCCGTCGTTGTACGCGGCCTTGGTCTTGTACATCAGCACCAGCGCCTTGAGCTTCGCCCGCTCCTCGTCCCATCTGCGGCGCAGCTCGTCCAGGCGGGAGTTGCGGTCGTCCCGGGCGGACCGGTACGTCTCGAACGATCCGCCGTGCACCCACGACACCGCACCGGCGACGCCCGGTTCGAGGGTGACGACGCGGGTGGCTGCGGTGGACAGCAACTCGCGGTCGTGCGAGACCAGCAGCACCGCCTTGCCGGTCGCGACGAGTTTCTGCTCCAGCCACTGCTTGCCCGGCACATCCAGGTAGTTGTCCGGTTCGTCGAGCAGCAGTACCTCCGCCGGGCCGGCCAGCAGCAGCTCCAGCACCAGCCGTTTCTGCTCGCCACCCGAAAGGCCGCTCACAGCGCGGTATTTCGCGCGGTCATACGGCACGCCCAGGGCGGCGACGGTCGCCACGTCGAAGTCCGTCTCGTGGCTGTACCCGCCGACGTCGGCCCAGTCCGCCAGCGCCTGCGCGTACCGCAGGGCGACGGCGTCCGAGTCGTCGGCCATCATCTCCAACTCTGCCGCGTCGACCGCCGCGGCAGCCGTCTGCACCTCGGTGGGCGAGACGGACAGCAGCAGGTCGCGGACGGTGGAGTCGTCCCGCACCGACCCGATGAACTGGCGCATCACCGCGAGCCTCCCGGACCTGCCGACCGCACCGTCCTCCGGCGGCAGGTCACCGGCGGCGACCCGCAGCAGGGTCGTCTTCCCCGTTCCGTTCGGGCCGATCAGGGCGGCGACCTGCCCGGCGCCGACCCGGAACGTGACGTCGGCGAGCAGCGGCCGCCCGTCGGGCAGGCTGTAGCTGACGCCGTTGAACTCCAGGTGGCCCACCCGGCCAGCGTGCGGTGACGGGCGATAGGGCGTCAACCCGATTCATGCGCGGGAGTCGATGCCGGTGGTTCCCGGGCCATGACGGATCTGTGCGCCACCCGGGATGATCACCCAGCGGAAGCGCCCCGCATCGCTAGACTACGGTCCGTGAGCGAAAGTCCCGGTTCGACGCGATTGCTGTCGTGGTCGTCCGATGACGGCCGGCGCCTGGAGGTCGTCCGGCTGGTGCTGAGCGACCGCGGCCTACGGGCCAGTGGGTACCTGGTCGTCGTCGGCCGGCACAGCCTCGGCGCGTCGTACTCGGTGTTGTGCGACGCCGCCGGTCGCACCCGCCGGTTGACCGCGCACTGCGATTCCGCGCTGACCGACCGTGGCCTGTCGCTGACCCATACCCCCGGTGGTCCGTGGCTGGACGGAGCCGGCCATTCCGCGCCGGTCCCGGACCTGGACGTCTGCCTCGACATCGACCTGATGCCCAGCGTTTTCACCGCATCGCTGGTGATCCGCCGACTGGGCCTGCACCGGCGGATCGGCGAGGAGACGGTGCAGCTCGTGCAGATCGGGATGCCGGATCTCAGGGTCACTCCCGTACGACATCGGTTCTGCACCAGAATGTTCGACGAGACCGGCGCCACCATTGCGCATTTCGGCCCGACGGGCGAACGGCTGCTCACCGTCGACCGGCACGGGTTGATCCTCGACGTACCGCGCCAGTCCTACCGGTTGCGCTGAGACGTGCTGCTCGGCAGCGCCTTCACCGACGGGCGCCGATCATCGGGCGCGATCGGCCGGGCCGCATGACATGACGTCGGCGCGGGATGCCCTCGCCGCAGCGGTCGGGCGCCGCTCCGCGCGTCGGAACTGTGGCGCCGGCCGGTTCGTTGCCACGGTGGATCGGAATCCCGATCGAACCACCAGCAAAAGGAGATCGATGATGGTTGACTTCAAACAGCTCCGCGACAAGGCCCAGGGGCTGTTGACCGAACACTCGGACAGCGTCAAGCAGGGCATCACCAAGGCCGGGAGCTTCGTCGGCGGGAAGGTGGGCCGCGACAAGGTCGACCCGATCGAGGACAAGCTGCACGGATTCGTCGACAGGGCCGCCGGCAAGGACGGCGCCGTCCCGCCCGCACCGCCCACCACACAGCCGCCTACCACACAGCCGCCCACCACACAGCCGGCCGCCGGTCCCACCCCGCCGCCGGGAACGCCGACCCCGCCGTCCGCCGGGGTCTGACAACCGCATCCCGGTGATCGACGCCATCGGCTGACCGCCCGGGTGGGCTGATCGAGCGCAGACTGCCGGCCCGGCCCTGTCGACCGATCGTCTCCCCCCGGCAGGTTGTTCTCTGCCCGCTGATCGACAACCCAGCCGGGCGGGGCCGTTCCACTCATTCGGGCAAAGATGCGACCGCGCCGCGGATCCGTTTCGCCGAGACCGGAACGGACGTCCGCATCGGCTGCGCGAAGAGCGCCACCCGGTATTCCTGCAGCAGGTCGGCGACCGCCGTCACGTCCGGGTCCGCGCGGCGTTCCACCGGGAGCGCGGCCACCGCCCGATCGATCTCCGCCTCCAGGGAGCGAACCTCGGCAAGGCGGTCGCGGTCGCGCGCCGGCGCCGTCGTCACCCGCTCCGCGCGCACCGCCAGCGCCTGCAGCCTCCGGGTGAGGTCCGGGATGCGGGCAGCACCTGTCCTGGTCAGGAACCCTGGCGCCAGGGACGTCGACAACTGCCGCCGCATGTCCGCGACCAGGTCGGCGACCGCTCCGCCGGCCGGCCCGTCGGCTGCGGCTTCGATGGCCAGAGCGGCGGCGGACGCCGCCTGCAGGGCTTGTTCCGCGGCCACCATCACATCGCGAACCGCCTTGGCCAGATGCGGCCTGATCCGCGCCTGCAGCGTGGCGAAACCCGCTGCGTCCCAGACCGGTCCGCCCGCCCAGTCGAGCAGCGCGGCGACCGCGGCCGTGGTGGCGTCCGAGACCAGCTCACCGACCGTGCCGTGCGGCGTCACGGCGAAGGTGAGCAACTGCTCGCGGGTCAGCGACTGGCGCAACGACCCCAGCTGCGAGGGTGCGGTCAGCATCAGCAGCCGGATGGTGCCGGCGCGCATCGACCGTTCCTGGTCCCGCGCGGTGCTGAACACCGTGACGCCGACCGTGCTGCCCTCGTCGACCAACGCCGGATATCCGGTGACGTCCAGCCCGGCAACGGTTGTCGTCACCGTCCGCGGGATGCCCGCCACGGGGAACGAGATCAGCCCGGATTGTTCGGCGGTACCGGACGCCCTGGCGACCGCTTGCTGGGTGTCGCTCTTGAGGCTGTCCTTGATACCGGGCAGGTCCTTTCCGGTGGCGACGGTACGCCCCTTCTCGTCCACCACGGCGAAGTTCATCCTGAGGTGGTCGGGCACCTTGCCGATATCGAAATCCGTCGCCCGAACGACCACCCCGGTCAACGCGGTCAACGCGGACGCCAGTGCGGCCGGCAAAGACGCCGACACCCCTTCGACGGCACCCTGTGCGTCGATGCGGGCCAGCGCCGCGCGGGCGAAGTCGGGCACCGGAACGAAGTTGCGCCGCAGCGTCTTCGGCAGGGTCCGGACCAACGCGACGGCCAGATCCATTCTGAGCCCGGGTATCTGGCGTTCGAAGGCGGTCGGATCAACCCTGGCCAGCACGGCCAGCGGGATCGTCACCGTCACCCCGTCGTCCCGGCGGCCGGGGTCGAAGACATAGTCCAGGTCCAGATCGACACCGCCCGTGCTGAACCGGTCGGGGAAGGCGGCCGCGTCGAACCGCTCGGTGCCGGCGGCGATCAGCATCTCGGTGCTGAAGGTGAGCAGGTCGGGGTGCTGCCGGGAGGCCTTCTTCCACCAGGAGTCGAAGTGCCGACCGGACGTCACCTCCGCCGGGATCCGCGCATCGTAGAGGCCGAACAGCGTCTCGTCGTCGATCACGATGTCCCGGCGCCGGGTGCGTTCCTCCCAGGCCGCGACGTCCTCCAGTGCTCGTTGGTTCTGCGCGAAGAAGGCATGCCGCGTCGACCATTCCCGCTCCACCAGCGCGTGCCGGATGAACAGCTCGCGGGAGAGCTCCGGGTCGATCCGGTCGAACTGCACCGTGCGGGCCGCGACGATCGGGACACCGAGCAGCTGCACCTTCTCGGTGGCCTCGACACTGGCCCGCTTGGGGTTCCAACGGGGTTCGGAGTAGCTACGGCGCAACAGGTCACCGGCGACCTGCTCGATCCACCCGGGTTCCACGCGTGCGCAGATGCGCCCCCAGAGCCGGCTGGTCTCCACCAGTTCCGCGGCCACCACGAGCTGCGGTGCGGACCGGGCCAGCGCCGAACCGGGCCAGATCACGAAGCTCACCCCACGGGTGCCCTGGTACTCCCGCGCCGGTTCCTTGCGCAGGCCGATGTGCGACAGCAGACCGGCGAGCAGTGCCGTGTGCACCCTCGGGGTGTCCACCTCGACCGCCAGTGATCCCCTGCCGCCGGTGGCGGGCTGCGCCGGTGACGGCTGCTGTTGCCGTCCGCCGTCGGCCGCGGACTGTTCGCCCGAGCCGCCGCGCGTCGGCTGCTTGCCGGGGGCCCGACCGCGGGTGTCCCGTGCGCGACCGCCCTGCGCGGTCACTGCAGACTCGCCGCCGGCTCCGCGCGCATCGGGGTCCATCTTCAGCCCGCGCAGCAATTGCCGCAGCTGCGCGTGCAGGTCCTGCCATTCCCGGATCCGCAGGTAGTTCAGGTACTCCCGGCGGCACATCCGCCGGAATGCGTTACCGGACAGTGCTTTTGCTCGGTCCTGCAGGTACACCCAGAGACCGAGCAGCGCGCTGAAGTCGGACTGTGGGTCGACGAAACGCGAGTGGGCGGCGACGGCCCCGTCCCGGTCGTCCAGCGGGTACTCACGGACGTCCACGATCGCCAGCGCCGACACGATGACGAGCACGTCCCGCAGGCAGCCCTGCTGGTGACCCTCGATCAGGATGCGGGCGAGCCGCGGATCCAGCGGTAGACCGGCCATCTTCCGGCCTATCGGGGTGAGCCGGGGTCGGTCGGCGCCCGCATGTTCCAGTGCCCCCAGCTCGGTGAGAACCGTTACACCGTCGGTGATCTGCCGCCGGTCGGGCGGCTCGACGAATGGGAACACCGAGATGTCACCCAGCTCCAGCGCCGCCATCTGAAGAATGACCGACGCCAACGAGGTGCGCGCGATCTCCGGGTCGGTGTACTCCGGCCGGCACCGGAAGTCCTCCTCCGAGTACAGCCGGATGCAGATGCCGTCGGCGACCCGGCCGCAGCGCCCCGCACGCTGGCCGGCCGAGGCCTGCGAGATCGGCTCGATCGGCAGCCGTTGCACCTTGCTGCGCGGTGAGTAACGCGAGATGCGCGCCGTGCCGGGGTCGATCACGTACCGGACCCCGGGAACGGTGAGCGAGGTTTCGGCAACGTTGGTCGCCAGCACGATCCGGCGTCCGGTGTGCGGTGCGAACACCTTGTGCTGATCCGCCGACGACAGCCTCCCGTACAGCGGCAACACCTCGGTGACGCCCCGGCGACCGGCCAGGTGCCCGCGGAGGACCTCCGCGGTGTCGGTGATCTCGCGCTCGCCGGACAGGAACACCAGGATGTCCCCGTCCCCGGCCGCCATCAGTTCGTCGGTGGCGTCGCAGATGGCCTGCGCCTGATCGACCGCTTCTTCCCGGGCCCGGGCCGCTGCGGACCCGACCGGCGGGCGGACCGCTGTCGCCGTCCGGCGATCAACCGCGGCGGGCCGATCCTGTTGGTCGGCGGGGATGTCGTCCTCGTCGTTGTCATCCTGATCGTCCACGCCGTAGGGCCGGTAACGGATTTCCACGGGATAGGTGCGCCCGGACACCTCGACGATCGGGGCGTCGCCGAAGTGCCGGCTGAATCGTTGCGGATCGATGGTGGCCGAGGTGATGATCAGCTTGAGGTCGGGCCGGCGCGGCAGCAGTTCCTTGAGGTAGCCGAGCAGGAAGTCGATGTTGAGGCTCCGCTCGTGTGCCTCGTCGATGATGATGGTGTCGTAGGCCAGCAGCAGCCGGTCGCGGGTGATCTCGTTGAGCAGGATGCCGTCGGTCATCAGCTTGACCAGCGTGTCCGGGCCGGTGTGGTCGCCGAACCGGATGGCGTACCCGACGGCGCCACCCACCGCGGTGCCGGTTTCCTCGGCGATCCGCTCGGCGAGGGCGCGGGCGGCGATCCGCCGGGGCTGGGTGTGGCCGATGCTGCCGCGCACACCGCGGCCGATCTGCAGGCAGATCTTCGGTATCTGCGTCGACTTTCCGGACCCTGTCTCGCCGGCCACGATGACGACCTGATTGCCGTCGATCGCCGCGGCCAGGTCGTCCACCCGCTCCGACACCGGCAGTTCCGGCGGGTAGCACAGGGTCGGGACGGCCGCCTGACGACGCGCAAACCGGTGCTGGGCGGTGCTGATCTGCCGGTCGATGTCATCGAGGGCGAGGCTGCGCTTGACGCCGTCGGCGATCCGCCGGGCGTTCTTCAGCCGCCGTCGCAGCCGTCGCTCGTCCAGCAGGGTGAGCTCACCCAGCCGACCGGCGGGATCGTCGGACGGCGACCGTGCGGTATCGGGCGGGACCGACGTGGTGATCGCCGCTGCTGAGTCGCTCATGTCGGCGTCCAGAGTAGGTCCGCCGGAACGCGCACCGGCCCGAATATCGCGGCTCGGGGAGCCCGGAGCGGCAGGAACGGCGGCGGCTCAACCGTTGCCGGGCGAGTTGATCCATTCCTCCCGTTTCGCCACCATGTCCCACCGGCGCGCCGCGGTGAGGCTGCCGACCAGCGGCGGGACCTCGCCCAGCACCTGCAGGGCGGCACCCACTTCACCTGCGGTGAGCCGTCGGGCGAGGGTGATGTGCGGCGTCCATCTCCCGGCCGAGAACTGCCCGTGCGGGTCCACCGGCTCGGCCATGGCCGCCTGCAGGTCGCCCTGCAACCGGAGGAGGTCGAGGCCGGGCACGGCCAGCCTCGCGAGCACGAACCGGCGTCCGCCGAAGATCAGCAATCCGCCGACCGTCACCTGCAGCGGCAGTGCCGCCGACGCAGCCGCCAGCCGGACGAGGTCGGAGGGTAGGAGGGTGTCGGCCAGCCCGATGGTGATGTGCGGGCGGTTGGACGCACCGCGGTGCCTGCCCTGGCTGGGCAGCCCGGCGTTCAGCAGGGCGGCCCATTGGTCCCGGATCGCCGCATCGGTCCGGTCGTCGGGGACCAACTCCACCGAGTGCACGGCATCATCACACCGCAGTGGCCGAGGGGCGGCGCGACGGCATCGCAGGCGTCGGACGACGGCGGTGGGCAACCGGGCCCGGGCCGCGGGGAAGGATAGGGACACCCGGACGCCCGACGCCCGGGTCGAAGGGAGTCATTGATGGCCGGACGACGGTCTGCGGACGGGCACGAGCGGCGCGGGGCGGTGAGTGCCGACGACGTCACCGGCGCAGCGGCCGCCGGCGCCGGGAGCGACGGGAACCTGGCCGACGTTCCCGACCTCGGCGACGCCGTCGGGACGGCGGCCGGCGACCCCGCGCCCGCCGCCACGGGATCGGTGGTCGGCCGTTCGCCGATGGCCCGGCGACTGCAGCACAGCGTCATCGAAGCGGCCCGGTGGACGGTACGGCTGCTGATCATCGGAGTCGGCCTGTGGGCCCTGTTCTGGCTGATGGGTCAGCTGTGGAGCGTCCTGCTGCCCATCATGCTGGGGTTGCTGCTGGCAACGATCCTGTGGCCACCGGTGCGGTTTCTGCGGCGCAGACTCCCGAACGCGCTGGCCGCACTCATCGCGCTGATCGGACTACTCGCGGTGGTCGGCGGCCTGATCGCCGTGCTGGCTCCGCAGGTGACCTCGCAGGCACAGGACCTGGTGGACCAGGCCTCGCAGGGCCTCGGGTCATTGCAGACCTGGCTCGCCGGGCCCCCGTTCAACATCGGTCCGGACGCGCTGGGTGGTCTGGTGGACAAGGGCATCAGCGAGCTGCAGAGCAACGGGCAGGAAATCGCCGGGATCCTCATCGGCAGCCTGGGCGCCATCGGCTCGGCCGTCGTCACCTTCGTCCTTGCTCTGGTGCTGTGCTTCTTCTTCCTCAAGGACGGCCCGCGGTTCCTGCCCTGGCTGCGCACCTGGATCGGCGCGACCACCGGCCGGCACGCCGAGGTCTTGTCAGACCGGGTGTGGACGGCGCTGGGTCATTACGTCTGGTCGCAGGCCGCCGTGGCGTTCGTCGACGGGTTCTTCATCGGCATCGGCGTCTGGCTGCTCGGCGTGCCGTTCGCCCTGCCCATCGCGGTGCTGACCTTCTTCGGCGCCTTCGTACCGATCGTCGGCGCCTTCGTCGCGGGCAGCGTCGCCGTGCTCGTGGGCCTGGTCTCCGGTGGGGTGTGGACGGCCGTCGGAGTGCTCGCGATCGTGGTGGCCGTGCAGCAACTCGAGGGCAACGTCATGCAGCCGCTGCTCGTCGGGCGAACGCTGAAGATCCATCCGGCCGTCGTGCTGAGCGTCGTTGCGCTGGGCGGCACACTGTTCGGCATCGTCGGTGCCTTTCTGGCGGTACCCGCCGTCGCGGTCGTGCAGGTGATCGCCCGGTACGTGCGTGAGCAGATCGGTGAGTCCACATCTGCGAGCGCGGAGTCCGCGCCGGACAGCCCTGGCGCCGACCGGTCCGCCGGAACCGACCACCGGGAAGGCTGACAGGAACGCCGTGGCCCGGGCATCGCCTCAGGTGGAGCCCGCCGACGGGAGGCGAAGCGACGAACCCCGGTGCGTCACCGCCGACGCCGCGACGGTTGGATGGGCGGATGTCGTCACACGGGGGCTCGGGCGCGTCCACCGCCCGGACGCTGATCCTGCTGCGGCACGGGAAATCCGCGTACCCGGCAGGCATGAACGACCACGAGCGACCGCTGGCAAGGCGCGGCGTGACCCAGGCGGGGCTGGCCGGCAGTTGGATCAGCCGGAATCAGCCGCGCATCGACCGGGTGATCTGCTCGACGGCCACCAGGACCCGGCAGACCCTGGCCGCGACCGGGCTGTCAGCGGTGCAGGTGGACTTCACCAGCGCGATCTATGAGGCGTACCCGGAGGAACTCATCGAGCTCGTGGCGGCGCTGCCCGCCGGGGACCGCACCGTGCTGTTGGTCGGCCACGGGCCGGGTATTCCCGCCCTGGCCGAGCAACTCGCCGGCCAAGGCTCGGACCGCGAAGCGCTGGGGCGGGTGCAGAAGAAGTTCCCCACCGCGGCGATCGCGGTGGTCACCGTCGACGGCGGCTGGGCAGATCTCGAGCAGGGCCGGGCCCGGCTGACAGAGTTCGTCGTTCCCCGACATCAGCAACCAACAGAAGCGAGGCCATCGGTGCAACAGATCATCTCGTTCGGCGGGTCCACTCCCGAGATTCACCCCACGGCGTGGCTCGCGCCCACTGCCACCGTGATCGGGCGGGTCAGCGTCGGCGCCGGGACCGGCGTGTTCTTCGGGGCCATCCTCCGCGGCGACAGCAGCACGATCACCGTCGGATCCGGCAGCAATCTGCAGGACGCCGTGGTCGTGCACGCCGACCCGGATTTTCCGGCCACGATCGGATCCGGGGTCAGCGTCGGTCATGCCGCTGTCCTGCACGGGTGCACCGTGCAGGACGACTGCTTGATCGGCATGGGAGCGATCGTGTTGAACGGCGCCGTGATCGGCGCCGGTTCCATGGTGGCCGCCGGCGCGGTCGTCCTGGAAGGCGCGCAGGTCGCGCCGGGTTCACTGGTCGCCGGCGTCCCGGCCAAGGTGCGTCGTGAGCTGACCGCCGAGGAACGGGAGCACCTGGTCCGCAATGCCACCCACTATCAGGAGCTCATCGCCGGTCACCGCGGGCAGTGATCGGCTGACAAGCCGGGTCCGTCAGCCCGTCGCTGGTGCCGGCGACCGCCGCGGTCCCGATGACCGCGGTCATGCCGACGGCCCGGATCAACGCCGCCGGCACCAGACCGCTCGTCGGGACTCCCTGCCCGGCGGGCACCGCCTCCGCCGGGCGCGTACGGCAGCACCGGTCAGCGGGACGCCGAGACGTACTTTCGCACCGACAACGGAATGAAGATGACCAGCAGGATCGCGATCCAGATCAGCGAGTACGCGAACGGGTGCTGACCGGGCCAGACCTGCGGAGCCGGCAGCGCCGGACTGGTGTTGCCGAAGAGTTCTCGGGCCGCGAGCGTCACCGACGACACGGGATTCCAGTCCGCGAAGGTCTTCAGCGCCGCGGGGAAGTTGTCGGTCGGGACGAAGGTGTTGGCGATGAAGGTGAGCGGGAAGATGATGATGAAGGACGCATTGTTCACGACCTCCGGCGACTTCACCGAGAGGCCGACCAGGGCCATCACCCACGAGATGGCGTAGGCGAACAGCAGCAGCAGGAGGAAGGCGAGCAGGGCCTCGCCGATCGAGGTGCGGATACGCCAGCCGACCAACAGTCCGGTGATCGACATGACGATGATGACGACGATGTTGTTGCCGATGTCGGCGAACGTTCTGCCGACCAGCACGGCCGACCGTGCCATCGGTAGCGATCGGAATCGGTCGATCAGGCCCTTCTGCTGGTCCTCGGCGATGCTCGAGCCGGTGATCGTCGAGCCGAAGACAACAGTCTGGGTGAAGATCCCGGCCATCAAGAATTCCTTGTAGTCCACGCCGGGCAGCGGGATGGCGCTGCCGAAGATGAACGCGAACAGCAGCACGAACATGATCGGCGACAGGGTCGCGAAGACCAGCAGGTCCGGCACCCGCTTGATCTTCAGCAGGTTCCGCTTGGTGATCACCGCCCCGTCGGAGACGGCCCTGGTCAGTGACGTCACGACCGCACCTCCGTCGTGCCGGCGGCGGCCTCCACAGGATCGGTGGACACCCCGTCCACCGAGGTGTGCCCGGTCAACGCCAGGAAGACGTCGTCCAGATCCGGCCGGCGCAGGCCCACGTCGACGATCTCCACCGGCGTTCCGTCGAGCCTGCGCAGCGCGTCCTGCAAGACGTCGGCGCCGCCGCGCACCGGGATGGTCAGCGACCTGGTCTGTTCGTCCACCGTCGGGGCGTCGATCGCCAGAACGGAGAGCTGCTCGAGCACCACGGGGATCTGCGCCGCATCTGCGACCGTGAACTCCAGCCGGTGGCCGCCGACCTGCGCCTTGAGCTGGTCTGCGGTGCCGCGCGCGATGACCTTGCCGTGGTCGATCACGACAATGCCGTCCGCCAACCGGTCCGCCTCCTCCAGATACTGCGTGGTGAGCAGGATCGTCGTGCCATCGGCCACCAGGGAAGCGATGAACTCCCACATCCCGATCCGGCTCCGCGGATCGAGCCCGGTCGTGGGTTCGTCCAGGAACAACACCCGGGGACGGGCGATCAGCGACGCCGCGATGTCCAGCCTGCGGCGCATGCCGCCGGAGTACGTCTTGACGATCCGCCCGGCCGCGTCGGTCAGATCGAAGCGCTCGAGCAGGGTCGCGGCACGCTGGCGGGCGTCGGCCTTGCGCAGCTGATACAGCCGGCCGACCATCTCCAGGTTCTCCGTGCCGGTGAGGTATTCGTCGACCGCGGCGTACTGCCCGGTCAGCCCGATGATGGAGCGGACACCGTCGGCGTCGGTGACGACATCCCGGCCGAACACGGTTGCGCGCCCGCTGTCGGCCCGCAGCAGGGTGGACAGGATCCGCACGACGGTGGTCTTGCCGGCACCGTTCGGTCCGAGCAAGCCGAGCACCGTGCCCTCCGGCACCTCGAGATCGACACCGGCAAGGGCTTTCGTCTGCTTGAAGGTCTTGACCAATCCCTGCACCTCGACGGCCGCACTCACCGCCGAACCCCACTGCGCCGCTGTGGGTGGATCGGCGAGAATCGCTGCCGAGGAATGCGTTCCATGAGGTCGCTCCGTGCGGTGATCTTGGGGTCAGGGCGCGGCCAGTACAGCACAGGGCACCGACATTCCTCCGTAAATTTCTCTGACGGCCGAGAACGGGCGAAACCCCCATGTCGGCTGTCCGACATACCGCGACCCCGCGGCCCCGCGGCGGCGCGATCGGGCACCGATCCCACGCCGACCATGCCCGGCGCCACCGCGGCAACGACCGCGGCGCTGGTGACCCGGACCGGTCGGCGGGATCAGCGGACCGCCAGGACGAACGGGTAGACCGCCGCCGCACTCGCCTGCCGCAACTGCCTCGCCGCAACGGTCAGCGTCCAGCCCGTGTCGGTGCTGTCGTCGATCAACAGCACCCGGCGACCGGCGACCGATTCCGGATCGGCGAGCCGGATCCGGGAGTGTACGGCCGCGAGCCGGCGCGCCGAGTTCGTGCCGGTCACCGCGGGACGTCGATCGAGCAGCTCGAGACAGGTGAGCAGGGGCAGGGACCGGTAGCGGGCCAGCCCGGTGGCCAGGTGCCGCACCAGCTCCGGACGGGAGAACGATTCGACGTAGACGACGCCGTCCACGGCCGGTAACCAGCCGTCGAGCACCTGGACGGCAGCATGCCGCAGCGGGATCGGCACCTCACCGTCCTGAGCATCCGGCGCGAGCAGCTCCCGCAGCGCCGCGCCCCAGCCGATCCCGTCCAGCCGGCCGACCGCTCGGCCCGGCTCCGGCTTGTCCCCCGCGGCGATCTTGCCGGACAACGGGACACCGAGCGCCGCCATGCCTGTCGGCCACTGCGAGCGCGGTTCGACGGCAACGCCCGGCACCTCCAGCTCCGACCTGGCCGCCTTCACCGATTCGGGGTCCGCGGCCGTCGGCAGCGACAGCCCACCGCAGTTGTCACACCGGCCACACGGCTGCGGATCCGGGTCGTCGAGCTGCTCTCGCAGGAAGGCCATTCGGCAGGTGTCCGTGGCGATGTAGCGGAGCATTGCCTGCTGCTCGACCTCCCGGGCGGCGCTGACCCGGGCGTACCGCTCGGCGTCGTAGGCCCAGGGCTGCCCGGTCACGGTCCACCCGCCGGCCACCCTGCGCACCGCGCCGTCCACGTCGAGCACCTTGAGCATCATCTCCAGCCGGGACCGGCGGAGTGTGACCCGCGGCTCCAGCGCCGGTAGGGACAGCGGCCGACCGGCCGCGGCCAGTTCGTCCAGGGTCTGACGAACGTCCGCCTCACCGGGAAACCCCAACGACCCGAAGTATCTCCAGATGTCGACGTCGTCGGTGCCGGGCAGCAGCACCACCTCGGCACGCTCCACACCGCGCCCGGCGCGGCCGACCTGCTGGTAATAGGCGATGGGCGACGGCGGGGCACCCAGATGCACGACGAAGGCCAGATCCGGCTTGTCGAAGCCCATTCCGAGCGCGGACGTGGCGACCAGCGCCTTGAGCCGGCCGGCGAGCAGGTCGTCCTCGGCGCGCACCCGTTCCGCCGGGTCGGTCCGGCCGGAATAGGCGGCGACGGCCAGCCCGCGCGACCGCAGGTGATCGGCCACCTGCTCGGCCGCGGCGACCGTCAGGCAGTACACGATGCCGGATCCCGTCGTGCGCTGGAGGTAGTCGGCGAGCCATCCCAGGCGGCTTGGCTGGTTGGGATGGCGGACGACCGCCAGGTGCAGCGACGCCCGGTCCAGCGGTCCGCGCAGCACCAGGGTGGCCGGCCCGCCGCCGTCACCGGCATGGGTCACCCCGAGCTGTTCGGCAACATCCCGCGCCACCCGCTCGTTGGCCGTGGCCGTCGTGGCGAGAACCGGGATGCCGTCGGGAAGATCCTCGAGCAACGTCCTGATCCGCCGGTAATCGGGACGGAAATCGTGCCCCCAGTCGGAGATGCAGTGGGCCTCGTCGATGACCACCAGGCCGGCGGTCGCCGCGACCTGGGGCAGCACCTCGTCGCGAAAGCCCGGGTTGTTCAGCCGTTCCGGTGACACCAGCAGGACGTCGACCGCACCGGCGCGGACCTGGTCGTGAACGTCGGCCCACTGCTCCGCGTTTGCCGAGTTGATCGTCACCGCATGGATCCCGGCGCGCCCGGCCGCAGCGATCTGGTTGCGCATCAACGCCAGCAGCGGCGAGATGATCACGGTCGGTCCACTGCCCTGTTCACGCAGCAGAGCGGTGGCGACGAAATACACCGCCGATTTGCCCCAACCGGTCCGCTGCACCACCAGCGCCCGCCGTCGATCGGCGACGAGCGCGGAAATGGCCGTCCACTGGTCCGGGCGGAGCGTCGCAGCGTCCGAGCCGACGAGGGCCTTGAGGTGCTGTTCGGCCCGCTCGTTGAGCGTCATGGTCGGCACGGTCTCTCCTGAGTGTTGTTGCACGGGGGCCGAGGGACACATCACCGGCGGTGGCGCTGCGCCGATCGAGCGAACGCGACGGCGTCACCGCACCGTCGAAGGGGATCGTAGGCCCGGACACCGACAGCGTTGGCGTATCGGCCTGCTTTCTGCGACGCTGACCCGCCGGCGACAGACGGGTGTGATGGCGAAATCCGAGCCGGTCGCCGCGATTCCGTCTGGCGCCGGCGGTTGTCGATGCGCGCGCAGGGAATATCGAGGTTGATTCCGGGCGTCGGCGGACCTGCGACGAGGGGCCCTTCGGCCCGGAATCGCGGACCCCGCTGCGTAGTTGTCAGAGGTGCGAAGGATCATTGAGGACGCCGGGGGAAATTTGTCGGCGATCGCTCGGCGCGGCTGCTTGACCTCGCCCGACTTCGGGACAAAGGACTCTGTTCGGACGAATGGTATGAACACAGTATTAACGGGTCCGCACCCTCTGCACGAGTCAAGAAACGGTGGATCGAACCGACCATGACAAGCTCCGAGCGGCGGGCGGGTACTCCATGACAACCACCCTTTTCATCGTGTCGGTCGTGATCGTCACCGCACTGTTCTTCGATTTCACCAACGGTTTCCACGACAGCGCGAACGCGATGGCCACATCGGTGGCAACGGGGGCCCTGCGCCCGCGGACCGCGGTGCTGATCGCCGCGATTCTCAACGTGGTCGGTGCCTTCCTGTCCACCGAGGTCGCCAAGACGATCTCCGGCGGCATGGTCAACGACTCCTTCGTGACGCCGACGATGATCTTCGCCGGATTGGTCGCGGCGATCCTCTGGAACCTGGCGACCTGGTTGTTCGGTCTTCCGTCCAGTTCCTCGCACGCCCTGTTCGGCGGGCTCATCGGCGCGGTGTTGATCGGTGCCGGGCTCTCCGGGGTCAACTTCTCGGTGGTCGTGTCCAAGATCCTGCTTCCGGCGGTCATGGCTCCGCTGGTCGCGGGCCTGGCCGCGGCGACCGCGGTGTTCTTGATCTCGAAGCTGTTCAAGCGGTCCGACGACGAGCCGGCCGCGGGCTGGTACCGGCGGGCGCAGACCATCTCGGGTTCGATGATCGCCCTGGCGCACGGCACCTCCGACGGCCAGAAGACCATGGGCGTCATCACCCTGGTCCTCATCACCGGGGGCTACCAGGCCTCGGGAACCGGTCCGCAGACGTGGGTCATCGCCGCCGCCGGTCTGGCGATCGGTGCGGGCACCTACTCCGGGGGCTGGCGGATCATGCGCACCATGGGTAAGGGTCTGGTCGACCTGCACCCCGCGCAGGGCTTCGCTGCCGAGACCACCTCGACCGTCGCGATCCTGGCGTCCGCGCACATGGGCTTCGGGTTGTCGACCACCCAGGTCTGCTCCGGGTCCGTGATCGGCAGCGGCGCCGGCCGCAACATCAAGAAGGTCCGCTGGGGCACCGCGCGCAGGATGGTGTACGGCTGGCTGCTCACCCTGCCCGCCGCCGCCGTCTTCGGTGGCATCGCAGCGGCCATCGCACTCCGCGGCACGATCGGCGTGCTCGTCGTTCTCGGCGCGCTCATCGCCGGGACCGCGATCATCGTGCGGATCTCCCGCCGCGACGCCGTCACCTCGCACAACGTCACCGACGACATCGTGGTCAAGGTCAAGCTGGGCCGGACGGCCAAGGACGACGAGCTGGCCATGGCCGGCGCCCCGTCCTCCGACGGCATCGCACCGATCATCATCTCCCAGTCCACCGGCACCCCTCAGCCCACCAGCGCCGACACGTCCGTGAAGGGACCGCAGTCATGACCATCAACTGGAGCGCCCTGCTGCTCGTCGGGCTGGTCACCCTGGGCGGTGCCATCGGGATCGTCAGCCTGTTCTCCCTCGGCGTCGGCGCCCTCACCTCACAGGTCCGCACCCGGGGCGGCGCAGCTGCAACCGCCGCCACCGCAGCCGGATACCTCTTGCTCGCCGCTGCGGGCGCCATTGCGGTCTGGGGTGTCTACATGATCATTCCGGCACTGCACAAGTAACACCCGGCACGACGTTCCGGCTGCGCCCCGCCACCCGAGCTACGACAGCTCACCGGCGGGGCGCAGTCGTGTGATGATCCGGTTGCGCTTCTGGTAGGCCTTCGCCAGCGAGTCGGCTGCGAGCGCCGCCCCGTCCGCGGTCAGCCGGTAGTAGCGGCGGCGGGGCCGGCCCTGCGCGCGTGGATCGGCTTCCTCCCAGGAGCTGGTCAGCCAGCCCAACGCCTCGAACCGCGCGAGGATCGGGTGCACCGTCCCGCTCGGCAGCCCGGTCGCGCCGCAGATCTCCAGCCCGTACACGTCCTCGGTGCGGCGGTCCAGCAGGGCACGGAGCACCGCCTGGGTGCTCTGCGTCATCCGGGGTTGGTCGGCCACGGTCTTATGCTACGTAGCCCAAGTGGGCCATGAGGGGCAGCGGGACCGGTAGGACCGGGTCGACGTTGGACCCCGCGATCACACGCCGGCAACGCCGAGGGACGTCGGCGGCATGGGTCCTTACTCGTTCTTGTCCTTGGTCCCACCGCACCTGTCGCACCGCAGGTAGCTGCGCCCGCGCATCTCCGGGTTGTCGTCCTGCACCCGCAGGTGGTGGTGGCGGCCCAGCCGGCACCGCCAGTGCTTGCCGACGGTCAGATCCTCGATCACGTCCACCCGACTCAACGCCTTCCGCAGCGACACCAACCCGCTTAGAACCCGGGGAACACGTTCAGGTAGTTGGGCTTTCCGTATTCGTTGCGGTCCTTCGCCTTGCCACACCGATCGCACCGCAGATAGGAGCGGCCGCGCATCTCCGGGTTATCGTCGTGTACCTGCAGGTAGTGATGGCGTCCGAGTCGGCACCGCCCATTGACCCTGACGGCCGGATTTTCGATCACATCCATGGCGCACGCCTTTCGTCCGGTGACCGGCACCCGAAGGAGTCCGGCCGAAGTGTTGACAACGGCTGTCGTCAGGCTGCGCCGGCAACGGGCCGCAATCGCCCGCGGGGAATGACGGCGGCACTCGCGGCACTGGCGAGTGCGCCCCTGGCCATGGCCAGACCGTCGGAGCTGAGTCGGTAGTGCCGTCGACGCGGCCACCCCTGTTGCCGCCCCGTCGGCGGATCCCAGCCGCTGTCCACCCAGTGCACGGCTTCCAATCTCGCCAGCACCGCGTAGATCGCGCCCGCGGAAAGGCCCGTTGCTTCATGCAGTTCCATGACCCGACCCCCGGCAGCAGGGTCCGAGGCCAGCTCCGCGAGCACCCCGCGCGTCGCCCGCGTCAACTGCAGATCGGCTCTATGGACAGTAGTACTCTACCTAGCCCACCCACGACCCGGCAAGACCTCTGGGCAATATGAGTGAATTGGTCGAATGCCGCACCGCGCCCGGCGGACCGAGGAGGACCAGTGCCCGATATCAGCACCACGGCGCGCGCCGTGGATCCGGACGCCCGCCACCGCGCACCCGGTGATCGCCGCGCCGACAGGTACCAGAAGTGGGTGCAGGCCACGTCGAGGCCGCTCGACATCCTGGCGTTCATCTTCCTCATCGACTTCCTGCTGGGGCGCATTCTCGAGACCGGGGCTTCGTGGGGTCGGACCGCGCTGACCGCGGTGTCGCTGCTGATCTGGCTCGCCTTCGCCATCGACTATCTGGTGCGGCTGAGCCTGTCCCCCGACCGGTGGTCGTTCTTCCGGACACACAAGCTCGACCTGGTGATGGTGCTGCTCCCGATGCTGCGGATACTGCGGGTGGTGCTGCTCCTGCGCAAGTCACTGCGATCGATCTCGATGGAGCGCATCGCCGGGTCGTTGTTCACCATCGTGGCCGTCGTCGTCGCCACCGGTGCGCTCCTGGAGTGGCGGGTGGAGCACGCCGCGCCGAACGCGAGCATCACCACGATCGGCACCGCCTTCTGGTGGGCGATCGTCACCACCACCACCGTCGGCTACGGCGACACGTACCCGGTGACCCCGGCCGGCAGGCTGATCGCCGCGGTGATCATGGTCTTGGGCATCGGCCTCATCGGTACCGTGTCGGCGACCGTGGCGGCCTGGTTCGTCAGCCACAAGCAGCAGTTGCGCGACGACGAAGTCAGGGCCGAGAACGTGAAGCGTCGACGCCGGCTGCTGGCCCGCAGGAAGGCCGCGCCCGCGGCCGAGCCCGAATCCAACGGAGGTTCGGCCGGGTCCGCCGAGCAGGCCGTCCGGGTCAGCGCGGACAGCGCCGGTCTCTCCGACGTCGACAGGGCCGCTGCACAGGTGGCCGACGCCGAACTCGACGACACCGGCGGCGCGGTTTCGGACCGCACCACTTCAAGCGGACCTGAGCTCGACCCGGCCGACGCCGATACCGACCCCGACTCCGAACTGACCGACGCCGGGCGGGCCGACGCCGGGCGGGCCGACGCCGGGCGGGCCGACGCCGGGCGGGCAGAATCCGCGTCCGCCAGGCGGGACCTCGTCGCTGCCGACGGTTCCCTGGTGCAGGCGGTGACCGCACTGACCGCCCAGATCCGCGACCTGACCGCGCAGCAGGAGGCGCTGCGAGCCAGCATCGCGCAGCTGGCCGAACAGCGGTCTGGGTGATCGGTCAGGTCCATCGATCGCAAGCGATCGGTCAGGGTGATCCGTCGCCGAGCACGGCGGCGGCTGTCGCCGACCGGTGGGCGGCGAAGAACTTCCACATCTCGGTGCTGGCCCGCGGGCCGCGCGGATCACTGTAGGAGCCGTCGGCAGACCCGCCGGACCAGGCGTGGCCGAGTCCGTGCACGAGCCACAGCTCGAGCACCTTGCGGCCACCGGCATACCACCGGGTGACCTGATGGCCACGGCGGCTGCGGGCCGAGCTGGGTCTGGCGGCCGGCACGGTGGCCGTTCGCGGTGCCCCGACCTGCGGCAGCACAGGGCCTGGGGCGGACGCGGAGCCCGCGGCCCGGGGGACACCAGGAGGCTGGGGCGCGCGCCGGAACGAGAGCCATTGATCCGCGATCCGCTGGGCGTTGCCTGCACGAATCGTCCCGTCGGCCGTGCCCTGAAAGATCACCATCGGTGGCATGGGCATGGGCATGGCCGAGCCAGGCGGCACGAGCGTCACCGGTGTCGTGCCACGCATGGCGGCCAGCGCGTTCCGCGGACCCGTCGCGGAGCGGTACGGGACCGCGGAGTGCACCCCGACGGCCGCGAACAACTCCGGGTAGGTCGCCGCGAGCACCACGGCCATCGCGCCACCGGCCGAGATCCCGGCGAGGTAAATCCTTTCGGGATCGATCCGCCACGCATCGGTGTCGGCGACGACCGCCCGGACAATGCCGGCGAGAATCGCCGGCTCGCCGGTTTCGCGGGACTGGTGCCCGGCGCGGAACCAGTTCCAGCACCGTTGAGCGTTGTGGGTGCCGCTCTGCTCCGGGTACACGACGACGAAGCGGTGCCGGTCGGCGAGATCGTTGAACCGGGTGCCTGCCGCGAAGTCAGACCCGTGCTGCCCGCAGCCGTGCAACGCGATCAGCAGGGGAGTCCAGGAGGTCCGTCGCACACCCGACGGTATGTACACGCGGTACGAACGCGAGCCCGACGCGCCGGCGAAGCGACCCTGCCGCCACTTTCCCCGGCCCGATGCGGCGGCACGACCGGACTGCGATCGGGCAGACGCCGCACCGGGCGCCGAACGCACCACCTTCGGCCTGAGCACCGCGGCAGATCCGGGACGCTTCGATCGCCGCCGCGGCGAGGACGAGGGGAGAAAGGCCTTCAGTAAAGCGGTTGGCAGAGAACGCTTTCGGCGGCGCGCCATCGCAGGGATCGGCGGGGTGGAGCGGATCGCTCAGGTCAGTCCACGGCGCCGATGGTCCGCACCATTCGACTCACCCTGCGGCTCAACCAATCCGCCCGCTCGGCCTCCACGCCGGTCACCGCCCGCAACCCGGTTGAGATCTCCGTCAGCTCTTCGATGTATCCCGCCCGGCCGGGCTCGTCCGCGGTTTTCCAGGTCTGCTCGATCGTGCTGATCCTGCGGCTCATCGTCTCGACGGACATGGTTTCTCCTTATTTGTCCCCAGCCTACCCGCGGGGGTGTATTCCGATGCCCGCCGGCAGCCGGCCGGACACCCGTGCCACGCCTCGCGCCGGGGGCGATCAGCGGGCTTCCGGACGACCGCGCACACATGGCGGCCGAGTGACAGTATTTGTCCGGCTGTCACCGTCGACGAGAGGCTTGAGATGAAGCGGTCCGTGCTGGCGTCCCTGAGCGAGAAGGACACCCAGTTGCTCCTGGAAACCAAGCGCAAGAACCTCGAGCCTCTCGACGAGGACGCACTTCTCGACCTGCACGGCAGGGTACGCAGGGCCAGGAACAAGCATTCCAAGAACTACCGTCGCAGCGCCGCCGGCCGGGTTTCCGCCACCGGAACCAGGGGCGGGGCCAGCAAGGGCAACCAGCGCAACAGGGATCGCGTCGAGGCCCTCGAGGACGCACTCGCGCGGGTCAGCAAGCGTCTGGCGACGGAGGCGCGGCGTAGTGCCACGGCGTTGCGGGAGGAGCGGCTGTCCGCGGCCGCCGCGGTGAACGGCGATCCGCGCCCACGCCGGCCCCCCGCGAAGACCAGCGGCGCCCGCGGGCCCGCGGACCGCAAGGCGGATCGCCGCCCTACGACGCCCGATCGACGCAAGCGCGAGGCCTCCACCGCGGCCGCCGGAGCCCGACGTCAGGCGAAGCGGGACAACCGTTGAGGATGACGGGTCAGGAACCGTCGGCCCTGCTGCCACGGGCCGCATCCCGTCCCGCGACGAAGAACTCCCTGACGCTCTCCGGCGTCGGGAGATCGGTCAACCGGTGGGCGGCGCCGAAGGGCTGATTCCAGAACGGCCCGTCAGGGACCTGCCACGGACCGACATAGGCGTACGGCTCCTCGATGCCTGCGTCACCGGGCGACACCCCGAAGTTCACCTCGTCCACGGTGATGGCGATGTCGAAGTGTTCGGGCCACAGCACCGGCTCCTCGGCCGAGGCGAAGGCGAGCAGCGCCGCGTTGCCGTCGACGATCGCGGAGAGCAGCACCTGCGCCGACGCGGGGTCAACCTCAGCGGATTCGTCGACCGAGAACTGCGGCCCACCGGAGTAGACGTCGCGCAGCGAACGGGCGGCGATCCCGGCGCGGCGCGCCACGTCGGCGACCGTCCCGCGTAACGGGACCGGCCCGCCCGGCGTGACGAGATCAGTGCCTGCAACGCCCACATCGCTGACCCAGCCGGCGAAGCCGGCACCGGAGGCCCGCAACCGGATGTCACCGGACGCTGCGTACTGCGGCCCGGCGATCACCAACTCGGCGACGGCATGCAGTGCCCGACGGGTGCGGGACAGGTCGTGGTTCACGTGGTCTCCTCGTCCTCGCGGCCGTCCAGTCGGTCGCGATTGTCCGTGACGTCCTATTGTGTCCGCGGACGGTGCCGCCGGCACGGCGGCAAGGGCGAGCAATTCCTCGACGCCGACGGCGCTTCCAGTGCCGTGCTGCAGAATGGCCGCCATGGTGCTGCAGGCGGAGCAGGCGACGGACCCGGTGGCCTTCCACGCCGAGGGCCCGGTGTGGTCGCCCCGGTGGGGCGGTCTGCGCTGGGTCGACATGCTGGCCGGCGACGTGCTGTCGCTGCGCGATGACGGCACCATCGACCGACGCCATGTCGGCACCGTCGCGGCTGCGCTGCGTCCCCGGATCCGTGGTGGCGCCGTCATCGCGGTCGAGCGAGGCTTCACCCTCGAGGAACCGGACGGCGTGCTGGTCCCGCTGAAATCCCTGTGGGACAACGACAACGTCCGAATGAATGAGGGCGGGTGCGATCCGGACGGCAGGTTCTACTGCGGCTCGATGGCCTACGACCAGGCGGCAGGCGGCGGCAAGCTGTACCGACTGGACGCCGACGGCGCGGTCCACATCGCGCTCAACGCCGTGACGGTGTCCAACGGTCTGGAATGGAGCCCGGACGGGACTCTGGTCTACTACGTCGACACTGCCAGCGGCGCCATCGATCTGTTCGACTACGACCGCGTATCCGGCCTGTCCGGGCGCCGCACCTTGGTGGAGATCCCCGCCGCCGACGGGCATCCGGACGGGCTGACCGTCGACACGGAGGGCGGAGTGTGGGTGGCGCTGTACGGCGGCTCACAGGTGCGTCGTTACTCCGGCGCCGGGGAACTGGACGAGATCGTCGCGGTGCCCGCGACCAACGTGACGGCGTGCACCTTCGGTGGGGCGGATCTGGACCGGCTCTTCATCACCACGTCCCGGGAGAACCTCGGAGACGGGGACCAACCGCTGGCCGGGGCGCTGTTCTCGGTGACGCCGGGCGTCACCGGGCGCCCGGTGCGCGAGTACGCGGGTTGATGCCGCCCGGGCCCGGGTCGCTTCCCGCACGCCACCGCACCGTCGCCGCCACCGGCGGTGCTTGACTGGCCGACATGACCCGAGCTGACACGACAGCCCACCCGGCGATCCACGACGCCGAATCGGGCCGGCCCGACAAGGCCGGACTGACGGTCGCCCAGGCGGCGGCGCTCTGGGACGTCGAGCCGGGCTACCTCAACACCTCCTCGTTCGGCGCGCCGCCCAGGCCGGCGTGGGAGGCGTTGCAGCGGGCGCTGGCGGACTGGCGCGCCGCCCGCACCAGCTGGGAGCCGTGGACCGCCACGGTCCAGACGTCACGTGAGATCTTCGCCGGAATGGTCGGCACGACACCTGATCTCGTGACGACGGGGATGAGTGTCTCGCAATTGTTGGCGCCGGCGGCATTGGCCGTGCCGGACGGCAGCCGGGTGCTCGTGCCCGATATCGAGTTCACCTCCAACGTGTTCCCGTGGGCGGTGCACGCCGATCGGGGCGTCACCGTCCGGTCCGTCCCCGCGCATCGACTGGTCGAGGCCATCGGACCGGATGTCGACGTGGTCGCGTACTCCGCCGTGCAATCGGCCACCGGCGAGGTCGCCGATCAGGTTGCCATCGCCGACGCGGCGCGGGCGGTGGGCGCGCTGGTGATGGTCGACGCCACCCAGGCGATCGGTTGGATGCCGGTCGACCGCGACCAGAGCGATCTGCTCGTCTGCGGCGCCTACAAATGGTTGTGCAGTCCGCGCGGGACGGCATTCCTCGCCCACCACCCCACCCTGGCGCAACGCCACCCGGCATTTGCCGACCGGCTGAAACCCCTTGCCGCCGGCTGGTTCGCCGGGGACGAGGTGCACAGCGCGTACTACGGGTTGCCGCTCCGGCTGGCCGGCGACGCGCGCCGCTTCGACGTCTCCCCGGCCTGGCACTGCTGGGTGGGCACCGCTCCGGCGTTGGAGATCCTGTCGGCGGTGGGGGCGTCCGCGATCGGAGCGCACAACGTCGAGCTGGCCAATCGGTTCCTCGACGCGATGGGCCGGGAGCCGTCGAATTCGGCGATCGTCAGTGTGCCCGCCGACGACGGCGCGGCGGAGCGATTGACCGCCGCCGGGGTACGGTTCGGCATGCGGGCCGGCCGGGTCCGCGTCGCCTTCCACCTGTACTCGACCCTGGATGACGTCGACCGCGCGGTGGGCGCGTTGCGCGGCCGATGATCCCGGTGGGTTGAGCCGAGCCGGTCACCGCCCGAGCAACGCAACAACCGTCGGCAACCGGTCAGGATCGACGGGTCGCCACCCGGTGACCTCCGGCACGCCTTCCGCCGGGGACGTTCGACTCTTGCCGTGCCGCGCTCCCTGCGCCGACCATCGAAGTGGGCGCGACGCTGTCAGCGGCGGCGGGTCGGTCGATGCGCCGGTGACGGCGTCGCAACGAAGGCTGGGGGGCAGCCACGGTGACCGTAAACCGGAGGAAGGCGCTGCAGAGGTGTGCTCTGCGCAGGGGGGCGTCGTGGCCGGTGGCGCGGGCATCAGTTGGGCGACCGATCGCGGCCGGCCGGAAACCGCTCCGGTGATCACCTGTCGGTGGAGCTGGTCAACCAGCTGGACGAGCCGACCAACCTGCACACCCACGGACTCGCCGTCTCGCCGGCCGGTCGCGGTGACAATCCCTTCGTGGTTGTCGATCCCGGTGGCACCTTCCGCTACGACTACGTGATCCCGCTCGATCAGCCGACCGGAACCTGTTGGTACCACCCGCATCACCACGGCATGGCGGCCGATCAGGTGTTCCGCGGGCTGTACGGCGCCATCGTCATCGATGAGTTCGACGCGGACCCAGCACCCGCCGATGATGCCGTGTCGACGTCGACACCCTCACGGGTGCTGGTGATCTCGGACATCACGGTCGATGCCGACGGTAGCGTCCGGGCACCCGGACCGATGCAGCGCCGAGTGGGACGCGAAGGTGATCTGCTGATGGTGAACGGCTAGCTGCACCCACGGATCACGACCGCCCCGAGCAGCCGCGAACGGTGGCATCTGGTCAATGCCTGCGTGTCCCGGTTCCTCCGCCTTCGGCTTGACGGCGCGCAGCTGGAGTGCGCGGAATGGGCATGGGCGGAATGGGCATGGGCGGATCGGGAATGATCGGCGCCAATGCGCTTCCCGCCGATGTGCCGGTCGACCTGGCCGACCTCGTGGTGGAAGGGCGGCCCGCGGCGGGGGCCGAGACGACACCGTCGGCAGCGGACGTGCCCGACCTGCGCGGCACGTCGTTGAGGTCCCACCGCACCATCACGCTCGCGATGGGCACGCAGATGCAGGGCCCGGTGGGGGATGTCGTTCACCATGGACGGCCACCGGTTCGACCCGGCCAGGGTGGACCAGCGGGTACCCGCCGGGGCGGTCGAACAGTGGACCATCGTCAACACCAGCGAGATGGATCATCCGTTCCACCTTCATGTCTGGCCGATGCAGATCGTCAGGGTGGGCGACGTGGCAGCAGTCGAACCGGCGTGGCAGAACGTGGTCAATGTGCCGGCGCGCAGCAGCACCGTCGTTCTCGTCCGCTTCGCACCCGTCGCGGGACGCACCGTGTACCACTGCTACATCCTGGATCACGAGGATGCCGGCATGATGGCGGTTGTCGAGGTCGGCTGACCCACCTCGGGTCGTTGACGGGACCTCAGCGTTGGCTGGCGGTCTCGCGTCGGGCCCGGTTGTCGTCGATGGCGTTCTCGATGCGATCGAGCAGACCGACGACCACCGGCCGCCCCTCCTCGCTGCCAGGGTTGCGCGGCTGGATGACCAGCGGCGCGACCCGATCACGGAGGCTGATCAGGACCGCATGGTCACTGTCGTACCTCTCCACCGACGTCGTCGCGGGATCCCTGCCCTCGATGATCTCGAGCGTCTGGGCAATTTCTGCGATGTCGGGTTGGTCTTCCATCGGGGCCCTTCTCGGATTGTGCGCTGCCGGCCGGACGGTGGTCCGGCCGACAGCGTAACCACGGCACGACGAAAGGACCTAAGCCTCTGTCTTTCGACCCCCCGCCGCGGGACCATCGCCCCGAAGGCCGGACGACGCGGGCCGGCAGCGAACCGCAGTGGCGCACTCCGGCCCGACGTCAGAGGAAGGCCGGCGCCGTTCCTCAGTGCGTGCCTTGAATGGTCGGACGTTCGAGGAGGGTGCTGCGATGACCGCGAAGTCCCAAGCAGCCAAGGCGCCAACGTCGGGTCCGTACGAGCAGATTGCCGGCATGGCCGGGCCGCTGCTTGATCGGCGCGACATCGGTGAACTCGCCGAGCACGTCGGCTACCACCGGATCGTCGGCATTGGCAGCGTCGCTGACGGTGCCCACGAATCACATCGGTGGCGGACGGCGTTGAGCCGGACACTCATCGAGGACTACGGATTCCGGTGGGTCGGTGTCGACTGGGATTGGCCGGACTGCCGGCGGATCAACCAATGGCTGTCCGGCCAGGAGGAGCAGGGCCTCGACGCCGGAGACGTCCTCGCCCGTTTCGACACCTGGCCGGCCACACTGTGGGCCAACGACGAGGTGATGGAATTTCTCGACTGGCTGCACCACCGCAACAGGTCCCGGCGCTCCGTCGAGCGGGTCGGCCTCTTCGGTCTCGACCATTTCTCCTTGTGGCGATCGCTTCGACAGATCACCGGTTGGCTGCAGGTCAACGCACCCGACGCGCCGGGTGTCTCGCTGCACGGATCGCTGTGTTGCCTTCCGTACCAGCCCGATCCCTACCACGCGGCAGCGTCGGTCCGGTTGGTCCCCGCGGAGTTCACACCTGACGTGGTCGATCTGCTGATCGGCGATCGGCGGCATGTCGCTGACAACGGCGCCGGCGGTCCGGGCACCGTCGCCCGTGAACCCGCCACTGCGGCAGCCGAGTACTACCGCACGCTGTTGCACGGCGGCCGGGAGGCGTGGAACGCCCGGGAGCGCCATCTGGCGGACGCCGTCCAGTGGCAGATGCAACGCCACGGTTCGGCCACCAAAGGCATCGTCTGGGCCCACAACACGCACCTCGGTGACGCCCGCGGGACTGATATGGCACGGCACGGCGTCATGAGCATGGGTGAGCTGCTCCGCACCCGGCTGAACCGCGACGTGTTCTTGGTGGGATTCGCCGCGCACCGTGGCACCGTGCTGGCGGCCGACTCCTGGTCGACCGCAGCGACCGTGCGGCAGCTACCCGCTGCAGTTGCCGACAGCCACGAGGACCTCCTGTTCCGGGCGCTGGACGGACCGGCAGTGCTTATCTTCGGCAGCGACCGGTCGGGATCCTGGTTGTCGGGCCGACGGGGACAACGGGCAGTCGGCCTGGTGTACCGCCCGGACGACGACCAGGCGAATTATGTCAAGACCTGGATGGGCGGACGTTATGACGCCCTCGTCTGGGTCGAGGAGACAACGGCTCTCCCGGCGACAACCGCTGCCGGCGGCGATGCTCAGTCCGAGATGACGACCTTCAGTGCCTGAGTCTGTGCCGCGCGACCGAAGGTGTCGTAGGCGTCCAGGATCGAGTCGAACGTGAACCGGTGGCTGACAAACTTCTCCGGGTCGAGCCGCCCCTGGGCCACCAGTCGCAGCAAAAGGGGCGTGGTGGTCGCGCTGACCAGACCGGTCGTGATGACGACGTCCTTGATCCACAGGTCCTGCAACTTGAGCTCGGCCGACGTGCCATGGACCCCGACGTTGGCCACGGTGCCTCCGGGCCGGATCAGTTCGGTCGCCATCTCGAACGTGGCGGGCACACCGACCGCCTCGATCGCCACGTCGACCCCGAGATCCAACTCCGTCATCGCGAGAACCTCGCCCCGCCAGCCGGCGCCACTGTTGTTGACCGAGTCGGTGGCACCGAACAGTTTCGCCTGCGCGAGGCGGTTGTCGTCCAGGTCGATCGCGATGATCCGCCCGGCTCCGTAGAGCCCGGCGGTCATCATGGCTGCCAGACCGACCGGGCCGGCGCCGACGACGGCGACCGAGTCCCCCGGCTTCACCCGCCCGTTGCGGACCCCGATCTCGAATCCCGTCGGCAGGATGTCGGACAACATGACGGCGGCCTCGTCCCCCACTCCGTGCGGCAACAGGTGTAACGAGTTCTCGCCGAACGGTATGCGCACGTATTCCGCCTGCGTGCCATCGATGAGATGTCCCAGCACCCAGCCGATGCCGACCGCACCCTCCGGGTCGAGGCAGTGCGCCGGCAGTTGCTGATGGCAGTACGAGCAGGACCCGCAGGAGGTGATGCACGAGATGACGACCCGGTCGCCGACCTTCAGCCTGCCGACGGCGGCGCCCACCTCGACGACGGTGCCCACGCCTTCGTGGCCGAGGATCCGGCCTGGCGTCACGGCCGGTACGTCGCCCTTCAGGATGTGCAGGTCGGTGCCGCAAATAGTGGTGGTGTCGACCGCGACGATGACATCGGTGGGATGGATGATCTGCGGATCGGGGACGTCCTCCAGCCGTTTGTCGCCGGGGCCGTGGTAGACGAGCGCCTTCATGCCGATGACCTCCTTGTCATCAGGGGCCCGATACGGGTCCCCGTGTCACGTCGAGGAGCTGACCCTCCGGTCATCATGGCGCGGTTGGCGCCGGCGTGGCGCACCGTCAGCACCGGCCGCCGCGGACAGTAAGCAACGGCAGCGGTCAGCGGAGCAGCTGACGGCTGGATCAGCCGCGATGCCCCACCCTGGAGAATCGTCCGGCCCGGACGATGCTGCGCCGACGGCAGGAGAGCACATTTGACCGCTGACAAGGTGCACACATCTCGCGGCAGCAGTAGTCGCCGCGCGCTCGTTGCTACCCAAGCCGGCGCCCGACGGGCGCGCACGGAAGGACCGACCATGAGCTTCGCCGCATCCGACACACCGAGCAGGCGCACCGGCCGGTGGTTCCGGGCGCGCGTCCTTCCCGCCCTCGGGCTGGCGCTGTGCGCCGGTGCCCTGGTGGCCTGCACCTCCGGCAGCCCGACCGGCACCACAGCAGCCACACCCACGTCGTCCGCGGCCGCCACCACCTCCACCGCGGCCGCCACCGCCGCCGCCACCTCTGGCAGTTATCCGGCGGACAAGGCGGAGCTGTGCCAGGCCCGCGACCAGTTGAAGACGTCGATCACCGCGCTGACCAGCCCGGCGCTGCTGACCGGTGGGACGGATGGGATCACGACCGCACTGACCCAGGTCCAGACGGATCTGCAGGGTGTGCTCGCCGCCGGGAAGCAGGACTCCCAGGCGCAGATCGACGCCCTGCAATCGTCGTTGACGAACGTGCAGACAGCCGTCGGCCAACTGGCTGACGGGGGCGGCGCCCAGAACCTGGTGGCGGTCGGCTCGGCCATCTCGGCGACCGGTACCGCCTCCGCCGCGTTGTTCAACGAGCTCACCACTGCCTGCGGCTCTTGAGCGGGCGGCCCGGTCAGGAGCCGGGGCCGCGGCCTCAATGGGCCAGGCCGCCGCGGTCGGCGTCGCAGCCGAGGTATCGGGCTGCGCGCGGGACGCGTCCGCACAGCGCCGCGGTGTCAACGCCTTCGGCGGTTGTGCTGGGTTCGGTGAAGTGGTTGTGTTGGCCGGCTCGATCGGCATGATCCGTCGGGGAGGACGCCATGGGATTCCGCCGCGCAGTCGCTGTCGTCGTCACTGTCCTCGCGCTGAGCGCCGGCCTGATCGGCACTGCGACCGCGGCCGGCCCACCTCAGCGCGGGTACTACCTGTCGTTGGGCGATTCCATCGCCTTCGGTTTCCGGCCGGATCTGGCCACGATCGGCGACGTCGATCCGACCCATTACCGCGGATACGCCGAGGATTTCGCCGCCATGCGCCCGCATCTGACGTTGGTGAACTACGCCTGTCCGGGTGAAACGAGCACGACGATGCGGACCGGCGGGTGCCCTTGGCCGACCTCGCACGACCCGTACCCGGTGACCGGCTCACAGCTGGCCGCCGCGGAGGCGTTCCTGGCCGCCCACCCCGGCCAGGTGTCACTGATCAGCATCGACATCGGTTCGAACGACCTGCTCGGTGTGGTGCGGCCGTGCGTCGACCAGCCCGACCCGATCGCCTGCATCAGGCCCGGCCTCGGCGCCGCGTTGGCGACGCTCAACCAGAACTACACGGAGATCCTGCAGCGCCTGACCTCACTGGCGCCCACCGCGAAGATCGTGGTGCTGAACTACTACAACCCGTACGGGGTGGCGCTGACGGGCAGCGATGCCTTCGCCGTCGCGGCGAACCAGTCGCTGCAGGAGTTGGCCGACGGATTCGGGGTTTGGGTCGCGGACGCCTTCGGCGCCATCAATCACCGGGCGGGATCGCCGGCGGAGCGGGCGTTCCTGTGCACCCGCACCTGGGAATGCACCCGGTACGAAGACGTCCACCCGACCGCGCTGGGATACCGTGCCCTGAGTGTCGCCCTGCTGCGGGCCGGCCACTAGGGATTCCGAGCCCGGTGACTGTGACCGTTGGATCCGGCCCTGCGCTGTGCGACTGTGGACTGGGCACGTCGGCGACCGGGCGGGGGCGAGCACATGAGCGGATCCATCACCACTGACGCGCCCCCGGCGGCCTCGACACTGCGGGCCAATCCGCTGCTCGGCGCGGCGCTGGACGTCCGGCGGGACTACCTCGGCACGATGATGCGCGCCGCCCGGGAAGTGGGTGACGTTGCCCGGATCGACGTCGGGCCACCGGGATGGCGCAACACGTTCTACACCGTGTCCTCGCCCGACGCCGTCCTGCAGGTGCTGGGTGATCCCGAGCGCTACACGAAGAACACCCCCGCCTACAGCGAGGTACGGCTGGCTCTGGGCAACGGCATGCTGACCAGCGAGGGCGACGTGTGGCACCGCCAAAGGCGCTTCCTGGCGCCGATTTTCACCCGCCGGCGGATCGAGACCAGCTACGCCCGGATCATCGCGGAGGAGGCGCAACGGCTGGTGGCGCGGTTGGCCGAGACCGCGGCCGCGGGGCGAACGGTCGACGCCCACGCCGAGATGATCGAGGTGACGGCACGGATCATCGGCCGGATCATGTTCGGCGCCGACATGACGACGGCCATCCCCAGGATCATGGCCGTCTCGTTCGTCAACGAGGCACTGCTGATGCGCGGGCTGACGCCACACGCCATTCCGATGTGGGTACCCACTCCCGGCAACCGCCGGCTCAGCGCAGGGTTGACCGAGATCCGGGCGGTGGTTGCCGACATCGTCAGTGCCCGCCGCGCCGCCGGCGGGGAGCAACCGTCGGACGACATGCTCGGGCTGCTGCTCGAGGCGAGGGACGCCGAGAACTCCGACGATCGGCTCAGCGATCGGGAGGTCGCCGCTCAGGTGCTGATCTTCCTGCTCGCCGGGCACGAGACCACCGCGACCACCCTGGCCTGCGCACTGGCCGAATTGGCTCGCTCACAGCAGTGGCAGCAGACCGTTCGCACCGAGCTCGCCCAGGTGCTCGGCGCCCGGCCGCCGGCCGGATCGGATGTCGCCGAGCTGCCCGTCACCGGTCGGGTGGTTCGGGAGGCCATGCGGCTGTACCCGGCCGCGCACACCGTGGGGCGACGAGCCGAGGAGGCCGACGTGATCTGCGGGCACCGGATCCCCGCAGGCGCCAACGTCGTCGTCTCCCCGTGGGTTGTACACCACTCGCCGAAGCTGTGGGAGAGGCCCGGTGTCTTCGATCCCGGACGCTTCGACGTGCCTGACGGCCACCATCCCGGCGGTCACCGGTACGCGTGGTTCCCGTTCGGCGCCGGCCCGCACACGTGCGTCGGGATGCAGCTGGCGATGCTGGAGGCCCCGCTCGTGCTGGCCACCATCCTGCAGGCCTTCCGCGTCCGGACGCAGCTGACGTCGGTCCCGGTGCTGCCGGCGATCACGCTGCGGCCCGCCACACCGCTGCCGATCCGGTTGGAACCGACTGCCGCCAGCGCCGATCGAGCCTGATTCCCCGCCGGTCAGTTCCACGCCGGACTCACACTCCCGACTCCGGCTGCGGCAACCGCAGACTCACCGGCTCCGCTGCAGCCCGGATACCGGCGCCCTGGTGATGCCCCCACGATGACCGCCGAAATGTCGGTGTGGATGCGGATCCGCGGCCACGGCTGGGCACCGTTGCCGTCATGGGCGCCGCGAAGTATCCGCCGTTCCTCGTCCTGTTCCGACCACTGTCGGCCGGCCTCATCACGCCCAGCGTGCCGTGCCGCCGGCCGCGCCGTCGCTGGCTCCGGCCGCCGCACCGATACCGTCCAGGATCAGTTCGAGCCCATAGTCGAATTCCTTGCCGAAGTCGTAATCAGGCTGCATGACGTGCCCCCGGGTGAACTCCAGCAGGTCCGGATAGGCCTCCGCGTCGAAGAACTGCTCCATCATCGACGCGGCGGTGCCGGCGACGGTGTCCGGTCCATGGATGTCCGGTCCGTGGATGGGGAGCGCGTTCTCCGACAGCGCGAACCCGAAGACGTAACTGTCGATCAGCGCGAATGCGTGCGCGGCCAGTGTCACAGAGAAGCCTGCGGCTCTGAGCGTCGCGATGAAGGCGTTGTGGTGCCGCAGCGTTGCGGGACCGGGGTGCACCCGGGACTGCAGCAGCGCGGTCACCCAGGGATGCTCGGCGAGCACCCGGCGGGCGGAGTGTGCGCAGCGGCGCATCTCAGTGCGCCGGTCGCCACCCGGATGGGGCAGGTCGATCTGCCCGTACACGAGATCCACGATGCCATCGACGATTTCGTGTTTGTTCGAGACGTAGTGGTACACCGACATGGGTTTCACGCCCAATTCCTGGGCGACCGTGCGGATGGTCAACGCCGCGATTCCTCCGGAGTCCGCCACGGCCATCGCGCCGGCGAGCACGCTGTCCCGACTCAGCGGATCCCGGACCCCGCCGATCCCCGCTGCTGACACCGCTCCTCCACCCGAGCTGATCGTCGTACTAAGTACTGTACCCGCCTCGGGCACCGCGCACCTGCTGACCGGGCGCCATACTTCATGCGCTTCATCGGTTTCGGTGTCCGCGGGCCCGAAGAACCGGGAAGCTCGACCACCTGAGGACTCTCGGCGCCGACCAGGTCATCGACCGCAGCTACCCGCTCGTCAGGTACCCGCCGCGCTCCGGGACCTGGCGGCGGGGAAGGTGAAGGGCACGGTCGTCATCACCATCTGACGGTGCGGGTTCCGGCCGGGGGGCGGCCGCGGCCGCCGAACACCACCATTCCTCCCGCCACCTTCAACGTATAGCCGACCCCGGGACTTGCGGCAAGACCCCGGGGGTGGCGCACAATCGCCGGCCGAGGTGAGCCGCAGCAGTTGCGGGTGCCCGAGGATCGGAGCCGATGACGTGACCGTGCTGAGCAGCAACGTGTTCCACCTGCCGGCGAATCTGAGCGCAAAGATGGACCGGACGCTGATCGCCCGCGACGAGCAACAGTTCGCGTGGATCGCCGAGACCCTGGAGCAGTCGATCACCGACCTGAACCGCCGCCTGCAGGACGAGCGCCGGGCACCGACACGGCACGGCCAGGAGGCGATGGAGCGTGACCTGCAGATCCACCGGTCGACGGCGCGACTCCGCACGCTGCGGCGGTTCGGGGTGGACCTGTGCCTCGGGCGCATCGTTTCCGCCGCGGACCCGGACCCGCTCTACGTCGGGCGGCTCGGGCTGACCGACAGCGAGGGGCGGCAGCTGCTCGTCGACTGGCGGACCCCGGCCGCCGAGCCCTTCTTCGCCGCGACCCACGCGAATCCGATGGGCCTGATCAGCCGCCGTCGGTACCGCTGGTCGCGGCGCCGGATCACCGACTACTGGGACGAGGTCTTCACCGCTGACGGGCTCCGTTCCCGCGCGGCCCTGGACGACCAGTCCGCCTTCATCGCCGGCCTGTCCGCCGGCCGGTCGTCCCGGATGCGGGACGTCCTGGGAACCATTGCAGCCGAGCAGGACGCCATCATCAGAGCTCCATCGGATGGTGCGCTGGTCGTCGACGGTGGGCCGGGCACCGGGAAAACCGTTGTCGCGCTGCATCGGTCCGCCTACCTGCTGTACGCCGATCCGCGGCTGGGTCACCGCGGGGGCGGTCTGCTGGTCGTCGGTCCGCACCAGCCGTACCTGGCCTACGTCGCCGATGTGCTCCCTGGTCTCGGCGAGGAGGGCGTGCAGACGTGCACCCTGCGCGACCTTGTCCCCGAGGGTGCGACCGCGGCGGTGGAGACCGACCCGCGAGTTGCGTCGCTGAAGTCGCCGGCGCGGATGGTCGGCGCGATCGAGACGGCGGTCCGGTTCTACGAGGATGCACCGACCGCGCCGATCACGGTGGAAACCCCCTGGTCGGACGTCACGGTGACCGCCGACGACTGGGCCGACGCGTTCGATGCGGCGGAGGCCGGCACCCCGCACAATGAGGCGCGCGGACGGGTGTGGGAGCACCTGCTGACCCGGCTGACCGACCGGCACAGCAGCGACGCCCCGGCCGATGCGCTGCGAAAAGCCCTGCGCGGCGACGCCGACCTCAACGCGGCGGTGCACCGGGCGTGGCCGCTGATCGACGCAGCGGATCTGGTCGGCGACCTGTGGACGGTGCCCGCCTACCTGCGGCTGTGCGCTCCGTGGCTGAGCCGGGACGACGTCGACACCCTCCAGCGGGCGGACCCGCGGGCATGGACGGTGTCGGACCTGCCGCTGCTGGACGCCGCCCGGCAGCGGCTCGGCGATCCGCGGGCGGCGGCGGTGCAGCGCCGCCGGGAGCGCGAGGTCGCTGCCCGGCGGGCGACGATGGCTCAGGTCGCCCAGCACCTCATCGAGTCCGACGACAGCGAGATGGCCGTCATGTCGATGCTGCGCGGCGAAGACCTGCAGGACAGTCTGATCGACGAGAACAGCCTGCCCGCAGCGGATCCCGACCTGCTCGCCGGGCCATTCGCACACATCGTCGTCGACGAGGCACAGGAACTGACCGACGCCGAGTGGCAGATGGTGCTGCTGCGCTGCCCGTCCCGCAGCCTCACCATTGTCGGTGACCGGGCGCAGGCGCGGCACGGATTCATCGAAACGTGGCCGGATCGGTTGCGGCGCATCGGCATCGACCGGATGACGCAGGCCACGCTGAGCATCAACTACCGCACCCCGCGGGAGGTGATGGCCGAAGCCGAACCCGTCATTCGGGCTGCACTTCCCGACGCCAACGTGCCGACGTCCATCCGGAGCACCGGAGTGCCCGTGGCGCGCGGCCGCGTCGCAGACCTCGACGCGGTGCTCGAGGGATGGCTGGCGCGGAATGCCGAGGGGATCGCCTGCGTCATCAGCGTTCTTGCCGTCCCCCAGGCCGGCACCGTTGCCGGGCAGCGGGTCCGGGTGCTTCGCCCGGAATTGGCGAAGGGACTGGAGTTCGACCTGGTCGTGGTGCTGGACCCGCACGCGTTCGGTACCGGCATCGAGGGGGCGGTCGACCGCTACGTCGCCATGACCAGGGCGACGCAACAGCTCGTCCTGCTGACCAGCACCTGACGGCGTCTAACGGAACACCGACTGACGGAACTCCTCGCGCTGCCGGCAGGCCGTCCTGATCCGCTCGAGTTCTTCGCTGCTGCAGTCGAGGTCGTAGACGTCACGGATGAAGTCCGGCAGATCCGGGCGGTAATCGTGCGCCCAGGCACGGTATTCGCCCTGGATCTGTGCGTTCTTCATGTCGATCAGGCTCTGGTAGAAGGTGGTCAACAACCGCCAGTGCATCGACGGCGGGATGCCGCGCGGCGATCGGCCGGGGATCTCCATCATCCGCGGGCGGTCGGGACCGAGCCATGCCGGCCGACGGTTGATCAGGCTCGGACCGAATTTCGTGACGCCGTCGTTGTCGTGACTCAACAACACGTACCGAACGTGTTCCTTCTGGTCCTCGCCGAGTGCGCAGAACTGCTCATAGTCGTTGACCACAGCTATCAGGCTCTTGTCGACATCGGGCCGCGGCGGCCCGGTGACCTGGTGCATCCACGTGCTGCCCTCCGGCGTCCCGATCCACAGGGCCCGGTCGATGCCGAGCGCCTGCAAACCCAATGTGCCCCAGCTGATCAGCACGTCCTGACTGGTCAACGCCCCCAGCGACTCACCGAACAACACCACTTTGGGCCGACGCTCCGGCGGCATCTCGCGAACGCGTTCGAAGATACGCAACCAGAGCAGGCGATTCTGCTCACGCGCGTCCTTCACCTTTCCCAGCGACAGCGGTGAGGGGCGTTTGGAGTACTGCAGTGTCACGCTCGCCACATCGCCGAGCGTCATGTACTGCGCGCACGCGACGGCGACGTAATTGACGTAGCCGGTGCCGGTCGGCGAGATCAGCATCAGCAACGAGCGGGACCAGGCATCGGTGCGGTCCATCTCGGCCAGGGCCAGCTCGACCCGCTCGGTCGCGGTCGGTGCGCTGTCCAGGCCGACGAACACCTCGATGGGCGTGGCGCGCGCGTCCTGCTGCATGACGGTCGAGATGGACAGTTCGGGTCGGGGCTTACCCAGGATTTCCGCCGGTATGTCGACCGTCGGCTCCGGCCGCACGTAGGTGATCGCGTGGCGCCGACCCTCGCGGCCCAGCGAGTCCCAGGACACCAGGCTGGCCGGGTCACCGCTGACCATCGGATTGGTCCACCGGCCGGCAACCGACCGGTCCACGCCCTCCTCGAACGTCGTGGTCCCGGCCTCGACATCACGCATCGCCTTGCCCCACAGGGCGTGCGTCGCAGAGCCCACCGCCGATGCCATTGCCACGTGGGCTGCCCGACGCCAGAAAATCTCCGAACCGGGCAGGATCCGGCTGCCCACGGTCCCGAGCTGACGGGCCAGCCAGCCCTCGCCGGCGGCCACCCCGGCGAGCCCGACGACGATGCCCATCCCCGCCGCGAGGCCGGCCAGCGGATCCGCAGCCGCCGGATCCTTGGCGTGCTCCGGTGGTCCTTCCTGCTGTCGCAACCGCTCGACGACGGCGGACGTCATCAGGCCCACCGGCACGCCCACCGGCAGACGCGCGATCCAGCCGTTCGCCCCGACGGCCGCGTCCACCCTCCTGGCGGCCAACTGCGCACCGCTGACCAGGGTGGCGCCCGTACCGGTCACGGCGAGCCGCAGGCCGACCTGCCGGACCATCGCGCGTCCCTGGGTGTCGTCATCGCGGAACCGGAACAGCGCGGCCACACCGGCGCCGATCGGGACGGCCAGCGCATCCACCACCGCGATGGCGACCCGCCGCCGCTGCGCGAGCGGCCACGAGTCGGGAAACGGCAGCACCCCGACCAGAGCGGAGGCGCCGATCTCCAAGACGTCCTGGGCGACCACGGACAGCACGTACTGGCTGGCCGTGACGAGCCCGGTGATGATGCCCTGGTCGACCCAGGTCCGCTCGGACAGCGAACGCGCAAAGGTCGCCGGCACCGCTGCCGAGGCGACGACCAGACCGACCTGCGATCCCCGCCCGACGATCTCCGTCTCACCCACAGGCCCTCCTGATGCATCCGGTTTGCGACAGTTTCACCGGATCTGCACCCGGCCGCCATGCGAACGAGCCGGGCCGGCATCTCGAAAACGTCAAGAACCGGGCTGTGCACGTGAAATTTTCGTCACGACGGCTGCTGACCGACCCCGGCATGGGCTACCGCGTCGCCGGTTGATCCGGCTTCTCGCGCGCCGCGACCGGTTTCTGTCAGCGGCCCGCGGTGACCGCGGTGCGCTGAGCTGCCGGCACCGGACCGGCGGTGCTCTGCAGTGATACGGCGCGGAAACGGCGCAGCCGCAGGCTGTTCGAGACGACGAACACCGACGAGAACGCCATCGCCGCGCCGGCGATCAGCGGGTTGAGCAGGCCGGCCATCGCCAGTGGGATAGCGGCCACGTTGTAGGCGAACGCCCAGAACAGGTTGCCCTTGATGGTCTTCAGGGTGCGGCGGGACAGCCGGATCGCATCCACGGCGGCCCGCAGGTCGCCGCGCACCAGCGTCAGGTCGGAGGCCTCGATGGCCACGTCGGTGCCGGTGCCCATCGCGATGCCCAGATCGGCCTGGGCGAGGGCGGCCGCGTCGTTGACTCCGTCCCCGACCATCGCGACCACCCGGCCCTGCGCCTGCCGGTCGGCGACCTTGGCCACCTTGTCGGCCGGCAGCACCTCGGCGATGACGTCGGCGGCGTCGATGCCGACCTCCGCAGCGATCGCCGCCGCGGCGGCCGCGTTGTCCCCGGTCAGCAGGATGGGCCGCAGGCCCAGCCCGCGCAGTTCGGAGATCGCCTGCGCACTGGTGGGTTTCACGGTGTCGCCGACGACGAGCAGGCCCCTGACCTCACCGTCCCACCCGACGGCGATGACGGTCCGCCCGGCCGACTCGGCGACGCGTCGCTGCTCGTCCAACTCGGTGGGCAACGCCTGCGACCACTCCTGCGCCAGCCACGACACCCGGCCGGCGGCGACGGCGTGCCCGTCGACCACACCGTGCACGCCGAGGCCCTGGGTGGAGGCGAACGCTTCCACGGTCGGCAGCTGACCGACCCGTTCCCGGGCACCTACGGCGATGGCCACCGCGATCGGGTGCTCGGAGGCGTCCTCGAGGGCGCCGCCGAGGCGCAGCAGCTCGGCGCTGTCCGTCCCGGGTGCGGGGATCACGTCCAGCAGCTGCATTCGGCCGGTGGTGACGGTGCCGGTCTTGTCCAGCACGATGGTGTCGACCCGACGGGTGGATTCCAGGATCTGTGGGCCCTTGATCAGGATGCCCAACTGCGCCCCACGGCCGGTACCGACCAGCAATGCGGTTGGAGTGGCCAGCCCGAGGGCGCACGGGCAGGCGATGATCAGCACCGCGACGGCCGCGGTGAACGCCGCCTCCGCCCCGGCGCCGGTGGCCAGCCAGAACACCAGGGTGGCCACCGACAGGGCGATCACCACGGGCACGAACACCGCCGACACCCGGTCCGCGAGCCGCTGCACCGGTGCCTTCCCGGACTGCGCCTGCTCCACCAGCAGCGCCATCTGCGCCAGCTGGGTGTCAGAGCCGACCCTGGTGGCGCGGACCACCAGCCGGCCACCGGCGTTGACCGTGGCGCCGGTGACCGAATCACCGGGGCCGACCTCGACCGGGACCGGCTCACCGGTGAGCAGGCTGGCGTCCACCGCGGAGACACCATCGACGACGACGCCGTCGGTGGCGATCTTCTCGCCGGGCCGGACGATGAATTGATCGCCCACCGCCAACTGGTCGACCGGTACCCGCTGCTCGCGGCCGTTCGTCAGCAGGCCAACGTCTTTCGCGCCCATGTCCAGCAGCGCGCGCAGGGCCGCACCGGACTGCTTCTTGGCGCGGGCCTCGAAGTAGCGGCCGGCCAGGATGAACACGGTGACCGCGGCCGCGACCTCCAGGTAGATCTCGTCCGCCCCAGCACCGGGTTCGGGTAGCAGCCGGAACGTCATCCGCATCCCGGGCATCCCGGCGTCACCGAAGAACAGGGCGTACAGCGACCAGCCGAAGGCGGCGAGCACGCCGACGCTGATCAGCGTGTCCATGGTGGCGGCGCCGTGCCGCAGGTTCGTCCACGCCGCCCGGTGGAACGGCCATGCGCCCCACACCACGACCGGGGCGGCCAGGGTCAGGCTCAGCCATTGCCAGTTGTCGAACTGCAACGGCGCGATCATCGCCAGCAGCAGCACCGGAACGGTCAGCGCGGCGGAGACGACCAGCCGGTTTCGCAGTGCCGCCACCTCCGGGTCCTCGACGGCGTCAGCGGCTCCCGGGGCACCCGATGGCTCCGGGCGGCGCGGTGGCTGCGGGATCGTGGCGGTGTATCCGGTGGCCTCGACGGTCGCGATCGCCGCCTCGACGCCGGTCCCCGCCGGCAGCACGACATGGGCCTTCTCCGTGGCGTAGTTCACCGAGGCCTCGACCCCGGGCATCCGGTTCAGCTTCTTCTCGATCCGTGCGGCGCACGACGCGCACGTCATGCCACCGATCTGCAGATCGACCACCTGCTGCGTCATGCCACCAACCTCCTCGAAACGTCAGAACCGCTGTCAGCGACCAGGCCACTCGGTCCGGATCAGGATGCGAGCGTGTAGCCGGCCTCGTCGACCGCTTCCCGCACGGCATCGACCGGCAGCGGATCGGAGCTGGTCACCGTCACACGGGAATGCCCGCCGGCGTTGAGGTCCACGTCGACAGAGCTGACACCGTCCAGCCGACCCACCTCCTCGGTCACCGCGGCGACGCAGTGCGAGCAGGTCATACCAGTGACGGAATACGTGGCCGTGGTGCTCATCGGTCCTCCAGTAGATGTCGTAGGAAACGTGACTTCGCCGGTTCGCCGGGTGGTTCGACGACGGAGCGCGCAGCGGGTTCGCCGTGGAACCCGCCGGTCAGGAGCGCACGAGTCGGGCGATGGCCTCGGAGGCTTCCCGGATCTTCGCGTCGGCCTCCGGCCCGCCGGACTGGGCAGCCTGCACGACGCAATGGCTCAGATGCTCATCCATCAGGCCCAAGGCCACCGATTGCAGTGCCTTGGTCATGGCGGAGACCTGGGTGAGGATGTCGATGCAGTACTTCTCGTCCTCCACCATCTTCTGCAGACCGCGGGCCTGACCCTCGATGCGGCGCAACCGCTTGAGGTAGTCGTCCTTGCGGTGGATGTAGCCGTAGGGGCTCGACTGATCGTGGTCGGCGGTGGTCATCACTCAGCCCTCTTCCCGCTCCGGCGTCCGCATCGCCCGAACACCCTTGCCGCCCGGTGTGCTGCCGGCAACCATACCCCCCTAGGGTACTGAGCGCAAACCGGAGTCCGGGCCGGGAGGTACGGTCTCCCCCGGTCGTCTGCCCTGAGCGCCGGCGCCGCCGGGTCCGATCAGTGGGCGCCGTGGTGGATCGCGTTCAGCCACCCCGAGCGGGCAGCTCACCAGCGAGGGCGACCCGGTTGATCTCGCCGAGATGGCAGCCGGCTCGCCGCCGATCGTCTCGAGCGCCGGCGCCGCAACGGCCACTGACGGGGTGCGGACCCCCGACCCACTTCGCCCCGACCCGGAACGTTCCACTCACGCACCTTGGTCGGGGCCCCCATCGCTCGGCGTCCTCGGGACGGGGACCCAGACGTCCAGCGGGCACAACCCGTGTTGTTCGAGCAGCGCCAGGACGCGCAGCAGTGCACGCGAATTCTCGACTGTCCCGGCCAGCACCGTGGCGATGGGAATGACTCTGGCCGTGAACGCGGGCAGCGTCGAACGCGCCACGGGTCCGATGGGCCAGGCAACGTCGATCTGATAGATCTTCACGACGACCCCACCGCGTTCGAAGATGTCGGTCGTGATGCGAGTTGCCGTACCGCCTGCAGGTCGATGCCCCAACGAAGCAACCGGTTGATGATGCCGATCAGTTGGCTCTGATCCTTGACCGGTCCGCTGAGCACCGTCTCCATCAGAACCGTTGTCACCCTGAGTCTGGGAAGTTCGGCCAGTACATCGACGGGTATCGATCCAGACACCCTGATCTCGACCTGCATCGCGGTCATGTCGGTTCTCCGTCGGGTCTCGGGAATGGTTCCTGTCCGCGACGGTTCCACTGCGGGGCGGCGTTGGGATCATTTGAAACGGATGGGAGACAGGACCCAAGCGCTCCGCGGCTGTACGGGTCTTCACCTTCGGGCAGGTAATTTCTCATCGAGTCGGCGCGGAAGGCCTCGAGCGCATCCGGAAATTGTTGTGCCATTTCGGCGGCCGTCAGCCCTTCGCCGGCACCGAAGTCCAGCTCCCGCAGCCGGTCATCGACGAGTAGCGGCGCACCGCTGACCGCAGCGCTGACTCTTGCGGTCAGCCTGGCGCGGCTCAGGGGCTTGCCCAGACCGCTGATGACCGAGCGGTTTTTGCCCATGCGGTGAGCTGCTCCGCTTGCTCCGCCCCGCGTGGGGTGAGGGCGATGTCGCTGCAGCCGGCGTATCGGTTCTCGCCGTGCCAGACGGTTTAGCCATGCCGGACGAGCACCAGGTTGGTCATCGGCGGGTCCTTTTCCGGGCATGCTCGGCCACTCCTGTCTGCAGCCAGCCGCGCTTCTCGAGCTCGGTGACCAAACGGAGGTAGGAGGCGTCGAAGCGATCCGGCGCACCGCGCCGGGGGTCGATGGTGTCGCGGACATGCACCATCTCGGCGGCGACGGCGGCGGCGTCGCGGCTTGGTGATGCGGCCAGGACGGCCATGCCCAGTGCCGGCTCGGCGTTCTCAGGCAGGGTGACGGGGCGGCCGAGGATGTCCGCGCGCAGCTGGCACCAGTACCGGCTCCTGGTCGCCCCGCCGGTCAGGATGATCTCGCCGCAGACCGGTGCGCCGAGCAGATCGAGGTAGTCGAACCCGAGCCGTTCGATGAACGCGACACCCTGTAGCACCGAGGCGAACAGGTCCGCCTCGTGGCGCGGTTCACCCAGTACGAATCCGTGCGCGTCGGGTGCGACGAAGGGGAACCGTTCACCGGTCGAAACCAGCGGGTAGGACAGCACTTCGGCGGGTTCCCGGGTGCTCGCGACCTGATTCAGCGCGTCCAGATCGCGGCCGGCGAAGTCCCGGGAGACGACGCCGGCGCCGGTGCTGGATGCCCCGCCGGGCAGCCAGTCCCCGTTGGGTGCTTTGTGCGAGTACACGACTCCCAGCGGGTCCCGGATGAGGTTCTTGCTGACGCCCTTGAGGACCAGTGTGGTACCGAGCACCGAATTCCAGCTGCCGGTACGCAGGGCGCCGGCGCCCAGTTGGGCGGCGCAGCCGTCGGTGGCGCCGGCGATCACCGGGGTGCCTGGTGGAATCCCGGTGACCTCGCTGGCGGCGGCACACACACTGCCGATCGGGGTGCCGGGTCGCACCAGTCCGGGCAACAGATGTGCTGGGACACCGAGGGTCTCGAAAAGGGCGATGGGCCACCTCTCCCGGATCAGGTCGGCACCGGTCTTCAGGGCATTGCTCAGGTCGGTGGGTACCCGACAGCCGCAAAGACGTTGGTTGATCAGGTCACTCTGGTGCGCCAGCCTGGCATTGGCCAGAACATCGGGGTAGTGCTCGATCAGCCACAACACCTTGGGCAACGCCCAGGATGGTTGCATGCGTCGGTAGCCGAGGTCGGTCCACACTGATTCACCGGATTCGTTGACCCTGGCGCTTTCTCCGGTGGCGCGGGTGTCGTCGTACATCAGCGCCGGAGTCAACGGCCGACCGTGGTCGTCCGCGAGCATGACGGTGCCGGAGGTCGCGTCCACCGCGACGCCTCGCACCGCGGCGGGCGGGACGGTGCGGGTGGCCTGGGTGGCGGCTGTCGCGATCGCCTGCCACCAGTCCTCTGGGTCCTGCTGGTGCCGTGGCCCGTCGCGATGGCTGGTCAACGGGTGAGTGCCCACTCCTCTGACTTTCCCCGCCAGGGTCACGGCCAGGGCGCGCACGCTCTGCGTGCCGAGGTCGAGGCCGATCCAGACGTCGTCGCCGGCACCGGTCATGGGTGGCTCCGGGTCGGTGGAATTGTCGGCGAAGCCAGGCGAAGCCGCGCTGAACCCATGATCACCTAGTTTCCGTCCGGGCCGGCCGGCAGGGTGGTCGTACCCACGCACCCAGAGTTTCCGGGCCGATTCCGTTTGTGCCAGGTAGCGCGGGCAACCCCTCTCGTACGCGTCGACGTCCTCGGCGATCGGCATGATGAGCGCCTGCGGTTCGGTCCAGGCGTCGACGTCGAAGTCGACCCCGAGGGTATCCGCTGCGGCAACGACCGCCCCGCGGGCGCCGACCTCGCCGGCCCGGGCCAGCAGCAGGGGCCGGTTGAGGACGGAAGCGAGAATCTGCATCCGGGCTCTGGACTTGGACCCGCCGCCGCCTCGCTGGCGCATTTGCTGCTGGCGGCGGACTTCGGCGCCCTGGCGATGCTGCTGGGTGCGCTGACCGGCAGCCGCGGGGTGGTACTGAGTCTGTCATCGGTCGCCGCGGCCACGGCGTACCTGATCAGTTCACTCGCGCCCGCCATCAGTCCTGCCCCGGCTGCCGACGTCGTGCCCTCCGGCCCGTCCGGTGGTCGAGAGCGACAACCGGAACAGGGCCGCTTGACTCCCGCGGCGACCGGGTAACAAATGGGCAGTCACCGAAAAGCGAATCAGTGATCGACATTTCGGGAGGAAAGGGGAATCCCATGGCGGCACACGCGGGTGAGAGGGCGCAGAAGACCGGCGACTTCTACTGCGCGCAATGTGACGAGAAGGTGCATGTCACCCAGGGGGACAAGATCCCGAAATGCCCCAACGGCCACACCGAATTCGAGGCGCGTCGCAACGAGCCGGGAAACAAGTCCTGAGCGGTCGCGACAAGGTCAGCCCACCGACGGCGTGTCCTGGGATCCGCTCCGACCAGGTGATTTCTCCTGGTTCGACCCGTCGGAACGGTCGGCGTGGAAGAACGACACCTTGCCGTTGGCCTCCAGCACAGCCAGCCGGATGTCGCTGAACCGTTCGAACCCCTGCTGGCGGGCCGCCGCCATCAGCTCGTCCAACGACATCCGTTCGGCGTGAAGGACATCCATTCCGGGCTCGCCGTTCTCCACGATCACCACCGCCACGCCGTGAGTGATGGAGCGGCCCCGCGGCCAGCGGGAATGCGCTCAGGACAGAGCGATCGTCATGACGGCGAAGACCGATACAGCAAGAACACCGCCGGTGACGGAATAGTCCTGCTGTGTCACTGCCTGCTGAATCAGGTCTCCCATGGTGATGAACAGGATGAGCTGGAAGGTGCTCAGCTCGCCAAGGGTCGAGCGGCCCACGATCCGGGTGACCACCCACAGGAACAAGAACATGACGGCGGCGCGGTAGACGATCTCCACGGCTGTTCCTTCCTCAGGGCAGCAAAGTGGTGTGGAAGGACGCGGAGTCGACCTCCCGATTGTCCACCCGGACCCCGACCCGGGCCGATGCGCCCAGTTGCCTGCGGGGCTGGATGTACGCATCGAAATCGACCTCGAACTCCACCGCGTCCCGGGCAGTATCGAATTCCATCTCGACGCGATCGCGGTCCCCGGTCGAACTGGCCGGCTGAGGGCGCCAGCCCGGTGTCTCGAACATGTTCAGATACGCCCGGTCGATGGTCACGGTGATCGGCCGCTCGCGGAACGGCTGCGGCGCGATGACGCGAACCGACAGCGGCACGTCCCAGCCGGCGCGAGCCAGCCTGGGGTAGGTCACCGTCAGCAGGTACCCGTTGGAGGCGTGGCTTTCGGTTCCGATCGTCGTGTCGGACCGAACACCGAGGAGGCCGGCCCCACCGGCGACGATCAGCAGCAGCAGACCAAGGCCCGCGCCGCGGCGAGACCACCGTGCGCGCCGCGGTTCACGATCGGTCCGGACGCCGGTCTGCCTCGAGTTGTCGTCGTCGGTCAGCGGCCGCCTCGGTCGGTAGCGGTCACCAGGTACCGGGGACCCTCCGATCCCGCTGCGAGCCGGAGGGGCGGTCAGGTCCGTGCGGCTGGTTGATCCACCGGCCGTCCCGGGATTCGTTCCGAACGGCGCCGGCCCGCATCTTCACCCTCCCTCGTCGATGGCGCGTGCCGATGGGGTCGACATCGTCCAGCGCCGAATTCACCTCACGATTGATTCCCGGTTGCTGGCGGGTTGAGACGACCCAACCGCCATCGGACGGATTGCGCGCCGCGCCCACGCGCGGTCCGCCTCCGCTGCGGCCGTGGACCGCATGCGAGATCGTGCGGGCAAGCGAGGACAACTATTGTCATGCCCGTGCTGGGGGCTGTCCGGTGAGTCGGTCCGGTGGCGGTCGACCGTCCCGTCTTCGTTTTCGGCATCCGGCACAAGTGGTGGTGACCGGGTTCGCCGGGGCGGTGGCGGTCGGTACGACCCTGCTGCTCCTGCCCATCTCAAGGTCCGGCGCCGGTGGCGCGGGATTCGTGGAGGCGCTGTTCACAGCGACCAGCGCCGTGTGTGTCACCGGCCTGACGGTGGTCGACACCCCCACCTACTGGACGGGATTCGGCCAGGCGGTAATCCTGCTGCTCATTCAGATCGGCGGCTTCGGCATCGCCACAACGGGATCGTTGCTGGCTCTGCTGGTCGTCCGACGGATGGGTCTGCGAACCAGGCTCACTGCCGCCGCGGAAACCCGCAGCGTGGGCATCGGTGATGTCCGCAGCGTGCTCTTCGGCGTGGCCATCATCAGTCTGGTGATGGAGGGTGTCGTCACCCTGATCCTGACCACACGGTTCGTGATCTCCTACGGCGAGCCCTTTCCCCGGGCGCTGTATCTGGGCTTGTTCCATGCCGTGTCCGCATTCAACAACGCCGGGTTCGCGCTGTACCCGGACAACATGATGGGCTTCGTCACCGACCCATGGATCTGTCTGCCCGTTGCCTTTGCGGTGATCATCGGTGGCGTCGGATTCCCGGTCATTCTCGAGCTCCGCCGGCACCTGGGCCGCCCCGGACGGTGGAGCGTGCACAGCAAGATCACCGTGTTGGTGACCGGCATCCTGCTGGTGCTGTCCACCGCGTTCGTCACGGCGACCGAATGGTCGAATCCGCGCACGCTCGGTCCGCTGACGGAGCCGTCGCGTCTGCTGGCCGGCTTCTTCCAGGCCGTCGCGCTGCGGACGGCGGGCTTCAACAGCATCGACATCTCGCAGATGAAGGAGAGCACGTGGCTTGGCATGGACGTGTTCATGTTCATCGGCGGCGGCTCCGCCGGCACTGCCGGCGGCATCAAGGTCACCACCTTCGCGTTGTTGTTCTTCGTGATCTGGTCGGAAGTGCGCGGCGAAGCAGCCACAACGGTCTTCGAACGACGGATGGACGGCCGGGCCCAACGCCAAGCGCTGACGGTGGCCCTGCTGTCGGTCGCAGCCGTTGTCTCGGCGACCATCACGCTCGCCGAGCTGACCGACCTCAGTACTGACCAGGTCCTGTTCGAGTCGGTGTCGGCATTCGCCACCGTCGGGCTGACGACCGGGATCACGCCGCTGCTCTCGACACCCGGACATCTGCTGCTGGTCGGCTTGATGTTCGTCGGCAGGTTGGGACCGGTCACGCTTGTGTCGGCGTTGGCCCTGCGGGAAAGTCGACGCCGGTACGAGCATCCGGAGGGCAGGCCCATCGTTGGCTAGGGACAGTGGCAGCAACAACGGCGTCGTGGTGATCGGCCTGGGGCGCTTCGGTTCCGCCCTCGCGCTCGAACTGGTGGAGCAGGAAATCGAGGTCCTCGGCATCGACGGCCGGGACAAGATCGTCCAGGAAATGGCCGGCCAGCTGACCCACGTCGTGGTCGCCGATTCGACGGACGAGATGGCGCTGCGGCAGCTGTCGGTGCACGAGTTCAACCGGGTGGTGATCGCGATCGGCAACGATGTCGAAGCGAGTATTCTGACCGCGTCCCTGGTCCTTCACATGGGCGTGCCCAATGTTTGGGCGAAGGCCATGAGTCATGCCCACGCCCGGATTCTGACCCAGTTGGGCGTGCATCACGTTGTTCGCCCGGAACACGACATGGGCCAGCGGGTGGCTCATCTGGTGGGTAGCCGGATGATGGATTACGTCGAGTTCGACGAGGACTTCGCCATGACCAAGACCTCTCCGCCGTCCCTCATCGTGGGAAAACCCCTGCGGCGTACATCGGTTCGGACACATCACGGTGTGACCGTGGTCGCCGTCAAACACCGGGCCCGCGAATTCACCTACGCCACACCCGATACGGTTCTGCAGAAGGACGACGTCATCATCGTTTCCGGGACCCTGCACAACATCGAGCGGTTCAGCGAACTCGAGTGACGCCCCGGGAGCGCTCGTCGCCGGCGGACCACCGGGATCAGAGATCCGGGCCCCGGTCGAGCGCGTGACGTCAGTCGTCGGCCCGAAACCTCCACCGTCGGCAAAGGGAAGTTCCGAATCGTGGACCAATTGTATGTGGTGTACGCCGTTGTCGGTTCTGCCGGGCTGGTGCTGGCCCTGGTCAGCCGTTCGATCAGACAGTGGCCGATCAGCGAGCCCCTCGTTGCCATGGCGCTGGGCGTGCTGCTGGGCCCCGCGCTGCTCGGGGTCATCTCACTGTCGGATCAGACCAGGGACCTGGTGTTGCTGGAGGCCAGCCGGCTGCTCCTGTCCTGGTCGGTCATGGCGGCCGCGTTGCGGTTCCCCGCCAGGTCGCTACGGCCGGTGGTGCGTGCGGTGGTGCTGCTCCTCGTGGTCGCCATGCCGTTGGCCGCCCTGGTGACGGGGGCGGCTGCCCTGATGCTCGGCGTCCCCGTTGTCGTCGCCGCCGTCATCGGGACGTGTCTGTGTCCCACGGACCCGGTGCTGGCAGCGTCCGTCGTGACCGGTGAGCCCGCGGAGCACGACATCCCGGGACGCCTGCGCAGAATGCTGACCGTGGAAAGCGGCGCGAACGACGGCCTGGCCTTTCCCCTCGTGGCGGCGGCCATTGCTGTCGCCCTGCCGCACGAGCAGATCGGGTCCGCCATCGGCCGGATCGCCTGGGAGGTGCTCGGCGCCGCACTGATCGGCGTGGTGGTGGGAGCCGCGGCCGGCTGGGCGGTGCGCGCGGCCACCAGCCGCCGAGACCTCGAGAGCGGGCCGGAACTGGCCTTGACGCTGCTCCTGGCCATTGCGGCACTCGGCCTGTGCCGGGTGGCGAACACCGATGGCGTGCTCGGTGCATTCGTCGCGGGACTGGCCTACAACGCCCTGGTGAAGCGCAGCGAACGGGAACCGCAGGACGGGATCGACGAGGCGGTCAACCGGTATGCGGTGCTGCCGTTGTTCCTGCTGTTGGGGGTGTCCCTCCCGTGGCGGGAATGGTGGGCCTTCGGTCCGGCAGCTCTCGGTTTCATCGCTGCACTGCTGCTGCTGCGCCGGCTGCCGTTCGTTCTGCTGCTGGCCCGGCCGCTCGGACTGCGCAGCCGCGACGCACTCTTCGCCGGTTGGTTCGGGCCGATCGGGGTGAGCGCCGTGTTCTATCTCGCGCACAGCGCGGATCAGGGCGTGGGCGATCCACGGGTGTTCGCGGCCGGCACGCTGGCGGTCACGGTGAGCGTGGTGGCCTTCGGGGTGACGTCTTCACCGTTCCGCAAGCTCTATGCGCGCTGACGCCTCTGCCGGGATATCGACACGATGGTGCGGATGTCCCCGCGAGTTCACTCCGGTTCGCCGGCGTCGCCGCGGCGATCTGTCCGGTAGGGGTCCGCACGACGACTCAGGGTCATCCCATGGCCCGCGACGACGTCATCGACGGCCATCGCTCCGTCGCGCACCGGCGGGACTCCGTCCACGAGCAGCGGCTCGAGCCGCGCATGGTCGATGAACCACTCGACATGACGCAGGTTCGGAACCGCGGAGGCGACCGGCGCATGCAATGCCGGAGCGCAGTGCCCGGACACCTGCACGTTGTGCGCTTGCGCGATGGCCGCTCCGCGGAGGAATCCGGTGTAACCGCCGCAGCGGGTGACGTCGAGTTGTAGGCAGTCCACCACCGGACACAGGGCGGCCGCCGTGTAGACGTCGGCGGCGTACTCACCTGCAGCGACGTCGCACCGCACGGCAGCGCGGACCACGGCGAGCCCGCCGAGATCGTCACTGGAGACCGGTTCCTCGAACCACCGGACCGCCATCTCGTCCAGCACGGCGCCGACGCGGCGGGCCTGACCGCTGGTGTACCCGCCGTTGGCATCCACCATGAGCTCCACGTCGGGCCCGGCCAGCTCCCGGAAAGCACCGATCCGAACAACGTCTCGCGGGATGTCGGTGCCCCACGATTGACCGATCTTGATCTTCATGGCGCGACAGCCGGCGTCGGACCACTCCCGCACCTGATCCGCGAGTTGCTCGTCGGTCAGGCTGGTGAATCCCCCGGATCCGTACACCGGCACGCGGTCGCGGGCTCGACCGAGCAGCTGCGCAGCGGGAGTCCCGAGGATCCGCGCCTTGAGATCCCACAGCGCGATGTCGACGGCGCTGATCGCCTGCATGACGACACCTGTCGTGCCGAGGTTCCGGCACGCACGATGCATCGCCGACCAACACCCCGGGATATCGAGCGCATCGCGGCCGGCGATCGCCGGTAGCAGATGATCGACGATGATCTGTGCGGCAGCCGCCGTGCTGTAGGTCCACCCCAAACCCTCGTGGGACCCCGCCACCACGGTCGCGGTCACGGTGGTGGTCGCATCCCAGCTCAGCGTGCCGTCGGCCTCGGGATGTTCGGTGGGAAACCGGTAGACGGCCGTGGTGACGTCATCGATGACCACCCCGCGGCTGATCATGGCGACCACTCCCCGTCAACGGCGACTTCGGCATCGGAGGTGTACCCAGCCCAGCGGACGACAAACCCATTCCCATCATGGGCGCTCAACAGCACTGCGGCGCGGATCTTGATCGGTGCTACGCGTACTGCAACGCTTGCTCTACCGCAATCCTTGCGAATCAGTCAGAATCGGAGATTGGTGGAGGCGTCCCCGCATTTCTCCGCCGATGTCGGGAACTGTCCACCAGAGGGCCGCATCCGGGACCGAGCGAGGGGCAACGTGACCTCGCCACGCCGGGTGGGCCCGCAGAAAGGAGCACACCTCATGGATCAGCGAACGGTTGTGGTCACCGGCGCCAGCGGAGGTATCGGCCGAGCTGTCGCCACCGCTTTCGGCGCCAGAGGCGCGAATGTCGCCCTGTTGGCGCGAGGTACGAGCGGCCTGAGCGCAGCAGCGAAGGACGTGGAGAACGGCGGCGGGCGAGCGTTGGTCATCCCGACCGACGTCGCGGACGCCGAGCAGGTGAACGATGCCGCGGACCGGACGGAGCAGGAACTGGGTCCGATCGACGTGTGGGTGAATGTCGCATTCAGCTCGGTGTTCGCCCGGTTCAGCGACATCAAACCGGACGAGTTCAAGCGGGCAACGGAGGTGAGCTACCTCGGATACGTGTACGGGACGATGGCTGCCCTCCACCGGATGCGCCGCCGCGACGCCGGCACCGTCGTCCAGGTCGGGTCCGCCCTGGCCTACCGCGGGATACCGCTGCAGACCGCCTATTGCGGCGCAAAGCATGCCATCCAGGGCTTCAACGAGGCTCTCCGCTGCGAACTGCTGCACGACAATTCCGGGATATCCGTGACCATGGTTCAGATGCCGGCGGTCAACACGCCGCAATTCTCCTGGCTGCTGACCCGGCTCCCCCATCACGCCCAACCGGTACCGCCGATCTACCAACCGGAAATGGCGGCACGCGCCGTCCTGTTCGCCGCGGACCACCCTCGCAGGCGCGAGTACTGGGTCGGCACCAGCACTGCGTTGACGCTCGCGGGCAACGCCATCGCTCCTGGGCTGCTGGACCGCTACCTGGCCCGCACGGGCGTGAGTTCACAGCAGACCGAGCAACCGCAGGACCCGGATTCGCCGGTGAACCTGTGGAAGCCGGCCGACGGACCCGACGGCAGGGACTTCGGCGCCCACGGCGAATTCGACCGCCGCGCGCACCGCAAGGATCCGCAAATGTGGGCCTCGCACCACCACGGTGTGCTCGCGGCCGCCGGATCTGCCGCAGTCGCTGCCGCGGTGGGAGCCATCAACCTTCTGCGTCGGCCGTGAAGCGATCCGCGACAGCACCTGCACGGCTGCGCAGACTCACCCGCGCCCTGGCCGACGCGTCGGTGGTGGCCGAGGTCCTGTGCCGTAGCTGCGACCCGCGATGAGCCGATCCCTTCGCCGGCCACCCAGTACCGCCGCCCGGTTCCTGCCGCAGACGTTGCGGCAATATGCCTTGCTCGCGGACGGCGAACGTGGCGCCGTGATCGGTCCGCACGGCAACATCGTCTGGATGTCCGCCCCGCTGTGGCATGACGGCGCCGTCTTCAGTGCCCTCCTCGGCGGTCAGTCCAGTTATTCGATCACCCCGGTGGAACCCTATGTCTGGGGCGGTTACTACGAGGCCGCCAGCCTCATCTGGCACAGCCGATGGGTGACTCACCGCGGGATCATCGAGAGCCGGGAGGCGCTGGCCTTCCCGGGCGATTCCCATCGCGCAGTGCTCCTTCGCCGCATCAGCGCCATCGACGCGGATGCCGAGCTGCAGGTGTTGCTCGACCCCCGAGCCGACTTCGACCAGCAGCCGATGCGGGATCAACACCGCGACAGCGGCGTCTGGACGGCCAGCACCGGCCCGCTGAACCTGCGCTGGTCGGGGGCCGCGCAGGCCAGGAGCCCGCGAGGTGACCTGTCCAATGGTCTCGTGATGGACGTGACCGTGCCCGCCGGGGAGCATCGCGATCTGATCCTGGAAATCAGCGACGAACAACTGCCGGAACGTCTCCCCGAGGCGTCGTACGAGTGGACCGCAACCGAGAAGGCCTGGAAAGACGCGGTTCCCGATTTGAGCAATTGCCACACCCCGCAGGACGCGCAACGTTCGTACGCGGTACTGCGCGGCTTGACCAGCCGGACCGGCGGAATGGTCGCGGCCGCCACCACGAGCCTCCCGGAGCGGGCCGAGGCGGGCCGGAACTACGACTACCGCTACGTCTGGATCCGCGACCAGTGCTACGTCGGCCAGGCAGTCGCCGCCGCCGGCGGTCATCCGTTGCTGGACAGCGCGGTCAGTTTCGTCACGGAACGACTCCTGGCCGACGGTGACCGCATGTCACCGGCGTACACCGTCGATGCGGGCCGGGTCCCCGACCAGCACACCTTGGATCTGCCGGGCTACCCCGGCGGCCACAACCGCGTCGGCAACTGGGTCAATCGACAGTTCCAACTCGACGCGTTCGGCGAGAGTCTGCTGCTGTTCGCCGGTGCTGCCCGGTGGGACCGGATGACGACCGATTCGTGGCGGGCGGCGCTCATCGCAGCCGATGCCATCGCCGCCCGGTGGACCGAACCCGACGCCGGGATCTGGGAGATCGACAACCAACGATGGACACACAGCAGGCTCATCTGCGCCGCCGGCCTCCGCGCGCTCGCCGGACACTTCCAGCCGCAAGGCTCCGTCGCCGATTGGCTCACGCTGGCCGACAAGATCACGGCCCAGACCTCCGCAGACTCCTTGCACCCCAGCGGGCGCTGGCAGCGATCCCCGCAGGATCCTGGTCTGGACGCCGCCCTGCTGTTGCCCGCGCTCCGCGGAGCGGTGCCCGCCGAGGACCCGCGAACGTTGGCCACCCTGGCTGCGTATCAGCGCGAGCTGACGGTGAACGGATACGCCTACCGTTTCCGGCACGACGACCGTCCACTCGCCGACGCCGAGGGCGCATTCACCTTGTGCGGTTTCCTGCTCAGCCTCGCTCTGCAGCAGCAACACCGGGCCACCGAGGCTGCTGCCTGGTACGAACGCACCCGGAGCTGCTGCGGTCCCCCGCAGCTGTACTCCGAGGAGTATGACGCCACCGAATTTCAGATGAGGGGAAATCTCCCACAGGCGTTCGTGCATGCCATGCACCTGGAGGCAACTGCTCGCCTCGACCCGCCCGACAGCGTTCCCGGGCCACCGACGTCATCCGTTCGACGGGACTGACCCGCGCCGACCGGCCTGCCGACCCGAACCGGCAGGCGACCGACGCGACGGGTCAACTGGAAGCCGAATCGTTTTGGCCCACCAGGGCTGGTGGTGCTCCGTTCCACCGGTTCAGAATTGCCCGCGCATCCTCCGGGTCGACCGGCCCATCCTCGCGATAGGCCGGCACCTGCGCATCACCAGGTCCGACCATCACCGAGCAGATCACCTCGTCGACGTCCCTGCGGAGTTCCCCACGGCCGACAACGGTGGCGGCGGGGAGCGCGACGACGAGCCGGGCCGGGCGATGGTCACCGACGACCGAAACGGCCGCCCGCACCACAGCTGTGCCGGTGAATGCATCGCCGACGATGATCACGAGGCGGCCCGCGATCGCCTCTGGCGGGCGGCCGCTTCGGAGCGCTTGTTCCAGGTGGCCCAATGCCGGCAAGTCGCGCGCACGGACGGTGCGGGCGAGTTCCACCGGGTCGGCAGCTGCGGCGTCAGGGTGCTCCTCGAAGACGATGGCGACGTCGTCGCCCAGCACGGCGACCGCTCCGGTCAACCGGTCGGGTTCGCCCGGCTCGGTCACCCAGCGTGCGACGAGGGCATCCAGATCCGCGCCAAGTGCACGGGCAACCGGTTCGGCGACGACGACCCCGGCCGGACCGATACCGAACACAACGACATTCTGGCCCGCGTACCGCGACAACTTGTCGCCGAGGACGGTCCCAGCATGCATCCGATCGCGAAAACGTGGCTGTAATTCCGGCACAGCTCTCGAGCCTCCTCACACGCCCTTTTGCAGGCGGCCGTTCCGTCGACTTCATACCATCGATCGAGCCCTTTCCCGCCTTTCTCCGCTGGGCAACCTGGCGACCAAATGGCACATTCAGCACATATCCCGCTCCATCTCCCGCTCCATCGATTCACCGCGTCGATACGGTCATTCCCACCGGCCGCACAGTTCAAACAATTGCACTTACGCAAGGATTGCGCGACACTGCCATTAGGCGATAACGAGCCCGGGCGGCCGAGAGTGCGCGCGGTGGAGTCCTTTCCCCTCCGCCATTCGGCAGGACCGTCGCCGAGTGTGACGTCCACCGCCACCGCCGGCTCCGTTCCCGCTCACCCCCTCATACCGGCGAAGGAGACAGCGCCCATGGACATCACCGAAGTGATCCTCGAACAACACCACCAGCAGCGGCGGATGTTCGCGACCCTCGATGATCTCTACCCCGGAGACCCCACCACCTTGTCGCCGGTGTGGGAACGGCTGAAGGTTCTCCTGGAGGTCCACGCAGAGGCGGAGGAGTTGTTCTTCTACCCGCAACTGCTGCGCATCGGCGCCGGGCCCGGCAAACAGCACGGACCGGCCGACGAAACCAGTGACGCCATCAAGGACCACAACGAGATACGCGATGCGATCGCCCAGACCGACAGCCATCCGGTCGGCAGCAAGGACTGGTGGGCCGGGGTCCGCGCCACCCGGACCGCCAACGGCGACCACATGGCCGAGGAGGAGCGTGATGACCTCGTGGATTTCCGCCGGCAGGCCGGCCTGCAACTCCGCCATGACATCGCCGTCGAGTTCACCGTGTACGAAGCGCAGCACGCCGGTGGAGTCGACTCAGCCGACAAGGATCCGGACTCGTACGTCGACAACAAAGGGGTCGACAACGGTGAGCGCCACGACCGGCAAGACGCCTGACGCCACCACCGCACCGGACCGAACGGCTGCGCCGGATTCCGCCGCCGGCAGCGACAAGGGCGGGAACGACAAGGGCGGGAACACGGTGCGCCGGCATTCCGCTGGTGCGCGCAGGGAGCGGCGCCGCACGTCCCGATCTCGTCGGGAGGTGGTCCGGCGGCACTTCTCCACACTCACCGACTGGACCTTGCGGCTGCTCGTCGTGGCAGGCGGAGGCTGGCTGCTCCTCTACCTGGCCGGGCTCGTCTGGCCGGTGCTCCTGCCCCTCTTGCTGGCCCTGATGCTCAGCGCGGTGCTGTGGCCTGCAGTGAAATGGTTCCGTCGACACCTGCCCGCCCCGGTCGCCGCACTGCTCGGGATCGCCATCGTGCTGGCGCTGCTGGCGGCCGGCGCGGCGCTGCTGATGCCGCTGATGGCCACCGAAGTCACCGGGTTGGCCGCACAAGCCTCCGCCGGACTCGACGCACTGCGCGACTGGCTGACCGGTCCACCGCTGAACCTGCGCAGCCAGACCCTGAACGCCATCGTCGACCAGGCAGGGCAGCAGCTGTCGAGCCACGGTCAGGCCGTCGCTGGCTTCGTGCTGAACAGTCTCGGCGCGATCGGTTCCACCGTCCTGACCCTGATCCTGTCGCTCGTGCTCACCTTCTTCCTGCTCAAGGACGGACCGTCGTTCCTGCCTTGGCTACGCGGGTGGGTCGGATCCGGCTTCGGCCGGCACACCGCGGAGGTGACCAGCCGGGTGTGGACGGCCCTGGGTCACTACGTCTGGTCGCAGGCCGCCGTCGCGGCGGTGGACGCCATTCTGATCGGGGTCTTCGTGGCGATCATCGGATTGCCCTACGCCCTGCCGATCGCGGTGCTGACCTTCTTCGGCGGGTTCGTTCCCATCGTCGGTGCCACCGTCGCCGGCGGGATCGCCACTCTGGTCGGGCTCGTGTCGGGCGGGATCTGGGTTGCAGTAGCAGTTCTCGGCTGGATCATCGTGGTACAGAACGTCGAGGGCAACCTGCTGCAGCCGCTGCTGGTGGGCCGCACGCTCCGGCTCCACCCAGCGATCATCCTGCTGGCGGTGACCCTCGGCGGCACCCTGTGGGGCATTGTCGGCGCCCTGCTCGCGGCGCCCACCGTTGCCACCGTCCAGGTCGTCGCACGCTACGTCCGGGAACAGCTGACCGCCGCCTCGAGCTCACCGGTCGACGACCGGACACCGGACGGCCGGAACGGACAGCAAAGGGAGCGCCGCGCCGAGCATGACGCAGGCAGGCCCGTAGGAGACCGGGCCGGGCAACGGTGACCGCCCGGGAGCTGTCGGCTCGTGTCGGCGTGGCGGGCGGCGCCGCGAGCGCGGCTGCGTCGTGGTGCTGTCGGTTCAGGACTCGTAGCGCAGCGACCTGGCTTCGACGTCGAACATGACCTCGTCCGCCGCCGCCGAGCTGACCTCGCCGGTGCGGCGGGCCTCCATCACAGCCTCGCGTTCGGCCTCGGTCGTCTCTGCGAGCAGGTCGCGGAGTTGCGGACCGGCCTCGTCGCCGCCGGCGTTGCCATCGACGAGTCCCTCGACCTGACGGCGGTAGCGCAACCGGCTTTCGTACTGCTCCATCACCGCGGCCCGGACGGCCGGGTTCGCGTCGTCCACCTGACGCAGATGCTCGAGACCGGCCTCGGCAACCTGCCGGTGCAATCGACGTGCGTCGGCCTGTACGTCCGCGTCGCTGGCCACACCGAGACCACGGATCAGCGGGGCGAGGGTCAGCCCCTGCGCGACGAGCGTGACGAGAACGACCAGCAGTGCGACGAGCACGACCTCCTCACGTGCAGGGAAGGAACCGCCGCCGCCCACGGTCACCGGGAGCGCGAGCGCGGTTGCCACGGTGACGACACCGCGCATCCCTGCCCACGAGGCAACGGCCGATTCCTGCCAGCTGAAGGGGACCGCGGATCCGGCGCGTCCGGCTCGTCGACCGGCGAGCAGCCAGGCGCCGAACATCGCCACAGTGCGCAGCACCACCAGCGCACCGATCACCGCCGCGGCGACCTTCAGCGTCGGTGCGTCGTCGAGGAGCTGGGTGCTGCCGAACACGCTGGTCAACTCCACCCCGAGAAAGGCGAACAGGATGCCACTGACGGCAAATTCCACGTACCGCCAGACCGAGCGCCCCAACAACCAACCGGCAGAGGTCACTTCCCGGTTGAGCGTCGCCCGCAGGTACAGGCCGGCGACCAGCACCGCCAGGACGCCGGAGGCGCCGAGCTCGTCGGCCACCAGGTAGAGGCCGAACGGCACGGCCAGGGTGACGGTGGTCTCGGTCGCCGCATCGTGCAACAGGTGCAACGCGCGCCGGGTCAGCCAGCCTCCGACGAAACCGATCAGTACGCCGCCCACGACGGCGACGAGCAACCCCAGACCCACCTCGGCGATGGTCACACCGCCGGCGACGACGGCCATCACCGACAGCTGATACAGCACCAGCGCCGTGGCGTCGTTGAACTGCCCCTCCCCCTCCAGCAGGATGACGAGCCTGGGCGGTAGGCGCAGGCGACTGGCGACCGCGGTGGCCGCGACCGGGTCCGGCGGGGAAACCACCGCGCCCAGCACGGCTGCGACGGCCCACGGCAGGCCGAGCGCATGACCGACCAGGGTGACCACCACCGCGCTCAGCAGCGTCAACCCCACGGCGAGCCCGAGAATGGGCCGGGCAGCAGCGCGCAGTTCGCGCACCGAAGTGTTCTGTGTCGCGGCGAACAGCAACGGCGGCAACACCAGCGGGAGAACCCACTCCGGATTGATCTGCGGCGACGGTACGAATGGCACGATGCCGAGCAGCAGTCCGTAGATGGTCAGCACCACCGGTTGCGGAACACCGATCCGGTCGGAGACCGGGGTCAGCACGACCAAGCCGAGGACGAGAAGCCCCAACAGCGCCACAGTGTCCATGAGCCCCATCCTTGTGTACGTCCAGTTCGAGGCCCACGGCGACATCACTTCGCCGACCGCCCCGCTCCGCACACCAACTCGGTTCGCGATGTCTCGGCCGGCGACGCATCGATGCGTGGGCATGCGGGCGTCGGGCGGGAGCGGCGTGCACCGATCGCTCGAAAGTGCCCGCCGCATTGCCACATCGACCCGCTGCCCAGTGCCGTCCGTGGCCCTGCACCGGGAAATTGTCCACGGCGATGGCGAGCCGACCCAGCCGGGGCCTCCCTGTGGTCGGTCGGAGTGCCGACGTGGTCGGTCGATGTGCCGACGCGGGACGGACAACGGGGTTTGCCTCACCGCGGAACCGGCTACGGGGGAAGCGTGTCCGAAATTCTCGGCCTGGCGAGCATGGCGGCTGTCGCGCTGCTCGGCGTTGCGGGTCTTCTGGTGATCAGCCGTGTCATGTCGGACGGCACACGGCCGGGCCCGGAACAGACCGCCTATTTGTCGGGCGAAGCGCCGACCACGCATGCCCTGTCCCGCTACCACGTCCGCTGGTACCCGCTCACCCTGCTCTTCCTTGCGTTCGATGTGGAGATGCTGTTCATGTACCCCTGGGCGGTCGTGGTGGCCCGTGTCGGGGTCAGCGCGGTGGTCGAGATGTTCGTCTTTCTCGGACTTCTGATGGTCGGCGTGCTCTGGGCCTGGCGAGAGGGTGCGCTGCGGTGGACGTGAGTGTCCGGCCGCATCGGCATCCCCCGCCGGCCGTCACGGCGGCAAAGGTGTTGATCATCGAAATCCCGGGATGGGCCTTGACCAGGGTCGCGGTCGAGCGCGCCGTCACAGCCCACGGCTGGCGGATCGCACTCACCCCCGCCGACGCGGACGTGGTGGCGGTGTGCGGACGACCGAGTTCGGCCTGGGTTCCGGTGATCGATCGGCTGTGCGGGCAGCTTCCGGGCCCGCGCGCCCGCGTCCACGCCGTGACCGCCCCGCAGCACGCTGTCCGGGTGTTACAGGAGAGCCGGTCGGGCCACGAGCCAGCCGCGGCCGACGACACCGAAGACACCGACGACACCGACGACACCGGCCACCCCGACCACCCCGAAGACACCGACCACCCCGAAGACACCGGTGGCATGGACATGCCGATGCCGGGCGGTATCCCGCTGGCCGGCGGCGATCAGGACCGGGACGGCCTGGAGATGGACGTGCTGACGACCCCGCTCGGACCCGTGCTTCCGTACTGGCCCGCCGGGCTCGAACTGCGATGCACCCTGCACGGCGACATGATCGCGGACGCGGTGGCGACCGCGTTTCCCGGAGCGGACGCGGGTGAGTACCGGCGCGGCGACGACGTCCGGGTCGACGTCCGGGTCGACGTCCGGGTCAACGCAGCCCTGGAGTGTGACGGGGTTGCCCGGCTGCTCGCACTGGCCGGTCGCGGCGATGCCGCTTCGTCGCTCTGCGGGATTCGAGATGCCCTTCTCGACGGCGCATCGACGGCAGGCTGTTCGGCAGCGGTGGGCCGGTGGGCCGACCGGCTGCGGCGATCTCGGCTGCTGAGCTGGTCGTTGACCGGCCTCGGCCGTCTCGGTGAACCGGGACTGCCACCTGACGGGCTTCCCGCTGCACTGGCCGGCGACGTCCGGGATCGGCTGCTGGCCCGGCTCACCGCGACCGCACAAGGCCTCGCGCGCCCCGATGCGGTCGACGATCCGGCCGACCGGGATGTGACGTCACCAGCCGTGCTCGACCTGCTGCCCGCCCTCGTCACCGGCCTGGAGTTGGGCGCTGCACGCTTGGTGGTCGCTTCCATCGACCCGGATATCGCGGCGTTGCACCGGGGGCCGGCCGGTGGGTGACCCGACGCTGGTGGTGACGGCAATTCTGGTTGCCGCCGCACTGATGGCGGTGGCAACGCTGAACGCCGCACTCGACGCAGCGCTGACCCGTGCGCCCCGCGGCGACGCCGGGTCGTCCGGCCGAGGTTGGAGCTTCGCCTTGCGGACACCGATCGTCGAGTCGGTGCGGCTGCTCCGACAACCCCGCCGGACCACGATCGCGGCGGATCGCCTGCTGTGGCGGATCGGCGTGATGGGCCTGCCGGTGGTTGCCCTGCTGATGGCAGCCCTGGTGCCGATCGGGGACGGGACGGTTGCGGACTCGGCGGTCGGAATCGTCTGGTTCAACGCTCTGGACGTGACCGTGTGGGCCGTTGTCTGGATGGCCGGATGGGGCCCGAACAGCGTGTACCCGCTGATCGGCGGTTACCGGTTCCTGGCGCAGGCGCTGGCCTACGAGTTGCCGCTGATGTTCGCCCTCACCGCCCCGGCGCTGGCCGCCGGCAGTCTGCGGTTGGCTGACGTGGTCGCCGCCCAGGAGAACCTGTGGTTCGCCGTCTGGATGCCGGTGGCGTTCACCGTCTACTGCCTGGCCGTTGCCGGCTTTTCGGTGTGGGGGCCGCTGAGCCATCCCGCCGGTCGGGACATCGCGGGTGGGGTGCTTGCGGAATTTTCCGGGGTGGATCGACTGCTGATGCTGGCCGGCCGGTACGCGCTGCTGACCGCCGGGTCCACGATCGGGGTGGCGTTGTTCCTCGGTGGCGGGTCCGGTCCGGTGCTGCCGCAGTGGGCGTGGGTGATGGTCAAGACGGCACTGCTGAGCGCCGCCCTGGTCGTGATCGGCCGCCGGTTGCCCACCCTGCGAGCTGATCGCTTCGTGGAAGTGGGGTGGCTGATCCTGCTGCCCGCGACGCTGCTGCAGGTACTTGTGGTCTCCGTTGTCGCCGTGGGACAGGGGGTCGGCTGATGACCTTCGGGGTGCCCGAAGTGGTGCTTTTCTGGGTCCTGGCGGTGGTCGCGGTGCTGTCCGGGGCACTGGTGTTCCGGGTGGATTCGATGGCCCGGGCCACCTATGCGCTTGCCGCGTCGTTCGTCGCCGTCGGGTTCCAGGTGCTGCTGCTGGGACTGTCCTACATCGGCGTCATCACCATCCTGATGATGATCATGGAGATGGCGATCATGGCGGTCTACATGATCATGTTCATGGGCATGAATCCGGCCCTGATGCCGATGGACATGGTGCACGGCAAAAAGGTCTCTGCCGGCATCGCCGGCGGGGTATTCGTCGCACTGACCGCCGGCATCGTGCTGGCCCCCTGGCCGGACCGCCTGGGCGAAGCCGGATCCGATCCGACCGCTGCACTGGGTGAAGCGCTGATGGGTTCCAAGATGCTGGTGATGATCATCGTCAGCGCGGTATTGCTCGCCACCATCGTCGCGGCGCTGGTGCTGGCGATGCCGCGAGGCCGCTACGACCGGTTCGGCGACGATCTCCGGCGCCGACCGCCCGCGGACCCGCAACCGGGTGGGGTGGGCAGGTGACCCTGCAACTGGTGCTGATCGTGGCCGCCGCAGTGTTCAGCGTCGGCCTGTACGGGGCGATCTCCCAGCAGGTCGTGGTGATGGTGATGATGGGCCTGGAGTTGATGCTGAACGGCGTCATCCTCGCCGCCGTCGCCTGCTACTGGTTCCTCACCCCTACCCCGACCGCGCAGGTCGTGCTGCTGGTGGTGATCGCCGCGATGACCGTCGAGATGGCCATGGGATTCGCGGTGGCGATCCTGCTGCACCGGTCCAGGAACTCCGACATGACCGACATGGCAACGGACCTCAGCGGATGAGTGAACTCGCGCTGTGGGTCCTGGTCATCCTGCCCGGTGCCGTGGGCACCGTCCTGTGTCTCGGCGGTCGGCGCACCGACCGGGTCGCCGGGTCACTGGCCATCGCCGCCGCGGCAGCGGTCACGGCGCTGGCCGCGGTCGTCGCGTTCGATCGGCCCGCCGTGTCGGCGCCGTTCGTGGCCGGCGCCGACTTCGCCCTCGGAGTCGACGCTCTCGCCGCGCTCGTCGTCCCCACGGTGGCGGTGGTGGCGTTGCTGGTGGTGATCTTCGCGGCTGCCGAGGACGGTGGCGATGTCCCGGCCGCCCCGTCCCGGTTCTTCGGGCTGATGCTGCTGTTCCTCGCCGCGGTGCTGATCACCGCGACCGCGGGCACACTGCCGGCGCTGATCCTGAGTTGGGAGATCATGGGCGCCACGTCGTACGCGCTCATCGGGTTCCGCTGGCAGGACCCGGAACGGGTCGCGGGCGGTGCGACCGCCCTGATCACCACCAGGGCCGCCGATCTCGGCCTCTACCTCGCTGCCGGCGCAGCGCTGGCCGGTGGATCCGACCTCCGGTTGGCCGGCCTGGACGCACTCTCGCCGCCGTGGCGCGACGTCGTCGCCGGCGGGATCCTGATCGCCGCCCTGGGCAAGGCCGCACAGCTGCCGTTCTCCTTCTGGCTGTCCCGGGCGATGCTCGGCCCGAGCCCGGTCAGCGCGCTGCTGCACTCCGCGGCGATGGTGGCGATGGGCGGCTACCTGCTGCTGCGAGTGTCGTCCCTGTTGGCCGCGACCCCGTGGGCGGCGCCCGTCGCGGCGTGGGTAGGAGCGCTCACGGCGCTGCTGCTGGGGGCTGTCGCCGTCGCGCAGCACGACCTCAAGCAACTGCTGGCCGCCTCCACAGCGGCGCAACTCGGGTTCGTCGTCCTGGCCGCGGGGGTGCCGGCGACCGCCGGCGGGACCGCACACCTCGTGGCCCACGCATCCACCAAGGCGCTGCTCTTTCTCACGGCGGGCGCGTGGTTGACGGCGCTGGGCACCAAACAACTCGTCGCGCTGCGGGGTGTGGCGCGCCGATGGCCCGTCGTGGGCTGGTGCGCGACCGTCGGCTTGCTGGCGCTGGCCGGGGCGCCACCGTTGTCCCTGTGGGCCACGAAGGACGAGATCCTCGCCGCCGTCCGGGAGACCTCCACGGCGCTGGCGGTCGTCACCCTGGCGGCGGCGGCGCTGTCCGCCGCTTACGCAGGGAAGGTGCTCGTGGTCATCTGGGGACGGCCGACGGCCCGCCATCCGGTCGGTGACATCGCGGCCCGGTTCGATGCTGAGGAACCGGGGACCAGGCGGATCCGCCGTTCCGCACAGGCTGCGCTGATCCCGCTCGCCGCCGGGGCGGCGATGCTGGGTGTCATTGCACTGCCGCCGCTGGCCCCGGAGTTGGCCGCCGCGCTGGGCAGCGCCGCTGAACCCATGTCGACACCGGCCGAACTCGTCGGCTCCGGCCTGCTCGCGCTGATCGTGCTCGCGGCCGTCCATCGGTGGGGTACTCCCGCACCGGCCTGGGCGGCGAGCTGGCTGTACCTGGACCGGGTGGTCACCGTCCTGGTGGTCGACCCGGTCCTGCGGCTCGCCACCGCACTGGCCCGGTTCGACGACACCGTCGTCGACCGGGTGGTCTCCGCTGCTGCCGCGGGAGCCGTCAACGGAAGCCGGCGGGTGGCCGGATTCGATGACGCGGGGGTGGACCACACCGTCCGGCGTTCGGCGGACCTGACGCTCCGGACGGCGGGGCGAGCCGATCGCCTCGAGTCCACCGGGATCGACGGGGCGGTCCGGGGCGTCGCGGCCACCGTGGACAGGTTCGCCCGGGCCGCGAAACGCCCGCAGACCGGGCAGCTGTACCAGTACTACGTCCAGGCCGTTCTGCTGCTGCTGTGCGGCGCTCTACTGTTGATCGTGGTGAGCTGACCGTGCTCAGCGTGGTGATCTTCCTGCCCTTGTTGGCGGCCGCCGTGCTGGCCATGGTCCCGATGTCCGATCGGTCCGCGAAGCTGGGATGGCTCGCCGTGGCCGGCGTCGAGATCGTCCTCGTCGGGGTGATGTGGACGGGTTACCGGACCCCGCCGCCGGGTCGGACGGCCTTCGCGCAGCAGGTCCCCTGGCTACCGGGGGTGGGCAGCAGTTACTCGGTGGGAGTGGACGGGCTCTCCCTGCCGCTCATCGCCCTCACGGTCGTGGTGTTCGCAGCCTGCGCCGGATATGCGTGGCGGGCCGAGCACCGGCCGCGGGCGCAGGCTGCGATCTTCTGCTTCCTCCAGTCGATGTGCCTGGGCGTGTTCGCCGCGCAGGACCTGGTCGTGTTCTTCGTGTTCTTCGATCTGTCGATCGTGGGGATGTATTTCGTCATCCTGGGTTGGGGGCACGGGCACGCGGCCAGGTCCGCGTTGAAGTTCTTCCTCTACACCTTCCTCGGTTCCCTGGTGTTGCTGCTGGGCTTCATCGGGTTGTACGTGGCAGCCGACCCGCACACCTTCGACATGGCGGAGCTGACCCGGCAGGCGCCCCTTCAGGACAGCGGGTGGGTCGGCGGGGTGGTGCTCGCCGCGGTCGTCATCGGACTGGCGATCAAGACACCCACCGTGCCGTTCCATACCTGGTTGCCACCCGCCCATACCGACGCACCGGCCATCGGCTCTGCTGTCCTGGCGGGGGTGCTGCTGAAGTTGGGGACCTACGGGTTCGTCCGCATCGCCATGCCGATGCTGCCGCAGGCCTGGCGGGCCTGGGCCTGGGTGATCATCGCCGTCGGGATCGTCTCGGTGCTCTACGGGGCACTCGTGGCGCTCGCCCAGACGAACGTGAAACGGATGGTCGCCTACACATCGGTGAACCACATGGGGTACGTCGTTCTGGCCGTGGGCGCCGCCGGTGTCGTGACCGGCGGTGTCACCGAGCGGCAGGTCGCCGTCACCGGCGCAGTGACGCAGATGGTGAGTCACGGCCTGATCACCGCGGCGCTGTTCCTGCTCGCCGGCGTGCTGCACGAACGTCGGGCCAGCTATCAGCTCGACGACTACGGCGGGCTCGCGGAACCGGCGCCTCGGTTCGCCGGCATCCTCGCGGTCGCAGCGTTCGCGTCGCTGGGTATCCCCGCCTTCAGCGGTTTCATCGCCGAATTCCAGATCTTCACCGGCAGCATCGGGGCTGCCCCGGTGACCGCCCTCGCGCTGCCCGGGATCCTCATCGTCGCGGCACTGTTCCTGCGGGCTCTGCAGCAGCTGCTGACCGGCCCCGTCCGCGGTCGGTCAGAGAACTTCCCGGACCTGCGGCGGTCCGAGACCGTGGCCGTGGTGCCGTTGCTGGCGATCTCCCTGATCATCGGGCTGTTGCCGCGAGTCCTACTGGATGTGATCGAACCGACCTCCCGGGTCGTCGTCGACCTCGTCAGCCGGTAGATGTCCGGCAGCACATCGATGTCCGAGGAGCTGGCGCCGCTGCTGCCCGAGATGGTCATGCTCATCGGCGCGGTGACGACCCTGCTGCTCGGCTCATTCCTGCCCCGGCAGCGGCAATGGGTGGGCCGGGTCACCGCGGTGACGACTCTCGTCGTCGCCGGGATCGCCGCCGGCATCGCACTTGTCGGCGGCAGCAGCACGGTGTTCGACATGACGTACGCCGTCGACACGTCCACCGGCGTCGTCCGGATGGTGGTGATCGCGGCAACCGTGATGGTGATCTGCCTCGGAACCGATGAACTGGCCGGCGGGCCGAGAGAAAGTGAGACGTACTCGCTGCTGCTGTTGGGTGCGCTCGGTGCCGTCGTGTTGGCCGGAGCCGACGACCTGCTCGTTCTCGCGGTCGGATTCCTCCTCGCGAGCATCCCGCTGTACGCACTGATCGGTCTGTCACGCACGGCCGGCAGCGCCGAAGCGGTGATGAAGACGTATCTGATCGGTGCCCTGATGGGGATCCTGATGCTGGCGGGCGTCACCCTGCTGGCTGCCGTCGGCGGCAGCACGCGGTACGCCGACCTGACAGGCGGCACGCCGGCCGCGGCCACCGGCATCGTGGCCGTGGGCGCTGTTGCCGTGCTGGCGGGGCTGATGTTCAAGGCCGGTGGTGTGCCGGCGCACTTCTGGGTGCCGGACGCCGCGCAGGGGGCCGGGGGTACCGCGGCCGCCTTTGCCACGACGATTCCCAAGGTCGGCGCGATGGTCGCCCTGTACCGGCTCGTCGACGCCGTCCCGGCAGCGGCACATCTGCGCCTTCTCGTCGCGGTGATCGCCGTGCTGTCCATGACCCTGGGCAACCTGGCGGCCTTCTACCAGCAGGATCCACGCCGGCTGCTCGGCTGGTCCACGGTCAGCCAGGTGGGCTATCTCCTCGTACCGGTGGCCGCCGCCGGCCGCAGTGAGCTGGCCCTGCCGTCGCTGCTCGTCTACCTGCCGGGGTACGCGGTCAGCAACCTGACGGCTTTCGCCGTGACGAGTGCGCTCCCGCAACGCCGGTCGCTCGCCGGGTACCGCGGAGTTGCCCCGGCAAGGCCGTGGGTGACCGGCGCCCTGGTGATCAGCCTGTTGAGCCTGGTCGGCACTCCACCGACCGCGGTCTTCGTCGGGAAACTGACCACTTTCACCGCCGGCTGGGACGGTGGCCTGGAATGGCTGGTGCTGGTCGCTGTGCTGAACTCCGTGGCGAGCCTGTTCTACTACCTGCGGTGGATCGCCAGAGCGGTCCAGCGCGGCCGGGTCGACGGGTCGTCCCCACCGGCGCGGCAGCCCGAGCCGGCGAATGCGTGGGCCACCACGACGGCCGTCGTCGGCGGGATCCTCGTGCTGGCGATCGGCATCGCAGCGGGACTGATCCTGGCCGTCGCAACCCCTGGGTGAGGCGTGGCCCTCGGAACGAGGGCGACGCACCGATCAGCGCCCGGGCTGCCCCAATACGAGGGCGATCAGCGGTAGGTCGGAACCCCGGCTCACCGGCCGCCCGAGCGTCCGCTGGATGATCGGCCGCAGCCGCGCCCAGGCCCGGGGGTGCCGGGTGATGTACGCCGCCAGAGCGAGGTCGGCCTGTTCATCGCCCAGCCGCCGAGCCACCGCAGGCGTCGCCCGCCGAGCACCGACCCAGACCCGAGCGGAGGGGTTCGCTTCCAGGTTCCGGTACCACTGCGCGCTGGTACCGAAGGCGGACGCGACGAGATAGGTGTCCGGCGCCGGCCTTCCGATGACCTCGATGACGACATGGCGACGCTTGCCCGATTTCCGACCGACGTGCTCGACCATCAGCAACCGGGACCCGAAGAGGAACCCGAGGCCGGATCTGAAGAGCCAGATCGGCGTCCGCATGAGCAGGCGGCGCCGCATCAAGAACGCACCGACCGGCCAGACCGACGCCCCGCCCATCCTCATCGCCCGCGGTCAGGCTCGGGTCCGCTGTCATCTCCCGTGTCGGCGGAGCGGTCGGTCCGATCCGATCCGGCACCCGCGGGGCTCGCAGCATGCCGAAGCGGCAGCGTGGTGACCTGGGCGTGCTCCTCCGGCGCCCTGCTGCGCGCACCTTGCATCAGGGCACCGTAGCGGGCGCTGATCGGGGCGGCGGTGAGCCCGTGCAGGAAAATGCTGAGCAGGATGGTCCACCCGGCGATGCGGAACACCTCATCGGCCCCCGGGATGCCACCCGCGTCGACGACGAGCACGGCATAGACGATCGACGCCAGGCCCCGCGGACCCGCCCAGGCCATGAACCCGACGGTCGGCAGCCTCAGATGCGCACCCAGCAAGGACAGCGCGACCGCGATCGGACGGACCACGAGCAGGCTGAGCAGTGCGTAGATCAGCACCTTGGCGTCGAAGTCGGCGATCAGGTCGTACACCATGATCGCGCCGAAGATCAGGAACGTCAGCAGGGTCAGCAACTGTCCCTCGGCTTCGGCGAAACCGGTGGTGTTCGGCAACAGCGACTTGGCCGTCGTGCCCACCACCAGCCCGGCGGTGAACACTGCGACGAAGCCGTTGCCGCCCAGGAGTTCGCTGCCCGCATAGGCAATCGCCGCCAGCGACATCGTCGCCAGCCGTTGGGTGGCGTCGGTGGTCCATTGCCGCCGGGCCGCCCATGTCAGGAGATTGCCGCCCAGCCATCCGACGAGGGCTCCCAGGCCGATGCCGATCCCGACGAGAGCGACGAAGAGCTTGATGTAGTTGACCGCGGAATCGGCTTCGTGCCGCGCGATGTCGATCAACACGGTGATGAACGGAACGGCCAGGCCATCGTTGAGGCCACTCTCGACGTTCAGGGTCTGCCGGATGCGCGCCGGGACCGTCGAATTGGCGACGAATGCCTGGCCCAGGGCGGCATCGGTCGGAGCAAGGATGGCCGCGGTCAGCGCAACGGCGGCCAGCGGCAGTCCCGGAAACAGCACCATCCCGGCCGCCGAGCCGACGACGATCGCCAACGGCAGCCCCATCAGCAGCAACCGCAGCGCCAGGCCGTGCTCCCGGATGACGGTGCGCAACTGCATCCGAGAGGCGTCCGTGAACAACACGACGACCAGCGACGCCTCGGCCAGGCCGCTCACCAGGGACCGGTCGGCATCCAGTTCCAGGACTCCGAACGCCGAGCCGAGCAGCAGACCGGCAGTCGTGAACACCATCGGCATGGTGATCGGCGTCCCACGCAGCCGCCCCGCGAACAGGCCGAATGCCAGGACGGCCGATCCCACGACCAACAGGTTGCGTTCCATGTTCAGGGCCGTCCGGCGGCCGCCGACGGCTCACCGCCCATCGGCGATGTCCGCTTCCCGCTGCGTCTCGGCAAGGGCGTCCGCAGGGTCCTCGTAGCCGACATCTCCGGAACCGTTGCGGGGCCACAGGAACCCGGGGGTGGCGTGGCCGGCCGCACCCAGTTGGTTCGGCCGCTTCGGGACGGGCGTGCCTTCGTAACGCAGCTTCACGGTCTCACCGTCAGGCCCCGCGACAAGTGGCTGGTGTTGTTCGGCGAACTTCCCGTTGGGCAGACGGCGCACCAGGCCCGTCTCCATGCCGTGCTCCAACACACTCCGGTCGCCGTGCTGCGCCCCCACACAGAACCGGTAGGTGAGGATGTAGACAATCACCGGAACGATGATCGTGGCGACCCGACCGATCCACACCATCGCGTTGAGCGAGATGTTCAATTTCAGTGCGAACAGGTCGTTCCCGCCGTTGATCAGGTTCACCACGTAGAAGCTGATGAAAGCTGCGCCCAGCGATGTACGGACGGGGACATCGCGCGGCCGTTGGAGCAGGTTGTGCTCGGCGTGATCCTTCGTGAAGTGACGTTCGATCCACGGGTACGACATGACCAGGATGGTCAGGACCCCGGCGGCGAGCACGGAGGGGAAGAACACCGCGGGGACCATGTAATGGCCGAACAGATTTCGGATCTCCCAGGGCGGCCAGATACGAACCATGCCGTCGAGGAAGCCCATGTAGAAGTCGGGTTGCGCGCCGGCAGACACCTTGGCGGGATCGTAAGGCCCGTAGTTCCAGATGGGATTGATCTGGAATGTTCCGCCCATCAATGCCAGCGTCCCGAACACCATCATGAAGAACCCGCCGGATTTGGCGGCGAACGACGGGAGGACGCGGACACCGATCACATTGCGCTCCGTCGCGCCCGGCGCGGGGAACTGGGTGTGCTTCTGGAACCACACCAGCGCGAGATGCAGTCCCACCAGCGCCAGGATGGCGCCCGGCACGAGCAGGATGTGCAGCGCGTAGAAGCGCGGGATGATTTCCTCGCCGAGATACTCTCCTCCGAAAACCGCCCAGTGCAGCCATGTTCCGATGACCGGGATCGACAGGATGAAGGCACTGACCGCTCGCAGGCCCGTGCCGGACAGCAGGTCATCAGGCAGCGAGTAGCCGAGGAAACCCTCGGCCATGCCCAGCACGAGCAACGTGACCCCGAGCACCCAGTTCAGCTCTCGCGGCTTGCGGAACGCTCCACTGAAGAAGATCCGCATCATGTGGAACATGATCGAGAACATGAAGACGAGCGCGGCCCAATGATGGACCTGCCTGATCAGCAGGCCACCGCGGACGTCGAACGAGATGTCCAATGCGGAGATGTACGCAACCGATGCCGTCAACCCGCGCAGTTTTTCGTAAGGCCCGTTGTAGACCACTTCGGTCATCGACGGATCGAAGAACAGTGTCAGGTACACGCCGGAGAGCAGCAGGACGACCAACGAATACAGGGCCGCTTCCCCCAACATGAACGACCAGTGACTGGGGAACACCTTGTTCAGCGATGTCCGCAGCGGCCTGGCGGGGTGGTATCGCTCGTCCGCCGCGTTCAACACCTTCCGGGCCGCGGCAGCACCTTTCGGCTCACCCGCCAACCAGGTACGAATGCTCATCCGGCGCTCTCCTTCGGCTCCAGGTTCCACGGCGGGTAGCTGCCGTTGATCCAGAAGCCGGGCCCGACCGCCTCCACGAAGTCGCTCCTGGCGACGAAGTAGCCTTCCGCGTCCAGGTCGATCGGGAGCTGGGGAAGCGGTCTGGTGGCAGGCCCGAACACCGGGACAGCACCGGCGTTGATGTCGAACTGGGACTGGTGGCACGGGCACAGCACCTTTCCGGCCTGCTGTTCGTACAGCGAGACCGGACAGCCGACATGCGTGCAGAGCTTCGAATAGGCATAGAAGTCGCCGACATTGAAGTTCTGCTGCCCGACCCGGACCCGCACCACATCGCTCGGCCGGAGCCTGAACAGCATCACCGGCGCGTCAGCTGCCTCCCGGCCGCCCGGCACCCCCGGAAAAACCGTCATCATCGACGCCGGACTCATGTCCGTCGGCCGCACCGGAGTGCCGTCCTCGGTGACCAGTCTGACCTTGGTGCCGTCGGGCAGTGGTGCCCACGGGGTGACCCAGAGCGGCGCATCGGCGCCGTCGGCCCACGGATTCTTGATCAGTCCGCCGAGAACGGGCAGCGCAGCCATCGCGGCGATGCCCGCCCCGGCGGTGAGGAACGTCCCGGCGAGGATCCGTCGCCGCTTCACGCCGGACTTCGCGGCGCTGTCCACCACCTCGGCTGCGACCGTCTGCCGGTCGACCGGCTCGGACGGCCCGCCGTGGCGCTGCTGGACGGCGACCTCGTGCGGCACGATTCGCTTCGCCAGCGAAACCGTTCCGATGCCGAAGGCCAGGACACCGATCCCCATCGTCGCACCGATCAGCGGCGTGAACAGCGCGTACATCCACTGGGTGTCGGACCACGGCGGCTGGTACTCATGCGGCCACCAGATGAAGACGGCAAAGAAGGCCACCGTCATGACGCCCGACAACGCGAACCACAGTCCGGTTCGCCGGCCGGCCCGCCGGTCGGCCGGAGAGCCGGGGATGTACCGCTCGCCGTACTCCACGAGCTCGACGCCGTCCAACTCGACGCCGAGTTCGGTGAGCTGCTGACGGCTCATGGCAGCCAGCGATTCCTCGTCGGGGACCGGTGCGGGCTCGGTCATGCGCGGGACCCCATCCACAGCACCGAGGCGACGATCGTGCCCATCCCCACCAGGAAGGCGATCAGTCCCTCGGGTGCCGGGCCGTACCCGCCGGCCGGGTACCCCCCGGGGTCCAGCGTGGACTTGTAACTCTGGATGTAGGCGATGATGGCGCGCTTTTCCTGCGGGCTCAGCTGAGAATCACTGAACACCGGCATGTTCTGTGGCCCGCTCAGCATGGCGCCGTAGATCTGCCGGTCCGTGGATGGGTCCAAGGCCGGCGCAGACCACCCGTTCGACAACGCGCCGCCCTCTCCGGTGAAGTTGTGACACGACGCGCAGTTCAACCTGAACAGATCACCGCCGTGGGCGATGTCGTCGCGTGCCCGCAGATCGCCGTCCGGGATCACCGGACCGCCGCCGTTGGCCTGGACGTAAGCGGCGATGGCGTCGATCTGCTCGCCGGTGAAAACCGGATCCTTCCTCTTGGGCTGCGCCCCACTGCCGGCTGCGGGCATCCGACCGGTCGACACCTGGAAGTACACGGCCGCCTGACCCACGCCGACCAACGAAGGTCCGCGGCCGGGCACCCCGTTCAGGCGTTCGCCGTGACAGGTGATGCACGACGTCTCGTACAGTCGCCGGCCCTCATCGACCGCAGCAGCAGCCGGATCCGAGGCTTGCGCCCGGTTGTGGCCGGCGATACCGACGACCACCGCGTACCCGACAGCCAACACGAGGGCGCACGCCGCAGCCGGCAGCACCGAGCGAAGTGATCGCAGGACCCTCGGCCGTCGACGGCCCGGCCGGACGGTCAACCGCTCCTGACCGGACACTCCACCGCGATCTCCTTGAACGAGAATCACCTCGCCCCCGTCGGTCCAACGTCGCATCTGTACTCATCCCGATGATCTGCCGTTACCCCACCGATCAGTGGCCAAACGTGGCACGCACGCATTGCGCCCGTGCACGTGCCGCCGATCGACGGCGACACCCGGCGCGTCGCCGCATCACGGAGCGCGCCCCGGGCGCCGACGTCCCGGGTCATCTTGCAGACATCCTTGCGCGGCCGCAACCATTGCTTTGCACTGCTCGCCTCGGATACGTTTCGCCCGGTGTCGAGCGGGTAGAGAACTACTGAAGGCGCACCTCGGGAGGGACTTTGACGACCACGGCAGCAGTACCTGTCGCGCCTGGACGGCCCTACCCGCGGCAGCGGCTCCCGCTGGGGGCGGCCCTCCTCCGGTTGATCCGGACAACCGATCCGAAGGTGATCGGGCTGATGTACCTCGTCACGACGTTCACCTTCTTCATGTTCGCGGGTCTCATGGCCCTGATCATGCGGGCGGAACTGGCGCGTCCCGGCCTGCAGCTGGTCACTTTTCAGCAGTACAACCAGCTGTTCACCATGCACGGCACGATCATGCTGTTGTTCTATGCCACCCCGGTCGTCTTCGCTTTCGCCAACTACATCCTGCCGCTGCAGATCGGGGCACCGGACGTGGCGTTCCCGCGGCTGAACGCACTGTCTTACTGGCTGTTCCTCTTCGGAGCGCTCATCGCGATCTCCGGCCTGGCCACGCCCGGCGGAGCGGCGGCCTTCGGTTGGACCGGCTACACACCCTTGTCGCGCATCGAGAACTCGCCGGACGTCGGCGGCGACCTCTGGATCATGGGTCTCGTGCTGTCCGGGATGGGAACGATTCTCGCCGCGGTCAACATGGTCACGACCGTGATCTGCCTCCGGGCTCCGGGCATGATCATGTGGCGCATGCCGATCTTCACCTGGAACATCCTGGCCACCATGGTGCTGATTCTCGTGGCGTTCCCGGTCCTCACCGCTGCCCTGCTCGGACTGGAGGCCGACCGGCATCTCGGCGCGCACGTCTTCGATCCCGCCAGTGGTGGAGCAGTTCTCTGGCAGCACCTGTTCTGGTTCTTCGGACACCCGGAGGTCTACATCGTTGCGCTGCCGTTTTTCGGCATCATCACGGACATCATCCCGGTGTTCTCCCGAAAACCTGTCTTCGGCTATCGCGGAATGGTATTCGCGACAATGGGCATCACCGTGCTGTCCGCGGCGGTCTGGGCTCACCACATGTTCGCGACCGGCGCAGTCCTCCTGCCCTTTTTCAGCCTCCTCAGCTTCTTGATAGCCATCCCGACAGGGCTGAAGTTCTTCAATTGGATCGGGACGATGTGGCGGGGGCAGATCACGTTCGAGACCCCCATGCTGTTCTCCTGCGGATTCTTGGTGACCTTCCTGTTCGGCGGGCTGACCGGTGTCATCCTCGCCGCACCGGCACTTGACTTCCACGTCCACGACAGCTACTTCGTCGTCGCTCACTTTCATTACGTGCTCTTCGGCACCATCGTCTTCGCGACGTACGCCGGCATCTACTTCTGGTTCCCCAAGGTCACCGGCCGCTTCATGGACGAGCGGCTGGGGCGGCTCCACTTCTGGACGACGTTCATCGGTTTCCACACGACGTTCCTGGTGCAACACTGGCTCGGCAACATGGGAATGCCCAGGCGCTACCCTGACTATCTCCCGACCGACGGGTTCACGCTTCTGCAAACCATCTCGACCATCGGCGCCTTCGTCCTCGGCGCCTCGACATTGCCCTTTATCTGGAATGTCATCCGGTCCTACCGCTACGGCGAAATCACGACCGCCGATGATCCGTGGGGTTACGGCAACTCCCTGGAGTGGGCCACCAGCTCCCCCCCGCCGCGGCACAATTTCGATTCGCTACCTCGGATCCGGTCCGAACGCCCGGCTTTCGAGCTGCACCATCCCTACATGAGCGAACGGATGCGCAAGGAGGCGCACCCGCATCATGACTGGGAACCGCTGGAGAAGCTCTCGAACAAGGCGGCCGAATTCTGAGGTTTTCGTTCTGCCACTTCGATCAGAAAGGAACCGACATGGCCGATACCGTAGGAGATATTGTCCTCAAGCGGCTCCGCGAGTGGGACGTGAAGCAGGTCTTCGGGTATCCGGGGGACGGCATCAACGGCCTGCTGGCAGCGTGGGGACGGGCCGGCGATGATCCGCAGTTCGTTCAGGCCCGCCACGAGGAAATGGCCGCTTTCGAGGCCGTGGGATTCGCCAAGTTCTCCGGCCGGGTGGGAGTGTGCGCGGCCACCAGCGGGCCCGGGGCGATCCACCTGCTGAATGGTCTGTACGACGCGAAGCTGGACCATGTTCCGGTCGTGGCAATCGTGGGACAGACCGAGCGCAGCGCAATGGGTGGCGCCTATCAGCAGGAGGTCGATCTGCTGTCCCTGTTCAAGGACGTGTGCGGCGAGTACGTCCACATGTGCACGGTGCCACAGCAGATTCCCAACCTGATCGATCGAGCCATCAGGGTGGCCCAGGCGGAGCGGACGCCGACGTGCATCGTGTTCCCCTCGGACGTCTTCACCTTGCCGTACGAGCCGCCGGAGCACGCCTTCAAACAGGTTCCGTCGAGCATGGGGACCAATTGGCCGACAGTGCATCCCGATCCCGCAGGGCTCCGGCAGGCCGCGGACATCCTCAACGCGGGTGAGAAGGTCGCTCTGCTGGTCGGTCAAGGCGCCCGGGGATGTCTTGACGAGATCACCGAACTGGCCGACGTCCTGGGCGCCGGAGCCGCGAAAGCACTGCTCGGTAAGGACGTTCTTCCCGACACGCTGCCGTGGGTCACCGGATCGATCGGACTCCTGGGGACCAAGGCCAGCTGGGATCTGATGATGGGTTGCGACACCCTGCTGACGATCGGATCGAACTTCCCCTACACCCAGTTCATGCCCAAATTGGACCAGGCGAGAGCCGTCCAGATCGATATCGACGGCAAGTTCATCGGGATGCGGTATCCGTACGAAGTGAACCTCGTCGCCGATGCCAAGACGGCGCTCCGGTCGTTGCTGCCGTTGCTCGAGCGAAAGCAGGACCGGTCCTGGCGGGACGAGATAGAACAACAAGTGAGCCGTTGGTGGGAGATCGCCGAACGGCAGGCCATGACCGACGCCGATCCGATCAACCCGATGCGGATCTTCTGGGAGCTCTCGCAGCGCCTGCCCGGCAACGCCATCATCTCGTCGGATTCGGGCAGCTCCGCCAACTGGTATGCGCGTCACCTGCGCTTTCACAGTGACATCCGCGGGTCGCTCTCCGGCAACCTGGCCACGATGGGACCCGCCGTGCCCTATGCCATCGGAGCGAAGTGGGCGCACCCGGGCCGTCCGGTCATCGCGATGACCGGCGACGGCGCCATGCAGATGAACGGCATGGCCGAACTCATCACCATCGCCCATTACTGGCGACAGTGGTCGGATCCGCGATTGGTGGTGGCCGTGCTGCACAACAACGACCTCAACCAGGTGACCTGGGAGATGCGGGCCATGAGCGCTTCGCCCAAATTCGCGAAGTCCCAGACTCTGCCGGACGTGGATTACGGTGCGTTCGCGCGCGGGATCGGTCTGCTCGGGATCAATGTCGACTCGCTGAACGACCTGGGACCGGCATGGGACTCCGCCTTGGCAGCCGGCAAGCCGGCACTGCTGGACGTCCGGTGCGACCCCGACGTTCCGCCCATTCCGCCGCACGCCAGTTTCGAGCAGGTCAAGTCCACCGCCGAGGCGGTCATCGGTGGGGACGAGGACCGCTGGGGTTTCATCAAGCAGGGAACCAAGCAGAAGGCCCAAGAATTCCTCCCCGGCAAGAAGGAGCAGGGATGATCACCTGCCTGGTCGGAGCACACAAGTGACGACAACCCTGCCGACACCCAGAGCGCGTCCGTCCCGAACTCCGCCGGAACTGGATGTCCTGCAGTTGGAGCGGCGCCTGCGCGATGAAGTCGATGGTGAGATCCGTTTCGACGCGGGAACACTGGGCGCGTACTCCACCGACGCGTCCAACTTTCGGCAGGTCCCCATCGGCGTCGTCGTGCCACATTCGGTGGAGGCGGCCGTTGCGGCAGTCGGAGTATGCCGGGACCTGCGCGCGCCGATACTGTCCCGGGGCGGCGGCACCAGTCTCGCCGGCGAGTGCTGCAACACTGCGGTGGTCATCGACTGGTCGAAGTACTGCGATCGTCTGCTCAGTGTCGACGCGGACAAGTCCACCTGCGTGGTGGAACCCGGGATCGTGCTCGATGTGCTCAACGAACAGTTGGAGCCGACCGGCTTGCGGTACGGTCCGGAGCCCGCGACGCACTACAACTGCACCATCGGCGGCATGATCGGCAACAACTCCTGCGGTGCGACCGCGCAGCGCACCGGCAAGGTCGTGGACAATGTGGCCCGGCTGGAAGTGCTCTTGCATGACGGAACCCGGTTCTGGTGCGGCCCGACCTCGGACGACGAGTACGCCTCGATTGCCGCACGGGGCGATCGGCAGGCCGAGATCTACCGCAGACTGAGCCGGCTCAGGGACAGCTATCTCGGTCAGATCCGCACCGGCTATCCGAAGATTCCGCGACGGGTTTCCGGCTACAACCTCGATTCCCTCCTTCCGGAGAATGGTTTCAATGTTGCCGGCGCGCTGGTCGGCAGCGAATCCACCCTCGTGACCGTGCTGCACGCGGAGCTCACCCTGGTCCCGGTGGTGCGGCATCGTTCACTGGTCGTCCTCGGTTACCCGTCGGTCGCCGACGCCGCGGATGCCGTACCAGCGGTGCTACCGCACGAACCGATTGCACTCGAGGGCCTCGACGACAAGCTGATCGGCTTCGAGCGGCAGAAACAAATGAATTCTGCGGCACTGGATCTGTTGCCGCGCGGATCCGGCTGGCTGATGGTGCAGTTCGGCGGCGACACGCAGGAACACGCGGACGGCGCCGCGCACCACTTGATCGAGGCGCTCAACAACAGCGAGTCTGCCCCCCAGCACGCCTTTTTCGATGATCCCGCACGGGAGCGCGAGTTGTGGACGGTCCGGGAATCCGGCCTGGGCGCCACCGCCCACGTCCCGAACAAACCGGACACCTGGCCGGGATGGGAGGACTCCGCGGTCGCCCCCGAGCGGCTCGGCGACTACCTCCGCGACCTCGATGGGCTCTACCGGCAGTACGGGTATACCCAGGCCAGCCTCTACGGTCATTTCGGCCAAGGGTGTGTGCATACCCGAATACCGTTCGACCTGCGCCATGAGGAGGGCATCGCTCAATACCGTCGGTTCCTCGAGGACGCCGCCGATCTCGTCACGTCCTACGGCGGGAGTCTTTCCGGGGAACATGGTGACGGTCAGCAACGAGGCGAGCTGCTACCGAAGATGTTCGGGCCCGAGTTGATGCAGGCCTTCGGGCAGTTCAAGTCGATCTTCGACCCCGATAACCTGATGAACCCGGGCAAGGTTGTCGACCCGTACCCGTTCGACACTCACCTGCGTCTGGGCGCTGATTGGGTCCCGCACCAGCACAGCACACTGCACTTCAGCTACCCGAACGATGGCGGTTCGTTCGTCAAGGCGGCGTCGCGTTGCGTGGGCGTCGGGAAGTGCCGGCAGCACACGACGGACGGCGGGACGGTGATGTGCCCCTCGTTCCAGGTCTTGCACGAGGAGGAACACGCCACCCGAGGTCGCGCGCGACTGTTGTTCGAGATGTTGAATGGCCACGGTGACGGGCCCATCACCGAGGGGTGGCATTCGCAGGAAGTCCACGACGCCCTGGATCTGTGCCTGGCCTGCAAGGGCTGCAAGAAGGACTGTCCGGTCGACGTCGACATGGCCACCTACAAGGCGGAATTCCTGGCGCACTTCTGGAAGGGTCGGCTACGGCCGCGATCCGACTACGCGATGGGGTTTCTGCCCGTCGTGGCCGGCTTGATCACCCGCCTACGTCTCGGCGCCGTGGTGAACGCCGCGACGCACACGCCCGGGCTGCAACGCCTCGCAACCCGGGTGGCGGGTGTGGAGGATCGCGAGATCCCGGTCTTTGCCACTCGTTCCCTGCAGTCATGGTTCGCGAACCGACGTCCGCAGGGCACCGGACACCGGGGCACGGTCATGCTCTGGCCGGACACCTTCACCAACAACTTCCATCCCGACATCGGCCGGGCCGCCGTGGAGGTGCTCGAGTCCGCAGGTTGGCGGGTGACCATCCCGTCCGAGCCGCTGTGCTGCGGACTGACCTGGATCTCGACCGGCCAACTGGATGTCGCCAAACGGGTTCTGAACCGGACTGTCGGCGCCCTGGCCGACCACGTCCGGAACGGCGGTTTCGTCGTCGGCCTCGAGCCCAGTTGCACGGCGGTGTTCCGCTCCGACATGAAGGAGTTGCTGCCGGAGGCGGAGGCGGTGGACGTCCTGGAGCAGCAGGTTGTCACGCTCGCCGAGTTGCTGCACGAGCACACTCCCGGTTGGACACCCCCTCGTTGGGCCAGGCACGCCATCATCCAGGTGCACTGCCATCAACATGCGGTACTGGGGAACGGTGCCGACATGGAGATCCTGCAGGAGATGGGAATGACGCCCGAGCACCTGGACTCGGGGTGCTGCGGGCTGGCCGGCAATTTCGGATTCCAGCCCGGGCACCTCGACGTGAGCCAGAAGTGCGCCGAGCGGGTGATGCTGCCGGCCGTGCGGGCCGCCGACCGGGAAACCGTCGTGATGGCCGACGGTTTCAGCTGCCGCACGCAGATGCACGAGCTGGACAGCAACGGCCGCGAGGGCATGCATCTGGCCGAAGTGATCCGGGCCGGGCTCCGGCAGGATGCCGGGGAGTCTGCCGGGCCACCGGAGCAGACGTGGGCCACCAGGCCGCGGCCGCCCGGTTGGAAGAGCCGCGTCGCGGCCACGACGATCGTCGCAGGCGTTGCTGCGGCGGCAGCGTTCTCCACGGGCCGGATCCGTTCGACGATGTCGCTTGCCCGACACTGACCAGAAGGAGGCCGCACATGCCGGTGACCAAGGAGGAACGCCGGATCTGGACCAGCGCTCAGCGCGGTCTTGCGGTCGTCAACTGTGCGATTCGGGTGTCGCCGGAGACGGTCTGGAAGACCCTGTCCGACGGATGGCTCTACTCCCAGTGGGTCGTCGGAGCGGTTGCGATCCGGGACGTCGACATGGCATGGCCGCAGCAGGGCAGCCGGATTCACCACTCGGTGGGGATCTGGCCCATTCTCATCGACGATCACACCGACGTCATCGAAGCCGTCCCGAACGAGCGACTGCTGCTGCGCGCCCGCGCCTGGCCGATCGGTGAGACGACCGTCGACATCCGTCTCGTCGAAACGAGCAGCGGAACAGATGTCAGCCTGATGGAGAACGCCGAAAGCGGACGAGCACGTCTTCTGCCGAGGGTCGTTCGGCAGAAGCTGTTCACCGTGCGCAATACCGAGTCCCTGCAACGGCTGGCGCTCATCGCAGAAGGCAGGCGCTAGAAGCGTTTTCGAACGAGAGGCGGGTCATGCTCCCTTCCCGCAGTGACGGAGCTCCGGACGCCGTCGTCATCGGAGCCGGTCACAACGGGCTGGTGGCAGCCAACCTCCTCGTGGATGCCGGTTGGAACGTCGTGGTATGCGAGGCCACGCCTTTCATCGGTGGTGCTATCCGGTCGGCCGAGGTCGCGTCGCCTCAATACGTGTCCGACCTCTTCAGCGCCTTCTACCCCTTGGCGGCGGCATCTCCCGTGTTGGCAGCCCTGGAGCTCGAGGCACACGGCCTGCAGTGGCGGCACGCGCCGGCCGTCCTGGCGCACGTGTTCCCCGATGACCGATGTGCCGTCCTGTCCCGCGACATCGACGTCACCGCCGCGTCTGTCGGCGAATTCGCCGCCACCGACGCCGAGCGCTGGCACGAGCTGGTGCGGCAGTGGCTGGCCATCGAGGACCACGTCATCCAGGCGCTCTTCACCCCGTTCCCGCCGATCGCGCCGGGCTCCAGGCTGGTCCGGACGCTTGGGGTGGCCGGGACCGCGCGGCTGGCCCGGATGGCGGTGATGCCGGTCCGCCGCTTCACCGGGGAGTGGTTCGACGGGGACGGCGCCCGGATGCTGATCGCCGGCAACGCCGGTCACGCCGACCTGAGCCCGGACAGCGCGGGCAGCGCGGTGTACGGCTGGCTGCTGGCAATGGTGGGCCAGACCCACGGGTTTCCCGTCCCGGCGGGAGGCTCCGGCAGCATTCCGGAAGCGTTGCACCGCAGGCTGCGCGGCGGGGGTGGAACCGTCCGGGTCAGCGCACCGGTCGACCAGGTGGTGATCAGGAACAACACCGCACTGGGTGTCCGGCTGGCCGGCGGTGAGCTGATCAGGGCCAGGCGGGCGGTGCTGGCCGACGTGACGGCCCCCATCCTGTACCGGGAGCTGGTCGGACTGGACCGACTGCCGTCCCGGATGACGACGGACCTGGACCACTTTGAATGGGACACCCCGACGCTCAAGTTGGACTGGGCGCTGTCAGGGAAGGTTCCGTGGAACAATCCCGCCGCCGCCGGCGCCGGTACCGTCCATCTGGGTGTCGACCTGAACGGGCTCACCGAGTACGCCGGAGACCTTGCGTGCCAACGCGTTCCGCGAAAACCGTTTGTCCTGTTCGGGCAGATGACGACCGCCGACCCGGACAGGTCACCGGCCGGCACGGAATCCGTGTGGGCCTACACGCACCTGCCCATCGGGCTACGCATGACGGCGGCGGACATCGACCGGCACGTCGAGACGGTGGAGGCCACCATCGAACGGCACGCGCCCGGATTCCGGAACCTGGTCGTGGGGCGCTACGTCCAGTCCCCCGCCGGCCTGCAGCAGGAAAATCCGAACCTGGTGCACGGCGCGATCAACGGCGGAACCGCACAACTGCACCAGCAGTTGATTTTCCGGCCGGTATCTGGGCTCGGCGGCGCCGCCACCCCGGTCGACCGGCTGTTCCTCGCGGGCTCGTCCGCTCACCCGGGCGGGGGTGTGCACGGCGCCCCGGGATCCAACGCTGCCCGGGCGGCGCTCGCCAGGGCGGCCCGCACCGGTCGGATCACCAGGACGCTCACTAAGGCCGCCTACCAACGGCTGTATTGAGCCGCCCGGCAGCAGCGCGGACGGTTTCAGCTGCCGGCAGCGGCCGGTGCGCGGATCGTTCAGCTGCCGGCAGCAGCCCGTGCGCGGATCGTTCAGCTGCCGGCAGCAGCCCGTGCGCGGATCGTTCAGCTGCCGGTGTGGTTCAGCTGTCGTCGGTGCCGCGGTGGCTCACCGCATCGCGCATCCGGTCGAACAGCCCGACGACCGGGCCAAGGAGCTTGTCGCCCGGCGGCTGGTCCGGTGCCGAGGGGTGCGGCCGGGTCGGTGCGATCTTCTTGACCGCCTCGACTTTGGATCCGAGTTCCCGCAGCTCGTCGGGGGTGAACACTTCCCGCATATGCGGGAACATCTCCCCCTCCTCTTCCGCCACGTGTTCCCTGATCTCACGCATTAGGGTGGCAAGTTCCGCGTCGAACGACGCGTCGTCCGGCTGCAGCTTCTCCAGCCGTTTCATCGTCTCTTCTGCCTCGGCATGTTCCTGCTTCGCGCGTTCGGCTTCCTCCGCGCTGACCTTCTCCTTGACCGCCGGGTACACCTCGGCCTCCTCGGCGACCGAGTGCCGGACAAGTTCGATGGTGACCTGCTCCACCAGATCCTTGCGGCGGCTGCGGTCGGAGTCGCTCGTTGCGCCTCTCAACGATTCGAGCTCCGCGAACATCGATTCGACTTCCCGATGATCGTGCATCAGGACTTCGATGACATCGCGCTGTCCATCGGACACTGTTGTCTCCTCGTGCGATTGTTCGAATTGTTCGTTTATTCGGTTGTTCGGTTGTTCGGTTATTCATTTGAAGCTTGCGGCCACGCTCGACGGCGCCCCGCTGTGATCGGCCCGCCGCGAATCGGCTTGCCTGAATCGGCCTGCTGCGGCTACGCGGTGGTCCGCGCGTTGTCGATACCGTCTTTCAGGTCGTCGATGGTCTCCGTCGGCAGCAACGGCAGGGCCGGCTTCAATTCCTGGTATCCGAGCCAGCCGCAGCCCGCCGCGGCGCCGCCCAGCAACAGCGTCGCGGCGAAGGCGGCCGTGCGGGGCGGCAGGAACCGATCGAGAATCCTGACGAACAGGACCGTGGATGTGCCCGCGGCCGCCACGCCGAGGACCCCGGTGACCCCCAACAGCACGACTCCCCGGGAACCGAGCCTGACCTTCTCCTTCATTTCGGCCTCGCCGCGACGCACCTCCTCGCGGACCAGGCCGGACACTGCCTCGGTGACATTCCGCAACGCTTCGCCCGTGTTCTGACGGTGCTGTGTCGATGACATGTTCTCGCTCCCTTCTGCGCACCGTCCCAGTGCCCGGAAAGGTTGCGTCTCAATCGGATCGAAGGTCTCCGGGCGCAGAACCGACCAGATCGTGGCGCGTCGCCCTCATCGCCGAAGGTCGGGACCCGTCACCCGCCGTCGATGCCGGCCCGTTGCCGATAGTCCGCGACGAACCGGGGCAGATCCGCGCCGCGCGGCCGCCGACCCGGCCTGATGTCGCAGGAGGCCACCTTGCTCTCCTGGATGTGGACGTTCGGATCCAGCACGATGGACAGCAACTCGTTCGCGGCGTCGCCGCTGGTGATGCCGTTCTCGCCCCAGTGGTACGGCAACCCCACCTGATGGACCACCCGGCCCTGCACCCGCAGCGGCGTGATCCGCTCCGTCACCAGCACTCTGGCCTCTATGGCATTGCGCGCGGTGACGATTGTCGCCCACCCGAGATGGGTCAGGCCGCGCTCGCCGGCCAGTTCCGGGCTGACCTCGCAGAACATGGACGGCTGCAATTCCGACAGGTACGGCAGCCACCGACTCATGCCACCGGCCGTGTGGTGCTCGGTCAGCCGGTAGGTCGTGAAGACGAAGGGGAAGACGCTGGACCCGGCGTCCGACCCGGCCGGGTTGTACCGATTGTCCTTCCGCGGGAAGCGGCCTCGTGCCGGGTTGGCCCGCTGGTCGTACAACAGGTTGTCGAACGGCGACTCCTCCGGCTCGTAGTGAGCCGGCAGTGGACCGTCGGTCAGACCCGCAGGAACGTAGAGCCACGCCTTGCCGTCGGTCTGCATGATGAAGGGATCGTCACCCGCCAGTGCGTCCTGCGCGGTGGCCCCTTCCGGCGGCCGATAGTCCGGCTTCTTGGTCGGCTCGAAGTCCGGTACGTCGTGACCGGTCCACTTCTCTTCCTTTTCGTCCCACCAGACGTAGGCCTTGCGCTCGCTCCACGGCCGGCCGGCCGGATCGGCCGATGCCCGGTTGTACAGGATCCGCCTGTTCGCCGGCCAGGCCCACCCCCATTCCGGTGCCACCCAGCTCTGCTCGCACCCGGGCTTGCGGCGGGCGCACTGGTTGACGCCGTCCTTGTAGACGCCGCAGTAGATCCAGCAACCACAGGAGGTGGATCCGTCCGCCTTCAACGCGGTGTACGCGGGAAGTGGATCGCCATCGGCATTGCGGCCGTTGATCTCCGCGAGGACGGCCTCTGCGGCTGGTTCTGCGATGCGTCCCTCGGTGGGGTAGTCCCACGTCAGGTCCAACAGTGGCCGATCCCGTTCGTCGGTGGAGCCGGCCAACTTCTCGCGGATGATCCGGCCGAGATGGTAGTAGAACCAGAGTTCGCTGCGCGCGTCGCCAGTCGGCTCGACAGCCTGGTGATGCCACTGCAGCATCCGTTGGGTGTTGGTGAAGCTGCCGTTCTTCTCGGTGTGCGCGGCGGCGGGTAGGAAGAAGACCTCGGTGCCGATGTCGGCTGTCCGCATTTCCCCCGTTTGTATCTCCGGACCGTCCTTCCAGAAGGTCGCGGATTCGATCATCACCATGTCGCGCACCACGAGCCAGTCCAGCCGCGCCATTCCGCGGCGCTGCAATTTGGCATTCGCCGAGCCGACCGCGGGATTCTCCCCCACCACGAAATATCCGCCGCCGCCTTCGTCGACCTGACGCATCACCGTGTTGTAGGTCCCGTGATCGCCGGTCAAACGAGGCAGATAATCGAAGCAGTAGTCGTTGGCTGCCGTGGCCGCATCGCCCCACCAGGCCTTGAGCAGGCTCACGGCGTAGGCGTCCATGTTGCCCCAGTAGCCCTTTTTCCCGGCGTCAGCCTCCACGAAGTCCTGGAGCGTCTGCTCCTGATGTGCATGCGGCATCGGGATGTAGCCCGGCAGGATGTTGAACAGCGTCGGGATGTCCGTCGAGCCCTGAATGCTGGCGTGCCCGCGTAGGGCGAGAATCCCGCCGCCGGGACGGCCGATGTTGCCCAGCAGAGTCTGCAGGATGGCAGCCGTCCGGATGTACTGCACTCCCACCGTGTGATGGGTCCAGCCGACCGCGTAGGCGAACGCCGTCGTTCGCTCACGCCCAGAGTTCTGCACGATGGCGTCGGCCACCTCTGCGAAGAGAGCCGACGGAATACCGCAAATTTCTTCGACGACCTGCGGCGTATAGCGGGAGAAGTGCCGTTTGACGATCTGGAACACGCACCGTGGATGCTGCAGCGTGGTATCCGTGGGCGGGGTCCCGGAGAGGGTCGGCCCACCGCTGCCGTGCGAGTGACCGCGGGCCGAATGCTCCGGGCCGCCCTGCTGTCCGTCCTCGCTACGGCTGCTGTACTGCTGATCCCGCTGTCCCGCGGATGCAGCGACCTCGGTTCCTTCGTACTGCCACGATTGCGGCGAGTACTTGGCCGACTCGTGGTCGAACCCGGAGAACAGCCCGTCCAGATCCTCGGTGTCACGGAAATCTTCCGAAACAATGGTGGCGGCGTTCGTATAGGCGGCGACGTATTCGCGGAATTCGTGACCACCACTGAGCACGTGATTGATCAACCCGCCCAGAAAGGCGATGTCCGTACCGGCGCGGAGCGGGACATGCAGGTCCGACACCGCGGAGGTTCGGGTGAAGCGGGGATCGACATGGATCACCTTCGCACCACGCGCCTTGGCTTCCATCACCCATTGGAAGCCGACGGGATGGCACTCGGCCATGTTGGAGCCTTCAATGACGATGCAGTCGGCGTTCTGCAGGTCCTGCTGGAATGTCGTGGCACCACCGCGACCGAAGGAAGTCCCCAAACTGGGAACGGTGGACGAGTGTCAAATGCGGGCCTGGTTCTCCACCTGCACGGCGCCCATCGCCGTGTACAACTTCTTCATGAGGTAGTTCTCTTCGTTGTCCAGCGTCGCGCCGCCGAGGCTGGCGATCCCCATCGTGCGGCGCACCCGCTTGCCCTCGACCTCCCACTGCCAGGTCTCCCGTCGCGTCCGGATCACCCGATCCGCGATCATGTCCATTGCGGCGTCGAGCGGGAGGTCGATCCAGTCGGTTGCGTACGGCTTGCGGTACTTCACCGTCATCTCGCGCGCCGGCGAGGTCACCAACTGCTTGCTCGCAGACCCCTTGGGACACAGCCGCCCGCGGGACACCGGCGAATCCGGGTCGCCCTCGATCTGGATGACCTGCTCGTCCTTGACATACACCTTTTGTGCGCAGCCAACCGCGCAGTACGGACAAATGGATCCTACGACGCGATCAGCCGTTTCTGTTCTCGCGACGTACCTGGAGGTTGCGGCCGATGCAGCAGCAGAACCGCGTCCTAGCCGGTCCGCTCCCATGGCTTGCCGCACCACCGGCCACGCCAGGAACTGCCGCGCTGGCTTCATCAATCACCTACCAGGTCTGGCCCCGGGGCGGGCTCGTCCGAGTCCGACATCATCCAGGATGCCGACTCGTTCTGACTGTTGCACACCGACCGGCGCAGGTCCAGAGTGAACAGCGGGATGTGCAATGCTCATCATTCCGCAATCATTGCAGGTAATCGCGAAATCCCGGAGCGTGAGCGATGAACGACTTCTTCGAGACCGCAACGGGTGTCGCCGAGTCCTCCGGATGGTCCGATGCGCCGGCGCGAAAAGGGTTTTTTACGGACACTTCGGTCTGTATCGGATGCAAAGCGTGTGAAGTCGCGTGCAAGGAATGGAACGCTGTCCCGGAGGACGGTCTGCAACTGCTCGGCTCGTCGTATGACAACACCGGTGGTCTCGGCGCGAGCACGTGGCGCCATGTCGCCTTCATCGAACAGTCGCGTCCGCTGGGGGGCCAGGAGCCGGGCGTTCTGGACTCATCGGTCGAAAGCGACATCAACCGCCTGAGTGACGCGGCACTGGACGGCGAGAGAACCGCGCTGGGAACGGATTCCTCCAAGGTTCACCTGGGAATGCCGTCCATGTCGCTCCCGGGTGCCGGATCCGGCTCGGAGAACAAGACTGACTTTCGCTGGCTCATGTCTTCCGACGTCTGCAAGCACTGCACCCATGCCGCATGCCTCGACGTCTGCCCGACGGGAGCGCTCTTTCGGACCGAATTCGGCACTGTCGTGGTACAGGAGGACATCTGCAATGGTTGCGGATATTGCGTTCCGGCCTGTCCGTTCGGAGTGATCGACCGGCGGATCGGTCAATCCCATATGAAGAACCACGGTTTGGCGCAGAAGTGCACGCTGTGCTACGACCGGCTCCAGGCTGACAAGACCCCGGCCTGCGCGCAGGCCTGCCCGACGGAGTCCATCCAGTTCGGTGACCTCGATGAGCTGCGCTCACGGGCCGAGCAGCGGCGGGCGGAGCTGGTCGAGGCGGGTGTGACGGAGGCGAGGTTGTACGGTGCCGACCAGTCCGACGGGGTCGGTGGGGCCGGTGCATTCTTCCTACTACTCGATGAGCCGGAGGTTTACGGACTTCCGCCGGACCCGGTCGTCACGACCAGGGACCTGCCGGACATGTGGCGTAAGGCCGCGATGGCTGCTGGAGTCCTTGCGCTGGGATTGGTCGCCTCATTTGTCGGACGGCGGCCATGACGCCATCGTCCGGCGGTTCCGGTGGGATCACCACACAGCAACCGAATGACCCGAGAAACCCCGCCCGTCCGCGCCGTCGGCGTCGCGGAGAAGTGCCGATGGTGCCTGAGGCGGAGTTCACGTCGTATTACGGCCGACCGGTCCTCAAACAGGCCCCCTGGACCAACGACATACCCGCTTACCTGTTCCTGGGCGGGCTCGCGGCCGGTTCGACGATGCTCGGTGCTGGTGGCGACCTCACCGGTAGGCCCACCCTCCGGCGCACCGGACGAGTGGGCGGTCTGGTTGCCATCGCGCTGAGCACCGCCGCATTGATCGACGACCTCGGCCGACCCGGACGGTTCGTCAACATGCTCCGGGTGGCCAAGCCAACGTCACCCATGTCCGTCGGAACCTGGCTCCTGACCGCATTCGGACCGCTTGCCGGCCTGGCGGGTGCGGCGGAGCTGAGAGGCCTGCTGCCGTCGAAGTTCCGCGGTCTGTCGACGGCGCTGGACGCGGTCGCCCGCCCGGCAAATCTCGGAGCTTGTCTGACAGCTCCGGCCATCGCGGCGTACACCGCGACCTTGATCTCGGACACCGCGACCCCGGCGTGGCATGAGGGTTATCAGAAACTGCCCTTTGTCTTTGTCGGGTCCGCCGCGGCCGCATCGGGAGGCCTGGCCATGGTGGGGGCGAACCTGCGGGACGCCGGTCCGGCGCGTCGTCTGGCGGTGGGCGGGGCGTTGGTGGAGCTGTTGGCCGAGCAGGCCCGGTCGCGATCGATGGGCATCGCTGCGGAGACCATTCGGGTCGGACGCGCCGGCATCCTGAACAAGGCGGCCAAAGCCCTTTCAACCGGCGGAATCGTGCTGACGGTCTCGCTCGGTGCACGAAGCCGTGCGGCTGCTGCCGCCGCCGGGCTCGCCCTGATGGCGGGGTCTGCTTGCGCACGGTTCGCCGTCTTCGAGGCCGGTCAGGCATCGGCGCAGGACCCCCGGTACACCGTGGTCCCGCAGCGCCGGCGGATCGACTGATACCGCGTCGCCGAAGGCCGCGCGGGGTGGCCGGCAGGACGGACACGACCTGCCTGATGCTTGCGTGGTTGCAATCATTGGCTCATGCTCGGCGCCATGGTGCGCGAGTCCAAGGCGGTCCGGGAACAACGATTGCTCGGCGAGCAGGTCGATGCAGTCATGGACGCGTCACGAGCGTTGGTAGGGGTGGCCGCCCAATCGCTGGCTGACGTGCAGGAGGCCCTGTCGATGACGCAGTGGCGGGCTCTGGTCATCATCGCCAGTCGCGGTCCGATCCACCTCACTGCACTGGCGGATGCCTTGAAGGTGCACCCGTCCAATGCGACCCGGACCGTGGACCGATTGGTCGGCATCGGGCTGGTGGATCGAAAGGACAACCCCACCGATCGTCGTCACCTCGCGCTCACCCTGACCAGGAAGGGGCGGAAGGCGGTCGACACCGTCATGCATCGACGGTCCTCGGCCATTGCCGACATCGTGCAGCGCATGCCATCCGCCAGCCGGGAGCACCTCGCACAGGTGCTGTCCGAGTTCGCCGCCGCGGCCGGCGAGCCCACCCACTACCAGTTGTGGGCGGCCGGATGGACCACGGCACCGGCTGATCAGCCCGCCTGACGTCGCGGCCGGCACTGCCGGCGGGTGCACGTGCGGGCCGGCGGTCTCGACCACCAGCCCGCACGGGATCCCTGCGCAACGCCTCCATACGGACCGAGCACCCACCCGCCCGGCATCGATGCGGAAGGTCGTTGCGGGAAGCCGATGCAGGGATCGGCGTTGCAGCAACTCCGCCGACCGTGAAGGATTCGCCGGATCAGGATCCGCAGATATTGTCCAGCTCGCTGAGCACAGCGGTCGATGCCGAGCCGACTTCGCCTGCTGCTGCGCCGACCGCCTGCACGTTTGCGGCCACGTTTCCATCGCCCAGGTTGCCGACAGCGGTCCGGAGCTTCTCGACGGAAGCCTGCAAGGCGTCAAGCTGCGGCTTCAGCTCGGGTTGGGCGGACGTCACCACTGCGTCGATATTGTTCTGCACCTTGTCCACCTCGGCGCCGATGGCACTTGCCCCCTGGGTCAGCAGCGCAGGATTGGTCAGCTCGCCGAGCGATGTCCGAAGCTCATCTCTTGCCTGGCACAGCTGCGCTTGCTCGGGCGGATAGGTTCCCGAGGCCGGGGAGGTCGCGGCGGTCATGGACGACTCTGCCCCACTGGCAACGGATTCACCGTTCGACATGGCGGTATCCGCAGCAGACTGCACTTCCGTGCCTGCTGAAGCCGCAGCGGAGGACAGATCCGACCCCACGCTTTCCGCCGAGGAGGCCAGCGTCTCGGCGGCGGACGACAGGTTGGAACTGACGTCCGAGGCAGTCGTGTCGCTGTTCGACGAACAGCCTGCCGCCGCGAGCAGCGCCACCACCGAAAATGCGGTTGCGATCCGGGCGCGTTCCTTGGACCGAGCCTTCAGCGCCAGGGTGATCAGGATCGCAATTGCCACAATGACACCGGTCAAGACCATCATTTCAACCTTTCACTCAGCGGGCCGCCGTACGTTGTCGTCAATGCAGTGTCCGGACATCGGCACAGCAAACGCACGGCTGGCAAACGTGACCGATTCGAGACCTCACCGCGCGCACAGCAGCGGAACCTGTTGCACGGCAGATTCACTGGTGGTCTACGGACTCGGTCCGGGTTCTTGCGGCGCGGTGATCACGATGTTGCTGCCCCCCGCATCAACGATGAAACCCGCATCCACCGTCCGGATTTCGTTGATCTGCTGGCCGAACGGCAAGGGATCCATCGGAACAACGACGGTGAGCCGCCGTCCCAGCAAGGCTTCACTGGACGCGTCGAGGTCCGTGTTGGTGTTCAGCCTGGTCGGCCGGATCGCCACTGCGCCGTCCGCGGCAGAGATCTCCGCGTCGGCAGAGGCGGAAATCTCCTGTCCGAGCACCGTCACCGTGGCCGTCAGCCGAACGTTGCCGCCGTCCGAGGGCTCCACCCGCACCGACCGGTCGGTCGATTCCAGGTAGGCATTGAGGTCATCGAAAGTGATCAGCGCCTGCTCGGAGGCACTGTCGATGAGGATGTCGTTGGCGCTGCCGACCAGCACGTCATGGAAGGGCAGTCGCACCCCATGCAGTTCGGAGTTGAGGCTGGCCACCCGCAGCGGCCCGGCCGTGAGATCCACCATTCCGATGTGCACGGTGTCGTAGCGTCCCCTGATCACCTGCGGCAGGAAGAACAGGCCGTCGACCCGCACCGTCGGGGTTTCACTGACTGCCGTTTCGGTCTGGATCTTACGTGCGAGCAACGCTTGCGCACTTGTGCGCGCCAGCCAGTCCGTCGCCCACAGCACCGCCACCAGGACCACGACGATGCTCAGCGGCAGAAGAAGCCGCCTGCGGCGACGAGGCGGGTGAGCGCCGGGGCGGAGATCCGAGCCCGGCGATCGCTGATCTGCCGACGCCGCCGACGCGGTTTCGGTACGCTCACGGTCGTTCACGGGATCACCGCGCCCGCCGGGTCCGGAGCTTGCACATCGGTGTCAGACCCCCGCAGAGCGGCCGTCGGCCGGCGCGCGGCGGCCGTCGCATGCTCGTGGAGTTGTCCGTGCGGCACGGCCTCGGTCCGGATCCGCCGACTCGGCCAACTCGCGGCGGGACCGAGCAGCGTGAGCAGTGCCGGTGTCAGCACCGGTCTGATGACGAACGTATCGATCAGCAATCCCACGGTCATGGTGAACGCAATCTGCCGGAAGGTTTCCAAGGGGATGATCGCCACCATCGCGAAGGTGGCGGCGAGGATGACGCCGGCCGTGCCGACGGCTCGGTTGGTGGCCGGCATCGCCCGGGCGATCGCGGTGCTGAGCGGATGTCGGGACGCCTGGTGCCAGATGGACCCGACCGTGAACACGTTGTAGTCCGAGCCGAGGGCGAGGAGCAGCACCGCCGTCGCGAACGGGGCGTAGAAGGTCAGGCCGGGGTTGCCCCGCAGTCCCTGGAACACCACCACGGTCAGGCCCAACGCAGCGGCGACGCCGAGCACGCTCGATGCCAGCAGCACGAGCGGCGCAGCGATGGCCCGCAGATACGCGACGAGAATGATCAACTCGACGGCGAGTGCGGCCAGCAGTGTGATCCACAGGTTCTCCCGGGTGATGACGGCCAACTCGGCGGCGATGGCGGTCTGCCCGGTGACCGCCACCTCGACATCACGCAGCCCGGCCCCGCGGGCCAGCGCGTCGAGGCGACCCTCCAGCCGCTGTAGGTTCGAGATCGCCGGCGCCGCAAGCGGATCGCTGTCGAGGATCACGACGAACCGAGCGGTGTTGCCATCCCTGGAGAACACGATGCCATACGCGTCCGGCAGCGGGTTCTGCGCCGGTCCCAGCACGGTCGCAACACCCGGCTGAGCCTCCAACGCCGACTGCATGCGCTCGAGAGCCGGCCGCTGACCGATCAGCCCCTCTCCCTCGACGAGCACTTCGGTGGGAGCGGTGATCCCCCTGATGGCCGAGCCGTCGAGCACATCGGCACCGTGTTGTACCGGGTCGTCCGCGGGTAGGCCGGAGGTGAACGACATGTCGAGCCGCATACCACTCAGTGGCGTCGCCGCGATGAGCAGCAGCCCCACAACGATGGCAGTTGCCACGAGTGCCCCCTTCCGGTCCGCGACGATCCGAATGAACCTGCTGGTGCGCCGGGCGGCACGCGGGCGTCCGACGGTGGGCCGCTCGACGTTCCTCCAGGGGAGGAAGAGCCGGTGACCGAGGATCGCCATCAGCGCCGGCACGAGCGTCAGCGAGACCACCAACCCGACCAGGACCGTCAGGGCCATGCCTGGACCGAACGCCTTGAACAGGGAGAAGTTCGCCGCCATCAGGGCAGCAGTCCCCGCGGCCACCGTCAGGCCGGCGATGGCGATGATCGGCGATTCAACGGTGACGGCACGCCGGGCGGCCTCCAGTTTCGGCAGACCGCGCTTGAGCTGGTCGCGGAACCCGAAGAAGAACAGCACGCAGTAGTCGGTGACGACGCCGATCAGCAAGGCCGCCAGCAACGGGCGAAGCTGGTCCGGCAAGCCGATTCCCAACCACGCCGAGAGAACGCCCAGCAGCCGCACCGCCACCAGATAGCCGAATCCGGCGACGGTGAGCACGGCGAACGGCGCGACGAAGGACCGCAGTGCGAGCCCGACGACGATGGCGATCATTGCCAGGGTGGCCAGCTCGAAGACGTGCAACCTGTCCAGCAGGTAGTACCCCTGCCGCAGTTGGGCGGGGGAGATCCCGGTCACGTAGGTCTGAACCGAGTCCTGATTGTGAAAGTGAGAGGCGTACTGCTCAGCCAGTTCCACTGCCGGTGACAGGAGCGTCCCGCCGGAGAAGTACAGGTAGGTGACCGCTGTCTGCGGTGTCGCCGTGGGGACCGGTACTGCGGCCAGGATCTGGTTGCGCTCGTCGGGGACTCGTCCCTGCTGCGACGCCTGCACGAACGACAACGCCCACAAGACGACATCGGCTCTGGTCAGCGGATCGAGGCCGGCCGGATTGTGCACGACGACCGAAGTCTCCGACAGCACCGGAATCGCAAACTGCTCCAGCGATCGGTCCTGCACCCGCACCGCGGCGCTATCCGGCGGCAGCAGTTCGCCGAAATTGCCGGCGTTCTCGGTGGGCTGCGTCGGCAGCGCAACCGACAACAAGACCGTCACCCCGACCCAACCGGCAATGACCAGCCACCTGCCGGTGATCACCGCGGCGAGATACGCACGACCGAGCCGGGTCGCGACACGCGTCACCCCGGCGCGAATCGGCCCACCGGGGTCTCCCGCTCGCACAACACCCCCTCACGATGACAATCCGGAACGACAATCCGGACGATCCGGTACGGCCCCCCTGTACCCAGCTTTGTCGATTCCCACTCAGGGAGCGCCAATACCGTTGCGTGCGGATCACCGTTGCGCAATCCCTTGCGGCGAGCCGAAAAGGGGTCATCGGCGTTTGACCCGGCAGCCGGAGAGCGGTCACACTCGCACCTGACCCGCCCGGGGCGGGACGTCCGCACACAGCCGCCACGCTTCGGATGGGATCTTCATGGCCACGCCTGCGAACACCCCGCGACGACCCGCAAGTGCAGTTACGTGGTGGCTGGCCGCGGCGGCCTTTGTCCTCGGAGTAGGGGTCGGCGCGGTGATCGTGGGGTTGTTCAGCGAGGGCTCAGGTACCATCTCGACCACGGCGTCCGCCGCTACGACCACCGCGTCACCGACTCCGACGACGACCACCGAGCCCGAATCCAGCGCGGCCGCCTCGGGGCAGGTCACCGTCAACCAGGCCTGCCTGGACGCGGTCGCCGGGGCGCAGGCTGCCTACGCTGCGATCAACGACATCGCCGAAGCAGCAAGGGATCTCAACGCCGGCCGGCTCGATGAGATCGTTCGCAGCCTGCAGCCGATGCAGGCGGCTCTGACCGACGACATCCAAGGGTGCAACATCACCGCCACGCTCCCCGCCGACATGCCCACCACCGGCTCGGCTCTCAGCGGAGAGTCGACCGAAGCGCTTTCGTCGTCGAGCAGTTCGCCCACCAGCTGACCGGCCGGGTGCGGCCGGAATCGTGTCGGACTCGAGGCCCGCAGCCGCGGGGGTCGCTGCCGCACACGGCCGCGTATCGGTCGTCACGCAACCGACGCCGACCCGCACACCGATGGGGTTTGGTTCGGGCTCCCCGCGGATAAGAGCACAGTGCTGTTCACCGATCCCGTCCGTCGTGGATCGGGGCCGCGGTGGCGCACAACGGAATCGGAGGAGAGCCGATGACCGCCACGAGATGACCGCCACGAGAGAAATGGTGAGCAATTCCCCTCGACATCAGGGTGGGACCGACACGCTGTTGTGACCGCCTGCATCGAGGCCCAGGCATTCGGCGAAGAGCGCCGGTCGCACGCACGGATGCACGAGCACTGCCGGATCTGCGCGGACGCCTGTGAGCGGTGCGAGCAAGCCAGCCGCAACCTGCTCAACTCCCTGGCCTGAGGGTCGGCCGTTCACCTCGACGTGGGCCCGCACTTCGTGCTGACCGATCGCGGCCTCCAGGAGCAACCTCTATGCTACGAACCCCGATCCTCACCCGCGCCGCCCGCTACGCGCACCGACGATCGCGATGGTGATCACCCCGACCCACACCAGGGCCAAGGCGGCACCCAGAATCAGGCCGAGGGCCTCCACCAACGCCGATTCCCAGCGCCGGGCCAGGGTCAGCGTGGCGATCACCATGGCTGCCGACGGAAAGACGAATCCCCAATCGGCGGCCGTCCTGGTCATCGCTCCGCGGCCGGCATGCCTGGTGATGACGATCGCTGCGAGGAGCCACCACATCGCGAAGCCCCACAGGACCCCCGCAGCAAGGGTCGCCGCCTCGGTCACCCCCAATGGCGAGGAGCCCGCAAGGACGAGGTCACCACCCGCGACGGACTGCAAGGCCAGCGATGTGACCGCCAACGGACTCAGCATGATCCACATCGACGCGGCACCCGAGCGGTGCAAACCCGCGTGCAGCACCAACCGATTCACGAACACAACGGCGGTGACCGCGAACAGCAGACCACCGGCACCGAGCAGCGCCACGCTGATGACGGCAAGGCTGCGCTGCGCACCCGCGGGACCGACCACCGCCAGCAACCCGAACAACAACGACCCCAACAGCACCACCGTCTCCGGGATGAACCAGATCCCCGAGATGTCCTCCGCAGACAGTTGTTCGTGCTCGAACGCATTGACGAAGAACACGACCGTCAACCAGAGACCCAAGAATGTCCCGACACCCGCCATGACCAGCAGGACCCACCAACCCAGGCTGCTGCCCATCGGTCCCCGCCAGACGTTGAGCGTGCCGATCGCGAGAACATTGATGGCACCGGGAATGGTGGCGTAGGCGGCGCCGGTCCGCGGGGACCGCAGTCCCGGGGATACGTGCCTGATCAGCCCACGAACGGCGAAGCGGATCAGCAACGCGACGAACGCGACCATGCTGGCCAACAGCAGGATCTGGGCGCTCAGGTCCGCGAACGTCGAAAGCGCCGGGACCCGACCCGGGTGCAACGAGGCAACGGTCGCTGTGGCACCGGTCCCCATCACCGCCCCGAACCACGCCGGGTCATCGAGGCCGACCGGCGAACGGGCCGCGCCCGGCAACCCTCGATCACTGTCCATCGGGACATCTTCGGTCATCCCGCCCGGGCTGCGGTCAATCGGACTTGACCGGGCCGTCAGGGCGGGTCCGCGGAGTCCCGCTGGGGGCACGCCCGCCGCCGTACCACGGCGGCCCACCGGGCCCGTTCGGACGCCGGAGCGTTGGGGGCGCGCCGCGGATGCTGCTCATTGCCAACACGTGTCCGGCGGGGCAGTCGAGGTGGGAGCGTTTCCAGCATGTTGCCGGGCGCATGGAGCGACAGTTGCTCAACTACAACGGTTTCCGGTGCTGTGACGTCCCTGTCACCGGTCCGTCACCACCTTGTGACCCGGTAACCGGCCGAACGCCGTTTCGTCAGTGATGGGTCGGGTACGGCTGGACAGTGTCAAGAACTCGACTCGACGCGCGCAGCGGTGCCGGAGCTGCGCGCCCCGCGTTCGGTCCCGGCTACCCGAGAGGAGCATCGTGAGGCATCGCGGACGGTTGATAGCGGCGGGACTCGGGCTTATCGTCGGCCTGCCCTTGGCGGCCTGCGGATCCAGTGGCGGCCCGCCCGTGCTGACCTGGTTCATCAACCCGGACGCCGGCGGCCAGGCCGCCATCGCCGAGCAGTGCACGCAGGAAGCCCAAGGCGCCTATCGGATCGAGACGTCGATCCTGCCCCGCGACGCCAGTTCTCAGCGCGAGCAACTTGCCCGGCGGCTGGCCGCGAACGACTCTGCCATCGATCTGATGAGTCTTGATCCGCCGTTCATCCCGGAACTGGCGGAGCCCGGCTTCCTCGCACCCGTTCCGCAGGACGTTGCCGACCGTGTGTCGCAGAACGTCGTGCAGGGCGCGCTGGCCGGCGCCACCTGGCGGGACAAGCTGGTCACGATCCCGTTCTGGGCGAACACCCAACTGCTGTGGTACCGCAAGTCGGTCGCCGAGAAGGCCGGGCTGGACATGTCAAAGCCCGTCACCTGGGACGATCTGATGAAGGTCGCCCGTGAGCAGAAGGTCGACCTGGCCGTGCAGGGCGCCAAGGCGGAGTCCCTGACGGTCTGGATCAACGCCTTGATCGAGTCCGCCGGCGGGCACATCATCGCGAATCAGGGCAGCAAGACCGATGAGCTGCAGCTGGGTCTGGAGTCCGAGGCCGGCCGCGCCGCCGCCCGGGTGATCGGGACGATCGGATCTGAGGGTCTGGGCGGTCCCGGACTGCCGACGGCCGACGAGAATGCCTCGCTCACCCTGTTCGAGGGCGACACCGGGTCGTTCATGGTCAACTGGCCGTTCGTGTGGTCGGCGATGAATGCCGCGGTCGACGCGGGCACCCTGGACCAGTCGCTGATCGACGACGTCGGCTGGGCCATCTACCCGCAGACCGACCCCGAACATCCGGCCGCCCCGCCCTACGGGGGCATCAACATCGGCGTCGGCGCCTTCAGCAATCATGTCGATCTGGCGTACCAGGCCGCCGAATGCATCGTGAAGCCCGAGCACCAGTCGCAGTACTTCGTCACCAACGGGAATCCCCCCTCGAACACCACTGCCTACGACGACCCCGCAGTTCAGAAGACCTTCCCGATGGCCGGCTTGATCAGGGACTCGCTGAAAGCGGCCGCGCCCCGGCCGCAGACCCCGTACTACAACGAGGTCTCGCTCGGCCTTCAGGAGACCTGGCATCCCCCGGCGTCGGTGAATCCCGACACCTCACCCGAGGCGGCGACCGTGCTGATCACCGCCGTGCTGCGAGGAGACCGACTGCTATGAGCACCACTTCGACCGCCGCCGGCGCCGTCCGGAACGCGACCGAAACACAGGCGCCGCCACAGCCGGCGCGACGGCAACGGCGCAGCGACCGCGCGCGCTCCGAGGCACGACTGGGTTGGTGGCTGGCGGGGCCGGCCTTCGTCGTCATGCTGGCCGTCACTCTCTATCCGATTCTCCAGGCCATGTGGGACTCGCTGTTCCGCTACCGGCTGACCGCACCGGAGGACCGGAGGTTCGTCGGGTTCGGCAACTACGCAGTGGTGCTGGCCGACCCGGTGTTCTGGCAGGCCTTTCTCATCACCCTGTTCATCACGGTCGTCACCGTCCTGGTCGAACTGGTCCTGGGCTTCGCCCTGGCCCTGGTGATGCACCGGGCGATCCGCCAACTCCGGGGTTTGTTGCGCACGGCGATCCTGGTCCCCTACGGCATCATCACCGTCGTCTCGGCCTTCGCCTGGTTCTACATGTTCGACATCAACTCCGGCTTCGTGAATTCCTGGTTCAGCTGGGTGCCCGGCATCAATTCCGATCTGAACTGGTTCGCGAACCAGGGCACCAGCCTGTTCGTGATCATCGCGTCCGAGGTGTGGAAGACGACACCGTTCATCTCACTGCTGCTGCTGGCCGGCCTGGCCCAGGTCTCCGGAGATCTGGAAGAGGCTGCGCAGGTCGACGGCGCCACCTGGTGGCAGCGCCTGCGCCGGGTGGTGATCCCGAACATGATGCCGGCGATCATGGTGGCGGTGCTGTTCCGCGCCCTGGACGCCTTCCGGATCTTCGACAACGTCTTCATCATGACCAACGGCGCCAACGGCACGGAGGTGCTGTCCCTGCTGGCCTACCGGACGTCGATCGGTCGGTTGGAAATCGGTATGGGTTCGGCGATCTCGGTGCTGCTGTTCCTGTGCGTGATCGGTATCTGCTTCATCGCGATCAAGTTGTTCAAGGTGGATCTGTCGAGCGCGAGGGGTGGTAAGTGATGGGTGGCGCAAGGCTCTCTCCCCGCGAACGCACCTGGTGGGCCATCGGGACGGTGCTCGTGCTGCTGTGGGCGCTGTTCCCGGTGGCGTCGATCTTTGCCACATCCTTCAAGCTGCCCAGTGAACTGCAGTTGGGCACGTTTCTGCCAGGGACCTGGTCGACCGACAACTACGCCCAGATCCTGTCGCCCGACGGGTCCGCCCAGCAGCTGTTCCTGTCCGCGTTGCGCAATTCCATCGGCATCTCGCTGATCGCCACCGCCATTGCCGTGGTGCTGGCAACCCTCGCTGCCTACGCCATCGCGCGCCTGGACTTCCCGGGGAAGAAACTCATCCTCACCTCGGCGCTCGCGGTGTCGATCTTCCCGGCCATCTCGATCGTGACGCCGCTGTTCAATCTGTGGCGTTCCATCGGCTTGTACGACACCTGGGCGGGTTTGATCATCCCGTACCTGTCGCTCACCCTGCCGATCTCGATCTGGACGCTCGCCGCGTTCTTCCGGCAGATTCCCTGGGAGTTGGAGCAGGCGGCGCAGGTCGATGGCGCGACGACGTGGCAGGCGTTCCGCAAGGCGATCGTCCCGCTGGCGGCGCCCGGCGTGTTCACCACCGCACTGATCGCCTTCTTCATCGCGTGGAACGACTTCGTCTACGGGATCTCGCTCACGTCCTCCGACGCCGCAAGGCCGGTTCCCGCCGCTCTGGCCTTCTTCACCGGCGCGTCCCAATTCGAGGAACCCACCGGGGCCATTTCCGCCGCTGCGGTTGTCGTGACCATTCCGGTGGTCATCCTCGTCATTCTGTTCCAACGCCAGATCGTGTCCGGACTCACCCAGGGCGCTGTCAAGGGCTGACCCGGCCCGACCACCGACCTCTCAGACCAAGGAGCCTTTGATGGCAGCCATCACACTCAAGAACATCGTCAAGGAATACGGCGACGGCTTCCCCGCCGTCAACGACGTCAGCCTGGACATCGCCGACGGCGAGTTCGTCATCCTGGTCGGGCCGTCCGGCTGCGGGAAGTCGACATTGCTGCGGATGATCGTCGGGTTGGAGGACATCACTTCCGGCGACCTGGAGATCGGCGGAACGCGGGTCAACGACCGCGCGCCCCGCGACCGGCAACTGGCCATGGTCTTCCAGAATTACGCGCTCTATCCGCATCTCACGGTGTTCGAGAACATCGCCTTTCCGTTGCGGCTGAAGAAAGGTAAGTTCAGCGACGACGAGATCCGGTCAAAGGTGCTGACGGCGGCCGAAACGCTCGAGCTGACAGAGCATCTCGACCGCAAACCGGCGAACCTGTCCGGCGGCCAACGTCAACGGGTGGCGATGGGACGGGCCATCGTGCGGGAAGCCCAGGCGTTCCTGTTCGACGAGCCGCTGTCCAACCTCGACGCCAAATTGCGCGGTCAGATGCGGACGGAAATCTCCCGGATGCAGCGCCGGCTCGGAACGACGACGGTCTACGTCACGCACGATCAGACGGAGGCCATGACCTTGGGCGACCGGGTGGCCGTGCTCCGCAAAGGCCTCCTGCAACAGGTCGCCAGCCCCCGGACCCTGTACGAACAGCCGGTCAACCTGTTCGTCGCCGGCTTCATCGGGTCGCCGCCGATGAATTTCCTGCCAGGGCAGGTCCAGAACGGCAGTCTGAAGCTGCCGTTCGCCGAGGCCGAACTCCCGGCCGCCGTCCGGGACAAGGTCCGCGACGGCTCCCTGGTGATCGTCGGAATCCGCCCGGAACACTTCGAGGACGCCTCGGTGCTCGACGATTCGCGCGCCGGCAAGGGCGTCCGATTCGACGCCGATGTCGATGTCGTGGAGTGGCTCGGCGCCGAGTTGTACGCCTACGTGCCGTTCGACACCCATCCGGACGTCGCCGCCAAGCTCGAGGAGCTCGACCGCGACCTGGACGGAGAAGGCATGCGAACCCAACTCGTCGTCGCGCTGAGCGCGGAAAGCCGGGTCCGCGACGACGACCGCGCGCAGCTGTGGTTCGACCCGACCCGCATGTTGATCTTCGATCCGGAGTCGGGCGAGAACCTCACCTACGACGCGGATGCCGCGCGGCGCATTGACGACGAGAGTGAGCAGGACCGCAAGTCAGCACTCCAGCGTGCGCACGACCGGCGGGAGGCAAAGACCGAGATGGCGGGCGCGCGGTAACGTCGATCGGCCCCCGGCCATCGTTCACGGCTGGTACGCCGTTCACTCCGCTCGGGCGGTCAGCGTCCCCCGGCCCCAACCGGCGGGCGGGATGCTGAGCGCAGCAGTGCACCCGGGCGTATTCCGCCACCTCGCGGCGGGCCCCGGCACCGGTCCCACCGGCCTCCGAAGGGTCGCTGTTCCGAACCAGCTCGATGCGCTCCGGGCCGGGTTGCATTGACGTCGCGCGAAAGTGGCTCAGGTGCCTGCTCGACGGCGGCTTTCCAGGCGAGAAATCCAGCCAGGCAGGCCACCATGGTCAATGCCGCGAGGCCCGCCGTCCCCCCGCCAGCGGCGGATACAGTCGTTGTCCCCAGGACGGGCCGGACCGCAGCAACATGTCCGCTCTGCTCGCGACAGCGGCGCTGGGTACCCGGCGCGGTAGGCAGACCCGACGAGCGCCCTCGTCGACCGGTTCTGACCGATCACTCTGCAGCCGATCGGCTCCGGGGTGCGGGGATGCGCAGTCCGCCGCAGCGTTGGTGAGGCGGATTCGGGCACCCATGACGTCTTGGCAAGTCCTTCTTCGGCGACCGGGGGACGGGCCGCGGCATCTCATGAACGGTGCGGCCCTGCGGGCGAAGCAGGCAGCGCAAACGGTCTCAAGTCGGCGCCGTCGACCCTCACCCCTCGCAGAGTGCCGCATACGCCACCTGTCACGGCCCGCGCTGCTACACCTGAACGGCCGGCCCGGTCATCGGTGCCGGCATCCAAGTGCCTCAGCTGGCTGACGCCGTCCACATGGGTGTGCGTCTGACACGCCGCTGACTTCGGGCGGTCCGGAGCAACCGCTCGTGGGCACAGCGGTGCAGGAGTTCCGGCACTGCCTCCAAGGGGACCTGACCTGCGAGATCGCACCGCACCGCGACCACAACACCACGGACGACGTCCGCAGGGATCGAGCTGTGCAATTCAGCAAGCCATTCCACCTCTCTGTCCAGTACATGGTCAATACTTGCGGACTGCTCGACATCAACAGTGTGCAAGGAATCCTCCTGTCACGACCGTGCCCGCCAAGTGTGGCAGAACCCGAGCCGTGCTGACCTAACGGTTGCCTGACATTGGATCGAGGGCCGGTCGGCCCTCGTCCGTGATGGAACCGGTCACGTCGGAGTCCGTCTGGGCTGCCCCTTGGGCACACCGCCGACGGCAAAGCGGGTCGACAGAACATCGACAGGTGCCGCACAACCACCGTCCCGTGTGTCGTCCCGCCGCAGACGGGAACACCCGAGTTGCGGCAACGAAGGGAGCTGTCAATGTTCTACGACGGATGGCAAGGGCCTCTGCGGGTCCTTGCCGTGGGGGTCGCCGCCTACGCCCTCCTGATCGTGCTGCTGCGGGTTTCCGGGAAGCGAACCCTGTCCAAGCTCAACGCATTCGACTTCGTGGTCACCGTCGCCCTCGGATCGACGTTGGCCTCTGTGCTCCTGTCCAGCGACGTCGCGCTGGCCGAGGGCGTGACCGCTCTCGCCCTGCTCATCGGACTGCAATTCGTCGTCGCCTGGGCGTCGGTCCGCAGCCCCCGGATCGAACACCTCGTGAAGTCCGAGCCCACCCTCATCTATCGCGATGGGTTCCTGCACGGTGCGATGAGAAGGGAACGCTTCACTGCCGACGAGCTGCGTCAGGCGGCCCGTTCCCAAGGGCATGCCGACCTCACCGGCGTCGCGGCCATCGTCGTCGAGACGGACGGCAAACTGAGCATCCTGCCTGAATTACCGCCCGTGCAGCCGCCGGAGGATCCCTGATGAGCCCGTCCGGGTGGTCACCGCGCTGATGCGGGCGGCGGCTCCGCGAGGTTCCGCTCGACACTCATCGCCAGAGCAGCCAGCTCTGCGTGCTCAGTGGAGTCGAAGTCCTGAGCAGCAGCCGTCGCGCGTATTCGACCGAGTTGGGCGGCGATTGCGGCGCGGCGTTCGCCGCGCCGGGTCGCCCAGGTCAGCTCGTCGAGCAGTCGCAAGAGCCTGCCCAGAACCGCAGGCTCAGCCGCCCCGTATCGCCGCGGCTGAGCCACTGCCATGTCCAGCAGGCCGCCGAAGGTCGGCCGGTGCATGACGACCCTGATCGTGCGTTCTTCGTCGCGCACGACGCGGGGCCCGAGATCCCGCTCGGCCAGTTCGCACAGCAGGGCTGCGGAATGGCCGAGCGCGTGCACGGCGGTGGTGGGATCGTTGATCCCTGGCGACAGTGCTCTGATGGCGACGTCGGTGAGCTGACGGAGTCCGAACCCGACGTCCTCCGCGGCGGTCCGCTCGTTTCCCGTGACCACCGCCTTCGCACAGCGCTTGCGCAACTGCTCCAGCTGGTCGGCCTCGAACGGACGGCCGGAGACCGTCCAGGTCAGCCCGATCGGAGTGCCTGCGACCACCGAGCTGCCGACCGGGTGATCGATCGACACCACTGCATCGGCGTCCGTGGCCGCCTTCAGCATTGCCGGCTCGTCGGCATGGACAAGAAGGCCGGAGCTGTCGGCCATGATCGGCTCGCTGCTGACCGCGGGATCCGGCAGAGCCCCGGGCGGGTCGGATTCGGAGAGGGACTCGAGGACCCGAGCGACCGTGTCGCTCGCGTCGTTGTGAACCTTCACCAGCATGGTCTCGACACGGATCTCCCGCGCCAGGTGTGCAAGGAACAGGACCAGGCCCAGCACGCTGGCCAGCGCCAACAGATACGCAACCGAAACTGCCATCTGTGGGACGAACAGTTCTTGGTCGTCCGCGGCGGTACGGACCGTTCTCAGCACCGTCAGGGCGTAGGTGAAGGTGCCCAGGAACAGTGCCAACGTCGCCTGCACGAACCGGTCGCTGGTGAACGTCCGCAACAACCGGGGGGAGAACTGGCTGCTGGCCAGCTGGAGGGTGACGACCGTCAGCGAGAAGGTCAGCGAGGTGACCGTGATGAGTGATCCGGCAATGGCCTCGAGGACGGCACGTGCGGCGGTCGCGCCGCCACCGAACAGGTAGTCGGTGACGCTGGGGGGCAGATCGCCGTCGACGACTTCGTCCAGTTGCGGCAACAGCACCCCGGCGATCGCGGCGATCACCACGCCGATGGCCGGCAACGGCCAGAGTTGGGTCCTGACCATGTCCCGGATCCTGCTCAAGCTTCCCTGATGCCCGGACACCGCCATCGACGCATTCCCTCCTTCACGCGAGGACCCTCGGCGCACCATCCGCACGGTGCGGGACCGTCTGCCGACGGCCCGGCGATGAGCCCGGTTGTCGGCACGATGTCGACACCCGTGTTGATCATCGGTCCAACTCTGTCTGTCTGCGACCCGGGCAGCAAACCTTGCAACTACCTGACGTTGCACGCGCGCAGGCGTCCGGGGTCCGGGATCGGGAACCGGGTAGTGACACACTTCCCGCGGTGCCATCGGCTCATCCCCGGGCCAGCACCACTCATCGCAACGGAGGATTTCCGTGAGTCTGACCCTGGCGAATGCCGCTGAGGTACTGGACCATTGCGCGGCCACCACCCCCTGCGGCGGATTCACCCGGACGAGCCACCGGGCGGGCCACATCGAACCGGGGGACCTCTGGCGTCCCGACCCGTTCGAACGGCCGCACACCGTCACGGAGGTCCGTCGGCGGGGGAAGGAAGTGGTGCTGATGGATCAGGTCGGCGACACCTACCGGTACCCGGTCGATGCGGTTGTTGCCACCGCGGTATCCGATCCACTGGTGCTGATTCCCGGATGACCGCCCGCGATCACCGCGGCGGCTGACCGTCATTCGTGCTCCCCGCGCCCGCGGGGATGAGCCCTCTGGCCGGTCGTCCGCAACCTGGCCGGCGATCGGGCCTAAA
>CAWAVL010000014.1:0-378800 GCA_963785455.1 uncultured Actinomycetota bacterium
GATGCCATTGGTGTTCTCGTTCGTCCCTCGCTGCCACGGCGAACGCGGGTCGGCAAAGTAGACGCTGATACCGGTCTCGACTTTGAACTGGGCATGAGCGGCGAGTTCCTTGCCGCGGTCCCAGGTCAGCGTCTTGGTGAGGTCCTGCGGCAAGGTGCACATCGCCGCGGTGAGAGCATCTTTCATGGCGATAGCGCCGTATCCGCCCAGTGGTGGACCGTTCTTCGTCGGTGCAACGGTGCCGTATCCCGGCGCGCGGGGCAGGTGGACGAGTGTGGTGTAGCGGGTCATGCGCTCGACCACGGTGCCGATCGCGGACCGTTCCAGACCGATGATGAGTCGGGTAGCCCCGGCGCATTGCTGCGCCGAGGCCCCCTCAGAACCGGACTGGCGGCTTTCACCGCATCCGGCTCAAGCAAGTCCTACTGGCTTGCGGGCAGTCAGAAGTGCTGGGGCGGCGAGGTCGCGGACGTGGTGTCGTCGTTGACAGCTCACGTGTGTGAGACGACGGCGTGATGCATCCGACGGGCCACCGACCGGGGCGATCGTGGGGCTGATCGTCTTCCGGGTGGTCCGCAGCCAGTGTTCCCACTCGCGGGGGCTTCCTGGCAGCGAGTCGGCGGGGAAGAGCAGGTCACCGCAGATCGGGCAGCGGCCGTGTTGCGTCTGCAGCAGGCGCAACGTGCCGTTGTCCAGTGGTAGCGGTGGGCCCTTGCGGCGCCGGGCGGCCCAGTAGTCGGTCAGGGTCGGGTCATCGGGGGATGCCCTTCCGTTGACCAACTGGTGCCGGATGATCTTCGTCCAGGAGAACTTGAGGAGGTAGGCGCCGCTGTCCCGGTCACCGAACACCCACCGGTCCTGCCTGGACTTGTTGAACCGGCCGAAGTAGCGGTCAACGACCCAATGCTTCGGCTTGTTCGGGTGGCTGTGTTTGGCCCACTTGTAGGTGAGCGTCCACAGGTAATTATCCAGCGCGGTGAACACCTCGCTGGACACCACCGTCCGGTAGTAGGCCGACCACCCCCGCACGATCGGGTTCATCGCGCGGAGGACCGCAGCGGAATTGGCCCCACGCAGGGACCGCATCTCGGTGCGCAGCCTGATCCGGATCCGTCGTTGCGCCGCCTGGCTGGGTTTGATCAACAACTTGCCGTGAAAGCGGCGGACGGTGAACCCCAAGAAGTCGAAACCGGTGTCAGCGTGAACGATGCGTGTCTTGTTCTCGTTGAAACCCAAACCCTTGGGCGCCAGCCATTGCGCGAGCCGTGCCTTGACCTGTTCGGCCTGCTCCCGGCTGGTGCACATCACGGCGAAGTCGTCGGCATACCTGACCAGCACGGGGCTGTTCGGTACCGCGCTCCCGGCATCTCTGCCGGAGGTGAAGTACCGCACCCCGGCGGCGCTTTCCATCCCGTGCAGGGCCACGTTGAACAGCAACGGGCTGATCACTCCGCCTTGAGGGGTTCCCTCATCGGTCGGAGCGAACCGACCCCGGTCGACCATCCCGGCCTTCAGCCACTGCTCGATGAGGTCCCTGGCAGGGAACCCGCCGAGCGCGGTCATTAGGTGGTGATGGGCGACCCGGTCGAACGCCGCGGTCAGGTCAGCGTCCAGCACCCACACCCGCGACGGGTTGTGCCCGTTCAACGTGGAGTAGATGGCGCCGATCGCGTCGTGACAGCCACGGCCCGGGCGGAAGCCGTAAGACTTCGGCTCGAACCGTGCCTCCCATTCGGGTTCCAGTGCGGCGCGGACCAGCGCCTGGAAGGCGCGGTCCACGACAACGGGAATGCCGAGCGGGCGCTGTTTCCCGTTGCCCTTCGGGATGTACACACGTCTGACGGGGTAGACGGTCCATTCTGCTCGGTGGTGTTGCACCCAGTGCGCCAGCTCGGCTTTCGCACTGGGTAGCAGCACCACCTGACCGTCGACACCCGCCGTGCCGCGCCCAGAGTTGATCTCCGTGACCCGCCGAACGCTGGACAACGCGTTCGCCCGGGAACGGAGCATCAGCTTCTGCAGATTGCGGACCCGTTTGAGGTCCCCTGCCTGTGTTGCCGCGAAGATTCTCTGCCGCAAACGCCGTACGTCCCCGTCGACCGTCCGCCAATTGATCGACGACCAGTCACCGGGAATGTCCTCCGGTCCGTTCACCACGGCGGCAGTGCCGACCGCGACTCCCGTCGCGGCGGCCAGCTGCGTCGTCATGGCGTCCAACTTGCCCTTCGGTTCCGGTGTCATCGGTCAGTACATGTCCTCGCAGACTCACCTGGCCCACGTCGGCACCCTTTCGGGTCGGGCAACGCCCGTATCCGGCCAGTTATCCAGAAAGGGCTGGTGGAGGACCAGCCATGACCTCTCGGTTTCCTGTTGCCTTTCAGCTGCCGGCGTTCGCTTCTTGGGCCATCCTGTTCCCGCTGGGGAGTTACGCCTTCCTCACGGTCGGCCGACCGAATGATTGTTCCCATCCGGACCCCAACGGGGTTTCCACGTTCCACACGAGCGAGATACGACCGGGGTGGGTGCTCCCTTTACCCCGAGGCGGCGGTGTCCATCCAGATGGCAGTGACCTCCACCATCGGCGCCTGCCGCTTCTCAGCGGCCAGCCATGCACCCCGCTGCAACGACCCATCGGCGGGGCTTGGGATCACGAGGCATCATCGGGAGTTCACTCACGTTCACCCGTCCGGTCTTCCCCGGACCTGTGGCTTCCGGATGGAACGGAAACCCTTGGGTCACAACACCTGAGCTTCGCACCCCACCGTTACCGGCGACGCACGTCAGGCTGGGGACGGGTCCACGGACACTGACCCGGAACTACCGTTTCACCATTCGAACCTCCAACACGTAGTTCACTCAACCCGTGCGACATCGTGTCGCACGTCGGGTAGCCCCGGCGCATTGCTGCGCCGAGGCCCCCTCAGAACCGGACTGGCGGCTTTCACCGCATCCGGCTCAAGCAAGTCCTACTGGCTTGCGGGCAGTCAGAAGTGCTGGGGCGGCGAGGTCGCGGACGTGGTGTCGTCGTTGACAGCTCACGTGTGTGAGACGACGGCGTGATGCATCCGACGGGCCACCGACCGGGGCGATCGTGGGGCTGATCGTCTTCCGGGTGGTCCGCAGCCAGTGTTCCCACTCGCGGGGGCTTCCTGGCAGCGAGTCGGCGGGGAAGAGCAGGTCACCGCAGATCGGGCAGCGGCCGTGTTGCGTCTGCAGCAGGCGCAACGTGCCGTTGTCCAGTGGTAGCGGTGGGCCCTTGCGGCGCCGGGCGGCCCAGTAGTCGGTCAGGGTCGGGTCATCGGGGGATGCCCTTCCGTTGACCAACTGGTGCCGGATGATCTTCGTCCAGGAGAACTTGAGGAGGTAGGCGCCGCTGTCCCGGTCACCGAACACCCACCGGTCCTGCCTGGACTTGTTGAACCGGCCGAAGTAGCGGTCAACGACCCAATGCTTCGGCTTGTTCGGGTGGCTGTGTTTGGCCCACTTGTAGGTGAGCGTCCACAGGTAATTATCCAGCGCGGTGAACACCTCGCTGGACACCACCGTCCGGTAGTAGGCCGACCACCCCCGCACGATCGGGTTCATCGCGCGGAGGACCGCAGCGGAATTGGCCCCACGCAGGGACCGCATCTCGGTGCGCAGCCTGATCCGGATCCGTCGTTGCGCCGCCTGGCTGGGTTTGATCAACAACTTGCCGTGAAAGCGGCGGACGGTGAACCCCAAGAAGTCGAAACCGGTGTCAGCGTGAACGATGCGTGTCTTGTTCTCGTTGAAACCCAAACCCTTGGGCGCCAGCCATTGCGCGAGCCGTGCCTTGACCTGTTCGGCCTGCTCCCGGCTGGTGCACATCACGGCGAAGTCGTCGGCATACCTGACCAGCACGGGGCTGTTCGGTACCGCGCTCCCGGCATCTCTGCCGGAGGTGAAGTACCGCACCCCGGCGGCGCTTTCCATCCCGTGCAGGGCCACGTTGAACAGCAACGGGCTGATCACTCCGCCTTGAGGGGTTCCCTCATCGGTCGGAGCGAACCGACCCCGGTCGACCATCCCGGCCTTCAGCCACTGCTCGATGAGGTCCCTGGCAGGGAACCCGCCGAGCGCGGTCATTAGGTGGTGATGGGCGACCCGGTCGAACGCCGCGGTCAGGTCAGCGTCCAGCACCCACACCCGCGACGGGTTGTGCCCGTTCAACGTGGAGTAGATGGCGCCGATCGCGTCGTGACAGCCACGGCCCGGGCGGAAGCCGTAAGACTTCGGCTCGAACCGTGCCTCCCATTCGGGTTCCAGTGCGGCGCGGACCAGCGCCTGGAAGGCGCGGTCCACGACAACGGGAATGCCGAGCGGGCGCTGTTTCCCGTTGCCCTTCGGGATGTACACACGTCTGACGGGGTAGACGGTCCATTCTGCTCGGTGGTGTTGCACCCAGTGCGCCAGCTCGGCTTTCGCACTGGGTAGCAGCACCACCTGACCGTCGACACCCGCCGTGCCGCGCCCAGAGTTGATCTCCGTGACCCGCCGAACGCTGGACAACGCGTTCGCCCGGGAACGGAGCATCAGCTTCTGCAGATTGCGGACCCGTTTGAGGTCCCCTGCCTGTGTTGCCGCGAAGATTCTCTGCCGCAAACGCCGTACGTCCCCGTCGACCGTCCGCCAGTTGATCGACGACCAGTCACCGGGAATGTCCTCCGGTCCGTTCACCACGGCGGCAGTGCCGACCGCGACTCCCGTCGCGGCGGCCAGCTGCGTCGTCATGGCGTCCAACTTGCCCTTCGGTTCCGGTGTCATCGGTCAGTACATGTCCTCGCAGACTCACCTGGCCCACGTCGGCACCCTTTCGGGTCGGGCAACGCCCGTATCCGGCCAGTTATCCAGAAAGGGCTGGTGGAGGACCAGCCATGACCTCTCGGTTTCCTGTTGCCTTTCAGCTGCCGGCGTTCGCTTCTTGGGCCATCCTGTTCCCGCTGGGGAGTTACGCCTTCCTCACGGTCGGCCGACCGAATGATTGTTCCCATCCGGACCCCAACGGGGTTTCCACGTTCCACACGAGCGAGATACGACCGGGGTGGGTGCTCCCTTTACCCCGAGGCGGCGGTGTCCATCCAGATGGCAGTGACCTCCACCATCGGCGCCTGCCGCTTCTCAGCGGCCAGCCATGCACCCCGCTGCAACGACCCATCGGCGGGGCTTGGGATCACGAGGCATCATCGGGAGTTCACTCACGTTCACCCGTCCGGTCTTCCCCGGACCTGTGGCTTCCGGATGGAACGGAAACCCTTGGGTCACAACACCTGAGCTTCGCACCCCACCGTTACCGGCGACGCACGTCAGGCTGGGGACGGGTCCACGGACACTGACCCGGAACTACCGTTTCACCATTCGAACCTCCAACACGTAGTTCACTCAACCCGTGCGACATCGTGTCGCACGGTCGCCTTCCCAGTGGCCCGGGATGGCCCGATCCGCGACCTCGGCCGGTCGCTCGCTGATCACCACGTCCGCGGTGACGTGACCGCCAGGCTTGTTGTGGGAGCGTGCCCGTGGCACTCGTAGCGCCCGGCCGGTGCGCAAACATGCGACGAGCTCACGCTTCAACGCGCCGCGTCCTTGGACGTAGAGCGCCTGATAGATCGCCTCGTGGCTGATCCGCATGGACTCATCATCGGGGAAGTCGATCGGCAACCGGTTGGCGATCTGTTCCGGGCTCCAGGCCGTGGCCCACGGCCGATCGGCCCGCCTGGGCTTGTTCCGCCCGGACCACGACGTTTGCGGCCCGGCCAACACACTGCCGTCCGGGCGGATGAGTTCGCCGGCCAACCGCTGCTGGACGTACTCAAGCAGCCGCGGATTGTGCACGAGCTTCGCGACTTTCGGTCGCTTGGCAGGCGATCTCGGCCTTCCATTGCGCGGTCGATGCCCGGTACCCCGGGTTCGTCGCGCGCGTCGCAGCATTTCGCCTGAGCTCACGCGAGATCGTCGAGGCGTCCCGACCGATCCGGCGACCGATCTCCCGCGGACCGTGCCCCTGGGCACGAAGGATCGCGATCTCCTCACGCTCGGGGAATGACAGATACCGGCCCGACGGCTCGGCCAGATTCATTGGTGGCATGCCGCCACCCTGACGGAACCATCTGACCCCGATGACGTCCGACACGCCCACCGCGTCGGCCGCATCCACGGTGCGCTTCCCCTCCGCGATCAGGCGCCAGAAAGCAACCTCCACACGCCGCGAAAAACCCCACCGACCCGGAGACCTCATCTTTGGCCGCTGCGCACGATCGGCTGCCTGCTGACGGCGAACCATCCAACACCTCCCACTCGAGGTGTTGCGACGACCAGTTGAATCCGCCCAGTGCTCTCGGGCCGGTATGGAACAACAGCGGTTGATCTGCGTCGACGAGGAACTGGTTGAACATCAGGCCCGGCGGGTTGACGAACGTGGAGAACCGGTAGATGTCGGGAGCGATCTCGGCGACCGTGGTTTCCATGTTGTGTCTCCTTCAGAACAACGCGACAAGCATTGATGTGAAGGAGGAAGTCGCAGCCGGCGTGACTCCGCCGAAGACGAGGACCCCGACCCGCAACCTAGCCCCGCAGCAGGTCCACCCGATAGGCAGATTCGGGCAATTCACCCGGATGCGGACCCGTACTTGCTTCGTAAACCCGCATGCCGCTGGCTGGCGCCTGCGCGGGACATACGCGTCAGGCGACGCCGAGGTAGGCCTCTTTGATCGCCGGGTCGGCCAGCAGCTCGGGGCCCGGGCCGGACTTGACAACCTCGCCGGTCTCCAGGATGTACGCGCGATCGGAGCGGGACAGGGCCTGCTGGGCGTTCTGCTCGACCAGCAGGATCGTCACGCCGGTGGCGTTGATCTCCGAGATGATCCGGAAGATCTGTTGGATCATCATCGGCGCCAGCCCCATCGACGGCTCGTCCAGCAGCAGCACCTCCGGCCGGGCCATCAGTGCCCGGCCGATGGCGACCATCTGCTGCTCGCCGCCGGACAGCGTCCCGCCGTACTGGGACCGACGCTCCTCCAGCCTGGGAAAGAGCTCGAAGACGCGGTCGAGGGTCGTCTTCAGCTCCGCCTTGTTGTGGAACTTGCGGCCGTAGTGACCCATGTCCAGGTTCTCCTGGACGGTCATCCCGGGGAAGACCCCGCGGCCCTCGGGGGCCTGCACGATGCCGGCCAGCACCCGCTGGTGGGCCTTCATCTTGGTGATGTCCTGGCCCTTGAAGATGATGGAGCCGCGGGTGAGCGGCCGGATCCCGGAGATCGCCCGCATGGTGGTGGTCTTGCCCGCACCGTTCGCGCCGATCAGTGTGACCAGCTCGCCCTCCTCGACCGACAGCGAGATCCCGTGCAGCGCTTCGATGCGGCCGTATCCGACCGTCATGTCCTGGATCTCAAGCAGTGGCATCGTCCGGAACCCCCAAGTAGGCGGCGATGACCGCCGGGTTGTCGCGAATCTCCGCCGGAACGCCCTCGGCGATCTTCTTGCCGAACTCCAGGACCACGATTCGATCGGTCACGCCCATCACGAGGCGCATGTCGTGCTCGATCAGCAGGACGGTGTAGCCGTCGGAGCGGATCTTGCGAATCAGCTCGACGAGCGCCGCCTTCTCCGCCGGGTTGAACCCGGCCGCAGGTTCGTCCAGGCACAGCAATTTGGGTTCGGTGGCCAGCGCCCGAGCAATCTCCAGCCGGCGCTGGTCGCCGTACGGAAGGTTGCGCGCCTTCTCCGTCGCCCGGCCGCCGATCCCGACGAATTCCAGCAGCGCCATGCCCCGGTCGAGGGCGTCCCGTTCCTCGTGCCGGTGCCGGGGGACGCGGAATGTGGCCCCAGGTACGGACGTCCGGTGGCGGGCATCGGTTCCCACCACCACGTTTTCCAGGGCAGTCATCTCACCGAACAGGCGGATGTTCTGGAAGGTACGGGCGATCCCGAGACGGGTGATCTGATTCCGCTTCAGCTTGGCGAGCACCTGGTGGTCGAACGTCACGGTGCCCGAGGTGGGCCGGTAGACGCCGGTCATCGCGTTGAAGCAGGTCGTCTTGCCGGCACCGTTCGGGCCGATCAGCCCGAGGATCTCACCCCGGTTGATGGTGAAGGTCACGGCGTCCAGCGCAGTGAGCCCGCCGAACCTGACCGTCACCTTGTCGAGTTCGACGAGCGGCTCCCCGACCGGCGTGTCGATCTCCCGGGTCGGCGCGACCATCCCCGCGACCAGTTCGGGATCCACCAGTTCGGGCATGACGTCCTCGACGTCGACCTTCACCGCTTCGTCGAGGATCATCGGGCCGACAGGCCCCTCGCCGAACGCCTCCTCCGACATGTGCCGGTATTCCTCGCCGACCTCGGCGCCTGCACCGACGGCCCCCGGATCGTGCAGCGAATCCGAATCGTCGCGGCTCACTTGGTCACCTCGGGCTGCTCGGCGGACCGGTGCCGGCGGGCCGCGACGTACAGCTCACGGCCGTAGGTCAGCAGCTTCTGCCTGACCGGTATCAGCCCCTGCGGCCGGAAGATCATCAACACCATCAGCGCGACTCCGAAGAACAGGTACTTGTATTCGGCGATGTCGTCACCGTTGACCGGGATGCCGAGGATCTCCGTCCGTCCGAGGAAGAAGTTCGGCAGGTACACGATGATGAAGGCACCCAGTATGACGCCCAATTTGTTGCCCTGGCCGCCGAGCACCACGGCACACAGGAACAGCACGGAGTTGATGACGTTGAAGTTGGTCGGCACCACGAACTGCACCTGGCCGGCGTAGAGGGCACCGGACATACCCCCGATCATCGCACCGATGACGAAGGCCCAGAGCTTGAACTTGAACGTCGGCACGCCCATGATCTCGGCCGCGTCCTCGTCCTCGCGGATGGCCACCCAGGCCCGGCCCACGCGCGACCGCTCCAGGTTCCCGACGAACAGCAGCACGACGATGATCAAGAACAGCGACAACCAGTACCACCAGACGCCGGCGTTCAGCGTCTTCCCGACGTTGCCGGCGGAGAACACGCCGAGCGGGAAGTCGTCCGTGACACCGATCCGCGGATAGGCCACCTGCGAGAGGCCGCGGCCACCGCCGGTGATCTCCCCCAGATTGTCGGCCAGCAGCCGAACGATCTCGCCGAAGCCGAGCGTCACGATCGCCAGGTAGTCGCCGCGCAACCGCAGGGTCGGCGATCCGAGCAGCAGACCGGACAGTGCGGTGATCGCCATCGCAATCGGCAGCACCGCGAGCCATGCCCAGTCCTTCGACAGCCACCCTTCGGGTCCGGTCTGGTTCCACGGGCTGTCCGGACTGGTCAACAGGGCGACCGTGTAGGCACCGACGGCGTAGAAGCCGACATACCCGAGGTCCAACAGGCCGGCCTGGCCGACGACGACGTTCAACCCGATAGCAATCAGGGCGTACATCCCGAACTGCGCCATCACGGACCCGAAGTTGGTGCCCTCGGTGGTCAGCAGCGGGATGTTCAGTAGCGGCAGCAGTGCCAACAGGGCGATGAAGGGCACACCGACCAGCCATTGCGTCGGCCGGGCGAGAGCGTTCCACCAACTGCGGAATCCGTCGCCGACACCGCCCTTTGGGCGGTCCTTGAAGGGAGTGCTCATACCCGCGCCCTCCCCAGGGTCTCGCCGAGAATGCCGGTCGGGCGGAACATCAGGATGCCGATCAGTAGGACGAAGGCGACGACGTCACGCCATCCGGTGCCGAAGAGGACCTGACCGTAGTTCTCCATGACCCCGAGGATGAGTCCGCCGAGGAGGGCGCCACGCAGGTTGCCGATCCCGCCGAGGACTGCTGCGGCGAACGCCTTGATGCCGAGGATGAATCCGCCGGAATAGATGATCCCGTTGGGCACCCGCAACGTGTAGAGCAGTGCGGCCGCGCCGGCCAGGAGCCCGCCGAGCAGGAAGGTCAGCATGATGACCCGCTCGCGCGAGATGCCCATCAGCGTGGCCGTTGTCGGGTCCTGGGCGACCGCGCGGATGCCGCGCCCGAACTTGGTGCGGTTCACGAAGGTGTCGGTGCCGAGGGCCAGGACGAACGCGGCGATGACGATGATGAGGGTGATGTTCGTGACCGACGCTCCGAGGAACCCGAAGACCTCCTCCGGCGCGACCAACCGGATCGGAATCTGCGCATTCACGCCGCCCAGTTCGTTGTCGGTCAGCTGCGGAAGGATGTAGTGCACGAACTCCTGGATCACGAAGGACGCGCCGATGGCGGTGATCAGAAAGACCAGAGACGGTGCATTGCGTTTCCGTAGTGGCCGGTAGGCGATGCGCTCGAGGGCGACGGCAGCCCCGCCGGAGACCGCCATACCGCCGATCAACGCGAGCCCGAGGTAGACGATGGTCATCACCACACCCTCGCTGTACACGTTGCCGCTCGGCGAGAAGCCGAGCGCCAACAGCACCGCGTACTGGCCGAACATGCCGAGCATGAAGATCTCGGAGTGCGCGAAGTTGATCAGTCGGAGCACGCCGTAGACGAGGGTGTACCCGACGGCGACCAGCGCGTAGATCGAACCGTAGGCCAAGCCGTCGATGGTCAACTGCCAGAAGTTGGATACCAGTGCGCCGGTATTGAAGTTGATCGGCGCCATCGCGAGGACATTGCTCGCGTCCGCCCAACTACCCATCACATCGTGCTCCTTCAATGGCCGGTCAGCTCTGCAGAGCGCGTGCGGTAGTGGACAGCACGACTACGCCGCGGCCACCCGGCGACCCGACCACACCGTCAGGGTGGTCCGGGTCGCCGGACGGACTCGCGGCGGGAGGTTACTGAACCTGGTACAGCCACGGGTTCGCAACGGCGAGCTCGCCGCTGGAATCCCACTTGTAGGACTTGGCAAGACCTTCGCCTTCGTAGGTCTTGAAGTACTCGATCATGCTGGCGCGATCGGTGACATCACCGGAAGCGATGCCGGTGAGCATGATCGTGACCAGGTCGTACGCGTCCACCGAGTAGACACCGGGCGCAATGTTGAATGCCTTTTGGTACTGCGCGGCGAAGTCTTCCGGCGCCGGACCACACGGGCAGGTCAGGATCGCGTCCTTGGAGGCCTCGCCCGCCTGATCGACGAACTGCGGATCGTTGACCCCGTCACCGGCTACGAACGGCGCGGTCACGCCGGCGTCACGCAACTGCTGGACGAACGGTGCGGCCTCGGCGTAGTAACCCGCGTAGTAGACCGCGTCCGGGGTTTCGCCCTTGATCAGCTGGATACCGGCCGAGAAATCCTTGTCACCGGACTTGACCTTCACGGCGCAATTGCCGTCGGCGGCTTCGCCGAGGGTTTCGGTGACGACCTCGGCAAGGCCGACGCCGTAGTCCGTGTTGTCCTGGACGACACAGACCTTCGTGTAGCCCTGCTCGCCCTTGAGATAGTTGGCGGTGGCGCCGCCCTGCGAGTTGTCATTGCCCAGACCACGGAAGAAGTTGGTCCAGCCGTTGGTGGTCAGGCCCGGGTTGGTGGCCGATGCGGTGACCGAGACCAGTCCGGCCTGGTTGAAGATCGGGCCGGTGGCCTTGGTCTCGCCGGAGAATGCCGGGCCCAGCAGGCCGATGACCGAGGCGTCGCCGACGATCTGCGGCGCAACCTGGGTGGCCTTCTGCGGGTCACCTTCGGTGTCGAACTGCTTGATCGAGATCTGACAGTCCGCGTTGGCCTCGTTGAACTGATCCACGGCCAGTTGTGCGCCATTGAGGATGTTGATACCGAGCGCGGCATTCGGACCGGTGAGCGCGCCCGCCATGGCGATGTTCTGGCCGGCGTCGCACTTGGCCGTGCCGTCACCGGCCGGAAGGACCGGGTTGGTGGAGCTCGCGGCGGGCACGTCGGTGCCTTCCGGGGTGATCTGCTTCAGCGGGGTGATGACCAGACCACCGGGGGCGGCCGACTCGCTGCCGGAGGCGGCCGACTCGCTGCCGGAGGCGTCCGCACTACCGGGGGCCGCAGACGACGCGTCACTGGCCGCGGGTGCCGCCGCCGAAGTCGTCGAACTGTCATTGGACTTGGAACCACATGCCGCCAGCGTCAGGGTGGCGATGGCCACCAGGACGAGGGCGGGTCGCATCGAACGTCGATGCACAGGCCACCTCCGAGGATTCTTGTGACCGGGTATTTGCTTACCGGTCGTGCCGACGACGTCGGACACGCCCGGGAACCTATCCCACGGACGGCGTGGGCTCATGCATTTGCGAGGCCTCGTAACCAAAACGCGACGCGCCGGACATAAGCACTCTGTTGTCCGGTTCGGCGACACCTGCACGCCTCTCTGACCTGCAACAACCGCGGGAATATCACCGGACGTGATCAAAACTTCGTTTGGGTAACAGTTGATCCTACATACGATGGGGGCAAGTACAGAGGTTTTTCCGCCCCCGGCCGCGGTGAGCCGCTGATCAGCCGGTAAGCATCGCTGCGTCACCCGGCCGTTGCGGATCGTTCGGCCACGCCGTGTCAGCAACTACCGATCGCGGTCAGCTCTTCGTAGCGAGGCCTTCCAGGACCGCTCCCGCGACGGCCTGCATGGACGTGCGCCGATCCATGGCGGTGCGCTGGATCCACCGGAACGCCTCCGGTTCGGTCATCTTCTGGTGGGTCATCAACAGGCCCTTGGCCCGGTCGATGACCTTGCGGGCCTCGAGCCGCTGCGTGATGTCGGCGACTTCGGCGCGCAACGCCGCGGTCTCGGCGTAGCGGGCGACCGCCAACTCGATCGCCGGCAGCAGATCCGCCTTCGAAAACGGCTTCACCAGGTAGGCCATGGCACCCGCGTCGCGGGCCCGCTCGATCAGGTCGCGCTGCGAGAACGCGGTGAGGATGACGACGGGCGCGATCTGTTCGGCGACAATCTCCCCCGCCGCGTCGATGCCGTCCCGCTTGGGCATCTTGACGTCCAGAATGACGAGATCAGGTCGCAATTCCGTGGCCATCGCGACCGCCTGCTCCCCGTCCGCCGCCTGCCCGACGACCTCAAAACCCTCTTCGGACAACATTTCTGCCAGGTCCAGCCTGATCAATGCCTCGTCCTCGGCGATGAGCACTCGTCTCGGAGTCGTCATCCGGCAACCTTCCAGCCATGCCGATGGCCGCGGATCGGCCATCGGTCCCGGCGGTCAGCCTAACGGGGGAATGTGTCCCGCAGGCTACGTGCTCACCGGCGCCGATGTGATGTGAAACGGCCGCTCGGCGGGCAACCCGACATCGTTGTCGGCGTCGGCCGGTTCGACGCAGCGAGGGTGCCGTCTAAGATTGCTGCTGCCCCGCGCGCGGGGACTGCCCCCGTATCCCAATTGGCAGAGGAAGCGGATTCAAATCCCGCACAGTGTGAGTTCGAGTCTCACCGGGGGCACCACTTCATCTGGTCGCCGTCGTCAGGTGACGGGCTGGCGCCGACGGGTCCACGGTCCCGGCCGCCCCATCGGCTGTCAGCGCCGGCTGACCTCGAGCCCGGTCCGCAGTGCCCCGCAGGCCTGCGCAACGGCCTCGCGGCAGCGTGCGGAAACGCCCAACAGGTTCGCGAATCCGTGCATGAGATCGGGTTCCTGCGGGCGATGACGGCGACGCCAGCAGAGCTGAGCCGATCAGCGAACAGTTCACCCTCGTCGCGAAGCGGGTCGAAGCCGGCGGTCACCAGGTAGGTCGGCGGCATTGCGGACAGGTCGTCGGCGCGGCCGATGCAGACGCGGGGGTCGGTCCGGTCGGCACCCGGCGGCAGGTATCGATCTGTCGACCAGTCGATGTCCTCGTCGGTGAGCCCGAATCCTTCACCGAACAGGTCCCGGGACGCAGAACGGCGGGCCGTGTCGCAGTGCGGATAGAACATCAGCAGGAACGCCGGCGCCGGCCCGCCGGCAGGACCGGCCTGCAGTGCGATGGCGGCAGCAAGGCCACCGCCGGCGCTGTCACCGCCGACGGCGATGGACACGGGATCGGCGCCCCATGTCACGGCGTGCTCGGCCGCGTGCCGATACGCCGCGGCGGCGTCGTCGAAGGCGGCGGGAAACGGATGTTCCGGGGCCAGCCGGTATCCGGCGGACAGCACCCGGACCGCCGCGTGCGCCGCAAGGAAGCGGCAGAGCCGGTCGTGACTGTCCAGGCTGCCGGTCACTCAGGCACCACCGTGATAGAAGACGAGCAGCGGCGAGCCCTTCGGTAGACCGACCGGAGTGTAGAGCCGGCACGGGATTTCGGTGGTCCCGGCCACCGTGAGATCGGTGGTGCAGACCGATGCATCGGCAGGACCGCCCACCAGGGGGCCACCCACGTCGACCTGCTGACGCCGGCTCTGCAGGGTCGGCGGCGCGGCCTACGGCGCTGCCGGGTCAACCGCCCGATCGGGCGTCGGCACTGCTCACCTCGCGCAGGGACACCGGTCGGTGAATGACGGCCGACGACGGTTGCAGGGCCTGGCAGGTCAGCCATTCCCGGTGCGCGCGCTGCACCCGAACGGAGACCTCGACCACGGCGGCACCGGCCCGCACGCGGACGACGGTGAGGCCCGGTTCGGGAGTACTGGAGCCCAGGGGCAGCACGTCATCGAAGGAAAGGCCGGGTCGTTCGCGGTGCACCTGTGCCATGGCGACCTGATCGTCCGGCGCGAAGCCCACCCGTCCGCGGAGGTGCTCCTCCAGCACCAGGCCGTGATCGGTGGCGGCCACCAGCGTCGACGCCGCCGACTCGGGTACCCGCCCGTACAGCACCCCGGTCGGGAGGACGAGGACGTTGGCGGCGAACCGGTCGCCACCGACGTGACTGGACTCCCATACCGCGGCGGGGCGGGCCAGCGCGAGGGCCGCCGCGACCGGGCGCCCGCGCAGCGCGCAGCAGGCGTCGTGCGTGCCGTGGGCGCACACCAGGAAGACCGGCGATGCCTCGTCGGCGCCGTCGCCCGCACGCAGTTCCGGCGGCTGCACCGCCGCGTCGATGTCCAATGCCAGCAGGTCCCGGTCGTCGGCGTACGTGCCCCACCGCAGGCGTTCCCGGCCCGGACGGCAGTCGACGAGCGCCCAGCGCCGTGGTCCGCCCGCCGCGGATCGGCCGTGGCGCCGGATGGCCAGTACGCGAATGCCGGCGGGGTCGAAGCGGGCGATGAGGCGGTGCGCCACCGACCTGCTGAACCGGGAATCCAGCAGTCCTGCCCTCCCCCACGGCCCGGGCTGCTCCACGAGCAGCAGCCGGGCGGCCGGAAACGCGGTGCCCAGCATGGGGTCTCCGCGCTGCGCCGACAACGCGGCGCACCGCTCCGATCGGTCCGGCTCCACCAGCATGACGCTCGGCTCAGTCACCGGGCGCGCAATCGCGCCCGTCGCCGTCGACGGCCGCGACCACCAGGCCCTCCCGGATCAACCGGCGGGCCATCACCAGCTGCTCGTCGGGTTCCAGCCCCGGGAGCTGGCCCGGACTGAACGGGTTGCCGGACAACGCTTCCCGTAGCGCGGGCGCCACCTCCAGCGGCCAACTGATCGATGTGTCCATAACCTCGACGACGGTCCGATCGCCTGCGGTCCGCCAGAACGGCCGGGCACCCGGCCGCAGGCGCAGCGCGGTCGACCCGTCGACCGATCGGAGCACATTCAACTGCGCCAGCGGCGGCAACGGCGCGGGCCGGGTTTCGCCGGCCTGGCGCCGCCCGACCCTGGCCGCCACCGCAGCGATCTGGGCGGCGTCGGCGTGGTCGACAGAAGCGGTCAACCGGGCGGCGGCGGCCTTGACGTGCGCGGCCAGCGCATCGACGTCGGTCACGTCGATGCCCATCGGCAGCGATCTGCGCAACTCGCGGTCCGATGCAGCGCCGGCGATCAGCTCCCGGGCCAGGTCGTAGGCCGTGAGGGCGTGGACGCCCACTGTCAGGTGAATGGACACCTCGCCCTGCGCCACGGCGGAATGCAGGTACCCCCGCGGCAGGTACAGCGCATCACCGGGAGCGAGAACCGCGTCGATCAAGGGCTTTTCGGCGGCCCCCGCGGCGACCTGCGACCGACGCCGGTCCCACGTCTGGTCCGGCAGCGGGTCATCGAGGACGGGCCGGTGGATGGTCCACCGCTTGCTCCCGGCGACCTGCAGCACGAAGACGTCGTGCGTGTCGTAGTGCGCGGCGAAGCCCTGGTTCTGTGGCGGCGTGACGTAGGCGTTGATCTGCACCGGGTGGCCGAGCTCAGCCGCGAGCGAGGTACCGAAGTCGATCAGCGGCGGCCAGGTGCGGTGCAGAGCCTGCAGGACCAGCGTGGCCCCGCCCGCGAGTTGGGCGAGCACCTTGTCGTCGGCGACCTGGTCGGTGATGCCGGCGCCGACGCCGCCGGACCGGGTGAACGTCGCCGACGCCAGCACCGAACCGTCCTTGGCCATCCGCAGGAACGGGGTGCGCAGGCCGTGCCGGGCAATCAGGTCGTCGACCGCCTCGGCCGAGAACAGGTCGGTGAAGTCGCGGGGCAGGTCCCCCGCCGTGGTGAGCAGCGCCCGGGATGCCCAGAAGCGGTCGGCGAACTCGCCGGGAGTGATCGAGATGCACCGGGTCAGAGCATTGTCCGGTGCGGGGCGCCGCACGGCACGGGGGCGTCCCGGCTGGAGCGCCCCCGTCAGATCAGTTCCGTGCATCAGCGTCCGGCAGTCCCATCGGCGCCACCATCGGCACCACCATCGGCACCACCATCGGCACCACCATCGGCACCACCATCGGCACCACCATCGGCACCACCATCGGCACCACCATCGGCACCACCATCGGCACCACCATCGGCACCACCATCGGCACCACCATCGGCACCACCATCGGCACCACCATCGGCACCACCATCGGCACCGCCGTCATGCACGCCCGGCTTGCCGGCGGCACCGCCGTCCGCGGGTCCCTCCGCGCCGGCGCCACCGTCCGCACCGCCGTCGGCACCCCCGTCCGAAACTCCGGCCACGCCGTCGGCGCCGCCGTCCGCAGGACCTTCCACCGCGGCGGATCCCGTCTTGATGTCGTCGTCACTCAGACTCATACGTTCTCCTTCGACTTGTCCCGGGACCCCGGCGGTCCACGGCACAGGACCGGTACCCAAACCGGCTTTCCGCCACGCTACTGGCTTGATCCCGGGGCGCCGTCACCGCCCGGGATCGCGGCGATCAGCTGCGATCTCCTGACGGCGACCCGGTCAGCTCGGCCGCCGGCTCAGCGCAGCCGGACCAGGCCCTCCTGCACGACGGTGGCCAACAGCCGGCCGTCCTTCGCGAAGATCTGGCCCATGCCGAGCCCGCGGGCCCCCGAGGCGTTCGGCGAGCTGACGTCGTAGAGCACCCAGTCGTCCACCCGGAACGGGCGGTGGAACCACATCGCATGATCCAGCGATGCCAGCTGCAGTCGGTCGAACTCCGCGGACAGGGCGTGCGTCGCGAGCACCGAGTACAGCAATGTGAGGTCCGACAGATACGCCATGATGCAGACATGCAGCAGTTCGTCGTCCGGCAGGACGCCGTCGGTGCGGAACCACATCCGGTTGCGCGCCTGGGGCTGCGGGCCGGACAGCCGGGACACCCACGGCGGATCGTCGACGTAACGGATGTCGAACGGGCGCGGGATCCGGCCCCACACCGCCATCCGCTCCTTGATCGGCGCGATCCGCTCGGCGTACCCGGCGAGCTCGTCCGGGCCCGGCCCGTCCGGCATCGGCACGGCGTGGTCGACCCCGGCCTCTGCCACCTGGAACGACGCGGACATGGTGAAGATCGGCTTGCCGTTCTGCACCGCGACGACCCGCCGGGTGGTGAACGACAGCCCGTCTCGGGTGCGGTCCACCTGGTAGATGATCGGCCGGTTGGGACTACCGGGTCGCAGGAAGTATGCGTGCAGCGAGTGCACCGGGCGGTCGGCCGGCGCGGTGCGGCCGGCCGCGATCAGCGCCTGCGCCGCCACCTGCCCACCGAACACCCTGGTCGGTGAGACCTCCGGAGACACCCCGCGATACAGGTTCTCGTCCAGCCGCTCCAGGTCCAGCAGGGCGACCAGCCCGTCGACCACGGCCTGCCCGCGCGGCACGCCGTCGATGTCCAGTTCGATGCCGGCATCCTGCCGCAGGTCGGTGCGATCGCTCACCGGCTCACCGTATCCGGCGCCGAAGGCTCCAGCGCACCGACCGCGACAGGACCGGACGGGCCCGGACCCGGACCCGGACACGGTGGAACCGGGCGTCACGGGCCCGGCAGCGGTGTCAGTCCCGATGACCGAGGCGGTGCACCCTGATGAGGTTGGTGGACCCGGAGGTGTTCGGCGGCGAGCCGGCAACGATGATCACCATGTCGCCCTTGGAGTAGCCCGGCACCTTCAGCAGACCGACGTCGACCTGCTCCACCATCTGGTCGGTGTTCTCCACCGCGTGCGTGACGAAGGTCTGCACCCCCCAGGTCAGCGCCAGCTGGTTGCGGGTCTCCTCGATCGGCGTGAAGGCCAGCAGCGGCAGCGGGGTGTGCAGCCGGGCGAGCCGGCGGACCGTGTCGCCGGACTGGGTGAACGCGACCAGCGCCTTCGCCTCCAGCCGCTCACCGATGTCGCGGGCGGCGTAGGACAGCACGCCGCGCCGGGTGCGCGGCACGTGGGTCAGCGGCGGCACGGCGACGGACTCCCCCTCCACCGCCTCGATGATCTTGGCCATCGTCTTCACCGCGATGATCGGGTACTTGCCGACCGAGGTCTCGCCGGAGAGCATCAGCGCGTCGGCACCGTCGAGCACCGCGTTGGCGACGTCGGAGGCCTCGGCCCTGGTCGGGCGGGAGTGCTCGATCATCGAGTCCAGCATCTGGGTGGCCACGATGACGGGCCGGGCGTTCTCCCGGGCGATCTGCACGGCCCGCTTCTGCACCAGCGGGACCTGCTCCAGCGGCAGCTCCACGCCGAGATCGCCACGGGCCACCATGACGCCGTCGAACGCGAGCACGATGGCCTCGAGATTTGCCACCGCTTCAGGCTTTTCCAGCTTGGCGATGACCGGCACCCGGGGCACGCCGACCTCGTCCATCACCTTGTGCACGAGTTCGACGTCCGACGGCGACCGCACGAAGGACAACGCGACGACATCGACGCCCAGGGACAGCGCGAACTCGAGGTCCTCGATGTCCTTGCGGCTCATCGCGGGCACCGAGACGTTCATCCCGGGCAGCGAGATGCCCTTGTTGTTCGACACCGGCCCGCCCTCGGTGACCGAGCAGACGACATCATTGTCGCGCACCTGGGTCACCACCAGACCGACCTTGCCGTCGTCGATCAGCAGCCGGTCGCCGGGACGCGCGTCCTGCGCGAGGCCCTCGTAGGTGGTGGAGACCCGCTCACGGGTGCCGATGATCTCGTCAACGGTGATGGTGACGTTCTCGCCCGTGTACCACTCGTGCGGGCCGTCGGAGAACCGGCCGAGTCTGATCTTCGGGCCCTGCAGGTCGGCCAGGATGGCCAGCGCACTCCCCGACGCCCTGGCAGCCGCGCGGAGGCGGTCGTAGACGGCCTTGTGGTCGGCGTGGTCGCCGTGACTGAAGTTCATTCGGGCCACGTTCATCCCGGCATCGAGCAGTGCTGCGATCCCTTCCTCGGATGACGTCGCCGGTCCCATGGTGCACACGATCTTTGCGCGGCGCTTCGAAGGCATGGCCGTTACTTTAGCGGGGTTCTGAACCGATTCTGCGGCCGGCCTCACAGGTTGATCACGGCGAGGTAACGGAAATCACCCCGGCGACACACCCCGGCGACACGGTTGAGATGACGGGCAGCGCACGACGGCTAGCGCAACGCCACAGCGGTGGGCTCAACGGGATCCGGCAGGAACGACGACCCGCCGAGGTAGGCGTCCACTCCGGCCGCGGCGGAGCGCCCTTCAGCGATCGCCCACACGATCAGCGACTGGCCGCGTCCGGCGTCACCGGCGACGAAGACACCAGGCACGTTGGTCATGTAGTTCTCATCCCGGATGATCGTGCCGCGCGGGGACAACGCGATCCCCAGGCCGTCGAGCAGACCCTCCCGCTCCGGGCCGACGAAGCCCAGCGCGATCAGGATGAGGTCCGCGTCCAGATGGGTGTCGGTGCCCTCGTTCGGGATGAAACCGCCGGGGATGCGGGTGCCCTCCACCAGGTGCAGGCCGGTGACCTTGCCGTCCCTGCCCTCGATGGCGGTGGAGTTGACGCCGAACACCCGCTCGCCGCCCTCCTCGTGCGCGGCGGAGATCCGCAGCATCAGCGGGTAGGTCGGCCACGGCGTCGAGGGGTCGCGGGTGGGCGGCGGCTGGACGTGGATGTCCAACTGCCGCAACGACTTCGCCTGCTGACGCAGCGCCGTGCCGTAGCAGTCGGCGCCGGTGTCACCGCCACCGATGATCACGACGTGCTTGCCCTCGGCGGTGATCTCCAGCTTGTCCCTGGTGCCCTCGAGCACCTCGTTCTGCTGCACCAGGTAGTCCATCGCGAGGTGGACGCCCCCCAGGTGCCGCCCGTCCACCGTGAGCTCGCGTGGCACGGTGGACCCGGTGGCGATCACCACGGCGTCGAAGTCGTCCCGCAACTGGTCGACCGACAGGTCCTTGCCGACAGCACAGTTCGTCACGAAGGTGACGCCCTCCGCCGCCATCTGACCGAGCCGGCGGTCCAGGACCTCGCGGGCCATCTTGAACTCGGGGATGCCGTACCGCATCAGCCCGCCGATCCGGCCGTCCCGCTCGTACACGGTGACGGCGTGGCCGGCCCGGACCAGTTGCTGCGCCGCGGCGAGCCCGGCGGGACCGGAGCCGACGACGGCGACCGAGCGGCCGGTGGACAATTCGGCGGGCCGCGGGGCCAGCCCGTAACCGTCGGCGATGGCGTGGTCGGCGATCTCCTGCTCGACCAGCTTGATCGCCACCGGCTCATCACCGATGCCCAGCACGCAGGCCGCCTCGCACGGCGCCGGGCACAGCCGGCCGGTGAACTCCGGGAAATTGTTGGTGGCGTGCAGCCGGTCCGAGGCCTCCCGCCACTTACCGGTGCGGACCAGGTCGTTCCACTCCGGGATGATGTTGCCCAGCGGGCATCCCTGGTGGCAGAACGGGACTCCGCAATCCATGCACCGAGCGGCCTGGCTGCGGGTGTCCTGCTCCGGGAACGGCTCGTACACCTCTTTCCAGTCGCGCAGCCGCAGCGGCACGGGCCGGCGCGCCGGTCCTTGTCGGGGGTACTTCAGAAAGCCACTGGGATCAGCCATGGCTGGCCTCCATGATCAACTCGTCGGCGTCCAGACCGCGACTGGCGGCCTCGGCGCGCAGCGACAGCACCCGCCGGTAGTCGCGCGGCATCACCCGGGAGAACCGCACCGCCGCAATCGGCCAGTCCGCGAGAAGTGCTGCGGCGACCCGTGATCCGGTCAGCTTGGCATGCGAGCTGATCACCTCGCCGAGCCAGAACACCTCGTCCGGGTCCAGGGCCTCCAGGTCGACCAGCTCTGGGTTGACCCGGGCCGGATCGGGGTCGAGCAGGTAGGCGATGCCGCCGCTCATCCCGGCGCCGACGTTCCGCCCGGTGCGGCCGAGGATGACGACCCGGCCACCGGTCATGTATTCGCACGCATGGTCGCCGGTTCCCTCGACGACCATCAGTGCACCGGAGTTGCGGACGGCGAACCGCTCCCCCACCCGGCCACGCAGGTAGATCTCGCCCGACGTCGCGCCGTAGCCGATGGTGTTGCCGGCGATCACCTGGGTCTTCACCCCGGGCGCCTGGGACGGCGAGTTCTCGTCGGGCCGGATGACGAGCCGGCCACCGGACAGGCCCTTGCCGACGTAGTCGTTGGCGTCGCCGAGCAGGTCGATCGATACCCCGCGGGGCAGGAACGCGCCCAACGACTGCCCGGCGGTGCCGGTGAGGTTCACCTCGATGGTGTGGTCGGGCAGTCCCTCCGGCCCGAACACCCGGGTCACCTCCGACCCGAGCATGGTGCCGGCGGTGCGGTCCACATTCCGGATCGGCAGGTCGATGCGCACCCCGCGGGCGTCCTGCAGGGCAGGCGCCGCGAGTTCGATCAGCCTGGCGTCCAGCGTCTGCGACAGGTCGTGCCGCGCGGGCCGCGTGCAGGAGTGCGCACTGTCCACGTCCGGCACCTCCAGCAGCGGCTCCAGATCCAGGCCGCGGGCGCGGTGGTGGGCAACGGCGTGCGTGACGTCGAGCATCTCGGCGTGGCCGACGGCCTCCTTGACGGACCGGAACCCGAGATCGGCCAGGTACTCGCGCACCTGGTCGGCGAGGTAGAGGAAGAAGGTCTCGACGAACTCGGGGGTGCCGGTGTATCGCTGCCGGAGCACCGGGTTCTGGGTGGCGATGCCCACCGGACAGGTGTCCAGGTGACAGACCCGCATCATCACGCAGCCGGCCACCACCAGCGGCGCGGTGGAGAAGCCGAATTCCTCCGCACCGAGCAGGGCGGCGATGACGACGTCCCGCGCGGTCTTCAGGCCACCGTCGATCTGGACCGTGACCTGCTCGCGCAACCTGTTGAGCCGCAACGTCTGCTGCGTTTCGGCCAGGCCCAGTTCCCACGGCTGGCCGGTGTGCTTGAGCGAGGTCAGCGGCGCGGCGCCGGTGCCGCCGTCGTTGCCGGAGACGATCACCTTGTCGGCGTGCGCCTTGGTGACGCCCGCGGCGACCGTGCCGACGCCCGGTTCGGACACCAGCTTCACCGAGACCGCGGCCGCGGGGTTGGCGTTGCGCAGGTCGTGGATCAGCTGCTTGAGGTCCTCGATCGAGTAGATGTCGTGGTGCGGCGGCGGCGAGATCAGCCCGACGCCGGCCGTCGCGTGCCGGGTCGCGGCGATCCACGGGTACACCTTGCTGCCCGGGAGTTGGCCGCCCTCACCGGGCTTGGCGCCCTGTGCCATCTTGATCTGAATCTCGGCGGCGTTCACCAGGTAGGCACTGGTGACGCCGAACCGGCCGGACGCAACCTGCTTGATCGCCGATCGGCGGACCGGGTCGAGCAGCCGTTCGATATCTTCACCTCCCTCGCCGGTATTCGACTTGCCGCCGAGCCGGTTCATCGCGATGGCCAGCGTCTCGTGCGCCTCGGCGGAGATCGAGCCGTAGGACATCGCGCCGGTGACGAACCGCTTGACGATCTCCGACGCGGGCTCCACCTCGTCCAGCGGCACCGGGGGGCGCACGCCGGCCTGCAGGTCGAACAGCCCGCGCAGCGTGCCGCCCTCCCGGGACAGCTTGTCGACGGTGTCGCTGTACCGGCGGAACACCTTCTCCTGCTGGCTGCGCGCCGAATGCTGCAGCAGGTAGACCGTTTCCGGGTTGAACAGGTGGATCTCGCCCTCGCGCCGCCACTGGTACTGGCCACCGGTCTCCAGCCCGCGGTGTTCCAGCGCCCTGGGGTTGGGCAGGAAGGCGAGGGCGTGCCGCTGCGCCACGTCAGCGGCGATGGTGGTCAGGCCGGTTCCGCCGGTGCGGGTGGTGCTGCCGGTGAAGTACTCGTCCAGCACGTCGTTGTCGATGCCGAACACGGCGAACACCTGAGCCGCGCGGTAGGAGCCGACGGTGGAGATGCCCATCTTGCTCATCACCTTCAGCACCCCCTTGCCGAGGGCGTAGACGGTGTTGTGGATGGCCTTGTGCGGGGTGACGTCACCGAGCAGGCCGTTCCGGGCCAGGTCCTCGGCGCTCTCCAGCACCAGGTAGGGGTTCACCGCACCGGCGCCGTAGCCGAGCAGCAGCGCGATGTGGTGTACCTCGCGGGCGTCGCCGGACTCGACCACGAGGGCGACCTTGGTCCGGGTCTTCTGCCGGACCATGTGCTGGTGCACCGCGGAGGTGAGCAGCAGCGACGGGATGGGCGCCCGGTCGGCGCTGGAGTGCCGGTCGGACAGCATGATCACCCGAGCACCGGCGGCGATGGCCTCGTCGGTCTCCCGGCGACATCGCTCGATCGCGTCCGCGAGCGCCTCCGCGCCGCCGTGCACGTCGAACAGACCGGAGATGGTGGCGGACGCGAAGCCGGGCATGTCGCCCTCGGCGTTCATCCGCATCAGCTTGGCGAGGTCGTCGTTGTCCAGGACCGGGAACGGCAGCACGATCTGCCGGCAGGACCGCGGGCCGGGTTCGAGCAGGTTCTCCTCGGGCCCGATCACGGACGACAGCGACGTCACCACCGCCTCCCGGATGGCGTCCAGCGGCGGATTGGTGACCTGGGCGAACAGCTGGCTGAAGTAGTCGAAGATCAGCCGGGGCCGGCTGGACAGCACGGCCTCGGGGGTGTCGGTACCCATCGACCCGATGCCCTCGGCGCCGGTGGCCGCCATCGGGGTGATCAGCACCCGCAGCTCCTCCTCGGTGTAGCCGAAGATGCGCTGCCGGGCGAGCACGCTGCGGTGCGAGACGGTGACGTGCTCGCGGGCGGGCAGGTCGGTCAACCGGACCAGGCCGGCGTGCACCCATTCCCGGTACGGCTGCTCGGCGGCGAGGTCCTCCTTGACCTCCATGTCGTCGAGGATCCGGCCCTGGTCGGTGTCCACCAGGAACATCCGGCCGGGCTGCAGCCGGCCCCGCTCGAGCACCTTTTCCGGCGGGATGGGCAGCACGCCCGCCTCCGAGGCGAGCACGACGGTGTCGTCGGTGGTCAGCCACCAACGGCCGGGGCGCAGCCCGTTGCGGTCCAGCACCGCACCGAGCACGGTGCCGTCGGTGAACGTCACGCATGCCGGGCCGTCCCACGGCTCGATCAGCGAGGCGTGGAACTCGGCGAACCCGCGCAGCCGCGGGTCCATGGTGGCGTTGTTCTCCCACGCCTCCGGAATCATCATCATCACGGCGTGCGGCAGCTTCCGGCCGCCCAGGTGCAGCAGCTCGAGAACCTCGTCGAACGACGCAGAGTCGGACGCGCCGGGGGTGACGATCGGGAACGCCCGGGCCAGGTCGCCGGGGATCAGCTCGGAGGCGAGCATCGCCTCGCGGGCCCGCATCCGGTTCCGGTTGCCGCGCACCGTGTTGATCTCGCCGTTGTGCGCGATGTACCGGAACGGGTGGGCCAGCGGCCAGGCCGGGAAGGTGTTGGTGGAGAACCGGCTGTGCACGATGGCCAGCGCACTGGTGGTCCGCTCGTCGGTGATGTCCGGGAAGAACACCGGGAGCTGGCCGGTGGTCAGCATGCCCTTGTAGACCATGGTGCGGCTGGACATCGACGCGAAGTAGATGGCGTACCGGCCGTCGTCGAACGAGGCGGTGTCGTGCTCGATCCGCTTGCGCGCCGGATAGATCGCCCGGTCCAGGTCCAGCCCGGACGGCAGGGTCCCGTCGTCCCGGGCCGGCGCGGTCACGAAGACCTGCTCGAATGCGGGCATCACGTCCAGCGCCATCTGTCCGACCCCGGCGCGCAGCGGCTCGGTCGGCACCGTGCGCCAGCCCAGCAGGGTGAGCCCTTCCTCGCTGATGATCTGCTCGGCGATCCGCTTCGCGTCTGCCCGGTCGGCGGCGTCGGCGGGCAGGAACGCAACCCCGACGGCGTAGGCCTGGCCGTGCCGCGGGTCGTCGCTGACCGGCAGCGGGAAGTTGACGGTCGCCCGCAGCATCTCGTCCGGAACCTGCAGCAGGATGCCGGCCCCGTCGCCGACGGCCGGGTCGGCGCCGGCTGCTCCCCGGTGGTCGAGGTTGATCAGCGCGGTGACGCCGTCGTTGACGATGGCGTGGCTGCGCCGGCCCTTGATGTCCGCGACGGCGGCCACCCCGCAGGCGTCGCGCTCGAACAGCGGGTCGTACAGCCCTTGGGGGGCGGGTGTTGCCGAGTACTGCACGGCAGACCTCCCGTCAGTAGGGACCGGCGACGTCACCGCGGGGCGGCGTCGTGCTCGGTGGAGAAAATCGCATCGAGTACCGGGGGTGGAGCGGGAGCGGTGCAGGACAGCGGGTGTGCGCGACCAGGGTGCCGCAGAACGGGACCGCAGGACGCAGCAGGGGCGGCGCCGACACCGACGAGCCGGGCGCCGGTGGTCGGACGTGCGCACACCGCGTCCGTCGGCACCTGGTACCGCCTGATGTCCGAGCGTTACTGCCTGGCTGGCCGTCTGCGGCATCGGTGGCGCCGCCGGGCCGGAGGCGGGGACGGTCGACCGCGGGATCGCCGCCCATCGTCACCGTGACCCGCGCTCGATGATCACCAGATCACCGGGACGTCAGTGGCCCAGCGCACTGCCAAAGTTACCGCACGCCGCGCGCGGATCGATACCGGCAAAACGGCAGCAGGACGTAACCAACGACACGTGACCAGCGGGCCGGCTCAGGTCGACGCCGGCCGTTCACCCGGGCTCGCCACCGAACCGGTCCGACCCTCGCCCGCGGCGTGACTTGTCGGCTCCGCTGCGTCATCTCCGGCGACGTCCGGCCCGCCGGAGGACTGGTCCGGTTCCCCGGACGCGGGATCCGCGGTCGCGTCGGCAGGGCCCTTGTGGGCAGGACCCTCGGCCACCGGGCCCTCGTCGGCAGGGCCTTGGTCGACAGGGCCTTCGTCGGCAGCGGCGCTCCCGGCACCACTTCGCTGGGCGCTCCCCCGTCTCCCCGGCCTGTCCGGACCCCACACCACGGCCGGATCCTCCCGACCCACGTGCCGTCGCAGGATGAGGAACAGCACGGCGCCGATGAAAACGATCACCGACGTGAAGACGTTGATGCGCAGCCCGAAGATGTGGTTCGCCGGGTCGATCCGGAGCATCTCGATCCAGGTCCGGCCCAGGGTGTAGCCGGCGACGTACAACGCGAAGGCCCGCCCGCCGCCGAGCCGGTATCGCCGGTCGGCCCAGACGACGACCCCGGCCACCGCCAGATTCCACAGGATCTCGTACAGGAACGTGGGCTGGTAGACGCCGCACAGCACCTCGGGGGTGGCCTTGATGTAGTCGGTCGGGAACTCGCAGGTGCCGCCGGCGGGCAGCCCGGCGGGCACGCCGCCCGGCGTGCGGACGAAGACCTCCAGACCCCACGGCATGGTGGTGGCTGCGCCGAAGAGTTCCTGGTTGAAGTAGTTGCCCAGCCGGCCGATCGCCTGGGCGACGACGATGCCGGGTGCGATGGCGTCGGCGTACGCGGCGAGCGGCACCTTGTAATAGCGGCAGCCGATCCAGGCGCCGACGGCCCCGAACGCGATCGCTCCCCAGATGCCGAGCCCGCCGTTCCAGATGGCGAACGCGTTCCACGGGTTGCGGCCCTCACCGAAGTACAGCTGGTTGTCGGTGATGACGTGGTAGATCCGGCCGCCGATGATGCCGAACGGGACGGCGAACACCGAGATGTCGGTGACTCGACCCGGTCGTCCGCCGCGCGCGACGAACCGCTTGTTGCCCCACCAGACGGCGACGACGATGCCGATGATGATGAAGATGGCGTAGGCCCGCAGAGCGACCGGACCGACGTACCACACGCCTTGCGGCGGTGAGGGAATCGTCGCGAGGTACACCGGCAGCTCGCGGATCACCGCGTGCCCGCCCGGACAGGTGCGGGAACCTGCGGCGCGGCGGCCGCGCGGTCGGACGCTGCCCGCCGGATCCCGTCGGCCAGCTCGGCGGCCAGTTCGGCGGCGGCGTCGGGCCCGCCGCGCTCGGCGGCGCTGACGAAGGCCGACCCGACGATCACCGCATCGGCGAAACCGGCGATCTCGGCCGCCTGTTCACCGGTGCGCACACCGAGGCCCACGCCGATCGGCAGGTCGGTGAGCTCACGGCACCGCTCGACCAGTGCGGGCGCGGCGGCCGACACGGTGTTCCGGGCGCCGGTGACCCCCATGGTCGACGCCGCGTAGAGGAAACCGCTGGTCGCCGAGGCGGTGCGGGCGATGCGCTCCGCCGAGGACGACGGCGCCACCAGGAAGATCGGGTCGAGCCGCTCGCGGTGTGCGGCCTCCAACCATGCACCGGCCTCGTCGACGATCAGGTCGGGGGTGATGACGCCGGAGCCACCCGCCGCGGCGAGCTCCCGGGCAAAGGCGCCCACGCCGTGCGCGAGTATCGGGTTGAAGTAGGACATCACCACCGCCCGGCCGCCGCCGGACGTCACGGATTCCACCACGGAGAACACGTCGCTGACCCGGAAGCCGGCTTCCAGCGCCGTCTGCGCCGCCTGCTGGATGACCGGCCCGTCCAGCACCGGGTCGGAGAACGGCAGGCCGACCTCCACCAGGTCGCAGCCGCCCTCGATCATCGCGGCCAGCAACTCGGCTGACCCGTCGACCGTGGGATAGCCGGCGGGCAGGTAACCGACCAGCGCGGCCCGGCCCTGCGATCGCAGATCGGCGAACATCTCCCGCAGTGCGCTCACTGCGCGTCCCCGGCGACCGGCCGGATGTCACCGGCGTTGACGTCGATCGGCTGCGGATCCCCGGATGTCACCCCACCGGTGGCCGCCGTCGGTTCGTCCAGGTGGAACCAGCGCATCGCCGTCTCCATGTCCTTGTCGCCGCGCCCCGACACGTTGATCAGCACTATCGCTTCGGGCCCGATCGCTGCACCCAATTCTCTGGCCAGGTCCACCGCACCGGCGACGGCGTGGGCGGACTCGATCGCCGGAATGATGCCCTCCGTACGGGACAGCAGCGCGAACGCCTCCATTGCCTGCGTGTCGGTGATGGAGCGGTACTCCGCGCGGCCGATCTCGGCCAGGTGCGAGTGCTCCGGGCCGACCCCGGGGTAGTCCAAACCGGCGGAGATGGAATGGGACTCGGTGATCTGGCCGTCACTGTCCTGCAGCAGGTAGGAACGCGCGCCGTGCAGCACCCCGACGGTGCCGCCGCTGATGGTGGAGGCGTGCCGGCCGGTCTCGATGCCGTCACCGCCGGCCTCCATCCCGACCAGACGCACACCGGGATCGTCGAGAAAGGCGTGGAAGATGCCGATGGCGTTCGATCCGCCGCCGACGCACGCAGCGACCGCGTCCGGCAGCCGTCCGGTCAGCGCCAACACCTGGGAGCGGGCCTCCAGACCGATGATCCGCTGGAAGTCCCGGACGATCACCGGGAACGGGTGCGGGCCGCCGACCGTGCCGAACAGGTAGAAGGTGTGGTCGACGTTGGTGACCCAGTCTCGGAACGCCTCGTTGATCGCGTCCTTCAGTGTCGAGGACCCCGAGTCCACCGCGACCACCTCGGCACCGAGCAACCGCATGCGCGCCACGTTCAGTGCCTGCCGTTCGGTGTCGACCCGGCCCATGTAGATGCAGCACTCCAGGCCGAGCAGTGCGGCCGCGGTGGCGGTGGCGACGCCGTGCTGGCCGGCTCCGGTTTCGGCGATGACCCGCCGCTTGCCCATCCGCTGGGCGAGCAGCGCCTGACCCAGCACGTTGTTGATCTTGTGCGACCCGGTGTGGTTGAGGTCCTCGCGCTTGAGCAGGATCTGCGCGCCGCCGACGTGTTCGGTCAACCGCTCCGCCACCGACAGTGGGCTGGGCCGCCCCGCGTAGCTGGCCGCCAGGTAGTCCAGCCGGCCCAGGAACTCCGGATCACGCCGGGCCTTGCGGTAGCTGTCGGCGACCTCGTCGAGCGCACCGACCAGCGCCTCGGGCAGCCACCGGCCGCCGAAGGAACCGAAGTATCCACGCTCGTCGGGATCGTGGGTGGTGCCGGCCAGCCCGTCCGAGGGGCGCGGGATCGCAGCGTCGCCGCCGGCGCCGGGTTGGGCCGCGTGATCGCGGTGGAGCGGGGCGGGCGGGTCAGCAGGCGTGACCGGGGCAGAACTGGCAGGCACTTCGTACTCCAGACGGTGGTCGCGCGGCCCGGGTCAGCGGGACGGACGCGGGCAGGACGGGTGGGACCCGGCCGTCACCAGGTCCGCGACGGCGGCCCGCGGATCACCACTGGTGACGAGTCCCTCGCCGACGAGGACGGCGTCGGCACCGGCACCGGCGTAGGCCAGCAGGTCGTTCGGGCCGCGCACACCGGACTCGGCGACGGTGACCACCCCGCTGGGCAGGCCGGGCGCGATCCGCGCGAACACATCGCGGTCGACGGTCAGCGTGGTGAGATCCCTGGCGTTGACACCGATCACCTTGGCGCCGGCGGCGAGCGCCCGGTCGGCCTCCTGCTCGGTGTGGATCTCCACCAGCGCGGTCATGCCCAGCGATTCGATCCGCTCCAGCAGGCCGTGCAGCACGTTCTGCTCCAGCGCCGCGACGATCAGCAGCACCAGATCGGCGCCGTGCGCCCGGGCCTCGTGCACCTGGTACGGGCTGACGATGAAGTCCTTGCGCAGGACCGGGATGTCGACCGCCGCACGGACCGCGTCCAGGTCGGCCAGCGACCCGCCGAACCGCCGGCCCTCGGTCAGCACGGAGACGGCGCGGGCACCGGCGTCGGCGTAGATGCCGGCGAGACCGGCCGGATCTATGATCGGCGCCAGTTCGCCGCGGGACGGGCTGGCGCGCTTGACTTCTGCGATGACGCCGACGCCCGGTTCGAGCAGAACGGGGAGCACGTTGCGGACCTGGGGGCCATCGGCCGCCATCGCCTTGATCTCCGCCAGCGGGACTCGTGCTTCGCGCGCGGCAAGATCCTCACGAACACCGTCGAGGATCCCGTCCAGCACGTTCACCCGATCGTCTCCCGTCCGCTTCGCCGATCTGTGATGCCGATCCGTTTCTACCCTCGGCCGGATCACCGGCCGGTGCCTGGTCTTCCCCCACCGGAGACCTGCCGACCGGCTGTCCCACTCATTCCTGAGCCGCTGATGTCGGCCGCGTTGCCTGGGCGTCATCGTAACCGCCCCCGGATGTCTGTTCGGACACAGTCCCTCCCGTCGATCGGCCCACCGTGTCCGGGCCTGTCGGATTCGTCCCCGAATCGGTGACCGAACCCATCGCAGGCGGCGGTGCGACTTCAGTACCGGTGCGACGCACACCCACGGATGCTGTGCGGTCGGGGTGATCGTCATCCCCATCGGTGACGACCCCGTGTGCGCTGCTCTGTGTCGGGAGGTCGGCGGGGGTCGAGTCGGCCATGCTCGGATCGGCGGGCGTGCGCTCCTCGGCGGTCGGGTCCGCGACGGTCGGCGCTGCGGCGGTCGGCGCTGCGGCGGTCGGGTCGGCGCCGGCGTCCAGCGCCTTCCACCAGTCCGCCTGCTCGAGCGCGATGCCCCGTTCGGTGCGGGCATCGACCGCCCGTCTCGTGCGCTCGTACCGCGCGCCGAGCCGCCGGGCACCGACGCCGAGTAGTACCAGCAGCCCGGCCACGGCCAGCAGCACACCGCCGATCACCGCGAGCAGCGGCCCGACGGGGTGCAACTGCGCGGCACCGACCGGCTCGGCGGGCCGGGTCAGCGCACCGGCCAGCGCTCCGGGTCCGCGCGGCCCGGCGGTGAGCGACAGCCCGGACCGGACGGCCACCGTGACACCGCTGGCCAGCAGCACGAGACCCACCAACCGGCGCGGCAGGCCCCTGGTCGCCAGCGAAGCACCCAGCCCGGCGAGCCCGACCAGCGCGAGCGGCACCAGTTCCGGCACACACGACCCGCCGGCCAGGGTGACCGTCAGCGGCCCGGTCAGCGGGTCGGCGTAGTCGGCGGACCACCAGGTCAGGGCGGCGGCGATCGCCACCAGCGCGGCGCCCAGCACGCCGCACAGCACGACCACCGCGAGCTGCCGCCCGCTGTGCCGGCCGCGCGGTGGGCCGACCGCGGCCGGCGTCGCGTCGGGTGATTCAGCCACCGACCGACCTCAGCGTCGCGGCCGCACCGACCGCGGCGATCACCGCGGCGGCCTTGCCCTGACACTCCGCGTCCTCCGAGGCCGCGACCGAATCGGCGACCACCCCGGCGCCGGCCTGCACCCGCGCCACCCCACCGGCCACCAGCGCGGTCCGAATGGTGATCGCGGTGTCGGCGTCCCCGGCGAAGTCGAGGTAGCCCACCACGCCGCCGTACACACCGCGCCGGGACGGCTCCAGCCGATCGATGATCTGCATGGCTCGGGGCTTGGGTGCGCCGGACAGCGTCCCGGCCGGGAAGCAGGCGGCGAGGGCGTCGTAGGCGGTGCGGTCGACGGCCAACCGTCCGGTGACGGTCGAGACGATGTGCATCACATGGCTGTACCGCTCGATGGTGAAGAACTCGACGACCTTGACGGTGCCCGGGGCACACACCCGGCCGAGGTCGTTGCGGCCGAGGTCGACAAGCATCACGTGCTCGCTGCGTTCCTTGGCGTCCGCCAGCAGGTCCTTGGCGAGCAGCACGTCCTCCTCGTCCGTGCTGCCCCGCGGCCGGGTGCCCGCAATCGGGTGCATCGTGACCAACCCGTCGCGCACCGTGACCAGTGCTTCCGGTGACGAGCCGACAACGGCGATCGGCTGCCCGTCCGGGATGGGCAGCCGGAGCAGGTACATGTACGGACTCGGGTTCGTCGCCCGCAGCACCCGGTAGATGTCCAGCGGCGCCGCCCGTGTCGGCACGTCGAAGCGCTGGGACAGCACGATCTGGAAGGCGTCGCCGGCCCGGATGTGTTCTTTGGCCACCTCCACCATCGACCGGTATTCGGCGGACTCGACGCGCCGGGTCACCGCCGGCAGTTCACCGGCGAACACCGCCGCGGGCAGCGAGACGGGCGCCGCCAGCCGGTTGCTCATCGCGGTGAGCCGCTCCACCGCAGCGTCGTAGGCGGCGTCCACCCGCTCGTCGCTGGCATCCCAGTTCACCGCATTCGCGATCAGGGTCACCGTGCCCTCGTGGTGGTCCAGCGCCGCCAGGTCGGTGGCCAGCAGCATCACCAGCTCCGGCACGCCCAGCTCGTCGACCGCTCCCCCGCCTTCCCGGTCACCGATCCGCTCCAGCCGGCGGACGACGTCGTACCCGAGGTAGCCCACCATGCCGCCGGTCAGCGGCGGCAGGCCGGCCAGTGGCTCGGTGTGCAGCAACCGCAACGTCTCCGCCAAGGCGTGCAGCGGGTCACCGCCGGTCGGCAGGCCGACGGGCGGCTCACCGAGCCAGTGCGCCGCGCCGTCCCGCTCGGTCAGCGCGGCGGGTGCGGCCACCCCCACGAACGACCACCGCGACCACGAGTGCCCGTTCTCCGCGGACTCCAGCAGGAACGTCCCGGGCCGGTCGCCGGCCAGCGTCGCGTACAGGCCGACCGGGGTGATCGCGTCGGCCAGCAGCCGCTGGGTGACGGGGATGACCCGCCGGTCCCTGGCGAGTTCGCGGAACTGCTCCCGGGTCGGGGTGACCTCACCGAGCGCGCGCTGGGCGCCGCGCGGCTGCGGAGGCGGGGGCACGGACATGGCGGCCATTGTGCCGGTCGTACGGTGGCCCGGTGACCGCCATGCCAGACAGGCCGGATCCCACCGGGACCGCCATCGCCGCCACCGCGCGCGCCGAGGCGATCCGGGTTCGGGTCGCCGCCTGGACCGACCGGCAGACCGAGGCGGACCTGCGGCAGCGAGGTGGTCTCAAGTGGTCGGGCACCGACGAAGGCGTGCTGGGCGCCTGGGTCGCCGAGATGGACCTCCCCCTCGCCCCGGTCGTCGTGGACGCACTGCACGCCGCAGCGGAGCAGCAGCTGACCGGCTACCTGCCCACCCAGCTGGCCGCGGCGGTCGGAGTCGCAACCGCGCAGCGGATGGCCGGGTACGGGTGGCAGATCGAGCCGGCAGCGGTGCACCCGGTGGCGTCCGTCGTGGCCGCCGCCCGGATCGTGCTGAACCACCTCAGCGATCGCACCGCCCCGGTCGTCCTCCCGACACCCGCGTACATGCCCTTCCTCCCGCTGCCCGAGCTGTGCGGACGACAGCTCGTCACCGTGCCGATGCGAGTGGACGGGGACCGCTGGGAGCTGGACCTGGACGGCATCCGCGCCGCCCTGCGGCCGGGTGCTCTGCTGCTGCTCACCAACCCGCACAATCCCACCGGCCGGGTGTTCGGTGACGCCGAGATGCTGGCGGTGGCCGAGGTGGTGAGCGAGGCGGGTGCCACCGTGTTCGCCGACGAGATCCACGCCCCGCTGGTGTACCCCGGTCACCGGTTCCGGCCGTACGCATCGCTGACCGACGACACCGCGGCACACACGATCACCGGCACGTCGGCGTCGAAGGGGTGGAACATCGCCGGGCTGGGCTGCGGCGAGCTGATCCTGTCCGACGACCGGAGCCGCGACCGCTGGGCGCAGATCGATCCGGTGGAGTGGTACGGCGCGACGCCGCTGGGTGCGGTGGCAACGGTCGCCGCCTACACCGAGGGCGGCGAGCACATCGACGCGGTCGTGGACTACCTCCGCGCGGGGCGCGACCTGTTCGCCGATGAGCTGGCGCGTTCCCTGCCATCCGCCCGGTTCTTCCCGCTCGAGGGCACGTACCTGGGCTGGCTGGATCTTCGCGACACCGGTTGCGCCCCCGCCGAGGTGGAGCCGCGGGCTCGGGTCCGCGGGGTCGACGGGCAGCAGTGCGGCACGCCCGGCTTCCTGCGGCTGAACCTCGCGATGCCGCACCATCTGCTGCGCGAGATGGCGCACCGGCTCGGTGCCTGTGCGACCGGGGTGTGATGACGGCTGCCGTGTCCGATGGCGATGTCGACCGGGTCGGTGTGCTGGACCTCGAGCGCATCGCGGCCCTCGGCTGGCAGGCCACCACGACGGCCCGGATCGGGCAGTGGCTGCTCCGGGCCGGTGACGGTTTCACCGGCCGCGCGAACTCCGTGCTGCCGCTCGGTTCCCCCGGCCGCGGGCTGACCGCAGCGCTGCGGGACGTCGAGACGTTCTACCGGCGGCACGGGCTGCCGCCGGTGTTCCAGCTCCCGCGCTGCGACCAGACCGCCTCGCTCGAGGCCTTTCTCGACGACCGCGGTTGGCAGCCGTTCAACCCGACGCTGGTCCTGGCGGCGCCGGTAGCGGCCGCCGCAGCGCGCTGCCCCGCGGTCGATGGGTGGCCGGCGGCGACATTCGAGTCGGAACCGTCCACGCGATGGCTGGCGCGCTACGCCTACCGCGGCCGGCCGCTGCCGCCGGGCGCGGACCGGATCCTGCGGAACGCGGAACCGGTGATGTTCGGGTCCCTCGAGGACGGCGAGGTGGTCGCCGTGGTGCGCGGCGTCCTCACCGACGGCTGGCTGGGCGTCACCGCGCTGACCGTCGACCCGGCCCGGTACCGCTCCGGCGCAGGGACGCACCTGATGGGCGAGCTGCTGGGATGGGCCGCGGGCCGCGGTGCGCTGTCCTGCTACCTGCAGGTCGCCGCCGACAACGGGGCGGCGCTCGGTCTCTACTCCCGGCTCGGCTTCACTGCGCACCACCGCTACCACTACCGGCGGCCGCCGGGATGAGCCCGTCGTCGAAACAGGTGCGGGTCCCGGTGTGGCAGGCGACGCCGGTCTGATCGACCAGCACCAGCAGGGTGTCGCCGTCGCAGTCGCGCCGCACCTGCACGACCCGCTGGGTGTTGCCGGACGTCGCGCCCTTCACCCAGTACTCCCGACGAGAACGCGAGAAGTACGTCGCCGCACGGGTGGCCAACGTCCTGCGGAGCGCCTCGGCGTCCATCCAGGCCACCATCAGCACCTCCCTGGTGTCGTACTGCTGCACCACCGCGCACACCAGGCCGGCGTCGTTGAACCGCAGCCCATCAGCGGGATCGGCGGCCCGCGCGGCTGCCTCCGCACCGGGCCCGGTCGCGTCCGGCATCACCGGTTCACCGCCTGCAGGGACTCCCGCACCGGGTACCCGGCGGCGGCGAGTTGCCGCTTGACGGCGTCGATCCGGAGCTCGCCGAAGTGGAACACCGAGGCGGCGAGAACGGCGTCCGCTCCGGCGGCGATCGCCTGCGGGAAGTGGTCCAGCGATCCGGCGCCGCCGGACGCGATCAACGGCACGCCGACGCTCGCCCGGATCAACCGCAGCATCTCGGTGTCGAAGCCGTCCTTGGTGCCGTCGGCGTCCATGGAGGTGAGCAGGATCTCCCCGGCGCCGGAGGCCTCGGCGCGCTCGGCCCAGCGGATCGCGTCGATGCCGGTCCCCCGGCGGCCGCCGTGCGTGGTCACCTCGAAACCGGACGGGCAGTCCGCCCCCGGGTCGGTCACCCGCCGGGCGTCGATGGCGATGACCACGCATTGCGAGCCGTACCGGTTGGCCGCCTCGGACAGGAACTCGGGCCTGGCCACCGCCGCGGAGTTGATGGAGACCTTGTCCGCCCCGGCCCGGAGCAGGGCGTCGATGTCCTCGATGGTCCGGACGCCGCCGCCCACGGTGAGCGGGATGAACACCTGCTCCGCGGTGCGGCGGATCATGTCGTAGGCGCTGCTGCGGTTGTCGCTGGTGGCGGTGATGTCCAGGAACGTCAGCTCGTCGGCGCCCTCCTGGTCGTACCGGCGGGCGAGTTCCACCGGGTCACCGGCGTCCACCAGGCCGACAAAGTTGACGCCCTTGACGACCCGGCCCTCCGACACGTCGAGGCAGGGGATGACACGTACGGCGACCGGCATCGGTCCAGCCTACGAACCCTGGCGGGGCCCGGGCGCCACCTCAGGCCAACGGCAGCACTGCGGTGACCGCGCCGACGGCCAGCAGAGCGGTCGCGGCCAGGCACCTCACGAGGTCCGCACGCAGCAAGGCCCGATGCGCGGCAGGGTCCCAGCCGGCGGACAGCTTCCGGTGCAGCGGAACGGCGACGAACGCGGTGACACCCAGGATCGTCCCGACCAGCACCGCCGCCGCCAGCGCCCATCGCGTACCGGCCGGGCGCGCCGCCAGTTGCCAGCCAGCGCCGATGATCAGCGCGGCGAACAACGGCCCGACCACGTAGCTGATCCGGCGCTGGTGGCGCCGCTCGTATTCGGCGAACGCCGCCGGCGGCACGAGCGCGAACTGCGGGTAGACGACGAGCTGAACGGTCCATTGGAAGCCGGCGTACGCCGCGACCGCCGTCAGGAAGAACACGGACGACCACGGCATGCACCCATCATGTCCGCGAACGCCGTGTCCGATGAACCGTCCTTCCCGGGAAGCTCCTCGGTGGCACCCATGCCGTCACGGACCGGACGGCATGAATGGGCGGCTACCCCTCGGCAGCGGCGAGGACGTCACGGGTCATCAGCTGATGGAATTCTTCCGGCTGCTCGAAGATCGGGCGGTGGCCGGAGGCCGGGAACTCGGTCCACTGTTTGCTCGGCGCTTGGAGCTGGGCAAACCATTGTTCGGCGAGCTGCAGGCGTCCGCGGGGTTCGTGCCGTCCCTCTGCCAGGAAGACCGGGACGTCGAGCTGTGGGACGTCCACTCGGAAGTCGACGTTCTGCAACTGCGGGTACAGCAACGCGAAGCAGTCGGCGAGGCCGCGGGCGATGTTCACCGTGTCCAGCAGGCCGTACTCCCCGATCGGCAGGTTCTCGGTCATCTGCCCTGCTCCCTCGGCGTTCCGACTGTGGTCGTAGGGATAGACGTCCTGCTCGTAGCCCAAAACCGTGGAGTAGTTCAGGACGTCCGACCAGGGTGGCGGACCCATCGCCTGCACCTGCGCGAACACCGCGCTGTTCCCGCTTCTCTCGGCCCAGGACAGGGTGTCCTGGTAGAAGACCAGGTCCGTCTCACGCGGACTCACCATCTGCCCCACACCGACGAACGCCTGGTAGAGCTCCGGATGGGACTGCGCCGCAAGCACTCCCAGAATGGTGCCCCAGGACTGGCCGACCAGGTAGATCTTCTGCTGATGGAACCGCGCGCGCAGGTACTCGGTCACGCCCGCAACGTCGTCGACCGCCTCCTGCACGGTCAGCGTCGACGTCGGTTCGATCTGGTCGTAGGACGAACCGGTTCCACGCTGATCGAGGGTGACCACGACGAAGTCCTGTTCCAGCGCCTGACCGTGACGGCGCATGGCACCGAACTCCGCACCTCCGGGGCCACCGGCGAGGTACAACAGCACCGGATCGGTGACGTCACGACCCCGGATCATCATCGACAGGTCGTGCGCGCCGACCGGGACCCGGATGATCTCGGCGACGCCGCCCGGCAGTGGTTCACCGTCCGGTCCGAGTATCGGCGTGGTACTGCCGGGTCGTGCCACCAGAACTGCGATCAGTAACAGACTGGCCGTCACCACCACGGCGAACCCTCGACGAACGATCAGGCCCGCTGCGCCGCGCCGACCGGGCCCGGCGGCCGGTTGCCCGCTCACGCGCCGCGCAACGCCCGCTCCGATCGCTGCACCGAGCACCATCGGCACCAGGATCAGGACTCCTTGGAATCCCCGGCCGGCAGCCGCAACGACGGTGCCGAGCACGGTGGTCAGTTGGGGTGCGTCCACGGTCGGTCCCTCGACACCGATGCGCGCCACTTCGAACACGACGACGAACACCACGGGCGCGAGCAGCATGGCCCATCGCGAACGCATGGCGAAACCGCATGCGGCACCGACCGCGACAGCCGCGAGTAACACTGTCAACGCTTGTGTGGTGGTCACCGGTCCGCGCGGAGTGAGCCATCCGGCCAGCCATCCGAAGCCGCCGGCGACGGCGGCCAGCGCAACGACGCCGCGGCGGCGCTCGTGCCAGACGAACGACAACCAAGCCGGCAGCGGCCTTCCCACGCGGGCCGCTCGGTCGCGCTGCGACCCCGACTCCGGCGTCGCCTCACGCTCACCGCCGGTCCGGGCACCGACGTCAGTCGAATCTTCCATCTTGACTCCTCGAGCGGCATGGCACGACAACCCACACTCCATCGAGAACGCCGAGCGCCACCAGAGTCTTCGGGCTCTACTTCCATCTCGCCGGGTCGCCGAACTCAGCGCCGGTACCCGAATCGTCGAACCCGGGCCCAACCACCTCAAACCGCGGTTGCGCACCACCGGGGATGCGACGATTCTTCGAACCCGCGAACAATTGCGGACCGACTGCGTGCCCCTCGGGATGCTTCGTCACCGGGCAGCGCACGTTCGGTCATTCGGCACAAAGCGCCCGGAAAGGCCCTTCTTTCCACAGGGCGTCCCGTGGCGCGGCGGCCGTGTTGCGTTTCAATTCGGTTCCGATTGGATCACTGACCCGCTCGGCAGCGAGCGGCAGTGCCTGAATTTGCCCGTATCGCCGCTATCGGCCGGCACCGGTGTTTGTCGATGAGCACAACCGATGGGTACAGTCGTCCTGATGTCAGCCGCAGGCGGAAGGTGACGAAATGGTTCTCGCAATCGTACTCATTGTTCTTGCAATTCTGCTCGGACTGGGTGGCTTGATCTTCACCGCAGTGAAATGGCTGTTGATACTGGCGGCGGTCCTGCTGGTCGCCGGCATCGTGGCGGGATTCGTCGGACGCAGCAAGAGCCGCAGCGTGCGCTGACGCGCGAAACCAGGAATACCAGCGGTGACATTCTCATTGTCGCAGCGCGCTGAATTCACCGATCGGATCGCCGGACCTTGCGCCACCATTTTCCACCGGCGGCAACAGCCGCAGTCGCCGCGGCGAGACACGAAATAGGTACGACGAGGGCGGAGAGCATCAACTTTGCCGTCATGGTGGTTCCTCCGGACGCTGCGGCGGATCAGATGTGACGAGCTACAACGGGTGTGTTGATCCAGCATTGCGGCGCGGAGGTGACCGTCCCACCCCCCAGGAAGGGGGTTTGTCGACGGTCGGCCGTGATGGCGGGTGGCGTTGTCGGCTCCGTGCGAGGCGGCCGTCCCGGGCAGCCCGAAGGTGCGGCGCCTCGCGCATCGCAGATGAAGGGGGCCGGAATGTCTTCGTCAGGAGTGAGCAGCAAGCGAAGCAGACTGGTGGAAAAAGTTGCACGGGTCTGCGCTGCGGCGCAGGAACCGTTGGCACTGCTGGAGAGGGTCGCCTGCCTGGTGCGCCCGGCAATCGGGTACCACGTGGCCGGATGGCTGTTGGTGGACCCGCACACCCTGCTGATCACCGGCGCGTACCCCGAGGGTGTGTCCCAACAGATGCACCTTGCGTTGATCGAAACCGAGCTGGTCGACGACGATGTCAACAAGTTCTTCGACCTGGCCGATCGCGATGTCCCGGTGGGCACGTTGAGCGCGGCGACGGACGGCGATCTGTCTCGGTCACATCGCTGGGCCCGGTTGTATGAGCCGGCAGGGTTCGGTGACGAGTTGCGGGCCGTCTTCCGTTCCGGTGGCGTGCCGTGGGGGCAGGTCTGCCTGACCCGGGGGGCGACCGATCCGTTCTTCGACGCTGACGACGTGGCGTTGCTCGGTGCGATCTGCCCGCACGTCGGCAACGGTCTTCGCACCTGTTTGCTGCTCGGGGAGGGTGCGGACCCGGTGGAGAACGAACCGGTCCCAGGCATGGTCGTTCTCGGCGATGACGGTTCGGTGGAATCGATGACGTCCGAGGCCCGGAAGTGGATGGACCAGATCCCGGACGACAGCCAGCATAGCCCGTTCGTGGTGTTCGAGGTGGCCGCCCGCGCGCGGGCGCTGGCGGACCACGGGTCGCCGGGACCGCCGCCGCGGGCGCGGGTGCGACTCACCAGCGGGGGGTGGTTGATGGTGCGGGCCAGCCGGCTGCGGCCGGCGAACGGCGCGGCCGCCCGGACAGCAGTGCTTCTCGAGCCCGCCCGACAACCGGACATCGCACCCATCCTGGTGGAATTGCATCAGCTGACCCCACGCGAGCGCGAGGTGACTCAGGCGCTGCTCCAAGGCAGACCGACCAGGGAAATCGCCGCGACCCTCTGGATCACCCCAGAGACCCTCCGGGGCCACATCAAGTCGATCTTCGCGAAGCTCGGCGTCAACAGCAGACCCGAGCTGGCCGCGATGCTGTCGCGCGAACCCGTCATCCGGTTACCCCAGCCGAAGGGACCGCAGCATTCGAACTGACCGCCGTACGGCTCGGCTTCGGCCAGCGACCCGGCCGCCCAACGATGGTGCGCTGCCTGCCGGCGATCTGTCGCGCCGCGCGGCGGCCCTGCACGGCGCCGTACCGGGTCAAACCCGGCCTGGGCTCGAACCCCACGAAACGGAGGCCCGGCAGCGCCTCCTCACCGTGGACGGCGGTGGGGATGTCGTCCTGGCCGAGAACTCCCAAGTGGCCCACCAGCGGGCGCAGACCGGTGACGTACCCGGTGGCCGCGATCACCACGTCCACATCCGCAGTCGTGCCGTCGGTGAGCTCGACACCTGTCGCAAACAGCGCGCGCACGGCGGGCACGACGACGATCCAGCGGGCCCGGATCGCCTCCAGGACATCCCGATCCACCACTGGGGCGATACGACCGTTCCGCCGAAGAGCAGTGAACGGGCCCTCCGTGGGCACCGGCAGTCCGAACCGGGCGAGGTCCCCGACCAGCACCCGGCGCATCATAGTGGCGAAGCGGTCGGTCCAGGCCGTCGGCAGCTTCCACAGCAGCGGCACGGGGAGATCCAACGGCAAACCCGCCAACGACCGCAGCAGAATGTTCGGCGGCGTCCGCACTGACAGCAGCACCTGTCGGGCCCCGCCCCGGACCAGGTCGTTGGCAATCTCCAGCCCGGACGAGCCGGCGCCGACCACGATGACGGTCTTCCCGACAGATTCGGCCGGATTTCGGTACTCCGCGGCATGCAGCAGCCGGCCGGTGAAGGACCCTCCGTCCGCCCACGACGGCATTCGCGGCCGGTTCAACAACCCGGTCGCGACCACCACGTCACCGGCCCGATACCGCGCGCCGTCGGCACAGCGGATCTGCCATCGACCGCCCGGCGCCGGACTCCGATCGATCCGGGTCACGCTGCGGTCCAGTCGCACGTCCAATTCGTGCCGAGCGCAGAACGACTGCAGGTACCGCACCACCGCGTCCCTGGCCGGGAACATGCCTGCGCTCCGGGGGAACGGGCTGCCCGGCAGCGCTGAGATGAATCGGCTGGTGTTGAACCGCAGCATGTCATATCGGCCGGCCCAGGCGGCGGCGATGTGCTCCCCTTGCTCCAACACCACCGTGCGCACCCTGCGGCGACCGAGTTCGGCTGCGCAGGCCAGGCCGGTCGAACCGGTACCGATCACGACAGCATCACAGACCTCGATGGGGTCGGTCACCTGGTCACAGTCCATCTGTCATCCTCCAGCGGAACTGAAGATGTGCCGGATCGGCCACCGGCACAGCACCGATCTCGGCGATCGAACAATGGGCTCGCGTGCCGACCGACGACGTCAGCGCTTCTCGTCGATGGCGAGAACATTTCCGGCAGGGTCGTGGAACCACGCGATCGAATGATCTCCGACGCGGTGTATTCCCCGGCCGTCCGACTCGTATGCGGGGAAGGTGTCGATTGCCACTCCCGCGGCGACGAGATCGTCGACCACCTTTCCGATGTCATCTACCGGGAAATTCAAGACCGTGCAGGCGGGCGGCGTGTGGTCGGGCTTCGGATAGATCATGACCCGGCGCCGGCCGTCCAGCAGCAACCACAGTTCACGCAACCATTGCGACGAGGCAGTGGTGACCGACACGTCAAGGCCCAGCGTGCCGGCGTAGAACCGCTGGGCCGCATCGAGGTCGTCGACCGAAAAACTCGCGAAGAACTCCGTCATCCCGATCATCGATGTCCCTGTCGTCGGTCGATCGCTCCGGCGACGTCAGGTTGCGCCGGCCCAGCCGCTGTGACCATCCCCCGGCTGGGGGGTCATGCAACCTGTCGGATGTCCGGATCGGCGCCTGCAAGGGCCGCCGAGCGCGCATGCCTGACCGACGGGCGTAGGTCCGCGAAAGCCTTCTCAGGGCTCGAATCGGAGATGGTCGGCGGTCTCACCGAACCGGTGCAGCAGCGCGGCGGCCTGCCGACGCCGGCTCACACCGAGCTTGTCGAGCACGTGCGACACGTGGTTCTTGACGGTGTTCTCGGACAGCGACATGCGGGCACCGATCTCCCGGTTCGTCAGGCCCTCGCTCAACAACTCCAGGACGCTGCGCTCCCGGGGGGTGAGCGCGGCGACCCGACCGGCCGGTTCGGCGTCGGCCCGCAACCGGCCGATCAGCGCCTCGACGGTGCGGTTGTCGGCCAACGTGCCGCCGGCGCCGACCGTCCGAACCGCTGTCACCAGCTCCGTTCCACTGATGTCCTTGACCGCATAACCGCTCGCGCCGGCCAGGATCGCGGTGAGCATGGCCTGTTCATCGTCCAGCGCGGTCAGCATCAGGCAGTGCAATTCGGGGAGCAGTCCGCGCAACTCCCGGCACAGCTCGATGCCGTTGCCGTCCGGCAGGTGGATGTCCAGGACGGCGACATCCGCGTGCGCGCGAGGGATCTCGGCCAGGGCCTGGGTCACCGAAGACGCCTGCCCCACCACCTCCAGGTCACCGGCCTCGCCCAGCAGGTCGGCGACGCCCTTGCGGACCAACTCATGGTCGTCCACCAGGAAGACCCGCACTGCGGCGCCCGTGCGTTCCGCGGTGCGTTCGGGTCGTGCCGGCAGTGCGGACACCGTCGCGGTGGCTGCCATGATGCCGCCCGGCGGTGTGCCGGCAACGGATTCCGCCAGTGCGGCGATGAACTGAGTGCAGCTGCGGTAACGGTCGGCCGGATCCTTCGCCAGTGCCCGGGCGAGCACCTGGTCCGCGGCGCGCAGCTCGGGCCGGTGCTCGGACACCGGTGCCGGCTCGTCCTGGACGTGCGCCCACAGCAGCGCCGGCTGATCGTCCCGCACGAACGGGGGTGCACCGGTCAGGCACTCGAAGGCGACGCAGGCGAGCGCGTACAGGTCGGTGCGGGCGTCGAGCCGGTGGCCCCGGATCTGTTCGGGCGCCATGTAACTGACCGTGCCGATCACGTTCCCGGCGGACGTCAGCCTGGTGTGTGCCGATGCCAGCCGGCTGACGCCGAAATCGGTCAGGTACACGTAGGCGGGGCCGTCGGCGTCCGGCCCTTCGGTGAGCAGGATGTTGGCCGGTTTGACGTCCCGGTGCACCAGGCGGGAGGCGTGCGCCAGGTCCAGCGCGTCCGCCACCGGGGCGAGCAGGTCCACCGTTTCGGAGCCAGCGAGGGCGCCGCGCCGTTCGATCCGTTCGGCCAAGGTGCTGCCGCGCACCCATCGCATGGCGATGTACAGCAGGTCGCCGTCTTCGCCGGCGTCGTAGATGGGCACGATGTGCGGGTGGTCGATCGCGGACGCGAATCGCGCCTCGCGCAGGAACCGTTCCCGCAGTTCGGTGGACCGTCCCGGTTCGGTGGCCAGCACCTTCAGGGCAACCGGGCGGCCGAGCCGGCGATCGGTGGCCCGGTAGACGACGGCCATGCCGCCACGGGCGATGGTGTCGTCGATCTGATACGGGCCGACATCGGCGCCGACGGGCAGCGTGGGGGCCGCCGACACGCCCGCAATGGAGCGGTCCGCGCTGTCGGTCATCCGCCACCCCCGTTGATGCACCCGGCACCCGGCGGGGCACCCCACGACCGGACGGGTCGCCCGTCGTTGTCCCGCGTTGCCATCGTCACCCCGCGTCTGTCGGAGATTACCGCCGCCTACCGCCCTATCATGGACCGATTCCCGGACCGACCCGGAGGAGGACGCCGGTGAGTGACCAGCTGCGCAGGGTTCACGGTCTCCTCCGTGCCGGGAATGTGCCGTGCACGTTGAGCAGCGCGCCCGGCAGCCGGGACACCGGCACGGTGCTGCGGGCGGGAACGCCGAACCCAGGCCCGTGGGAGGTCCAGCTGCGGGAGTCCGGTGGCCGGCTGGTGCTGATCAACGAGCGGGAGGCCGTGTCGATCCCGCACGGCGCGAGCGACGCCGCAATCGCCGACGCCGTCAAGTTGCGGGTCGTGCAGGCCTGGGCCGAGCAGGGCGACCCGCAGGCGATCGCGGTGCTCCGGGCGCTCACGGGTGCGGCGGGATCGGGTCCGCGGCCGACTTCGTCGCGCCGGTATCGCGGCGGGACAGCGGATTTCGGTGTCCGTACGGTGACGGTGGAGCTCGTCGACCCGATGCGGTTGGCGAGCGATCTGTTCGCGGCCGCCACCAGGATCGGCTGGGAGATGGCCAAGGGGCGGATGCCCGGTTACGCAGCGGCGCTGTCGCTGTTCAACCCGTGGCTGACGTACCAGGGGACCTCCGTCCGTCGGTGAGCGGGCCGGGGGCGGCCCGCTCAGCTCCCGGTCGCCACGCTGTGAGTTCCACCTCGACCAGCATCTCCGGGTCGATCAACCCGGCCACCACGACCATCGTGGCGGCGGGCCGGACGTGCCCGAGCAGCTGCCGGTGGGCGAGCCCGACGGCGTCGGCGTGCGCCGGATCCGTGATCGACATTCGCACGGACACAACGTCTTCCGGACCGATGCCAACGCCCGAAAGGGCGGCGAGCGCGGTCCGCAGGCCGATCTCCGCCTGGCCGCCCGGATCGCCGACGTGCCGGACGACGCCGTCGACGACCGCGGTGCAACCCGCCGTCACCGCCAGCGGCCCGACCCGCACGACCCGGGAGTACCCGTACCGGTCCTCGTACGGCCCGCCGCTGCCGTGCCGCCGACCGGCCGGCGGCCGACCTGACCGCTGCGGTTCCCGCTCCCCCGCCGGGTGCTGGTCGGGCATCTCAGCCGGTGACCGCTGCCAGTGCCTGCGGCAGGGTGAAAGCACCGGCGTACAAAGCCTTTCCGACGATGGCCCCCTCCACGCCGATCGGGGCCAGGCCGGCCAGTGCGACGAGGTCATCGAGCGACGACACCCCGCCGGAGGCGACCACCGGCGCCGGGGTGGCGGCGCACACCTGTTGCAGCAATTCCAGGTTGGGGCCGCGCAGGGTGCCGTCCTTCGTGACGTCGGTCACCACGTACCGGGCGCAGCCCTGGGCGTCCAGCCGGGCCAACGCCGCCCACAGATCGCCACCGTCCTCGGTCCACCCGCGGGCGGCCAGCGTGGTCCCGCGCACGTCGAGGCCGACCGCGATCCGGTCGCCGTGGCGGTCGATCGCCGAGGCGCACCAGTCGGGATTCTCCAGCGCCGCCGTGCCGATGTTCACCCGGGCGCAGCCGGTGGCCAGCGCCGCCTCCAGGGACGCGTCATCCCTGATCCCGCCGGACATCTCGACCTTCACGTCCAGGGCGCCGACCACCGCGGCCAGCAGTTCGGCGTTTGACCCGCGACCGAAGGCGGCGTCCAGGTCGACCAGGTGGATCCACTCCGCACCGTCGGCCTGCCAGGCCAGCGCAGCCGCCAGCGGCGGCCCGTAGTCGGTCTCGCTGCCCGCCCGGCCCTGCACGAGCCGGACGGCCTGCCCGGCCGCGACGTCGACGGCCGGAAGAAGTTCGAAAGTCACGGCTGCCAACCCTACGGCGGCGCGCCGCCCGGTTCGACCGGCCGGCACCACAGCGCGACGTGGTCCCGGCCGATCCGGGCCACGATCAGGGTGGCCGCGGTGGTGGTCGGCCCGGTCAGTGCCGGCCGCAGTCGCCGGCGCAGCTCGTCGGGAATGACGGGGGTACCGCGTTGCTTGATCTCCAGCGTGCCGACCCCGTCCCGCCGGGCCCAGCCGGCCACGGTGCGTTCCCGGTACGGCGCGATGTCGCGCACCCGGAACGCTCGGACGCCGTGCGGCGCAGCGGGGCCGAACAGGTAGGCCAGGTGCGGATCGAGCAGCCGCATCCTGTTCCGGGCGGCGTACTGCCGAACCAGGTGCGCGCGGACGACGGCCGGGTCCGGGTCGATCACCAGATCGCCTTCCTGGACAGCTCCCACCTCTGCGTCACCGGGTTCGTCACTGGTGACCTCGTACCCGCCGATGCCCGGCCGGGACGACAGCACGGTCGCCCGCCGCGCGACGGCGGCCAGCTCGGCCGGCCAGAGCACGGCCTCCCGCGCGCCGCCGTCCAGCGACACGATCTCCACCTCGCCGGGCCGGGCCAGCGCGTCGTAATCGATTCCGGGCGGCAACCGGAGCACCGGTGGGCGGTCCCGGTGCACGTCGTCCAGGTCGGTGACCGACGGCAGGGTGGAGATGGACGTGATGCGTCGACCGCCCTGGCGGCGCGCCGGATCGGCATAGCCGAGCAGGCCGGCCGAGACCCTGGTCAGCGCGTCGGCCACCACCAGGCCCGCGGCAAGCCCGGACACCCCGAGGTTGTGCCGGGCCATCGACACCCGGACCGGATCCAGGTCGGAGCCCAGCGGCGGATCGCCGCCGGTCGCCGCGAGCGCGGCCAGGTCGGCACCGACGGAACAGGTCAGGTCATGCATCCGGACACCGGCCAGCCGTCGCGCCCGGTGGCCGGCGACGGCCGCCGGCGTCGCCTGCTGCAGCGCCTCGTCGGTGAACAGCCAGCGCGCCGCTGCGGTGCCGAGCTTGGCCACCGCCCGGCGTCGCAACCGCACCGTCTCGGCCACCGCGGCGGACAGATCACCGACCGTCGCACGCAGCCGGGTGAGGTCGCCGATCAGGCTGGTGTCCGACAGCGCGAGGCCGTCCGCGTCGGACAACGCCTGCGCGCCGGCGGCCCCGGACAGGAACTGCGCATCCTGGCTGGTGAACCGGTAGGCCACGGCGCGCGCCGGTCAGCGGCCGACGAAGCCGGCCTGACCCGGTCCGTGCTCGAGGAATGACGTCATCCCGATCCGCTGGTCCTCGGTGGCGAACAGCTCGGCGAACCGTCGGTTCTCCATCTCGACGGCAGCGGGCAGCGGCTCTTCCAGCCCGTCGTCGATGACCCGCTTCGCCGCCGCCAGCGCAACCGTTGCCCCGGCCGCCAGCCGGGTGGCGAAAGCCATCGCCTCGGGCAGCACCTGATCGGCGAGCAGGCTCCTGCTGGCCAGCCCGATCCGCACTGCCTCGGCGCCGTCGACGGCGCGGCCGGTGTAGATCAGCTCCTTGGCGGTGGTGACACCGACGATCCGCGGCAGCCGCTGCGTACCACCGGCACCGGGTATCACGCCGAGGGTGATCTCCGGCAAACCCAGACGCGCGTTGTCCGCCACGAAGCGGAAATCCGCCGCCAGCGCCAGTTCGCAGCCACCGCCGAGCGCGAAACCGGTGACCGCGGCGATCACCGGCTGCGGCAGCCGCGCGACGGAGTTCACCGCCTCGTTGAGACTGCCGATCAGCGCACCGATCTGGCTGGAGTTCAACTCCGCCATCTCCCTGATGTCGGCGCCCGCGGCGAAGGCCCGCTCCCCGCCGTACAGCACCACCGCCCGGATGGATCGGTCCTGCGCCACCCGCCCGGCGATGTCGATCAGCTGCCGGTGCATCTCGGCGTTGATGGCGTTCACCGGCGGCCGGTCCAGCCGGATCACCCCGACCTCGCCCTGCATCTCCAACCGCACGAGCGTCATGGACTGCCCCTTCATTTCTGCCGGCTGGCGGCGCTCGGATTCGGGCGCCCGTTTCGCGGCGCGTGCCGCAGGCCGCGGCGAGGTGGTCGGGGGTGGCCCCGGTGCCGGGCTACGGCACCCGGCGGACTCAGCGGGCGTAGGCGAAGAAGCGCCCGTTCCGGGTTTCCAGCGTCAACGGCATGCCGAAGGTTTCCGACAATGCCTCCTCGGTCAGCGTCTGCTCCATCGGGCCGGCCGCGACGACCCGGCCGGCCCGCAACAGCAGCACATGACTGAAGGCGGCCGGGATCTCCTCGACGTGGTGCGTCACCAGCACCGTCGTCGGCGCGAACGGGTCGACGGCGAGGACGGACAGCCGGGCCAGCAGGTCCTCCCGGCCGGCGAGATCCAGACCCGCGGCGGGTTCGTCCAGCAACAGCAGTTCCGGGTCCGCCATCAGGGCCCGGGCGGCGAGCGCCCGTTTGCGTTCCCCTTCCGACAGCGTCCCGTACAGCCGGTCGGCGAGGGCACCGATGCCCATCGCGGCCAGCAGGTCGCGGGCCCGCGCGAAATCCAACTCGTCGTACTGCTCGCGCCAGCGCCCGATCACCCCGTACCCGGCCGAGACCACCACGTCGAGCGCGGTTTCCATCGACGGAACCCGGCCGGCCAGCGCCGCCGACGAGACGCCGATGCGGGGCCGGATCTCGGTGACGTCCACCGCACCGAGCCGCTCGCCGAGGATGTGCACCCGGCCGGACGTCGGGAACATCTGGGCCGAGGCGATCTGCAGCAGTGTGGTCTTGCCCGCGCCGTTGGGCCCGAGGATCACCCAGCGCTCGTCGACGTCGACGTTCCAGTGGACCGCGTCGAGCAGCACTGCCGGTCCCCGGCGCACCGTCACCTCGGCCAGGTGCACCACGGAATCGGGTCCGGGCAGGATCGACGGGCGGGGCGCTGGTGCTGGTCTCGTCACGGGCGCCATTGTGTCCCACCGGGTGCGGCGGCGGAGGTCGCACCCACCCCCCGACGGGCCCGGGTGTCAGCCGCGCGCCCGGCGGGCGAGGCCCGCGAACGGCCCGCCACCTGTCGGCCAGGAGAGGACGCTGCACGTCCGATCAGGGACAATCGCCGAATGTCCCGTCCTTCTCCGCCCTTCTCGGGCTTCGACCGTGGCACCGGCACCGGCCCCCGCACCCCGCCCCGCAAGCTCCGCGACGGCCGTGCGGGACGCCCCGGACGGGTCGACAAGCACGCCGAACCGCGGGTCGGATCGTCACCGCACCCGGGGCTGCCCTACCCGCTGGGCGCGACGCCCTACGACGGCGGAACGAACTTCGCCGTCGTCGCGGACGGCGTCCCGGGCGTCTCCGACGTGCTGCTCAGCCTGGTGGACGACGACGGCACCGAGCAGTTGCTGCCCATGCGGGAGCGCACCTACGGGATCTGGCACACCTTCGTCCCGGACATCGGGCCGGGTCAGAAATACGGGTTCCGGGTACCGGCGCGGGACGCCGCCAAGATCCTGCTCGACCCCTACGCGCGGCAGCTGACCACGACGGAGTACGACCTGGCGGCGGCCAGCACCGCCGGCGTCGAGACCCTCGGCAAGGTGCCGCTCGGGGTGGTCGTCGGCGCCGACGGCACCCGCTCCCGCTCCCGCCACCCCTTCGTGCCGTGGGCGCAGACCGTGATCTACGAGGCGCACGTCGCGGGACTGACCAAACTCCACCCGGACGTCCCGCCGGAGCTGCGCGGCACCTACCTCGGCGTCGCGCATCCCGCCGTCATCGCGCACCTGCAGAGCATGTCGGTGACGACGCTGGAACTGCTCCCGGTACATGCGAGCGCCACCGAACCCGGCCTGCTCGCCAGCGGCCGGCGGAACTACTGGGGCTACTCCACCGTCGGCTTCTTCGCACCCGACCCCGGCTACGCCACGGCGCCGGGCCGGGAGGTGACGGAATTCGTCACCATGGTCGATGCCTTGCACGATGCCGGCATCGAGTTGGTGCTCGACGTCGTCTACAACCACACCTGCGAGGGCGGTTCGGGGCTGCACGCGGCGCTGTCCTGGGGTGGGTTGTCGCCGCAGAACTATTACCTGCCCGACGGCCGCGACATCACCGGCACCGGCAACACGCTCAACACCGGCAAGCTCGCCGTCATCCGGATGGTCACCGACTCGCTGCGCTACTGGGCCGACGAGCTGGGCGTCGACGGGTTCCGCTTCGATCTCACGTCGGTGCTCGCCCGGCCCAACGGCGGCCATTTCGACCGCAACGCCGCCCTGCCCAATGCGATCGCCGCCGACCCGGTGCTGCGGACCCGCAAGCTGATCGCCGAACCGTGGGACGCCACCGGGGAGGGCTACGCCGTCGGCGGTTTCGGCCCGAACTGGGCGGAGTGGAACGACCGGTTCCGGGACACCGTCCGCGAGTTCTGGCGCGGCGGACACGGCATCCGCGACCTGGGCTACCGGCTGTCCGGTTCCTCCGACCTCTACGCGGCGAACCGGCGGCCCTGGGCATCGATCAACTTCATCACCGCCCACGACGGCTTCACGCTGCGGGACCTGGTGTCGTTCAGCCACAAGCACAACGAGGCCAACGGCGAGCACAACCGCGACGGGACGGACAACAACCGGTCCGCGAACTACGGCGCGGAGGGCGACACGGACGACGCGGCGGTGCTCACCGTCCGCGCCCGGCAGGCCCGCAACCTCGCCGCCACCCTGCTGTTGTCCACCGGCACCCCGATGATCACCATGGGCGATGAGCTCTGGCGCACCCAGCTGGGCAACAACAACGCCTACTGCCAGGACAACCTGATCAGCTGGGTCGACTGGGCGCCGCTGGCCGACCCGGACTCCGACACCGCACGCGAGATGCTGGCCTTCGTCCGACGGACGCTCGACATCCGTTGCAGCGCACCGGCACTGCGGCAGGCGGAGTTCTTCGACGGCCGGGCTCCGGACGGCGGTGACCACCACCCGGACCTCGTGTGGTTCCACCCGCGCGGCGAGCCGATGACCGGTCATGACTGGTTCGACGGGTCGCTGAGCACGATGATGATGTGGATCAACGGGCGGGACGTCCGCGGCTACACTTCCGGCGGACAGCCGCTGACCGACGATTCCTGGCTGCTGGTGCTGCATGCGGGCGCCGACCCGGTGACCATCACATTGCCGGGAAGTCCCTATGGCACAGCGTATTGCCCGGTGCTGGACACCGGAACCGGCACCGGCGAGCCGGCGAACGCCGAGCCGCTGCCGGGAGGGCACCGGATCGTGATCCCCGGCCGGACGGTCTGGCTGCTGCGCGCCGATCGCACGCCCGTCGCCGAGCCGGGGATCACCGACGGATCCGCGGGCCGGCGTCGGCCGACCGGCAGGGCACCGGTCGGCGACTGACGGTCCGCGGGCGGTTCAGCTGTGCGACACCAGTGATCCACCGCGACCGCTGCGGGCCGCTGTGGGTTCTTCGACGTGCACCAGTTCGGCGAGTGCGTACGTGACCGCGATGCCGGCCATGAACGCGGCCAACAGGACCTCGTTCGTCTCCACCCAGACCGTGGCGATGCCCAGAGCGAGGGTCACGATGCCGACGGCCAGGGTGATCCGGTGCCACAACCCGGCGGCGAAGACGGCCGAGCCGGCCATTGCCGCGGCGGCCAGACCGAGGATCAGCCCGGTCGCTGCCATCCCGCGCGGGTCCTTCAGGAAGGGCATCTCACCCCTGAGCAGGTATCCGACGTAGGGCACCAGAATCGCGGCGACCAGTACGGAAGCGATGGTGTTCTTGTAGGCGAATCTCATGATCCTCACCTTTCCTTCCACCCCTCAGGATGTACGGGTCGCGCCTGCCGGGCCAGAGGCGAAAGTCCCGCGGTACGGACGAGATGGGTTCGGCTGCCGGCTTTCCGGTGAGCCGGTACATCACCTCGAGTGCCGAAGGGACCCCCGCGTCGGGGCCTTGTGCGGATGCGGACCGGGCCGGGCCGGTCGATCATGGAACTGCTCGGCCGAAGGGATTCGTCATGCCCGTTTCAGGCTTTGCCGCTGCCGCTGCCGCTGCCGCTGCCGCCGCTGTTGCCGCCGCTCATCCCGCTGCCGATGCCGCCGTTGATGTCGCGGCCGCACGCCGTCCCGCCGCACCGGTACTCACCGCCGCCGACGGCCCGATCAGCTGGCCGTCGGGCTCCACCTGGCTGGTGCTGGTGCCGATCGCGCTGCTCGTGCTGGGCGTCGTCGGATGGGCGCTGGTGGACCTGGTCAGGGCACCGGCGGTCAAGTATCTGCCGAAGGCGGTCTGGGCGCTGATCATCGTGCTGGCCAGCATGCCGCTGGGCGCCATTGTCTATCTGGTCGTCGGCCGTGACCGCGGCGCGACACCCGCATCGTCTCCGGAAGTGGTTGAAGGGCAACCGATTGCGAGCAGTCCGGCGGCTGTTGATGCAACTCGGACCACCGGCCGACCGGCCGCGCGGGCCCGCGACCGGGTGATTGCTCAGGCACCGCAGCCCACCCTTCTGCACACCCGCCGGCTGACCAAGGACTACGGCGGCACCGGACTGTTCGACGTCGACCTTTCCGTGCCGCGGGGCTGCGTCTACGGGCTCGTCGGGCCCAACGGCGCCGGCAAGACGACCCTGCTGTCGCTGCTCGTCGGCACCCGACGCGCCGATCACGGCGAGATCGGGGTGCAGGTGCCGCATTCCCGGATCGCGGTCTGCCCCGACATTCCCGAGTTCGACAACTGGCTGACCGCGTGGGAGGTCGTCGACCTTGCCAGGGCGCTGACCGGCAATGCTCACGATGTAGACGCGGTCGACCGGGCGCTGGCCGAAGCGGGGCTGGCCGCGGCCGCCGACACCCGGGTGGGCGGTTTCTCCCGTGGCATGACGCAGCGGCTGGGCCTTTCCTGCGCCCTGGTGACCGACCCTGAACTGCTCATCCTGGACGAGCCGACGTCCGCGTTGGATCCGGCCGGTCGGGCCGACGTCCTGTCGCTGGTGGCCGGGATGCGCGGCCGGCGGACGGTGATCTTCTCCAGCCACATCCTCGCGGACGTGCAACGGGTGGCCGATCGGGTCGGCATCCTGCGGGACGGCCGGCTCCTCTACCAGGGCCGGACGCAAAGCCTGATCGACGACCATCTGCGGCCCCGCTGGCTGGTCCGCCTCGCCGGCAGCACCGCGGCGATGCGCGCGGAGCTCGAGTCCAGGTCGTGGGTGACCCGCATCGAGGACGCGGGGCCGACCGCGCTGCAGGTCGATGCGGTGTCCATCGAGGCCGGTGAACGCGGCATCCCCGAGGCGGTCGCGGCCCGGCACGAGCGGCTGGTGTCCTGCGAACCCTTTGCGGCGGACCTGGAGTCGGCGTTCCTGGCGTTGACCCGCGAGCCGGGGCAGCAGCCGGACACGGCCACCGGCACGCCGACCGTGCCGTCGGTGCGGGCGGCGGAGGAGGTGCGGTCATGACACCGGGAATGTCCACGCTCGAGCGGCGGAACCGCCGGACGGCGATGAGCACCTGGCGGCTGGAACGGTTGCGGATGACCAGGTCCCGGCAGTGGATCGCGCTGTTCGGCGTGTACCTCGTCTTCGGCCTGCTCGGGCCGGTCATGGCCCGGTACATGGCGCAGCTCGTGCAGCGGGTGCAGTCGGACATCACGATCATCGTTCCGGCGCCCCAGCCGCGGGACGGCGTCGTCAACTACCTCAACCAGGTCGGTCAGATCGGGCTGATCGTCGTGGTGGTGATCGCGGCGGCGGCGCTGACGTTCGACGCGCGGCGCGGTGTGTCGACGTTCCTGCGGACGCGGGTGGAGAGCATGTGGCGACTGGTGCTGCCGCGGGTCGTCACCTGCGGTGCCGCCGCCGTCCTTGCATACACCATCGGGCTGGCGGCCGCCTGGTTCGGGACCGCCGTGCTGCTCGGGCCGCTGCCGGCGGGCCCGATGCTGGCCGGGTTGCTGTGCGAGTGGCTGTATCTCGCCTTCGCCGTGGCGGTCGTCGCGGCCGCATCTTCGGTCGCGCGCACCACTGTCGGTACGGTCGGTCTCGGACTCGGTGCCTTGATCGCGCTGTCGATCGCCGGCACCGTGGACGTGGTGCACGACTGGCTCCCGACCTCGCTGGCGGGCGCCCCGGTCGCGGTGCTGGGCCCGGACACACTGGCCGACTACCTGCCGACAATCATCGTCACCGCGCTGGCCTCGGCGGCTCTCGTCGCATTCACCGTCCACCGCTTGCAGCGCCGGGAGATCTGACGCCGGATCGGTCGTTGCCATCGCATCGATCGGCACGCGGCCGGACGTTCCGTCCGTCACACCGGGTCACCGGTGTCTTCCCCGGAACCGAGACCGCCACCGGCCCGGGCTGCCCGGGTGGCCCTGTCACCCCGCTCGCCGCTCACCGGGCCGGTTGACCGCCCCGGTGAGATGCCCTGTGCAGCAGGTTTTCTCGTTGAACGCCGGGGCCTATGGGGAACGACGCGCAAGTGGTGGACGGAAGGCCCTTCCGACGCCGTCCCACTCCGCCGAGGGTGGGCGCCACCGCCGCGGGCGGTCCCTGGAGCAGCGGGCCCAATGGCCCTAACAGCCTGCGGCGCAACGGATCAGTCTGGAATCAGCAAGACCTCCGCCGTGACCGCACGCCGGCCCGGCGGCACTCTTGCGCCCTCCAGTCGCAGCTGGCGCGATCGGCGCCACGGGAGCGACCGGATCTGCACGAGAAAGGGCCGACCATGACTACCTTTGACACCCGCCCCGCACCTCGAGCCCGCCACCGGCGGGACACCGCAGCACCTGGACGTACCGGGTTCCGGCCGCTGGCCGTCACCACCGGGGTGGCGGGAACCGGACCGCTGGTGGTGGCCGGCGTGGACGGGTCCGACTGCGCGCGACACGCCGCCCGGTGGGCGGCCGACGAGGCGGATCGACGGCACGGGCGTTTGCTGCTGGTGCACGCCTACGCGCTTCCGGCGGCGGGCTACTCAGGGTACAACCCCTTCCCCGGTGATCTGCTGGCGACCCTCGAGGAGGAAGCACACGACACCCTCGACGCCCTCGTCACCGAACTGCAGTACCAGCACCGGCGTATCTCGATCGGCACGTTCGTCACCTACGGCGATGCGGTCACCGTGCTGCGCAACGCCGCCTCCGGTGCGGCACTGGCCGTGGTGGGCGGGCACCGGACCAACCGGATCGCCATGGCACTTGGTTCGGTCGCCGGCAGGTTCGCCGCCGGCAGCCATGTGCCGGTCGCAGTCGTGCATTCCGTCGACACCCCGGACACCGGACCCGTCGTCGTCGGCATCGACGGATCGCCGGCCGGCGAGGGGGCGATCGGCTTCGCCTTCGAGGAGGCCGACCTGCGGGGCGTGCCGCTGATTGCCGTCCACTCCTGGACGAGCCCGGTCGCCGTGGCCCCGGTACCTGCCTACTCCGCGACCGTGGTCGACGACGAACCGATCGAGCAGTCCGAGCGGGCCCTGCTGTCCCAACGTCTGGCCGGCTGGCCGCAGAAGTACCCCGATGTACCGGTGCGGCCGGTGCTGACCCGCGATGTCCCGGCCAGGGCCATCCTGCAGCACTCGACGGACGCCCAACTCGTCGTCGTCGGTACCCGTTGGCACGCAGCACTGTCTGCCCTGCTGCTGGGCTCCACCAGTCAGGCGCTGATCACGCACAGCTCGGCGCCGGTCGTGGTGGTCGGCGGCTGAGCAGCCGACTCGGGACTTTGGGCCCTGGCAGCGACCGGGGCCCACACGGCATCCTTGTTCGCGCTGTGACGTCGACTCCGCGACCGGTGAGGATTCTCCATGACAGAGCACGATTCCGGGCAAGGATCCACGCTGGAGCGTCTGCAACGTCCGGAATGTCTGCGCCTGCTGCAGAAGGGACTCATCGGCAGGGTCGTCTACACCTACGATGCGATGCCCGCCGCGCAGCCGGTCAATTACGCATTGGACGGTGACGAGATCATCTTCCGGACCGGTGGCGGCGACAAGATGAAGGCCGCTGTCAACAATGCCGTCGTGGGCTTCGAGGTCGACGAATTCGATTCCGCGGCGCGAACCGGCTGGAGCGTCCTGGCTGTCGGTCAGGCCTATCACATCCTTGACCCGGAGCGACTGGCGTCACTGGAATCTCGCATCCCGCCGACGTGGGTGAGCGGGCATGCGACGTACACCGTCGCCGTGCCGATCACCAAGTTGACCGGGCGCCGGCTGGTCCGGGAGGACGGCGCGCCGGAATAGTCGTCGGCTCCTGCGCGGCGACTGCGCGCGTTGCCGGTCGACGCCCCATTGCCCGTCGACACCACTTGCCCGTCGACACCACTTGCCCGTCGACACCACTTGCCCGTCGACACCACATGCCCGTCGACACCACTTGCCCGTCGACACCAACGGCACCACAACGGTTTCCCGAGAAAGTATTTGTTCACCCGGTAGGCGGTAGAGGCACGCCCGCCGGCGTTGTTGACTGCACCCGTAGACGCTCCGGGTGGCCGCCCGCCGCGCCAGGACCGATCCGGACGGGGGTCGACCATGCTGTCGCTGATGAGGGTCCTCAGCAGCACCGTGCGCCGCGTTGCCGGCGACCTGTACGAATCGTTCGGACCGGGCCAACGCGGCTACCGCCGCTGACGTCATCGGCAGCGCGACCGACACTGCCTCGCTACCTGTTGGATCCGCCCTGCGGCACGTGCTTGTCGTGGTGCCTCACGTCAAGATGCCCGCGAAAGCTGATCGGTGCCTCACGTAGGAATGCCCGCGAAAGCGGGGGTCAGCTGGCCTTGATCCGGATGCCTTTGCGGACGTCGGGTAGAGCGGTCGGGACGGTGGCGAGGTAGAGCTGCTCGGTCTTGTCCTTGGCGAGAGTGAGCAGTACTGACTGGATGTCGGCGATCTCTCGGGCGATCGCGGCGGGGTTGAGTTGGTCGCGGTAGGCGATCAGCTCGCGTTCCTGGGCCGGGGCGAGCGCCCCGGCGGCCAGGAGGCGGTCCAGCGGGGTCTGTGGCTTGTCATAGAGACGCTTGCGGCGGCCGGCCTTGTCCTGGCCCCAGCCGACCGGTTTCTTGGTCGGGGTGAGGTAGTTGAACCGGTCGTTGACGAGCTTCCAGAGCCGGTTCAGCGCGTGGCGTTCCTCGCTGGTGTCATAGCGGTAGTAGAAGCCGTACTTGCGGACCAGGTGGTTGTTCTTGGACTCGATCGTGGCCTGGTCGTTCTTCTTGTACGGCCGGGAACGGGTGAAGTAGATGTCCCGTTCACCGGCCCAGGTGATGACGGCCTTGTTGAGGAACTCGGTGCCGTTGTCGAAATCCAAACCCGTGATGGTGAAAGGGATTTCCTGCACGCCCACCTGCAAAGCGGCCAGGACGTGGGCATGCGCGTTGTTGCGCATCGTGCGGGTGAAAACCCACCCGGTGTGCACGCAGGTCAGGTTCAGGGTCCGGGCGAACTCGCCCTTGAGGGTCGGGCCGCAGTGCGCGACGGTGTCGCCCTCGAAGAACCCCGGCTCGGCCTCCACCTCATCGCCTGCCTTGCGGATCTTGATCGAAGACCGCAGCAGCGGCGAGGGTTTCGTGGTGGAGACACCCCTGATCTGGTCGGTGGCCTTCGCCGGCCGCAGGTAACGGTCGATCGACGCGCCCGACATCGCGAGCAATTCCTCCCGCACCGCCATGCTGTACCGGCCGACGCCGTCGACCAGCTCGCCGTGCCGTTCCAGGCCGTCCAGTTGCATGCGCATCGACGCCGCGAGGTACTTGCCGCACTGCCCGCCCGAGGCGGCCCAAACCCGTTGCAGGACCTTCAATGCGTCATAGGAGAACTTGGTCGCCCGCTGCTTGCGTGGCCGCGTCGTGACCGAGCGTCCAGCCCCCGGCGGGCTCTGCGCCGCGCTGGTCAGCCGACGCCGGGCGTTGTCCCGGGACCAGCCGGTCACGGACACCACCTCGTCCAGTATCCGGCCCTTCGTCCGCTTGTCCGCGGCCCGGAACGACCGGGCGTACCTCGTGGTGACCTCGGCACGAGACGTCATCGACAACCCACTCTTCATGCCCTACCACGCTCACGGCTACGCGGGCATTCCTACGTGAGGCACGGAGAGCGTTTCGCGGGCAGTTTTCGTGAGTCTCGCCGCTTGTTTGCGGTCCGGATCGTTCGGCTTTAGCCTGTTGACGGGTTCAACAAGCAGCCCGACGCGCAGAGCCGTGCCCGTCCGTGGGCGACGTGGCGGCGATGTGATCGACAAGGATCCACCATGCTGTCTGGGAACGGCACTGCCGCCTTCGACCAGTCCCCCGATGACGCGGTCCGCTGCGCCGCCAACACCGCAACGCCACAACGCGCCGGCCACGCCGACGCCGACACGATGGACTTCGCCTGCCGGCTCGCTGTTGCCGTGCTGCCGGACGTGCTGTGGGCCGGCGTCACGGTGGCCGGCGGGGGCAACCCGTTCACCGCCTCGGCCACCGATCGCCGGGTCACCGAGATGCACCAGGCTCAGTACGACTTCGGCGACGGGCCGTGCCTTCGCGCCGGCCGACACGATCGATCGATCAGCCTCCAGGTCGACGAAATCGCCGTCAGGTGGCCGGCTCTGGCCCGCACCGCGCGCAGTCTCGGCGTTGGCTCGACACTTGCCGAGCCGCTGCACGTGGGGACGGCGGCGATCGGCTCGCTCAACCTGTACGGCAGCTATCCCGGGTACGACCTGCGGGTACCCGAGGCCACGTTGTCCGTGCTGACGGGCTGCCTGGAGCGCATCCTCGGCGGCTACGGCGCCGACCGGAGCCGGCTCAGTGCCGCCAACCTGCGGCGGGCGATCGGCCAGCGGGAGGTCATCGAGCAGGCCAGGGGCGTGTTGATGGTCACTGGCGGGCTGAGCAGGGAGGAAGCGGGAGCCCTGCTGCAGCAGCAGGCGGAGCAGCGCCACAGCACCCTGGTCGCCGCAGCCCGGACGATCCTGCGCCGGCACCACGGGAACAACGGGTCCATCGGCAGGCCGTGAACCGCAGCCGATTGCACGGGTTTGCCGCCCGGGGCAAGCGGTAACCGGCACTGCGGGAGGCGGGAGACCGAAGCGGGTGGCGGCGGTGGTCTGCGGTCGGCCCACCTGCGCGTCGGACCGGGCGTCGCACGTCAACCACCATCAAGAGGACTGCATGGACGTCATCGGCCTGTGGCGTTCAGTTCGCCTCCACCAGCATCTTCCATTTCTTCTTCGTCTCGCTGACCGTGGGACTGGCCTTCCTCATCGCCGTCATGGAGACCATCGCGTTCGTCCGCAAGGACCGGCGTGAGCTGTACGAGAACATGACCAACTTCTTCGGTCACCTGTTCCTGATCGACTTCGCGGTGGGTGTCGTCACCGGCATCGTGCAGGAGTTCCAGTTCGGCATGAATTGGAGTGAGTACTCACGCTTCGTCGGCAACATCTTCGGCGTGCCCGCTGGCCCTGGAGGTGCTGATGGCGTTCTTCCTGGAGAGCACGTTCATCGGCCTGTGGTGGTTCGGCAAGGACCGGCTGCCACGCTGGGTCCGGCTGAGCAGCATCTGGCTGGTCGCCATCGGCACGCAGATCAGTGCGTTCTGGATCGTCATGGCGAACGCCGGGATGCACCGGCCGGTCGGCTACGAGATCGTCGACGGGCAGGCGCAGCTCACCGACTTCGGCGCCGTCGTGTTCAACTACAAGGCCTGGCTGTACTTTCCGCACGTCCAGGGCAGCGCCTGGACCGTCGCGGCCTTCTTCGTGCTGGCGATCAGCGCCTTCCACCTGTTGCGTCGGCGCAACGTCGAGGTGTTCTCCCGGTCGCTGCGCATCGCACTCGTCTTCGCCGCGATCGGCACCGTCTTCTCCGCCACCAGCGGCCACCGCGAGGCCCAGGTGGCCCGCGAGGACCAGCCGATGAAGTTCTCGGCGATGGAAGCCCAATGGGAGACCTCGGAATCACCGGCGCCGTGGTCGTTGATGGCCGGCATCGACGAGCAGAACCGGCGGAACTCCTTCAGCGTCGAGATCCCTTATGTCGGCTCCGTCCTCGCCTACAACAGCCTGGAGGGCAACTACGAGGGGCTGAACCAGCTCAACGAGCAGTACCGCGAGCGTTACGGACCCGGCGAGTACATCCCGCCGGTGACGGCCATCTTCTGGTCCTTCCGGCTGATGGTCGCCATCGGGTCGTGCCTGCTGCTGACCGCGTCCACCGGGCTGCTCCTGTGGTGGCGACGGCGCGACCGGCTGAACGAGACACGCTGGTACCTGCAGGCTCTGGTGTGGATGGTGCCGTTGCCCTGGCTCGCGAACTTCGCCGGCTGGGTGGTGACCGAGATGGGCCGGCAGCCGTTCATGGTGTACGGCCTGTTGACCGTTCAGCAGGCGTCAGCGCGAACACCACCGGCGAGGTGCTCGTCGGCCTGATCGGCCTGTGGATCGTACCTGGCGTTGATCGCCCTGGACATCTACCTGCTGTCCAGCACCGCACCGGGCGGGATCGACCACAAGCCGGACGCGCAGATGCTGGCCGCACCGGCGCCCAGCTACAGCATGGCCGGCAGGGACACCGAGCTGACTCCGGACGATCGATCCCGGGGTGGCCTCCGGGGCTACGAGCGGAGGAATTGACCGTGGACCTGGTGGTGCTGTGGTTCTGGCTGATCGCGCTGACGTTCACCCTCTACTTCTTCCTGGAGGGCTTCGATTTCGACGTCGACATCCTGCGGCCGCTGCTGGCCAAGACCGAGGCCGAGGAACGGGCGCTGACCGGCACCATCGGGCCGTTCTGGGATGGCAACGAGGTGTGGGTGATCGCCGCCGCCGGGATCATGTTCTCCACGTTCCCCGTCTGGTACGGCGCCCTGTTCAGCGGCATGTACCCGGTGTTCGTGGTGATTCTGCTGTCGCTGCTGTTGCGCGGCGTGTCGTTCGAGTACCACAACCAGGTCGACCAGCAGCGCTGGCGGGACTTCTGGGACTGGATGTCGTTCGCCGGCAGCGTGATCCCGTCCTTCCTGTGGGGCGTGGTGATGGCCAAGCTGATCGAAGGCCTGTCGCTGGACTCGGACGCGACGGTGGTCGGCGGCCTCGGCGAACTGTGCACGCCGTTCTCGGTGGTCGGCGGCCTGGCCACGCTGCTGTTGTTCATGCTGCACGGCGCCAACTTCCTGCTGCTGCGCCTGCACGTCGACACCGCGCTCTACGACCGTGCCCGGGCCGCCGCCCTGCGCCTGGGCGCCCTGGCGACCGTGACGATCCTGGTGTTCGTCGTCATGGGGTACGTGACGGAGGGCCTGTTCACCAGCTTCGGGGTGTTGCCGTGGCTGTTCCCGGCGGCGTCCGCACTGACCCTCGCCAGCATCTGGCTGGCGCTGGTGCTGCGCAAGGACCGCCTGGCCTTCGCGATGAGCGGCCTGACCATTGTCTTCTCGACGGTGACGATCTTCCTGGCACTGTTCACCCGGCGGGAGGTGCTGCCGTCCAACTTGGATCCGGGGTTCAGCCTGACCCTGCAAGATTCGGCGAGTCAGCACTACACCCTGGTGCTGATGACCTGGGTCGGTGGCATCTTCCTGCCGCTGATCATCGGGTACCAGATCTGGAACTACTACGTGTTCCGCGAACGGATCAGGCCGAACGAGGGCCGGCTGGACCGCGGGTACTGACCGCCACGCCCAGCGCGCGCCGCCCACCTGCGGTCGTCGCCCGCTGCGCGGGTCGGATGTGGGCCGGAACGTCTCACCGCAGGAAGGCCTCCACCTCGGCGAGGAATTGCGGCCACGCCGGCTCGTCGGCGAGCAGGATGTGATTGTCGCTGTCCAGGGGAACGAATCGGCTGTTGGGCAGCAGGGCCGCGAGCCGGCGTCCGGTGCTGACGGGATCACCTGGTCCGCCCGCCCGTGCAGGAGGAGGGTCGGTGCGGTGACTCGCGGGACGAGCTCACCGACATCGAGCGAGCCGCACAGGTCGAAGACCCGCACGGCGGTCCCGGGCCGGGTGGTCTTGCGCTGCAACCGGTGGAACGCATCCCACAACTCACGGCCTGCGCCGGGTCCTTGTCCCTGCTGGCGGCGGCGGCAGTCCGCCGTCGTCACAGTGTCACGCCAGCGTACCGAGAGGGAACCGACGGCACCGTCGGCGAGGGGGTGGGCGAGCGGGCTGACCGAGGTGCAGATCGAACGAGGCAGCGAGAGGTCGGCCCGGCCGGCATGGGTCGTCAGCCGGCCGGGCCCTGATGCCCGCACATCCTGGGAGTGCACAGTCACCGCACCGTTCAATGCCCGTTTGGAGCCGGTTCAATCACTCCGGAGCGGAAGTCCGATTCCGTCGGTTGTCGCGGTGGGACGTCGCGCGGTGCTCAGGCGGTGGTGACCAGGCCCATTTCCGCGGGCGAGGCCAGCAGCTCGTGCCGCGGCAGCACCCGCACCGTGTACCCGACCGCACCGGACATGGTCAGCGGCAGCTGCGCCTCGTAGCGGTAGCCGGTGTCGACCGCGCCGCCGAGTTCCATTGCTGCCGGAACGAAATCCATGTCGACCGTGGCGATGTCGTGCAGCTGCTCGTTGATGTCCACCCGGCCGGTGACCACCTGCACCTGCACGTCCTCCGGGGCCAGGCCACCGAGGTCGACGTAGGCCCGCAGCGTCATCACATTGCCCAGCGACGGCTCGGTGCCGATCCCGGAAGTGTCGACGTTGATCACCCGCACGCTCGGCCACGCCGCCCGGACCTGGTCCTTCCAGGCCGCCAGGCCCTTGGCCACGGTCAGGTCCGAGGTCACGGCGCGGGAGTACACCGACGCGGGACCGTAGTACTCGTTGACGTAGTCGCGGACCATCCTGGTCGCCTGCACCCGCGGGCCGAGGAAGGCCAGCGTGTGCCGGACGGTGTCCACCCAGCCCTCGGGGCGACCGGTGTCGTTGCGACGGTAGAACAGCGGTGCGACCCGCTTCTCGATGAGGTCGTACAGCGCGGCGGCCTCCAGGTCGTCGCGGCGGCTCTCGTCGCCGACGCCGTCCGCGGTGGGGATGGTCCATCCGTCGTGGCCGTCGTACAGCTCGTCCCACCAGCCGTCGGAAACAGACAGGTTCAGGCCGCCGTTCAGTGCCGCCTTCATGCCGGAGGTCCCGGACGCCTCCTGCGGGCGGATCGGGTTGTTCAGCCACACGTCCGCGCCGGCGCAGAGCACCGAGGCCATGCTCATGTCGTAGTCGGGCAGGAAGACGATGCGGTGCCGGATCGTCGGGTCGTCGGTGAAGCGCACCATCTCCTGCATGTACCGCTTGCCGCCGTCATCGGCGGGGTGCGCCTTCCCGGCGATGACGATCTGCACGGGGCGTTCCGGGTCGAGCAGGATCGCCCGCAACCTGGCCGGATCGCGCAGCATCAGGGTCAGCCGCTTGTAGGTCGACACCCGGCGCGCGAAGCCGATCGTCAGGATGTCCGGGTCGAGAATCGTCTCGGTCCAGCCGAGTTCGGCCACGGTGGACCCGCGCTGCAGGTGCGACGCACGCACCGTCGCGCGCGCCATCGTGACGAGTCGGGCGCGCAGCTTGTTGCGCAGCTCCCACAGCCGCTCACCCGACACGGCATCCGGCGCCGGCCATTCCGATGCGGACGCAAGATCCTGCCAATCGGCCATATCGCCGGCCACGTCGTACATCTCGCGGGCGGCCCAGGTCGGCAGGTGCACGCCGTTGGTGACGGACCCGATCGGCACCTCGTCGGCCTCGAATCCCGGGTACAGCGGCGCGAACATGTTGCGCGACACCGTGCCGTGCAGCTTGGCGACACCGTTGGCGCGCTGCGCGAGCCGGAGTCCCATGTGTGCCATGTTGAACCGGCTCGGGTCGTTCTCCGATCCCAGCGCGAGGACCTCGTTCACCACGAGACCCGACAGCAGCCGGGACATCCCGTCCGGTTCGGGGTCCAGGTAATGACGCACGAGGTCGACCGGGAAACGGTCGATGCCCGCCGGGACCGGGGTGTGCGTGGTGAAGACGGTTCCGGCGCGGACGGCGGACAGCGCCTCGGTGAAGGACAGCCCGTCCTCGGCGATCAGCGCCCTGATCCGCTCCAGGCCGAGGAAGCCGGCGTGGCCCTCGTTCATGTGAAAGACCTCGGGTAACGGGTGCCCGGTGGCGGCGGCGTAGGCGCGGACCGCCCGCACACCGCCGATGCCCAGCAGGATTTCCTGCTTGATGCGGTGGTCCTGGTCGCCGCCGTACAGCTTGTCGGTGGTGCCGCGCAGCGCATCGTCGTTCATCTCGTTGTCGGCATCGAGCAGCAGCAACGGCACCCGGCCGACCTGCGCGCACCAGATCCGAGCGGTCAGCCGGCGACCGCCCGGCATCGGGACGCTGATCGACAGGTGCTCGCCGGCCGCGTCCAGCACCCGTTCGATCGGCAGGCCCTGCGGGTCGTGTGCAGGGTAGTGCTCCTGCTGCCAGCCGTCCGCGGACAGGGACTGCCAGAAGTAGCCGTACCGGTACAGCAGGCCCACACCGACGATCGGCACGCCGAGGTCGGAAGCCGACTTCAGGTGGTCACCGGCCAGGATGCCGAGACCACCGGAATAGTTGGGCAGGACCTCGGTGACGCCGAACTCCATCGAGAAGTACGCCACCGCCGCCGGCAGCGATTCCCCGATCGCGACCTGGTGCTGATACCACCGCGGATCCTGCAGGTAGTGGTCCAGGTCTGCGGCGAGCCCGTGCATGCGGGCCAGGAACGACTCGTCGCGCGCCAGTTGGTCGAGCCGGGACACCGAGACGGCGCCCAGCAATTTCAGCGGATCACCCTCGAACTTGTCCCACAGCCCACGGTCGATGTCGGCGAACAGATCCTGACTGGAGGGGTGCCATGACCAGCGCAGGTTGCGGATCAGCGCACCCAGCGGGTGCAGTGGTGGCGGCAGTTGCGGTCGGACGGTGAAACGACGGAGAGCCTTCACGGGAGGAATTTAGCCCCTCGACATGGTGATCTCCCAATGCCGCGCGCCGTGCTGTGCGCAGGTCACACAGGGTGCCGGACGGCGTCACGGCAACGGGGCACGCTCACCCGTCGGGGCGTAGGAGAATTCCTGCGGAGGCCGCCGCTGGGACAGCTTCTTCCCGCCGCCCGACCGGTGTGGAGGTGGTCGGCGACCCCTGGCCATCACCGGTACCTTGAGCCCGTGGCCGGCCGACTCGCACGATGCGATTGCGCGGCGGGACCGGGACGACCGCACCGTTGCGGCGGCACCATCGGGCGCGCGCAGCGCAGACCGGGGCCCGACACCAGAGGTGGTCCCCGACGGCGGTGTCCGGCCGCACACCGGGTCGGTACTTTTCAGCGGCCGCTCGTTGGGAACCCTGCCCTGGGAGCCGTCCAACGGCCGATGGCTTCTCCCGGGTCGGGCGCCGCCATGCCGTTGCACGGGCAGCGGTCGGGATGACGGAAGACGACAGCAGAAAGGTGAGCATGTCCCCAACAGACGGGCTGAGCACGGTCCGGGAGCCCGTGGCCAGCCAGTACGGGTCGGCACGGCCGATCGCCGGCAGCGAGAACGACCGGGAATGGTACAAGCGGGCGGTCTTCTACGAGGTGCTGGTGCGGGCCTTTGCCGATTCCAACGGCGACGGCACCGGTGACCTGCGCGGGCTGATCGACAAGCTCGATTACCTGGCCTGGCTCGGCGTCGACTGCCTGTGGTTACCGCCCTTCTTCGATTCGCCGCTGCGCGACGGCGGGTACGACATTTCCGACTACCGCAAGGTTCTCCCGGAATTCGGCACCGTCGAGGATTTCGTGGCATTACTGGACGCCGCGCACGAGCGTGGCATCAGGGTGATCACCGACCTGGTGATGAACCACACCTCCGACGCTCACCATTGGTTCCAGGAATCGCGCCGGCACCCCGACGGCCCCTACAGCGACTACTACGTCTGGCGCGACGACGACGCCGGATACCCGGACGCCCGGATCATCTTCGTCGACACCGAGCCCAGCAACTGGACGTTCGATCCCGTTCGCAAGCAGTACTTCTGGCACCGGTTCTTCTCGCACCAGCCGGACCTCAACTTCGAAAATCCCGCCGTCGGGGACGAGATGATCGACATCCTGCGGTTCTGGATGGATCTCGGTCTGGACGGTTTCCGGCTGGACGCGGTGCCGTATCTTTTCGAGGAGGAGGGCACCAACGGCGAGAACTTGCCGCAGACGCACGAATTCCTCAAGCGCTGCCGCAAGGTGATCGACACCGAGTACCCGAACGCGATCCTGCTGGCCGAGGCGAACCAGTGGCCGGCCGACGTGGTGGATTACTTCGGCGATCCGGCCGTGGGCGGCGACGAATGCCACATGTGTTTCCACTTCCCGCTGATGCCGCGAATCTTCATGGCCGCCCGGCGGGAGTCGCGATTCCCCGTCTCGGAAATCCTCGCGCAGACGCCGGCGATCCCCGAGACCGGGCAGTGGGGAATCTTCCTGCGCAACCACGACGAGCTCACCCTCGAGATGGTCAGCGACGAGGACCGCGACTACATGTGGAACGAGTACGCCAAGGATCCGCGGATGAAGGCCAACATCGGCATCCGCCGGCGGCTGGCCACGCTGCTGGACAACGATACCAACCAGCAGGAACTGTTCACCGCGATGCTGCTCAGCCTGCCCGGATCCCCGGTGCTGTACTACGGCGACGAGATCGGCATGGGCGACAACATCTGGCTCGGCGACCGGGACGGCGTCCGCACCCCGATGCAGTGGTCCCCCGACCGCAACGCCGGCTTCTCCCGGTGCGACCCGGCCCGGCTCTACCTGCCGGCGATCATGGACCCGGTCTACGGGTTCCAGACGGTCAACGTCGAGGCGCAGATGAACTCGACCGCCTCGCTGCTGCACTGGACCCGCCGGATGGTCGAAATCCGCAAGCGCTACGCGGCCTTCGCGGTCGGCCAGTTCACCGACCTTGGGGGCTCGAACCCGTCGGTGCTGTCGTACACGCTGCACTTCGACGGCAACAGCGGCGGTATCACCGCCGACCCGCACACCGTGCTCTGCGTCAACAACCTGTCCCGATTCCCGCAACCGGTGGAACTCGACCTGCGCGATCACGACGGCGCGGTTCCGGTCGAGCTCACCGGCCACACGCCGTTCCCGCGCATCGGTCAGCTGCCATATCTGCTGACCCTGCCGGGACACGGCTTCTACTGGCTGGACATCACCGGCCGACCGGAGGACATGTGACAACCCGGCATGTCGGCGCCGCCGACCATCATCTCGTTCCACTGCTGGTGGCGTACCTGCCGCAGCAGCGCTGGTTCTCCGCCAAGGGCCAGCAGCTCGACGCCACGGCGGTGGACATCACCGCACGGACGGTGATCGCGCAGGACTTCTCCGGCATGGACGTGGAACAGCTGCTGTTCACGGTGCAGACCGACGGCGGCCTGCAGCGCTACCAGCTCTGGGTGGGCTGGACCGATCAGCTGCCCGATCCGCTCCGCTACGCCGCGATCGGTACCGCGGAGGGCCGCACGGCCTTCGATGCGCTCGCCGACACCGGGGTCTCCACCCTGTTGCTGCAGATCATCGGAGAGAACCGCGACCTCGGAAACGGAGTGGGCGGCCGGCGGGCGCCGGACGCCGATTTCGACACCAGCGCTGTCGGCCGGGTGATCGGTGCCGAGCAGTCGAACACCTCGTTGATCTACGGCCAGTTCGGCATCCTCAAGATGTTCCGCGGCATCGAACCGGGCCCGAACCCGGACGCCGAGATCCACCGTGCCCTGCACGCCGTCGGGTCCAGGCACATCGCCGCCCCGCTCGGGGAGATCTTCGGGCCGGTCGACGGTGAGGAGACGACCCTCGGCCTGCTCACCGAGTTCTTCGCCAACAGCGCGGAGGGCTGGGCGATGGCCACCTCCAGCGTCCGGGACCTGATGAGCGAGGGCGACCTGCGGGCCGACGAGGTCGGTGGTGACTTCGCCGCCGAGGCCCAGCGCCTCGGCGAGGCCGTCGCTGCGGTGCACCGGGATCTGGCGACGGCGTTCGGGACGCAGGCGGCGCCGCCGGAGGAACTGGCCCGCATCCTGGACCGGATGCGCGCCGACGCGAACGCCGCGGCCGACCTGGTGCCCTCACTGGCCGAGCACCGGGAACGGATCATGGCCGCGTTCGGCCGGGCCGCCGACCACGCAGACGGCATCACCCTGCAGCGGATCCACGGCGACCTGCACCTGGGTCAGGTGCTGCGCACCCTGCACGGCTGGAGCCTCATCGATTTCGAGGGCGAACCGGCGAAGCCGCTGGAATACCGGCGCGCCCTGCACAGCCCGCTCAAGGACATCGCCGGCATGCTGCGCAGTTTCGACTACGCCGCGCGTGGGCTGGTGGTCAACCCGCACTCCGATGCCCAGCACAAGTACCGCGCGGCGGAATGGGCCGAGCGCAACCGCCAGGCCTTCTGCGACGGCTACGCGGCGGCCGCCGGAAGCGACCCACGTCAGGCCGGTAACCTGCTTCGAGCTTTCGAGCTGGACAAAGCCATCTATGAAGTCGTCTACGAACACGGACACCGGCCGCTGTGGGAGAGCATCCCGCTGCACGCCGTCGTCGCCCTCATCAACACCGGAGGTTCCTCTTGACCACCAACACCCCGGATCAGCCATCGGGTAGCGAGACCGCCACCCCTGCCGCCGACGACACCGGGGCAGCGACCGCGCCGGCCAAGACGACCAGGGCCCGCAAGCCGGCCGCCGCCAAGACAACCGGCGCCAAGACAACCGCGGCCAAGACAACCGCCGCCAAGGATCCCGCCGCCAAGGATCCCGCGGCACCCAAGGAGGCCGCGAAGACCACCACGCCGCGGACCCGCAAGCCGGCCGCGGCAGCGGCCGACGGGGACCCACCGACCAAGCCGGCCCCTCGGCGCCGGGCAGCCGCGAAGCCGAAGGCCGCCCCGGCGGAGGCAGCGCCGGAAGCCGCCGCGACCGCGGGCAGCGCCGCCACGCGCATGCCGGTGGCCGGTGGCAATGTCGCCACCCCGCTGGCTCCGGACACCCCGGCACAGGTCCCGCCCGTCGAGTCGAGCCCCGGACCGGCCGAACCGGAGCCGCCGCAGGGTCCGAGCAACGACGACTACGAGAAGCTGATCGGCGGCGATACGCACAACCCGCACGGCATCCTCGGCGCCCACCCGCGAGGTGACGGGACGACTGTCGTACGCACGCTGCGGCACCACGCCAAGGACGTGACGCTGCTGCAGGACGGCCGGGAGATCCCGTTCGAGAGCACCTACGGCGGGGTCTTCACCGCCGTCATCGACGGGCCGGTCGGCGACTACCGGGTCCGGGTCGACTACGGCCCCGGCGCCGTCTACGAGGTCGACGACCCCTACCGCTGGCTGCCCACCCTCGGCGAGATGGACCAGTACCTGATCGGCGAGGGCCGTCACGAGAACCTCTGGGATGTGCTCGGCGCCCACGTCCGGACCTACGACACCCCCGGGGGCCCGGTGTCCGGCACGTCGTTCGCCGTGTGGGCGCCCAGCGCCCGCGGTGTCCGGGTCACGGGCGACTTCGACCACTGGTCCGGTGCCGGCACGCCAATGCGGTCGCTGGGCTCCTCGGGCGTCTGGGAGCTGTTCGTCCCGGGCGTCGGCGAGGGCACCCGCTACAAGTTCCAGATTCTCGGCCAGGACGGCGTCTGGCGGGAGAAGGCCGACCCGATGGCGTTCGCCGCCGAGGTGCCGCCGGCCACCGCGTCGATGGTGACCGAGAACCGGCACGAGTGGAACGACGCGGAGTGGATGCAGACCCGGGCCCGCGCCGACCAGCTGAACGGCCCGCTGTCGATCTACGAGATCCATGCCGGTTCGTGGCGGGAGGGGCTGAACTACCGGCAGCTCGCCGACGCACTGGTCGACGAGCTCACCGACACCGGATTCACGCACGTGGAGTTCCTGCCGCTGGCCGGACACCCCTTCGCGCCGTCCTGGGGCTACCAGGTCACGTCGTACTACGCCCCGGACTCCCGGTTCGGCTCGCCGGACGACCTGCGGTACCTCGTCGACCGCCTGCACCAGGCGGGCATCGGCGTGATCATGGACTGGGTTCCGGCGCACTTCCCCAAGGACGAGTGGGCGCTGGGCCGTTTCGACGGCACCTCGCTCTACGAGCACGCCGACCCGCGCCGCGGCGAACAGCCGGACTGGGGCACGTTCGTCTTCGATTTCGGCCGGCGGGAGGTGCGCAACTTCCTCGTGGCCAACGCGCTGTACTGGCTGGAGCAGTACCACATCGACGGTCTGCGAGTCGATGCGGTCGCATCGATGCTGTACCTGGACTACTCCCGCGAGGACGGTCAATGGCTGCCGAACATCTACGGCGGCAACGAGAATCTCGATGCGGTGGCGTTCCTGCAGGAGACCAATGCGACCGTCGGGAAGCGGGTTCCGGGGGTGCTGATGATCGCCGAGGAGTCCACCGCGTGGCCGGGCGTCACCCGTCCCACCCACTTGGGCGGCCTGGGCTTCCACCTCAAATGGAACATGGGCTGGATGCACGACAGCCTGGGGTACGTCTCGCGCGACCCGATCTACCGGTCGTGGCACCACAACGAGATGACGTTCTCGCTGATGTATGCGTTCTCCGAGCAGTTCGTGCTGCCGATCTCGCACGACGAGGTGGTGCACGGCAAGGGCTCGCTGTGGTCCAAGATCCCGGGTGACGAGTGGCAGAAGGCCGCCACGGTGCGGACATTCCTCGCGCACCAGTGGGCGCATCCCGGCAAGCAGCTGCTGTTCATGGGTCAGGAGCTGGGCAACCCCTGGGAGTGGAACGAGGCCATCCAACTCCCCTGGCAGCTGCGGGACTACCCCCTGCACAACGGCATCCGCACGCTCGTCGGTGATCTCAACCGCGTCTACCGGTCCAGTCCGGCGCTGTACTCGCAGGACTTCACCCCGTCCGGGTTCACCTGGATCGACGCCAACGACCGCGAGGGCAACGTGCTGGCCTACCTGCGGTGGGGCTCGGACGGTTCGGTGGTCGCGTGCGTCCTGAACTTCTCGCCTCGGCCGCACAGCGGTTACCGGATCGGCCTGCCGTTCGCCGGGGTGTGGCGGGAGGCGGTCAACACCGATTCCGAGCTGTACGGCGGTTCCGGTGCGGGCAACATGGGGGCCGTGATCGCCGCCGACCACGCCTCGCACGGGCAGCCGGCGTCCGCGACGATCACCGTTCCGCCGCTCGGCGCGCTGTGGCTGGTGCCGGAGTCGGGTCAGTAGGCTTGCCCCGATGAATCGCGGGGCGCTCTGACCAGCCATGACGAGGGACGCCGACCCGATGGGGTCGGCGTCCCTGTGTCGTCCCGCGCGCACCGTGCCCGGTGGATGGTGCTGGGGGCGGTGCTCGCCGCCGTCGGGGTCACGCTGCTGCTCGTCGCGTCCATCGGCCCGCCCGTCGGCATCGCGCGGGCCGCCGAGCGGATCGACATGGAAGGTTCCGCTGTGGTGGTGCGGGCTGCGGGTTCGTTCGGTCCTGGTGCCGGTGACCCGCTGACGTTGTCGAGTTCGGCGGACGGCGATCGGGCCGTCGGCGCCGTGCTGGCCGACCTGCAGGACTTCTGGTCCCGCGAACTCGACGGGAACGGCGGTCCCGGGTTCGCGCCGCCGGCGGGCGGTTACGTGTCGATGGACTCCACCGCGGCATCCGGTTCTGCGCTGTGCATCGGCGAGCCGTCACAGGCCGCCGGCAACACGTTCTACTGCCCGCAGGGTGACGGCATCGTGTTCGACTCCGCTTCCCTCGTGCCGGTGCTGCTCGGTCGCTACGGGGCAGCCGGGCTGGCCGCGTCGTTCGCCCACGAATTCGGCCACGCCGTGCAGGCCCGCACCGGCCCGACACCGCAACAGCGACAACGCGATCCGGAGCGCTATCCGGCGATCCTGGTGGAGGCGCAGGCCGACTGTGACGCCGGAGCGTTCCTCGCGTCGGCCTCGAGCGGTGGCACGCAGCGCGTGCACATTCCGCCCGCCTCCTTGCTGCGCGCGATCGCACCGCTGCTCGACTTCCGTGACCCGGCAACGCTGTCCCCCACCGCCGCCACCGCACACGGCCTCGGACTCGACCGACTCTCGTTCGTGCTGGCCGGCTTCCGCGGTGGCACGAACGCCTGTCAGGCCATGACTGCGGACGGCTTGCAGGTCACGCTGGGCCGGTCCGGGGTGACGACCAGTCCGCCGTCCACGCTGCCCCGGTACCCCAGCGCCGCGGCAGCGCAGGAAGCGGCGGCCACGTCCGTGGCCGCCTTCGCCGACCGGCTGGGCCTCGGCGCCGGCCGCCCGCCCGCCGATCCCGACGACCTGAAGGCGGCCGCACCGCTCGGCCAATTCGCTGCGGGGGCCGCGGTCGCACTCGCCACGGGACGGGAGGTGACCGGTTCGCAACAGGGCGCGGCGTGTTTCACCGGGGCGTGGACGGCGTCGGTGTTCGGGCACGCCGGGGCCGACCAACTCGGTTCCTGGCCGACCGACGCGGACGAGGCGATGGACCTGATCCGCAGCCGACCGGGCGCCCGGTTCGACGACCTGGCCGCATTCGCCGACGGGTTCCACCAGGGCTACGGCGCCTGCCGCTGATCCGCGGGTTGCAGCCCGCTGGTGCCGGCGAACGGCCCGCCGCCGGCGAGCCCGCAGGCGTCAGTACAGCGCGGCCGCGAGCGCCCTGCGGGCCGCGATCACCGCCGGGTCGTCCGGCGGGAACAGCGAGAACAACTCGACGAGATGCTCCCTTGCGGCAGCCCTGTCGTCACCCGCCGTCCGCCGGACGGTGTCGACCAGCCGTGCGAACGCCCCTTCGACGTCCCCGGCGGCCAGCTGCATGTCCGCGGCGTTCTGCTGCGCCTGCACGTCGTCGGGAGCCGCGTCGGCCCGGGCGACGGTGTCCGGCGGCAAGTTCTCCACCCGGGCGAGCAGCCCGGTCTGGGCCAGCGCCGCCTTCGCCTCGGCGTTCGCCGGTTCCGCGGCCAGGATCTGCTGGTAGGCCAGTTCCGCCGCCGCGTAGTCCCCGGTGGCGAGCGCCTCCTCGGCCGCGACGAACCGCGGATCCTCGGGTTCCGGCTCGGCGTCGGCCTCGGTTGCGGTTCCGGCCCGCGCCTCTGCCTCCCGGATACCCGGCAACTGATCGCGCAGTGCATCGAGCAGCGAAGTGATCCACTGCCGCACCTGCGGCTCGGGCAGCGCCTGGTTGAACGCATCGACCGGTTGGCCCTTGGCGAGCGCGACGACCATCGGAATGGACTGCACGCCGAATGCCTGGGCGATCCGCGGGTTGGCGTCCACGTCGACCTTGGCCAGGATCCAGGCGCCGCCGGCGGCGGACGCCAGCCGCTCCAGGATCGGCGAGAGCTGCTTGCACGGTTCGCACCAGGTGGCCCACAGGTCGACGACGACCGGGACCTGCGCCGAGGCCTGCAGGAGACTGCCGAAAGTGGCTTCGTCGACGTCGACGACGAACGGGGACCGCGGGCCGGATGCCGGCGCGCCGTTCGCCGCCGGACCGGCGGCACCCGATGCGGGGGCGGTGGCGCGGTTCTTCAATGCTGACAGATCGATGGCGCCGGCGAAGGCCGCCGGCATCACGGCGGCCTGCTGGCGGGGGTCGGGACGACTCATGGCTCCATCTTCACACGAGGCCCCGGCCGGGGCTGCCACGGTGGCGCGGGCGTCATGAGAGTTGCCTCCGACCCGGGCAACGGCACCTGAGGTGAACGGCTCCGCGCGCATCAGGCGCTGGCCCGATTCCGACATCCGTTGCGCGACGGGACTTCTCACCCCGGCCTCATGTCTCGTTTTGATAACGAAGCATATCACCCAGGGTGTTACCTACGTCACTCCGCGGTAGCGTCCCTGCGGCCCGGAAGATCTCCGGCCGTGCCGCGGACGCGCCCGCGGAAGTCCTGTTGTGGAGGCTTTGTGCGCAAGAGAACAGCGCTGGTGACGTCGCTGATCGCCGCGACCATGATCGTCCCGGTGTCGTCCGCGGCCGCGGCGGTGGACGACGTCAACACCGACAAACTGACCAGAGCAGTGACGGTCAACGGCATCCTGAAGCACGAGCGGGCGTTGCAGCGCATCGCCAACGCCAACGGCGGCACCCGGGCGTCCGGCACGCCGGGCCATGCGGCGTCGGTGAACTACGTCGAGGGCCAGCTCCTCCGGGCGGGATACGACGTCTCCGTACAGAACTTCGACTTCCCCTCCTTCGTCGAGGTCTCCGCGGCCACGCTCGCCGAGGTCGCCCCGACGGCGACCGACTACACCGCGGCCACCCTGGAGTACTCGGGCAGCGGCGACGTCACCGGCCGGATCGTCCCCACCACCGACGTCCAGGTCCCGCCGCCGGCGCAACCAGGCTCCACCTCGGGTTGCCAGGTGACGGATTTCGCGCCGGCTTCGAAGACCGAACCGGAGATCGCGCTGATCCAACGGGGCACCTGCACATTCGCGGACAAGGTCGCCAACGCAGTCGCCAGCGGATACGACGGGGTGGTGGTCTTCAACGAGGGTCAGCCGGGCCGGACGGACATCCTGGAGAACGTCACCCTCGGCGATCCGGTCGGGATCCCGGTGGTGGGGATCAGTTTCGCCGACGGCGCCGCCCTGTACGCGGCCGCCGATACCGGTCCGGTCACCGTTCGGCTGAAGACCGACACCCGGGTCGAGACCGTCACCACCTCCAACGTGATCGCCGATTCACGCGCCGGCGACCCGGACAAGGTCGTCGTCGTGGGTGCGCACCTGGACTCCGTCCCGGAGGGCCCGGGGATCAATGACAACGGCAGCGGCACCGCCACCATCCTGGAGACCGCCATCCAGATGTCCCGGCTGGGCATCCGGCCCCGGCAGCAGCTGCGATTCGCCTTCTGGGGTGCCGAGGAATCAGGTCTGCTGGGTTCCACGCACTACGTCGAAAGCCTGAGCGATGACGAGCTGCCGTCCATCTACGCCAACCTGAACTTCGACATGCTGGGTTCGCCGAACTACGTTCGGTTCGTCTACGACGGTGACGGATCCGGCGACTCCGGCACCCCCGATTCAACGGCCGGCGGGCCCCCCGGGTCGGCACAGATCGAGGACATCTTCACCGACTACTTCGCCGACCACGGCCTGGACAGCACGGCGACCGCCTTCGACGGACGCTCCGACTACGGCCCCTTCATCGCGGCCGGCATCCCGGCCGGTGGGCTGTTCAGCGGCGCCGAGGGAATCAAGACCGGGGCCGAGGCCGTCATCTACGGCGGGTTGGCCGGGGTTGCCTACGACAGGTGCTACCACCAGGCGTGCGACACCATCAACAACCTCAACACCAAGGCGCTGGCCGAGCTCGGTGACGCCGCGGCGCATGCGGTGATGACGTTGGCACGGACCAAGTCCGGGTTGTTCGAGGACGGCAGCCGGATGGCCAACCGAGCCGCGGCCGCCGGCCCGCAGGAGCGGACGTTCGACTACAGCGGCAACAGCCTGCTGCGCTGACCTTCTGTCAGCTCGCGCATCGAGGGCGGCAGCTCACCGGTCGGACCACCATCGCAGACGGCCCGGCGGGATACACCCGCCGGGCCGTCGTCATGCCGTCACATCGTGCACGCCCGCACCGTCGGCGGGCAGCCCGGTCAGATCCGCGCCGGCTCCGTGTACGTGCCCCAGACCGCGCGCAGGGTGTCGCAGATCTCGCCCAGCGTCGCCTCTGCGCGGACGGCCGCGAGCATCGCCGGGACCATGTTGTCGGTGCCACCGGCCACGGTGGTCAGCTCGGCCAGCGCCGTCCGCACCTCGGCGCCATCCCGCTGTGCCCGGCGCTGCGCCAGCAGCGCGTTCTGCTGGGTCTCGACGTCCCCGGAGACGCGCAGGATCTCCAGGTCCTCGCCGACGCCGCCGACGAGCGTGTTGACACCGACCATCCTCTTGTCGCCCTTCTCCACCGCAAGGGTGTAGGCGAAGGCGGCGTCGGCGATCTCGCCGGTGAAGTAGCCGTCCTCGATCCCGCGCAGGATGCCGCTCGTCATCCGGCCGACGGGGTGCTGTCCGGACGGGACGGCGAGTGCGGCGAGATCGGTGATCCGGCTGAAGATCTGCTCGGCCTCGGCCTCCATCCGGTCGGTCAGCGCCTCCACGTACCAGCTGCCGCCCAGCGGGTCGGCGACGTTCATCACGCCGGTCTCCTCCATCAGCACCTGCTGGGTGCGGAGCGCGATCTGCGCGGACTTCTCGCTGGGCAACGCCAGCACCTCGTCGAGGGCGTTGGTGTGCAACGAGTTGGTCCCACCGAGCACGGCTGCCAGCGCCTCGATGGCGGTGCGGGTGACGTTGTTGTCCGGCTGCTGGGCGGTCAGCGACACTCCGGCTGTCTGGGTGTGGAAGCGCAGCCACTGCGCCCGCGGGTCGGTGGCGCCGTAGACATCCCGCATCCAGCGGGCCCAGATCCGCCGCGCGGCCCGGAATTTCGCGATCTCCTCGAAGAAGTCGATGTGCGCGTCGAAGAAGAAGCTCAGCCCGGGGGCGAACCGGTTGACGTCCAGGCCGCGGGACAGACCGAGTTCCACGTACCCGAAGCCGTCGGCGAGCGTGTACGCGAGTTCCTGCGCCGCCGTGGAACCGGCCTCCCGGATGTGGTAACCGGAGACCGACAGCGGCTTGTAGTCGGGCATCTGTGCGGTGCAGAACTCCATCAGGTCGCCGATCAACCGCAGGTGCGGCTCCGGCGGGAAGATCCACTCCTTCTGCGCGATGTACTCCTTGAAGATGTCCGTCTGCAGCGTGCCGTTGAGCCGGCTGAGGCCGTCCTGGCCGGCGCCCTGACGTTCGGCGGCCACGAGATACATGCAGAACACCGGCACGGCGGGGCCGGAGATCGTCATCGACGTGGTGACCTGCCGCAGGTCGATCCCGTCGAACAGGGTCTGCATGTCGGCGGCGGAATCGATGGCGACGCCGCAGTGCCCGACCTCGCCGAGCGAGCGCGGATCGTCGGAGTCACGGCCCATCAGGGTCGGCATGTCGAAGGCGACGCTCAGCCCGTGACCGCCCTCGGCGAGGATCATCTTGTAGCGCTCGTTGGTGTCCTGCGCGTTCCCGAAACCGGCGAACTGCCTGATGGTCCATGGCTTTCCGCGGTAACCAGTGGCATGCAGGCCGCGGGTGAACGGGAACTCCCCCGGCCACCCGATGCGCTCGAAGTCGGCGACGACGTCGCCCGACGCCGGTCCGTAGACCGGCTCCACGGTCATGCCCGAGAGGGTCGTGTAGTCGATGTCGCTGACCTTGCCGGCGGCCTGGGCGGCGGCGAATCGCTGCTCCCACCGCCTGCGTCCCTCGGCGATCCGAGCGTTGGTCGTTGCGTCGTCGAGCATCGATGCCACCTCTTCCGGTCCGGGATCTCCGGTGCTGCCAGGATAGCCGATTACCAGCGGGGGTCCGACAGTCGGACGTCCGAGTATCTCTGCGAGACCGGCCACATCCGGCGGGAGCGGTGCCGCTCACCTTGCTACGGTTCAGCCATGAGTCCGAACGTCGCGGCCCCGGCACTGCCGTTCGATCCGATCGCGCGGGCCGCCCAGACGTGGCAGGAGCGGATCGGACCGGCGACCGCGATGTCGGCGGTCACCAACATCATGCGGGTGCAGCAGATCCTGCAGGCCTCGGTCGACGAACGGCTCAAGCCGCACGGCCTGTCCTTCGCCCGGTACGAAGCACTGGTGCTGCTGTCGTTCTCGCAGCGCGGTTCGCTGCCGATGCGGATGATGGGCGAGCGGCTACAGCTGCACCCCACCTCGATCACCAACATCGTCGACCGGCTGGAATCCGACGGACTGGCCCGGCGGCTGCCCCACCCCAGCGACCGGCGCACCACCCTGGTGGAGCTGACCGAGGCCGGCCGGCACCGGGCGAGCAGCGCCACCGAAGCCGTGACCGCGGCCCACTTCGGCTTCGTCGGTCTCGACGACGACGAGCTCGGGAAGTTGTCCGTGCTGCTCACCAAGGTGCGCAAGGCGGCCGGCGATTTCCCCTGACCGGCTGGCCAGGCCCGGGTCAGCCCGCTTCCCCGCCGCTGCGGGCCAGCCACCGCAGGACGGACTCGGCAGCATCGTGATGATCGGTCACCCCGGACGCGACATCTGTTGCCACCGCGGCCAGCTCACGACGGCCCGCCGGCCCGCTGAGCGTCTGCCGGATGCGTTCCAGGACCACGGCGACCACCGCGACCTCCGCACGGTGCCGGCGCCGGATCTCCGCCTGCCCGCTGGCGACGGCGAACTCGCGGTGACGGTCCAGTGCGGTGAGCAACTCGTCCACCCCGGTGGCGGTCGATGCGACGGTGGAGATCACCGGTGGCCGCCACAGGTCCGCCCCGGCGGTGCCGGACCGGCCCAGCGCGATCATCGCCTTCAGGTCACGCACGGTCGCCGTCGCGCCGGCATGGTCGGACTTGTTCACCACCAACAGGTCCGCGATCTCCAGGATCCCCGCCTTCGCCGCCTGGATGGCGTCCCCCATGCCAGGTGGCAGCACGACGATGACGCTGTCGGCGAGCCGCATCACCGCGATCTCGTTCTGCCCGACACCGACCGTCTCGACGATCACCTCGTCGAAACCGATGCAGGAGAACAGATCCGCGGCAGCGGGCGCCGTCGCGGACAGCCCGCCGAGCTCGCCCCGGCTGGACATCGACCGGATGTACACACCGTTGTCGGTGCTGTGCTCTGCCATCCGGACCCGGTCACCGAGCAGGGCGCCCCCGCTGAACGGACTGGACGGGTCGACCGCCAGCACCGCCACCCGCCGGCCCAGGGTGCGGTAGCGGGCGATCAGCGCCGTGGTCAGCGTCGACTTGCCGACGCCCGGCGGTCCGGTGATGCCGGTGATGACCGCCCGCCGGGGCCGTCCGGTGAGTGCGCGCGCGATCTCCGCTGCACGAAGACCGCCGCCCTCGATCCGGCTCAGCAGCCGGGCGATCGCCCGGACCGACCCGTTGTCGGCCGCTGCAAGCAGGTCGTCGGTGGACGACACCGCCACGGAAACCATGCGAGGAAACCTAACCCACTCGGGGTTTACGGTGAGGCCATGAGCGCTCAGGACAGCAGTGGGCACGACACTTCGCACAGCCCGGTGACACTGCCGGCGGGCTTGCCCGTCACCGCCATCGACCACGTGGGGATCGCGGTCCCCGACCTTGCCGCAGCGATCGCGTTCCACACCGCCGTGCTCGGCGGGACGTTGGCCCATCAGGAACGCAACGAGGACCAGGGCGTGGAGGAGGCGATGATCGCCTTCGGTGACGGCGCGCAGGTCCAGTTGCTGGCACCGCTGACCCCGGATTCCACCATCGGCAAGTTCATCGAGCGCAACGGGCCCGGTCTGCAGCAACTGGCCTACCGCGTCACCGACGTCCGTGCGGCGGCCGACGCCGCCCGCGCCGCCGGCGTGCGGACGCTCTACCAGGAGCCACGCATCGGCACCGCCGGGTCGTCGATCAATTTCCTGCACCCGAAGGACACCGGCGGGGTGCTGGTCGAACTCGTCGAGCCGCACAACGGGCATACCGCACACTGAGCCGGTGTGGCTGCGCTGACTGGGACGCGCCGGGTGGGACCATAGCGGCATGAGCTCCAACGAGTGGCTGCCCGCCCAAATCCCTTTCGACCTCGTCCGGCGTGGGTTCGCTCCCGACCAGGTGACGGCTCACCTCGAGCGGCTGGAATACGACCTGCGGATCGCCACCGCCAACGGTGACGCCACCAACCAGCGCCTCTCCGAGGTGACCGCCCAGCTGCAGGCGGCGCAGTCCGAGGTGGATCAGCTGCGTGCCCAACTGGACAACCTGGCCCGGGAGCCGGTGTCCATGACGGGCCTGTCCAACCGCATGCAGCGGATGATCCGGCTGGCGGAGGAAGAGGCCGCCGAGATCAGGGCCAGGGCCAACGCCGACGCGGAGAAGGTGACCGCGTCCGCCGCCGCGATCACGGCGGCCACGGCCGCCGAGCGGGAGCGCTTCGACGCCGAGCGGGAGCGCACCCGTCGCCAGCTCGCCGATCAGGTGCGGGAGATGCTGTCCGAGGCCGCCACCGAGGCGGAGAACTCCAGGTCGACCGCCGCGGCGGAGTCGGAGGCCGCGCTGGCTGCGGCGACCGCCGAGGCCGAGCGACTGGTGCTGACGGCAACCGAGGAGTCGCGGGCCACGCTGACCGCCGCCAAGCAGGAGGCGAACGCCACGCTCACCGCGGCCAGGACCGAAGCGACCGCGACGCTGACCGCCGCCCGGAACGAGGCGACGGCCACGCTGACCGCGGCCAGGGCCGAGGCCGAGCAGACCTTGACGTCGGCCCGCGAGGAGGCGGAGGCGCTGACCGCGTCCGCCACCGCCGAGCGGGAGCGGCTCGACGCCGAGGGGCTCGCACGGCGCACCGCGATCGAGGAGGACTTCGAGATCGCGATCAGCGCCCGTCGGGCCGAGGCGCACCAGCGGCTCACCGAGCGCGAAGAGATCTCCGTCGCCGACGCCAAGCAGCGGGTGGGGGAGGCCACCGCCGAGGCGGAGCGACGGGTCAGGGAGGCGACGGCGCACGCCGCAGAACTCGTCCGCCGGGCTGCCGCAGAGTCGCACCAGCGGGTCGCGGAGGCCGATGCCGCCTTCGCCGAACTCAGTTCGCTGCGGGGCGCGGTGCTCGACCAACTGGCGTCGCTGCGCGACCACCTGCAGCAGGTCGACCAGCTGGCCGCCACCGCCCCGACCCTGCTGGACCCGCCGACCGGCGAATCCACCCGCCCCGTCACCGCCGACTTCCCGGTCGACCCGGTCGAGCGGCCCACGGACCTGCCGAAGGACTACGGGACGTCCCACGGCCCGTGGGACGACGTCACGGTGGAGTCGCTGCGCCGGCAACCGCCGGTCAGCCCGGCCGCCGACGAGGAAAGCGCCGACCGGCAGGACGACCCCACCGGGGAGGACCCGGCGCTGCAGGCGCTGGCCGAGCATTTCGACTCCGGTTCCGACGTGCCGATCGAGGTGTCCGAGTCCGACACCGACACGTTCCCCAAGGTCGGTGCCTCCGCAGGCGAGGACGCACCGGTGCCGGCGCAGCAGCGCAAGGGTGTCCGGGCCTTCGCCGAGCGCGCCATCGGCGGGCGCTGAGCGATCACCGGATGGTCGGCGGCCGGCGGATCGTCGTCCTGCGGCGTCCTACACCCGGTCGCCGGCCGCGACCACCGCCAGGATCTCGGGCGCCTGATCCAGGTAGCGGTCCGCCGTCATCCGGGCAGCCACCATCAGCACCACGACGCCGACCGCCGGACCGACGACCAGCCCCACCCAGCCCCAGATCGGGTCGACCGACACCGACAGCACCGCGGCAACAGCCGGCGGGACGGCGACGAGGATGCCGCCGCCGATCACCCCCAGACTGGCGGCCGCCGTCCTGCCCTTCTGACCCGGCACGCTGGAGGCGAACAGGGACTTTCGGCTCTGCGGCATCGCATACGGAACGGCCGCCGACAGATAGCAGGCGGCCGCGAGGCCGCCCAGCAATGCCGCGAGGCACACGCCCAACGCCGCCGGGATCTTGCTGTAGTCGCCGAAGGCAACGGCCAGGATTGCCATCGCCACCAGCACGATGACGAGCCCCGGAATCAGCACGGTCACCGCGTGCCCGAGCACCTCACCGCGGGCCCGGACCCGGTCGGTGATCGTCTGCAGGTGCAACCACAGGCCCGAACCCTCGACGCCGTACTGGTTGCCGGCCTGAGAGCCGCAGAGGATGGCACCGAACGCGACTGCGAAGACGGCGCCGGGACCGCGCACCACGATGAACGGCCAGACCACGGTCAGCACGGTCAGCATCAGCCATGGCATGCGGCGCATGGGATCCCGCCAGGCCAGCCGGCGGTCGCGGCCGGCCACCACCTTCATGGTTCCGGTGATGCCGACGCCGACCGAGGTGTCCTCCGCGCTGCTGCCGGCCGGGGCGGAACCCGCCGTCGTCGACGGCACCGTGGTCAGGCTCCGGGACAGTGCCACCGACCACCACCACCAGGCCAGGGCCAGCGCAGCCACGGCGATCACCGCCGAGATCGCCGCACGGAGCCACGCGCCGTCGGCGATCTGCCCGGGAAGCGCCGCCAGCGCCCCCGGCGGTGTCCACTGCAACACCGATGCGGTGCGTTGCACGCCGCTCTGCAGCGCCGACCCGTCGCTGCCGGGGTTGTTCACCACGGCGACGAACCCCAGGTACAGCAGGAAAACGCCCAGCCCGACGGCCATGCCGAGGTCGCGGCCCCGGCGGCTGGACATCAAACCCGACATCGCGGTGGACGCCGCCCGGGACAGAATGACGCACAGCAGCAACTGCAGGGCAGCGCAGACCAGCGCGACCGGCAGCACGGACAGCGGCACGCCGATGCCGATGGCGGCGCCGATCAGCACGATGGCGTTGCCGGCGGGGAACCAGCCGATCAGCGCGGTGACCAACAATCCGCGTTGCAGGGTGGACAGCCGGATCGGCAAGAGGGCGAACCGGGCCGGATCGACGGTCTCGTCCACGCCGAACGCCACCAACGGCGTCAGCACCCACCCGACCAGCTGCACGGTGAAGATCGTGATGATGATCGAGTCGTTGTAGTCCGGCACCGCCCGCAGGGAGGCGAGTCCGAGGGCCACCAGGCTCAGGAAGGCCACCACGACGACCAGCAGGATGACGATCCCGGTCTTGGTGGATCCCTTGCTGGCCCGGATCCGGCTGGTCATCAGCCGCCATTTCAGGCCGGCGAAGATCCCAACCACGACAGCCCTCCCTCCTGCACATCGGAAGCACCGATCAGGTGCATGAAGGCGTCGTCCAGGGTGGCCGCCGATCCACGCACGGCGGCGAGCTCACCGGCGGCGATGATCCGCCCCTTCGCCATCACCGCGACGTGCGAGCACAGCCCTTCGACCAGCTCCATCACATGGGACGAGAAGACGACGGTGCCGCCGGCCCTGGTGTACCGGCCCAGCACGCCGCGGATGATCCTGGCGGACACCGGATCCACCGCCTCCAGCGGCTCGTCCAGCAACAGCACCGCCGGTGAGTGCAGCAGGGCCGCCGCCAGGGTGATCTTCTTCCGCATGCCCGTCGAATAGTCGGCCACCAGGGTGTTACCGGCGTCTGTGAGGTCGAGCACCGAGATCAACTCGGTCGCCCGGCCCCGCACGACGTCGGCGGGCATCCCCCGCAGGCGGCCCAGGTAGCTCAACAGCTCCGGTCCGGAGAGTCGTTCGAACAGCCGCAGCCCGTCGGGCAGCACACCCATCTTCGCCTTCGCCGCCGCGGGGTCGGACCAGACGTCGATCCCGGCGACGATGACCCGGCCGGCGTCGGGCCGGAGCAGCCCGGTGACCATCGAGAGCGTGGTGGTCTTGCCGGCACCGTTCGGGCCCACCAGACCGAAGAACGACCCCGCCGGCACGTCGAGGTCGACGTGGTCGACCGCGATCCGGTCGCCGAATGCCTTCGTCAGCCCGCGAAGCGCAATCGCTTCCCCGGCGACGGATCTGACCAGGTCCTCGGCGCCCGGGTACTTCGGCAGGGGCATTGCCGGCAGTGGATTGTCGTTGCTCATGCTGATCGCTTCCCCATGCGGACAACCCTGCCACACGGAAACGACAGCGACGCCGACACGGGGTGACGTCGGTGCGCCGACGCCGGCACCGATCAGAAGTGCCGGCCCAGCCAGCCGATCAGCGCGGTGGCGAACCCGTCGGGGTCCTCGGTGGGACTGAGGTGACCGACCTCGGGCAGCTGCACCAGTTCCGCGCCGGTGACCGCCGTCGCCATCTCGCGGGCGACGTCCGGCGGGGTCACGGCGTCGTTCTCGCCGACCACCACGAGCACCGGCAGACCGGCCTGCGCCAGCACCTCGGTGGAGTCCGGTCGGGCGGCCATCGCCCGCTGGGCCCACGCGACGGTGGGTGCCGGGACTCCGTCGGCCATCTCCGCGAGTGCGCTGCGCACCGTGTCGGCGGCGCCGGTACCGATCAACGGTCCGACGGCGTCGAACCCGGACGCGATCTCCCCGCGGTCGGCCCGCTCGGCGGTGATCCCGCGGCGGTCCACCGCGGACTGGTCGTCGGCGCCGCTGCGGGTGTCGGCCAGCACCAGTCCGGCCACTCGCTGCGGCGCGAGGCGGAGCACCGCCAGGGCGACGTAGCCACCCATCGACACACCGCCGACGATGGCGCGGTCGATGCCCCGGTCGTCCAGCTGCCCGAGAACGTCACGGGCCAGGACCGCGAGGTCCGGTTCCGGCGGCGGGTCGCTCAGCGCCGGCCCGCCGCCGAACCCGCGCAGGTCGGGGGTCAGCAGGTCGACTTGTTCGGCGACCAACGGCCGGACAGGGTCGAACATCCGGGAGTCGAGCGGAAAGGCGTGCAGCAGCATCAGTGGTGGCGTCACGGTGCAGATAGTGCCACTGCGCCGATGGGCGAACCCACCGGCACGAACAACTCGAGCAGTGCCCAGGTCACCACCGCCGACGGCAGCAGGGAATCCATCCGGTCCATCACCCCGCCGTGCCCGGGCAGCAGGTTGCCCATGTCCTTGACGCCGAGATCGCGCTTGATCAGCGACTCGGTGAGATCCCCCGCCGTCGCCACGACGGCCACCGCGGCACCGGTGATCACGCCTTGCCACCAGTGCCCGTCGAGCAGCAGCCACAGGCACAGCGCGCCGCCGAGCATCGCGGCCAGCATCGACCCGGCGAACCCCTCCCATGACTTCTTCGGGGAGATCAGCGGCGCCATCGGGTGCCGGCCGAACAGCACACCCGCGGCGTACCCGCCGGTATCGGAGCAGACCACCATGATCAGGAACGTGATGATCCGGCCCGCCCCGTCCTCCGGCGCGAGCATCAGTGTCGCGAACGACGCGAACAGCCCGAGATAGACGACGACAAACACGGAAACGGCCAGATCGGTCACGAATCCGTTGGTGCCCCTGCCGAACCGCCAGATCATGCACGCCAGCGCGGTGAGCGCCACCCCGATGCCCTGCGCGTTCTGCCCGTACGGCCAGGCCAGCGTGACGATCGCCGCCGACCCGACCATCATCGGGATCCAGGTGATCCGCAGGCCGCGGGCCCGGGCCAGCGTCCCGCGGAGCTCCCAGATGGAGGCCCCGACCGCGGCCACGATGATCGCCAGGAAACTCGGCCGGTAGGTCAGCAGGCTGGTGATGGCCAGCGCACCGAGCAGCAGGCCGACCCCGATGGCCCTGGGCAGGTCGCGTCCGGCGCGGGACGCCGCACCCGCAGCGGGTGGCGGGCCCGCGGCCTCCCCCGCAGAGGCCTCCCCCACAGAGGAATCCTCCGCCGAGGACTTCGCCGCCGCGGGGTCACCCGCAGCAGACTCCCCCGCCGCAAGCGGCCCGTCCGGCGGCTCACCGGGTCTCGGGGCGTCCATCAGACTTCGAGCAGCTCGGCTTCCTTGTGCTTGACCAGCTCATCGACCTGGCCGACGTACTGGTCGGTGAGCGACTGCAGTTCCTTCTCCGCCCGGGTCACCTCGTCCTCGCCGACCTCCCCGTCCTTGGACAGCTTGTCCAGCGTGTCCTTGGCCTTGCGGCGGATGTTGCGGATCGAGACTTTCGCTTCCTCGCCCTTGGACCTGGCGGTCTTGCCCAGCTCGCGCCGCCGCTGCTCGGTGAGCTGCGGGAACACCACCCGGATGACGATGCCGTCGGTGCCCGGGTTCACGCCGAGATCGGAGTCCCGGATGGCCTTTTCGATGGCGCGCAGCTGGTTGGCGTCATAGGGCTTGATGACGGCCATCCGAGCCTCGGGGATGTTGATGGTGGCCATCTGGGTCAGCGGCGTGGGCGCGCCGTAGTAATCCAGGACGACCCGGCCGAACATGTTCGGGGTCGCCCGCCCGGTGCGCAGCGTCGCCAGGTCCTCCTTGGCGACCGACACGGCCTTCTCCATCTTCTCTTCCGCGTCGAAGAGCGTTTCGTCGATCATGTCCTGCGCCTTTCCGGTTCCGCTCGAGGCGGGGTGTACACCAGGGTGCCGATGGCGGCACCACGGACAGCTTTGCCGATGTTGCCGTTGGTCAGCAGGTTGAACACGATGATCGGCATGTCGTTGTCCATGCACAGGCTGAACGCGGTCGCATCGGCGACCTGCAGCCCGCGTTCCAGGACCTCCCGGTGAGTGATCTCGGTGAACATCTTCGCGTCCGGGACGCGCCGCGGGTCGGCGTCGTACACGCCGTCGACGGCCTTGGCCATCAACACCACGTCGGCGCCGATCTCCAGCGCACGCTGCGCAGCAGTGGTGTCGGTGGAGAAGTACGGCATCCCGACACCGGCCCCGAAGATCACCACGCGGCCCTTCTCCAGGTGCCGCACGGCGCGCCGCGGGATGTAGGGCTCGGCGACCTGGCCCATCGTGATCGCGGTCTGCACGCGGGTGTCGATGTGGTGTTCGCGTTCCAGGAAGTCCTGCAGCGCAAGACAATTCATGACGGTGCCGAGCATGCCCATGTAATCGGCCCTGGCCCGGTCCATGCCGCGCTCGTGCAGTTCGGCGCCGCGGAAGAAGTTACCGCCGCCGATGACGACGGCCACCTGGATGCCGTCCTCGGCGACCTCCGCGATCTGCTCCGCCACGGCGGACACCACATCCGGGTCGACCCCGACCTCGCCGCCGCCGAACATCTCGCCACCGAGCTTGAGCACCACCCGGCGAAACGGGCGTCGTGGGTTCTCCTGTGCCATGCCGCTCCCGCCGTCGGTCGTCGTTCCGCTTGAGGGGTCAGGTCACCGGGCGGTGCCCGGTCCGACCCTAGAGCCAGCCCGCGGCACCGCGACGCAGCAGGACTGCCGCGTCGCGGTGCCGGGCAGATCAGGCCGTGCCGACCTCGAACCGGCTGAACGCGGTGACGGTGACGCCGGCGTCGGCGAGCAGCGCGCCGACGGTCTTCTTCGAGTCGAGCACCGAAGACTGCTCGGTGAGCACCGTCTCCTTGAAGAAGCCGTTCACCCGGCCCTCGACGATGCGCGGCAGGGCGCCCTCCGGCTTGCCCTCCTCGCGCGCGGTGGCCTCGGCGATCCGCTTCTCCGACTCGACGATCTCGGCGGGGATCTCGTCCCGGGTGACATAGCGGGCCTTGAGCGAGGCGATCTGCATCGCGGCGCCACGCGCTGCCTCGGAGTCGTCGCCGTTGTACTGGACCAGCACGCCGATGGACGGCGGCAGGTCCGCGGAGCGCTTGTGCAGGTACACCGTCGTCGGGCCGTCGTACTTGACGACCCGGCGCAGCTCGAGCTTCTCGCCGAGCTTGACCGAGGCGGCGTTGATCGCGTCGGCGACGGTGCCGGCACCGAGGGGGGCGGCCAGCACCTGCTCGACACCGGCACCGGCGTCCAGGCCCGCGGCGACCTGCACGACGCTGTCGGCCAGCTGCTGGAACTCGGCATTCTTGGCGACGAAGTCGGTCTCGCTGTCCAACTCGATGAGCGCGCCACCCGCGGCGGCCACCAGACCCTCTGCGGTGGTCCGCTCGGCCCGCTTGCCGATGTCCTTCGCCCCCTTGATGCGGAGGAACTCGACGGCCTTGTCGAAGTCGCCGCCGGACTCGTCGAGAGCCCGCTTGCAATCCATCATCCCGGCGCCGGTCAGTTCCCGGAGCCGCTTGACGTCGGCAGCACTGATATTCGCCATGATCGGCGGTGTTCCTTGTCTACTCGGAAGAAATCGGGTCGCCACCGGTCGCCGGTCGCGCACCCGTTGGACGGCGGTCGCTCAGCGTCAGCTGTTCACACTGGCCTGCTCGTTGGGCACGATCGCCTCGACACCGGCGGCGGCGTCGGCCTGGACCGCGATCACGGCCTCGGCACCGGCGTCGCGCTCGCCGATGATCTCTCCGCGGGCCTCCTCGACCGGATCGGCCGCGGGCGCGGCCTCGACCGGCGCGGCCTCGACAGGCGCAGCCTCGACAGGCGCAGCCTCGACAGGCGCGGCCTCGGCCCCGGAGGCGAGCAACTCGCGCTCCCATTCGGCCAGCGGCTCCTCGCCCGCCGCGACTGCGGCGCCACCGGAGCGGGCCATCAGCCCCGCGGCCACGGCCTCGGCGATCACCTTGGTCAGCAGCGCGGCGGACCGGATGGCGTCGTCATTACCGGGGACCGGGTAATCGACCTCGTCGGGATCACAGTTGGTGTCCAGCACCGCGACGACCGGGATGTTCAGCTTGCGCGCCTCGCCGACGGCGATGTGCTCCTTCTTGGTGTCGACGATCCACACCGCGGACGGCACCTTGGCCATGTCCCGGATGCCGCCCAGCGTCTTGGCCAGCTTGTCCTTCTCCCGGGTCAGCAGCAGCACCTCTTTCTTGGTGCGGCCGTCGAACTCACCGGAGGTCTCCATGGCCTCGAGGTCCTTGAGCCGCTGCAGGCGCTTGTGCACGGTCTGGAAGTTGGTGAGCATGCCGCCCAGCCAGCGCTGGTTGACGTACGGCATCGAGACCCGGGTCGCCTGCTCGGCGATTGCCTCCTGCGCCTGCCGCTTCGTGCCGATGAACAGCACGGTGCCGCCGTGCGCGACGGTTTCGCGGATGAACTCATAGGCCCGGTCCACGTACTGCAGCGTCTGCTGCAGATCGATGATGTAGATGCCGTTGCGCTCGGTGAAGATGAATCGCTTCATCTTCGGGTTCCAGCGCCTGGTCTGGTGTCCGAAGTGGACACCTGCGTCCAGCATCTGACGCATGGTGACGACAGCCATTGCGGCGCGTCCTCTCGGTGCGGGCGCCCGCCGGCCCTCTCGGCCTGAAACGGACGCGGTCTCGGTTGTCGCCGAAGGTCGGTTGACCGTCAGCCCTGACGCCTTCCGGGCGCACCACCCTTGCGGGACCAACGGTGCACCTCGGGCCGGTGAGCGATCCACGTACGGCAACAAGGCGTGCGAAGTCAGCCCGCTTGTCACGGGCTGCCCGGCAAGGATAGCCGATCCGGGGTCCCCCGGTCCCAAACCGGCGCGGGACCGGCCGGGTGCGGCCGGCCGGTCAGTTGTCCACAATTCGCCGGTAGGCCGGTGCGCGAGCACGCCGGACCGGGCAGGCTCTGCGCATGAGAGGCACAGCGACCCGCCGAGCCGCAACCGCGGCCGTCACGGCGGCGTTGATGACGGCATTGATGACGGCGATGGTCCCCATCTCCCCTGCGGCGGCGTCCCGGCCGGCCGCCGCGCCGACGATTCCCTCGGTTGGTCAGGGCTTCCTACTCCCCGTCGCACCGCCGCCGGTGGTGCTCACCGCGTTCACCGCACCGCCGAACCGTTACGGGCCCGGGCACCGTGGCGTCGACCTGGCCGCCGTTGCCGGCTCACAGGTGCTGGCCGCCGGTGCCGGCACCGTCGTCTTCGCCGGGCCGGTCGCCGGCCGCGGCGTGGTGTCGGTCGAGCACGTGGGGGGCCTGCGCACGACGTACGAACCGGTGCAGCCGGCGGTGCGGGCCGGCGATCGGGTCGTTGCCGGCCAGCGGATCGCCACCGTGCACCCCGGACACCCGGGCTGCACGCCGGCGACGTGCCTGCACTGGGGCGCCAGGCTGCCCGACCGGACATACCTCGACCCGATGTCGCTGCTCGGGCCGTGGCGGGTCCGGCTACTGCCGTGGGCGGGGCGCTGACGCCGCTCCGGCCACCTGCCGCTGCTAGGCGCGGGGGTGCGCCTGCCGATACACCGCGCTGAGCCGCTCCGCGGACACGTGCGTGTACAGCTGGGTGGTGGCCAGGCTGGCGTGGCCGAGCAGTTCCTGCACGGTGCGCAAATCGGCCCCGCCCTCCAGCAAGTGGGTGGCGGCACTGTGCCGCAGTCCGTGGGGCGCCAGGTCCGGGGCGCCCGGCACGGCCGCGGTGCGGGCGTGCACCAGGGTGCGCACGGCCCGCGGGTCGATCCGCCGGCCGCGCCGACCGAGAAACAGTGCCGGTCCCGATTCGTTGCCCAGCAACATCTTTCGACCGTCGGCGAGCCACCCGCCGAGGGCTCGATCGGCCGGCACCCCGAACGGCACCGTGCGCTCCTTGTTCCCCTTGCCGAGCACCCGGACAACCCGGCGGTGCCGGTCGACGTCGTCGACATCCAGGCCGGTCAGCTCGGCCACCCGGATGCCGCAGGCGTACAGCAATTCCAGCATCGCCTGGTCCCGCAGCAGCAGCGCGGCGGCGTGTGCGTCAACTGCCGGATCAGCGGCCGGGCCGTCGGTGGTGATCGGGGTCAGCATCGCGTCCGCCTGATCGACCCGCAGCACCGACGGCAGCGTCCGGTGCGGCCGGGGGGAGGCCAACCGGGCGGCGACGTCGGTCGGGATGCGCCCGGTCCGGTGCGCCCACGCGCTGAACGATTTCGCCGCCGCCGCGCGCCGCGCCATGGATGCGCGGGCGGACCCGGTGCTGCGCTGGCGGGCGAGCCAGCTGCGCAGGACGGCCAGGGTCAGCTGTTCCAGCCCGGTATCGCCCTCGGCGCCCGCCATCCGGGTCAGGTGGTCGAGCAGTGCCCGGACGTCGGAGGTGTAGGCCTTCACCGTCGCCGGGGACAGCCCCCGCTCGGCGGCCAGGTGACGACCGAAGCCCGCGAGCGCTGCCGCGTGCTCCGGCGGCACGGCGGCGTCACCGTCGCCGCCCGCGCGGTCGACGGCGACTCGGCGGCTGTTGCTCACGGTTCGACGGTGCGCCACTCCGGGGCGGCGGTCAAGCGGGCGCGCCGCCGGGACATCAGGCCTGCGGCGCACAGTCGGACCGGTCACATTCCCAGGTGATCGGGGCGCACGGCCCGCACCGAGCCGCGGGGTGGTGCCGCCGGGACGACCGCGACCAGTTGGTCGAGATTCCGCTGGGCGACGGCCTTCTGCCTGCGCTCGGCGAAGCGGTGCCAGGGGCCGGGCAGGACCCGGCCCCGGTGCGGCCGGCTCTGCATGCGGTGCTGGCCGAACCGGATGTCCGTGCCGCGGAGCGGATAGTGCTGACCGGCGACATCGCCGCGGGGCCACAACCGGTGGAGGTGCTCGATCTACTGGTTTCGGAAGGCCCGACGGTGATCTGGATTCGGGGCAACGCCGACCGCGAACTCGTTGCGCTGGCCGGGCGCGGCACCACCACCATCCCCGACCAGGTGGCGCCGTCGGCGGCGTCCCGGCTCCGCCCGGATCACGTCGAGTTGCCGGCCGCCCTGCCGCACCCGGTGCGGTTGACGATCAGCGGCTTCGGGGTGGTGCTGTTCTGTCACGGCAGTCCGCGCGACGACGACGAGGTGGTCCTGGTCGATACCCGGCTCGAACGGTGGGCGGAGGTGCTGGAGGGGAGGGAGCCGGGAGATCACCACGGTGGTCTGCGGGCACACGCACATGCCCTTCGTCCGGTTGGCGCCCCGGCGGTTGGTGGTCGATCCGGGCAGTGTCATCATGCCGCACCGCCGGGCGGGTGCCCACTGGGCGCTGCTGCGGGACGGTGCGGTGCAGCTGCGGCGAACGGATTTCGAAGTGGACGCGGCGGTCGCGGCCATCACGGCCGACTCCCGGTATCCGGGCGCGGCGGCCTTCGCGGATTACTTCGTCCGTTCCGGCGCCTCGGATTCCGATGCGCTGACGGCATTCTCGCCACGCCACGGCCGAGACTGACGCGGGCGCACCACTCGGTCGGTTGACACCACGCTTCGCGGGGAACTGTGTTGCCACAAGGTCGGTGACCGGTACGACAGCCGGGTATCGGCCACTTTCGGTACTCATGAGGAGCTTCCCATGGCACTTTTCCGCAGGATGTCCGCGCTGGGCGGAGTCATCGCCTTCGCCCGCAGCCCGCAGGGCCGGCAGCTGATCGAGAAGGCCAAGCAGATGGCGTCCGATCCCGCGACGCGGGCCAAGGCCAACGACCTGCTGTCGAAGGTTCGGACGCCCAAGAGCCGCACCTCCTGATCGCGAGGTGCACCAGGCCGGGCGTGGAAACCCTGGCCGGATAGACCGAGTTGGCGCCCGCCCTCCGTCACGGAGGGCGGGCGCCGCTGTCAGTGCGGTTCGACCGGCCGTCGAACGGCCGGCAGAGACCCGGTCGACACCACCGCGTCCGCGAGGTCGTGCAGGTCGATATGGCTCCGGTCGCTGATCCTGATCAGCAGATCCATCGCGTGGACATGGTCGACGTGGTGCAACGCCATCACCACTCCCACGGCGGAGGCGATCCGCCGATTGCGCGGCAGCGCCCCGTGCAGCCGCTCCTTACCGTGCCCGACCCCGGACGCCGCCCCCGCGGTTTGCTCGAGCTGCACCAGGGCCGCGGCGTGGTCCACCATGAGTTGCACCAGCGAGGCATCGGTGGGCGTCGGTTCGTAGCCGTCGGTCCAGGTGCAGACCACCGAGCCCTCGAAGACCGACCCGCCGCGCTCGTCCCGGGACCTGGGGATTGCGACCGCCACCGAGTCGGACGACAACAGAGCCGGCCGCTGCGGGTCCGCGGGTAGCACCGGAACCGTTCGCACCGCGGTCGACTCTGCGGCGGGACGGCGGATGCGGTAGCCCTGGCCGTTCTCGACGATGTCGATCACCACCTCGTCGCAGACCGACGGCACGCACACCGCCGCGAGGTGGCTGAACACCATCGCCGGCTCGCCGGACCGGTCGATGTGCCGCAGTCCGGCGACGGCACGCACCACGTCGATGCGGCGGAAGTCGGTCCGCGGTACCTCTGGCGGGGCGCCGACGGCATCGACACCCCGGCCGACCGCCTGCGGCCAGAGCCCAGCGGTGAACGGTGTGCGTTCCAGCGGAAGAGGTTTCAGGGTCGTCACGAAGCGAACTCCCCAGCAGACAGACCGAGCGCAACGGAAGGCGTTGGCGAGCTTCGATCCTGCGGAGGGCTGCGTATTTGAACCCGGGGCGAGTATATCGGCGAACCGGGCGGGGTGCCCGGATCGCGGCTGTCACGGCGACTCGAGGTCCCGTCGGGGCGGAGGGGGTTGTTGCGGACGGTCGAGCACGGATCTGGCGACGTCAACGACCCGCCGCCGCTGCAGCGAGGCGTCCCGCTGAAGGGATTCGCGAGCCTCGTCGACGCCGATTCCCTGGCGCGCCATCAGCACTCCGACGGCCTGGTTGGTGACGTAGCGGGCCCGGAGCTGTTCCTGCAGATGACGCGCCTCGGCCTCGCCCGGCTGTGCCGACGAGTAGTCCGTCAGGCCCCGGTCCAGATACTCGATCAGGACGGTGACGACGTCGCCGCCCGGATCGGCGAGGCCGCCCGGTTCGGCGCTGTACAGGTTCAGGCATCCGACGGCGTGACCGCTGACGTGGAGCGGCTCAGCGTGGAACGCTCGAACGCCGGCTGCCGCCACCGCGGCGGCCAGCAAGGGCCACAGCGCATCGACCTCTTCGCTGCTCATCGTGACCACTGTGCCGGTGGCTATCGCCCGCAGGCACGGACCGTCGCCCTGGCCGTACTGGCCCTCGTCCACCACGAGCACCCGCTCGTCGGTGTGCGCCACGGTGAACGCCGGCCCGCTGAACTGCGCCGTGACGCCGGCCCAGTCCACGCCGTCCAGCAACCGCACTGCCTCCCGAGAACTGCGATGCATGAGGTCGATGAGGGTGTCCTCGTCGTACACCCGACGATGCAGTTGCTCCATGAGGATCGTGATGTCCCGCGGCCGGGCGGACAGCGCCCGCGACAGCGCCGGCGTCATGCGATCGGTGTGCTCGCCGAAGCCTTCTGGAGTGTCGTCGAACGACCTCGAGGACTCATCGCCGGCCATGATTCCCTTCACCCCTTCGTGCAGCACAAGGTGTGCAACGAAGGGACCGGTTGTCGCGGCAGCATCCACGGCTCCGGCCGATTCGGGCTCGACGGGCATATCGAGCGTATTCCCTTTCGCGCGAAAGCTGCGCGCGGAAGCGGCGCCGGCCGCGCCAGGTCCGCTGTTTGGCGCCGAACGAGCGCGGGCACTGCACAGGTGCGGCCGGCCTACGTCACAGCTACTGCATCGGCAGGAACGACGGCGCCGATATGGAAGTGACGACGATGCAAACCTCGTACCGGCACGGTGCTCTCGCGGCCGGGTGCACCGCCCGATGACGGCCGACAGCACCTTTGCCGACCTGGTACGGGCCGAGGAGAGCGAGTTCGCCGGACCCGAGTTGCTGCCGGTCCGGCTGGCGCGTGCCACGGTCAACATCCTCGGCGTTGATGGCGCCGGGATCAGCGTGCTGTCCAACCCCGGCATGCGGGTGCCGATCGGGGATAGCGGCGTTCTCGCGGCGGCCGCCGAACGCTTGCAGTTCACGGTCGGCGAGGGGCCGTGCCTGACGGCACACGCCACCGGTGAACCGGTGTACGCGACCGCCGAATTCTTCCAGGATCGCTGGCCGGTGCTGTATGAGCTGTACACCGCCCGGACGCCGTTCCGGGCCGTCGTGTCATTTCCGCTCCGACGGCGGTTGACCGGAATCGGCGCGATGGACCTGCACCTGACCGATGCCGGCCGGGTGACGTCAACGGACTGGACGGATTCGATGACGGTCGTCGACCAGATTGCCGCGGCGTTGGGCGATCCGGTCGACGGGCCCACCGGAAGCGCCCACGACGATCCGGCGTGGTTGGACAGCCCTGCCGCCCGCCGGCGCGAACAGGTGTGGCTGGCCATCGGGATGGCAAGCGTGCACCTGCAGCTGCCTGCGCCGGACGCGTTGGCTGCGTTGCGCGGGCTCGCCTACAGCCGCGGCCAGGACGTCGACGATCTGGCGTCCGACCTCGCCCATCGCCGGCTGCCGCTGACCGAGCTGACCCGGCAGTGATGCCGAGGGTGGTTCCGACAGAGGGCGGTTCGGCGGTCAGGTGGTCGGGGTGGTGACCTCCAGCGTCGAGGGCGCCGGGGTGCCGACGATGAGGACCTCGTCTTCGACGTAACTGGGCACCGAGGAGTCCTGCTGCTTGCGGTTCTTCGGCAGCAGGCCGGACAGCTTGGCCTGTAGTGCGCCGGCGGCCCCCTGTACGGCCGGGTGGTCGATCGCCTTCGAGCTGAGCCGGGCGATCTGCTCGTAGCGCTCCCGGCCGGCCTTCGACCCGGCCACATATCCGAAAACAAAACCCAGTCCAATGCGAAACATCTTCTGACCTCCGGAGATACGCGCCGATGCGACGCAGGTTGACCAAGCGCGGTGTGACACCGAATGAGTGCCCTCCGCGTCACGGAGCAAACCATCACCGCCCGCACGCCCGCATCCGGCCCCGGAAAGCACGCAGAAGGTGATCGGTGGTCGCGACGAACCCCGCCTCGACCGCCGTGCGAACCACCGGAGCGGAGCCGGCGCCGTTCTTCACACGACGGTGCGCGAATACACCCGAATGAGAGATATCACCCATTCGCCCGCAGTTCGTACACTCACAGTGACAGCGAGGAGGGCCGGCCGCACTCACTGCGTCGGTGCTGCTCAAGTGGTGGGACAAGCGGCAGATGATCAAAAGAAACGACGGATCTGGGCACTGATGCCGGAAGACGTGAAACAGGTCTACCCGGAACCTCCAGAAAATCAAAAGATCACCGGAAATAAGCAAGACAACGACAAGGACAGAAAATGAGACGACTGATCATCGCCGCTGTTGTGCTCGCGACCGCCGGACTGGGTCTGGCCGGGTGCGGCGGAAGCCAGGGCACACCATCCGTCACCGCGCCGGCCACGGTCACCGAGACCAACAAGGTCACCGTGACTGACCGCGCGACCGTCACGAAGACGGCCGTCCGAGCGACAGCGACAGCGACAGCGACAGCGACAGTGACCGCGAAAGCGGCGCCAGCCACCACCGACGCGCCACCGGCGGACACTCCCAGCACGTTCGCGACACCGATGACCGTCACCGGATCCAGTGCAACTCTGCCCGAAGGGTTCAGATTGAAGGGTTTGTTCTACGGCGTCGCGACCCCGAAGAGCATCAAGTACACCCCGGAAGAGAACGACACCTGCGGAACGCAGTCCTGCTTCCACCTGGACGTGTGGGACAACTTCGGTTGCCCCAACGGCGTGAAGGTCGCAGTCGGCGTTTACGACGGCCCGTCCGATGACAAGAATGCGCCGAAGGTACGGACCGACAGCGTCGTCACCGACCCGATCGGCAAGAACAACATCGGCCGTACGCTGGTCGTGGTCGATCGCACGGGCACCACGGCGCCGCGACTGTCGTTCTCCGTCGTCGACGTGAACTGCGCCTTCCTGTGAGCGCGCCCGCGCTCTGCCAGGTCAATTTCTGCCTCCCAGCTGGTGCCGTTGCTGACCGGGCACAACGATCACCGCGACGCCGTGTGCTGGCTCGATGTCGATGACACGATGCGGGAAACCCACGGGTACAAGAAGCAGGGTGTCGGGTACGGGTACAACAAGGTCAAGGGCCTGAATGCGTTGCTGGGCATCGTGTCCACACCGGTCAGCGCCCCGATCATCGTCGGTCACCGGCTCCGCAAGGGCGCGGTGAACTCCGCGCGTGGCGCCGGGAAATTCCTGTCCGACGCGATCAGCGCCGCCCGCAAGGCCGGCGCCGGCCCGGTGATCCGGTGCCGCCTGGACTCCGCGTTCTACAACCACAACGTGGTTGCCGCGATCATGAAGGGCAAGGCCCAGTTCTCCATCACCGCCCGGATGGACAGGGCCGTGCTGAAGGCGATCAGTCAGATTCCCGAGGACTCGTGGGTGCACATCGCATACCCGGAAGCGATCTTCGATGTTGAGCAGCAGCGGTGGATCTCCGACGCGCAGGTCGCCGAGACCGGCTACACCGCGTTCACTTCGAAGGGGAAGAAGCACCGGGTCACTGCCCGGTTGATCGTCCGCCGGGTCAAACGCCTCAATCCGAAGACCGCCCCGCAGGGTCAGGATGAACTGTTCAGCGTGCACCGGCACCACGCCGTGTTCACCAACAGCACCGAGCCGATGCTGCTCGCCGAGGCCCACCACCGGGACCATGCCATCGTGGAACAGGTCATCGCCGACCTGAAAAGCTCTGCGCTGGGCCATTTTCCGTCAGGCCAAATGAATGCGAACGCCGCCTGGCTGACCTGCGCGGTGATCGCCCACAACCTGGCCCGCGCCGCCGGCGTCCTGGCCGGCGGCGATTTGGCCAAGGCCCGGACCAGCACCGTCAGAGCCAAGCTGATCAACATCCCGGCCCGGATATCCAGCACCGCCAGGATCTACACGCTGCACCTGCCGGCGAACTCCCGACAAGAACGACCATTCATGAGAATGTTCGACGCCATCCAACAGCAACCGCAAAAGCACCGGCCAGAAGAGTTATCTCCCGTGAAATGCCTGCCGGCTCACCTTGGCGGCACTGGGGCCGGATCGCACACAGGCCGGCGGTGCCACCAACCTTGTGCCGCGGCGGGCAGCTTCCTCCGCAGCCCGTCGTCCGGTGGGTTCGGGCCCAGCAGCGATAGGTCGAGCATGTCCTCGCCCGGCCTGGGGGCGGAGGGGTCGGTGACCCCGAACGCCCGGCTGCGCAACACCTGCTGGCAGACCGGGTAGCTGGTGGTGCTCAGGTTGCCCATCCGGGTCGGCAGCACCGGCCCTGAGCGCGCATCTGCTCCTACACCGCGCGCGGATCGGCCCGGCCGACCGGCAGGGGGAGCCGGCTGAGCGGATCACCGCGCACCAACCCGTGGTACAGCATCTGCGCCCTGGTGGTGTAGATGCCGGCCGCGAACCGCCCGACGCCGAGCGCCTGTCCCGCCACCCGCTGCAGCCTCACCGTCATGCATGCAGTATTGCGAACAATGGGAGAATCGTTGTGGTGAAAGCGCTCTCGCCGGGATGGAGGTCAACGCGGGCGCCGGTCGGCGATCACGGCGAGCAATCGGTCCACCGCCTGCTGCACCGACAGCAGTGCCGATTCGATCAGCAGGCGGTCCCCGGTACATGCTCGTGCTCGCGGTGCAGCACCTGCGGCCGTGTCGGTTTCACCAGCCCACCGCCATCCGACACCCGAGTCGGCGAATACCGAGGAGCTGCGGACCGATGGCGACTTCGCCGATCATGAGAAGCCGACCATGAGAAGCCGATCCTGAGAAAGAGCACCTGCTGCGGGCGGGCGGCCACCGGACCGCGAGAGGATGGGCGCCGACGCGGCGACCGCACGCGCCCTCTCGCCGGCCTTCTACGCTGCTCCGATGCGTGTCCGCCCAGCCGGTCTTGACGAGTGGCCCGCCATCTGGCCGTTCCGGTCCCGCATCGTCGCCGACGGGCGCACCTACTGCTTGCCCCGGGACACGACCGAGGAGGCGGCCCGAGCATGGTGGGTGCACAAGTCCGGGGGCAGCGTGCACGTCGCAGTGGATTCCGGCGGACGAGTGCTGGGGACCGCGGAAATGCACCCGAATCACCCCGCCGGCGGCTCGCATGTCGCCAAGGCGGGATTCATGGTCGACCCTGATGCGATGGGCAGGGGCGTCGGCCGGGCATTGGCGACCGCATTGCTGGACGAGGCGCGGGGCAGCGGTTTCCGTTCCATGCAATTCAATGCCGTCGCCGAAACCAACGTCGGCGCCGTCGCGCTGTGGAGCTCATTGGGATTCCGCATCATGGCGACGGTCCCGGAGGCCTTCGCCCACCCCGATCAGGGGCTGGTGGGATTGCACATCATGTTCCGGGTGCTCTGAGATCCGTCTTCACCACTGCAGACCAACCGTTGTGGGGTGCCGGTGCATCGCTGTTGGACCGACAGTTCTCGGATGCGCATGCGCATTGTCGGATTGGGTGTGGTGCTGGTCGCCTTCCTGGCAGCCATGATCGTTCCGCTGCGTGCAGGTCACCGGATCGCCGGGACCGCGCTGGCGATCGAGGTGCCACCGCCGCTCGAGGTCGGAGATTGCATGCACGCGGTGGTACCCGACGGCCACTCGCCGGACCTTTCCCTGACCGGCGTCGTTGCGTGTACCGAACCGCACCTCGGGGAGGTCGTCACCAGCACGGACCTGCAACCCGCACCTGCAGCCGGCCGGGCCGGCCAGGGATCACGACCGAACCTCGCCGCCTGCGCGACCACGAGCTACGAGTTCCTGGGTGTGCACCAGGTCGATGCCAACGGCGAAAGGTCCCCCGTCCTCGGACCGTGGTGGCCCGCGTTTGCCGCGTCGTTCCACGTGCTCACCGCGGCACCGTCGCAGCCGGGTGCTCGGTGGCGGGCGTGTGCGCTCACCGGCGAACACGGGCCACTGCGCGGTCACATCGCTGGGCTGTTCGCCGGGGCGGCGCGACCGAATCCGGCGGCCCTGTGCCTTCCGCGGGCAACCGTCGTCCTGCACGTCTCCGTCCGGTGTGGCGAGCCGCATCCGGCCGAGATTCTCGGCTGGCGGGTGACCGACACCGCGATCAATGCGGTTGAATCTTTCGGTCCGTCGTGCCGTGCGTTGGCCCGCCGGATCACGGGCATGCCCGACCCCACCGCCGGAGGCTTGCTGTGGATAGCCGTGATCAGGGTGCGCAGCCCGGACAACGAGGTGCGCGAGGGCTGGGGCCCGGGACACAGCGGGCCCTATCGCGCGGCATGCACCATCGGCACGGCGTCGCGCCGATTGCTCCAGGGTTCGATGACCGGAGTCGGGACGGGCCCGGTCCCGTGGGAGAGCTGACGTCTCTTTATCACTCCCGCGCGCCAGATCTCTTGGGACGTCCGGCGACGCCACCCGCTACTGGGAGTCGCAGCCGCGTGTCGCGACACCGGCGGGGGGGCGGCCGGTGTCACAACCGGACGACCGCCGTCAGGACCGGAGAAACGCGGTCAGGACCGGATGAACGCCAGCAGGTCGGCGTTGATGGTGTCGGCCTGCGTGGTGGGCATGCCGTGCGGGAAGCCCTTGTACGTCTTCAGCGTGCCGTTCTGCAGCAACTTCGCCGACAGCGGCGCGGAATCGGCGTAGGGCACGATCTGATCGTCATCTCCGTGCATCACGAGCACCGGCACGGTGATTCTCTTCAAGTCGTCGGTGAAATCAGTCTGCGAAAAGGCAACAATGCCGTCGTAGTGCGCCTTGGCGCCGCCCATCATGCCCTGCCGCCACCAATTCTCGATGATGGCTTCGGACGATTCGACGCCCGGACGGTTGAATCCGTAGAACGGCCCGGACGGCAGTGCCCGGTAGAACACAGACCGATTCGCCGCCAATTGCGCCTGGAGGTCGTCGAACACGCTCTTGGGCAATCCGCCCGGGTTGGCCCCGGTCTGGACCATCAGCGGCGGGACAGCACTGATCAGCACAGCCTTGGCGACCCGGTCCTCGCCGTGCCGTGCGATGTAGTGCACAACCTCGCCGCCGCCGGTCGAGTGGCCGATGTGTACCGCGTCGCGGAGGTCCAGATGGGCTGTCACTGCGGCGAGATCGTCTGCGTAGTGGTCCATGTCGTGCCCATCCGAGGTTTGCATCGACCGCCCGTGACCCCGGCGATCGTGGGCGATCACCCGAAAACCGCGAGCCACGAAGAACAGCATCTGGGTGTCCCAGTCGTCCGCCGACAGCGGCCAGCCGTGGCTGAAGACGATCGGCTGCCCCGACCCCCAGTCCTTGTAGAAGATCTCCGTGCCGTCATCGGTGGTGATGGTGCCCATCGGCTCCTCCTCGTTCGGAAACGGCGCTTGCTGCGCCTCCCGCCGGAGCATACGGCGCCGGTTTGCGGCCGTTGCGCGGATGATGCAGCCGAATGGACCGAGGAAATGAATGCCCCGTGTTGGGCGATTTCGCCTCTTACGGGGACGCCCCGTCATGGGCAGATACTGCCGTCCATCAGGTGGGCAGTGTTGTCACCGCAAGCTCGTCGCCGCTGTATTCGTGCGGCACCTCTCCGACCAGCGCCAGGTGGGCCGCGATCCGGCCCTGGGCATCCGAGGCCATCGCCGAATACCCGTTGCAGCCCATCGCCACCACCACGCCGCCCCCCAGCCGGCCCAGGTAGGGGCGCCGCCCCACGGTGCGACTCAGGATGCATCGCTTCGCATGGAACCCGAGGAAGTCAACGGTGGGGAAAAGCGACACGACCTCACGACGCAAACGCTGCAGCACCGAAGCGGAGGTAGCGCCGCGGAACCATTGCCTGGCGGCGGTGACATCGCCCAACACCGGGTCGTCGACCTGGTTCATGCCGAGTTTCAGATAGTGCCGGCCGTCCGGGTAGCGCAGCGGTTTGATCAGGTAAATCCCGTCGAGTTCATCCGTCTCCACCTCGTAGAGCACCGAGGGCAGGTCCGCCAGCTCCGCAGCGGCGTCGGCGGTGACCTCGGCCAGGACGACGGTCTCGCCCTTGACCAGAACATCCAAACGCCGATCGAGCAGGCCCGAGGTGTTGGTGAAGGACCCGGTCGCCACGACCACTCGGCCGGCCCGGTGCACGGTTCCCGCTGCCGTCGTCACCTCGCTGCGGCCCCGCTCCCGGCGTAGCGAGAGCGCCACGTCCCGGATCACCACGGCCCCCGCCTGACCGGCGGCCTGCAATTGCGCGGCGACGACGGCTCGCGGGTTGATGCTGCCCGCGGGACCGGGTTCCATGATCCCGACGACGGTGTCCGGCACGTTCAGCGGTGGTGCGATCTCGCGGACCGCGCCCGCGCCGACGGTGCGGTACGGCAGATCGAACTGCCGCCCCAGAGCCGGTGCGGTGTCGAGGTAGTCGTCGCGGCGGGGTGCCAGGTACAGGCAACCGACCGGGTCGTGCACGGTCTGACCGGTGAGCCGTTCCAATTCGCGCCAGGCCGCCGCGGACTCGACGCTCATCCGGGTCCACAGCTCGTCGAAGCCGATCAGCCGCTGCACCCGCCCCTGGTCGTAGTGGCTGGCGAACACTTGCGAAGTGGCCGGGTCCGCCGGCTCGGCGGGTCCGATCACGGCGACCGACGCGCCCGCGCTGGCAAGGTGTCGTGCGGCCGCGGAACCGACCAGGCCGGCGCCGACGACGATGACGTCCCAACTCATCGCGCGGTTGCCTGGCTGGGTCGGTCCGTGCGGGCGGGACGGAGCTGTCCGGTCACGCACCGATGGTAGGGGCCCGCACCGCGCTTTCCGGCTGGTGCAAGGTGTGCGGCGGTGCCGGTCAGGACACGGCTGCCTTCACCATGTCGGCCACCCGCTTCTCGACGGCCGGCGTCCAGTTGACGATCGCCAACGACACGGGCCATGCGTCGCCGTCATCGAGGTTGGCCGCATCCTGGAACTCCAGAGTGGAGTAGCGGAGGCCGAATTTGCCGGCGTTCTTGAACGCCACGACGACCTTCCCGTCCGCATTCGCGTAGGCCGGCATGCCGTACCAGGTCTTGGGCGCCAGGTCCGGAGCGTTCTGGGTGACGGTGACGTGCACCCGTTCTGCGAGGGCACGATCCTCTGGGGTCATGGCGGCGATGCTGTCCAGCGCGGCCTGCAGCCCGTCGGCCCGCTTGGCTCCCTTCTTGCCCTCGGCACGCAACTCCGCGGCGCGGGCCTTCATCGCCTGCCGCTCCTCTGCGCTGAATCCGCCGGAACTCACCGCCGTTGTCTGAGTGGTCATGATCGGTCTCCCATCTGCCGTGGGGGTCGCATTGCCCCGCCCCTGTCGACAGAGGCTAAGGGCCATGGCCGCTCGGCACTTCTCGGAAACTGACCGATCCGGCCGCGCTCGGCCTGGCAACCGATCCCGCGCGCGTGGCCGCCCAGACGGGTCACCGCTTGCCGCTCCTGCCCACCGCCGCCACGACGTGCCTTGGTACAGCTTGCAGGCGAACACCAAGACGATCGAAGGCAAACAGCACGTCGACCGGGACGCGCAGTTCGGGTATCTCAACGATCAGGCCACATTGTTCGGGACCACAGGTGACCCGGTGATCAGCGTCGACACCAAGAAAAAAGAGCTCATCGGGAACTTCACAGCCAGCGGCCGGGAGTGGGAACCCACGGGCGAACCCACCAGAACCAACGTCCATGACTTCGTGGACAAGGAACTGGGCAAGGTCGCCCCGTACGGGGTATACGACATCGCCGCGAACGCCGGCTGGGTGAACGTCGGCACCGATGCCGACACCGGGCAGTTCGCGGTGCAGTCGATCCGCCGGTGGTGGAACACCATCGGCACCGACACCTACCCCACCGCGACCAGGCTGATGATCACCGCTGATTCCGGTGGGTCAACGGCTCCCGGTTGCGGTTGTGGAAAACCGAACTCGCTGCGCTGGCCACCGAGACCGGGCTGGCGATCACCGTCTCCTAACCGCAACACCCGGTCGTACCCACGGCCGGTCAACCGTCCCGCCCGCACCGCCCTATCCAGCAGCTCTGCCTCGCCGCGCCCCGGCCGCCAGGAACGCCGGACCACCGACCCGGGAACCTGCGACGAGCATCGCCACGGCGTACCGCACCAACGGCGCGCCGAACGATCACGGGCCAGCAGCACGCGATCCCGCACCTCGGCGCTCGCCTCCCCCTGCGGTGCCGCCGATGTCAACATCGACGGGTCCAGCGCGGCCACATCGACACGGATGTCCACCCGGTCCAGCAACGGCCCGGACAACCGGCCCAGGTACCGGCGGCGCACCCCCGCCGGACACGTGCAATCGACATCCCGGGACGCCGCACAGGGACACGGATTCGCCGCCACGATCAACTGAAACCGTGCGGGATACCGCACCACACCCGACGCCCGCGCCAACAGGACCAGGCCGGACTCCATCGGTTGACGCAGCGCATCCAGCACGGTCGGCTTGAATTCCGGTGCCTCATCGCACGTAACCAAGTGCACCGCACACATGAGGCGCGACCGAGAGGTGAGCCCCGTGAACCCTGAGAGTGCCACTCCTGCAACGCATCGACGCCCTGGCAAGGCCACCAGAGCCAAGGTCTACGAGCCGTACGTTGCCTACAGTGGCGTGGCGACGCAGGCCGGAACCAAGCCCATCTGGCTCTATCTGCGTCGCTCCAGTTTCCACGATGACGGGGGTGACGCCATCGAGCGACACCGCATCGATCTGACCCGCAAACTTGCCGCCGACGGCGGTTGGACCGTGCTGGGCGAGTACGTCGACAACGACTCGGCCAGCAAGAGCGCCGTCCGGACCAGGCGCGGCTGGCACCAACTGCAGGGCGGGATCGACGACGGCACCGTGAAGGCCGTCGCGATCTGGAAGCTCGACCGGGCCAACCAAGTCGCCTGGAAGAACCTGGCGTGGCTGGCCAGGTGCGCGGAACTCGGGGTGAAGGTGGTCAGCTTCTCGGACCCCGAGATGGCAACCCAGGACTCGAGCACAAAGATCCTGGTCGCGCTGAAGTCGGCGCTTGCCGAGTTCGAGACCGACATGATGTCGACCCGGCAGTTGAGCGCGAAAGCCCACGCCGCCGAGGCCGGCTTCAACCACGGCGGCATACGCCCGATCGGCTGGATGCCATCCTCCGAGCGGGAGACCGACAAGCACGGCCGCAGCGGGTTCCGGATGGTTCCGCACCCGGTCGAGTTCCCGGCGGTGCAGGATGCCATCGCAATGGCGCTGGCTGGCCACGGACTGAATGCGATCGCCAACCACTGGGCCACCGCCCATGGCATCACGACCGCCACCGGGCACCCCATCTACGAGGCCAGCATCTGGCGACTTCTGCACAGCCCGCACCTATTGGGATACCGGCGCTATCGCGCTCCGACGTGGCAAAAGCGCGGCGACAACAGTGCTATCGGCGACCCACTGGCCCACGTCGCCAGGGGAACCGACGGGCAACCGATCATCGCCCATGAGCCCGCCTGCGACCTTGCGACCTTCCTCCAACTTCAGCGGGTGCTCGCCGAGCGGCGGACATCGACCAGTCGGCGGCCCTGGGGCACCCACCCGTGGCTGCTGACCGGGCTGATGTTCTGCGGCAACTGCGGGGAACGCATCTACGGACGCCAGGAGGTCACCCGCAACAGGTGGAAGAGCTACGCATACGTGTGCACCGCGAACCGCCGGATCGGCGCGGGGACCTGTGGCGGCCTGAGCATCTCCGCCGAACCAGCGGACGACTTCGTCGTGGGTTGGCTGTTCGGCTACGTGACCGACGACCGGCTCTCCGCCGCCATTGACCGCAATCGCCAGAGCTTGGCCGGTCTGGCCGATCCGATCGCAGCACAGCTGACGCTGGCCCGCGAGGAGCGGTCGACACTGTTGCGCCAGCAGGTCGAGGGTTCCTACCGCGGACCGATGATCCAGCACTTCCTCCGCCTAATCGAGGAAGTCGAGGCCCGAATCGAGACGCTGGAACGCATGGCCAGGCAGGGCAGCCCAACCATCACCACGATCTCCTCCAATCGCGAACTGCTGGCGAACTGGCCGGGCTGGACACTGGACCAGCGGCGACATGCCTTGCGGTCAGCGATCGGCCGCATCGTCGTCGCTCCCGGCCGCATCCCCGTTGAGCAGCGGTTGGACATCACCCCGCGACCCTGACGCACCCGCTGCTGGTGATGATTGCGGCGATCGCATCGACGACCTCGTCGGGCGGACCTTGGCGCTTTGCCGCCAAGACGCCGGCAGCGCGTCCTCAACGAAACGCGCCTGCGCGTTCCGCGGGGATACCTGCGGCTTCCAGTTCATCCGCGAGCCGGTCGATCTGCTTGGGCGCCGTGTGGTGAGCAATGTCGGCCGAGTCTTGGGGGGCAATTGCGTCGCCACCCGGCCGGCGAAGTGAGGGACGGAAGGGTGGATCGAGGCTCGACACCGTTCATGTCGTTCACGTGTGCGGCGGCGGAATCAGGCGGGCAGCTGGCAGCACGGTTTGACGCAGCCTGGTGTCGCAGTCATCTGAGATGGCCGGGGTGGCGCATGTCTATTGTCATGCGCAGACCGCGACTTCCTGGTCTCTCTCAGCACGAACCAGTGGACCACCGCTCGAGCCGCACCCGCCCGCTCGCGATCCTTTATGGGCTCATCCCAATTGACGGTGTAGTGCGGGTCTGAAGCCGCCGGTTTCCAGCAGTGATCTGGCGATGTAGTTGGTGAGGTTGCGGAATCCGAGTGCGGAGCCGCGGAGGTGTTCGAGTCGTCCGTTGATGGCTTCGGTGGGTCCGTTGCTGGTGCCGGGCCGGTCGAAGTAGGCCAGCACGTCGGCGGCCCGCCTGGTCATGGTGCGGCCGAGCCGGCGCAGCTCGACCAGCCCGGTCGGAATAGCGGAGCTGAGGCTGTCGATCACCTTGCGCATGGTGGTTTTTCCGGCCGTCCGGTTCGGGTCGCGGTAGGCGCCGATCATGGCCTGGTAGACGGCCCAGGTCACTTCGACGTGCAGGTGGGTGTCATCGGCGAACAGGGCGTCGATCCTGGCCCGCTGCCGTTCGGTGAGCAGATCGGCGCCGGTGGACAGGGTGCGCCGCGCGGAGTACAGCGGGTCGCCGGTGCGGCCACGATGCCCGGTGGTGTCCAGCTGCACCCGGCGTCGGCACTCTTCCAGGCTCTGCCCGGCCAATCGCACAGTGTGGAACGGATCCATGACCACGACCAGATCGTCCTTGAGCTCTTCGACGGCGGCGGTCTTGAACCCGGTGAACCCGTCCATCGCCACCACATCCACCGTGTTGCGCCACGTTTCGTCGCGATCGGACAGCCACGTCTTGAACACCTGCTTGGATCGGCCGTCGACCATGTCCAGCAGCCGGGCCGGTCCGGTGCCGTCGCGGACCGGGGTCAAATCAATGATCACGGTGACGAACTTGTCGCCCTTGCGGGTGTGCCGCCATGCGTGTTCGTCAACCCCGATCACCCGCACCCCGTCGAACCGGGCCGGGTCGGAGATCAACACCCGCCGGCCCTCGGCCAGCACCGCGTCGTTGGCGGTGTCCCATGCCACGGCCAACGCCTCAGCGATCCGGGCGACCGTCAAGTGCTGACAGACTAACGCCTGCAACGCCCACCGCACCGCCGAACGCGAGAGCCGGGCTCTAGGTTCGGCCATCCGCGAGGTGTCCTGCCGCCACACCAAACCGCAACCACCGCAACGGAAACGCCGCACGATCACCAACAGGAGCGTCGACCGCCAACCCATCGGATCATGCGCCAACCTGCGGACCACCGAGTCCCGCGGCGCACCCACCCCCGCCGCAGCGCCGGCAACCCGCGTCATCGCCGACGACCCGGCACTCCAGCACCGTCCGGCCCGGCTCCAGGAACTGACCCGTCACCCGCAACCCCAACCCGTCCAGCCGGGCGAAGGTCGTCACATCAGGGACGGAAAAAGTAGAGTCAACCATGTCGAGGTCCTCCGGATGAGTGGCGTGAGAACCTTCATCCTGCGAGGACCTCGACCCCCACCCCGGCACCGACGCGCCGAGCCAACTACACCGTCATCTGGGAAGAGCCCGATTACCGGCGCGGAGCTGCCGGTGGACATGGTGGTGATCAGCGGCGACAACCCCTTGCGGAGCGTCTATCCGATCCGCACCGATCAAGGTCCTCAACCAACTCGATCATCGCGGGCCAAAGGGCACTTCCCTCATATTCAACGCCGACCACGAAACCGGTAGTCCACGGATTTCAGGTGTCAGTCGCTGACTCCCATCACGCCGGCCCACTGGCGCGTATCCACGTATTGGTGGAAGCGCACGATCTTCCCGTTCCGCCAGTCCCACACGTGCACTGCTTCAGCGTCCAACGGCTTACCCGTCGACTTGTTGCTTCGCGCCCGGTAGCGCCCCTCCATGACCACTGTGTCACCAGCAGCCAGGAAGCGGGTTGGGCGAATCTCGAACCCTTCAAATTCAGCGCCGATACGCTGGATGACGCCGTCGAGGACTTGCTGTGGCCCCACGAACGGGTGTCCTGGAGACCACGGGTTTCCTTCGGCCTCGTACCACTCGATGTCTGGGTCCATCGCCGCGAGCACTGGGGCGATCTCACCTCGTCCGAAAGCCTCGTAAAGCTCCTCCATCTGTGTTACGTGCTCAGTCACTGTTCCTGTCATGACAGCCTCTTCCTGAGAAGTCTGGTGAACAACCATAACCCGCCCGTTCGTAATTCACACCGCGTCGCCACGCTCCGAATTTTTCAGGTCGAAGTTGTTAGATCGTGATGCTTCCGTCGGAGATTGGCACCAGAGTGGCTCCACTCGGAATGGCCGTTAGACATTCGGGGTCACTAATGCCAGTGATAGATATTGCATCAGACGAATCCTGAGCGATGATCAAAACATTGGGAGATGTATTGAATGCCGGGTCGGTATTCTTGTTGCTTGCGGTTCCGACAATTGCGACCGTGTTCGGCGTGATCTCACAGAAAAGGACGGTCTTTCCAGCGGTCACTAAATTTTTGCGGTTGGCCACGTTAACGATCGTGAAGCCACCCTTGCCTCCGGTCTGTCCCGAGAAATTGAACTGGTACGTGCCTGTCGACAACGTCACCGTTCCATCGCCGGTAGCCGTGGACCCTGTACCTTTTGCTGCATTAGCCATACGGGCTTGACCCACAAACAAGAGTAGCGTGGCCAGCACGGCTAGCGCCGCGGCACGGAACTTACGCATGGCTTCCTCATCCATTGATTGGCGTAGACCGCTTCTAGGTATTAGTGCTGCGGGCCGACAAAGCCACCCGTCTACCGGCCAAGTGAGTGATCATCCCGCCAGTGCCATCGCCTCCAGCAGCGGAAGAATATGCGGAAACCCGGACCTCCTTCCGACAGGGCTCCCGCTTACCTGGGGTGGCACGGCCCTACTCGATGATGGGTCCGAGCGTGACCTGATCACTTTTCTGTGGGACCGGTGCGCGCCGCATCCGGGTGGCACCCTAGTAGTTGAGGCGGGGTCGAGCCTGGGACAGTGCAACAGGACCAAACAAATAGCCCAAGTTTCTTGAGGCAGTGTCGGCGCGCAGCGCCAACCGCTGCTCGGTGCGTCCGGCGCGGACCAACCGGTCAAGATTCCCACGCTGGGTGTCGGTCAACACGACCCGGTCCGGGCTGGTCGGCGGCATCCTGGCACTCCACAAGCCTCAGTCTCATTGGTCCCTTCAGCCTCATCTGTCACACCGCTGCAACTGGTCAGCGACACGCCGATCGGGCACGATCACCCGCATGGCCGCCCCACCCGCATCAACGAAAACCTCCCTGCGACATCGGTTGTCCGCCCGCGCCCGGGAACGCTGGCCGGAACTGGCCGGCATCGACGTCAAGTTCCGGGGCCAGTTCGCCTACGTCACCGGCCGCCTGAAAGACGGCGACACACAACGGCTGATGCGTCTGCGGTACGGCGGATCAGCCACCCGCTGGGGCTTCGCCATCTACCTGGCCAGCAAAGACGGCTACGAAGTCTCCGCCCTGCCGACCGGCGTATTCGCCGGCCCACCCGAAGACGCCCTGGACACCGCCTGCGGGCTCTACCTCGGCGACCCCACCGCCTGGATCTGAACCCCCGACGAACTTACGAACGAGACCACTTAGACTCCCGTCGTGATCAATTTGCGACAAGTAGTGGATTGGACCTGGAGCCTGAATTTTCACCGGGGCTCGTTCTTGCTAGGCCTGGCTACCGGTGCGGTCGTGGGGGCCGCCGTGGTTGCAGGTGCGCGTGCCCGCCGCAAGCGGATGCGCCGACGCGAGGTGGATGCTCGGGCAGCCGTCGGCTAAATCCGCTGCTTTCTACCGGTCCAGCCAGTTCTCAGCCTCGATCCACCGCGTAGCGACTTGTTGATCTTGTAATCATGTAGTTGATCTTGAAGTGGTGCGGATGTGACGTTGGGCATCGGGGATCGACCGATCGGTTATCGGGATGTCCTGGTGGTGCCGGTCGGGCCTGTGGTGGCGGTCGGATCGGTGGGTCAGGCCGCTTGGGGTGGTGCTTGGATGGCGTCGAACATTCTCATGAATGGTCGTTCTTGTCGGGAGTTCGCCGGCAGGTGCAGCGTGTAGATCCTGGCGGTGCTGGATATCCGGGCCGGGATGTTGATCAGCTTGGCTCTGACGGTGCTGGTCCGGGCCTTGGCCAAATCGCCGCCGGCCAGGACGCCGGCGGCGCGGGCCAGGTTGTGGGCGATCACCGCGCAGGTCAGCCAGGCGGCGTTCGCATTCATTTGGCCTGACGGAAAATGGCCCAGCGCAGAGCTTTTCAGGTCGGCGATGACCTGTTCCACGATGGCATGGTCCCGGTGGTGGGCCTCGGCGAGCAGCATCGGCTCGGTGCTGTTGGTGAACACGGCGTGGTGCCGGTGCACGCTGAACAGTTCATCCTGACCCTGCGGGGCGGTCTTCGGATTGAGGCGTTTGACCCGGCGGACGATCAACCGGGCAGTGACCCGGTGCTTCTTCCCCTTCGAAGTGAACGCGGTGTAGCCGGTCTCGGCGACCTGCGCGTCGGAGATCCACCGCTGCTGCTCAACATCGAAGATCGCTTCCGGGTATGCGATGTGCACCCACGAGTCCTCGGGAATCTGACTGATCGCCTTCAGCACGGCCCTGTCCATCCGGGCGGTGATGGAGAACTGGGCCCTGCCCTTCATGATCGCGGCAACCACGTTGTGGTTGTAGAACGCGGAGTCCAGGCGGCACCGGATCACCGGGCCGGCGCCGGCCCTGCGGGCGGCGCTGATCGCGTCGGACAGGAACTTCCCGGCGCCACGCGCGGAGTTCACCGCGCCCTTGCGGAGCCGGTGACCGACGATGATCGGGGCGCTGACCGGTGTGGACACGATGCCCAGCAACGCATTCAGGCCCTTGACCTTGTTGTACCCGTACCCGACACCCTGCTTCTTGTACCCGTGGGTTTGCCGCATCGTGTCATCGACATCGAGCCAGCACACGGCGTCGCGGTGATCGTTGTGCCCGGTCAGCAACGGCACCAGCTGGGCCAACGCGGTCAGGAACCCCACAGCGACCGCACCCAACTGCCGGACATGACCGAAGGTGAACGCCCGCAGGAACGTGCCCAACGTCGACGGCGCCTTCACCCCTGGCAGCACCTTCCCGACGGCACCCTCCCGCAGCACATCCAGGTCATCAATACTGTCCGCGCCGGTGAGCATCCCGGCCACGATCGAGCACACCTTCGCCGCAGCATCACACCCGGCACCACCTGGCACCGTCAGCTTCGCGGTCACCCGGGCGCCCAACCCCGCGCGGCGGGCCAATCGCATCACCGGGACCAACCCGGCCGAGCTGATCAGGTTCGTTTCATCGAAGGTCGCGTCGACCTTCGGGATCTGGGATAGTTGCATCTCGCGGATGGCTTTCTTGTCGGGTGTTTTGGGGACTTCGCAATCACCATTTTGCCTGATCAGGGGCCATCCGCCCCTCAAAGCCACACCCAATTACATCAATTCACGCGGTGGATCCAGGCTCAGTCAGGAAAGGATCGGCGCACGCCGGTTAACTGGTTCATGCGGCGTGCTGCCCGACCGTCAATCCGCACGCAGCCAGCAGCGGGACGGTCGCGGTGCGGATGTCTCCACCCCGGATTGCCGTGCCAAGCAGCTGGCCGTCGGGAATAGGCCGATACATCGTGCGCTGAGACTTGCCGATAACAGCAGCCACCTGCGGCACGCTCAAGTCCGCACGCAGGTGGACGCCCATCTCCGGACACCACAACGGGCCGGTGGGAACAGATGTGGACTCGGACATCCTGCAGCCTCTACCGTCCCGGCATCACGGCGGAGGTTTCCGGGATTCGAAGTCAGCTGCCGCCATCGCCCTGGTATGCCCGTCGCCGCCGCATACATCTCGGGCATGTTGGGACAGGCGGACCTTGATCCGGGATTGATCGAGCCGGGCGTCGCCGCGGCAGATGCCGCCCCGGTGGTCGACCCGGAGGACGCGTCGCCGCGGATCGTCGTCGGGTCGGTGACGGCGCGGGCGCTGTACCGGGTGTGGTCCGGCCAGCCGGTCACGGTGGTGGACTCACCGCCCGGCGCGGGGAAGTCGACGCTGATCCGCGATGTGGTGGCGCGCCTGGCGACCCGCACCGACATGACGTTCGCGGTCGCGACTTTCACCCGGGAGCAGGCGAAGGACGTCGCGGGGCGGATCGCGGCGGTGACACCACCGAACACGGTGTGCCTGGCGATGCGCGGCGTGGAGCAGCACGACGTCCCGCCCGGCGTGGTGCTCGGTGCGACGCCGCCGCGCTCCCCCGGCGCGGTCGGTCCCGCGAACCACGTGGTGGTCCGCACCGTCGCGGCCACCCCGGGCGCGTCGGCCGGCCGGGACGCCCCGCCCATCGGGCTGCTGGTGGTCGATGAGGCCTACCAGGTGACGTTCGCGGACGTGCTGTCGGCGTCGGCGAAGGCGGAGCAGATCCTGCTGGTCGGTGACCCGGGGCAGATCGGACCGGTCACCACCTCGAACCCCGCGATGTGGCAGGGCCGCCCGGACGCCCGGCACCTGCGCGCACCGGAGGTCTTCGGCCGCCGGGACGACGCGGTGAACCTGCACCTGGACGCCAGCTACCGGCTCGGGCCCGACTCGGTCGCGGCGATCGCGCCGCTGTACGACTTCCCGTTTAGGACTCGCCGGGAAATTACGTAGGTTTGACTGGTTCATTTCGGTAGAATTATGGTATGTCGCTGCCCGAGTTGGATGTTGATCTGCTGGCCGGGCGGTTGCTGTTGATCAAACCCCATCTGGACGAGCGGGCGTGGCGGCTGATGTTGGGTGCGGAGGCGAAGGTCCTTGGTCGGGGCGGGATCAAGGTGGTAGCCGCGGCGGTGGGGGCGCATCCGGACACGGTGGCCCAGGGTGTGCGTGAGCTGGACTACCCGGGCGCGATCCCTGGTCGGGTACGTAGGCCCGGTGCCGGCCGGCCGGCGGCCGGCACTGCCGATCCCGGGTTGTGGGACGCGCTGGACGCATTGGTGGACCCGGTGACCCGCGGTGATCCGGAATCGGCGTTGCGGTGGACGACCAAGTCGACGACGAAACTGGCCGGGGAACTGGTTGCGACCGGTCATCCGGTGTCCCCGTCGACGGTGGGAAAGTTGTTGAAGGCCAACGGGTACAGCTTGCAGGCGAACACCAAGAGGATCGAAGGCAAACAGCACGTCGACCGGGACGCGCAGTTCGGGTATCTCAACGATCAGGCCACATTGTTCGGGACCACCGGTGACCCGGTGATCAGCGTCGACACCAAGAAAAAAGAGCTCATCGGGAACTTCACAGCCAGCGGCCGGGAGTGGGAACCCACGGGCGAACCCACCAGAACCAACGTCCATGACTTCGTGGACAAGGAACTGGGCAAGGTCGCCCCGTACGGGGTATACGACATCGCCGCGAACGCCGGCTGGGTGAACGTCGGCACCGACGCCGACACCGGGCAGTTCGCGGTGCAGTCGATCCGCCGGTGGTGGAACACCATCGGCACCGACACCTACCCCACCGCGACCAGGCTGATGATCACCGCTGATTCCGGTGGGTCCAACGGCTCCCGGTTGCGGTTGTGGAAAACCGAACTCGCTGCGCTGGCCACCGAGACCGGGCTGGCGATCACCGTCTGCCACCTCCCGCCGGGCACCAGCAAGTGGAACAAGATCGAGCACCGGTTGTTCTCCGCGATCAGCCGCAGCTGGCGGGCCAGACCGCTGACCTCCCATGAGGTGGTCATCGAAACCATCAGGGCCACAACCACAACGACCGGGCTGACGGTCAAGGCGGAACTCGACCTCGGCACCTACGAAAAGGGCATCAAGATCAGCGACCAACAGATCACGGAACTCGAAACCAGCCAACTGCACCGCCACGAGTTCCATGGCGACTGGAATTACACGATGCACCCCGCGACACGCCCGAGCACACCCACGTAAATCAAACGCGAGACCTTAGCTCCGCCCGTCCCGCCACCGCGCTGGCCGGACACCGTGAGATCGAGTCGCTGCTCGTGCCGGCCACCGGCGACCCGAACCACCCCGCGATGCTCGCCACGGTCGCGGACCGCGCGCACGCCCTGTTCGGCGGCACCCTGACGACCGACGCTGGATCACGGCCACTCGGCCCGTCCGACGTCGCGGTCGTCGTGTCGCACAACGCGCAAGCCTCCGTCCCCCGATCAGCGCCCCGATCATCGTCGGGCACCGGCTCCGCAAAGGCGCGGTGAACTCCGCGCGTGGCGCCGGGAGGTTCCTGTCCGACGCGATCAGCGCCGCCCGCAAGGCCGGCGCCGGGCCGGTGATCCGGTGCCGCCTTGACTCCGCGTTCTTCAACCACAACGTGGTGGCCGCGATCATGAAGGGCAGGGCCCAGTTCTCCATCACCGCCCGGCTGGACAAGGCCGTCCAGAAAGCCATCAGCAGTATCCCGGAGGACGCGTGGGTGCACATCGAATACCCGGAAGCGATCTTCGACGTTGAGCAGCAGCGGTGGATCTCCGACGCGCAGGTCGCCGAGACCGAGTACACCGCGTTCACCTCGAAGGGCCGCAAGCACAAGGTCACCGCCCGGTTGATCGTCCGCCGGGTCAAACGCCTCAACCCGAAGACCGCCCCACCAGGTCAGGATGAACTGTTCAGCGTGCACCGGCACCACGCCGTGTTCACCAACAGCACCGAGCCGATGCTGCTCGCCGAGTCCCACCACCGGGACCATGCCATCGTGGAACAGGTCATCGCCGACTTGAAAAGCTCTGCGCTGGGCCATTTTCCGTCAGGTCAGATGAACGCGAACGCCGCCTGGCTGACCTGCGCGGTGATCGCCCACAACCTGGCCCGCGCCGCGGGTGTCCTGGCCGGCGGGAAACTCGCCAAAGCCTGAACCGGCACGATCCGCACCAAATTGATCAACATCCCCGCCCGGATATCGAGCACCGCCAGGACCTACACGCTGCACGGACACGATGCCCAGCAACGCATTGAGCCCTTTAACCTTGTTGTACCCGTACCCGACACCCTGCTTTTGGTACCCGTGGGTTTCCCGCATCGTGTCATCAACATCGAGCCAGCACACGGCGTCGCGGTGATCGTTGTGCCCGGTCAGCAACGGCACCAGCTGGGCCAACGCGGTCAGGAACCCCACAGCGACCGCACCCAACTGCCGAACATGACCGAAGGTGAACGCCCGCAGGAACGTGCCCAACGTCGACGGCGCCTTCACCCCTGGCAGCACCTTCCCGACGGCACCCTCCCGCAGCACATCCAGGTCATCAATACTGTCCGCGCCGGCGAGCATCCCGGCCACGATCGAGCACACCTTCGCCGCAGCATCACACCCGGCACCACCTGGCACTGTCAGCTTCGCGGTCACCCGGGCGCCCAACCCCGCGCGGCGGGCCAATCGCATCACCGGGACCAACCCGGCCGAGCTGATCACGTTCGTTTCATCGAAGGTCGCGTCGACCTTCGGGATCTGGGATAGTTGCATCTCGCGGATGGCTTTCTTGTCGGGTGTTTTGGGGACTTCGCAATCACCATTTTGCCTGATCAGGGGCCATCCGCCCCTCAAAGCCACACCGAATCAAATCAATTCACACGGTGGATCCAGGCTCAGTCGACCCCTGACGCGGGATAAACGAAGACGTCGACCGAGTCTCCCCGGTAGTGGAATCGGATGACGCTCCCGTCCGGGAGACCTTCGAAGTAGTCGCTTCCGATGTCTGCAAAAAGGTCGACCTCAGGTGGTACGCAGTTGGCACCGTCAACGGTGAGGCCAGCGACATGGATGAGCATGAAGCATTGAAAGCCCCTCTCCATGAAGAACCAAGGTTCATATCCCCGATACGTCTGGTAGCTGCGCATGCTGGAGGGGTCGCTCTCCGCTCCGAGCCTTCCCAGCATTGAGAGAGCCAGTTCGTCTGCGCCGCCCGCGGTAGGACGCAGGGTGGCATCGGGATCCGGTCCGTCGAGCCACGCCACGGTGTACCCGAGGGCAACAACGGCCACCAGTGCGCCGGCCACGAAACGGCGGGCGAGGGTGCCATTGAAACGATGCGCTAACGACCGCAGCGGGTCCTCTTTGGACGCCACCACAGGGGCCAGGCCGGTTGCAGGGTCTGGCCGATTGGCTTCGGACTCAGTCCGGACGGAGGCAGCCGCGGGGCCGCCATCCGCGGCTTCAGCGTGTCCGCCGTTCTCGGTGTCGACGCCTTTGAGGAGGCTTTCGGTGCGGGCCGCTTCCAGTTCGGTCAACTGTGCCAACGCGTCGGGGTCGTTCTGAATATCGGGATGCGGACCGTATGCCCTCCTTTGGAGCTCCTCCATTTGGCGCTCAGCGTCTGACGGGGGTAACGGGGCGCCCATCAGTCGGCGTCCGTCATGAGGTGAACATAGGCATCCACAGTATCGCCACGAAGGATGAACCGGATGATGCCGTCGCCGGCAACCCCGTCGAATCCCTCGAACCCATCCCCGGTCGACGAGACGTCCATAATTAGGTCTGCCGGAAACGGCGCGCAGCGCCATTCTGACAGGACGTCGTTTGCTCGGTGCACCGCCCAGAGACACGGCGAGTCGAACGCGTTCACCCCGGACCAGATCTCCAGTCCGAGATAAGACCCGAAGCCGCGCCAAGTTGAGGTGTCGATCTCGAGCCCGGGCACTTCCTCGACCGCCAGTTCGCGGACCCGGTTGTCGGCCACGGCCGCAATCGCAGGCAGCGTGGCGTCGGGACGCTGTGCGGATACGAGGACGACCATCGCGACGATCCCGGCTGCGACGACCAGCGCGCCAACCGCCCACGCGAGGCGACTCCACCACGTCGCCGTCGCCCGACGCCAGAGCGACCGGGACGAGCCGTCCCTCACCGGCGGCGACGGGGCGTCAGCCGCCGATACGGTCGGCTCCGGCGCCACGTGGTCTCCTGTTGAGGCGGTGTCGGCGGGAACCGCCGTCGGTGCGACTTCCCGACCGGCTGCGCTTTCGCTTGTGGCGGCATCCGCCCGATGCTCGACATGAGCACGGTGCGTCGCCTCGAATTCGCGCAACCTCGTCAGGGCCGTCGGATCCGCACCGATATCGGGATGCGGGTCGTGCGCCCGCGCGCGCAGTTCAGCAATCTCGCGGTCGGCATCCGAAGAGTGCGTGAAGCCCTCCACAGCTGAGAAACTACACCCGATGGCCTCATCCGTATCGCCTACCAGCGGCGCAGGACGCAGTTCAACACCATGTCGTTCGCGACGACCCGGCCGATCCGTATGGTCTACCACCGGCGGAAGGTCATCCTGTGGATCTCGATCTGCTCCGCTGGTACCCGCGTGCCGATCACACTCCGCCGGGTCGAGGGAATAAAGGTTCACCACCGAACGGAGTCATGCTCCCTGTAGACGCTGGTCAGGCATGGAAAACCCGAGGGCTGATTGACCACCCGCGCACCACCGGAACGACAGGTATCTCAACTCAACAATGACTGTCGTCGTCGTCATCAGCACCAAGCTCCGGGGTCCGCTGTCGGTCGCGCCGCCGGCTCCCGGGGGTGCGCCGCCGCTGCAGCAAACGGAATCATTCGTATTACTCCCAGCATTGCCGGTAGCTCGGCTCGTCGCCTCCGGCCCCGACTTCAACGGCGGGCGCCGCGGACGTCGGTCACGTCATTTCGCGGGCCGCGACGAGTTGGTTGCGTCGTGCTCGGCGCCTCTTGCCATCGCGATGGCTTGCGCGCGTGTGGCGACCCACAACTTGGAGAAGATGCTCGACACGTTGTTGCGAATGGTCTTCTCGCTGAGCCCAAGCAAGTGGGCGACCTCTGGGTTGGTCATGTGTTCGGCGATGAGTCGAAGGATTTCGGTTTCCCTGTCGGACAGTTTGCGGAAACGCGGCGGCCAGTTGCGTTTGCGCACGGTTTGGTTGCGCGGCGGGCGACGCGAAGTAGCCCATGAGCCTGGTGGTGTCGGCGCCGAAGATGGCTTCGCCGCTGGCCACCGCGCGGACCGCGCGGACGATCTCGGCCTTACGCGCGCCCTTGAGGAGGTAGCCGCGAGCCCCGGCTTGCAGGGCGGCAAACACCGAGTCGTCGTCGGAAACCATGCTGAGAACCAGGACACCTATGTGTGGGCACGCGGCCAGCACATCGGCGGTTGCCTGCACACCGCCGGTGCCGGGCATGGTGAGGTCCATCAGGATGACGTCCGGTTGCAGACGAAGCGCGACCGCGACCGCCTCGGCTCCATCGGCTGCCTCGCCGACCACCTGTACTTCCTCGCTGGTTTCCAGGAGTGCTCGCAAACCCCGCCGAAAATGCGCGTGGTCATCGCAGATGACCACCGATGTTGGGTCCATGGCCTACCCTTCTGCCGGGTTCGGCAACGGCAGTACGGCCTTGACGGTAGTGCCGCTGACCCGACCGGGAGTGAAGCGCAAGGATCCACCAACTTCGGCGGCGCGTTCCCGCATAGAGACCAGGCCGACGCCGGGCTGTACGTCGGCTGGGATCCCGACGCCGTCATCCTCGATGCGGATCCGCAGTGCCCGCGATCGTGGGGGTTCATCGACGCAGAGGGTGAGCTGGCACGCAGAGGCCCCGGAATGCACGTCCACGTTGCGCAGCGCTTCGAGAACGATCAGGTAGGCCACGGCCTCCACTGCGGCCGGCAGCGCAGACAGCTCGGCTGGAGCCTCGATACTGACGGGCACCCGATGCCGACCGGTGGCGTGGCTGCGCAGCGCGCCGATCAACCCCAGGGCGTCGAGCGCGGGTGGTCGCAACTCGTGGGAGATCCGACGAACTTGGGCGACCGCCAAGTCGGCCTCCTCGAGCAGGCCCGCCAGAAGTTGCTCGGCGTGTGCGGGGTCGGTTTGGATCAGGTCGCGGGCCGCCTCCAGGGTCATCGTCAGTCCGGCCAGTTGCGGCCCGAGCCCGTCATGCAGGTCACGACCGATGCGTCGGCGTTCCTCTTCCCGTGCCGTGACCAGCCGTTCCCGGGATCGCTGTAGGTCTTCGGCAAAGCGCACCGCCTGCCGCTCGGACTGAGTGGCATGCAACGCGATCCCGATCTGACTACCGAGGTCACGCAACACCCGACGGTCTGAAGCAGACAGATCGATGGTGCGGTGACGCCCGGCAAGGACCAAGCGACCGACTTGCGCCCCGGCGTAGGACAGCGGCACAGTGATCAGTTGGGCGTCCTCCGGCGGCGGTGTCCCGTGCTCGGCTGCCGTGCGGAAGCCAACGTCGTCGAACTCGTTCCGAGAGATCACCTGGACAGCGGCGTACGGCACATGCAGGGCGTCCGCCACTGTCGAGGCGACCGTCGGCAGCACCGACTCTGGCGGCAGGCTGCTCTCCAGGCGTCGACCGAGCATCGTCAGAGCCCGGCGCGGGTCAACGCGGTCACCGTAAACCCAACGATCAACAAACCCCTGCAGGCGATCCCGCAGCGGCGCGAAAAGCACCGCCACGATCCCGGTCGCCAGCAAGGACAATGCCGGAGCGCCCTGCGCACCGTCGAACACCGAGCCAAGCCCGGAGACCACCGTGATGTAGATGCCGATCACGCAGATCGTCAACACGACGTACAGCAGGGTGCGGTTGATCAACCGGTCGATGTCGAATAGCCGGTACCGGAGGATCGCCACCGTCGCGGCGATCGGCACCACGACCGGCAACACCTGCACGACAACGAAGACCTGCGGATAGATCTCGGGTGCGACAGCGGCGACCACAGCGTCCACCAGGAACGCCACCGCCGTCAGTGCGATGGCGTATGCCAACCAGGCGATCTGCTTGCGTTCGACCTCGGGGCCGCGCCGGAACCGCACGAACAAACTCGTGGTCGATGCCAGCATCAGGGACAGCCAGAGTACTCCTGGCAGGAAGTCCCCTATGGGTCCCAGGTCCGACAAGGCGGTCAGTCCGAATGGGTTGTCCATCGGCACATCCAGCAGGTGCGTATCGCCCGGTTTCAGCGCGGACAGCACACCGGTTATGACCATCAGGACCAGTGCCGCCGCCACCACCGGTCGCCACTTCGACGACGGCGGCCGGCCGTCCGGAAAGTACAGCGGCATCAGCACAGAGAACGGGATCAGGGCCGGCTGGTACACCCAGGTTTGCAGCCACAGAGCGAACTGCGCCGCCGGCAGTGACCCCGGGTCCGTGACGAGGCCGGCGATCGCGTACTGCCCCGCCGCCAGGCCCACCGTGAACATCGCGCCGGTGACGAAGAAGCACCAGCCGACCGGGTTCCTCGGACGCAGTGCGACCAACACCGCTCCTAGAACCAATACCGTTCAGTTAGGCGGGCGGATGGTGTAGGTCGGTGCGCCTGATTGGGGCTGTGGCCATGCCGCGTGGTGTGCACGTTTGACGTGCCATTTGGGCATCTTGCGTTTGATGACGCGGGGAGCAGCTCGTGCGCGTCGAGGGGGATTGAGTCGACGCATGATCCGGGTGAGGAATGCCTGCCAGCCGTGGTCTGGGTGTTCTGACTGGTCAGGGGGGAAATTCGCCCGCGTGGGCGATGGTCCGTCGGGTGATCCGCAGCGCGGCGGTGAAGCTGACCCGGTCGGGGTCGTGTCCGGCGTGCCGGGCTGCGTCGGTCATCAACGACCGGATCGCGAAGTGGCAGCACAGGTGACCCCAGATCTCCTGCCGAACCAGGTCGGGAGACTTGGAGCGGAGCACCACTTTTCGTCCTCGCTGGTGGGTTTTGAGCTCGTCGAACGTGCTTTCGATCTCCCACCGTTGGGCATAGCCGGCGGCCAGTTCGGCGGCCGGTGCCTGTTCCGGATCGAGCAGGGTGGTCAGCAGCCGGTACTCGGTGGCGTTCCCGCGGCCGTCGTCGATCGTGTAGTCGATCACCCGGGCCAGCACGGGTTCACTGGTCCGGTCCGTGGAGCGCCGCAGGTGGGCCAGCCAGGACCCGTCGGGCAGGTCCCGCACGTGCCGCGGTCGGGGACCGACCGGGTCGGTGCGGATCCGCCACAACAGATCAGCGCCGGTGCCCGAAGCCTTGCGCCACAACTCGAACGAGAAGAACCCACGATCGGCCAGCAGCACCATCCCCGGCCCAAGCTCCGGCAGCAGCTGCTCGGTGAGTGCGGCCTCCGATTCCCGGTACGCCCCGACCCGGGCGGCGAAGATTGCATGCGTGCCGCACTCGGCCAACGCCAGCACCCGGGCCTGCGGGAACGCGGACTTCTCACCCTTGCTCACCCCGGGCCGGCCGAACTCGGCGTCGTTGACCTCGGTGTCCGCGACATCCAGGCATGTCCCGTCGATCGCGAGCATCCGCCGCCCAGCCATCCACACCCCAGGCGTGTCCGGCCCACCCAACGGTCGAGCGACCCGAGAAAACAAGCCCTGCAACGGCTCCGGACCCAGCCGGGCCCGGGCCTGGAAGATCGCCGACTTACTCGGCATCGGATAGGCCTCCGCCCACCCGGACGCCCAGGACAACCCATCGGTCATCTGCCCCAGCACATCCTCGTACGACCCGTCGGAGAACAACGCCATCCCAATCGCGAAGTACGTCATCACCCGCGCCGGCAGAGCCCGATGCCGTTGCTGCGTCCGACCGGTCTCGGCGACGACCTCGTCGACCAACTCCGGCGGGAACACCCTGGTCAGGACACCCACCGACACCAGATCGGACAAGCGACGGTCCGACTCCGGCTTCCTCCACCCAGCACGCGGCATACCACCAAACTACACCGATGTAACCCTAACTGAACGGTATTGCTCCTAGAACCCCCATCAGCACCACGCTCGGGCCGAGCGTCGGGAGCGACCCTGACTCGTCGTTGTGAACTGCCAGCATGCCGGCGGTGACCCCAAGCGTCATGACCCCGACGGCACCGCAGACGCCGACCGCGATACTCAGGCCCGTCCCGCGGCTACCGACCCAAGCCGGGCGCCCCTTTCCGGGGCGCCCGGCGGTGAACGCGTCGATCTGCATGCCATCGCCTTCCAACCGCGAGGGAAATGCTGGCCGTAGATATCGGACGGGAGGTCAGCGGATTGCATGCTCCTGCCCGCTCGTGTGATCCGTTGATCCTGTCAGGGCAGCTTCCTCGTTTCCGGCTTCTTGGGCGGCGGCTACGCCCAGCCAGCCGAACCCGATGGCGTAAAAGATCAGAACGCCCGGAACGACACCATTGAGGGCAAGACCCAGAACGACTCCAGCGGCCAACAAAACCGCCGGTGTCCGTGGCAGCACCTTCGAGACCAGAACTGCCGCTGCGAGCAACAGCAAACCGGCAACCCAGGCGATGAAACTGCTCAACGCGGCGATGTCCAGCGCGGGAGGGGCGACCTTCGCCAACGGTGAACCGGTCTCCACCAGGCTGGGCAAGATCGTGACCTCCGTCAGTGCCGCCCCGTACATCGCCACACACCCCAGGACCGCGACCAGCGCGGCGATTTGCGCGAATACGCCAGCCCTTCGTTGCTGCGCCAATGCGATCCCGATCACCCCAAACACCATGAATAACATCTGCGCAGTGTGCAGCGCAGACTCGCCTATGCCCTCCTCGACACCTCCACCTGCCAAACCCCACGCCTGCTGCCCAACAATCAGCACGCTGGCGATCACCGCGGCGACTCCACCCACCCGGACCAATGTCGACGACATCTGTACCTCCCGTATCCGATTCGATTCCGACACGTGAATAGTCGTCCCGCACTGTGTCCCGCGTCATGAGGCAACTCCCGGGCGCGACCAGGAGAAATGTCCCGACGTCGGGACATGCCAACAGTGAGGCGGGCAGAAATAGCCCCAAGAGACAAAACAGGAATCAGTCGCGACCACTGGGTACAACCGCGATCTCAGCTACGGCATCACTCAACTGGGTGGTTAGCCGCTCCATCCACGAATCGCCCCCGCGTCATTGGACGGATACCGACATCCCCAAGTTTTACCTTGCCCCGGACAGCGCACACCGTCAGACCGCCAACAAATGCCCGGTTCAGAACTGCCCTTGACCGGCATCCCCGAGCTGACGTGACGGTGCATCCCCAGATTCAGCTCGATCCTGTGGTCACGCCCGAACGGTCAACATCCATCGACTGACTCGGGTGTGGCCACGGTCGGCCACCGGGGCGGGCAGGTTGTCACGGATTGAACCCACACGAGCGCCGCCGGCCTACCGACCTGCGCCATCAAGTGCTCGGCCGTCCGCAGCGCTTTGTGCGCATCAAGGGCTCAGGTAAGGCATGTTGAGCGACTGGTGACTGTCCTGATGGTGATCATCGCTACGCCACAAGTTGTCGAGGGTGAAGCCATCAACGTGCCTACTCGGGCGTGGGAAGTGGAACGTGCTTCCAGGTGCGGCCGGAACAACTTCCGATCCGCGGGTGAAGCTCCGTCGCGTCGTTGACAGCCGCTCGGGTGAGGTTAAGACTTGGCCCCTCCGAGAGGGGTGCCCCGATGTCGTGGAACCTCAGAGGCAATTACGTCGAGACCTGCTCGTGCGAGCTCATGTGTCCGTGCAACCTGTCCTTCGATCACGGCGCGACGTATGACTACTGCCGCGTGACATTGGTGTTCGACGTTCGCGAGGGAGCGGTCGACGACACGGACATCGCCGGGTGCAAGGTTGTGCTGATCGCGGACACGCCGAAGGTGATGACCGAGGGAAGCTGGCGGGTCGGTGTCTTCATCGACGACCAGGCGACGGACGCACAATTCGACAAGCTCGTACAGGTCTTCAGCGGTCAACTGGGCGGGCCGATGGCCGGGCTGGCCCCACTGATCGGCGAGATGCTCGGGGTCGAGCGCGCCTCGATCGAGGTCGACGAAGGAGGACTGCGGCACCGCGTCCGCGTCGGCAGCGCGATCGAATTCGAAGTCGAGGACATCGTCCCGTTCGGCGTGGAGACCGGTGAACCGGTCAAGTTCTCCGGGATGTTCCACCCTGCCGGGTCCGACCTGACGATGGCCGAGGCGAGGCATTCGAGGATCAACGCATTTGGGATCCAGTACGAGGGTAAGACCGGGCTGTCGAAGTCCGGCTTCTCATGGGCCGCTTGACAAAATGATGAACGCGGGGGCGGCCCAGCCTGCCGCCGGCACGGGTCTTCGCCCCGCGTATTCAGCCGCCCGAACTCAGCTGGCGTTGGTGGTCGTCCTCATCGCGCTCGCCGGCGTCGGCTGGTGGTGGACGATCCAGCAGATGCGCGGCATGGACAACGGGCCGTGGACCGCTCTGGGGACTTTCGGCTGGTTCATCAGCGTATGGATCGTGATGATGGCCGCGATGATGTTCCCATCGGTGGCCCCGACGGTGGCGCTGTACGCACGGATGAGCCGGAAACCTCTGGCGCCCATGGTGTTCGTCACCGGCTACATGGCCACGTGGGCCGGCGCCGGAGTCGTCGCATTCCTTATCGGCGTGCTCGCAGGTCGCGCCGCACCCGACCTCGGGTGGGACCACGCAGGGCGCATTCTCACTGGAGTCACGGTCCTGATGGCGGCCGCATACGAGCTGACACCCTTGAAGAACATCTGCCTGAGCAAGTGCCGCAGCCCGCTCGGCCTTCTTCTTGGGTCGTGGCGGGATGGATGGTCGGGCGCGCTGCGCATGGGTATGACGAACGGCGCGTGGTGTGTCGGTTGCTGCTGGGCTCTCATGGCGTCCCTTTTTGCACTCGGCGTGATGAGCGCCGTTTGGATGGCAGTCGTCGCGGTGCTAATTGCCATGGAGGTCGCGGTGCCAATTGCCATGGAGAAGGCCCTGCCGTGGCGCCGGACTGCCACTTTAGGCACCGCGATCGTTCTCCTTGCCCTAGGTGTGCTCGTGCTCGCGTCACCGGAATCTCTTCCCGGTCTCACCATGCCTGCGTACGACCCGATGTCGGTGGCCGCGACAAGGTGACTCACGGCCGTCGCTCGGCCATCTTCGGCAACGTGTTGCCGGTGTTCAGGTCCAGGACACGAACAGGTCCAGGTGGTGACCTTCTCGGGTAGATCGGTCACCTCCTCGCCGCAGGACCCGTACGCGATCTCATGGCTTCTCTTTACCGGCAACTACGGATGGTCGGTGTCGCCTTGCACGTCACCGGGTCTGGGATTCGACGGCGACCTCGACCGTAACTCGTGCCGGTCGGCACGCTTTGCTCGTAGTTAAAGCAATTCTCCGGGTGTACGCGGCTTTGACGGCCGTCAACCGGTCGACGTTGGACCCCCAGTAGGCGGTCGCCCAGTCCGGCATTGTGGGGTTGGGAACATTGACGTAGGCGCCGTCCACGAAGGGCTGCAACGCGTCGCTGAACTCGGCGAGCCAGCTCAGGCACGCCGGGGTCAACGGATCGTCCGCGGCGGGAACGCCGCCACGGTCGCCCCAGCCGACCCCTGGCTCGGCGTAGAACGGGCAGTCGCGGTGCGCGAAGGTGGAGCCGCCGGGCGGTTCGAAACCGCGAACGGCTCCGCCGAACGCGTTGGTGAAGTAGTTGCAGTCCGGGGTCGGAGCGTTCGACATGAAAGAGCCGACGACCTCGACGGCTTGAGGCGGGAACGGCTCATAGGCGAACTGGGACACGAACTTCCAGTTCGCACGCTCGTCGGCGGGCGCGATCTGGAAGCCGGCGTAGACGTCGGTCCAGCTGGCCCGGGTGATGCTGACCTTGGCTAAGGGCCATGGCCGCTCGGCACTTCTCAGAAACTGACCGATCCGGCCGCGCTCGGCCTGGCAACCGATCCCGCGCGCGTGGCCGCCCAGACGGGTCACCGCTTGCCGCTCCTGCCCACCCGCCGCCACGACGTGCCTTCCTTGACCGTCATGCCGTGGAGTTCCAGCACCGCCAGGGACCCGACGACCTCGTTCGGCGGCAGACCGGCTTCCACGACGAGTTCGTCGACCGACGTCAACTCGACGGCAGGCAACGCGTCGTAGACGCGGGCGGTGAGCGGGTCGAGACCGTCCGTCGGGTGAGAAGGGTCCGCGCCGGGTGCCGACTCCGGCCCTCCGTCGGTTGCCGGGGCTCGCGTCGGTGCCCGGCCGAGTGCGGTGAGGACGTCACCGGCGCCGGTGACCAGTTGCGCGAACCGGTCCGCCAGCAACAGGTGACAGCCGACGGACATCGCGGACGTCACCGGCCCGGGGATGGCCATCACCAAGCGTCCGAGCTGTTCCGCAGCCGCCGCGGTGCTCAACGTCCCGGAGCGGCGACCGGCTTCGACGACGACCGTGCCGGCACCGAACGCGGCGATCAACCTGTTGCGGACCAGGAATCGGTGCCTGGCCGGGGTGGTACCGGGCGGGTACTCGCTGACCACCGACCCGCACCCGCCGATCTCGTCCAGCAACGCCCGGTTTGCCTCCGGATACGCCCGATCGATCCCGCAGGCCAGCACCGCCACGGTGACCGGGGCGGACGGCGGCCGGGACCCGGTCAGCCCCGCCCGGGTGGAGTGCAACGCGGCGCGGTGCGCGGCCGTGTCGATGCCGAATGCGGCACCGGACACCACCACGAGTCCGCGCGCCGCCAACTCGTAGGCCATCTCACCGGTGACCCGTTGCCCGTAGGCACTGCTCGCCCGGGACCCGACGATGGTCACGCCGTTCGCCGGCAGACCGGTCAACTCCCGTCCCCGCACGTACAACGCGAACGGGGCTCCGGCGCCCCGCACGCCGCGCGCCAGCGCCCCGGCGAAACCCTGCATCGCCACCGCCGGCCATTCCGGGTCGTCGACCCCGATGAGCCGGGCACCGCACCGGCCCGCAATGCCCAGATCGTGCTCGGCGTGGGCGGTCAATTCCGCTGGGGAAACGTCGGCGGTACGAGCCGATGTCGCGGCCAGCACGGCTCGCGGTGCCCGTCGAGCGAGCACTGCCTCCCACGCCGCCACGGGTCCGACCTTCCCGACGAAGACCGAGAGCGCCGCACTGGGCGGCTCACAGACCCGCAGCAAACCGGCCAGCGCGACGGCGACCGCATTGCTGCTCATGGGTTCTCACCACAGCGCAGGGCGAGCGCGGTGGCGACATCCGCCGCCGACGGGTGTTCCCGGCCGGCCAGGTCGGCACCGGTCAGTGCCAACCGCAACACCCGGTCGTACCCACGGCCGGTCAACCGTCCCGCCCGCACCGCCCTATCCAGCAGCTCTGCCTCGCCGCGCCCCGGCCGCCAGGAACGCCGGACCACCGACCCGGGAACCTGCGACGAGCATCGCCACGGCGTACCGCACCAACGGCGCGCCGAACGATCACGGGCCAGCAGCACGCGATCCCGCACCTCGGCGCTCGCCTCCCCCTGCGGTGCCGCCGATGTCAACATCGACGGGTCCAGCGCGGCCACATCGACACGGATGTCCACCCGGTCCAGTAACGGCCCGGACAACCGGCCCAGGTACCGGCGGCGCACCCCCGCCGGACACGTGCAATCGACATCCCGGGACGCCGCACAGGGACACGGATTCGCCGCCACGATCAACTGAAACCGTGCGGGATACCGCACCACACCCGACGCCCGCGCCAACAGGACCAGGCCGGACTCCATCGGTTGACGCAGCGCATCCAGCACGGTCGGCTTGAATTCCGGTGCCTCATCCAAGAAGAGCACGCCGCAGTGGGCAAGGCTGACGCTGCCGGGTCGGATGTGCGCCGATCCCCCGCCGACCACCGCGGCGAGCGACGCGGAGTGGTGCGGGTCGACGAACGGTGGCCGGGTGATCAGTGGGGTGGCGTCATCGAGAGCACCCGCAACCGAGTGCACCGCGGTGACCTCGAGCGCCTGCTCGGGGTCCAACGGGGGTAGCACACCGGGAAGCCTGTTGGCCAGCATGGTCTTTCCCGCCCCGGGCGGGCCGATCATCGCCAGATGGTGACCCCCGGCCGCGGCGAACTCCAACGCCAACCTGGCCTCCGGCTGACCCAGCACGTCGGCCAGATCCGGGCCGGTGTCCAGGTGCACCGGCGGTACGGGTACCCCCGGCATCAGCCGGTGCACCTCCCCGGTCAGGCTGGCGATCAGATCACCGAGACAGGCCACACCCCACACCGACATCCCGGCAGCCAACGCCGCCTCAGCCAGATTCCCGGCCGGCACGATGGCCCGCTCCCGGCCGGCGGCCCTCGCGGCGAGCAGCGCCGGCAACACACCCCGCACCGGCCGCACCTGACCGTCCAGGCTCAACTCACCGATCAACACCGTGTCACCCGCGGCGGTGGGCACCACCCCGGCCGCCGCGAGAACCGCTACGGCCAGGGCGATGTCATAGCCCGCTCCCCGCTTCGGCAGGGCCGCAGGTGACAACGCCAAGGTGATCCGCCGGTCCGGCCAGCGGTGCCCGGAATTCACCACCGCCGCCCGGATCCGATCCCGTGCCTGCGTCACCGCGGCATCACCCATCCCGATCACCGTCGTCCCCGGCAAACCAGCCGCCAGGTCCGCCTCCACCGCCACCAGATGCCCCGCGATCCCGGTCAACGCCACCGCCCACGTCCGCGCCAACGTCACCGCACCACCACCCCACCGGCAACACCCATCCCGTCCATGACCGCCAGCATGGCCACCGGCCGCGCCGCAGCCGTCCGGTCCACGAGGAATGTGCACAGAACATCGGATGGGGACAAACCAGCGTCCGCGGCTGGCACGGCGGATCACGAAGATCACCCACAGCGTCTTGGCCACACCTCCCACTTCACTGCTGCGCAAGATCTCCGGGAAGATCCAGAACAGGTACTTGAACCGGGCGAAGAGATCGGCGCCAGGGCGAGTGAGAACGATCCAGCGGCCAGCGCGCCACATTGGAGCGAAGCTCAAACCATATGGCCGACCGTCAAAGCATCGCCGGCGTGACAGGCTGGGGATCAGCGGAACGTCGTAGAGTGGGTTCGTCGCGCCTTCTATCCTTTGCAGGCAAAAAGCAGAGGGCGACTGGATTCACCATTCGCCGCTAGCCGGCGATCGTTGCGGGCATGACCGCCACTGGACCATCCAGTCAGCTACGTCGATGATTACGGCGCCAGATCTGGTTCGAGTCGCTGGCCGCCGCACCGATCAGCGGACCTTGCCCGAACGAGCAGACATTTGTTGAGCGCTGCCGCATGCCTGGCATCCGTTGCGACAATGGGTCTACCTGCCAGGAGGACCCATGGCGCTCGACCGGATCAGCGTCACCGGGTCGTCGGCGTCGGCTGCGCAGCGACCGGCGGATGCGAAGATGTCGCGCGGGAAGCTGCTCGCGCTATTAGATCTGCAACGCGCCGCCGGCAACGCCACCGTCGTCATGCACCTTGCAGAGATGCGGACGGGCCATCCGTCCGTTGCGCAGCTGGTGCCCATCCACCGGTGTGGTCCGACGCCCTGTCGTTGTTCGGACGACGAGCGCGCCGAGTACGCGGCCACACACGGCGAAGAGTCTGTCGTACAGGGACGCAACCGACGATCTCGCCGAGACGATCGCCAAGGACCTGGCCGAGTACGCCGCGAAGAACCGGAGTCCCTTGCGCACATCCGTGAGGTCTTCCACCGGCTCGACCCCGACATCGAGGACAACGTCGCGGCCGCCTTCACAGAGAAGTTGGGCGCGCGGCAGATCGAGGGCTTCGCCATGACGGCGGACGGCCGGTCGGTGCTGGACGTGCTCACCGAGGCGATGCTCACCGGTCACGTGACGTCCTTCCAGGCACTGCAGGCGGACCGGATAATGGCGGCCCGCGACCGTTGGATGTCCGCGGACGAGCACGATAAGGCGGTGCGGCGGATCGCTGCGTTGCGACACCACGCGGAGGACTCGAGCACCCAGATCCTGGTCGACGAGTTGGCCATGCAGGTCGCGACATCACTGGCGTCGTTCGCGGGGGCTGGGCGGTATGACGAGATCACCACCATCCTGCGTGGCACCGTTACGGATGTGGAAGACAACGTGGCCTCCCACCTGATCGAGCTCCTCACCACCCCCCAGCTCGAGCAGGCGGCCCTTGATCCTTCGGGCAAGACGATGCCGGACGTGTGCTACGACGCGCTCATCACCGGCACGGTGACCACGTTCGAGAATCTGCAGGGCGACAGGATTCTCGCTGCCCGGGTGAAGGGCGGCGACATCGGTCGCGGGGAGGTCGAGAAAGTGTTGCAGAACCCCACCGTCTTCCCACTGGAGACGAGCTGGGACTCGAGCGCGACCATCGTGGCGTCACTGGAAGCCGACCGCACCGTGAAGGTGTACTACGACACCCACATCGGTGCCGGCCGGCCGAAGTATACGAAGGAGATGGCAACGCTCACAGCGCGTTTCGGAGTCAGTGCGGTGTACTCCGGGATGATTCTCAAGCCTGACGAGATCGTCACGGTCAAGCTCTACGACCAGGACGAGGCCATGGTGCCTGTTCCTGCCATCAAGTTGATCGACCTGGCCAATCGGCAGTTGCAGGATTTCGAGGGCAAATTCGAGAAAGTCACCATTCTGGGCGCCGCCCTGGGCCTGGGCGCGGTCGGCGGGGCCGGTGCGCTGGGCACACTCGACACCGCTGCTTTCACCATCAGCACCGCTTCCATCTTTATCGACGCGTACCGTTCCGACATCGCCAAAACCGCTGGGGTCGGGCATTCCTCGCGGCGTGGGACGTCGTGCAGGGCGTCGCCGATCTGTACGGCTGGGCCAGGCTGGGCGCCGACGGGCTGCATCTGCTTCGGGCCAAGGTGGCGCCGGTGTTGCGGGACTGGCGAGCCGAACCGCTCGCGGGACTGTCCGACGCCGAGCGGTCGACCATACGTCTGGGGCAGCGGGAAGCCGAGAACTGGCTCGGCGGCGTGGAAGAGGCCGAGACCACTCAGGCAAAAAAACTCAGGGACGGCGAACCGTCGATACCCGGCCGACACCGGCCCGGTCCACCTTGGCGAGGGTGCGAGCTGGCGCACGTCACGCCGGCGCCGGAGGTTCCGCTGCAGCGCACGAGGCGTCACGGGCGGTGGGTGAAGCCGGCAGCGACATCCACATCCACGACGACCACATCGTGGTCTGCCAGCTCTGCAAAGACCTGCCCGACGCGGTCGGCGAGGCGATCCACGAACCTAAGGTCGCCTCCGAAGTGACCGACGCGGAGAAGGCCGTAGCGCAAGGAGACGCTGCCACGGCAGCGACCAAGGCCGAGTCCGCAGTACTGGACGCCGAGAAGGCAAACAACGAAACCCTGACGGCGCAGAAGCAGAGGTTCAAGCGCGAGTTCAAGTCGGACCCGACACCGGTCCAGCGGTGGGATCGGGTGAAGGCAATGAAACCAGAGCCGGACCGGGCCGCCGCGATCGCCGACGTCCAGGCGCGTGCCACGCAGGTTAGGGCGGCCAATGATCAGTACATCCAGCCCGTCAAAGAGAAGGTTGCCGGGCTGAAGCACCGAGCGGCGCATGAACCTTCGGCTGTCGAGGAGCTGAAGGATTCCTACGCCACCCAGCCGGAGTGGGTGCTGGATGACCTGCGCGCGGCCGAGAAGGCGGAGCTGGCGAAGCCGTGGCGCCGGCGGAACATGCCCAAGCCGAAGCGGGATCCGTTGCTCGACAGGGCGCTCAAGGACAGGCAGTCCGAGTCGGCGACGGCGAAAGCCATCGCCGACGACCAACGACACGTCCCCCACGAGGCAGATGTGGTGGTCGTCCGCACCGACAGCAAGGTCGTGGTTTCCGAGCGGCATTTCGTCAGCGGCGGGGTCACGGAGGCCGAGCGCGCCGAGCACGGGCTCAACGAGGCCAACACACGGAGCCACACACGGACGGCATGGTCGTCACCTCGCGCTGCCGGTCAGCGCGCTGAGACTGGTGGCCCGCATCAGGTCCTTGGCGGTGGGCCGATGGCGGCCGGGAAGCGTGCGTTGGCACGGGCTGACCCAGGGCCACCGCGCAGTCAGTGGCGGCGAGCGGAGGCATGCGAAGTTGCTCGCTGATCGGCCGCCTTGACGGTCAGGCATGACCGCGATGCGGCTCGTGGGCGCGCCCTATGACCTTGTCGTTGGCGTTTCGACCAAGCTGCCGCCACGGCGGACCGGAGCGTAGCGTCGTCGATGTCGAGAGCAACCCGTACTCCGGCGCCCGAGCCGGTCTCGTTCTCGGTGTGCTGAACCTCGGACGTATCGGCGCCAGCGCTTCTCCGCTGGCGCGTTGTTCACCGGAGGTGAATCGCGTGATCATCGTCGATATCTTGATCGTTCTCATTGTCTTGGGTGTGCTCTCCCTGGCGGCCAGTTCCCGGGTGGTCAAACAGTACGAGCGAGGAGTGGTCTTCCGGCTCGGCAAGGTCCAGGAACCGACCCGCGGGCCGGGACTTGCGATGATCGTCCCGGGCGTGGACCGGCTGAGGAAGGTCAGCATGCAGATCGTCACGATGGGGATTCCCGCACAGGACGGAATCACCAGGGACAACGTGACCGTCAAGGTTGACGCTGTGGTCTATTTTCGCGTCATCGATCCGGTGCTCGCCACGGTCAGCGTGGAGAATTATCCCTTCGCGGTGTCCCAGGTTGCTCAGACCTCTCTGAGGTCGATCATCGGCAAGAGCCACCTCGACGATCTGCTCACCAATCGGGAGCAGCTCAATCAGGGACTCGAGGTGATGATCGACAGCCCCGCGCTCGGCTGGGGCATCCACATCGACCGGGTGGAGATCAAAGACGTCGCACTGCCCGATTCGATGAAGCGATCCATGTCCAGGCAGGCCGAGGCGGAACGTGAACGGCGCTCCAGGGTGATCCACGCCGACGGCGAACTGCAGGCATCGGCCAAACTCGCGCAGGCCGCCGGCGCAATGGCCGATACGCCGGGGGCGCTGCAACTCCGGTTGCTGGAAACCATCGTTGAGGTCGCTGCCGAGAAGAACTCGACGCTGGTGCTGCCATTCCCCGTTGAGCTGCTGCGGTTCCTCGAGCACAACTCCACCCCATCCGTCACCCCAACGGCCAGTCCGCCGGGCGCGGCCATGGTCGCCAAAGCTGAGCCGGGGTCGCCGCCGCCGAACACGCCCCTTGCGACCGGCCCGGGAAGGTGTCGGTAGTGACTGGCCCGGGGCCGGCCGATCGACGTGCACGGGCGGTGGTGGTCAGTTGCGCGCGGATCCGGGAGTGGCGTGCCGAACGGGACGCGAAGGCCACCGGCCTGGTCCCGCCACGCAATTCGCATCGGGCCTCTCCGAGATCATCCCGGCTCGGAAACGCGTCGGCTCTCCACCGAAAATGCGCGGTCGACGAAGGACCTAGCGAAATCAGCCGGTAGTGGAGATAGTGGGAAAACTTCAAGGGCTCTTGGAAGCCATCTCCGAGAGCACGGACACGCCGCCGCCACCGACGACGCGTTGACCACGGCGTTCACTGACCTCCGCGGTGAATTGGTTCCCGTACCGCGAACGTGTCATCATCGGTGAGCGTCTCGGCCGCGCTGAGCAGGCGGCTGCGCTGCGCCCATTCCGGGTCGCACTTGCGGCCGCGCCGGCCATGCCAGGCCAGTTCCCGTCGGTACTCGGTCACCGCCCGGTTGGCCAGGGCGACCAGGCGGAACCGGTCGACAATGACGGTGGCGCGCGGTAAGCCAGCCAGCCGGGTGGCCCGGGCGTAGGTCCCGGTGGTGTCCATGGACACCTGATTCGGGACGGCCAGTCCGGGTTCTGCGCTTGCAGCCACTCGATCAGTACCTTGCTGGTGCGGCCCTTGACCTGCGCGGACAGGTCGCCATTCCCGCTGAGGTCGACCAGGCCGGTGTCGAACCGGTCCACCGAGGTCTTCTCCACCGCGTTGGTAGGCCTGAGTGCATTCCTTCCGGGTAAACAGGACCCTGCGGCGGTGTGCCGACGGCGGTCGAGGACGTAATCACCGTGTTCCGGTGCGGAGGTTCACCACACCGTCACCTGATGGGCACCCGTTCGTCGGCTCTCATCCGCGAGCGTGGTTCACGATCGGAACCATGACGGCATCCCGTCTCCTTGTCGGCCTCCATCCCGGTCATCTGCCTCCAGGACCGGCCAACCCTTCCCAGCACCGCCGGCGGCGGACGACCCGCCCCCGCATCGGGCAGTACCGTGCGGAGGGTGCGCAGAGCCTGATCGACGGGCTGATCGACCGTGCGCATGGTGCCTGGCCCGAAACCTCGTTCATTCTCTCCCTGCCGTCCGGCGAGCAGATCCTCATCCCGCGCCACACCGGCGGCGGGGAGTGTGCCACCGAGCATTCCGGCTACTTCCGTCAACTGGTCGTGCCCTTCTGTCAGGCGGTCCCCAGTCACCGTCGCGGCCGATGTCGCATGACTCCCATCGGTTCGGACGGTCATTGCGCATCGGCACCGACCTACGAGATCGACTTGCGCTCCGGAAGGCTGGTTTTCGGTACGGAACCGGCAATCGGGTCCACCGAACGACGGGAATGGCATGCCGCTCAGCAACAGTGATGACGAGCCCGCCCGGTGGCGAATGATCGACGCGACCAACGGTTACGACGCCGACGTCAGCCGGGACTGGGAGCCGCAGTCCGGTCCGACGGGAATGCCATCGCAACCCCGTGGCGCCCGCTTGGCACATGTCTTGGCCAAAACGCGGTCGGCACTTGTTGGAACGCGGAGAAATCGCCGCAAGAGGCCGGTCGAACCCACTGGCGGCTGAAACCGACGAGGAGGCGGGACTTGCCTGACGCGGATGCGTGGCCGCATGAATCGGACATGTGCTCGGCATATTGAGTGTGCAGTCGCCCTGCAAGGCGCCGTCACGCCGGGTTGCGCCGTCCATCCGGCACACGACGGGCATCACAGCGGAAACGGTGTCCCTGTTGACCGACGCGGCCACCCGCGCCGTCCGCTGGCGGCAGGCGAAGGGCGGACCCATGCCGATCGTCGGGACGACGTTGTTTCGTTGTCCTGGCCAAGAAGACGGCGGAGCGGTCGCCTGCGGCGTGGTCCGCAATCCGGCCGCCCCCCACCTGACATGCGGTTACCGACACGTCATTAACGAAAGATCGCACCAGCGTTGGCGTCCGATCACCGGCAGCCAGCGTTACCGAGTTCGGAAAGCCCACGGGTCCTCGCGTTGCCAGGCCGTCGGGAGATGCAGCCCGACCCGCTGCCGCCAAGCGAGACCATCGAACACTCGCATGGTTGCGTCGAAGTCGTCGCCCATATAAGGCAGAGCGCGAAGGGGCTTGTTGAGGGGACGGAAGAAGTCGTCCCAGTGGATGAGCACAACATGCCTCGCACCGACCGCCTCCACCGTCTCCGCCCAGTAGGTGCGGAGATAGTCCTCGTCGCGGGTGCCGAGTTGGCCGACGCCCAGGTACGCCACGTCGGCGGCGTGTCCGGACAGCGCGTCGGGCACGTAGCCCGCGCTTCCCTGGACCAGAGCGGTCCTGCCGCTGCCGTGGACCAGCAGCAGCGACCATGCCTCGCCACACCGATATGCCTTCGCCCTGGCAGGCGGAACGACGGGTTGGGTGATGACTCCGGGGAAGCGGTCCGGCGGGCAGTGCTGGGACTCGATCCAAGTGACGTGAAACTGCGCGAAATCCAATTGGTCGCCAGATGCAACGACGCGCAGCTGCTCATCTGCGAGACCATGGCCCCTGCCGATGTTGGCGGCGGACTCCCCACCGACGAGCAACGCGCCGGTGCGTTCGGCAACAACCGCGGAGTCGAGGGCGTGATCGAAGTGGGTGTGCACCGGCAGCACGGCCTCAAGCCGGCTCGCTCCGGTGCTGGCCAGCGCCGCGTCAATTCGCTCGAGCCTCGGTGCTATCTTGCCCACCCCGACCTCGACCAGCGAGGGTCGGGTGAAAAACCCGTCGGTCATGACGGCCGACTCACCGTCATCCAACAATAGCGTTGAGACACCCAGAAACGTGACCGCGAAGTTGCCATCCGCTCGGGGGACGTTGAACCGGTCGACATACCGCCGAAGCCGAGGACGACCCCATTTCATACGCACGCAGAAACGCTAATCAACCTGCGCGACCCTCGCAGGACGGACAGGATCTCCAGTGCCCGAATGATCGAGCACAGCTGATGGGGATGCGGGGTCCGTACCTTGCACAGCTCGTTGGTTCGGTGGGCAAACACGGTTCCTGGACAATCACTCGTCGACGACCTATCCCCTGTCGGGTGACGCCGCCGAGCTGCGGCCGGTCATCGGCTCGCTGAACGCATCCGGGGCACTGCACGGGATCGCAGCTCACCGGGATGTCATCGACCACCCCGGTGGCGCCAGGGATGGCGGGGTCCGCCTTACCGTTCTCCGCGGCCGCAGAACTCCTTTCATGCCGCTTCGCGGTCCCAGTCCGGGCCCAGCGCCCCGGTGGACACCGTCCGCACCGGCGGTGAAGGCTCGGTGTCGGGCGGCGCCGCGGCGCCCGGGCCGATTGCGATTCCGGATGGGCGGGCGCACTTGTCAGGCCGGCTGCAGTAACTCCCGGTTGACCGCGGCGGTCAGCCAGCGCCGATAGCGGGATGGCGACCACCCGCGCTGGGTGACCAGCCGCCGGTAGGGTCCGGGATCCATTGCCAGCCAGCACAGGTCGGCCGCCTCGGCGTGGTTCAGCCCGGGCCGCAGACCGCCGATCGAAACCAGGTGATCGACGAAGGCCCGAGCGCCCTCCAGTCGGTGCCGTTCGGACGTGCGCAGCATGGCGGCGGCGTCCGGGTCGACCTGTGCGGCGGCGACCAGCACCGCATCGATCGGGGCGACCCGCGACGCGGTTTCGGTGATCATCTCGGCCCACAGCCGAACTGCCTCCGCCGGGTCGGTCGCGGCGATGATGCGCTGCACCGGCTCCCGATCGGCCATCGCGATCGGCTCGTCGTCCCCGACCAGCGACCAGTCGAAGGCATCCTTGAGCAGCGTGAACTTGCTCCCACCGGAAGCGAACACGGTTTTACGGCTCACTCCGGCGGCCGCGGCGATCGCGTCGATGGTGGTTGCCGCATATCCGTTCCGCTGGAACAGGTCCGCTGCGGCGTTGACGATGGTGCGATGCGTGGCGCGAGCCTGCTCGTCGCGCACCGGCGAGGCGTACGCCCGCTTTGCCGGCCCATTCACCGCAAACCCTCGAAATCACTTGACGGCATCGCCCGTCTCTCCCATGCTGATCCCTATTGATCACACCGACGGTAACACGAATAGGGTGGTGACCAGGATGAAGATCGCCATCATCGGGGCCGGGCCCACCGGTCTGGTCATGGGCATCGGACTGGCACGGCGCGGCTATCAGGTTGTTGCCGTCGACCGGGACGGCGGGCCCGCACCGGATGGCAGCTGGGCCCGCAAGGGCGGCATGCAGTTCCACCACGCCCACGCCTTTCGGCCGCAGATCATCAAGATCCTGCAGCGCGAGGCACCAGCCGCCTTGGGGAATTGGCTGGCGAACGGCGGCGAGCCGATGCAGATGCCCATGCCCGACGGAACTGTCATCCCGGCGGGGATGCGGTCGCGCAGGGCGACTTTCGAGACGTCGGTGCGGGCGGCAGCTGTCGAGCAACGGCCTGCAGATCCGGCAGGGCCACGTAGACGAGGTCACCACGGACGCTGGACGGGCGAGCGGGATCCGCGTGGATGGCGTCAGTCTCGAGGCCGACCTCGTGCTCGACGCTTCCGGACGGGCGAGCCGGGTGACTCGCAGTCTCCGGACCGGACCACAGCTCGGTGGGCCGTGCGGCAGCGCCTACGTCGACCGGCAGTACCAACTCTACGACGGCGTTCCCCCACCGCCGATGGCCAACCCGCTCGCCTGCCAGGGCGACTACGACGGTTATCAGGTGTTGGTCTTCCTGCACGAGCGGGGAATATTCTCCACCCTGATCGTTCGCAACACCAGCGACCGCTCATTGGTGCCGCTGCGGCACCAGGTGGCGTTCGACGCCGCCGCGCGGGCGATCCCCGGGCTCGCCGCGTGGACCGACCCGGCGGTCTCCCGTCCGCTCACCGACGTGCTGCCGGGCGGCCCGCTGCTCAACGCCTACCGGGGGCAGCAGGGTGCGGACGGCGCCTTGGCGTTGCCCGGTCTCATCTTCATCGGCGACTCGGTCTGCACCACGACACCCAATTTCGGGCGCGGAGTCACCACCACTTATCTGCAGGCGGGCCGGTTGCTCGACCTCATCGACGAGCAGGCCTTGGACAGTGACGGCGACGCCGATTCCGTCGCCGTCGAATTCGACGACTGGTGCGAGCAGAATATGCGCCCCTGGGTCGAGAACCACCGACGGATGGACGACTCGTTGACCAGGCGGTGGGACGGTGCGGACGTCGACCTGACCGACCGGCTGCCGTCGGACCTGATCATGGCGGCTGCCTCCGAGGATCCATCGATCGCACCGGCGGTCGTTCCCTACCCCATGCAGCGCCTGCCATCCTGCCTGGATGCGGTCGAACCGCTTGCCAGGTCCGTGTTTGCGACCGGCTGGCGACCACCATTCAGCCAGGGGCCGACCCGGGTCGAGCTGGCCGCGATCGCTGCCAGGGCCCTCGCAACCGCTGCCTGACCGGCCGGGGCCAGCGACCGCAGCGCGGGCGGGGGCAGCTGCGGGTGCGCCTGCGCCGTCGACGCGTTGGTTGGTCCGCGTCGGGCTTGACCACGACACGGTCGCAACCAAACCGGGTTTGACCCGGGAGCCCAGGTTCTGGGGCTGCTCCCCCACTTTGCGGCACCTGCTCGCCGCCTGCACCCGCAACTCCGACCGGGTGGAGCTCGTCCCGGCCCTGCCGGCCAGCAGCGCCGGGACGAGGGCATCGTCGCCGACCGGGTGTACCCGTTCATCGACGCCGGCGACACTGGCGCGTGGCGGCAAGCACAAGACGACTACGGCGTCCTCGCGCAATCGCACCGCCCGACGAGATCGGGCTCAGCGACGTGCCATGGCGGCCCAGGGAGAAGGCGTGGCTGCTCGGTTGGGCGTGAACGGGTATGACGCCACGCTGAGCTGTCGACACACAGCCACTATGACCAATTTCGGCGTAGCCATCAACATTGAAGGGCCCTCAGGCGCTCATCGCCATAGTCATTGCCGACGACGCGCTCACCAGCCATGGTCCGAACCCGTCGTGATGGCGAGGAAAAAGTTGCGCGGTCCGGAATCTGAAATTGCAAAGATGACTGGTCGGCCGGTGCTTCTACGCCGGGGGCTCGATGGTGAACCACATCGATTGCAGCTTGATCTTCCCGTGTGAAAACACGAATGTGTCTACTCCATCATCGACCTTGCCGGCTGAAGCTCTTGCTGTCCACCGCGCCAGGAGGGCATCGCCACCAAATACGCTCGACGTAACCGTCACGTCGAGGTCAGGAAGACCTCCGAGAGCCTGGGTGTAGAAAGCCTCGACAGCAGCCAAGCCTTCCACCGCGCCTTGCGGGCTGATCAGGGTGGCATCGTCAGTGTAGTCCTGAACGATCAACGGGACATCGTGTTTGGCCAGGGACGCGAGGTGGTCGGAAAAGACTTCCTGAGGCGTGCGAGTCATTGGTTCCTCCTGGGGCAAGGGAAAGGACAATACTCCTCCAGCGCGTCACAGCCGTCAATCCAGCGGCTCAGCCTATTGGACGGTGCGCTATTCATTTGCGATCCACATCTCGCTCCACCCACCCTGTAGATTTGTCCAGGTCCAGGGCTACTGACGGAGAGACGGTTGTGCACGCAGTGGAGCAGACTCGGACGATCGTCTATTTACTAGCTCGAACTGGCGACGACCTCCCTTTGCTTTGCACGCGAACTGGACGTCCGCAATCGCAACGCTCAACATCCATACAGGTGACACAGTCAGGATGTGTGTCTCCAACGTTCAATCATGCCCAACTTCCGGTATATCGCGGGGTCGACGTTGCCGTGCAAGTCAAACAACGACCAATGGTCAGAACCTGTGGCTGCTGCCTGCACATCAAACGGAGCGGGGTCGACCGGACAGTGACGACGAGTACCTCATCTTGTCCCTAGTTCCATCATCGGGCCATTGCCACTGCGGCTCGCCTGACGTTTCCTGACGATCGCCATCACCAACGCGTCAATTCCCCGATGCCGAGGCTGTGTCAGTGGTCGCGCTACCGCGAACAACGACAGGTGGTCGGGCCGGTTGTTGCGTTCGCGACAATGATGGTGATCGTCTCGCGGGAGTTGGCGCCCGAGCACCGCAACGGTGAAATTCCACTGATGTATTGCTGATAGAGCCCGGTGGGTGTCGGCCCTGCGCGCAAAAGGGTGAGTTGGCCCGCTTCATCGCGGATCGGTGGCCGCAGACCTTCCTGACCGGTCACCGGACGTCGGCGTGGTTGGCCAGGACTGCCGCCGACCCCTGCGGGTGGTCATCGCCGGGGTCGGCGCTGCCGCTACCGGCGTGCCGCCGACCGCGGGCGCAGGATAACCGGCCTCCGGCTACGTTCTGCATCAACTGCGCGAGCATTCGGCACCATTTCGGCACCCGTCGACGGGCATCAGGCAGGCTGGTGAGGTTTCCCCGTCAAAGCGGCGAAAAGGTCGACGTACTGAGTGAGGTGTCGATCGCCGAGGAAATCCGCCGTCGCCCGCTCTCGCCCACCCGCGCCGAGTCGCTCGGCGAGCCGCGGGCTGTCCAGCAGGAGGTGCAGGGCATTCGCGAAGGCTTCGAGGTCGGCGGGGTTGTCGATCAGCAGCCCGTCGCGACCGTGGACGATCTGGTCCTGGATCCCGCCCACGGCGGAGGCAATCACCGGCCGGCCCTTGAACAGTGCCTCGGTCACGGTCAGACCGAAGCCTTCGACCAGGCTCTTCTGCACCACGATCGCCGCGCGGCGTTGCAGCGCATTCACGATCACGGCGTTCTCGTCCCCGTCATCCATCGGCAGGCTGACCAGGTGGACGCGCGCCCGCACGTCGGGCGCCAGCTGCTCTCTCATCGCCAGGCAGTCCCGCAGGACCACGGCACCTTCGGGGTCGTCGGTGACCGCGGAGATGTCCGGGCCGACCAGCATCAGGTGCACGTCGTCCGGCGTCGGGCGCATGGAAAAACTGGTCAGCACACCGCTCATGTCCTTCAGCCGATCCCAGCGGCTCACCTGGATGACCAGGCGGTCCGTCGGAGCAGGCGGGCGGTCCGCGCTGGACAGGCCGCGGTGCCGCCGAACCTGCCCTTCGGTGCCGTCGCGGCGGGTGAACGCCAAGGTTCGGCTGTCGTCCTTCCCGGTCATCAGCCCCGTGCGGACGAGAATGTCGGTCACGTCGGCCGGTGACAGCTCCCTGTTCTTGGCCGAGAAGGGATCGATGGAGGGAGGTATCACCCACAGGCGGTCCCGATCCACCCACGCCGGTGCGTACGCCTCACGGGAGAAGATCAAGGCGTCGGCATGCTCGGCGTACCTGCCCAGGAACGTCCAACCCAGCGTGGCGCGCTCGTTCTGGTCATCGCAACCCACGTGGCAGCGCCACACCACGATCGCCCCGAGTGCGCGCAGGTCATCCACCATGCCGGCGGTCTGCGGGTCGTGCAGGAGCACGATGTCGTTGGGCCGAACAACTTGTCGGATGAGTTCCAGGTTCGCCTGCTGCACTTTCCGGTAGTGGTCGTGTTCGCTTTCGCCCAACGAACCGCCGTCGCCGACGGCGCCGTGCAACCAGTTGTGCAGTCGTTTGGTGATGGCGAAGAATTCCTGATCGCCCTGGATCACCAACCAGCGGGTGTCCACTCCGGCGCCGCGCCCGTAGGCCAGCAGGGTTTGGAGCATCTCGGCCACGCCGCCACCCTTTGCGGTGGAGTTGATGTTCCACACGGTACGACCGGCGAGCAGTTCACGCGCTCGCTCGGCCGCCAGGCGCAACTGCTCGACACGCTCGGGGGCCAGAGCTTCGGCCAATTGGGCGAGTGACACCCTCTTGATGTCGACCTGCTCGAGACCTGCGACGCCGGCGGGCGGCAGGTGGGGAAGGTCGGTGTTGACGGCGAGCGACGCACCCGCGTGCGGTCCGGTCTGGTTCAACTGAGTGCCTCCTTGGTCGCGTCATGATCCGTCACCGACGACTCGACAGCATCAGGTCACTGGCGTTGCCCCGCCATATCGGGATTGAACACGCCGGAAGTTCGAAGCGGAGACCCTCGGCTTTCGAGTGTCCGCCAGCTCCGAATCTCCGGGCTGAGGTACGACCAAACCCTCCAGGGCGGGACGGATCAAGGTTTTCAGGCACATTACGCCCAGGTACCGACATGTGACGCATCCGGCGAGACGGATGCAGAGTCCCTCCGCCCGGTGAGACCAGGTCTCCTGATCTCACCGGCCGAGAGACCCATCACCCGGCACGACGGATCTCCGGATCAGCAAGCTGTGCATGCGGGATGTCCGGACTCCTGCGACCCATCCGAGAAGAGCACGCCGCTGTCGGGCCCGGAAGAGGCAGTCATCGATGATTCTCCGGGCGTCGCCGCGTCATTCATGCATGACGATGACCACCAGGGTGCTCAGCGTGTCGGTTCCTGTGGCAGATCAGGACGCCGCACTGAGCTTTTACACACGGGTTCTGGGGTGCGAGGTTCTCGCCGACGTGGAGGTGTGGCCGGGCGCGCGAATGATCGAGGTTGTCCCGCCGGGTCGACTGTCGGGCTGATGCTCCTGCCGCCCGACAGCCCCATCCCGATGGCGATCCGGTTGGGCACCCCCGATGCGCAACGTGCTCTCGACGTCGTCCGCGCGGCCGGAGCCACCGTGCACAACACCGAGTTGATCCGGATGGAGGGCGTCCCACCGATGTTCTCCTTCACCGACCCGGACGGCAACGGGCTGGTCTACCTGGAAGACACCGATTCGGACGACCGTCAGTGACCCCGCCATCGGCGCCGCACCGCCGCCGGCAATCGGACCTCACTGCGTCATCTGACGCCGAGTCGTCGGCTCACCGTGGCGGCGGTGCGGTGGCCGGATGCCATGGCGCCCTGGATCGACGGCGTGTCCTGGTGGTCGCCGCACAGGTAGACGCCGTCACCCAGGTCGACGTCACGGCGCAATTGCAGGGGTGGTCTCGTCAACGGCAGTGCATTCGGAATGTCGTGTCGGACAAGCAGTTCCCACTCCGTCGTAGCTGTTCGCCACAGACGGCCCGCCTCGGAAATGGCTTGCCGATCGGTGACGCCGGCGGCGGTCAATGCGCTGACCTGGACCAGGCCTCGGCCGGGTGGCGCATAGCTGGGGGCGGCCGCCGACACGACGGCAGTGTTCGCCACCGGGCCGCGGCGGCCGTCGACGCACAGCAGCCGATCGTGCGGAATGGCCGTTGGGGCGCTATCGCGGGGGGTGGCGAACCACCAGGTGGTCAGGCTCCCCGAGATGCGCGCCGGGGCCAGGTTCATCGCCACAGCGGACGGCAGGTCGGTGGCCACGACGACCGCGCGGGCCCGTACGGTGCCGTCACCGGCGCGCACGACCGGCCCCGGACCAACCCCGACAACCTTGTTGCAGGTCTCGACCGGAGCGCGCAGTCGGCGCGCGAGTTGTTCGGGCAGCGCCTGCATTCCGGCCCGCGGCAGCCCCGGCGTGCCCAGCAGGAAGGACCTGATGAGCAGGCGGACGAAGTTGGCCGACGCCTGAGTCGGATCGTCGGCCAGGACACCCGTGAGGAACGGTTCCAGAACCTGCCGCCGCAACCGACCGTGGACGCCGACCGCGTCCCAGGCCTCCGACAGTGACTGGTCAACCGCGCGCAGGCTCCGCTGCGGTGCGATGAGGGAGCCGGTGGCCCACCGCATCAGCCCCACGATGTCCCGCAGGTCGACCAGTCCGCTCCGCAGCGTCGCCGATACGAGGCGAGGGGCCCGACGCGGGTCGGCCACCACCCCCCAGCGCTCACCCAAGTCGACGCGGACGCCTGCCGCGAACTGCTGCATTCCGAGAGCAGGAAGGTCGACCAGCCGCTTGACCTGCGGGTACGCCGGATTGAGCAGCTGAAATCCGACGTCGCAGAGAAAGCCGTCGATCCGGTCGGTGCGAATGCGCCCGCCGACGTGACCGGCTCGTTCCAGGACACGCACCTCCAGCCCGCGGGCCACCAATTCCGTCGCGCAGACCAGTCCCGCGATTCCAGCACCCACCACCAGCACGTCCGGCCCGCGTTCCATCCGTCCAGACTGCCACCGACCTCTGGGTCGGTGATCAGGAGGGCGACCGCCCTGCCGGCGCCATTTCGGGCGGCACGGATGAGTGTCAACGTCAAAGATGCCGGGGCTGAATGAGGATGGACGAAGGACATTCGCACGGCAGCTGCGACGCGCGCCGGGTGGTCGCCGACTCCGTCACCGGTAGCGGGATGGGTCTGCGGTCCACCTCGCCCATGGCCCTCTCGACTCCGGACCGACGCTCGGATCTTCCGCGACGGTGCGAAAACCGCCCGCGATCAGCACGGCCGGCGCGGCGGCCAGGCAGCAGGTCGTCGTCGACGACATCGAGGACGCCCGAGCAGATCTTGTCCCGAGGAATCGAAGTCACCGACGTGCAACGACTCCCGTCGTCGGGTGCGTTGGTGTTCTTCAGTGATCGTGACGGCAATGCCTGGGCCGTACCGAACTTGTCGGGCCGCGGCTGACCGGGTCTCTCATCGGGCGCGGCCTGCGCTACCTCGGTCGGTCCAGGCCGAAGTCAGGCACGCCGAGCCCGTCCGCGGCTTCCGCACTGCGCGACCGAAGCGGCTATGAGATTTCTCTGATCAGCTGCTGCGATCCTCCTAATCGGGTCAACGGGACCGGACCGCAGTCCGTTGGCGATCAAAGGAGGCGACATGACCGTCAACACAACGCTGTTCGGGCCGATCAACTCCCTGGCGCGCGGCACGCCGTGGCTCAACGGTCCGATGGTGGCCGTCGCCCAGTTCGGCATCGTGCTGTTCGGTGCGTTGTTGATCGCCGGTTGGTGGGTGGCCCGGCAGAGCGGAGACTCACGTCGGCAGGCGGCGGCCTGGTGGGCTCCGATCGGCACACTGCTGGCGGTAGCGCTGAACCAACCGATCGCTGCGTGGCTTGACGAGCCGCGGCCGGTGATCACCGTGCCGGGTGCGTTCGTCCTGATCCCCGGTGCAGGCGACCCCGGCATGCCCAGCGACCACGCGATGATGGCCGGCGCGGTGGCCATGGGCTTGTTCCTCGTCGATCGCCGGCTCGGGGTGGTCGCCGCCGCCGCCGCACTGGTGCTGGCTTTCTCGAGAGTGTATGTGGGGGCGCATTTCCCGCTTGATGTGGTCGCCGGCCTGATGCTGGGCGCAGCCATCAGTCTTGCGGGCTTCCATGCATTCCGGCGGTTGCTGCTCCAGGCGGTCGTCGCGGTCACCCGTACCCGATTTCGTCCCTTGATGACGGCGGCATGAATGTAGAGTCCTGCCTCGGCGCCCAGGTTCGACTCCGCGCCATGGCACACCGACCGGACCAGGACAGACCGGGCCACTCCGGGGTGCTCCGGGTCAGAAGCTCGCCGCTGCTCGATCGAACCGGGATCGATTCATCATGACCGGTCGTGCGCTTCAGTGCGCGCCGCAACAGGTGCCAGCGCCGTTGCCGCCGAGCGCCAGCGGCGTTCAGCCGGCGAGTTCGTTGCGGGCAGCGATGGCCTTCAGGTCATCGCGGATGGTCGCAGTGGGCGCTAATCGGATCAGCCGATCGAGCTCGCGGACCGCCCTGGTGCGTCGGTAGTAACGGATCAGGGCCGCCGCAACGTTGAACTTCCGGTGATCGGCACCGTGGTCTTCCCGGTCCACGCTCCGATCGGCATGCTGCACCGAAACGTCCCCTCCGAATGACGGCCTCATCTTCACCGCCCCCCTGGTGCCGCCTCGATGCGGGCCATCTCGAGCGTCCCGCGCAGCGATGAACGGAGGGTGACGCAGCGGCGGCGCCCTGGTGAAAAGTCGATGAGACATTGCGGTCAAGGAACCCGGCCCAGTGGTGGTCGGAGCGAGGCCGGCAGGTTCGTCGGTCACTGCGGCACTGCGGCAGCGCCGCAGCCGGGATCGAAGGATCGTCGCGTCGGGTGGATTCGTTTCGCCGGTCGACCGCTTTGTCGAAATCCGCGACGAGGTGGCTCCCGAAATTCCGCGGTCAGAGGTCCGGCGTGGCGGCAGCCAAGGCCCTGGTCGAACAAGCCATCGCCAACTGCGACGTCGACCACCATTTCGCGCACACCCTGCTGCCGGCGGCCGGCAGGTCGGGCTGTGATGAGTGGCCGTTCTACGACGCCGGAAAGTCAGCGCCGAAGCGCGCATGGAGGACAATGCCTCCCGCAGTCGCCTCCGCCTCCATCGCGAAATCAAACGCATCGACCCGGGTGGCCAGTTCGACGTCGCGCGGGTCCGCATTTCCGGGCCCGAGACCGAAGGTCACAGCGGCCTGGTTACTCGCGACAATTGCTGCGATGGTCCGCTCGGTATTCAGCGGCTGCCCCCGGCGCGACCTTTCGATCAATCGCGCAGTTTGCATGTCATCCTCGCCGGAATGCTGGGCGTTGTGCCAACCGGTGATCACGTAACTGGGTTCACCCAGACCACTTGCGTTCACCGCTGCCGCTGTTGCAGTGGCGCATACCAGGCTCGCACACCAGCGGCGACCGGCCGCGGTGGCATTCACCACCCCGCGGGTACCGGCCGACGTGCGCTGCACGATGTCGCGCCCGTGCAGGTCAGCGCAGGCGACTTCCGCGGGGGAATTGGAGAAGTCGAAGCCGGGCACCCGGCGCCCCCAGTCCGAGCCCATCGCCAACATCCCGGGCCGGGAAGCCTTGACCGCCAGCGCCTCGTCAACCGAACTCACCAGCCAGATCCGGTGCGCGCCCGCGGCGAAGGCGTACGCGGCCGTGGTAAAGGCCCGCAACACATCCACGACGACGACGGCGCCGGTCGCCCGGCCGGCTCGCCAGCCCGGCATCACACGGGGCCTGCGAGGGTACTCCGCGACCGAAACCGGCCGAGTCGGTCGATTCCAGGAGTTTTCGCCCACGACCCAACCGTACGACGTCCCGGCTCCGGCTGCGCACACCCGGGCAGTCAAGCCCGGACCGGCTTGTCACATCGTGAGCCTTCGGCCCTCGCCGTGCGCCGCGCCGGTCATTGTGCAGACGCGGCGGTGCCGGCTGCTGCACCGTCCCATCTGCATGACCAACCCCGACCTGGCACACACGGAGCTCCACCGCCCGGATCGTCCTGTTCCAGGTGGCGATCGTCGGAATTGACCGGCGCAGCCGCCCAGCAGACCGGCAGGTGGAGGGCGCCCGCGGCGGCGCCACCGGCCCATCGGCCGCGCTTCAGGTGCGGCGCGTACAGGTGCGGGCGCGGTCGACGCGACCTCCTCGAGCACCGGTGAAGGAAGTCACGTTTCCCCGGTGGGCTCATCGCGTGGCGTCGATGCAGCCGTCGTCCAGCACCGTGAGCCCGCTGCCGGTCGTGGGGCAAGTCACATGCTCGGTACCCTGGCCAGAAATTCCCGCAGCCACGGGTCCTGTGATCGACACGAACACGCGAAAGTCCATGCGTTCTCTTTTCCTGATTGTTCTTTCGTGAAGCGAATTCGGGCGGAACCCTGCACCGGCCGGTTGCGTGAGCAACAGGTCCTTCGACGACAAGACATCGTGTCCGGCTTCCGACGCCGCCCGCTTCAGGGTGTGGCCCCAGTCATGCGATTGCACGGTGTCGACACCGTGCACCAGTGGCCACGATCCGTCGTTCGGCCACGTCAATGAATTCGGTGGGTCCACACGACGCGAGAACCGGCCCCGGCCGCAGCCCGGCATCGGTTGAGAGGGGCGTGCCGAGGAGTCCTAGGCTCGGCAGGTGATGGTCGGGCGTACGGATGCCTGCCGGCGCGTGCAGACGCTGGTCGAGGGGGTCCGCGCCGGGGTCGGCGGCGCTCTGGTTGTCACCGGGCCTGCGGGCATCGGCAAGACCACCCTGCTGGAATTCGCGGCGGAACAGGCGCAGGACCTCTTGCTCCTGCGCACGACCGGCTCCCCCGCCGAGCACGGGATGCCCTACGCGGGCCTTTCCCAGTTGCTGGGCCCGATACTGTGCCACCTACCCGCGTTGCCACCGGTGCAGCAGGCGGCCGTCAGGTCCGCGCTCGGCCTCGACCCGCCGGTCGGCACGGACGTATTCGGTGTCTATGTCGGCACGTTGGCCCTGCTCGCCGCGGCGGCGGTCGAACGGCCGGTGGTCGTCCTGATCGATGACGGTCAATGGTGTGACAGCGCCTCCATCGAAGCCGTGTTGTTCGCCCGGCGCAGGCTGGCTCACGACCCGGTGGGTTTCGTCCTGGCCACTCGCGTCGATCCGCACGGCACACCGCCGTGGCCGGGGCTCCCGGCGCTGGAGATCACCGGATTGACGCCGGACGCGGCACGTTCCCTCCTGGATCACCACGGGATGGCCCTGACCGACGACGTCCTCGACTGGTTGGTCCGCTCGACGGGCGGCAACCCGCTGGCCCTGCTCGACGTGCCGACCTACCTGCCCCCGGCGGAACTGGCATTGCAGGCCCTGCGCGGGCAAGAGGCGCCCGTGGGTCCCGCGCTGACCGCCGCCTACGGGCATGTGATGGCCACGATGTCACCCGACCAACGCCAGGCGCTGGTCATCGCCGCGATGCTCGACCACGCCGACATCGCAATCCTGATCACCGCTTTGGCATCTGCGGACCTGCGACCAGCACTGCTCGAGGACGCCGAGGACGCGGGCATGGTCCGGCTGTCGACGGCCGCCGTGCAGATGCGTCATCCCCTGACGAGGTCTGCCGTCATCGCATCCTGTCCGCCGAGCGCACGCCGTGCCGCCCATCGGGCGTGTGCAGAAGGTCTGCGGCGGTCATCGCGTCCGGCAGACGCGGAGGCGCGGGTGTGGCATCTCGCGGACGCTGCGCTCGGCCCCGACGAAGCGATCGCTGTCCAACTCGAGGATCTGGCGACCATCGCCACCGGCCGAACGGGCTACGCGGCAGCATGTCTCACCAGTCAGCGGGCCGCAGAACTGAGCGACCCGGGTGAGGGCAGGACACGCCGGCTCATCGCCGCCGCAGCCGCGGGACTGGCCGCCGGTCTGCCCGAGCAGAGCCAGGCACTGCTCGCTGCTCTCGGGCACGAACTCGGCGCCACCCGCCGGCAACAACTGCAGATCGCGCATCTGCGGGGCCGACTCCGGGCGGCCGCCGGTGACCCACCGGGTGCGGCCCGCGATCTGCACGAGCAGGCCCGGGTCAGCCGGCGCACCGACCCGGACCTGGCCGTGCAACTCGCGGTGGACAGCGCCTTCGCCGCTGTCCTGGCCGGTGAGATGGAATTGGCAGCCGGTGCGGGCGATCTGATCGCGTCGATCGACGGCGATGCGTCGACGGACGCACTGGCCGACCTCATCGTCGGCACCGCGATGGCAATGGGCGGGGCCGGCAACGACGCCCTGCCCGTCCTCGACCGATGCCGTTCGGTCTTCGACATTCCCGACCCACCAACGCAACTGCTGCAGCAGGTCATCTATCTGGGTACGGCCTACAGCCTGATCAATCGCTTCGACCTGGCGATCCCCCTGCTGGACAGGGGCATCGGCATCGGACGCAGACGCGGTGCCCTCGGGGTACTGCCGTTTGCGCTGGCGATGTCGGCGACCACCGCGTACCGCACCGGTGACTGGGATGCCGGCTACGCGCAGGCATGCGAGGCGGCGGCGCTGGCCCAGGACACCGGGCAGACGCACATCCGACCCAACGCGACCGTGATGATCGCCCAGATCGACGCTGCACGCGGACTCGAACGGGCCCGTGCGGACGCCGGCGCGGTCATCCGGGAATCGTCGGCCATGGGAGCCACCTTCATCCGGGCCCAGGGCCTGAGCATGCTCGGACTGCTCGAACTCGGCCGCGGTGACCCCGCGTCCGCGATCGCACCGCTGCAGGAATGTGGTCGGTTGTCCCGGCAGTTCGGCCTGTTCGAACTCGGCCATTTGCAGTGGGCGGCAGAACTCATCGAGGCGCAGCTGCGCTGCGGCATCTCCGATGACATCCCCGAAACACTCGAGATCATGCGCGGGGCAGCGCATCCCGGTTCCACCTCGCTGAACCGGGCGCTCCTGTTGCGATGCGAGGCAATGGTGGCCACCGACCCTTCGTGGGAGAACAGTTTCGCGGAAGCGCTCGTGCTGCACCGCGGGGCGAACGTCCGACCGTTCGAGTTGGCGCGCACCCAACTGTGTTTCGGCGAGCGATTGCGTCGACAACGCCGTCGGAGGGATGCCAGGGAGTACCTGTCCCAGGCATGGGAGACCTTTACGGCGCTGGGCGCAGGTACATGGGCGAATCGGGCCGGCCAGGAAATCGCCGCCCTGGGCGGCCACACCCCGCGCCCGGTGTCCCACGTGACGGATCTGCTGACGCCGCAGGAACTCCAGGTGGCGGTGATCGTGGCCGGTGGGGCGACCAACCGGGAGGCGGCGGGCGCGCTGTTCCTCAGTCAGAAGACCGTGGAATTCCACCTCAGCAACATCTATCGGCGGCTGGGCCTCCGCACTCGGGCGGAACTCATTCACACCATCAAGGACAGGGCGGGGCCGCCCACACCGCCTGCAAGCTGACCTCGACAGGTGGAGCGGCGACCCGCGGCAACCCCTCGTACGCCACGCGCCGCGGCTCCGTCGGTCCGACCCGACCGTGCCGACCCGGCAAGCCTGTCGTAGTAGACACGGTCCTCGCGTCGGCCGCACCGGGGTACCACCCTGGTGGAACGGACGGGTCAGGTGGCCGCCAGTGCCCGGCCGGCCCCGGTGGGGCCGGCGTGCGCCAACGCGTCGACGAGCACACTGCAGGCAATCCCGAGGCGGGTCCCCAGATATCGGCCCGGCACCTGTCGCCGGTTGTTGCCTGTCTCGAACGATTCCCCACCGTAGAAGAGTGGAACCCCCAGCGCGTCGACCGCGTTCAGCGACCCGACGGCGGACCGGTGCCCCCGGCCGTCGGCTGACATCACCACGACGGCAACCGCGGCGGTCGCCTGCACGGCGATCGTCAATGCGAACGTCGAGATCCGGGCTCCCAACAGCCGGGCCGGCATGCCTTCCTCCTGGAGGAGGAGCGCCAGACTCTCGACACCCACCAGATCCGTGTCCCGTGGCCCGCAACTCAACAGAACAGGATTGGCCCGTACCGGCGGAGGCCCGAAGGTTCGTCGGTTGCTCAACCAGGCGCGGATCGCCTCCGTGGCCAGAACCTCTTGACCCGCGTCCAGCCGACCCGCGACGCCCAGTCGCCGCAGTTCGCGCCGCGCGGGTCCGACGACCTCATCGACGCACCGGGCCAACCCGAGTTCGGCCGCGGCGCAGTCCAACTCCGCCGCCACGGGTCCCGGATCCCGATCGTGTGCCGCCCGCAGGACACGGCGAACGCGTTCCTGCTGTACGGACCTGGCCACCACTTCGCCCTTTCGACGGAACGACCACTGACACCGCACTCTGCCCGGCGGACGTGTCGATCAGTATCTCTTATGGGGAGCCCGGCGCCGTTCGGCATTCGAATTGCATAGTTGTGACGATCTGGCGAGGGTCGCGGCCCGGCAGTGGCCGACGAGCGGCTCAGGCCCTCCGCGTCGCCGTCCTCCTCAGCACCCTGGGATCGGGAACGGCGGTGGCGAGAACGGCATCGCACGGGTGCAGGTGCGTGATGCCGAACTGATCCACCAGAACGATCTGCCCGTCCCGGCGATGCACACCGGTCACGACGTGCGGCCTTTCGTCAGGTCGCGGGAACCACCAATCGCCCGGGCTCAGGTGGCCGATGTGGTGCCGGGTCCGGGTGAACCCCACACCCGGTGGCCGTCCGTCCAGATGGTCGAGCACGTCTGCCGCATTGCGCAGGTTCAGGCACATCTCGGGCTCCTTCGGCCGGTGAGCTGAGTAGTCCGTGCGGTGCACGTGCTCTCAGGAGTGGCCGCGCGGCGCGTTCCGGACATCACGCGACGATCGAACCGATGCACCGTTCCTGTGGTGACCCGTGTCCGCGCGGCGGGGGATGGCGCGGACACGGGTGGCTCTGGTGGGCCCGCCGAGATCACGGCGAGGGCTGCGGGGGGACAGCCCGGCGAACCTCGACTCACACGGACCAGAATGGCCCCTGGCGATGGCTCCCGTGGCCATCCGGACGGTTTGCATAGTTTCGATGTCGAACCGCTACCCGGTCACTCAAGTCGCGGCGGCAGGAGCGCCACCGGGATCCTCGTCGTCGAGCACCTGGGTGAGTGTCGCGCAGGCGACCTCGATTCCGACGCCGAGGTAACGACCTGGAACCCCCCGACGGCTCCGCGGGGTGGTGAATGCGTTGCCGGCGTAGAACACCGGAACACCCAGTTCGTCGACCGCGCGGATCGATTCGATGGCCCGGTGCCGGCCGGTTGCCAGATGCGAGACCAGGACAACAGCTGCCACCGGGGTCGCCCGAGCGGCTGCAGCGATCGTCATGGTCGACGTCCTGGCGCCCAGCACGCGACACCCCCAACCTCCGTACCGCAGCAGCAGCGCCGTCGATTCCAGGCCGATGGTGTGCAGGTCGCCCGGCCCGCAAGCCAACAGGATCGGCCGGGGCCGGGTGGGTGCCGGAGCGAACGCACTGCGGCGATCGAGCCAGGCGCGGACCGCCTCGGTCGCCATGTGTTCTTGCACGACATCACAATGGCCGATCGCCCACCACACGCCGATCTGGCGCATCGCGGGCAGCAGCACCTCGTCGATGGTGGACGCCAGGCCGAGCTGTCCCACCGACTCATCGAGCCCAGCACGGACGGACCCGGGATCGAGCCGCTCCGCAGCTGCCAGGATCCGGTGGATCGACTCCTGCGCGGGACCTTGACTGCCGAGCATGCTGCGGACCGACTGTGCGGCCGCTGCCGCCTTCTGACCGCGGGCGATTTCGTCCCGCATCAGCCGAAGCGCAGTGATCTCCTCGGGCAGGTAGCGGCGATGTTGACCGGGTCCGCGGCTGAGCGACGGGATTCCGTAGCGCAACTCCCAGGATCGGAGCGTCGGCATCGGCACCCCGAGGAGTTGTGCGACGGCATTGATCGGTACTCCCCGCCGATCCCCGACCGCAATGTCCCGGTTGGTCGATGTCGCCACGCGAGCCTCACCCTCGCCCCGGATCGTTGGCCGCGGCTGCGGCGCCCGAGCCGGTTCACTACGACCAGAGAATATGCCCATCCGGCGTGTTCACGTCGACAAGCACCTCATTGTGGCGCAGGAACCTCGGCGTGAACGGCGGGTCGAAACGAACGAACCGCATGCCGCCCCCGCGTGCGGCCCGGCGGCGGTGACAGCCTTCAGTGCCGGACATCGGTCCACTACGCCTTCGAGGCTGCAATCAAGTGTTCGCCTCGAGGGTCGGCCTCTTCTCGATCGACACTGTTTACGGGCCGAGCGAAAACCCGCTGTTCCTCAACTTCCCCGGCGATGTTCGCAGTCAGCGGGCCCGTCGGGCCGCTGGGCCGGTCTGCCATGCGTCAAACGGTTGCGCAGATCGTCGCGGCGCCTCGGTGAGTCAACCTCGATTCCAGGCGCCGAGTGGTGGTCTCTCCGGCTCAGGCAGCATGTCGTCCGGTGGGCCGCAACCAGGGCCCGGTACGGGTGGAGCCACCTTCCTCCACGGAGGTCTTGTTGTCGGTGTGCATTCGGGCGGGCGACGACGCTGCGACCGTGCCGGTGGGCAGAGTCTGGGCGCTCCCCGGCTGAGGGTGACGGCGGTATTGCCGATCGACGAGGTAGAGCAGGACGAGACCGATGACCACCATGGTGTGGCTGCTCAGCCGATCGAGCCCAACGTTCGCCGAGAGGACGTCGATGGTTGACACCGCGACCAGCACTGCGACGAACACCGCCAGTGCGGGCAGCAGACCGCGGGCGAACGAGGGCCGCACAGCGGCGGCGAGCAGCCCGATCGCGACACCCATGTTCCAGGCGGTGCTCTCGTTGAAGAAGTGCTCGGCTGTTCCGGCGGCCGGGTGTGCGGTGTGGTCGACACCGAGCAGCTGCGCCAGGGCCAGGATGAGTTGCGCGAAGGCAACGACGCCCAAGGCCCACCTGAGGGCGTGACGCCGCCCACGCGGCGCCTGCGCCGGGACCGCGGCCAGGATTCGGTCGGTCAGGTCGGGCGTCGCGACGGCGGGGCGGACCCGGAGACCACGCGTGATCACACCGGCGCAGCTCTGCCACCGCTGACAGCCCCGGCAGTGGGCAAGGTGCGCATCCACGAGAGCCGGCGGCACCGGTTCTTCTTCGCCGTCCATCCTGGCCGAAAGAGCGTCTCGGCAGTCTGTGCACTTCACCACGAGATTGTCGTGCCCGGTCCGGACGAAGTTCCGCCCGCCCACCGTCGACTCTGTGGGCACCCCGCAATGTGGGGTCACTTGGGCGCTGCCGTCGAACTAGGGTCTTCTACATGCCGTCGAATTTGGGGTGGGAAGCCGCTGGACGTCTCGCCGAGGCCGCCGCAGCCGGCGATCAGCAGGCCGTTGCCGGCCTGATCCGGGCGACGCAGCGAGACGTCTGGCGGTTCGTGGCCTCCCAGGCCGGCACGACCGACGCGGACGATCTGACCCAGGAAACGTACCTGCGGGCCATCACGGCGTTGCCCCGCTTCGAGGGCAGGTCCAGCATCCGAACCTGGCTGCTGGTGATCGCCCGACGGGTCGTTGTCGACCATCACCGGCATCGAGCGGCCCGACCCCGAATCGCTGATATCGCGGAGTGGGACGGCCCCGCCGAACGCGCACTCCACAGCCGGGCCCGGGACTCGCCGGGGTTCGAGGAAATCTCCGAGATCGGTCTGCTGCTCGACTCACTGGCCCCTGATCGTCGCGAAGCCCTGGTCCTCACCCAACTGTTGGGTTTGTCATACGCCGAGGCCGCGCAGATCTGCGAGTGCCCGGTCGGCACGATCCGCTCCAGGGTTGCCCGTGCCCGTGACGACCTGGTCGGCTTGGCCGGTGAAACCGAGCAGCCCGGACGATCCGTCACCGGTTGATCGGGCGGGCCGGAACTTTTCACTCCTGACGGCCGACTCACTGTGGGTGCCGGGCAACGTGCCTCCGGCTGCTGCGCCCGACCTCACCGGTCGGGCCGAACAAGTCAACGGGAGTTTTCGATGAGTGTCCGAACTGCGCGTCACGACCGGCGCTGGGCGATTGCGACCGCCTGTGCAGGGGCGCTGCTGCTGGCAGGCTGCGCCGGTTCCGGCGACAGCGCATCACCGGCCGGCTCGACCACAGCCCCGGTGGTCGCGTCCAGCCCGGCACCATCCACAGCATCAGCCACCAGCTCACGCGTCATCTCAGCCGCCAGCTCGGCGGCGGAAGAGCAGCCGGTGACGATTGCGGACACCTGGGTCAAGGCCACCGCGGGCACCGAAGACCCCTCCATGACAGCGGCATTCGGCGTGCTGGCCAACCACACCGACAAGGACCTGACGATCGTCTCGGCGACGAACGACGTCACCGACCGCACCGAGCTGCACGAGATGGCAATGGTCGACGGCGCCATGGTGATGAGACCGGTCGCCGGTGGCATCGCGATTCCCGCGAACGGCACCACGACGCTGGAACCGGGCGGCCCGCACGTGATGATCATGGACGCGAAAGCCCCGATCGCCCCCGGGGATGATGTCCACGTGACTCTGACCCTGAGCGATGGCTCGACCATGTTGTTCCACGCGACTGCCAAGGAGTTCGCCGGCGCGAACGAGGCCTATGGCGGCGGGACGTCCAGTGCGATGGACCTGAGCTCAACGGGCATGGACATGGGATCGAGCACCGTCGCGAGCAGCCACCACGACGACGACCACGACACGGAGGCCCCGCATACCCATGGGTGAGTTGCCCGCCGAATCCCCCCGCCGGTACAGCAGGCGACGGCTGCTGGTGACCGGCGCGGCTGCCGCCGCCGGCGGTGCAGCAACCGTGGCAGTAGGCGGCCGTGCAGTGCTCGCGAATGCCGAAACGACCGCACCTGAGCCGGCGAATCCGGCCGCCCCAGGGCCGGCGGCAGATGGTTCGGCCGTCGCGACCGATGCGGTTGGATCGGCGGTCGTCCCGTTCCACGGTCCGCACCAGGCAGGCGTCGGCACGCCGGCGCAGGCGTTTGCGACATTCTCCGCCTTCGAGCTGCGCGAGGGGGTCGACGCCAGCCGGCTGGCGAAGTTGCTGAAGATCCTGACCGATGATCTGGAGCGGATCACGGCCGGTCGTCCGGCGCTGGGTGACACCGCACCGGAATTGGCCTCGAGCCCCGCGCGACTGACGGTGACCATTGGGTTCGGCCCGGCGTTGTTCGACAAGGTAGGGCGGGCAGCAGCCCGGCCCGCCGGGTTCGCCGACCTACCGGCGTTCCCGGAGATCGACCGGCTGGAATCGCGTTACAACGGAGGTGATCTGCTCCTGCAGATCGGTGCAGACGACCCCATCACGGTCGCGCACGCGCAACGGATGCTGCTCAAGGACACCCGCGCCTTCGCCACGACCCGGTGGGTCCAGCGGGGATTTCTGCGTGCCCGCGGGAGCGGGGCGGAAGGGTCGACGCCGCGGAACGTGATGGGCCAGGTCGACGGCACCGTCAACCCGAGGACCGACGCCGAGTTGGCATCCGTGGTCTGGCATCCCGGGCCAGGGTGGTTCACCGGCGGCACCATGATGGTGCTCCGCCGCATCCGGATGGACATGAACCGCTGGGATGAACTCGACAGGTCCGCGATGGAAACCACCGTCGGTCGGCGACTGTCCAACGGGGCACCACTGACCGGGGTCGACGAACACGACCAACCCGACCTGACGGCCACCGACGCCACCGGACTGCTGGCCATCGCCGACTTCGCGCATATCCGGCTGGCCCGCGGCGATGGGCCTGCGCCGCAGATCCTGCGCCGCCCCTACAACTACGACGAATCCCCCGGCGCCGACGGGGACAGCGACCTCGGACAGATCTTCTGCTCCTACCAGGCAAGTATCGAGAAACAGTTCACCGCTATGCAGCAGCGACTGGCCGGCGGGGACCTGCTCAACCAGTGGATCACCCCCATCGGATCGGCGGTCTTCGCGATCCCACCCGGTTGCGAACCCGGCGGGTACATCGGTGAGGGCCTCCTCTCATGAGCCATTCACCCAAGGGCGCTGCGCCCGGACCGCAAGCGGCACAGGGCTCTGTGCGGCGGTCCGCGATGGTTGTGGTGCTGATGGCTGTGTTGGCCGCGGTCTTCACCGCAGCAGCGCCGGCCGCGTCGGCGCACAACGCGCTGGTCTCCAGCAACCCCGCCGCCGACAGCGTCCTGCCCCGGCCACCGGGCTCGATCGAGCTCGTCTTCGACCAGGACGTCACAGACTTCCAACCGAAAATCGCGATCAGCATCACCGGACACGACCCGATCGCAATCACACCGGTGATCGACGGGCCGACAGCGACCGCCGACCTCTCCACGGTCGACCTGCCCGCGTGGAAAGCCGGTGACAGCCCGGTGTCCTGGCGAATCGGCTACCGCGTCGTCTCCGCCGATGGGCACCCGGTCACCGGGCTGCTGAACTTCTCCGTCGGAGCCGGCGACGCAGCCACCATCAACGCCGCGCAGCCGGCGACGGCAGCCGCCCTGTCGGCCGATTCCGCTGTTCAGGGAGCTACGGAGAACGGGTCAGGACCGTGGTGGTGGGTCGTCGTCGTCGGCGTGTTGGTCATTGGCGGCGGCCTGGCGCTGAGATGGATGATCCGTCAACGTCGTCACTCGATCACCGACCGCGTCCGCTTTCGCGGCAGGGCCGCCCGCCCGGCGGCCGATCGGCAGCAGGTGCAACACGGCAACGATCACGGCCCCGACGGTCACCCCCAGCACGGCTGAGAAGAACGTGTTGGTCAGCCATCCGAGGGCGGGGCCGAGGCTGCCGGTGGCGTCATGGACTGCAATCTCGAGGTGATGAACCCAGTCGTACGGCGCGTGCAGGCCCAGCTCGTCGGCGCCGACCAGCAGGATGTGACCGCCCACCCAGAGCATCGCCACCACGCCGACCCAGGACAGCGTCGACAGGACGACCGGCATGGCCTTGACCAGTCCGCGACCGAGCCGGGACACGGCTCGTCCCTGCCGCTGGGCGAGCGCGAGCCCGGCGTCGTCCATCTTCACGATGAGCCCCACCACGCCGTACACCAGCGCGGTGATCAGTACGGCGACGACGGCGAGGATGACGGCCCGGGCGACCAGACCCTCGTCCGCCACCTCGTTGAGGGCAATCACCATGATCTCCGCGGACAGGATGAAGTCGGTCCGCGTCGCGGCCGCCACCACGCTCTTCTCGTGGTCTGCGACGTTCGTCTTGGCGACCTGATCCGATTCCTGGCCGTTCTGCTCGTGCCCGGAGAACTTCTCCCACAGCTTCTCCGCACCCTCGTAACACAGGTAGGCGCCGCCGACCATGAGGATCGGCGTCAGCAGGAACGGCGCGAACTGGCTGAGGATCAGCGCCACCGGGAGGATGATCAAGAGTTTGTTGCGCAGCGACCCTTTGGCGATGCGCCAGATGATCGACAGCTCACGCTGCGGCTGTAGTCCCTGCACGTACCGCGGGGTCACCGCAGTGTCGTCGACCACCACCCCGGCGGCCTTGACGCTGGCCCGACCGGCGCCGGCCGCGATGTCGTCCAGCGACGCGGCGCTGAGCTTGACCATCGCCGCGACGTCGTCCAGCAGGGCGAACAAACCACTCATGTCCCCATCGTGGCATTCCTGTGGCGCGGCGGTGCACCAACCGACGACGAACGGGGCACTCGGCTGGCCGAATGCCCCGTTCACGTTGTCCACCGTCAAGCGGTCCTCGTCAGGCCGTCGTCAGAAAGCCGTCGATCCAGTCCTGTGCCACCGGGATGTCGACCCGCTGGTAGCCGCCGAGGTACCGGCAATTGCTGGTGTATCCGTAACTGGTGACGGCCACCAGGTTGCCGTTCAGGAAGACGGGGCCGCCGGAGTCACCGAAACAGGTCCCACCGCCACCGCGAGTATCGTTGAAATTGCCGTTGAGCTGGAGGATCTGCGCCGTCAGTTTCTGCCCCGGCGAAGTGGTGTACCGACGGATCAGCGGGTAGCTCATCGGCTGTGGCTTCTGCGGACCGGATTCCGGCTTCCGCACCTCCGTGCCATAGCCCACCACCTCGAAGATCGTCTTGTTCAGCCGTGGCTGGCCGTACTGGTCGAGGTAGTTCTCCGGTGCAAGGGTCGCCGGCTGGATGTCGGTCACGGGTTGATCCAGAACGACCACGCCTACATCGTTCCAATTCGCCAGGTCGGTGAAATCCGAGTAGTCGGGATGCGTGTACGCCGTGCCGGACAGATAGCCGGCCGCGGTGATCTCCGCCTCGGTATAGCCCGCCGTGGGGTCGGCCGACGTCGGGAACGGCGACGGCGGATTCTCCGCGATGACCGAATCGAAGCTGACGAGCGTCTTGCCCAGCGTGCCGTCGGTGCAATGCGCCGCGGTGATCAGCACCGTCGGGGAGATCAGGGTCGCCGAGCAACGGAACCGGCCGTCCGGGTCGTAGAACAGGATCAGTCCGACGTTTGGGTGCCGGTTGTCGTCCGGTTCGCCGCCGGTGATCGCGTCGGCGGGGACGGCCCACAGCGTGCTCACCAGCAGGATCGAGAGAAGGACCGCGCCGCACCTGCGGAACATGCGCATACTGCCTCCAGAAGAGAGAAGTGAACTGCGGTTCGCGGAACCTAGCACCTCATCCGCCCGCGCTGACCGGGCACCCGCGCTGACCTCATTGGTCAGCACCGACGGTCGCCGGGTGGCCGCGGCGCCCCGGGTCTAGGGTCGGACGGGCACGGGTAATCCCACGAAACAGCGGGAGGAGCTGGGCGTGCAGCTGTCCAACGGATCGCCGAACGGTGACGGCTCGGGCCGGTCGCTGCGCAGTGCCCTCGGCGAGTCGACACTGTTGGGCTGGCCGGTGCTCCGGCAGTTCCTCGGCCGCGACTCGACCGGCCGCGGCTCCGCGGTGACCTCGGCCCGGACCCAGGCCCTCACTCCCCGCACCAGCACCGCGGACCGCGTCGTGCAGAGCGTCTGCCCGTATTGCGCGGTCGGGTGCGGCCAGCGGGTCTTCGTCAAGGACGAGAAGGTCATCCAGATCGAGGGTGATCCGGACTCGCCGGTATCGCGAGGTCGGCTGTGCCCCAAGGGGTCGGCCAGCGAGCAACTGGTGAACAGTCCGAAACGGCAGACAACGGTGCTGTACCGGCGTCCGTACCGCAGCGAATGGGAGCCGCTGGATCTGGAAACCGCGACCGACATGATCGCCGACCGGATGGTCGACACGCGGAACAGAACATGGCAGGACACCGACGACCAGGGTCGAAAGCTCAACCGCACCATGGGCATCGCGGGCCTGGGCGGCGCGACGCTGGACAACGAAGAGAACTACCTGATCAAGAAGTTGTTCACCGCTGTCGGTGCCGTGCAGATCGAGAATCAGGCCCGTATTTGACACAGCGCCACCGTCCCCAGTTTGGGGGCTTCGTTCGGACGTGGCGGGGCCACGGGTTTCCTGCAGGATCTGCAGCACGCTGACTGCATCGTCATTCAGGGTTCGAACATGGCCGAGTGCCACCCTGTCGGCTTCCAGTGGGTGATGGCCGCCAAGGAGCGCGGCGCGACGATCATCCACGTGGACCCACGTTTCACCCGGACGTCGGCCGTTTCGGACATGCACGTACCGCTGCGCGCGGGCAGCGACATCGTCTTCCTCGGTGCCATCGTGAATTACCTGCTGTCCACCGAGAGCTATTTTCACGACTACGTTCTGGCCTACACCAACGCGTCGACGATCCTGCGCGACGATTTCCGGGACGTCGACGACCTGAACGGTGTCTTCTCCGGGTACGACCCGGAGACCGGCACCTACGACACCGCGACATGGAGCTATCAGGGCACCGAGCCGGAGACGTCGGCCTCCGCCGGTGAAGAGGAGACGCTGAAGAACTCGGCCGCCGACGGGTCCGGTGGTCAGGACGGCGGTTCGGAGGCCGAGCTCGCCGACAGCGGTCCGGCCGGTGGCGCGGATCGGGACGACTCCGGTGACGCCGACGAGAGCGAGCATTCCCGGAAGCAGCGTGGTGCCGGTCATGAACTCGGTGGGCACGGTGCCAACATGGGTTTCCACGACATCCCACGGGATCCGACGCTGCAGCATCCGCGATGTGTGTTCCAGGTACTCAAGCGGCACTACGCCCGGTACACGCCCGAAATGGTGCAACAGGCCTGCGGAGTGCCGCCCGAGCAGTTCCGGAAGGTCTGCGAGGCGGTGACGAAGAACAGCGGGCGGGAGCGCACCACCGCGTGGGTGTACTCGGTCGGCTGGACGCATCACACCGTCGGCATCCAGTACATTCGCGGGGCGGCGATCATCCAGCTGCTGCTGGGCAACATGGGCCGGCCGGGCGGCGGCATCATGGCCTTGCGCGGGCACGCCAGCATTCAGGGCTCGACGGACATCCCGACTCTGTTCAACCTGCTGCCGGGCTATTTGCCGATGCCGATGGCGCAGACCCACGAAAATCTGCAGGACTACCTGGCGACCATTGCCTCACCCCATCAAAAGGGTTTCTGGACGGCCGCCGACGCCTATACCACCAGCCTGCTCAAGGCCTACTGGGGTGACGCGGCCACCGCTGAGAACGACTACGCCTTCGACTATCTGCCCAAACTGACCGGTGACCACGGCACCTACCAGACCGTGATGGACATGCTCGACGACAAGGTCGAGGGATACTTCGTGCTGGGCCAGAATCCCGCGGTGGGTTCGGCGCACGGAAAAATGCAGCGGCTTGGCATGTCCCACCTGAAATGGCTGGTGGTGCGCGATCTCAACCTCATCGAATCGGCGACGTTCTGGAGAGACGGCCCCGAGATCGAGACCGGGGAACTGAAGACAGCAGAGATCGGGACGGAGGTGTTCTTCTTCCCGGCGGCGTCGCACGTGGAGAAGGCGGGCACGTTCACCCAGACCCACCGCATGCTGCAATGGCGGCACAAGGCCGTCGAGCCGCCGGGCGACTGCCAGAGCGAATTGCAGTTCTTCTACACGCTCGGCCGCAAGATCCGGCAACGACTGGCCGATTCCACGCAGGAGCGTGACCGGCCCGTCCTCGACCTCACCTGGGACTACCCGGTCGACGAGCACGGTGAGCCGTCGGGCGATGCGGTGCTCAGAGAGATCAACGGCTACCACCTGACCGGTGAGAAGGCCGGCCGGCTCCTCAGCTCGTACACGGAGATGAAGGCGGACGGGTCGACGTCGGGGGGTTGCTGGATCTACTCCGGGGTGTACGCGGACGGGGTCAATCAGGCGGACCGGCGCAAGCCCGGCAAGGACCAGAACTGGGTGGCCGGCGAGTGGGGTTGGGCCTGGCCGGCCAACCGGCGCATCCTCTACAACCGCGCGTCGGCCGATCCGGAGGGCCGCCCGTGGAGCGAGCGCAAGGCCTACGTCTGGTGGGATTCGGACGCGAAGAAATGGACCGGGCACGACATTCCCGATTTCGTCGCCGACAAGGACCCGCTGTACCGGCCGCCACCTGGGGCCGGCGGCCCGGACGGACTCGCCGGTGACGACCCGTTCATCATGCAGGCGGACGGCAAGGGCTGGCTCTACGCGCCGACCGGGTTGATGGACGGCCCGCTCCCGTCGCACTACGAGCCCCAGGAATCCCCCGTCATCAACCCGCTGTACGCCCAGCAGGCTAACCCGACCCGACAGGTGTTCCGCCGCAAGGACAATCTGCAGAACCCGTCCGCCGACGAGAAGGGCGGCGACATCTTCCCGTATGTCTTCACCACCTACCGGCTCACCGAGCACCACACCGCGGGCGGGATGAGCCGCTGGATCCCGTACCTGTCGGAACTGCAACCGGAGTTCTTCTGCGAGATCTCCCCGGAACTGGCCGCAGAGCGGAAACTCGAACACCTGGGCTGGGCGACCATCGTCACTGCACGGACGGCGATCGAGGCCAGGGTGCTGGTCACCGACCGGGTGGTGCCGCTGCGGGCCGGCGGCAAGATCATCCACCAGGTGGGGTTGCCGTACCACTGGGGCGTCGGCAAGGAGGCGTTGGTGTCCGGTGACGCCGCCAACGACCTGTTCGGCGTCACCCTCGACCCGAACGTGCACATCCAGGAGTCGAAGGTCGCGTCGTGCGACATCCAACCCGGCCGGCGCCCCAAGGGTCCCGCTCTGCTGGAGTATGTCGAGGAGTACCGGCGGCGCGCCGGTATCACCGTCTTCACCGGCAACGAGCTGCGGACCGGTGACCCGGGCTCGGGCGGCGCCGCGGCACTGATGGACGAACTGGCGCAGCAGCACGCCGCGCACCCGGATCGTTCGATGGGAGGCGGGCCATGAGCTCACTGCTCGGACCGAAGGACCCCGCACCGGGCGCCGGTTGGGAGGACCCGCCGCCGCGGAAGGGCTTCTTCACCGACACGTCGCTCTGCATCGGGTGCAAGGCCTGCGAGGTCGCCTGCAAGGAGTGGAACGGTGTACCCGAGGACGGGCTGAACTTCCTCGGCTCGTCGTACGACAACACCGGCGCCCTGGGTGCCAGCACCTGGCGGCACGTGGCGTTCGTCGAGCAACCCCGGCGGTTGGGGCGTCAGGACATCAACCTGCCGCTGTACCCGGTGGGACCGTCGGTCTCCGACGCGGCGGGCAAGCCGGGGCCCGATACGGTCGCCGTCGACCTCGGCATGCCCTCTTTCGATCTGCCGGGTGCGACCGCGGATCCGGAGTCGCGCACGGACTTCCGTTGGCTGATGTCGTCCGATGTCTGCAAGCACTGCACGCATGCGGCGTGCCTGGACGTGTGCCCGACAGGGTCGCTGTTCCGCACCGAGTTCGGCACCGTGGTGGTACAGGACGACATCTGCAACGGCTGCGGCTACTGCGTGCCCGCCTGCCCGTTCGGCGTCATCGACCGTCGTATCGGTGACAAGAACACGAAGAACGTCGGCATCGCGCAGAAATGCACCCTGTGCTACGACCGGATCGGGCACGGCCAGACGCCCGCCTGCGCGCAGGCCTGCCCGACCGAGTCCATCCAGTTCGGTGACGTCGACGAGCTGCGGGAACGGGCTGCGGCGAGGCTGGCGACACTTCACGAGAACGGCGTGCCCGAGGCCAGGCTGTACGGGGAGAACCCGAACGACGGTATCGGCGGTGCGGGTGCGTTCTTCCTGCTGCTCGACGAACCGGAGGTGTACGGCCTGCCGCCGGACCCGGTAGTGACCACCGCGCACATCCGGGAGATGTGGCACATGGCCGTCGGGGCGGCGTTCACCCTCCTGGCCGGTTCCGCGCTGACCTTCTTCCGCAGGCCCAAGCTGGTGCCGCGCAACAAGATCGGCCGACGCCGGTGACCACCCCGGCAACGCGCAGCAGGGGTCGGGGTGGGCACGGTTCCGGCAAGCGCCGGGGGCGGGGCGAGGAACCCGTCGTTCCGGACGCGCACTTCACGTCGTACTACGGCCGGCCGATTCTCAAGGCGTCGCCGTGGGAGGCGGACATCCCCGCCTACCTGTTCATGGGGGGTGTCGCCGCCGGTTCCTCCCTGCTGGCCGCGGGCGCCGAACTCACCGGCCGGCCGTCGCTGCGGCGCACCGGGCGGGTGGGCGCGGTGGTGGCCGTCACCGGCAGCCTGATCGCATTGGTCCACGACCTGGGCCGCCCGGCCAGGTTCGTCAACATGCTGCGCGTCGCCAAGCGCACATCGCCCATGTCGGTGGGCACCTGGATCCTCGCCCTCTACGGTCCGTTCGCCGGGCTGGCCGCCGCGACGGAGTTCCGCCACCTCGTCCCTCGCCGGTTCGGCCGGATCGCCGCGGTGCTCGACCTCGTCGATCGGCCCATCGGGGTGATCGCCGCACTCACCGCTCCCCCGGTCGCCTCCTACACCGCGGTGCTGCTCGCAGGCACCGCGACGCCGACCTGGCACGAGTCTCGGCGGCAGCTGCCGTTCGTGTTCGTCGGATCGGCCGCCGCCGCCGCCGGGGGGCTCGGCATGATCGGTGCCCGGGTGGCCGAGGCCGGACCTGCCCGCCGGCTGGCGGTCGCCGGCGTCGGCCTGGAACTGGCTGCGGCGCACCGGATGGAGACCAGGATCGGCATCGCCGCGGAGCCGCTGCGCACCGGCAAGGGCGGTCACCTGATGAAGGCCGCGAGGCTGCTGACGACCCTGGGCGGTGTGGGCGCGCTGCTCTCCGGACGCAGCCGCACACTCTCCGTGCTGTCCGGGGCCGCGTTGATGGCCGGCTCCGCGTGCACCCGCTTCGGCATCTTCGAGGCCGGCCAGGAATCGGCGCGCGACCCGAAGTACACCGTCCTGCCGCAGCGGGAGCGGGTGGAGCACAACGAGCGGATGTCTACCGCACCTGCACCACGGCGGATCTTCGGGCGACCGTCTCACCGATGACCGGCGCGCCGGGCACCTCCCCGACGACCAGCAGGCCGCCGCTGGTCTGGGCATCGGCCAGCAACAGCAGCTCCAGTTCGTCGACCGCCGATTGCAGGTGCGGGCGCACCCAGTCCAGGTTCCGCCGGGTACCGCCGCTGATGTAGCCGGCCGATGCCGACGCCCGCGCACCGTCCAGGTACGGCACGGCCGCCGCATCGACCACGGCGCTGATTCCGGAGGCCCGCATCATCTTGTACAGGTGCCCGAGCAGACCGAAGCCGGTGACGTCGGTGGCCGCCGTGACGCCCGCGGAAACCGCTGCCGCACTCGCGGTGTCGTTCAGCTGCACCATGGTGGCCACGGCCTGCGGGAACACCTCACCGGTGGATTTGTGCCGGTTGTTCAACACGCCGACGCCGAGCGGCTTGGTCAGGCTGATCGGCAGGCCGGGCACGGCATCGTCGTTGCGCAGCAACCGGTCGGGATGACCGAAGCCGGTGACGGCCATGCCGTACTTCGGTTCCGGGTCGTCGATGCTGTGCCCGCCGCCGACGACGCAGCCTGCCTGCCGGGCCACATCCAGGCCGCCGCGCAGTACCTCGCGCAGCAGTTCGGTGGGCAGCAGCTCTCGCGGCCACCCGACCAAGTTGACCGCAACCGCCGGCCGGCCACCCATCGCGTACACGTCGGAGAGCGCGTTGGCGGCGGCGATCCGTCCCCAGTCGTAGGCGTCGTCGACGACCGGGGTGAAGAAGTCGGCCGTGCTGATGATGGCCAGGCCGTTCGCAATGCGGACCACCGCGGCGTCGTCGCCGTTCTCCAGGCCGACCAGCACATCGGGCGACGTGGGTCCGGCCAACCCGCTGACGATGGCCTCCAACTCGCCCGGCGGGATCTTGCAGGCACAGCCACCGCCGTGCGCGAACTGCGTCAGGCGATACGGCACATCGGTGAGCGCGGTCATGGCGAGAGGGTAGCCACGAGAATCGGACCGCAAACAATCCCCCCGGGACCAACGTACAGCGCACCGGGGGGCTTGCGGCAAGACCCCTGCGGCGCAGCACAATGCCCGCGTGCTGGTGGATCTGGGACAGGTGGGCCGAGCGCAGGTTCCGCTGGTCGGCGGAAAGGCCGCCCATCTCGGCGAGCTGCGAAGGATGGGCGCCCGGGTTCCGCCCGGGTTCTGCGTGACGACGGCGGCGTTCCGGGAAACCGTGGCGGCCGAGCCCGCCGTCGTCGACGGCCTGACGGAATTGGCACGGCTGCGCGCGGACGACCACGAGGACGTCCGGTCGGTGAGCGGCGCCCTGCGTGCCACCGTGGCCGACATTCCGGTGCCCGAGGAGCTCGTGACGGCGATCGCAGGCGCGCTGGGCAGGATCGGTGCGGACGCCCCGTACGCCGTCCGTTCCAGCGCCACCGTCGAGGACTCCGCGACCGCCTCGTTCGCGGGTCAGCAGGACTCGTTCCTCGACGTGGTCGGGCTGTCCGCCGTGCTGCGGCACATCAGCCTCTGCTGGGCATCGCTGTTCACCGAGCGAGCCGTGGTCTACCGGATGCGCAACGGCATCGACCACGACACCATCCGGATGGCCGTGGTGGTGCAGCGGATGGTCGAGCCCGACGCGGCGGGCGTGCTGTTCACCGCCGATCCGGTCTCGTCGAATCGCAGGGTCGCCACCGTGGAGGCCGTTCCGGGCCTGGGCGGGGCGTTGGTGTCGGGCGTGACCAACCCGGATGTCGTCAAGATCCGCGACGGCAGCATCGCTTCCCGGACGGTGATCGGCGAACGGCCCGTGCTCTCCGATGATCAGGCACTCCGGCTGGCGCGGCTGGGCCGGGCGATCGAGGCACACTTCGGAACCCCACAGGACATCGAATGGTGCCTGCGCGGCAACGACTTCCACATCGTGCAGAGCCGGCCGATCAGCACGCTGTTCCCGATCCCATCCGTCGAGGACGATTCCCCGCACGTCTACATCTCGGTCGGGCACCAGCAGATGATGACCGACGCCATTGCGCCGTTGGGTCTGTCGATCTGGCAGCTCACCGCGATCGCCCGGATGCAGCACGCCGGGGGCCGGCCGTTCGTCGACGTCGCGGGGCCGCTGGCATCGCCCGCCGGGCGCGCCCGGTTACTGGACATCGCCTTTCGTTCCGACCCGCTGGTCAGGGACGCACTCGAGACCGTGCTGGACAGTGGCTTCCTTCCGACCCGGCAGGATCCGGTGGAGAATGCCGCACTGACCGGTCCCCCGGTGCAGATCGACAACGATCACGGGATCGTCACCGCCCTGATCGAGCAGAGCCGCGCGTCGATCCAGCAGCTGCGGCAGTCGATCACCACCCGCTCCGGTGCTGCCCTTTTCGACTATCTGCCGCAGGCGTTCGAGGAACACCAGCGGATGCTGAGTGATCCGCAGAGCATGCGGGCGATCCTGGCGGGGATGGACGCCAACTGGTGGCTCACCGACCATCTGCGGGCCTGGCTCGGTGACCCGGACGCCGCGGATGTGCTGATCCGTTCGGTACCGGGCAATGTCACCTCGGAAATGGGACTCGCGCTGCTCGACGTCGCCGACGTGATCCGCCGTCACCCGGCGGTCGTCGGGTTTCTGCAGACAGCCGACGACCACTTCCTCGACGGGCTCCACCGCATCGACGGGGGCCGCGAGGCAGCGCACGCCATCCACGGCTTCCTCGATCGCTACGGCATGCGCTGTGTCGGCGAGATCGACATCACCAGATCCCGGTGGAGCGAGCAGCCGGGCAGCCTGCTGCCCCTCCTGCTGAGCAACGTCGCACATTTCCGGCCCGGCGAGGCGAAGCGTCGATTCGAACGCGGCCTTGCGCAGGCCAGGGCGAAGGAAACCGAAGTGCTGCAACGCCTTCGCGCACTGCCCGGCGGCCAGGAGAAGGCCGCCGAAACAGCATGGATGATCGACCGGGTCCGCATCTTCGTCGGGTACCGCGAGTACCCGAAATACGCGCTGATCACCCGCTATTTCTTGTACAAACAGGCGCTGATGCGCGAGGCGGCTGACCTGGCGGCGGCCGGATTGATCACCTCCCCGGAGGACGTCTTCTTCCTCACCCTTGACGAGTTCGCTGCCGCGGTGCGCAGCGGTCGAGTGGATACGGAGCTGATCGACCGGCGCAGGCAGGAGTTCGCCGTCTTCCGGACGCTGCGCCCGCCGAGGGTGCTGACCTCGGACGGCGAGGTGTTCATGGGGGGCTACCGACGCTCCGACCCACCCGCGGGAGCGCTCGTCGGCCTGCCGGTGTCCGCCGGCGTCGTCGAGGGGCGAGCCCGCGTCATCACGGACATCGCGCGGGCGAACGTCGAGCCGGGGGACATCCTCGTCACCACCTCCACCGATCCGAGTTGGTCACCGCTGTTCGTGGCCGTCGCGGCACTGGTGACCGAGGTCGGCGGGCAGATGACCCATGGTGCGGTCATCGCCCGGGAGTACGGTTTGCCGGCCGTTGTCGGCGTCGACAGTGCCACCGCGCTGATCCGGGACGGCAGGCGGATCCGCGTCGACGGCACCGCGGGCTACGTGCAGGTCCTTCCCGATGCCGAGCCGGCCGTCGTCTCGGCTACCGTGTCCGGCGGAGGCGTACAGGCGCCTGGTGGCCCTCCCGGTCTTCAAAACCGGTGAAGTCGAGCATCTCGGCTTGGCGGGTTCGATTCCCGTCCGCCTCCGCCACCTGTCGCACCGGGTGGTAAAACGGCCGGGTGACGGTTGACCCGCGGCGGCTGGTGCCCCGCACGGACACCGTGCTCGCCGACCCCCGACTGGTGGCCGCGGCGCAGCGGCTGGGGTCCGGCACCGTCCGCACCGCAGTCCGGGACGCCCAGCAGCTCGCCAGGGAAGGCAGCATTGCCCCCGAGGACGTTGCCGATGCCGCAGTGCGCTCACTGCCGGAATCGGGCACCGGCCTCACGGCGGTGCTGAATGCGACAGGCGTTGTGCTGCACACCAACCTGGGTCGGGCGCCGCTGTCCCCGGCGGCCACGGACGCCATGACGACGGCCGCCGGCTACGTCGACGTGGAATTCGACCTGGGCTCCGGTCGCCGCGCGGCCCGCGGGTCGCGGGCACTGCAGGCACTGCGGGCGGCGGTGCCCGATGCGGAGGCCGTCCTGCTGGTCACCAACGGCGCGGCCGCACTGGTGCTGGCCACCACCGCCCTCGCCGCCGGCCGCGAGGTGCTGATCAGCCGCGGCGAGATGGTGGAGATCGGCGCCGGCTTCCGGTTGGCGGATCTCATCACCGCCACCGGCGTCCGCATCCGCGAGGTCGGTTCGACCAACCGGACGACGCTGCGCGACTACGAGCAGGCCATCGGCGCGGACACCGCGGCCCTGGTCAAGATCCATCCCAGCAACTTCCGGCTCACCGGTTTCACCTCATCGGTGCCGGTGACCGACCTGGCGCGGCTACCGGTACCCGTGATCGCCGATGTGGGAAGCGGCCTGCTGCAGCCCGATCCGTTGCTGCCGGAGGAGCCGGACGTCCGGTCGGCGCTGCGGGCGGGCGCAGCCGTCGTCACCTGCAGCGGCGACAAGCTTCTCGGCGGCCCGCAGGCCGGGCTGGTGCTGGGCACCGCGGGTGCCGTCGAGACCATGCGCACCCATCCGCTGGCGCGCGCGTTCCGGCTGGACAAGATCGGCCTTGCCGCGTTCGAGGCCACCCTGCGCGGACCGGCAGCGCCCGCGCACCGCTACCTGCACGCCGACCCGGACCTGCTCCGCCGGCGGTGCGAGAACATCGCCCGCGAAACGGGTCTCACCGTGGTGCCGAGCGACGGCGCGGTCGGCGGCGGTGCCGCTCCCGGACTGCCCCTGCCGGGTTGGGCGATCGCCGTGCCGGTGGCACTTGCCCGGCCGCTGCGGCTGGGTCGCCCAGCGGTGGTCGGCCGGGTGGAGCGCGACCGGTTGCTGCTCGACCTGCGGTGCGTGCCCGAGGAGGCGGACCCGTTGCTGCGCAAGGCCCTTGCCGCGGCACTGGATGCGCGGGGCGGCTGACCGCAAATGGATGTGCTGGCCACCGCCGGGCACGTCGATCACGGAAAGTCCACCCTGGTCCGCGCGCTGACGAGCATGGAACCCGATCGTTGGGCGGAGGAACGCCGCCGCGGCATGACGATCGACCTCGGTTTCGCCTGGACCACCCTGCCGTCCGGCCGGACGCTGGCCTTCGTCGACGTCCCGGGGCACCAGCGGTTCATCGGCAACATGCTCGCCGGGCTGGGACCGGCCCCGGCCGTGATGATGGTCGTCGCAGCCGACGAGGGATGGCGCGAGCAGAGCACCGAACACCTTGCCGCGGCGGATGCGCTCGGCATCTCGCACGGCCTGCTGGTGATCACCCGCGCCGACCTCGCCGACCCCGCCGCCGCGCTGGCGCAATCACGAGAACGCCTGCACGGCACGAGCTTGCACGGCGCCGACGCGGTCGCGGTCTCCGGCACGACGGGAATGGGCCTGGACGCTCTCCGCTCGGCACTGGACAGGCTGGTGGCAACCGTCCCGTCGCCGGGGACGACGAGCCGGTTGCGGTTGTGGGTGGACCGGTCGTTCTCCGTCCGCGGGTCCGGCACGGTGGTGACCGGCACCCTGGAAGCCGGAACGCTGAACACCGGCGAGGATCTCGAGGTGGCCGGGCATCGGGTCGGCGTGCGCGGGCTGCACAGCCTCGGCCGGCCGGAGACCAGGGTCGACGCGGTGGCCCGGGTGGCGGTGAACCTGCGCGGTCTGCCCCGCGAGGCGGTCGGCCGCGGTGACGCCCTGCTCACCCCGGGCAGCTGGCGTCCGGTCAGCGTCCTGGATGTCCGGACCGCCCGCACGGACGACAACTTCGCTGACCTGCCAACGGAAGTCGTGCTCTACGTCGGCACGGCGGCGGTCCCCGTGCGGGTCCGGCCGTTGGGCACGGGATCGGCCCGCCTGACGCTGAGCAGGCCTCTTCCGCTGCAGACGGACGACCGCGCCATCCTGTCCGACCGCAACCGGCACCACCTGCCCCGCGGCGTGGTGGTGCTCGACGCCGACCCGATACCGCTGCGCCGACGGGGCGCCGCCGCGGCCCGGGCCGCGGAACTCGCCGGCCTGACCGGGACACCCACTGTCGCCGACCACGTCCGCTGGCGCGGCGCGGTGCGGACGGCCGACCTCGCCGCCTGGGGGGTGACCGGGGAACCTTCCGCGGGCACCGCACGGGTCCGGGAATGGCTGATCGACCACGATCACTGGCAGCGGTGCGGGGCCGCGCTGACCACCGCAGTCCGAGCGCGCGTCGCGGCGCACCCGCACGACCCGTACCTGGCCGTCGAGGCCGCGGTGACCGCGGCCGGCGTTCCGGACGCCACCCTGATCGGCCCGCTCGCGCGGGCCCAACGGCTCACCGTCACCGGCCGCGGCATCGGCATGCCCGGCCGGGGCGCGTCCCTCGGACCTGCCGAGGCCGCCGTCCGCGAGCTGGAAATGGCATTGCAGGCAACGCCTTTTCTGGCCCCCGACCGCGCAGAACTGGACCGGCTGCGGCTCGGCAACCGCGAGTTGGCCACCGCCGCCGCGCTGGGCCGGGTGCTGCGGCTGCAATCGGACGTCGTCGTCCTGCCCGACGCCCCGGCCAGGGCGATGCGCGTCCTGTCCGCGCTCGAGCAGCCATTCACCACCAGCCAGGCGCGGCAGGCGCTGAGCACTACCCGGCGGGTCGTCATCCCGCTGCTCGAGCACCTCGACGGACGCGGCTGGACCGAGCGGCTGGACACCGACCACCGGCGCGTCGTTCAGTCGACGTCGACGAAGAGCGCGCGATGATCCGGCAGCGGCAGCGCTGGTGCCCCGCTGCCCCGCGCACCAGGATGTGGTCGAGCTGCCGGTCCGCCGCGTCCAGCGGGAACGTCGGCAGTGACGCCAGCGACCGGTACCCGGTGATCGACGCACGGTGCTCGACCTCGCCGACCGGTTCGATGTGCTGGGATTGCACATCCAGGTGCTTGCCGGCCACCCAGGTGATGGATTGGGCCGCCATCCGCGCCGACACGGCCGACAATGATTTCGCCGCAGCGTTTCTGGTACTGATGGAGCGCCTCGGGATCGTCGACGAGCCCTGATCGTTCACTCAGCGGACACGGGGAAGGCCCCGGGCATTGCCCGGGGCCTTCCCTTGGCGGGGAGGTGGTTACTCCGTCGCCGCCCGACCCGCTTCCAGTCGGGCCACCGGGACCCGGAACGGCGAGCAGGACACGTAGTCCAGACCCGCGCCGTGGAAGAAGTGGATCGACTCCGGATCGCCGCCGTGCTCACCACAGACGCCGAGCTTGATTCCCGGCTTCACCTTGCGGCCCTCGGTCACCGCCATCTTGACCAGCTTGCCGACGCCGTTGGCGTCGATGGTCTCGAACGGCGACACCGTGAAGATGCCCTTGTCCATGTACTCGACGAACATCGTCGCCTCGACGTCGTCGCGGGAGAAGCCCCACGTGGTCTGGGTGAGGTCGTTGGTGCCGAACGAGAAGAAGTCGGCACTGGCGGCGATGTGATCGGCGGTCAGCGCGGCCCGTGGGAGTTCGATCATCGTCCCGATCGGGATGGTGAGCGAGACACCCGCCTCCGAGGTGAGCTTCTTGATCAACGCCTCGGCCTCGTCCCGGACGATGTCCAACTCCCGCACCGAACCGACCAGCGGGACCATGATCTCGACCTTGGGGTCCTTGCCGGCCTTCTTCTGCGCAATGGCCGCCTCGGTGATGGCGCGGATCTGCAGCGCAGGCAGACCCGGGGTCAGCAGACCCAGCCGGACGCCGCGCAGACCGAGCATCGGGTTGGCCTCGTGCAACCTGTTGACGGCGGCCAGCAGCCTGGTGTCGGCGTCGACCTTCGGTCCCTTGTCGCCGTGATCGGTTTCCAGTGCCACCCGGACGGAGAGCTCCGTCAGGTCGGGCAGGAATTCGTGCAACGGCGGGTCGAGCAACCGGATGGTGACCGGCAGCCCGTCCATTGCGTCCAGGATCTCGATGAAGTCCTGCCGCTGCAGTGGCAACAGCGCCTCCAGCGCCTTCTCGCGATGCTCGAGATCGGTTGCCAGAATGAGCGTCTCGATCAGTTCGCGGCGCTCGCCGAGGAACATGTGCTCGGTGCGGCACAGCCCGATGCCCGCCGCGCCCAGCTTGCGGGCGCGGATCGCGTCCTCCGGGGTGTCGGCATTGGCCCGGACGCCGAGCCGGCGCACGTGGTCAGCATGGGTGAGCAGCCGGTCGACGGCGTTCACCAGCGCCGAGGTCTCCTCGTCGGCGCCGGCCACCGAGGAAATGCCCTCCTCGATGTACCGCTCCACCGGGGACGGCACGACAGGCATTGCGCCGACGTAGATCTCACCGGTGGAGCCGTCGATGCTGACCTGGTCGCCCTCCTTGATCACGGTCTTGCCGACGGTGATCGTCTTGGCGGGGAGGTCGATGTCGAGTTCCTCGGCACCGCAGACACAGGTCTTGCCCATTCCGCGCGCAACGACCGCCGCGTGCGAGGTCTTGCCACCGCGGGCGGTGAGGATGCCGTTGGCGGCGATCATCCCGCCGAGATCGTCCGGGTTGGTCTCCCGGCGAACGAGCAGCACCTGCTCACCGCGGCCCGCCCACTCCACCGCGTTGGCGGAGTCGAAGACCACCCGGCCCACGGCCGCGCCCGGCGATGCCGCCATGCCGCGGGTCAGCAGCGTCCGCTTCGCCTTGCGGTCGAACTGCGGGAACATCAGCAGCGCCAGTTGCGCGCCGGTGACCCGTTGCAGGGCCTCGTCCATCGTGATCAGGTGCTCGTCCACCAGGGTGCTGGCGATCCGGAACGCCGCCGCAGGGGTGCGCTTGCCGACCCGGGTCTGCAGCATCCACAGCTTCCCGCGCTCGACCGTGAACTCGACGTCACACAGGTCCCGGTAGTGGGTCTCCAGCCGACGCATGCAGGTCATCAGGTCGGCATGGGACTTCGGATCGAGCTTCTCCAGGTCCTCCAGGCTCAGCGTGTTGCGGATGCCGGAGACGACATCCTCACCCTGCGCGTTGACCAGATAGTCGCCGTACTCACCGGTCTTGCCGGTGGCCGGGTCGCGGGTGAAGGCGACGCCGGTGCCGCTGTTGTCGCCCCAGTTGCCGAACACCATGGTGCAGACGTTGACCGCGGTGCCCAGGTCCTGCGGAATGCGCTCGCGGCGGCGGTACAGCCGGGCACGGTCGGTGTTCCAGGAGTTGAACACCGCGGTGATCGAGTTGTCCAGCTGCTCGCGCGGATCCTGCGGGAAATCCTTGCCGGAGTGCGACTTGATCTCGCTCTTGTACAGGGTGACCAGGCCCTTGAGGCCGTCGACGCTCACCTCGACGTCGGTGGTGACGCCCTGGGTGGTCTTGGCCTTGTCCAGTGCGTCGGCGAAGATGTCGCCGTCCATGTCGAGCACGGTCTTGCCGTACATCATCAGCAGCCGGCGGTAGGAGTCCCAGGCGAAGCGCTCGTCGTTGCTCTCCTCGGCCAGCCCGATGACGCTGTCGTCGTTGAGGCCGATGTTCAGGACGGTCTCCATCATCCCGGGCATCGAGAACTTGGCGCCGGAACGCACACTGACCAGCAGTGGGTTGTGCCGGCCGCCGAGCCGCCGGCCGACGATGTCCTCGAGGTGGCGCAGCGCCATGGTGACCTGCACCCGCAGCTTCCCCGGCTCCTTGCCGAGTGCCAGGTACTCCCTGCAGGCCTCGGTGGTGATGGTGAACCCGGGAGGCACGGGCAGGCCGAGGCGGGTCATCTCGGCGAGGTTCGCTCCCTTGCCGCCGAGCAGATCCTTCTGGTCCTTGTTTCCTTGCGTGAAGTCGTAGACGTACTGGGTCATCTTCCTTTGGCTCCTTTGCCGGTGGGCAGGCGTGTGTAGGGGCACAACCCGAGCTCCACGCCGCGGACTCCACTGCAGAATGGCGCAGCGCCCCAGCAGCAGGCAGGGTCCTTGGTCCCCATGCGCCGGGCAAAAAAGCTGGCCGGGACCAACGTCCCGACAAACCGGACCAAACGATCCTTACAGCCGCGAATCGCCGCCGGTCCAATGATTGCGGTGACGGAATTCACATTGTGTCCCACGCCGGGACGCTGCCGGTCACCGTCGATGGATGGTTGAGGCGCCGCCGCAGGTCCCCAGCCCCACACCGTGACCGACGCCCGGTCGCAGGGGGCTGGGGGACACGGAACGGCCACTCGGCCGCGGTTCCCGCTCTAGAATGCTTCCGCCCGGTGTTCCACCGTTGGCTCCTCGCCCGGTGGCCACAGCACGCCGATCACGTCGAAACGCATCCGCGGGAAGCCGCGGATGTGCGGCTGCGCCAGCCACAACAGGCCGAGCCGCCGGAGTCTACGTCGTTTCCCCTGGGTGACCGCCTCGAAAGGCGAGCCGTAGCCCTGACCGCTGCGGGTCTTCACCTCGCAGAAGATGACCACCGGATGACGCTGCGACGGGTCGGTCGCGACGATGTCGAGCTCGCCCTCCGAGCACCGCCAGTTCCGGTCCAGCACCACCAGACCGGCACGCTCCAGGGCGGCGACGGCGACGTCCTCACCACGCCGCCCCAGCTCGTCCTTGGCCGCCACCGGTCCAGCGTGCCTCGCCCGGGCGCCCCGCGACCGCGGCCACGGCAGAATGTGGACAACTCGGCGATCAGCCGGTCAGCAGCCACTTCTCGAACGAGGGGTTGCACAGGCAGGCCGGCGATCGCTTCTCCCGGATCAGCTCCACGGCGTCGCCCGGCGACATCCCGCCGAGCACGAGCGCCCGCCCGACGACCAGGCTGGAGCGGTTCAGCCCGGCCTGGCAGTGCACCAGGGTGGGCCCGTCCGCCCGGCAGCTGTTCACCCAGTTCGCGATCGCATCGACCTGCGCGAAGCCCTGCTCGATGCTGTCGTACATCCGCACCTCGAGCCGGCTGCCCAGATCGTGCTCGACGGTGTACTTCTCCCACGGATACAGCGAGACCAGGTGCCTGATGAACCGGGGCAACACCAGGTCGTCCTGGCAGCCACCGAGCCACAGGTCGGACGCGACCTCGCTGATGAACGGCACGTCGAAGGGCAACAAACCGTGCGCCGAGACCCCGACAAGTCGTTGCCGTTGCGGGTCGACCGCGAGATCGACCCGGGTGGGATCGAACTCGCCCGGCTCCGTCGTCACGCCGCGACCTCGGCGGCCAGGAACTCGCTCAGCCCGTCCAGCAGTCGGTCGACGTCGGAGCGGTCGGTGTACGGGTTCACACCGATCCGCAGTCCCCCACCGTCGCCCAGCCCCAGCTGCCGGGAGGCCTCCAGGGCGTAGAACGATCCAGCCGGGGCGTACACGCCGAGCATTGCCAGGAACTCGTAGGCCCGGACCGCTTCCCGGCCCTCGAACGTGATCAGCAGCGTGGGCGTCCGGTGGGCCGCCCGGGAATGCAGCACCACACCCGGCAGGTTGCGCACGCCGTCCTCGATGACGGCACGCAGACCGTCCTCGTGCTGATGCACCGCCGCCATGGCGGCCAGCACCCGTTGCCGCCGATCATCAGCCGGGTCGGCACCGGCGAGGCCGGCGAGGAAGTCCACCGCCGCTGTCGTGCCGGCCAGCAACTCGTACGGCAGGGTGCCAAGCTCGAACCGTTCCGGGACGAGATCGGTTGACGGCAGCAGCTTCGGCGGGTGCAACCGCTCGAGCTGATCCGGCCCGGCGGCCAGCACACCGCAGTGCGGGCCGAGGAACTTGTACGGCGAGCAGGCGTAGAAATCGGCGCCCAGGGCATCCATGTCCACCGCGGCATGCGCGGTGAAGTGCACGCCGTCGACGTAGCACAGCGCGCCCACACGGTGGGCCAGCGCCGCGATCTCGGCGACGTCGGGCCGGGTTCCGATCAGGTTCGACGCCGCGGTGACGGCGACCAGCCGGGTGCGGGCGGAGATCGCCGCCGCGACGTTGCCCACCGGCAGTTCACCGGTTCCCGGGTCGAACTCGGCCCACCGCACCGTGGCACCGGCAGACTGTGCCGCGAACACCCACGGCCGGATGTTGGCGTCGTGATCGAGCCGGGACACCACGATCTCGTCGCCGGGCAGCCAGTCGGCGGCCAGCGTGCGGGCCATGTCCATGGTCAGCTGCGTCATGCTGCGGCCGAAGATGACGCCCGCCGGTTCGGCGCCGAGCAGGTCCGCCATCGCCAGCCGGGCCTGCAGGACCACGGTGTCGGCCAGTCTCTCGCCCGGCGTGACGATCCCCCGGTTGGACAGTCCTGCGGTGAGTGTCCCGCTGATCGCCTCGGCGACCACACCGGGCACCTGGGAGCCCCCGGGACCGTCGAAGTGCGCGGCACCCCCGGCCAGCGCCGGGAAGTGCGCACGCACCGCTGCGACGTCGTACGGTGCGCCGGTCATCCGAACGGATTGTCTTCCGGCAACCGGAGCTCCGGCTTGTCGAGCTCCTCGACATTGACGTCCTTGAACGTCACCACCCGCACGTTCTTGACGAAGCGGGCCGGGCGGTACATGTCCCACACCCAGGCGTCGGACATCCGCAGCTCGAAGTACATGTCCCCCTCCGGATGACGAACCTGCAGATCCACCGCGTTGCACAGGTAGAACCTGCGCTCGGTCTCCACCACGTACGAGAACTGCCCGACGATGTCCCGGTACTCCCGGTAGAGCTGCAGCTCCATCTCGGTCTCGTACTGCTCGAGGTCCTCTGCGCTCATCGTGACCGCCCCTGCCTGCACGTGTGTCCGTCATCCGACTCGAAGCCGCTCTCCCGGCAGTTCATCATCCCCCCGGCAACGGCGACTCGGCGGCCGGCTCGGCGGCCGGCTCGCAGAACAGACCCGGTTCCTCGCAGGGCAGCCGCCAGCTACAGCGGTGCACCGGCGACGGGCCGTGCACCCGAAGAGCGGCCAGGTGTTCCGGGGTGCCGTAGCCCTTGTTGATCGCGAACCCGTAGGCGGGGTGCCGGGGCGCCAGCTCGGTGAGCAGCCGGTCGCGTTCGGTCTTGGCCAGCACGCTGGCGCCGGCCACCGCGGCACAGGTCAGGTCCGCCTTGATCCGCAGGTGCACCACCGGCTCGACCGCCCTGCGCGGCCGCTCGGCGAGCTCGAACAGCGGCGGGTCGTCACCGGGCTCGGGAACCACGCGCGGCGCGCTGAGGTAGTTGTGATTGCCGTCCAGCAGCACGGCATCCACCGGGCCGGACAGTGCCGACAACGCCCGCCGGCCGGCAGTGCGCAGTGCTTCGATGATGCCGATGGTGTCGATCTCCGCCGGGCTGGCATGACCGACGGCGTACTCGCTCACCCACCGGCGGACCGGCCGAACCAGCTTCTCCCTGGCCGTCGGCGTCAGCAGCTTGGAGTCGGCCAGGCCCGGCGGCACCCGGCCGATGGCGGGCGTGATCACCACGACCCCGACCGTCACCGGCCCGGCCAGCGCTCCCCTGCCGACCTCGTCCATCGCGGCCAGCCGGGTGATACCGCCGCGGAACAATTCCTTCTCGAAGCGCAGCGAGGGCCTCCGCTGCACCGGCTTCTTCGGCGGAGCCGTCACCCTGGCGGCGCGCAGGTCGACCCGGACGGTCATCAGTTCGCCGGGTTCCCCGGGTCGATGTCGGGGTTGCCGATGGTGCCCCACCGGGACGGCGGCATCACGATCGCGATCGCCTTGCCGATCACGTTGTCCACCGGGATCGGGCCCTGGCACATCGCCGCACTGGCGGGCGGGAAACCCTGGCAGCCGTAGGAGGAGTCGGCCGAGTTGGACCGGTGATCGCCCATCACCCACAGCTGGCCGGTCGGGACCGTCACCGGGCCGAAGCAGCGCCGGGACAGGTTCGGTGACGTGGTGCAGTCCAGTTGCCCGGGGACGAACTCGATCGGCTCGTAGATGTACGGCTCGTCCAGCGACCGCCCATCCACCATCACGTTCCCGGTGGCGTCGCAGCACTGCACGGTCTGCCCGCCGACGGCGATGACCCGCTTGACATAGTCCTTCTCGTTCGGCGGGGCGATCCCGACCACCGAGCCCAGGGCCTGCACCGCCTTCCCGAACCAGGTGGCGGGTTCGGCGATACTCGTCTCCGGGGCCCAGCTGGCGGGTCCGGCGAACACGACGACGTCACCCTGCTGCGGATCGCGGAAGTCGTACACGACCTTGTTGGCCAGGATGCGGTCACCACCGCTGGTGGCGCCGTGCAGGGTCTGTTCCATGGAGCCGGACGGCACGTAGTACACCTTCGCCACGAAGGTCTGGATCAGGAAAGTCAGCGCGAACGCAATGACGATCAGGATCGGCAGCTCGATCCAGAACGGGCGCTTCTTCGCCGGCTGCCGTTTCGGGGGCGCCTGCTCGGCGCTGCCGTCGGCCGGCTCGGACGCGACCGCCTCGGATTCGTTATCGCTCATCGAGGTCAGGCTACGGTCCGCCGGGTGAGCGGACCGTGACCGCGATCAGCGGCCCTGCCGCTTTTCCTTGATCTTGGCGGCCTTGCCGCGCAGATCCCGCAGGTAGTACAGCTTGGCGCGCCGGACGTCGCCGCGGGTCACCAGCTCGATCCGGTCCAGGTTCGGGGAGTGCACCGGGAAGGTGCGCTCGACGCCGACGCCGAAGCTGATCTTGCGGACGGTGAACGTCTCGCGGATGCCGCCGCCCTGGCGACGGATGACGTGGCCGGCGAACACCTGGATCCGGGAGCGGGTGCCCTCGATGACCTTGACGTGCACCTTGACCGTGTCACCGGGCCGGAAGTCCGGGATGTCGGACCGCAGCGAGGCGGCGTCCAGCGTGTCAAGGGTGTTCATGGCGATGTCCTCTTCAAGATCAGCAAGCGATGTCGGCACAGTCGCGCGTCAGGTCGCGCAGGGATGGCTGCCGCGAGATGGCAACCTGTCCATTGTGCCAGACCGGGGAGGCGATCAGGAAACCGGCGGCAGCAGGTCCGGGCGGTTGGCACTGGTGCGGCGCAGCGATTCGGCCCTGCGGAAGGCGGCGACCGCCCCGTGATCGCCGCTGGTCAGCACGGGTGGCACGGCAAGTCCCCGGTACACCGCGGGGCGGGTGTAGCTCGGCGCCTCCAGCAGATCGGTCAGCTCGCCGGAGAAGGAGTCGTCACCGGCCGAGCCGGGATTGCCGAGCACGCCCGGGACCAGCCGGGTGACGGCCTCGATGATCACCATTGCAGCGACCTCGCCGCCGGCCAGCACATAGTCGCCGATCGACAACTCCAGCACCGGCATCCGCCGGGCCGCGTCGACGATCACCCGCTGATCGATGCCCTCGTACCGGCCGCAGGCGAAGACCAGGTGCTCGGCGGCCGACAGGTCCTGCGCGAAGGCCTGGGTGAAACGGCGACCGGCCGGGGTCGGCACGACCAGCGTCGGGCCGGTCCCGTGACCCGCTACGTCGTCCAGCGCCCGACCCCAGACGTCGGGCCGCATCACCATCCCGGGACCGCCGCCGTACGGCGAGTCGTCGACGGTGCGATGGCGGTCGGTCGCCCAGCCGCGCAGGTCGTGCACGTCCAACCGGACGACGCCGTCGGCGATCGCCTTGCCCAGCAGGGACTCCCGCAGCGGTTCGAGGTACCCGGGAAAAATCGTGACGACGCTGATCAACATCAGTGCTCGATTCAATCGTCGGCTGTTCACCCAACGCAAAGCTGCGCACTCGCCCCGGCCCGCGACCGGGGCTCGCTGGAGCAGCCGTGAACAGCCTTTCTAGGCGAACATGCCGTCCGGCGGCTCCACCACCAGGGAGCCGGCGTCCAGATCGACGACCGGGACGATCGCCGAGACGAACGGGACCAGTTCCTGCGACCCGTCAGGGCGGTCCACCGCGAGCACCGGTGATGCCGGCGGATGAAGCACCTCGACCACGGTGCCCAGCACGGTGCCGGCCCGGTCCAGTACGGACAGGCCGACCAGCTGGTGGTCGTAGAACTCGTCCGGGTCGTCCGGCACCGGGAGCAGCGAGCTGTCCGCGGTCAGCAACGTTCCGCGCAGCGACTCCGCCGCGTCGCGGTCGGCGATGCCGGCGAACCCGACCACGAGGACGGGTCCCGACCGGCGCATCCCGGTGACGGTGAGCGGGCCACGCCCGGCGGGGTCCGTTTCCAGAACCGCGCCGGGCGCGAAACGGTGCTCGGGATCGTCGGTGCTCACCGCGACGGTGACCTCGCCGCGCAGGCCGTGCGGCCGGCCGATGCGACCGACGATGACGTCCACGACAGGAAGGTCAGCGGTCGGTGTCGACGACGTCGACCCTGATCCCGCGGCCGCCGACCGCGGACATCACGGTCCGCAGCGCGGTGGCGGTGCGGCCGGCGCGACCGATCACCTTGCCCAGATCGTCCGGGTGGACGCGGATCTGCAGGGTACGGCCGCGGCGACCGGTCATCAGCTCGACGCTGACGTCGTCGGAGTTGTCGACGATGCCCCGGACCAGGTGTTCCAGGGCGTCCTCGAGCATGCTCACGACGCGTCGGTGCTCTCGGCCGCTGCCGGGGTGCTGTCGGCGGCCGGTGCTTCGGCGGCAGCAGCATCGGCGGCCGGTGCTTCGGCGGCAGCAGCATCGGCGGCCGGCGCGGTGCGCTTGCGCTTCGGGGTGGTCGCGGACGAGCCCTCGTCGGTGCCGATGGACGCCATGGCGGCGTCGTACAGCGCGCGCTTGTCGGCCTTCGGCTCGGCCCGGCGCAGGGTGCCCTCGGTGCCCGGCAGTCCCTTGAACTTCTGCCAGTCACCGGTCACCTTGAGCAGCGCCTGGACCGACTCCGTCGGCTGCGCGCCGACACCGAGCCAGTACTGCACGCGATCCGAGTCGACCTGGATGACACTCGGCTCTGCCTTGGGGTGGTACAGCCCGATGTTCTCGATCGCCCGACCGCTGCGGCGGGTGCGGGCGTCGGCGACGACGATCCGGTAGAACGGCTCGCGGATCTTGCCGAAACGGGCGAGCTTGATCTTGACAGCCACGGTGGTGGAGTACTCCTTGCAGGTGAAGAATGGACGGGCGTCACGGGTCCGCGTGGGGCAGCGATCCGGACGCACCAATGGCGGCCGCGCCCGGAGAGAGGGGCCGGACGGCAGCCGTAACCGAGCCATTCTGTCACACCGGCACAGTCAGATCCGCCAAGGGCGAACGACCTTCCCGGCCCGCACCACGAACGACGGGGCGTGCAGCGCGTCGAGATCCTCGGCCGGATCGACCGGGTACACGGTCAGGTCGGCGGACCCGCCGATGTCGTAGATCGGCAGCCGTAGCCAGTGCCGCGCACCGTGGGACGTCGCGTACAGGGCCTGCCGGGCGCCCAGGAGCTCACCCATCGCCTGGACCTCGTCGGCGACCCGGCCGTGTTGGACGAAACCACCGGCGTCGGTGCCCGCGTGCACCTCGATGCCCGCGTCGACGGCGGCCCGAATGGTGTCGGCGTTGCGGGCGTGCAGGTCGTGCATGTGCTTGGCGTAGGTCGGGTACTTCGCGGCGGCGTCGGCGAACGACGGGAAGTTCGCGATGTTGATCAGCGTCGGCACCAGATGGACGCCGTTGCGCGCGGCCAGCGCGATGGTGTCGTCGGTGAGCCCGGTGCCGTGCTCGATGCAGTCCACCCCGGCGGCCAGCAGTCCCGGCAGGGCATCCTCGCCGAACACGTGCGTTGTCACCCTGGCCCCGCCGGCATGGGCGACGGCGACCGCCTCGGCGAGCACGTCGTCCGGCCACAGCGGCGCGAGATCGCCGACGGAGCGGTCGATCCAGTCGCCGACGATCTTGATCCACTGGCCGCTGCCGTAGACCAGCTGGCGACCGACCTCGGCCGGCAGGTCGGCCGGATCCTCCAGGTCGACGCCCAGCGCACGGATGTAGCGGCGGGCCTTGGCGATGTGCCGGCCGGCCCGGATCAGCACCGGGAGGTCGTCGCGGTCGACGAGCGAGTGGGTGTCCAACGGAGAACCACAGTCCCGCAGGGCAAGTGCACCGGCGTCCAGGTTCGTCCTGGCCTGCTCCTCGGCCTCGTCGAGGGTTGCGGTGCCGTCGGGTGAGTACCCGACGTGGCAGTGTGCGTCGACAAACCCCGGCAGCACGTACCCGTTGATCTCGATGGCGTCTTCGATCGGGCCGTCGACGAACCGGCCCGCCACCGCCCAGAAGTCGACCGGTTCTCCCGTCGCGGGGTCGATCCCGCTGACGTGCAGGCCGGTCAACGTCACTTCTTCGGGAACTTGAGCTGCGACGGGTCGAACCCGGGCGGTAGCTGGTCGAGACCGAAGCCACCTGGAGCCGCCCCCGGCGCGCCGCCCATGCCCGGCATGCCGCCCATCCCCGGCGGCAGCGCACCCACCCCGGGGAAGCCGCCCGGCATGCCCTTGACCTTGGGCTGGGTAGGGCCGCGACCGGTGGAGCGCTTGCCGGCCTTGCCCTTGCGCCCCTTGGCGGCCTTGCGGTTGGACGGACGGCCACCGGGCAGGCCGAACCGGCCGGCCATCGACGACATCATCTTGCGGGCCTCGAAGAACCGGTCGACCAACGCGTTCACCTGGGCGACGGTGGATCCCGAGCCCTTGGCGATCCGCTGCCGACGTGAGGCGTTGATGATCTTGGGCTCGGCGCGCTCCGCGGGCGTCATCGACTGGATGATCGCCGCCGTCCGGTCGATGTCCCGATCGTCGACGTTCGCCAACGCCTCCTTCATCTGACCGGCACCCGGCAGCATGCCCAGCAACCCGCCGATGGGGCCCATCTTGCGGATCATCATCATCTGCTGCAGGAAGTCCTCCAGCGTGAAGTCGTTACCGGCCATCTTGGTGGCCATGGCCTCGGCCTGCTCGGCCTCGAAGTGCTGTTCGGCCTGTTCGATCAGGGTGAGGATGTCGCCCATGCCGAGGATCCGGGAGGCCATCCGGTCAGGGTGGAAGGTGTCGAAGTCGGCGAGCTTCTCGCCGGTGGACGCGAACATGATCGGCCGGCCGGTCACCTGGCGAACGGACAGGGCGGCACCACCGCGGGCGTCACCGTCCAGCTTGGTGAGCACCACCCCGGAGAAGCCGACCCCGTCGCGGAACGCCTCGGCCGTCGCGACCGCGTCCTGACCGATCATCGCGTCGACGACGAACAGGATCTCGTCGGGATGGACGGCGTCGCGGATGTCGATGGCCTGCTGCATCATCTCGGCGTCCACGCCCAGCCGGCCGGCGGTGTCGACGATCACGATGTCGTGCAGCCGTACCCGCGCCTGGTCGATGCCACTCTTGGCCACCGCCACCGGGTCGCCGACGCCGCTGCCGGGTTCCGGCGCCCACACCGGCACACCGGCCTGCTCGCCGACGATCTGCAACTGCTGCACCGCGTTCGGCCGCTGCAGGTCGGAGGCCACCAGCATCGGCGTGTGGCCCTGGCCCTTGAGCCACAGCGACAGCTTGCCGGCCAGCGTGGTCTTGCCGGCGCCCTGCAGGCCGGCCAGCATGATGACGGTCGGCGGGTTCTTGGCGAACGTCAGCCGGCGGGTCTCGCCGCCCAGGATCCCGATCAATTCCTCGTTGACGATCTTGATGACCTGCTGCGCGGGGTTCAGCGCGGCCGACACCTCGACGCCGTTCGCCCGCTCCTTGATCCGGGCGATGAAGGCGCGCACCACCGGCAGGGCGACGTCCGCCTCGAGCAGGGCGATGCGGATCTCCCGGCACGTGGCGTCGATATCGGCCGGGGTCAGCCGACCCTTGCCGCGCAGATTGGAGAAGACCGTGGACAGCCGGTCGGAGAGGGTTTCGAACACGCTGACGAGGCTAGCGGACCAGCGCGTCGGAGACCGCTGCGGCGACCTCCCTGGCCGTGGCGGGGGACGGCTGTGAGCCGTCCGCGTTCTGGACATACAGGACGTCGACCACCTCGGCGCCCATCGTGTGCACCCGCGCCGACACCACACTCGCCCCCACGGCGGTCAGCGCGGACGCAACCGCGTACAGCAGCCCCGGCGCATCGTGCGCCCGGACCTCCAGCACCGCAGAGCTTTCCGAGGCACCGTCGGCAACCAGCACCTCCGGCGGCGCGGCCGGACCGCGCTTGGTCGGCGCTGCCCGGCGGGCCAGCCGGGCAGCGACGTCGAGCGACCCGTCCAGGGCGCGGACCAGGTCCGCCCGCAAAGTGGCCGCCTCGGGCGCCGTGCCGAACTGCGAGGCCACTGTCCAGGTCTGCAGGCCGGTGCCGTCGATGGTGCGGACTGCGGCGGTGCGCACCGTCAGCCGGTGCAGGGTCAGCACCCCTGCCGCGGCCGCGAGCAGGCCCGGCCGGTCCGGGGCGGCGACACTGATCCGCAGCGCACCGGGCACCTGCTCGATGACAACACCGAGCTTCCCGGTCGCTGTCAGTTCCCTTTCCACCTGGGTGATCGGCGGCGGCTGCGCGGGCGGCTGCCCGGCCAGCGCGCGGCGGACGACGGCCACCAGATGGTTGATCTGCCCAGCCCGCCACGTCGTCCAGGCGTTCGGTCCGGCCGCCCGGGCATCGGCCTCGGTCAGCGCGGCCAGCAACTCCAGCGTCGGCAGGTCGCCGACCGCCTCCACGACCGTGGCGACGGTGGCCGGGTCGTCCGGGTCGCGACGTGCCACGGTGTCACCGAGCAGCAGGTGGTGGCGGATCAGCAGGGAGATCACTGCGATGTCGTCGGGGCGGACGCCCATCCGGCGCAGCCACCGCACCGAGATCTCGGCGCCGGCGACCGAATGGTCGGGGTACTCGTCACCGTGCCCTTTGCCCACGTCGTGCAGGATCGCGGCCAGCAGCAACAGGTCGGGGCGGGCCACCCGGCGGACGAGGCCTGCTGCGATGACGGCGGTTTCCATGAGGTGCCGGTCCACGGTGAACCGGTGGATCGGGTCGCGCTGCGGCTTGGACCGCAACCGCTCCCACCCGGGCAGCATGGCGGCGATCAGCCCGGCCTGGTCCAGGTCCTCCCAGGCGGCGATCATCGGCGTACCGGAGCCGAGCAGCGCGAGGAAGGCCTCGAGCGCGATCGGCGGCCACGGGTCGGGCAGCGGCGGGCACGACCTGGCCAGCCTGAGCACCGTCGCCGGTGAAACCGGCAGCCCCGCCTGTGCAGCGGCCGCCGCGGCCCTGACGACCAGGGTCGGGTCGGCCGCCGGGTTGACCGCGCGGGCCAGCACCGCCTCGCCGTCCTGCTCGACGATCCCGTCGGCGAGCGGTGTGCGTTCGGGCCGGCGGACCAGCCGGCCGCCGACGTCGGTGATGGTGCCCTGCGGCCGGCTCAGCGCCCTGGCGACCCGGTGCCAGGTCAGGTCACTGGCGTGGTCGACGGTCCGGGCGATGCCGGCCACGTGCCTGAGCAGCACGTCCCGGTCGTCCAGGCCCAGGACCTCCGCGACGGCGTCCTGGTCCTGCAGCTGCAGCCGGTCGGTGGCCCGGCCGGCGAGGGTCTGCACGATGTCGCGGACGTCGAGCAGTGCCGATCGTGCCTCCTCCAGGCCCTGGTGGGGGCAGTCGGCGACCCAGGATGCGGCCACCGCGCGCATCACCACCAGATCGCGCATGCCGCCGCGGGACTCCTTGAGATCGGGGGTGGTGGCGAAGGCCAGCTCGCCGGACCGTTCGGCGCGTTCCTGGCAGGACACCCGTAATGCCTCGAGCCGGTTCCTGGCGTCTGATCGCCAGTCCGCCAGCACCCTGCGGTGCAGCGTCACCGCCAGTTCCGGATCCCCGGCGATGTGCCGCAGGTCCAGCATGCCGAGCATGGCGGGAAGGTCGGTGCGGGCGATCTGGCGCGCGCCGCCGACCGACCGCACGGAGTGGTCGAGCCGGATCTTGGAGTCCCAGATGGGGTACCACAGCCGCTCCGCCAGCATCCCCGCGTACGACGCGGGCGTCTCGGTGGAGTGCAGCAGCACCAGGTCGAGATCGGAGAACGGGGAGAGCTCGCCCCTGCCGTAGCCGCCGACGGCGACCAGCGCGACCCCGCCGACGTTGACGCCGGCCTCCTGGGCCAGCTCGGTGAGCCAGCCGTCGGTCAACCGGGCAAGGGCCCGCCGCCGGGCCGGACCGGGTACCCCGGTCCGGCCCAGCAACTGGGCCCTGAGCTCAGCGAAACCGCCCGCCGTCCCCACAGGCGAATTCGCCATCTTTCTACAGTGCTTCTTGACCGCGCTCGCCGGTGCGCACTCGAACCACGGTCTCCACCGGCACGGACCAGACCTTGCCATCGCCGATCTTGCCGGTGCGCGCGGCCCGGACGATCACGTCGACGACGTCATCGCCGTCCTCGTCGTCGACCAGGATCTCCAGCCGCACCTTCGGCAGCAGTTCGACCGTGTATTCGGCGCCGCGGTAGACCTCGGTGTGACCGCGCTGGCGGCCGTAGCCCGATGACTCCGAGACCGTCATGCCCTGCACACCGAAGGCCAGCAACGCTGCTCGTACCTCATCGAGTTTGAACGGCTTGATGACCGCGGTGACAAGCTTCATGCTTTGACCTCCTGCTGACGGGTCTGGGTGGTCAGGACACCGGACATGCCGCCGTTACCTGATGCCGGTTCGATGTCGTATGCACTCTCGCCGTGGGTCGTCACGTCGACGCCCTCGATCTCGTGCTCCTCCCGGATCCGCCAGCCCATCGTGTACTTCAGGATCAGGCCGATGATCAGCGTGAGCACGCCGGACATGACGACGGCGATGAGCGCCACGATGGTCTGGGTGGCGAGCTGGGTCGCGCCGCCGCCGTAGAACAAGCCGTCGAGGGCACCGTCCGGAGCCCACGTCGACGTCGTGGCCACACCTTCGGCATCACGCGGCACGTTGGCGAAGAAGCCGATCAGGATGGTGCCGACGAGACCACCGACCAGGTGCACGCCGACCACGTCCAGCGAGTCGTCGTACCCGAGGCGGTACTTCAGACCGACGGCCAGGGCGCACAGAGCGCCCGCGATGAGACCGATGAACATCGCCCCGACCACGTCCACGGCCGCGGCCGCGGGGGTGATGGCGACCAGGCCGGCGACCACACCGGAGGCGGCACCGAGACTGGTGGCGTGGTGGTCCCGGATGCGCTCGACGATCAGCCAGCCCAGTGCGGCGACACAGGTCGCGGTCAGCGTGTTGACCCACGCCTGACCCGCGGTGCCGTCAGCGGCGAACTCCGAACCGGCGTTGAAACCGAACCAGCCGAACCACAACAACGCAGCGCCCAACATGACGAACGGGAGGTTGTGCGGCTTCATCGGATCCTTGGCGAAGCCCTTTCGCCTGCCGACGATCAGCGCCAGCACGAGGCCCGCCATACCGGCGTTGATGTGCACGACCGTGCCGCCGGCGAAGTCGATCGGGGTGGACAACCACTCGGCGATCTGCCCACCACCGGACAGGAAACCGCCGCCCCAGACCGCATGCGCGATCGGGCCGTAGACGATCGTCACCCACAGGCCCGAGAAGACGAGCCAGGTGCCGAACCGCGCGCGGTCCGCGATGGCGCCGCTGATCAACGCGACCGTGATGATCGCGAAGGTGGCCTGGTAGCCGACGGCCACCATCGCGGGCACGCCCGACGCTGCCATCAGGCTGCTCTCGTCGGTCAATCCCTTCAGGGCGAAGAACTCGAAGGGATTTCCGATCAGGCCCCCGAGGGCCGGTTCGCCGAAGGTCTCCGAGTACCCCCAGAGCATCCAGATCGGTCCCACGATCGCCAGAGCGCCGAAGCTCATCATCATCATGTTGAGGACGGACTTCGACCGAGTCATACCGCCGTAGAAGAACGCCAGCGCCGGGGTCATCAGGAGCACCAGTGAGGCAGCGGCGAGCATCCAGGCAGTGTTGCCGGTGTCCAAGGTGAACGGTTCCATCAAGCCTCCAGGCTCTAGGAGAGGTGATCAGGCCGGCCGCGCGCAGGGCGGCACGCGGCTGACCAGGTGACCTCAGAAGATTCGCCTGGGAGTATTTCCATCGGCACTCGGCGACGTTTCGCGGCTGTGAACTCGGACCCGAATGTGTTGCCGCAGCGTTTCGTTTCTGTCGACAACGTGTGACGTGCCGCTACCCAACGTGAGGTCGGCTAGTCGCCGAGCAGCGCGTCGACGAAGGCGGCAGCCTCGAACGGCGCCAGGTCGTCGGCGCCTTCACCGAGCCCGACCAGCTTGACCGGCACGTTCAACGTGCGTTGCACCGCAACGACGATGCCGCCCTTGGCGGTGCCGTCCAGCTTGGTCAGCACGATGCCGGTGATGTCCACCACGTCGGCGAAGACGGTGGCCTGGACCAGTCCGTTCTGCCCGGTCGTGGCGTCCAGCACGAGCAGGATCTCGTCGACCTCCGCCTGCTTCTCGATGACCCGCTTGATCTTGCCGAGCTCGTCCATCAGGCCGCTCTTGGTGTGCAACCGGCCGGCGGTGTCGATCAGTACGGCGTCCGCGCCGTCGGTGACGCCGCGCTTGACGGCGTCAAAGGCGACCGATGCCGGGTCGGTACCGGCATCGGCCCTGACAACCACGGCGCCGGCGCGCTCACCCCAGGTGGACAGCTGCTCGGCGGCCGCCGCACGGAACGTGTCTGCCGCGCCGAGCACCACATGGCGGCCGTCGGCGACCAGCACCCTGGCCAGCTTGCCGGTGGTGGTGGTCTTCCCGGTGCCGTTCACGCCGACGATCAACAACACCGAGGGGCGGCCGTCGTGCGGCAGCGCCCGGACCGAACGGTCCATGCTCGGATCGACGGCGTCGATCAGTACCCGACGCAGCAGGGCGCGGGCGCTGGCCGCGTCGGTGATGCCGTGCGTGGCGACCTCGGTGCGCAGCCGCTGAGTGATCTCGGCCGCGGCACCGGCGCCGAGGTCCGCCATCAGCAGGGTGTCCTCGACGTCGATCCAGGAATCCTCGTCGAGCGTGCCCGCGCCGAGCAGGCCCAGCAGCGACCGGCCGAACGCGTTCTGGCTGCGGGACAGCCTTCCGCGCAGCCGGTTGAGCCGGCCGGCCGCCGGTTCGATCTCCTCACGTTGCTGCGGCTCGGGTTCCGGCTCCGGCTCGACCCCCGGCTCGGGCTCGACCACAGGCTCGGGCTCGACCACCGGCTCGGGCTCGGGCTCCACCACCGGGGTCGGCTCGACCACCTGCGGGGCCGGCGGCGCCTCCGGCAACGCGATGTCCACGATCGCCCGGGTGGGCGAGTCCCGCGGAATCGCCGCGTCGTCACCGACACCCGGCTGGCCATCGGTCTCGGTCCGCTCGCGGACAGGTTCCGGCTGCGGTTCCGGTTCCGGTTCCGGTTCCGGTTCCGGTTCCGGTTCCGGCTGTGGCTGCGGCTCCTCGACCGGCACCACCGGGAAGGGCCGGGTGGGCGGTGGGGTGAGCGGCTTGGTGACCACGGTGGGCGGCTGTGCGGGTGGCTGCGCCGGCGCGGTGGGAGGTGGCGCGGTGGGAGGTGGCGCGGTGGGAGGTGGCGCGGTGGCGGTGCCCGATCCGCCGTCACCGGACCCGCTGCCCCCCGAGGAGAACGAGATCGACCCGCCGGCCTTGTACCCACCCTTGGGTGGTGGCGGTCCCTCGGTGACGGACGGCTTGGGGGCAGTGTCCCGCAGCGAGACACGGCGCCTGCGGCCGAGCACGGCGCCCACCGCCAGGGCGATGGCCACCACGACGACAATGGCTATAACGATCCAGATCCACGTTGGCACCCGGCAATCCTGACAGATCAGCCGCTGTCGAAAACCCGGTCCACCACCTTGCGGGCGCGTCGCGTCGCCCTGCGGTAGTCGTCCACGAACTCGCCGGGGTCCTCGCCCGGCGGGTAACCGAGCGCCCGTGCGACGGCGGCGAGCTCCCTGCCCTGGCGTGGGATCTGGTCCTCCGGCTTGCCGCGGACCAGCATCAGCGCGTTCCGGGTCCTGGACGCCTCCAGCCACCCGTTCTTCAGGTTGGTCGCGTCACCGGTGCTGATCAGACCGGCCGCCGCGGCGGCGTCGATGGCCTGGAGGGTGGCCGGCGTCCTGAGCTCGGCGACCTCGTGCGCGTGCTGGAGTTGCAGCAGCTGCACCGTCCATTCGATGTCGGCGAGGCCGCCGCGACCCAGTTTGGTGTGCGTGGTGGGGTCGGCACCCCTGGGCAGCCGTTCGGCATCCACCCGCGCCTTGATCCGCCGGATCTCCACCACGTCACGATGCGAAAGGCCGCCCACCGGATAACGGAACTCGTCGGCGGCCTCGATGAACTCCCGGCCCAGCTCGGGGTCGCCGGCGACGGGACGCGCGCGCAGCAACGCTTGCCGCTCCCACGGCGCGGCCACCTTCGCCCAGTAGCCCCGGTAGGAATCCAGGGACCGGACGAGCGGGCCGTTCTTGCCCTCGGGACGCAGATTGGCGTCGATCTCCAACGGCGGATCCGGTGTCGGGCGGGCGAGCAGCCGGATCACCAGGTCGGCCGCCGCCGCGGCGTCGCTGCGGGCTGCCTGGTCGTCCTCGCCGGGCAGCGTGTCCATGACGAACATCACGTCGGCGTCCGAGGAGTACCCCAGCTCCGCCCCACCGAGCCGGCCCATGCCGATGACGGCGAGCCGGGCCCGGAACCCGCCGCGTTCGGTCGTGACCTGCTCGACCGCCGCGTCAAAGGCGACGCCGATGCTGCTCTCCGCGACGCTGGTCAGGCCGCGGGCGATGTTCGTCACCGAGATGAGCCCGAGCAGGTCGCCGCACGCCAGCCGTAGCATTTCGTGCCGCCGGGCCGACCGGGCGGCATCGACGGCGTCCCGGACGGTCGCCGCGCGCCCGCACCGCGCGACGAGGGCGCCGGCGACGGTTTCGGGTTCCGGTGCGAGCAGCGCCTGGTCGTCGGCGAGCAGTTGCAGCACGTCCGGCGCCCGGGTCAGCAGACTGGCGATGAGCCGGGACCCGCCCAGCAGGGTCGCCAACCGTTCGGCGACCGAACCTTCGTCGCGCAGTAACCGCAGGTACCACGGCGTGTCGGCGAGCGCCTCGGAGACCTGCCGGTAGGACAGCAGCCCACCGTCCGGGTCCGGGCTGGACGAGAAGTAGTCGAGCAGCACGGGGAGCAAGGTGCGCTGGATGGCGGCGCGCCGGCTGACGCCCAGGGTGAGCGCCGCCAGGTGCCGCATCGCCGCGTCCGGCGCGGTGAAGCCCAGCGCCGCCAGCCGGGCGGTGGCCGCCTGGGGGGAGAGCCGGGTCTCGTCCTCGCCGACCGCCGCGATGGCGTGCAGCAGCGGCCGGTAGAAGAGTTTCTCGTGCAGCCGTCGGACCGTGCCGGCGTGCCGGGCGCGTTCGGCGATGAAGACCTCTGCCGCGCTCGCCGCACCCGAGGCGGTGTACCCGTCGGACCGGGCCAGCCATTCCATGTCGCCGCGGTCCTCGGGCAGCAGGTGGGTGCGGCGGAGTCGCTGCAGTTGCAGCCGGTGCTCGGCCCGCCGCAGGAATGTGTAGGCGGCGGCCATTTCGGCACCGTCGGTGCGCCCGACGTAGCCGCCGCGGATCAGCGACCGCAGTCCCATCAGGGTGCCGGGCAGACGCAGTCCGGGGTCGGTTCGGCCGTGCACCAGTTGCAGCAGCTGGACGGCGAATTCGACGTCCCGCAGGCCGCCGGCGCCGAGCTTGAGCTCGCGGTCGCGGTGCCCGGCGGGGATGTTCTCCTCGACCCGGCGGCGCATGGCCTGCACGTCGTCGACGAAGGATTCCCGGCGGGCCGCGGACCACACGCCGGGGCCGGTGATGTCCAGGAACTGCTGGCCCAGGTCGGGGTCACCGGCGGCCGGCCGCGCCTTGAGCAGCGCCTGGAACTCCCAGGTGTGCGCCCAGCGCCCGTAGTACGACGCCAGCGACGCCGGCGTCCGGACCAGCGCACCGGCCTTGCCCTCCGGTCGCAGCGCGGCGTCCACCTCCCACGCCGCGGACCCGCAGATCCGCATCATCCCGGCGGCGAGGGTGGAGGCGGTGGCGAGCATGCCGGTGTCGTCACCGGGTTGTTCGGGGTCGGGATGGTCGGCGGCGAAGATGACGTCCACGTCCGACAGGTAGTTGAGCTCCTTCGCGCCGCACTTGCCCATCGCGATGACGGCGAGCCGGGCGGGCGCGGCGTTGACCGGTAGCTCCGCCGCGGCGACCGCGAGACCGGTCTGCAGGGTGACGTCGGCCAGCTCGGTCAGCGCCTGACACACCGCCGGCAGAGCCGTCGTGGGAAGGGAGGTCTCGACGGCGGGTGCCAGGTCGTGAGCGGCGACGATCAGCAGCTGAGAGCGGTAGGCGCGGCGCAGGGCGGCGATCGCCTTGCCGCCGGTCAGCGTCGCTCGCGTGCCGCCGGTTCCGGTGCACCGTGGACCTTCGGGATCCAGGCCCACTGCCGCGCCGAGGATGTCCCGGATGCTGCGCGGGTCCAGCAGCGACTCGGCCGGCGCCTCGGGGAGCAGCGACCGCCATTGCGCCGGCCACGCGGCGAGGTGTTCGGACAGCACGGTCGACGCACCCAGCAAGGCGACCAGCCGGCCGCGGAACCGCGGCTCGTGGTGCAGGGCGGTCAGCAGGTCGTCACGGTCGTCGGCGGCTTCGATCAGCCGGGCCAGGCCGTGCGCAGCCAGTTCCGGTCGGCCGGCCCGGGACAACGCGACCAGGACATCCTCCTCGCCGGCGATCACCCCGGACGGCCCGAACAGGCCGATGACGCCGAGATCGGCCCGGACCCGGTCGGTGTCCGGCAGCCCGAACCGGGCCGGCGTCCTGGTCGCGGGCCTGGTCATCGGACAGGCGTGGTCATCGGGGTCGGTGTGGTCATCGGTCCGGCGTCACGACCGGCAGCAGGGTGCGCGCAGGCCGGTGTCCTTTTCCGGCCAGCGCCACGAACCGGTGGGCGAACTCGCGCCAGACCTCCTCCATGGCCTCCTCCGCGGCGTCCAGCGCCGCACCCAGCCGGCCGGTGAACGGCACGTTCTCGCTGCGCGCCCACTCCCGGACGACCTCGGCGGGCGCCTCGATGTGGAACTGCAGGCCCCACGCCGCCTCCCCCTGGCGCCACGCCTGGTTCGGGTAGCCCATCGAGGAGAGCAGCAACACCGACCCCGGCGGCAGGCTCGGCACGACGTCGTAGTGGTAGTGCACGACGTCCGGCGTCATGGGCAGGTCGGCGAACAGCGGGTCGGACATGGCGGCGTCGCGCTTGGCGGCCAGGTACGCCCCGATCTCCGGTCCGGCGGACCCCTTCTCGACCCGTGCGCCGCCGGCGGCGGCGAGAAGCTGGCCGCCGAGGCAGATCCCGAGTGTCGGGGTGGTGGTCCGAATCGCTTGTACCAGCAAGGCTCTGGTCGCGGGCAACCACGGTGCGTGGTCGTCGTCGTTCGCGCCCATCTCACCGCCCAGGCTGATGACGGCGTCGAAGCCGTCGAGCGCGGCGGGCACGTCGTCGCCCAGATGCGGGCGGCACACGGTGAGTTCGGCGCCGGCAGCCGTCAGCCATTCCCCCAGTCGCAGCAACGGGTCGGACGGGTCGTGTTCGATCACCAGGATCTGGGTCATGGCGCGTCCTCCAACTCGACGATCACCGGGGCGTGATCGGAGGGCAGCTTGCCCTTGCGCTCCTCCCGGTCGATGACCGCACCGGTGACCCGCGCCGCCAGCGCGGGGCTGGCCAGCGCGAAGTCGATGCGCATGCCGCGGCGCTTCTGGAACGCCAGCCGGGTGTAGTCCCAATAGGTGTAGACGCCCGGTCCGGGGTGGTAGGGGCGAACGACGTCGGAGAACCCGGCGTCGACGACGGAGAAGAAAGCCTGCCGCTCCGGCGGCGTGACATGGGTGGACCCGCGGTAGTAGTCGACGCTCCAGATGTCGTCGTCGGTGGGGGCAATGTTGAAATCCCCGCACAGCGCGATCTGCGCATCCGGCTGCGCCGCAAGCGATTTGGCACCGTAATCGTGTAGCGCGCCGAGCCAGGCGAGCTTGTAGTCGTAGTGCGGGTCGCCGACCGCCCGGCCGTTGGGAACGTAGAGGCTCCAGACCCGGACGTCACCGCAGAGCACGCCGATCGCCCGCGCCTCGGTCACGGCGGGATCACCGAACGGCGGCACCCCCGGCACGCCGATCTGGATGTCGTCGAGCCCCACCCGGGACAGCACCGCGACGCCGTTCCACTGGTTGGTGCCGTGGTGCGCCACCTGGTAGCCGAGTTCCTCGACCCGGGCGAACGGGAACTTGTCGTCGGGGACCTTGGTCTCCTGGATGGCGACGATGTCGACGTCGCTGCGGGCGAGCCATCCGGCGAGCCGGTCGATCCTGGCCCGCACCGAATTGATGTTCCAGGTGGCGAGGCGCATCAGATCACCCCAGCACCGGTGCAGCGGGCGGGGCCGGGACGAAGAACGCCACGGTCCACTCCGGGCGGGACTCGCCGTCGATCCTGGCCCGCCAGAGCAGGGCCTGCCCGGGTGGCAGCGGCAGCCCCGTGTTGAAGTACAGCACCACATGTGACCGAGTGGGCAGGGCCCGCCGCGGGACGCCGCTGCCCCGGAAGTTGGGTTCCTCGATCTGCAGTGTCTGGCCGAACCGCATGACCCGGGTCCCGGGCACGGCGGCGGTCTGTTCGAGTTCGACCGGAGTGCCGTTCTCCCGCTCCAGCACCACCTCGAAGGCGTACTGCTCGTTGAACAGTTCCGGCGGGAACGTGAGGCTGACCACGAGCGCGAAGGCGGCGGACACTCCGGTGGTGTGATCGCGGCCGATCAGCTGCAGTCCCCCGCCCACCATCTGCAGTTTGCCGAGCTGGTCCGCGACGGCGAAGTCGGCCAGTATCAACGACACCGACGCCCGTTCGAACACCTCGCTCATGGGCACGATCGTGCCAGACCTGGGTCATCGGAAGTCCCGGGAGGGCGTGGTGGCCACCAGGTCGACCGCGGCGATCCGATCGGCGACGATCGAGATCGACCCACCGGCGCGCTCCACCACTCCCCGGACGACCAGCGACGGCGAGCCGCGCGCCACCCGCCGGTACCGCGACCACAGCCCGATGGAGCAGATGACGTTGATCATCCCGGACTCGTCCTCGAGGTTGATGAAGATGACCCCGGATGCGGTCGCCGGCCGCTGCCGGTGGGTGACCACCCCGGCGACCAGCACCCTGGTTCCGTGTTCCACCATGTGCAGGTCGACCGCCGTCCGCACCCCCCAAGCGGTGAGCGTCTCGCGGGAGAACTCGGTGGGATAGGTCTCCGGCGAGATCCCGGTGGCCCAGATGTCGGCGATGGTCAGCTCGATGTCGCTCATCCCGGGCAGCACCGGTGCGTCCAGACCGACGGTGCTGCCCGGCAGCGTGCCCGCGATGGGGCCGGCCGCGGCGCCCGCCGCCCAGAGCGCGCGTCGCCGGTCCTTGCCGGCCCGTGCCCGCATCCCGGTCAGCACGTCGAGGGCGCCTGCGGTGGCCAGCGCCTCCGCCTGTGGTGTGGTCAGCGTGACGGCCCTGGTGAGCTCATCCAAGGTCGGGTACCCGGCCGCGGGTCGACGGTCGACGATCTGCTCGGCCACCTCGGTGCCGATGGTCCGGATACCGGCCAGGCCGAGCCGCACCGCCGGTGCGCCGCCGGGCCCCGGCTCGAGATCGGCGTTCACGCCGGAAGAATTGACGTCCGGGCGGCGCACCGTCACCCCGTGCCGGCGGGCGTCTGCGACCAGGGACTGCGGGGAGTAGAAGCCCATCGGCTGGGCGCGCAGCAGCGCGGCGCAGAACGCGGCCGGGTGGTGCAGTTTGAGCCAGGACGAGTAGAACACCAGCGCCGCGAAGGACAACGCGTGCGACTCGGCGAACCCGAAGTTGGCGAACGCCAGCAGCCGCTCGTAGATCCGGTCGGCGGTGTCACCGGTGAGGCCGTGCAAGGTACGCATCCCGTCGTACAGCCGGCCCTTGAGCTTCTCCATCTTCTCGCCGGAACGTTTGGCGCCCATGGCCCTTCGCAGCTGGTCGGCGCCGCCGGCGTCGAACCCGGCGACGTCGACGGCAAGCTGCATGAGCTGCTCCTGGAACAGCGGGATACCGAGCGTCTTCTCCAGGGACCGCTTCATCACCGGGTGGTCGTAGGTCACCGGTTCCTCGCCGTTGCGGCGGCGGATGTAGGGGTGCACGGAACCGCCCTGGATGGGGCCGGGGCGGATCAGCGCCACCTCCACCACGAGGTCGTAGAACGTGCGCGGCTTGAGCCGGGGCAGTGTCGCCATCTGTGCCCGGGATTCCACCTGGAACACCCCCACCGAGTCGGCGCGGCGCAGCATCTCGTACACCGCGGGCTCCTCCAGGTCCAATTGCGCGAAGTCGACGTCGATTCCCTCGTGCTCGCGCACCAGGTCGACGGCATAGTGCAGGGCGGAGAGCATGCCCAGACCCAGCAGGTCGAATTTCACCAGGCCCATTGCGGCGCAGTCGTCCTTGTCCCATTGCAGCACCGAGCGGTTCTCCATTCGACCCCATTCCACCGGGCACACCTGGGCCACCGGCCGGTCGCAGATCACCATTCCACCGGAATGGATACCCAGATGCCGGGGAAAGTCCTGAATCTGCGCGGCGAGGGCCAGGACGTCCGCGGGAATGGGGTGCTCGATGCTGCCACCCCCGGAGGTGGCCTCCTTGATCTGCGCGGCCAGCGGTGACCAGCCGTCGAGTTGTTTGGAGTAGGCGTCCTGCTGGCCGGGTGAGTGACCGAGCGCCTTGGCCATGTCCCGGACCGCCATTCGCGGACGAAACGTGTTGACGTTTGCTACTTGTGCGGCATATTCGCGGCCGTACCGCTGGTAGACGTACTGGATGACCTCCTCGCGGCGGTCGGACTCGATGTCGATGTCGATGTCCGGCGGACCGTCCCTTTCCGGTGCCAGAAACCGCTCGAACAACAATTGGTAACGCACCGCATCGACGGCGGTGATGCCCAACGCGTAGCAAACGGCGGAATTCGCCGCGGATCCGCGACCCTGACAGAAGATGTTTGCCCTACGGCAGAAATCGACGATGTCGTGGACGATGAGGAAATAACCGGGGAAATTGAGATCGGCGATGATCTTCAATTCCTTGTGGATCTGCTCGTAGGCATCCGGCCGCTGCTCCGGGGTGCCGTACCGGGTGGCCGCGCCGGCCAGGGCGAGCTGCCGCAGATGGGAGTTCTCGTCGTGCCCCGGCGGCACGTCGTACGGCGGCAGTTGCGGCGCCACCAGGTGCAGGTCGAAGGAGCATTCCGCACCGATCGCGGCGGCGGTGGGCACGGCCGTCGGGTACCGGGCGAACAGTGCCGCCATCTCGGCGCCCGACCGCAGGTGCGCCCCCGCGCCGGGCGGCAGGAACGGGTCGGCCTCGTCCAGGCTGCGCCGTCCGCGCACAGCCGCCATCGCCGCCGCCACCCTGCTCGACGGTGGCGCCGCATAATGCGCGCCGGTGGTCGCGACGACCGGCAGGCCGAGTTCCGCAGCGAGGTCTGCGAGGGCGTCGTTGTCCTCGTCGTCGGTGGGCAGCAGTTGGGTGGTCAATTCCACCAGGACGTTGGCACGCCCGAACCGGTCCATCAGGTCGCGGATCTCGGCTCGCGCCGCCGACGGACCGTACCGTGCGAGCGCCCGCCGGACGCGACCCTTGCGGCACCCGGTGAGGATCAGCCAGTGATCTCCCGCCGCTTCGGCCAGGTCATCGAGATCGTAGACGGGGCGACCTTTCTCGCCGCCGTTCAGTTGGGCACGGCTGATCTGGGCGGACAGTCTGTTGTACCCCTCCTGGCCACGGGCCAGGATCAGCAGGTGGTCACCGACGGGGTCGGCCACACCCATCTGGGGTTCGGGCAGGCCGAACGACAACTCCGCGCCGTACAGCGTGCGCAGTCCGGTGTCGGCAGCCGCCTCGGCGAACCGGACGATGCCGTAAAGCCCGTCGTGGTCGGTGATGGCCAGGGCGTCCAGGCCCAACCGGAGGGCTTCGGCCACCAGCAGCTCGGGGGTGGAGGCGCCGTCGAGGAAGCTGAAGGCGGAGTGGCAGTGCAACTCCGCATAGGGCACCCGGGTGGCCAGATCGATCGGGCCGGTTGTCTCCACCACCGGTCGTTGCCGTCGCTGCGAGCTGGGGTATTCGATCGGTGCAGCGTCCGGGTCAGGTTCGGGACGGTCGTGACCCAGAGGCCGGAGCGGGCCGACGGGTCCCCGGCCGGGCCGCGGGGGTTTGCCGGACAGCGCCCGTTCCAGGTCTTTCCACGGGACGGCGGGGTTGGACCAGCCCATCAGTCGTACACCCCTTCGATGCTCCAGCCGTCGGGTGTCGACCGTGCGAGCACGGCCCTCCCGTCATCGATGACGAGCTGAACTCGCGCTCCTGCGGGTGCCCGGTCGCTCGACCACCAGCGCTCGTCGAGCAACCACGGGCCGGCCCACGCCTCGACCCGATGCCGGGTGTCGTGCACCAGCCAGGTCGGTGGTCCGGTCAGCAGGCCCCGGCCGGTGAGGTGCACCGGCCGCCCGTCGTCGTCGAGGACGGTGATCCTCTCCGGATCACCCAGCCTTGCCGGGGAGGGGGCCGGCAACGACCCGGGCCACGGATCGGAAGGCTCTCTGGCACTGACCTTTTCGTCTCCCCAGGGCACCAGCGTGACGCGGTCCGCGGGACTGCGGCCACCGGATGGCACCGGCGCCAGCACCGACTCCGGACCGAGCAGACCCTGCACGCGGGCAAAGGCCCAACCGGCCCGCTGGTCGTCCTGCCCGTCGGAACCCCACAGCCCGTACTGGATGCGCCCGGCACCGAGCGCCTCGATCGGTTCCAGCGTCAGCCGGGTGATGGCGCCCGGTCCCCCGGCCGCGCTCATCCCCGGGACAGCGCCGGTACGACCGGCGGTGAGCCAACCGTCGAGTTGCCAGCGCAACCGGTCCGCGGTGGCCGCCGCGGTCAACGGCGCCGCGCACCGCCAGATCCTGGTGAGGGTGGCGTCCCGTTCGGTGACGGCGGTGATGGCCAGCCTGGTGCAGGCCAGACCGGCATCGGCGAGTCTGACGTGGAACCGCTCGGCCAGCGCCCGCGCCGCGAACGCGGCCGTGTCGACGCGTTCCAGCGGCGGATCACAGACCTGTTCCACGGTCAGCTCCTGCGGCAGTTGCCGCCGGGATACGCCACGTTCACCCAGTCCCCGGGCGAGCCGGTGGGCCTGCACACCATCGGCGCCGAACCGGGTCGCCACCTTTCCTTCGGGCAGTGCGGCGAAAGCCCCGGCGGTGGTGATGCCGAGGCGGATGAGCAGGTCGGTCAGCGCCGCGCGCTCCGGTGGGCTGATGGCCGGGTCCCGCGCCAGTTCGGTGATCGGCAACGGCGCGCAGAACGCGGCGGATCCACCGGGCGGAACGATGGTGGCGCGGTGCGCGGCCAACACCGCAACGGGGAGCACGTCGGCGATCCCGACCGAGCATTCGATGTCCAGTGCCTCGACGACGTCGACAATCCGCTCGGCGGCAGCGATCTCGCTGCCGAAATACCGCCGCGGACCGCGGGCGGGACACGCGACGACCCCGGACCGGAGGATCTCCACGGCGGGTGCGACGGATTCGACGGCAGCGGCCACCGGCTCGAAGAGGCGGCCGTCGCGATCGTGATCGACCTGGGCGATGAGCAGGTCTGGGCATCGCGATTGGGCATCCCGCCGCCGCTGGCCGACCGTGATCCCCTCCGCCCGCGCCGCCGCGGTGCAGGCCTGCACACGGTTCGCGTGGAAAACGGCAACCGGATCGCTCGCCGGCCGGCCGGCATGTCGGGCCGCCGCCACAGCCGGCCAGTCGGGGCACCAGACGACCAGCGTTCGGGCGCGTTCGTCGCGATCGGTGGTCATGATTCGCCTGCTGCCTGGCACAGGGCGCTGACGGAGTCGGTGAGGTGGAAGGGTTCGCCTCGCCAGCCGGGTCGGATGAGGTCGGGGTGGTACGGGTCGGGGTCCAGGGGTGCGGGGTCCGGTGGTAGGGCGGGGTTGGCCGGGATGGGCACCCGGGTCGGGGTGCGGAACACCCATCCCCCTCCTCCGCCGCCGCCTCCGCCGCCGTCGCTGTGGGGGTGCTGGTCGGTGGGTTCGATGGTGAACCCGTCCTCGTGGACGGTCATGTGGTGGGCGCGGCACAGCAGGATCAGGTTGTCCAGGTCAGTGAGCCCGCCGTGCAACCAGTGCACGATGTGATGCGCCTGCAGGTGCAACCGCCGGTGACAGCCGGGGAACCGGCACCCGCCATCCCGGATCCGCAACGCCCGCCGCAACGCCGGCGAGATCTTCCGGGTCTTACGCCCCAACCGCAGTTGCTCCCCCGGCACCGCGGAATTGATCAACGCCACCAACGCCGCGTCGCAGGCGATTCGCCGCGCGGTCGCGGTGTCCACCCCCGGGCCGTGCTCGATCCGGCACACCCCACCGGTCACACCGGGATCATCACCGGCCGCCGGGTCCACGGCGGGGTTGGCAGTGGGTCCGGTCAGTGCGGCGGGGTCGGCGTGCAGCACCAGCAGGTGCCGGTCGTCACCGGAGGAATCCACCGGGCCCGCGGCCAACGCGGTGTGCGCCAACGCCATCACCGCGTCCGCCTCCCACCCCGCACCCACCCGGCCGGCCGCACCGGTGTCGGGACCCGGACCTGGGCCGGTGGCGGGGTCGGTGGCGGGGTCGGGTGGGGTGTCCCGGGCGGCGGCCATCGTCAACGCCGCCACCAGCACCGCCCCCTCATCGGCGGGGAGCCGCGCGGTGAGCACCAGCATCCCGTCCTCGTCGAAGAACCACCGCGCCCGCCGCCGCGCCTGCTGATCCCGACCCGTCCCATCGACCTTGCGGTAGCCCCGCACCACCCGCTCCAACTGCGCCGCGGTATGCACCAGCGCCTGCTCCAACAACGTCGCCTCCGGCACCCGGTCGGCGACCCGGGTCACCGCCCGCACCTTCGAATACGACAACCGGCCCGCGCACAACGCCTGCGCCAACAACGGCAACCCGGTCAACGCCGACGCCACCCGCACGTACTCCCGCGCCGCCCCCGGCGCCACCGAACACGCCCACGACAACCAGTGCGCACACGACCGCACCCCCCACTGCGCCCACCCCTTCCGCCGGTCGAACTCGGCCACCAGCCCCAACCACACCCCCGTCGACGACGCCAACGCCCCCGCCAACGCACAGATCCGCGACTCCAACACCCCCACCGGCACCACCACAACACCATCAGCACCCGACGCAGCACCGGGCGCAGCACCGGGCGCGGGCACCACCGGGATGGCCGCACCCGGCACCGGTGCCGACCCCCGCCGCCGCGGCGCGCTCTGCCACATCAACGACAGGTCATCACCATCGAAGTCGAACTCGCCGTCATCGCCGGCATGGAAGTCCACCACCATCACCCCACCCACCCATCACTCGAACATGTGTTCGAGACTAGCCCGGGGCACCGACAACGGCCATCACACCGACGGCGGACTCGTTCGGACCCAGGCAGGCGACAGCCTCTTGACCGCCCGGGTCACGCAACCCGAGCGTTTCCGCGGAAACGCCCCTCTTTCAAAACGGCCGAGCAGGCGCACGACGACAGCTCCGGAAGCCATCACATCGGCGGCAACCTTCGCGGACACCTTCCCACCGCCGGGCCACGCGAGCGAACCGAAACGTTCTCGCGGAAACGCGTCGCCACCAGTGAGGAAACCTCCCGGGACAGCGACATCACGGAACGGCGACATCACGGAACGGCGCCGTGGTGGATGATCTCGCGATGATGTGCAGCACCAGCGCAGCCATCCGCCAGGCGATGGTGGTGACCGGTACCGGCGTGGGTTCGGGATAGGTGAAGTCGATGATGAAATCGCCCGAGAAGCACTCCTATCGCTGAGTCCGTCCCACCGGGGGCACAGGTGGTTCTCCCAGTGCCAGCTCAGCTGCTGTGTCATCCGACATCCGCCACCGGCTCGTAGGTCTCCGGTGGCACGCGAGGTACGACCGGCGCCGGGGCGGCGGCGATCTCGACGGTGGTCCGCCCGGCCCGTAGGAGCAACACCGCCTGGTGCGTCCGACCGGCCGCCGCGCCACGTCCGCCGACCTCCACCACCAGTTCACGGTCGCGGAGCCGGCCATGCCCCTGACCAAGGCCGGCCCAGCTGATCCAACGCGCGGTCAGCACCAGATCGGCGCCCGGCCACGGGCCCATCACGAGCAGAACAGCACCGCGTTGACGGAGCCGGCCGGTGAGCACCCGCTGCAGGGACGGGCTGGGCCGGGCGGTGGCGGGTAGTGCCACGGCGATCATGTCGACGCCGTCCACCAGGATCGACAACACCTGCAGTACATCGGGTCCCGGCTCGGGGATGACGACCATCCGGTCCAGGTCGACGCCGAATTCCGCCGCAGCGGCCAACCCGACCCCGGGCATCCCGACCAGCGCCGCCCAGGCGTCGGGCGGTCCGGACAGCAGCGTGAACAGCAGGCTCGTCGCGCCGTGGCCGCGCACGCTGACCACCGATCCAGGTGCAAGACCACCGCGTGGCAGCACGGCGGCGAGCGGCGCGACCACCGGGATCACCCTGCCGGTCTCCGTGGCCGGTTCCGGGCTGACCGAGCCGATGCGGGAGCGCAACTCCTGCAGCACCTTGGCCCGGTCATCGAACATGCGTTCGAGACTAGGTCCACGGGTCACGGCCTGGCAACCACAGCCGGAGAACTAGAGAGTCGCGACCCATCGACGGAGCACCTCGGCGCCGGCATCACCGGATTTCTCCGGGTGGAACTGGGTCGCCGACAGCGGACCGTTCTCCACCGCGGCCACGAACCGGTCACCACCGTGCTCGGCCCAGGTCACCACCGGCGGCACGAACCGGCCGCCGGCCTCGAGTTCCCAGCGGCGCACGGCATAGGAATGCACGAAGTAGTAGCGGGTTTCGGGATCGGCGCCTTCGAACAGCACCGAGCCGGCCCCCGGTTCAACCGTGTTCCAGCCCATGTGCGGCACGATCGGCGCCTGCAGCCGTTCCACGGTGCCGGGCCACTCCCCCACACCGGCGGTCTCGACGCCGTGTTCCACGCCCCGGTCGAACAGGATCTGCATGCCCACACAGATGCCCAGCACCGGCCGGCCACCCGCGACCCGCCGGTCGATGATCCGCTGTCCGCGCACCGCCGACAGCCCCGCCATGCAGGCCTCGTACGCCCCGACACCCGGCACGACCAGGCCATCGGCGTTCAGCGCGGCATCGAAATCGTCGGTGACGACCACGTCGGCACCGGTCCGGCGCAGGGCCCGTTCCGCGGACGCCAGATTCCCCGACCCGTAATCCAGTACGACCACACCGCTCATCGATCCGTCACGACTCCCCGATCAACCACAGGATTCCGCCGACGATGCACCCGGCGGCGAAGACCCCCAACACCACGGCGGCAGGCACCGACTTCTTCCCCACCGACAGCACACCGCCCACCAGGAAACCGCCGACGGCCAGCAACAGGATCGGCAGGATCTGGCTCACAGCACGCCCTTGGTCGACGGGATGCCCTGCACCCGTGGGTCCGGCTCCACCGCCTGCCGCAGCGCCCGGGCGATCGCCTTGTACTGCGCCTCGCAGATGTGGTGCGGGTCGCGCCCGTAGATCACCCGGACGTGCAGCGCGATCCGGGCGTGGAAGGCCAGGGAGTCGAACACGTGCCGGTTGAGCACCACCGGATAGTTGTTCCCGACGGTGAACCCGAGCACCGACTCCGGTTCACCGGTGTGCACCGAGAACGGCCGCCCCGACACGTCGACCGCCGCATGCGCCAGCGTCTCGTCCATCGGGATGAAGGCATCACCGAACCGGCGGATCCCGGCCTTGTCGCCCAGCGCCTGACCGATCGCCTGGCCCAGCACGATTGCCGTGTCCTCCACGGTGTGGTGTGCGTCGATGTCGACGTCACCGACCGCGCGGACCGTCAGATCGAAATTGCCGTGTACCCCGAACGCGGTGAGCATGTGGTCGTAGAACCGCACCCCGGTGGAGATCTCGACCTTCCCGGTGCCGTCCAGGTTCAGATCGACCAGCACCGACGATTCACTCGTCGCGCGTTCGATCCGGGCGTGGCGCTGCATCACAGACTGGCCCTGCATCAGGAACGCTCCTTCGTCGGGCTGGACAGCCGGGCACTGACGTCCAGCAGCACATCGTTCTCGGCATCGGTACCGATGGTGGCGCGCAGGTAGCCGGGGATCCCCATGTCCCGCAACAGCACTCCGGCGTCCAGATACCGCCGCCAGCTGACAGCGGCGTCGTCGAACCGGCCGAACAGCAGGAAGTTCGCATCGGAATCGATGACGTCGAACCCGAAATCGGCCAGCTCTTGGCCGACCCGGCGGCGCTCGGCCACCAGGTGCGCCACCGAGGCCAGGGTGTCGTCGGCGTGCCGTAACGCCGCAGACGCGGCGGCCTGGGTCAGCGTCGAGAGGTGATACGGCAGGCGCACCAACAGCAGTGCGTCGATGACGGCGGGCGCTGCGGCCAGGTAGCCGAGCCGTCCGCCGGCGAAAGCGAAGGCCTTGGACATGGTTCGCACCACCACCAATTGGGCCGGAAACTGCTCGATCAGTCCCATGGCGCTGGGCCGATCGGAGAATTCCGCGTACGCCTCGTCGACCACCACGATCCCCGGCGCGGCCCGCAGCAGGGAACGAATGTCCTGCAGCGGAAGGGATCCGCCGGTGGGATTGTTTGGGCTGGTGATGAACAGCACGTCCGGCCGGTGGTCGGCGATCATCGCCGCAGCCGCGGGGATGTCGACCGTGAAGTCGGCGCGGCGCGGGCAGGACAGCCAGGTGGTCCGCGTGCCGGACGCGATGATCGGGTGCATGGAGTAGGACGGCTCGAAACCCAGTGCGCTACGGCCCGGGCCGGCGAACGCCTGCAGGACCTGCAACAGGATCTCGTTGGAACCGTTGGCGGCCCAGACGTTCTCGACCGACAGCGGGACTCCGGTGGACCGGGACAGGTACTTCGCCAACTGCTCCCGCAGGGCGACCGCGTCACGGTCCGGATAGCGGTTCAGATCGGCGGCCACCGACGCCACGGACGTTGCAAGGTCGGCAACCAGCGCATCCGATGGCGGATAGGGGTTCTCGTTCGTGTTGATGCGTACCGGCACGTCCAGCTGCGGCGCACCGTAGGGCTTCTGACCGACCAGGTCGGCGCGCAGAGGCAGATCGGCCAGCCGGACCGCGTCGCCGATCATGAACCGGGGAAACGGGCCGAGACGGCCTCACCGTGCGCGGGCAGGTCTTCGGCATCCGACAACGCGAGCACGTGCGGCGCCACGGCGGCCAGCGCGTCTCGGGAGTAGTCGATCACCTGCATCTGCCGCAGGAAGGTCATCGCGCTGAGTCCCGCGGTGAATCGGGCGGAGCCCCCGGTGGGCAGCACATGGTTGGACCCGGCGCAGTAGTCACCCAGCGAGACCGGCGAATAGGCGCCGACGAAGACCGCACCGGCGTTGCTGATCCGGGCGGCCACCGCCCGGGCGTCGCGGGTCTGGATTTCCAGATGCTCGGCGGCGTAGGCGTCTGCGACGGTGATCGCGTCGTCCACCGAGGACACCAGCACGGTGCCGGACTGCCGCCCGGCCAACGCCTCCCGGACCCGCTCGTGGTGCTTGGTCGATGGAACACGCTGTGCGAGAAGCTCATTCACCGCGTCGGCCAGCGACTCTGAGGTGGTGATCAGCACCGACGCGGCGACCGGATCGTGCTCGGCCTGCGACACGAGATCGGCGGCGACGTGCGCGGGGTCAGCGGAATCGTCGGCCACCACGGCGATCTCGGTGGGCCCGGCCTCGGAATCGATGGCGACGGTGCCGCGCAGCAGCCGCTTGGCCGCGGTCACGTAGATGTTCCCGGGGCCGGTGATCACATCCACCGGCTCGACGACGGACCCGTCCACGTCGACAGCGCCGAGCGCGAGCAGCGCGATGCCCTGCGCGCCGCCCGCGGCGTACACCTCGGTGATGCCGAGCAGCGCGCACGCGGCGAGCACATTGCGGTCCGGCCAGCCGTCGTTGTCCCGTTGTGGCGGTGACGTGACGGCGATCGCGCGCACCCCGGCGACCTGCGCCGGGACGACGTTCATCACCACACTGGACGGGTAGAGCGCCAGGCCGCCCGGCACGTACAGGCCGACCCGCCGGACCGGGACCCAACGCTGCGTGACGGTGCCGCCGGGCGCGATCGCGGTGACCCGCTCCGTGGGCAACTGGGCGGTGTGCCCGACCCTTGCCCGGGAGATGGACTCGGTCAATGCATCCCGCACGGCCGGCGGAACGGTTTGTAGCGATGCGGATAGCACGGACGCCGGCACCCGGAGCGCGGCGGGCCGCACCGCGTCGAACCGTTCACCGGCGTCCAGGACGGCGGCGGCACCGCGTTGTCGGACGTCGGCGATCAACGGCTCGACGCTCGATGCGGCGCTGCCGATGTCGACGGCCGCCCGCGGCAGCACGGCCCGGAGATCACCGAGACCGGAGCGAAGGTCGATCCGCTGCAGCATGGGTTCAGGGTAGAGGCTGCGCCGAGAGGTCGAGACCGAGGTCGAGGGCCCCCGCCGAGTGCGTCAGCGCCCCCACGGCCAGGTAGTCGACCCCGGTCGAGGCCACCTCGAAAGCGCGGTTCAGGCTCAGCCCGCCGGATGCCTCCAGCATCACCCGGCGGCCGGCGGCTCGCGCGACCGACACGGCGGTGGCAGTGTCCGCGGTGGAGAAGTTGTCCAGCAGAACGAGTTCGGCGCCGGCCGCGATGGCCTCGTCGAGTTGGTCGAGGGTGTCGACCTCGACCTCCAGCGCGATCGTGGCGTTGCGGGCGCGCACCGCCTCGATCGCAGCCCGGACGGAACCGGCTGCGGCGACGTGATTGTCCTTGATGAGAGCAGCATCACCCAGGCTCTGCCGGTGGTTCACGCCGCCCCCGCAGCGCACCGCGTACTTCTCCAACAGGCGCAGCCCGGGCAGGGTCTTGCGGGTGTCCCGGATGTGGGCGCCCGTGCCGGCCACCGCATCGACCCAGGCGCGGGTGGCGGTGGCGATCCCCGACAGGTGCGTCAGCAGGTTCAGCGCCGTGCGCTCACCGGTCAGGATGCCCGCTGTCCGCCCGGCGACGACCAGCGCGGGCCGGCCTGGCTCGAGCGACCCGCCCTCCGGCACCACCTGTTCGAACTCGGCGGTGAACGCGACCGACTCGAACACCGCCATCGCGACCGGGCCACCGGCGAACACGCCCGGTACCCGGGGAACGACGTTGGCCACGCTGAGCTGATCGGCCGGAACGGTGGACTCGGTGGTGATGTCCGGCCCGTCCCGCAGGTCCTCGGCGAGCGCCCGGTCGATGACGGCGGTCACGGCGTCCACGTCCAGGCCCGCGTCGGCGAGTGCGCCCCTGGTCTGCCCGGTCAGGCCCATGCCACGGCCTCCCGCTGACCGGCGACCGACGTCGCGATCACGCCGTCCAGCCGGCGCACCAGGATCGAGGTCTCCCACGCCGGGAGCGGATCGGGATGGTCGTTGCGGACGTGGCACCCGCGGGACTCGGCCCGCAGCTCCGCGGCGACGAGCAGGGCCGACGCGGCCACCGCGAGGTTCGCCGTCTCCACCGACCACCGGTCCGCGGCAGCGGCCGGCTGCGCAGCCAGCCGGTTGACGGTGGACTGCGCGTCGCGCAGGCCGATCAGGTCCCTGCCGATGCCGGCGGCGCGACTCATGCTGGCCTGCAACCCAACTCGGCCAGCGGGGTCGGCCCCAGGGACGGGCGTCAGGATCAGCTCCGCCGGCCGGCTGGTCGCCGGCAGCACCTCGGCCCCGATGGCGGCAGCCGCGCGCTCCCCCATCACCAGGCCTTCGAGCAGGGAGTTCGAGGCGAGCCGATTCGCGCCGTGCAGGCCGGTTCGGGCGACCTCGCCGACCGCGAACAGGCCGGGGACCGTCGTCCGGCCGTCCAGGTCGGTCAGCACACCACCGCACTGGTAGTGGGCGGCGGGCGCCACCGGGATGGGCGCGGTGGTCGGGCTGAGGCCGGCGAGCGCGCAGGCAGCGGACACGGTCGGGAACCGGCGCGCGAACACGTCCGGGGCGATCCCGGTGGCGTCGAGATAGACATGGTCACCGACGCCGCCGGGCGACCGGGCCATCCGCCGGGAGATGGCCAGTGACACCACATCCCGGGGCGCCAGGTCCGCCAGCGGGTGCACGCCGGGCATGATCCGGTCCCCGGCGCCGTCGATCAGCACCGCACCCTCGCCGCGGACCGCCTCGGTGATCAGCGGCCGGTGTCCGAGGTCGCCGGGACCGGTCCACAGGACGGTCGGGTGGAACTGCAGGAATTCGGCATCGGCCAGGGTCGCTCCGGCGCGCAACGCCATCGCAAGCCCGTCACCGGTGGCGACCCCTGGGTTGGTGGTGGCCGCGTACAGGTGGCCGGCGCCACCGGTGGCGAGCACCACGGCGTCGCTACGGATCAGGCCGACCGTCCCGTCCGGCGCCAGGACGGACAGCCCACGGGCGCGGCCGGAACCGTCCAGCACCACATCCACGGCCTGGTGCCCGGAGAGCACCGACGGCAGGCCGCGGACCGCGAGCAGGGCCCGCTCGATCTCGGCCCCGGTGGCGTCGCCGCCGGCGTGGATCACCCGGTTGGCGGTGTGGCCGCCCTCCCGGGTGCGGAGCAGGCCGTCCGGGCCGGCGTCGAAGTGCGCGCCCCGGTCCATCAGCCGCTGCACGGCAGCCGGCCCCTCGGTCAGGATCAGCCGCACACCTGCCGGATCGGACAACCGGGCGCCGGCCACCAGGGTGTCGTCGATGTGCTGCTCGATCGAGTCACCTGGGTCGCGCTCGTCCCGGACGACGGCGACACCGCCCTGTGCCCACTGGGTGCTGGCCTCCTCGGGACGGCCCTTGGTGATCAGCAGCACGGACAGACCCGCGGAGGCGGTGGTCAGCGCCGTGGTGAGCCCCGCGACACCGGTGCCGACGACGACGACGTCGGCGGACGCCTCCCAGGACGGCAGCAGCGCACTTGCGGCCGCGGTCAGCGCGGTCATTCCCCGCCGCCGCTCTGCCCGATGGCGATCATGCGTTCCACCGCGCCGCGGGCCCGTGCCGCGATCTCCGGGTCGACGACGACCTCGTCCCGGAGTTCGCGCAGCGAGGTGAGCAGCTTGGCGGGAGTGATCATCTTCATGTACTTGCAGGACGCCCGGTCGTTGACGGCCCGGAAGTCGACGCCGGGTGCGGCCTTACGCAGCTGGTGGATCATCCCGATCTCGGTGGCCACCAACACCTGTCGCGACCGGCTGACCAGCGCGGCGTCCACCATCTGCCCGGTGGACAGGATCTTCACCCGATCCGCGGGCACCGCACCGGCCGTCGCCAGGTACAGGGCGCTGGTCGCGCAGCCGCATTCGGGGTGGATGTACAGGTCGGCGTCCGGGTGGGCGTTGGCCTGTGCGGTGAGCTGGCCGCCGTTGATTCCGGCGTGCACATGGCACTCGCCGCCCCAGACGGCGATGTTGTCCCGGCCCAGCACGCGACGGACGTGCGCGCCGAGAAACTGGTCCGGACCGAACAGGACCGGGGTGTCCGCGGGGATGGAGCGGACGACCTCGACGGCGTTGGAGGACGTGCAGCAGATGTCGGTCTCGGCCTTCACCTCGGCGGTGGTGTTGACGTAGGAGACGACGACGGCTCCCGGGTTGTCGGCCTTCCAGGCGCGCAACTGATCGGCGGTCAGCGAATCGGCGAGCGAGCAGCCGGCGGCGGCGTCCGGGATGAGCACCGTCTTCTCCGGCGATAGGATCTTGGCCGTCTCCGCCATGAAATGCACGCCGCAGAACACGATCGTCGACTGCGGCGCGGTGGCCGCGATCCGGGACAGTGCAAGGGAATCGCCGACGTGGTGGGCGACGTCCTGAATCTCGGGGACCTGGTAGTTGTGCGCCAGGATCACCGCGTCCCGCTGCTCGGCGAGGTCGCGGACCTCCCGCGCCCAATCGGCCAGATCGCCGGGCGCGTCGGTCAGGGTGGGTGCGGTCATGGAGGCCCTCCTGGCGCGAAGCCGAGGTTTTCGACTTACAATCGATAACATGGACGATGATAGCACCGCCGTCGAGGTGCTGGCAGCAGTCTTCAGTGTCCGGCCGGACCGGGCGGGACGACCGTCGCTGCAGGTGCTGCTCTGGCAGCGCGCCAAGAACCCGGATGCCGGGCGGTGGGCGCTACCGGGCGGCCTGGTGCTGCGCGCCGAGGACGTCGACTCCTCGGCGTCCCGCCAGCTGGCACAGAAGGTGGACCTGGACCGGGTGTCGCACCTCGAGCAGATCGGGGTGTTCTCCGACCCGGGCCGGGTGCCGGGGGCCCGGGTGATGGCCACCGGATTCCTCGGCCTGGTGCCGCTGGGCGCTGACCCGCACCTGCCCGCGGACACCCGCTGGCACCCGGTGCAGGACCTGCCGCCGACCGCGCTGGACCACGGGGTGATCGTCGACCGCGCGTACCGCAGGCTGCAGGCGAAGCTCTCCTACACCAACATCGGGTTCGCGCTGGCCCCCGCGGAGTTCACCATCGCCGAGCTGCGCCGGGTCTATGCCACCGCGCTGGAGCACGACGTGGACGCGACGAACCTGCAACGCATCCTGACCCGGCGGGGAATGCTGGAGCCGACCGGCACCACCGCGCCGCCCGGCCCGAGCGGTGGCCGGCCGGCCGCAATGTACCGGTTCACCATCAAGGAACTGCGGGTGACCGACCCGTTCGCCGCCTTCCGGCCGCCGGGGTGACATCCAGGTCCGGTTGCCCGTTCCAGGCGACCAGGAACGTGTAGACCGCCGCGGCCAGCGCAGGCTGGGCGAGCACCACCAGGATGGTTCCGGTGTCCGGCGGGGCGGTGACGATGGTGTCGGCCGGGCCCGGCCCGACGGTGGCCGGATCGGTGCCGGGTGCAATGAGAATGCCGATGCCCCAGGCAGTCAGCGCACCCAGCAGCGAGCCGCCGACCAGCGCGAGCAACGCCTGCCAGCCGCGGGTGCCGCGGAACTGCCACAGCGCCACGGCCAGCACGATGCCGATCATCATCCCGGACACCGCGAACACCGCGACGTCGACGAAGTGGTAGGTGGAGGTGGTCGGCAGCGCGCCGTAGCGGCCGTCGGCGAGCACCTTGTACGGGATGCCCGGCGCCAGAAACGCCCACAGCAGCCCCTGCACGACGCCGACGGCCAGGCACGTTCCGAGGATCGCAGCGGCCTGGACCACGGCGCGTCTCATGCCAGACAGTCTGCGCCCAGCAGCGCCTTCAGGTCGCCCATCAGCGCCGAGGTGGGCGTCACCCGCAGCCCGTCGTCCAGCTTCAACGTGGTCGCCCTGCTGCCGTTGAGCAGCTTGAGGTGCACCGCGGTGGTGCCCGGGTGGGCCTGCAACACGTCCTTGAGCCGGTCCACCACCGGTGGCGTGCACCGGGCTGCATTGATGCTGACCTGCACCGGACCCTTGCCCGCGGCGGTGGTCAGGTCCGGCACGACCACCTGTTGCGCGTGCAACGACAGCCGGTCCTCGGACCGGGCGACGCGCCCCTTCACCAGCACGATGGCGTCCTCGGCCAGCAGCAACGAGCAGTCCAGATAGACCTTCGGGAAGAACGCGACCTCCACCCCGCCCGCCAGGTCCTCGAGCGTCGCCGACGCCCACGGGTCGCCCTTCTTCGTCAGCCGCCGCTGCAGCCCGGTGAGGATGCCGCCGACGGTGACGATCCCCCGGTCCGGCACCGTGCCGTCGAGGATGTCCGGGATCGACCCGTCCGACTGCGCCGACAGGATGTGCTCGACGCCCGAGAGCGGGTGGCCGGACACGTACAAGCCGAGCATCTCCCGCTCAAATCCCAGCCGGAGCTTGGTGTCCCACTCGGTGTCCGGAACGCTGCCGCGGAACGAGCCGCCCTTGTCCTCCTGGCTCATCTCGCCGAACAGGTCGAACTGGCCGATGGCCTCGGCGCGCTTGAGCCCGAGCACCTCGTCGATCGCCCTGGCGTGTTCCATCAGCAGGCCCTTGCGCGGGTGCGACAGCGAGTCGAAGGCGCCGGCCTTGATGAGCGACTCGACCACCTTCTTGTTGCACGCGACCTGGTCGACCTTCTCCAGGAAGTCGTAGAAGTCGGTGTACGCGCCCTTCTCCTTGCGGCAGGCCACGATCGACGCGACCACTCCGGTGCCGACGTTGCGCACCGCGGACAGACCGAACCGGATGTCGGTGCCCACCGGGGCGAAGTCCCGCACCGAGGTGTTCACGTCCGGCGGCAACACGGTGATGCCCATGGACCGGCACTCGGCCAGGTAGATGGCCATCTTGTCCTTGTCGTCACCGACGCTGGTGAGCAGCGCGGCCATGTACTCCGCGGGGTAGTTGGCCTTGAGATACGCCGTCCAGTAAGAGATCAGCCCGTACGCGGCGGAGTGCGCCTTGTTGAAGGCGTAGTCGGAGAACGGCAGCAGGATGTCCCACAGCGTCTTGACCGCGGCCGGCGAGTACCCGCGCTCGGCCATGCCGGAGGAGAACTTCTCGAACTGCGCGTCCAGCTCGGACTTCTTCTTCTTGCCCATCGCCCGGCGCAACAGGTCGGCGGCACCCAGGGAGTAGCCCGCGACGTGCTGGGCGATCGCCATGACCTGTTCCTGGTAGACGATCAGCCCGTAGGTGTCGCCGAGGATGTCCGACAAAGCGTCGGCGAGTTCGGGGTGGATCGGGACGACGGGCTTGCGCTTGTTCTTCCGGTCCGCGTACTCGTTGTGCGAGTTGGCGCCCATCGGCCCGGGCCGATACAGCGCGCCGACCGCGGAGATGTCCTCGAAGTTGTCCGGGCGCATCGATCGCAGCAGCGCCCGCATCGGGCCGCCGTCCAGCTGGAAGACGCCGAGGGTGTCGCCACGGGCGAGCAGCTCGAACGTCTTCTTGTCGTCCAGCGGCAGGTCCTCCAGCACCACGGTCTCGCCGCGGTTGGCCCTGATGTTGATCAGCGCGTCGTCCAGGACCGTGAGGTTGCGCAACCCCAGGAAGTCCATCTTGATCAACCCGAGCTTCTCGCAGGTCGGGTAGTCGAACTGGGTGATGATGGCGCCGTCCTGCTCCCGCTTCATGATCGGGATCAGGTCGAGCAACGGCTCGGACGACATGATGACGCCGGCCGCGTGCACACCCCACTGCCGCTTGAGACCCTCGAGACCGCGGGCGGTCTCGACGACCTTCTGCACGTCCGGGTCGGTCTCGGCGAGGGTCCGGAACTCGGCGGCCTCGTTGTACCGCGGGTCGGACGGGGAGAACATCTTGGCCAGCGAGACGTCCTTGCCCATCACCGGCGGCGGCATCACCTTGGTGATCCGGTCGCCGACGGAGAACGGCATGCCCAGCACCCGCGCGGAGTCCTTGACCGCCTGCTTGGCCTTGATGGTGCCGTAGGTGACGATCTGCGCGACCCGGTCGTCGCCGTACCTCTCGGTGACGTAGCGGATGACGTCGCCGCGCCGGCGCTCGTCGAAGTCCACGTCGAAGTCGGGCATGGAGACCCGGTCCGGGTTGAGGAAGCGCTCGAAGATCAGCCCGTGCTGCAACGGGTTCAGGTCGGTGATCCGCATGGCATAGGCGACCATCGAGCCGGCACCGGAGCCACGGCCGGGACCGACCCTGATCCCGTTGTCCTTGGCCCAGTTGATGAAGTCGGCGACGACCAGGAAGTAGCCGGGGAAGTTCATCTGGGTGATGACCCCGACCTCGAAGTCGGCCTGCTTCTGCACCTCGGGCGGGATGCCGTCCGGGAACCGGGCGGCGAGCCCGCGGGCGACCTCCTTGACGAACCAGGTCTGCTCGGTCTCGCCCGCCGGCACCGGGAACCGCGGCATGTACGACGCGGACTCGTCGAAGGTGACGGCGCAACGCTCGGCGATCAGCAGCGTGTTGTCGCAGGCTTCCCGCAGCTGGTACTTGCCGTCCCACAGCGCCCGCATCTCGGCGGGTGACTTGAGGTAGAAGTCGCGGGCGTCGAACTTGAACCGGTTGGGGTCGTCCAGTGTCTTGCCGGACTGCACGCACAGCAGCGCCTCGTGCGCGGCGGCGTCGGTGGCGTCGGTGTAGTGCAGGTCGTTGGTGGCCACCATCGGCAACTGCAGGTCACGGGCGAGCCGCAGCAGGCCGTCTCGCACCCGGGTCTCGATCCCGAGGCCGTGGTCCATCAGCTCGAGGAAGTAGTTCTCCTTGCCGAAGATGTCCCGGAACTCGGCGGCCGCGGCGCGGGCCTTGGCATAGTCGCCGATCCGCAGCCAGGTCTGGATCTCACCGGACGGGCAACCGGTGGTCGCGATGAGCCCGGCCGCGTACTGCGCCAGCAGCTCGCGGTCGGCCCGCGGCTTGTAGAAGAAGCCCTCCAGGGAGGCCCTGGACGCCAGCCGGAACAGGTTGTGCATGCCGGCCGTCGACTCGGACAGCAGCGTGACGTGCGTGTACGCGCCGGCGCCGGAGACGTCGTCCTCGCCGCCGTCCGCCCACCGCACCCGGGTGCGCTCGAACCGCGAGGTGCCGGGCGTGAGGTAGGCCTCCATGCCGATGATCGGGTTGACGCCGGCCGCCCGGGCCTGCCGGTAGAAATCGTGCGCGCCGAACACGTTGCCGTGGTCGGTCATCGCCAGTGCCGGCATGCCCATCTCGGCGGTGCGCTCGAAGAGCTGCCCCAGCCGGGCAGCCCCGTCGAGCATCGAGTACTCGGTATGCACGTGCAGGTGAACGAACGAATCAGTCGTGGACACCGAGCCCCTTCCACATAGCCAGGCTCGTTTGTATCACTGAATCCCGACAGCGCCGGGCGCGTCCGTTCCGGCGAGTCAGCGCCCGCCGCTGCAGTACATCTGGGCGTAGAGCTGGACGTCGTGCCGCTCCGGTGCCAGCTGGGTGATCAGTTGCTGGACATGCAACTTGACGTGCTGTGAGTCGGTGTTGGTCTCACCGACCAGGTGTTCGGCAAGGCGGCCCCGTTCGTTACGGCTTGTAGCGCTTGCGACCGATCAGGAAGCCCGCCACCAGCCCGCCGACCGCTGCGATGGTGAGGGCCACCCACAGCGCAAGTGTGGCGTTGAAGAACACGAACGAGACGTCGACCTGGTCCCGGTTGATGGCGATGAACACCACGACCAGCGCGGCAATGATGATGCCGCCCACGGCGCGGCCACTGATCCCACTCTTCTTCGCCGGCGCGGAGCCGCCCGGGTATTCGCTCATCTACTGATACCGCCTCACCTGAACGATGTGGACCGGCTCGCTCTCCGGGCCGAGCCAACTCCAGTTGTGCTGTGACCAGTGCCAGGTGGCGCCGGTGACCAGATCATGCGCTTCGAACGAATCATCCCATCCGAGCCCGATGTCCGGCATGTTCAGGTGGAACCAGCTCGCCTGATTCTGGTGCGGGTCGAGGTTGGCCACCACGATGAGGGTGTCCTCGTGCGCGTGGCCGAACTCGTTGACCAGCGTCCGGCTCTTGGAGAAGACCATCACCTTGGCGTTCTCGGCGTTGTGGAAGCGCAGGTTGCGCAGCCAGTGCAGGGCCGGATGCTCACGCCGGATCCGGTTGATCAGGCTCAGGTAAGGCGCGATCGACTGGCCGGCCTTGGGGCCGTACTCGTCGTACTCCTCCCAGTGCCGGTCCTTGAACTGGTACTTCTCGTTGTCCAACTGCTCCTGCACACCGGGTCGCGGTTCGTTCTCCATCAGCTCGTAGCCGGCGTAGATGCCGTACGTGGGAACGAGTGTCGCCGCGAGGGCGGCGCGCAGCTTCCAGGCGGCACGGCCGCCGGTCTGCATGTACGGGGTCAGGATGTCGTGGGTGGTGGGCCAGAAGCTGGGCCTCATGTAGTGCGCCGAGTCCCGGGCGAGCTCGTGGCAATAATCCTCCAGCTCCCACTTCTCGTTGCGCCACGCGTAGTAGGTGTAGGACTGCTGGAAGCCCACCTTGCCCAGGCCGTGCATCATCGCCGGCCGGGTGAACGCCTCGGCCAGCCAGATCACCTCGGGGTGGTCCAGCGCGACGTCGCCGATCAGCCACTCCCAGAACTCGACCGGCTTGGTGTGCGGGTTGTCGACCCGGAAGATCTTGACGCCGTGGTCGATCCAGACCTGGACCACCCGACGGACCTCCGCGTAGATGCCCTGCGGGTCGTTGTCGAAGTTGAGCGGGTAGATGTCCTGGTACTTCTTCGGCGGGTTCTCGGCGTACGCAATCGTGCCGTCGTTGCGGGTGGTGAACCACTCGGGATGGCTGGTCACCCACGGGTGGTCGGGGGCGCACTGCAGGGCCAGGTCCAGCGCCACTTCGAGGCCCAGCTCGCCGGCCCGGGCGACGAAGTAATCGAAATCCTCGAAGGTACCCAGCTCCGGGTGAATGGCGTCGTGCCCGCCCTCGGCCGAACCGATCGCGTAGGGCGAGCCGGGGTCGTGTTCACCGACCACCAGGCTGTTGTTGGGCCCCTTGCGGTTGATCGTCCCGATCGGGTGCACGGGGGTGAGATAGATGACGTCGAAACCCATTGCGGCCACGGCATTCAGCCGTTCCGCGGCGGTGCGGAGCGTGCCGCTGGTCCACAATCCGGTGGACTCGTCGTAGCGGGCGCCCTCCGAGCGCGGGAAGAACTCGTACCAGGCGCCGTAGAGCGCCCGTTCCCGCTCGACGAGCCACGGGTAATCGGGGCTGGCGGTGACGTAGTCGCGCAGCGGCCGGGCGGCGAGCTCGCGCTCCACCCAGGGCGATGTGCCGGCGCCGAGCCGATTCCCGGGCGAGTGGTCGCGGTTGCGCAGCTTGCCGATCGCGTCCAGCAGCGGCGCCTGCTGCTCCGGGGTCCGCGGTACCTCGGCGATCGCCCGCTCCAGCACCCGGGCGCCCTCCTCGAGCATCATCTCGGTGTCCACATCGGCGGCCACCTTGATCGCCGCGTCGTGGTGCCAGGTGCCGTACGGGTCGGACCAGCCCTCCACCCGGTACGTCCAACGCCCGGTGGTGGGCGCGCTGATGGTCGCCGTCCAGTGGTCCAGGCCCGGATTGACGCACGCCATCGGCTGGGTCGTGACCGCGCCGTTCGGGTCGGTGAGCACGACGGTGGCGTTCACCGCGTCGTGGCCCTCCCGGTACACGGTCGCGGTGACGTCGAATTGCTCGTCGACCACCGACTTGGACGGCCGGTTGCCGAAATCGACGGTCGGGAAGACGTCGGCGACCGGGATCCGGCCCAGTTTGCGGACACCCGCGGTCGGGGGGATGCGCTGCGCGGGCGCGGCCTTCTTGGCGGGTGCCCGCCGGGCCGGCGTCTTACGGGTGGTGGCTGCTGGCTTCTTGGGAGTCGCTGAGGTCACGCGCAGACCGTACCGACCCCGCGGTCAGCCCCTGCGAGCCGCCCGGTACCGGCGGATCAACTCGTTGGTGGAGCTGTCGTGAGCCAGGTCGGGTTCGTCGTCGGACTGCAGTTCGGGGATCACCCGCTGCGCCAGTTGTTTGCCCAGCTCGACACCCCACTGGTCGAAGGACCCGATCGACCAGATCGCGCCCTGGGTGAACACGCTGTGCTCGTACAGCGCCACCAGCTGGCCCAGCACGTAGGGCGTGAGCTGGTCGATCAGGAACGTCGACGACGGGTGATTGCCCTGGAAGACCTTGAACGGCACGAGGTCCTCGGGCGTCCCCTCGGCGCGCACCTGGTCGGCCGTCTTGCCGAACGCCAGCGCCTCGCCCTGGGCGAAGACGTTCGAGGTGAGGTAATCGTGGTGATCGCCGAGCGGGTTGAGCGAGCGGGCGAAGGCGATGAAATCGACCGGGACGGTCAGCGTGCCCTGGTGGATCAGCTGATAGAAGGAGTGCTGGCCGTTGGTGCCCGGCTCGCCCCAGTAGACCGGACACGTGCTGTAGTCGACCGGGGTGCCGTCGAGTGCGACGGACTTGCCGTTGGACTCCATCGTCAGCTGCTGCAGGTACGCCGGGAACCGGTTCAGGTACTGGTCGTAGGGCAGCACCGCCTGGGTCTGTGCGCCGAAGAAGTCGGTGTACCAGAACGTCAGCAGCCCCATCAGGACCGGCAGGTTCCGCTCCAGCGGCGCGGTGCGGAAGTGCCGGTCGACGGCGTGCGAGCCGGCCAGCAACTGATCGAAATTGTCCGGCCCGATCGCGATCATGGTGGACAGCCCGATGGCCGACTCCATCGAGTACCGGCCGCCGACCCAGTTCCAGAAGCCGAACATGTTGGCGGTGTCGATGCCGAACGCGGACACCGCATCGGCATTGGTGGACACCGCGACGAAATGCTTCGCCACGGCGGAGTCGTCGCCCAGCGCGGCCAGCACCCAGTCCCGGGCGGAGCCGGCGTTGGTCATCGTCTCCAGCGTCGTGAAGGTCTTCGACGAGATGATGAACAGCGTCTGCGCCGGGTCGAGATCGCGGGTCTTCTCGGCGAAGTCGGTGCCGTCGACGTTGGACACGAAGCGGAAGTCCAGATCCCGCTGGGTGTAGTGGCGCAGCGCCTCGTACGCCATCACCGGGCCGAGATCCGAACCGCCGATGCCGATGTTGACCACCGTGCGGATCCGCTTGCCGGTGTGCCCCTTCCACTCCCCGGATCGGATCCGGTCGGCGAATGCCCGCATCCGGGCCAGCACCTCGTGAACGTCGGGGACGACGTCGTGGCCGTCGGTCGCGATCACCTCGCCGGCCGGCGCTCGCAGCGCGACGTGCAGCACCGCTCGATCCTCGGTGATGTTGATGTGTTCGCCGCCGAACATCTTCTCGCGCAGTTCCACCACGGCCGACTCACGGGCCAGATCCAGCAGCAGCGCGATGGTGTCGGCCGTCACCCGGTGCTTGGAGTAGTCCAGGTAGATGCCGTCGACCTCGATCGACAGCGCGGTACCGCGGTCCGGGTCCGCGGCGAACAGATCCTTGAGATGGGCGTCCTTGATGCCCTCGAAGTGGTGCGCCAGCGCCCGATAGGCGGCGCGCTCGCGGAGAGGTGTCGTCATCCGCGAGAACCTACCGGGACAGCACCTCGAGGGCATGCGCGAGGTCAGCCGGGTAGGGGCTGGTGAATTCCACCCACCGGCCGTCCTCGGGGTGGGCGAAGGCCAGCGACCGGGCGTGCAGCCACTGCCTGGTCAACCCCAGCCGCTCGGCCAGAGTCGGATCGGCGCCATAGGTGCGATCACCGACGCACGGATGGCGGACCGCGGCGAAATGCACCCGGATCTGGTGGGTGCGGCCGGTTTCCAGGTGGATCCGCAACAGGCTGGCGGCCGGGAAAGCCTCCAGCGTCTCGTAGTGGGTGACGCTCTCCCGGCCGCCGGCGACCACCGCGAACTTCCAGTCCGATGACGGGTGCCGACCGATCGGCGCGTCGATGGTGCCCGCGCTGGGATCCGGGTGGCCCTGCACGACGGCGTGGTAGATCTTCTCCACCGTCCGGTCGCGGAAGGCGTCCTTGAGCACCGTGTAGGCACGCCCGCTGAGCGCGACGACCATGACCCCGGTCGTACCGACGTCCAGCCGGTGCACGATGCCCTGCCGCTCCTCGGCGCCCGACGTGCTCGTCCTGATCCCCAGTCCGGCCAGCGCGCCGAGCACCGTCGGCCCGGTCCAGCCGGGGCTCGGGTGCGCGGCGACCCCGACCGGCTTGTCGACGACGGCGATGTGGGCGTCCCGGTACAGGATCGTCAGGCCCTCCACCGTCTGGGCCACCACCGTCGGGGGCCGCTCGGGCTCGGGCAGGGTGATCTCCAGCCAGCTGTCGGGGGTCAGCCGCAGCGAACGGATGGCGGCCGCGCCGTCCACCAGCACGTCGCCGGCGTCGATCATGGTGGCGACGCTGGTGCGGCTCATCCCGAGCAGTTTGGCCAGGCCGGCGTCGGCGCGCATCCCGGCGAGCCCGTCCGGGACCGGGAGGCGGCGTACCTCAGGCACGTTCGCTCTTCTTCGTCCGGGTGCCGTCGAAGTCGATGCCCAGCAGTGCCGTCACGACCAGGCTGATCCCGCCGATCGTGATCGCCGAGTCGGCCACGTTGAACACCGGGAAGTACTCGGCGTTGGGGCCGAATACCGACACGAAGTCCACGACGTGGCCCTGCAGGAAACCGGGAGCGCGGAAGATCCGGTCGATGAGGTTGCCGATCGCGCCGCCGAGCACCAGGCCCAGGGAGACGGCCCACGGGGTGGACCGCAGCCGGGGCGCCATCCGGATGATGACCACGACGACCCCGATCGCCACCAGGGCCAGCAACCAGGTCATACCGGTGGCCAGGGAGAACGCCGCACCGGAGTTGCGGATCAGCGAGAGGTACACCAGGCCGCCCAGCACCCGGACCGGTTCGCCGGGTTCGATGGTGGCGACGACGATGATCTTCGTCAGCAGGTCCAGTACGACGACGGTGGCCGCGATCGCCGCCAGCAGTCCGACCTTCCGGGGTGGCGGGGTCTGCATCACCCGTCCATTGTCCCTGCATTGCCCCGCTCACCGAACCAGCCGGCCAGCGCGCCGCCCCGCCCGACGGCGCGCAGCCGACGTTCGGTGGCCGCCCGTACCCGCTCGGGGGCGACGATCAGCAATTGGTCGCCGGACTGCAACCGCACCGTGGGCGTCACCGGCACCGGCTCACCGTCCCGCAACAGCAGCCCGATGGTGGCCGGCGCGGGCAGCCGCAGTTGGGACACGTACACGCCGTGCATGCGGGAGTCGATCGGAATCGTGAGCTGCAGCACATGGGCGTTCATCTGCTCCAGCGGGGCGGCCTCGAGCTGGATCTCCAGCGCCTGGCCGCCCTGGATCACCCGGAGCCGGCGGGCGACCCACGGCAGGCTGGTGCCCTGCAGCAGGGTGAAGATGACGACCACGACCACGATGACGTCCAGCAGCTTCTCCGCGGAGGGCACGTTGTTCATCAGCGGGATGGTGGCCAGCACGATCGGGACGGCGCCACGCAGGCCCGACCATGACAGGAAGGCCTGGTCGCGCCAGCGCACCCCGAACGGTGTCGCGGCCGCCAGCACCGACAGCGGCCTGGCGACCAGCAGCAGGATCAGCCCGATGACGATGCCCGGGAAGAGGGCCGCCGGGAGCCGGCTCGGTTCGACGTACAGACCGAGCATGACGAACAACCCGATCTGCGCGAGCCAGCCCAGGCCCTCGGCGAACGAGAGCGTGGACGCCCGGTGCGGGAGGCTGGAATTGCCCAGGATGACGGCGGCGACGTAGGTGGCCAGGAACCCGGAGGCGTGCGCGATGATGCCCAGCGCGTACGCGCCGCCGATCACCGCGATCGTCGCCAGCGGGTAGAGACCAGCCGCGGGCAGTGCTTCTCGGCGCAGCAGCCATGCCCCGCCCAGGCCCAGGGCCGCCCCGACGAGGGCACCGGCGAGCAGCTCGTAGACCACCAGCAACGGGTCGACCCAGGTGATCTCGGCCGAGCTGGCCAGCAGGACGACAGCGATCACGACCGGCGCGTCGTTGAGCCCGGATTCCAGTTCGAGCGCCGCGGACAGCCGGGGTTTGACGCCCACCCCGCGCAGGACGGAGAAGACCGCCGCCGCGTCCGTGCTGGACAGCACCGCGCCCCACAGCAGCGACGTCCGCCAGTCGAAGCCCAGCAGCAGATGCACGCCGATCCCGGCGACGACAATGGACACCACCACCGAAACGGTGGCCAGCGAGATGCCCAGACCCAGCGCCGGCCGGACGTTCTGCCATCGGGTGGTCAGCCCGCCCTCGGCCAGGATGAACACCAGCGCCGCGAAACCCAGTTGCTCGGTCAGCAGCGCATTGTTCAGGTCGATGATCCCGAACTGGTCGATCCCCAGCACCATCCCGATGCCCAGGTACAGCAGCAGGGACGGCATGCCGAGGCGGCTGGACAACCGGACTGCGACCACCGCGAGCAACAGCACGAGCGAGGCGATACCGAAGGCGCCTTCGGGTGTGTCCAGCCTCAGATCCATCTGGTCAGCGACGCAGGACCGGCGTCATGCCCAGCGCGCCCAGGACCTCGATCGTCGCCTTCGACCGGTTGAACGTGTAGAAGTGCAGGCACGGCGCGCCCTCGGCCAGCAGCTGCTCGCTCATCCGGATGGCATGGGCCATGCCGACCGCACGCCCGGCCTGCGGGTCGTCCCGCACCTGGCGCAGTTCCTCGGCCAGATCGGCGGGGAACCGCTGACCGGACAGCTCGCTGATCCGGGTCAGCCGCGCGTACGAGGTGATCGGCATGATCCCCGGCAGCAGCGGCACGTCGGCGCCGGCCGCCGTCATCCGGTCCCGCAGCCGGCAGTAGTCCTCCGCCGAGAACAGCATCTGGGTGATCGCGAAGTCCGCCCCCGCCTCGATCTTCGCCACCAGGAACGCGGTATCCGACTCCAGGTCCGGCGACCGCGGGTGCTTGTCCGGGTACGCGGCGACGCCCACGGAGAAGTCGCCGAGCGACCGGGTGAGCCGGACCAGCTCGCTGGTGTACTGCAGCCCCTGTGGGTGGGCGACCCACTCCCCCAACGGGTTTCCCGGCGGGTCGCCGCGCAGCGCCAGGATGTTGCGCACCCCGACCGCCGCGTAGGAGCCGATCACCTGGCGCAACTCGGCGACCGAATGGCCGACCGCGGTGAGGTGCGCGACCGGAACCAGGGTGGTCTCCTCGGCAATCCGCTGCGTCACCCGGATGGTCCGCTGCCGGTTCGAGCCGCCCGCGCCGTAGGTGACCGACACGAACGCCGGCCGCAGCGGTTCCAGCCGGCGCACGGACGTCCACAGCACGGCCTCGTCCGCGTCGGTGCGCGGCGGCATGAACTCCACGGAGAAGTGGGGTCCCGGCGCGGCGAGTTTCTCGCGGACGGTCGGCATTCGGCAGAGCCTATCCGGGCAGACTGTCGGGGTGAACCAGAATCGGTTGCAGGAAGTGTTGTCCGCCGAGCTGGCGCGTCGTCGCGACGAGGTGGTCGCCGTCGACGCCCGGCTCGCGCCGAGTGTCGACCGGCTGACCGGCTTCGTGATGCAGGGCGGCAAGCGGTTGCGGCCGGAGTTCGTCTGGTGCGGCTGGTCGGCGGCCGGCGGCTCGCCCGAGGGGCCGGCCGCCGACGCGGTGCTGACGGTCGGCGCGGCGGTGGAGTTCATCCAGGCCTGCGCGCTGCTCCACGACGACATCATCGACCGTTCGGAACGGCGGCGCGGTGGCCCGTCGATGCACCGCGCGGTGGCCAAGGACCATGCCGACGCCGGTCTGGCCGGTGACAGCGAGCACTTCGGCGTCTCGGCGGCCCTGCTGCTCGGTGACATGGCGCTGGCCTGGGCCGACGACCTGTTCACCGCGGGTGCCCAGTCGCTGGCGGCCGCCGACCGGGCATTGCCCATCTGGCGGGCGATGCGAACCGAGGTGCTCGCCGGCCAGCTGTTGGACCTGCTGGTCACCGCATCGACCGATGGCGACGCCGCGTTGCAGGCATCGGATGCGATGCAGGTGAACAGGTTCAAGACCGCCGCCTACACCGTCGAGCGCCCGCTGCAGTTGGGCGCGGTGCTCGGCGGCGCGGATCCCGGGGTGGTCACCGCGTTGCGCCGCTACGGTGCCGAGATCGGCATCGCCTTCCAGCTGCGCGACGACCTGCTCGGCGTCTTCGGTGACCCGTTGGTGACCGGCAAGCCCGCCGGGGACGACCTGCTGGAGGGCAAGCGCACCCTGCTGCTGGCACTGGCCAGGTCGGAGCTGGCGGGCGGCGCAGTGCTCGCCGAACTGGACGCCGGTGTCGGTTCCCCGGAGGCCGACCCGGCGCGGCTGTCGGCGATCATCGACGGCACCTCCGCCGTCCGGCAGATCGAGGATCGGATCGGCGAGTTGGTGGAGTCCGGGCTGGCCGCGATCGCCGCCATCGACACCGGCCCGCGGGACCGGCTGACCGCGCTGGCGCACGCGGCGACCGCGCGGCGGTCCTGAGCTACTAGAAGCCGGACACCTGCGCGCGGCGGTGCACCTCGCGACCGCGGTTCTCCCGCAGCGCCTGGATGGGCGTACCGGGCAGTGAATCGTCGGCGGTGTAGAGCCAGTTGATGATCTCCTCGTCCTGGTAGCCGCCGTCGGTGAGCAGCGTGATGGTCGCCGGCAGCCCCTTGACGACGAACCCGTCCTGGACGAACTCGGCGGGCACGCGCAGGACGCCCTGCACCCGGACGGCCAGCACCTGCCGTTCCCGGATCAGTTGGTGGACCTTGGTGACCACGATCCCGAGTTGCTCGGCGATCTCTGGAACCGGCACGTACGTGGGTGATGTCGACACGGTGAACAGGGTGCCACCCCGGCCGACTCGGCACGGCGCCGAAGCCCTTGCGCAGGCTGCCCTCCGGTCACCCACCCGACATCGCTGTCGGAGTACGCCGGGGCGAGCTGACCGTCAACCTAGAATCAGCGGTTGTGGATCCCTCCTCCGGCCTGCCGAGCGGCACCCTGCTCGATGGCCGGTACCGCATCGGGGCGTTGATCGCCCGGGGCGGGATGTCGATGGTCTACCGCGGGGTGGACACCCGGCTCGACCGGCCCGTCGCGATCAAGGTGATGAGTCCGCAGTACGTATCGGACACGGCGTTCCTGACCCGCTTCGAGCGGGAGGCCAGGCTGGCCGCCTCCCTCCGTCACCCCGGCGTGGTGGCGGTGTACGACCAGGGCCGGGACGGCGACCTGGTGTTCCTGGTGATGGAACTGGTCGACGGCGGGACGCTGCGCGACCTGTTGCGCGAGCAACGGTCGCTCTCGGTGCCGGTCACGATGGCGATCCTGGAACCACTGCTCGCGGCGCTCGGCGCCGCGCACGCGGCGGGTCTGGTGCACCGGGACGTCAAGCCGGAGAACGTGCTGATCTCGGCGCGCGGCGAGGTGAAGATCGCCGACTTCGGCCTGGTCCGGGCGGTGACGTCGCAGACAATGGCGACCGGCGACGTCATCCTCGGCACGGTGGCGTACCTGTCCCCCGAGCAGGTTGCGACCGGGGCGTCCGACGCGCGGTCCGACGTCTACGCAACCGGCATCATGGCGTACGAGATGCTCACCGGCGAACCGCCTTTCGGCGGGGAGTCGCCGATGTCGGTGGCGTACCGGCACGTCCATGCCGACGTACCGCACCCCGCGGCGCGGGCCATCGGCACACCGGAGGCGCTCGACGAGCTGATCGTGGCCGCGACCCGGCGGGACCCGGCCGCGCGACCACGGGACGCCTCCGCCTTCCTCGCCGCGCTCGTCGGTGTGCGGTCGCAACTGGGACTGCGCCGGGTTCCGGTTCCGGTTCCGCACCGCCGTCCGGTCCCGGCACCGACGCCCGCCCCGGCAGCCCAGCTCGCCCCCGTCCCGCTGGTCACTCCGGCCCCACTGGTCAGCACGGCGCCGGGCGGCACCCGGGTGCTGCCCGCCGGGCCCCCACCGTCGCCCGCTGACTCGGCGCCCGCCCCGAGCCCGACCCGACCGGCCCCGCGCCCCCCTCGGCAGCCGCGGACCACCAGTGCCGCCGCCCGCCGCCGACGGCGGTGGCTGATCGCCATCCTGGTGATCCTGCTGCTCGGGATCAGCGCGGCGGCCGGGGGCTGGTGGCTGGGCGGGCGGTGGGCAGCCGCACCGGCGGCGGTCGGACTGAGCCAGGCGCAGGCCGAAGCGCTGGTCCGGGACGCGGGCCTGGTCCCCCGGGTCAGCACCGGCCACCAGAACACGGTGCCGCGCGGCGTGGTCGCGAGTTCCGACCCGGCGCCGGGCGCCCGGGTGCTGCGCGGCTCCGAGGTGGACCTGCTGGTGTCCAGCGGCCGCCCGCAGGTGCCGAAGATCCCGGCCGGGAGCACGCCAGATGCCGCCAGGTCGGCGGTGGTCGCCGCGGACCTGAAAGCGGTGATGGCCGCCACCCCGGCGTACGACGACACGGTGCGCGCCGGTGCTGTGCTGCGGACCACTCCGTCGGCCGGCACGCCACTACCCGTCGGTGGTGAGGTCACGCTGATCCTGTCCGCCGGACCCGCTCCCCTGCAGGTCCCGGACGTGGCGGGCAAGTCGGCGGAGGACGCCGAGAACAAGCTCATGGTGACCGGACTCGTCCTCGGCCCCCGACAACGGGTTTTCGATCCGCAGGCGCAGCCCGGCACGGTGCTCGGGTCGACACCCACTGCCGGCACGACGGTGCCCAAGGGCAGCGAGGTGTCCCTGCGCGTCGCCGATGCCCTGGCCGTCCCGGACGTCCGCGGCACCGCAGCGGACGACGCGGTGGCGACCATGGAGCGGTCCGGCTTCACCGTCACCGTCGGCGACCCGGCCTTCGACCCTGACATCGACGCCGGCGACATCCTGCGCACCGACCCCGGCCCCGGCACACTCGTCGACCCGAACAACGCCGCGGTCTTCCTGGTGCCGTCCAACGCCGTGCAGGTGCCGGACGTCACGGGAGGAAGCGTGCAGCAGGCGACCGACAGGCTTGCCACGCTCGGCTTGTCGGCCAGCGTCAGCGCGCTGTTCGGGGCGCCGGACGCCACCGTGTGGAACCAGAGCCCCGGTCCGGGCGGCCGGGTGGAGCCGGGCGGGACGGTGGGCATCTCGGCATTTCCCTGACGGGCTCAGCCGCGCAGCATCTCCGCCACCAGGAACGCCAGCTCCAGCGACTGCTGCGTGTTGAGCCGCGGGTCGCAGGCGGTCTCGTAGCGGCCGGCGAGGTCGGCGTCGGAGATCTCCTGCGCACCGCCCAGGCACTCGGTGACGTCCTCACCGGTCAGCTCGACGTGGATCCCACCGGGGTGGGTGCCGAGCTCGTGGTGCACCTCGAAGAAGCCCTGCACCTCATCCACGATCCGGTCGAAATGCCTCGTCTTGTAACCGGTCGATGCCTCATGGGTGTTGCCGTGCATGGGGTCGCACTGCCAGATCACCTGGTGCCCGGACGCCTGCACCTTCTCGATGATCGGCGGCAGCACGTCCCGCACGGCGCCGTTGCCCATCCGGGAGATGAGCGTCAGCCGGCCCGGCTCGCCCCGCGGATCGAGCTGCTCGACGTACTCGACCGCCATCTCCGGCGTGCTGGTCGGGCCGATCTTCAGGCCGATCGGGTTGGACAGCAGTTTCGCGAACGCGACGTGCGCGCCGTCCAGCTGGCGGGTGCGCTCGCCCACCCACAGGAAGTGCCCGGACAGGTCGTAGAGCCGGGGTTCGGCGTGCCGGGTGTCCAGTCGCAGCATTGCGCGCTCGTAGTCCAGCAGCAGCGCCTCGTGGGAGGCGAAGATGTCCACCTGGTGCAGTGAATGCGAATCGACACCGCACGCGGACATGAACCGCATCGCCCGGTCGATCTCGCCGGCGACCCGCTCGTAACGCTCGCCGGCCCGCGAGGTGAGCACGAACTCCTGGTTCCACTCGTGCACCCGTGCGAGGTCGCCCATACCGGTGCTGGTCACGGCCCGGACCAGGTTCATCGCCGCGGACGAGTTCGCGTAGGCCCGCACCATCCGGGACGGGTCGGCGACCCGGGCCTCCGGGGTGGTGGCGAGGGAGTTGATGATGTCGCCGCGGTAGGACGGCAGCCCCAGCGAGTCGATCTCCGACGAGCGCGGCTTGGCGTACTGGCCGGCGATCCGGGCCACCTTCACCACCGGCATCGACGCGCCGTAGGTGAGCACGACAGCCATCTGCAGCAGGGTGCGGATGTTGCCCCTGATGTGCGGCTCGGTGTTGTCCACGTACGTCTCGGCGCAATCGCCGCCCTGCAGCAGGAACGCCTCACCGCGGGCGACGGCGGCGAGTTGCCCGGCCAGGTTGTCCACCTCGGCAGGCACCGTCACCGGCGGCACCGCCTCGAGCACGGCCCGCACGGCCAGCACCTGCTCCGGGTCCGGCCACTCGGGCTGCTGAGCCGCCGGCCGGGCCAGCGCCTCGTCCAGCCTGGTCCGCAGGTCCTCCGGCAACGGCGGCAGGCTCGGCAGGATGTCGGCCGGGATGTCGATCGTCCAGTTCACGCGCACAGCGTAAGCCGAAACGCGCGCCCCTCAGGCCGGGTGCCTGCTGGCCCGCAGCACGTCCTGCGCCACCCGCCAGCGGGTGTACGCAAGCCGGGCGTCCGCGAGGGCGTCGTGCCGGTCGCTGCCGGGTCCGGGGATCGGCGGCGATCCGGCGGCCTCCCAGTGCTGGCGGATCTCCCGGGTCAGCCGCGGGACGTCACGCGGCAGGTCCGGCATCGCCCCCCACAGCTGTGCAAGGACCACGTGGTCGTAGGCGGCCAGCCAGGCCCACAGCTCGACGGGTTCGCCGGGAGCGGTGAAGAACGCGTACAGCTCGTCCCGGATGGCCGCCCGGGATTTCCACGCCCGGTCGGCCGGTGACGGCAGCTTGTCGAGCACGTGCCGCCGCACCCACGGGTTGGCCTGCGCCGGATCGAATTCAGTGGAGACGGCGTAGTACTCCCTGCCGTCCTCGGCGACCACGCCGATCGAGACCAGCTCGATGGTGCGCCCGTCCTCCAGGAACTCGCAGTCGTAGAAGTACCTGGCGACCAACCCGGTCAGCCCGCCTTGGTGCCCGGTAGGCGGGTCACCGTACCGGGACCGCGGCCCTCCGCGGCGAGTCCGGACGGCGTGGACTGCTGGCCGGCCTCGGCGGCGGCGGCGTCCGCCTTCACCTTCGCGGCATACACGTCGACGTACTCCTGGCCGCCCAGCTCCATCAGCCGGTACATGATCTCGTCGGTCATCGACCGCTCGACGAACCGGTCACCCGCCATCCCCTCGTACCGGGAGAAGTCCAGCGGGCGGCCGACGATCATGGCGATCCGCCGCGGCCGCCACATCTTCGAGCCGATGGGGTTCACCTTGTCGGTGCCGATCATCACCAGCGGGATCACCGGGACGTTGGCCTCCAGCGCCATCCGGGCAACGCCCGTCTTGCCCCGGTACAGCCGCCCGTCCGGGGATCGGGTGCCCTCGGGGTAGATGCCGAGGATGTGCCCCTCCTCGAGCAGCCGGACACCGGTGTCCAACGCGGCCCTGGCCGCCGAGGCGCCGCTGCGGTCGACGGGCACCTGGCCCATGCCGCTGAAGAACCACTTCTTCAGCGCACCCTTGATGCCGGTCTCGGTGAAGTACTCCTGCTTGGCCAGGTAGGTCACCCTGCGCTTCATGTGCAGCGGGGTGAAGAACGAGTCCGCCACCGACACGTGGTTGCCGGCCAGGATGGCCGCGCCGTGTTCGGGAATGTACTGGGCCCCGATGACCTTGCAGGGAAAGAACAGTCGCAACCAGGGCCCGAGCAGCACGTACTTCATCAGTTTGTAGAGCACGCGGGAAGACCCCTTAGCTTGCCGGTCGGGATGTGCGATAACCGTACGCCGCCGCGCAACCCGGCGCCCCGGCCGCCACGCGTGCGACCATGGATCCGACGGCACCGACAGTCCGGGAGCTCAGATGACCGACCTTCCCCTCGACCGGGGTCGAACAGCACTGCGCCACGACGGTGGGGACGTCGGCGTGCTGCTGATCCACGGCTTCACCGGCGCGCCCGGATCGATGCTGCCGTGGGCGGACCACCTGGTGGCGGAGGGGTACACGGTCCGCGTTCCGCTGCTGCCCGGTCATGGCACCCGCTGGCAGGACGCGAACCGGACGACGTTCGACGACTGGCTGGCCGCGGTCACCGGTGAACTGCGTGCGCTCACCGAGCAGTGCCGCGCTGTTGTGGTGTGCGGGCTGTCGATGGGCGGCACCCTGAGCCTGCGGTTGGCACAGCTGTACCCGGACGCGATGGCCGGCGTCGTCCTGGTCAATCCGTCGGTGCTGACGCTGCGCCGCGAGGCACGATTGCTGCCGGCGCTGCAGCGGGTGCTGCCGAGCTTCCCGCCGATCGCCGGCGACATCGCCAAACCCGGGGTCGTCGAGCCGGGGTACGACCGACTGCCGGTCAAGGCCATGTACTCCCTGTGGCGGGCGTGGCCCGTTGTCCGGGCGGATCTCGGCAAGGTGACGACGCCGGTGCTGCTGCTGCACTCGCAGGTCGATCACACCGTGGAGCCGGTGAACTCGGAGGTGGTCCGGGAAGGACTGCGGTCCACCGAGGTCACCGAGATCGTGCTGGAGCGCAGCTACCACGTGGCCACGCTGGACTACGACGCCGAGCTGATCTTCACCTCGTCCGTGGAGTTCATCGAGAAGGTCACCGCGAGCCTGCCGTGACGACCTTTCCCGAAGGGGACGACGGGTCCCCGCAGCACGACGACGACCGGCCCGAAGCCGGGCCCGAGCGCTCCTGGCGCAGCCACCCGTCCGACGCCGACGTGGACGCGAGGTTCCTGCAGATCGTGTCCGGGATCATGGTGGACGGCGGTCAGCAGCGGCACCCGTCGGCCGGCGGCGCGAACGCGCTGGAGGACATCGACCGGGACCCACCGCAGGAAACCGGCGCAGAGCGCGCCCGGAGGCGAGAACTGCGCCGGCTGGAGCGGGCCGCCGAGGTGGCCGCGTTCGCCGCCCGGGAGGCCGAGGTGGCGGCCGAGCGGGACGCCGACGACGCGCACTTCGAGCCGCCGGAGCCTCCTCCGCTGCCGCGACCCAAGGGCCGGACCATCGGTGCGACGCTGATGATCGTCGCCGGCATCGTCCTGCTGGCGCGGCCGGGTCTGCTGGCCGTGGAGGTCGACCTGACGCTGGTGCTGGCGGTCGGGCTGATTCTCGGCGGCGCGGTGCTGCTGCTCACCGGGATCTGGCGGCGGCACGCCGGCCGGGACGAGGACGACGGCGCGGTCGTCTGACGGCCGACGCGGGCACCCGGGTCAGGCCCGCGCGGCCAGCAGCGCCGCGCCGATGATGCCGGCCCGGTCACCGAACCGGGCGAGTTCCACGCGGGGCACCGGGCGGTGGCCGGCACCGGTGATGGACCCGGCGAACTCCGACACCGCCAGCGGCAGGAACATCCCGGCCGCGCTGGCCACTCCCCCGCCGATGACGATCAGCTCGGGATCGAGTACGTCGGTCACCAGCGCGAGGCCCGCGGCCAGCCAGTGGCCGAGGTCGTCCATCGCGGCCAACGCGGCGGGATCGCCCTCGGTGGCGGCGATCGCCACCATGGTCCCGGTCAACGCCCCGGGGTCGTTGCCGCTGAGCTGACGCAGCACCGGCGCGTCGCCCCTGGACATCAGCAGCCGGGCGGTCTCCGCCAGCGCCGTCCCCGAGCAATACCGCTCCCAGCACCCGCGCTTGCCGCACGGGCACGGCCGGCCGTCCGGCAGCACCGTCAGGTGGCCCAGCTCGGGGGCGATACCGTGCGCCCCGCGGTAGATCTCGCCGTCGACGATGAACCCGGCCCCGATGCCGGTGCCCAGGGCGATGAGCAGTGCGTTGGACGAACCGGCGGACGCGCCGCGCCGGTACTCCGCCCACGCCGCCGAATTGACGTCGTGGTCCATGACGACGGGCAACTGCACCCGTGCGGAGATCCGCTCGGGGACATCGGCGTCCCGCCAAGCCAGGTGCGGGGCGAACATCACCCGCCGCCGGTCATGACTGATGAAGCCGGCCACCGCCAGTCCCACCGCCGACACCTGGTGCGTGGCTGCCAGTTTCGAGATGAGCGTGACGAGGCAGTCCTCGGTCTCGCGTTCGGTCGGCGGGGTGGCGTCGCGGAGCGAGGCATGAATCTCCCCCGTCGCGTCGATCACCGCGGCCCGCACCGACGTGCCGCCGATGTCGATCCCGATCGTCGCCGGGGCCCCGCTCCTCACAGGATGTCGATGTGCTGGAGGCCGCCGCGGCGTCCGGGTGGTGGATCCTGCCGCGCGGGGGCCGGCGGGCGCGGCGCCTCCGGGAGGTCACCCTGTTCGCCGATCAGCGACCGCAGGGTGCGGACGATCAGCAGGGCACCGTCGACCAGCCGGGCGGTGGCCTCCGGGCGTTCGCCGCGGAGCACCGCCAGCAGCCGGCACAGCGGGCATGCGGTGCAGGAAGCGTCGGCCTGGGCACCGCACTCCGGGCACCCGCCCTGAGCCGTCGGGGCCCCAGCGCCGGTCGTGCTGCCGCCGGTCGTGCTGCCACCGGTCGTGCTGCCACCGGTCGTGTTGCCACCGGTCGTGCTGCCACCGGTCGCGCTGTCGCCGGTCGTGTTGTCGCTGTCCTCACCGGGCTTCATCGAGCTCAACCGGTCGGCGACGACGTCGAGCAGTTGAGCCGCCTCCTGCGCCAGCGGGCCGACCGCCGGCTGCCGCGGCGGCACATCGCTCATCCCGCACCGACCAGGGTCGCCGCCGCCAGGCTGGCCGGCCACAGCTCCGGGTCGGCGGCGAAGTCGATGATCAGCCGGCCGTTGTCGAACCGGGCTCCCTCGGTGCTGCAGCGCTGCAGGACCGACGGCAACGCGATCCGGCGGCGCACGTCGCCGACCGTCAGCACCAGATCGGTGCCCGAGCGGGACAGCGAGATGTCGCCGCGCTCGGCCAACGGCAAGGGCAGCGACAGCTGGTACCACCCTTCGGAGCCGCCGACCTCGATGCCGATCGGCGCGGCGCCGCCCTCGAGCGGGTCGACGCCGGCGAAGATCTCCCGCGACATCTCGGAAAGCCGTTGCGCTCCAATGGGTTCCACAGGACTCTGCGGCACCTGACGGACGGGCAGGTCGGCGAACGACTCCCGGACCTGGATCAGGGCGTCCCGCTGCCCCTCGCGCTGGCGGCGCAGGAACTCGCCGCCGACCCCCCTGGGCAGCAACCGGTTCACCGTCACCGACTCCACCCGGAACCCGTGCAGGGACAGCGCGGTGAACAACCGGCGCGCCTCGGCGACGACAACCCGCTCCGGGGTGAGCACCAGCCGGACCCCGGTCACGGCCGGGTCGGCCAGCAGGGCGCGGGCGGCCATCAGCTCCGCCAGCAGCTCGCCGACGGCGTCCCGCACCGTCGCGTTGGGCGCAGTTCCGGCCGATCCGGTCAGCGACGCCGCGATCGTCCGCAGCACGCGCTGCGGGGCGCCGAGCAACCGCTGGGCGTAGAAGCCGATCGTCTCCGGCAGGGCGAGCAACCGCAGCGTCTCGCCGGTCGGCGCGCAGTCGACGACGATGACGTCGAAGTCGCCGGACTCGGCGAGCCGGCGCAGCTCGAGCAGGGCGACGATCTCCTCGGCGCCGGGCAGCACGGTCAGTTCCTCGGCCTGCACCTCGGCCATGCCGCGGGCGGCGAGCACGCCCACCAGATAGCCGCGGATGTGTGCCCAACTCTGCTCGAACCGGCCCCGGGTGTCGACCTGGGCGGCCCACAGCCCGGGCACCCCCGGCACCGGGGTCGGGTCGGCGTGCACCGGCACGGCCAGCACGTCGGCGATGGAGTGCGCGGGGTCGGTGGACAGCAGAAGGGTGCGGGCACCACCGGCGGCGCACGCGACCGCCGTCACCGCCGAGATCGTCGTCTTGCCGACGCCACCCTTGCCCGTGTGCAGGGCGATCCTCATCCGGCCTCGACCCGCTTGCGCAGCTCCTTGAGCGCGGTGTCCAGGATGACCTTCTCCGCCTTGCGCCGCAGCACACCGATCATCGGCACCGTCAGGTCGACGGCCAGCGTGTAGGTGACCTGGGTGCCCTTCGGCGTCGGCTTGAGCACATAGGAGCCCTGCTGCGCCCGCTGCAGCTGCCCGGAAACGAGCGTCCAGGACACCGACAGACCGTCATCTGGCCAGGTGTAGGCCAGTTCGTAGGTGTCCTTGAGCAACCCGGCATCCATGCTGAACCGCACCTGCTTGGCCCGCCCGCCGTCACCCGGGTCGGTGATCTCCACGGACTTCACGGCGCCCGTCCACGTCGGGTAGGCGGCGAAATCGGCGATCACATCCATGATCGCCTCGGGCTCGGCAGCCATCAGCAGCGACTGCGATGAGGGGGTGGCCATGGGTGGAAGGCTACCCAGGTCGCGAGCCGATGTCCGACTCCCTCCCGATCCAGGCACGCATGCCCCCGGTGTGCTCAGCGCAGCCGCCGGAGGTCGACCTCGAACGGCACCGGGAACCGTTGGAAGTGGCCGACATTGACGCATTCGGTGAAGTGGTGCCGCAGCCGGCGGGCGATCGGCTGGTGCACGTGGCCGAAGACGGCCAGCGCAGGTTGGTGCTCCGCGATGGACTCGACCAGACCCGGTCCGAACATCTCGAGCCGGCCCGGGACCACGTCGTACCGCAATCGCGCGAGCCCCGGTGGCACGTGCGAGCAGAGCACATCGACCGGGCCCACCGCCTGCACCGCGGCGGCGTAGTCGTCGGCCGCACGGATCAGCGGGCGCCACACCGAGCCGGGCGGCCGCAGCGGCATCCCGGGGCGGGTGGACCCGCCGGCCACGAAACCCAGCCGTCGACCGCCGACGTCGACGATCGCGGCGTCCAGGTACGGCAGCTCGGCGCCGGCCACGTCGTTCCACACGGCGGCGACGTCGACATTGCCCAGCGTCAGCAGGGTGTCCGGCCCGACCGCGTCGAGCACCTCCCGGTACCGGGTGGCGACAACGTCGGTCAGGGTGCCCAGCGGGTCGTCGACGTCCTCCCACAGGCTGTGGTTGTACGCGCGCAGCGCCGGGAAGTCGCCGGCCAGCCGCAGCGCGATGAACGGCCGCACCCGTTCGGCGCCGAAGATGCGCCCGATGATGCCGGCGGACGGGTCGTGGTAGTCGACGTAGTCGAGCAGATCACCGAGCACCACGAGCTGCTCGACCCGGCGGGCGACGTCCGCCAGCCCGTCGATGTTGCCGTGGATGTCGGAGACGAACGAGAGGCGCACGGTGCGCAAGGGTAGGTGGTGTCAGCGGTTGACCTTGTGCCCGGTGGCGTTCGGCCCGGCTGCGGCGAGCGGGACGACCTTGATCGGCACCCCGGGCATCGAGGCGTGCAGCACCTTACCGTCGCCGACAAACATGCCGACGTGCGACACCGGCGAGTAGAACGTGACGAGGTCGCCGGGCTGCAACTGGTCGAGGGGGATCTCCGGGAGCGCATCGGCCTGGGCGGCACTGTTCCGCGGGATCTCGACGCCGGCCTGCCGCCAGGCCCACATCATCAGGCTGGAGCAGTCGAAGCTGTCCGGTCCCTCGGCGGCCCACACGTAGGGCAGGCCCTGCCTGCTCAGCGCGGCCTCGACGGCGATGCCGGCCGTCGGGTTGGGGGCGTGCCGGGCGGCCCACGCGGCGAACTCCGGACCGGTCTTCACCGGCGCGACGTCGTCGGCCAGCCCGCTGCGGTCCCGCTGGGCGGCCTGCTCGGCCTGCCGGGTCCGCGCGGCGGCATCCAGGTTGGCCGACTCGGCACCGGCCACCGCGGCGCTGATGTCGGCGGTGGACAGCCTGGCGTAGGCCAGTTGGTAGCCGGCGATCTCGGCGTCCAGCTTCTTCTTGCCGGTGTCCAGCGCGGCCCGCGCGGCCTGCGCGTCGGCAGCGGCCTTGTCGGCGGCTGCCTTGGCCTTCTCGGCCCGTGTCTGCGCGGCCTGCGCGGTGGCGCGGGCAGCGTTCGCGACGGAACGTGCGGCCAATGCGCCGGTGAGTGTCTGCTGCTGGTCGGCCGCCACCTGGCCGAGCGAACTGGCCTGATCCAGGTAGTCCTCGGGCGATCCGGCGGTCAACAGCACGGACAGGTCGGCGAGCCGGGCGCCCTGGAAGCTGGCATTGGCGAAGGCGTCGACCTTCAGCTGGTAGGCCGCGACGACGGCGTCCGCCTCGGCGACCTTCTTCTGCTCGGCCGTGGTCTTTGCGGCAGCGGCCTTCAGCGATGCGGCGGCGCCGGCGGCCCTCTTCTTGGCGGCGGTGACCGCGGCCTCGGCGGCCAGTACCTGCTCGTTGTAGGCCTCCGACCGGCGGGCGGCGGCGAGCCATGCCCGCTTCGCCTCTTCGGCGGTGGCGGGCGCGGGAGCCGGCGCGGCGGCCGGTGGCGGCGAAGCGGGCTGCGCCGTGGCGGGCAGCGTCCCGGCCAGGCCCAGGACCACCGTGGAGAGCAGGATCGCGCTGCCTGCGCGGACCGAGCGCAGGGGGTACCTACTGTCGTGCGTCGTCACGGAACGGTGGGCCCTTCTTCCTTCGCCGCCGACCGGGTTAGCTGACGGATTCGGGCCAGGAAGTAGCCCTACCGCCCTCGGCGCGCCGCAGGCGGCGACATCGAGGGCGGATTCACCCCAGACAAACGGTGGGTCCCCGGTACGAGAGCCTGCGCGGGCCTTCCGGCCGCGGGGCAGACGTCTCGACTAGGCGGTGACCGAGGGGGCGCCGGAATGGCGATCCGCTGCCAAGGTCACGATCAGATTACGGCCGCGACTACTGATGAGCAATGCTCAGGGCGTGATCGGTACCCCTAACGGGCCCGTTTCACACCGCGCTGAGCACGAAAAGGTGACCCTTTGTGACCCGGTTCACCCGTCAGCCGGACAGCAGGGTGGCCAGCCGGTCAGCCGAACGGTCCCAGTTCCAGTCGCGGGTCACCCACGCGCGCCCGCTGGCACCCCACGCCGCGGCACGCTCGCGGTCGGTCAGCAACGACGCCGTCGCCTCCGCAACCGCAACGACATCCCGGCCGTCCACCACCAGGCCGGTGCGGCCCTGCTGCACCGTTTCCGGGGCGCCGCCCGACGCACCGGCGACGACCGGGAGTCCACTGGCCGCGGCCTCCAGGAACACCAGGCCGAGTCCCTCGACGTCCAGCCCGGAGCCACGGGTCCGGCAGGGCATGGCGAACACGTCGCCGGCGCCGTAGTGGCCGGGCAACTCCGGCCACGGAACGCCGCCGGCGAACACGATGCGGTCGATGACACCGAGTCCGCACGCCAGTCCCCGCAGGCGCCGACCGTCCGGTCCGTCGCCCACGATCAGCAGCCGCAGATCGGGCACGGTCCGCAGCAACTGCGGCATCGCGCGGATCAAGGTGTCCTGCCCCTTGCGGGCGACCAATCGGGACACGGTCAGCAGCAGCGGGGAATCCCCGATGCCGTACCGGTCGCGGATTCGCCGGCGGGCGGCCGGGTCCGGGCGGAAGGTGTCCACCCGCACGCCGGGCGGGAGGTACTCCAGTGCGGCGCACGGTCCGAGCGCCGCCGAGATCCGCCGGCGCGCATAACGACTGACGAAGGTCAACACGTCGTTCACCCGGCCGATGCGGCCCAGCAGCTGCCGGGCACCGGGCACCATCGACCAGCCGACCTCGTGGCCGTGGGTGCTGGCAACGGTGCGCACCACGCCCTCGCCGCGCAGCACGGGGCTCAGCAGCGACAGCGGGGCCGCGGCGCCGTACCAGACGGCCCTGATGCGGTGCTCGCGCACCAGCTCGACCGCCCGGCGGCGGACGTCCCCGCCGGGCAGGATCAACGGACCGGGATGGCGGTAGATCGGAAAGCCCTGTGCCGCGTCGAATTCCGCGGCACCGGCGAAGGACGGCGCGTAGACCACCAGGTCCCTGGCGGGCAGTCGTTCGGCCAGGGACTGCACATAGGACTGGATCCCACCCGCGCGCGGCGGGAAGTCATTGGTGACCAGCAACGTTCGCCGCACGACGTGGAGGGTATCCGGACCGGTGAGCAGACGAATCAGGCCGTTCCGCCTGCCCCCGGCGGGCGGAACGGCCTGGCTCTCGGCACCGACTCAGCCGGTGACGCGGTGGCCGGTCGGGTTGGGGCCCGCCCCGGTCACCGAGGTGATGTACACCGGGCGGGACTCGGTGGAGGCGTGAATGACCTGGCCGTTGCCGATGTAGAGCGCGACGTGGCTGACCGGTGAGTAATAGGTGACGAGGTCGCCCGGCTGAAGCTGATCGAGGGAAACCTGGGGCAGGCCGCCCTGCCCACTGGAGGTGCGCGGGATGGTCACCCCCGCCTGAGCCCACGCCCAGGAGGTCAGGCCGGAGCAGTCGAACGCGTCCGGACCGGCGGCGCCGTAGACATACGGCGAACCTTCCTTCGACAGCGCTGCGGCGACGGCGGTTGCGGCGGCCGAGCTGCCGGCCGGCGCGGCCGGGGCCTGCTCGACCGGGGCCTGCGACGATTCCGGTGCCGGCGCAGGGGCTTCCGGCGCAGGGGCTTCCGGCGCAGGGGCTTCCGGCGCAGGCGCCGGGGCCTGCTGCTGAGCTTCCGGTGCCAGTGGCGTGCGATCGGCGCGGTCGGCGGCGACCAGCGCCGGCTCCGGCGCGGCGGCCTGCTGCTGAGCTGCCGCTTCCTGAGCCGCCTGCTCCTGGGCGGCCTGCGCGGCGGCCGCGGCTTCGGCGGCTGCCTGCTCGTTGGCCCGGCGCTCCGCCTCGGCGGCGGCCTGCCGCTCCTGCTCGGACAGTGACTCGTACAACGCCCGGTAGCGGGCGGCCTCGGCAACGAGCGTCGCCTTGCGGGCGGTGACGTCCTCGGTGGCCTTGGCGGCGGCCGCCTGTGCAGCATCCGCGTCGGTCTTCGCCTTCTCCGCCGCTGCGCGGCTGGCCTCGGCGTCGGTCTGCGCCTGCGCCGCGCTCTTGCGAGCGGCGAGCGCGGCATCGAGGGTGGCCCGGGTGTCGGCGGCGACCCGGTCCAGCGACGTCACCTGGTCCAGGAAGTCCTCGGCCGATCCGGCGGTGAGCAACACGGACATCTCACTGAGCCGCGCACCGCGGAAGCTGGCGTTGGCGAACGCGTCGACCTTTCCGCGGTAGCTCTCCGCTGTCCGGGCGGCGCGCGCGGCGTCTTCCTTGGCCTTGGCGGCGGCGGCCGTCGATGTCTTGACCCGGTCGGCCGCGGCCGCGACCGCAGCGGTGGCTTTCTTCTGCTGCTCCTGCGCCTGCAGGACCTGCTCGTTGAGTGCGCCGGCCCGCTGCGAGCTGTCGAGATAGGCCTGTTGTGCCTGATCGGAGGTCGCGGGTGTCTCCGGATCCGCCATCGCGGAGCCGGTCCACATCAGACCGAGGCTGAGCGTCGCGACGGTGCCGAGAACGACTCCTCTCGTTCGCCACCGGGAGATTCGGGGCAGGGTCGAACGAGAGCACACTTCACTGGGCGCCAAGGCAGGCGTACCTTCCTCATCGCCGCCTACCGGGTTAGCTGACGGATTCGGGCCAGGAAGTAGCCCTACTCCGGATCGGAGCCCAAACGCGGCCCTGCCACCGGGGATTCACCCCACAACGAACCTGGTTCCCCGGTTCGACGCTGTTGTCGTCGATTCGGCGGTGACCCCGCGGACCACCCGATTGGTGGACCCGTTCAAGGTCTCGGTCAGGTTACGAGAAGGACACGCCTGAGTCCAGCAACGATGGGAAACTCCTGTGTGTCATGCCCAGGCAACCTCCCAGAACCGTTGACGGACAACGCTTGACCTCGGCAAACGGGGGTTGCTGTTGGCTTGCCCACAGCCACCGGGGCCGCGAGAGGATCATCACATTTCGTGATGTTCGGCGGGCTGCGGTCAGCCCACCGCCCGATCGGGGCCGGTCCCGTGACGGGCCGGCCGGTCCGGGAGCCGATCCGCCAGCCGATTCGTGCTGACGAACGTCGGGACCATCCGCAGTGGCGGCACGAGGCCGCTGTCGGCGAGCACCCCGAGCGCCGCCCGCTCGGTGTCGTCCCACTCGACGCCGTCGGGCGTCGAGCCGAGCAGCGCGGTGACCACGCAGCCGCCGCAGGCCGGTCCCCTCACCGCACAGGTATCGCAATCGATCTGCATGACGTCGGTTCCTTCCGGTCGCACCCCCCGCGGGGTGTTCGTCAACCGGACGGTAGGACGGGGCACCGACAGTGGCCCGTGCATCGGCCCAGGAGGTTCGGCTCGGCTCAGCCGAGCGCACCCAGCAGCGCCGAGGACGCCGCTGTCCGGGCGCCGTCGGCGGCCGCCCGGTCGACGACCTCACGGTCGGAGGTGACGACAACGATCACCCGGCCCGCCGGTTCGGCGCGGACCAGGTCGTTGATGACGTGGTCGGCCAGCACCCCGGGCGGCGAGAACAGCACCCGCACTCCCCTGGCCGGTGGCCGGGCGGCGGCCACCGCGGCGCCGTCGAACACCACGGTGATCTCGGCCGACGTCCGCGCCGCCAGCGCGCCCAGCCCGCGGACGAGCCGGTCGCGTTGCTCGGACAGCGACAACTCCCCGAAACCGGTCTTGGTCACGTTGTAGCCGTCCACGATCAGGTGCGCGCCGGGCAGGCCGGCCCACGCTGCCAGCCGGGACGGATCGGCGGTCCGGCCGGTCTCGGCCGCCGGTGCCGGCAGCCCGGCGGCCACGACGTCCGCCGGAGCCGGACCGCCGCCCTGCAGGTCCCACTCCCGCCGCAGCCCGACGGCGGCGCCCTCCAACGCACCGAGCAGCAGTTCCAGGCGACGATCGGATGCCGCCCGTCGTTCCCCGGTGGCGCGGCGCTGCCGCTCCACCACCTTGGCCGCCGCATCCGCCCGGGCCGCGGCGGCCTCGGCACGTTCCCGCCAGCTCTCGGCCTCGGCGACCGCGCGGTCCCGCTCGGCCGCCGCCCGCAGCACCTCGGCGGCGGCGGCGCTGCTGGCCTCGTCGAACTGCTGCTGCAGGTCGCGGATCCGGGCGCCCTGCTCACGCAGTCGCAGCCGGAGCCGGTCCACCTCGCCCGGTGCGGCCTCGGCGTCGCCGGGAGCCCGCGCGGCGGCCAGCTCCGCGGTCACCCGCTCGAGCCGGTCGGTCAACACCTGCACCTGCCGCTCCAGCGTGAGAACACTTGCACGCGCGCCTGTTTCACTATTTCGGGCGGCAACGGCGGCGATCAGCGCGGATTCGTCCGGCAACCTCAGCAGGTAGGCCCGGGCCGCTGCGGTCACCGGATCCGCGCCGGGGCCTGCGTCGGCGGATGCGGACTCAGCCGCGGCGCGTTCGGCGACGAGGCTGCGGAAGGCGGCATCCGTCTGGATGGCCTGGGCCAGCGCCGTCGCACCCGTTCGGGCCCGCTTGGCCGGCGCGAAGCGGGCGACCCTGGTGAGCGACGCCGGGATCGACTCGGGCTGGGCCGCGCCGACGGCGTCGGCCGCCCACTGCACGATCCGTCGGCGGACGGCGTCCGGCAGGTCCCCCATCGGGCGCACCGTCCCGGAACCGTCCTGCTGGGACTGGTCACCGGTCGTCGTCACGCGGCCATCCTGACACCCGCACCGCTATCGGCGTCGGCGCGCCACCACGGGACTGTCGTACTGGCGTTCTACGGTTCGCCCCATGTCACTGTTCCTGGACTCGCGCCCGCTGGTCGAGGGCCCCGTCGGCCTCGGCCCGTCGGCCGGCTTCGACCGGCCGACAGTGGCCGAACCGGTTGTGCGGCCCGGGATCTCGACCCAGCGCAGCTTCGACGAACTCGGCGAACCGCTGCGTGAGGTGACTTTCGTCGTCGTCGACCTGGAGACCACCGGCGGGTCTGCGCAGACCGAGGCGATCACCGAGATCGGTGCGGTGAAGGTCCGCGGCGGCCAGGTGCTGGGCGAGTTCGCCACTCTGGTCGACCCCGGCCGGTCGATCCCCCCGCAGATCACGATCCTCACCGGGATCACCGATGCGATGGTCTACGACGCGCCCCCGATCGGCGCGGTACTGCCGGCCTTTCTCGAGTTCATCCGCGGAACGGTGCTGGTGGCGCACAACGCCGGCTTCGACGTCGGCTTCCTCAAGGCCGCCTGCGCCCGGATGGACCTGCCCTGGCCGGGCAATGCGGTCGTCGACACGGTGCGGCTGGCCCGCAAGGTGCTGACCAGGGCAGAGGCGCCGAGCGTGCGGCTGTCCGCGCTGGCCCGGCTGCTCGGCGCCCGGGTCGCCCCCGACCATCGGGCGCTGACCGATGCCCGGGCCACCGTCGACGTGCTGCACGCGCTGTTCGAGAGACTGGGTTCCCTTGGCGTCCAAAGCCTCTCGGAATTGCAGGACGCCGGGCGCGATGTCGCACCGGAACGCCGACGCAAGCGGCGGCTGGCTGATCACCTGCCCGCCGCGCCCGGGGTCTATCTGTTCCGCGGACCGGGGAACGAGGTGCTCTACGTCGGCACCTCCGGGAACCTGCACCAGCGGGTGCGGTCCTATTTCTCCGCCGCCGAGACCCGCAACCGGGTCAAGCACATGGTGACGCTGGCCGAGCGGGTCGACCACGTCGAGTGCGCCCACGCCCTGGAGGCGCACGTTCGCGAGCAACGGCTGATCGCGTTGCACCAGCCGCCGTACAACCGGCGCTCGCGCAAGCCGGGCGGCGGATGCTGGGTGACGCTGACCGACGAGGCCTTTCCACGGCTGAGCATCGTGCGCGTCACACCGGAGCGGTCGGTGTGCTCTTTGGGCCCGTTCCCGTCCCGGCAGGCCGCCCAGACGGCGATCGAGGCACTGCAGGACGCGATCCCGATCCGCCGTTGCACCGCGCGGATCCGGCGCCACGAGCCGGACGGCAGCCCGTGCGTGCTGGCCGAACTCGGGCGCTGCGGAGCGCCGTGCACGGGTGCCGAGGACGTCACCGGGTACGCGGCGCACGTCCGCCGGATCACCGCGCTGGTCGACGGCACGAGCGACGAGGTACTCCGGGTTCTGCACCGAAGGCTCATCGAGCTGTCCTGCGCCGGCCGGTTCGACCAGGCCGGATGGTCCCGCGATCGGTTGTCCGCCCTCGCCGCCGCGGTCGACCGGCGTCAGCGGCTCGGTGCCCTGGCCGGCATCGCCGAACTCGTGGCCGCCCGCCCGGACGAGCAGGGCGGCTGGGATCTGACGGTCATGCGGTACGGGCGGTTCGCCTCGGCCGGCCGGGCCCGGCGCGGCGTCGATCCCATGCCGTTGGTCGAGTTGCTGGTGGCCTCGGCGGAGACCGTGCTGCCCGGTCCCGGCCCGCTGCCGGCTGCATCGGCGGAAGAGACGAGCACCCTGCTGCGATGGCTGGAACGGCCGGGATCGCGACTGGTTCGGGTCACCTCGGCGTGGGCGAGCCCGGCGGCGGCCGCAGGTCGGTGGCGACCGTTCATGAAGGCCGCCGACATCGCCCGCGCGGCCGACCCCGGATCCGGACGGGTGGCCCAGCGGTGGCATAGCATCGGCCCGCCGGCTGCGGACGCCTACTGAGAACCGGCTGACGGCAAGAGAGGGCGCGGGCCATGGTGACGGCAATTGTGCTGATCGATGTGGAGGCCGACCGGATTCCGGAAGCGGCTCAGGAGATCGCCGACCTGCCGGGTGTCGAGCAGGTGTATTCCTGCGCCGGCGATGTGGACCTGGTGGCCGTCGTGCGGGTCACCGACCACGAGGCGGTCGCCGACCTGGTGCCCGGCCACCTGTCGAAGGTCGAGGGCGTGCTGCGCACCGTCACCCACATTGCGTTCCGCGAGTACTCCCGGCGCGACACCGACGACGCCTTCTCCATCGGCATGCAGGGCTGACCTGAGCCGGCCGGCCCGGCCGGCTGACCGCCCGCAGTTCACCCCGCGGCCGTCAGCTCGGCGCCCAGGGCCACCCAGCGGGCCAGCACGTCCGCGGCGGCGCCGCTGTCGAGCGCCGCGCCCGCGCGCCGCACACCGGCGCGCAGATCCGCGCTCAGGTCACCGGTGAAGCCGGCATGCGCGGCGAGCCCGGCCGCGGCGTTGAGCACCACGGCGTCCCGCACCGGTCCGGTGCCGCCCGCGAACAACGCCCGGGCGGCGGCAACGTTGTCCGCGACGTCGCCGCCGCGCAGCTCCGCGGGGTCGCTGCGGGCGATGCCGATGGTCGCCGGGTCGAACGACAGCTGTCGCACCGAGCCCTGCGTCACCTGCCACACCGACGACGTCGTGGTGGTGGTCATCTCGTCGAGCCCGTCGTCGCCGCGGAAGAGCAGCACGTCCGCGCCGCGGGCGGCGAGCACGTCCGCCATCACCGGGGCCATGCGGGCGTTGCCGCATCCGATGGCGCCGGCCGCGGGTTGTGCCGGGTTGGTCAGCGGGCCGAGGAAGTTGAACACCGTCGGGATGCCCAGCTCGCGACGCGGCGCACCCGCATGCCGGAACGAGGGGTGGTACACCGGCGCGAAGCAGAAGCCGATGCCGACCTCGGAGACGGTGCGGGCGACGGCGACGGCGGGCAGCGAGATGGCGACATCCAGGCCCTCGAGCAGGTCGGCCGCGCCGCATTTGCTGGACGCCGCCCGGTTGCCGTGCTTGACCACCGGCGCGCCGGCCCCGGCCATCACGATCGCGGCCATCGTGGAGATGTTGACGGTGTTCGCCCGGTCACCGCCGGTGCCGACGATGTCGACGGCACGCACCGGGACCTGCACCCGCACGGCGTGCGAGAGCATGCTCTCCACCAGGCCGGCGACCTCGGCTGCCGTCTCGCCCTTGGCCCGCAGAGCGACCGCGAAACCGGCGAGCTGGGCGGGGGTGGCCTCGCCGGCCATCACCCGGTCCATCACCCAGCGGGTATCGGCACCGTCGAGATTCTCACCCTCGAGCAGGCTGCTCAGCAGCCCAGGCCAGGACCTTCCGCCGCTCACCGTGGCCGGGAGTCGGTGACCGCGGGGATCAGCCCGCCGGCCCGCCGGCGCAGCAGCCCGGCGATGCAGTCGGCTGCCGTCACCGGGTCCAAGGGGTGCACCAGGATCTCGTCGGCGCCCGCCCAGGTGGCGAGCCAGCGATCGTCGGCCCGGCGGACGACGACCACGACGGGCGGCACGACGTCGGCCTCCTGATGGATCTGCCTGCTGATCCCGATGCCCCCGGTGGGCTGCGCCTCGCCGTCCAGGATCAGGATGTCCGCCTGCCGGGCCTGGGTGGCCATCATCACCTCGTACACCGCAGAACACTCGAGGTAATCGACACGGCCGACGTCCGGAGCCGGTCGCCGGCCGATGGCGGTCATGATCCGCTCCCTGACCTCGGGGCGGTGGCTGTAGACCAGAAGGACCGGGTTGTTCACGCAGGCGATGCTAGTGCCCCGCCGCCCGCGGGTCGCCACGCGAGCAGAATTCGACAACTTGTCGAACCATGCCGACGGCACTGACCTGGGGTGATGGCGATGGGCCGACGGCGGCGACCCGCCCGGGACGAACCCGCAGGCGCATGATCACCAGCGGCAGTCCATAATCCCTGTGTGACGACTGCGACCAGCCCATCTGGGGCCCCCGCGATCAGCTCGAGGATCCACACCCTGAACCGGCCGAACATGGTCAGTGTCGGCGTGATCGTGTGGCTTTCCAGCGAGTTGATGTTCTTCGCCGGCCTGTTCGGCATCTACTTCACGGTCCGGGCGCAGGCGGCCGAGTGGCCGCCGCCGCCGGCCGAACTGAACGTCCCGTACGCGCTGGTCTTCACGATCATCCTGGTGGCGAGTTCGTTCACCTGCCAGTTCGGCGTGTTCGCCGCCGAACGCGGTGACGTCTTCTCGCTGCGTCGCTGGTACCTGCTGACCCTGGTGCTCGGCACGATCTTCGTGCTGGGCCAGGCGAACGAGTACCGGATCATGGTGACCGAGCACGAGACGACGCTCTCGTCGTCGCCGTTCGGGACCGTGTTCTTCCTGACCACCGGGTTCCACGGCCTGCACGTCATCGGCGGGTTGATCGCCTTCGTCCTGCTCATCGCCCGGACGAAGATCTCGAAGTTCACCCCGGCCCAGGCGACCAGCGCCATCGTGGTCTCGTACTACTGGCACTTCGTCGACATCGTCTGGATCGGCCTGTTCGCAACGATCTACATCATTCAGTGAGATCTCTTCGCATCCGCCGCCGGAACTTCTACAGTAGTTAGAAGTACGGTCGACCGGCGTTCCCTCTTATCCGCCAAGCCGCAGCAACCGAGCACGAGGTGTCAGAAAGAATGTCGGTCAACGACACGCCGCCCAGGGGTGGTCGACCCCGGGTGATGCGCCGTACCAAGGCGATGCGCCGGATCACCGGTGCCCTTGCCCTGCTGTTCGCCCTGACGACGGTGGCCTTCGCGTACAGCGCGTTCACCGCGGGCAGCAACGAGGCCGTGGCTTCGGACGTCGACGCACAGCTCGCGGCCCAGGGCAAGTCGATCTACCAGAACTCCTGCATCACCTGCCACGGTGCGAACCTGCAGGGCGTGGTCGGCCGCGGGCCGTCCCTGGTGGGGGTCGGGCAGGCCTCGGTCTACTTCCAGGTCTCCACCGGCCGGATGCCGGCGGCCATCAACGGTGCGCAGATCCAGCGCAAGGAGCCGGTGTACAACGCCGAGCAGACCGATGCGCTGGCTGCCTACATCCAGCAGAACGGCGGCGGCCCGGTCATCCCGGACGGCAACCTGCGAGCGCCGGAACAGATCTCCCGGGGCGGCGAGCTCTTCCGGCTCAACTGCGCCTCGTGCCACAACTTCACCGGCCAGGGCGGCGCGCTGTCGCAGGGCAAGTACGCGCCGAACCTGGACCCGGCCACGGACAGGCAGATCTATGGCGCCATGCTCAGCGGGCCGCAGAACATGCCGGTCTTCGGCGACAGCCAACTGACGCCGGACGAGAAGAAGGCGATCATCACCTACATCCAGAACAACAAGGCGACGATCGATCCGGGCGGCTACGTGGCCGGCGGCTTCGGCCCGGCGCCCGAGGGTCTGATCGCGTTCCTTGTCGGCATGGGCGCCATCGTCGCGGCCACCCTGTGGATGGGATCGAAGGCATGAGCGGCAACCCGAACCTGCAGGTGCCCGACGCCGCGGAACGCGCGAAGATGTCCCGCGAGGAGCTCAGCAATCTCGGTATGGCGCTCGACGGGGTCGAGCTGGCCGAGTACGGCGAGCGCTACGTCCCCGGCTCCCCCGCGGAGAAGCGGGCCGAGCGGCAGGTCGCGATGTGGTTCCTGCTGTCCGGGCTGTTCGCGCTGCTGTTCATCGTGGCGTTCATCTGGTGGCCGAACGAGTGGGTTCCCGCGAGCTCCCCGGATCAACTGGTGTACGCGCTGTACACGCCGATCATCGGTGCCACGCTCGGTTTGACGGTGCTGTGTTTCGGCGTCGGCGTGGTCTCGCTGGCCAAGAAGGTCCTGCCGCACGAGGTGGCCGTCCAGCAGCGGCACCAGGGGATGTCGGACGAGGTCGACCGGCAGACGCTGGCCGCGCAGGTGCTCGACACCGGCGACAAGGCCGGAGTCAAGCGCCGCGGTGTGCTGAAGGGAACGCTGGCGCTGGCCGGCGGCGCCCTGGGGGTCGCCGCGGTAGTGCCGATTCTCGGCGGGTTCATCAAGAATCCGTGGGCCGATGGGCCGGACTCCCCGCTGTGGGTCACCCCGTGGGCCCCGCTGCCGGACGGCACCAAGGTGCGCCTCGTGCAGATCGACGGCACACCCGTGCGCCCGGGAGATCTCGAGGCCGGCTCGATGGCCACCGTGTTCCCGGGCGTGCCGGGTGGGGCCAAGGCCGCCGACGCCGCGGTCATGCTGTTCCGGCTGCGCTCGGATTCCGTGGTCCGGATCCGTGACGGACAGCAGGGTTTCCAGTTCGGCGACTACTACGCCTACTCCAAGATCTGCACGCACGTCGGCTGCCCGGTGTCGCTGTACGAGCAGCAGACCGGGCGTGTGTTGTGCCCGTGCCACCAATCGCAGTTCAACGTGTACGAAGGAATGTTCCCGGTGTTCGGACCGGCGGCCCGGCCGTTGCCGCAGCTTCCGATCGAGTTGGACAACGAGGGTTACTTCGTGGCGTCGCGTGACTTCGTCGAAGCAGTCGGTCCCGGTTTCTGGGAAAACGGCAAGTTTCCCGCGTGGTATTCCGAGCCCAAGGAGGCAAGCGGATGAGCCGCCTCACCACCACCACCAAGGCGTCGGCCGGCCCGTCCGTCGTGCAGAAGGCGCTGGATGGCGCCGACATCCGCTATCACGGCGCCCGCCCGTTGCGGACGGCTCTGAACAAGGTCTTCCCGAGCCACTGGTCGTTCATGCTCGGCGAGGCGGCGCTGTACTCGTTCATCGTCGTGTTGCTGTCCGGCGTCTACCTGTCGCTGTTCTTCGACCCGTCGATGTCCGAGACCGTTTACCAGGGCGTGTACGAAAAGCTGCGCGGCGTGCCGATGTCGATGGCCTACGCCTCCAGCCTGGACATCTCGTTCGAGGTCCGCGGTGGCCTGCTGATGCGGCAGATCCACCACTGGGCAGCCCTGCTGTTCATCTTCGCGATGTTGATCCACATGATGCGGATCTTCTTCACCGGCGCCTTCCGCAAGCCGCGTGAGGCCAACTGGGTGATCGGCGTCCTGCTGCTGGTGCTGGGCATGGCCGAGGGCTTCCTGGGCTACTCCCTGCCGGACGACCTGCTGTCCGGTACCGGCCTGCGGGCGGTCAGCGCGTTCATCCTGTCCATCCCGGTGATCGGCACCTGGACCCACTGGGCGGTGTTCGGTGGCGACTACCCCGGCGAGATCATCATCCCGCGCTTCTACTCGCTGCACGTCGTGCTGTTGCCCGGGATCATCCTGGCGCTGATCGGCGTCCACGTGGCGCTGGTCTGGTTCCAGAAGCACACCCAGTTCCCGGCTCCCAAGGCGACCGAGAACAACGTCATCGGGCTGCGGGTGCTGCCCTCGTTCGCCGCCAAGGGCGGCGGCTTCTTCGCCATCGTCTTCGGCCTGATCGTGATGATGGGCGGACTGTTCCAGATCAACCCGGTGTGGAACCTGGGCCCGTACAACCCCTCCCAGGTGTCGGCCGGCGTGCAGCCCGACTTCTACATGGGCTTCCTGGACGGGATGGTGCGAATATGGCCTGACTGGGAGATCCGGAACATCTTCGGGCACTACATGATCCCGGCCGTGTTCTTCCCGTCGATCCTGGCCGCCACGGTGCTGTTGATCATCGTCCTTCTCTATCCATGGATTGAGAAGGCATTCACCAAGGACAACGCCATGCACAACCTGCTGCAGCGTCCCCGTGACGTTCCGGTCCGGACCGGTCTGGGCGCGGCGTTCATGGCCTTCTACATCGTCAACCTGATCAACGGTGCCAACGACCTGTTCGCCTTCAAGCTGGACATCTCGCTGAACGTGATGACGTGGATCGGCCGGATCGGGTCGATCGTCTTCCCGATCATCGCGTACATCGTGGCGTACCGGTTGTGCCTGGGCCTGCAGCACTCGGACCGTGCGGTGCTCGAGCACGGCATCGAGACCGGCGTCATCAAGCGACTGCCGAACGGCGAGTTCATCGAGGTGCATCAACCGCTGGGCCCGGTCGACGACCACGGTCACCCGATCCCGCTCGCCTATCAGGGCGCACCGGTGCCTAAGCGGATGAACCAACTGGGCTCCGCCGGTGTGGCGGTGCCTGGTCTGCTCAGACCGACGGACCAGACCGGGCACATAGCCTATGACGATGAATTGCACCCGGTCGCCGAGATCGAGGCAGCGACCAAACACTAGCTGCCGTCACCACCACACTGCCCCCGTCACGGATTCCGTGGCGGGGGCTGTGTCGTTCGCTCGCGATCTACCTTGCGGCGGCAGCGGTACCTCCAGTGATCCTCGGCCAATTCCTCGATACCTTCGGCCTGGCCGGGGCCGTGCTTGCCGTCTCCGCAGCGCTTTTCAAGGCGGACGCCCTGACGGCCACACCACTCAGGTTCTGGTGTGTCTCCTTCTTCTTCGCCTCCGCCGGTGCGTCCGTCGCTCACTGACGTTGTCGGCGATCTTCCCGCTCGAGATGCGCGGGTGATCTACGGCTGGATGATCGGCGAGGGCACCGATAGCGGGCCGCTGACGGTCGGCTACTACTTCGGCGCCGCCATCATGCTGGTCGGCGGGGACGCATCGCGGTACGGGCGTGGCGACCTCCCAGGTCGGTGTTCACCGTTCGACGTCGCGCAGATGCGGGCCGACACGCAGGAGTAACTCGTCGAGGACGTCGAGAAGGTGCTCGTGCCGGACTCCCGGGTGGAGTGCCGCCGGTGACCACCTGGAGCCGGCGACACCGCGCTGACGGACGCGTACCGCAGCACAGCAGAAAGGGCCGCCGACCGGATCTCCCGGTCGGCGGCCCCTTTCGCTGCCGAAGAGCCGGCCCGCGGCTCAGTGGTGGGCGGGCCTGCGGTGGTACTCGAAGACCAGGCCGCAGATGGCGAACATCAGGAAGCCGATGCCGATCACCATCAGCCAGACCAGGAAGTACGCCGTGGCGTAGGCGACCAGCGCGGTCGACAGCGCGACTCCGAACGGCCAGTACGAACCCGGGGAGAAGAAGCCGACATCACCCGCGCCGTCGGAGACTTCGGCGTCGTCGTTGTCCTCCGGACGGGGCTCCTCCAACCGCCTGGAGACGAAACGGAGGAACGTGCCGACGATCAAGGTCAGCCCGGCCGTCAGGGACAGGGCGGTGATGCCCACCACCTCGTTGGGCGACAGGAACTTGTAGACGATCGCGGCGAGCAGGAAGAAGCCGGTCAGGACGAGGAAGATCCAGGTTTCGACCTGCATTCCGCGCTTGGCCGCGCGGGGCTTCTCGGGCAGGGTCTGCTGATCCTGGTTGCTGTGCGGGGCCATCAGCTTCCTCCTCCGCTCGCGGATCCCACGGATCCTGGTGGCTCGGTGGCGCCCTTGTTGGTCCGGTCGGGGTTGAGCGGGTAGGTCGTCGTGGCCAGCGGGGCGCACAGTTCACCGCAGGATGGGTTCGCATTGCCCACTTCGCGCAGGGCGTCGGCCGCGGAATAGGCCTGGCCGGTGGCCGGGTTGGCCGTCTGCCGCTGCTGCAGGTAGGCGGTGTAGATGTTCTCCGGCACCGCGCGGAGCTCGAAATTCATGGCGCTGTGGTACGTGCCGCACAGCTCCGCGCAACGCCCGACGAACGCACCGGTCGTCTGGATGGTGTTCTGGAACATGTTGTTCGACTGGTTCTGCTCCGGGTACGGGAACACGTCGCGTTTGAACAGGAAGTCGATGGTCCAGAAGGAGTGGATGACGTCCTTAGACCGCAGCCGGTACTCGATCACCTTGTTCACCGGGACCACCAGGATCGGTACCTCTTCACTGGTGCCGATGGTGTGCACCTCACCGCCACCGGGGACCGTGGTGCCCGGGTAACCGAAGTCCCAGTTCCACTGGAACGCGGTGACGTCAACGACCACGTCCGGGTTCGGCTGGGTCTCGATCGCCTGGTTCTCGGTGACGACGGTGAAGTAGAACAGCACGCCGACCATCAGGAACGGAACCGCGGTGTAGACCAGCTCCAGCGGCAGGTTCTCCTTGGTCTGCTTCGGGTAGAGCGGACCGTTCTTGCGCTTGCGGTAGACGATGAACGCCCAGAACATCAGCCCCCACACCACGGCGCCGACCAGCAGGGCCGCCGTGAAAGCGCCGGACCAGAATTCGCGCATCCGCTGCGCCTGCGGAGTGATGCCGTCGGGCCAGCCGTAGTTGGGCAGGTCGGCGACGGAACAGCCGCTGATCAACACCAACGCAAGGCCGAGCAACCCGGCGAACGCCAGCCGCCGATTCGCGCGAGACCGTGTCACGTGCGCCCTCTCTCTCGCCTGCGTGCCGACTGCCGAACGGGGGCAGGCCCCGACGACCGCGGCACCTGTCCCCGATACTCCCGAAGATTACCTTCCCCGATGATGATCGACGCGGTCGGGGCCCGGCAATTTCTACAGAACGTCGACGTTTCTTCGAGCGGCGCAGACCCCGCCGCCGGGCGGGTCGCTGGACGGGACCCGCCAGCACACCGGCGATACTGGGTCCGCGGTCGACCCGTTGGCGCGGGGACCGGGTTCGGCGGTAGTCGGGCCATGGCCGACGGCGATGAGGATGGTGGCACCGGGTGTGCGGATTGATGGGCTTCGTGTCGGCAACGGGACAGGCGGCGGCACGCGTCGACGCGATCGCGGCGGGCATGGTGTGCGCCCGGCACCGAGGACCGGACGAGGCCGGCACCTGGGATGACGGTGACGTCGTCTTCGGCTTCAACCGGCTGTCCATCATCGACATCGAGCATTCGCACCAGCCGTTGCGCTGGGGGCCGCCGGAATCCCCGGACCGTTACGCACTGGTCTTCAACGGTGAGATCTACAACTATCTGGAACTGCGGGCGGAACTGACCGAACAGTGCGGTGCCCAGTTCCGCACCGAGGGCGACGGCGAGGCCATTGTCGCGGCCTACCACCACTGGGGGCCCGACGCGGTGGCCCGGCTGCGCGGCATGTTCGCCTTCCTCATCTGGGACACCGAGCAGCGGGTGCTGTTCGGCGCCCGGGATCCGTTCGGCATCAAGCCGCTGTTCGTCGCGCAGACGCCGGACGGTGTGGCCTTCGCCTCGGAGGCCAAGAGCCTGCGCGAGCTGACCGGCCACGCGAGCGTGAATGTGCCTGCGTTGCAGCACTACCTGGTCCTCCAGTACGTCCCGGAGCCGGCCACGATGGACCCGGCGATCCGCAAGATCGAATCCGGCACCCACCTGACGGTGCGACCGGGCCGGCCGATGGCCACGAAGCGCTACTTCCATCCCGTCTTCGCCGGGCGGCCGGTGATCTCCGACGCGGAGCGGTCGGCGCTGTACCAGCGGATCGCCGCGGTGATGGACGACTCGGTGGCCAAGCACATGCGCGCCGACGTCACGGTCGGCGCCTTCCTGTCGGGCGGTATCGACTCCACCGCGATCGCGGCACTGGCCAAGCGGTACAACCCTGACCTGATGACGTTCACCACCGGTTTCGAACGGGAGGGCTTCTCCGAGGTCGACGTCGCGGCCGAGTCGGCGGCGGCGATCGGGGTGCGGCACGTCATCCGCACGGTGTCCGAGCAGGAGCTGACCGGGACCCTTCCGCTGATCATCTGGTACCTCGACGACCCGGTCGCCGACCCGGCGCTGGTGCCGCTGTACTTCGTGGCCAACGAGGCGCGCAAGCACGTGAAGGTGGTGCTGTCCGGGGAGGGGGCCGATGAACTGTTCGGCGGTTACAACATCTACCGCGAACCGAGCAGCCTCCGCGGCCTCACCGGCATGCCCGATCCGCTGCGCAAGGGGCTGGCCGCGGTGGGGCGCGCCCTGCCGCACGGGTTCCGCGGCCAGGACATGCTGCGCCGTGGTTCGCTGGAACTCGAGGACCGCTACTACGGCAACGCCCGGATCTTCCGGGAGGAACAGCTCGCCGGCCTGCTCAAGACCTACGACCCGCAACGGTCGTTCAGGGACATCACCGACCCGGTGTACGCCCTGAGCCGGGACAGCGACCCGGTGGCCCGCATGCAGCACGTCGACCTGTTCACCTGGCTGCGCGGCGACATCCTGGTCAAGGCCGACAAGATGACGATGGCGAACTCCCTGGAGCTACGGGTGCCGTTCCTGGACAAGGAGGTCTTCGAGGTCGCGCGGAGCATCCCGGCCGATCAGAAGGTCACCAAGCAGACCACCAAGCTCGCGTTGCGCAGGGCGATGGAGCTGATCGTCCCACCGCACGTGCTGCACCGGCGCAAGCTCGGCTTCCCGGTACCGATCCGGCACTTCCTGGCCGGCGACTCGTACGAGTGGGCGCGGGACATCATCACCACGGCGCACACCGAGGAGTACCTGGACCCGGCGGCCGTGGTGGCCATGCTGGACGCCCACCGGGCGGGTGAGGCCGACCATTCACGGCGGATCTGGACGATCCTGGTGTTTCAGCTCTGGCACGAGATCTTCGTGACCGGGGCGATCACCCCGGCGATCCCGGAGCCGGCGTACCCGGTGCGGCTGTAGTCGACGCCCGGGAGTCGACGCCCCGGAGTCGACGCCCCTGGCTACCAGCCGACGGCGCGGGCGATCTCGACGGACGCGTCCTCGCCGTAGGCGTCGGCCAGCCGCACGGCGGCGACCTCGGAGTCCAGGTGGTACTCCTGGGTGCCGACCGTCTCCAGGGTCAGGGTGGCCATCAGCGACCCGAGCTGCGCCGACCGTTCCAGCGAGAGCCCGTTGGCGTTGCCGGCCAGGAAACCGGCGCGGAAGGCGTCACCGACCCCGGTCGGGTCGGTCTTGGCCCGCTCCGGCAGCGCCTGCACGCTGAGCGTGCTGCCGTCACCGGCGACGATCTGCACGCCCTTCGACCCCAGGGTCGTCACCCGGTAGCCGATCACCTCGGCGATCTTGTCCTGACTCCAGCCGGTCTTGGAGCACAGCAGGCCGAGCTCGTAGTCGTTGGTGAACAGGATGTCCGCGCCGGTGACCAGGGAGGCGACGTCGGGGCCGTCCATCCTGGCGAGCTGCTGGGAGGGATCGGCCGCGAACCGGTACCCGCGTTCGCGGCACTCCTCCGAGTGCCGGACCATCGCCTCCGGGTCGTCGGCGGCAATCACCACCAGGTCGAGGCCGCCGTAGGCGCGGGCGATCGGTTCGAGCTCGATCTCCCGCGCCCTGGCCATCGCGCCGGCGTAGAAGGACGCGATCTGGTTCATGTCGTCGTCGGTGGTGCAGACGAAGCGGGCGGTCTGCACGTCGTCGCACAGGTGCACCCGGGAACAGTCGACACCGTGCCGGCTCAGCCAGCTGCGGTAGTCGGCGAAGTCGACGCCGGCGGCGCCGACGAGCACCGGGTGCAGGCCGAGCACGGCCATTCCGAAGCAGATGTTCGGCGCCACTCCCCCGCGCCGCACCACCAGGTCGTCGACCAGGAACGACAGCGACACCCGGTGCAGCTGATCCGGGAGCAACGACTCCCGGAACCGGCCCGGGAAGTGCATCAGGTGGTCGGTGGCGATGGATCCGGAGACGGCGATCGGCATGTGAGGCTCTCTTCGCTGACGTTGCGGGGCCGCACGGAACCCTACCGTCCGGATGGCCGGCTCCCCGACACGACGAAACCCCCGGCTGTTCACCGGGGGTTTCGCTGACTGCGGATGCGCTGCGGCCGGGATCAGTGGAAGGAGTCGCCGCAGGCGCACGAGTTCTGGGCGTTCGGGTTGTCGATCGTGAAGCCCTGCTTCTCGATGGTGTCGACGAAATCGATGACGGCACCATCCAGGTACGGCTTCGACATCCGGTCCACGGCCAGCCCGATGCCGTTGAACGTCACCAGTGCATCGCCGTCCAGGGTGCGGTCATCGAAGAACAGCTCGTAACGCAGACCGGAGCAGCCGCCGGGCTGAACGGCGATGCGCAGCACCATGTCGGCACTGCCGTCCCGCTCGAGCAGCGCCTTGGCCTTGGCCGCGGCGGTGTCGGACAGCGTGACGCCGTGCGCCGGAGCCTGGACGCCCGTGGTACCCGTGGTGTCAGCAACGCTCATCTGCAACTCCTCTATGGAAAGAGCGGGCGGCCCGCGCCGTTGCCCGCTGGCTGGTCACGAAAGCGGTCACGCGGCATTCTCTCCGCTGACCGCGCCTGCTGTCGATGATGCCACGTTCGCACCCGTCAGAGCAGCACCCTGCGCGAGTGCACAGCACCACATCGGTCAACGGGCGGCCGCCCGGCGCTATTCCTTCGCCCTCGCGTCCGGGTGTGAGCGCCGCTTTCCTCTAGGCTGCCGATGTGAGTTTCCTGCGCCGCAAACCCGCCGACAGTGCCGCACCGACCGCCGCGCCGGCTCCGGTCGAGCAGGCCGCGCCGACCGCGGGCAAGGGCAGGCCGACGCCGAAACGCCGGGAGGCAGAGGGTCGCCGCGGTCCGGTCGCGCCGCCGCCGATGACGCAGCGCGAAGCGGTCAAGCGCTCCCGGGAACAGGGCAAGAGCCTGTCCAAGGACGAGAAACGCGCGCTTGCCCGGGTGAACCGCGAACGAATGATGAGCGGCGACGACAAATACCTGCTGGCCAGGGACCGCGGCAAGGTACGCGCCTACGTCCGCGACCTCGTCGACACCCGGCGGAACGTGGCCGGCATCCTGCTGCCGGTCGCCGTGCTGTCGTTCGTCATCCTGCTGATCCCGGTCCCGCTGCTGCAGACCTACGGTCCGCTGGTGCTGCTGGTGGCGATCGCCGCGGCGGTCATCGACTCGGTCATCTTCGGCCGCCAACTGTCCCGCAAGGTCCGCGAGAAGTTCCCCAACGGTGACGGCTCGGGACTGTCCACCAAGGGTTCGTCGCTGGGCTTCTACGCCTTCAACCGCGCTTGCCTGATCCGCCGCTGGCGGGTGCCGCGGGCCCGGGTCGGCCCCGGCGATGTGGTCCACTAGCCGCCCGTGAACGACGACCTGCAACGCGCGGCGGCGGCGAACGCCGACGCGGTGGTGAAGCGGTTCTTCGGCCCGGACGGCCGGTTGACCACGCTCCCCGCCAAGCAATCACGCCAGCTCGCCGTCTACGACCTCGTCGCGCAGCGCTTCATCCCCGGGGTTCGCTACACCGAGCTCGAGGTCAACCGCGAGCTGATGGCGGTGTACGACGATTACGTCACGCTTCGCCGCGGGCTGATCGACTTCGGGCTGATGGACCGGGCGGGTGGGCAGTACTGGCGCAGCGGCGGCACGGTGCCCATCGGGGCGGCCGAGGCGGGACCGGCCTCGGCCGAGCCCCGGCAGCCGTCGTCGGCGCGCGGAGCCGCCCGCCGGGAGGCGATCCTCACCGCGGCCGCGCAGCTGTTCGCCGAGAGCGGCTATGCCGCCGTCGGGATGGACGACATCGGCGCGGCGGCCGGCGTCACCGGACCGGCGATCTACCGGCACTTCGGCGCGAAGGCGTCGGTGCTGACCGCCGTTTTCGGCAGGGTGATCGACGCCGTCACCACCGAGCCGGACGGCGATCTCGGCGGGGAAGCCGAGCCGACCCCGACGGAGCTGCTGCGCCGGCTCGTGCACACCTACGCGGTTGCGGTGTCCGGCCGGCGCCGGCTGATGGCGGTGTTCATCCGCGAGGTGCACCACCTGCCCGCCGAGGACCGGCAGCTGCTGGTGGCCCGCCAACGCGCCCTGGTCAGGCGGTGGTGCACGGTGCTCGGCGCGGTGCACCCGGACTGGGACCGCGAGCGGGTCAGGACCGCCGTGCACGGCGCCTTCGGGATGCTCAACGCGGTCGGCACGTTCGTCTCGCCGCTCTCGGACGGGGAACTTGCCCGCCGGCTCAGCGCTCTGGCGATCACTGCGCTCGAGACATAGCCGATATGGTCCCGACCGCACGAAGTCGATTCAGGGTGGACAGACCACGATCGCGACAACCGTCGTCACCGGCCGAGCCGGCCAGTTCCACCGCTTGCTCGTAGACGTCACCGAGCACTCCCCAGGCGGCTGCGGCGGCCGCGTTGTCACCGCGGAGGGTCGGCGCCCAGGGTCCCGGCGCATCAGCCACCGGGTCGGTCTCCAACCCTGCCCGCCGCAGATACGCACTGAGCTCACCCTGTACGGCGCTGTTGCCGGCCGCAGCGGCCGAAGCGAGCGTTCTGGTCACCAGCGCGGGCACCGATGACAGCGTTCCAGTCAGCCAGCCGACCTCGACCAACGCTGCAGCCAATGGCCCTGCGACGTAACTGTCCGTCTCGACGATGGGGTTGTCCATGGCCTGTGCCAGCACCTCGACGCTCTCGGCAACACCGCGCCGTGCCAGCAACCTGGCCAGCATGCTTCGCGCGAAGATTGCCATCACACCCGGGCTGCCCCGGCTGCCAGCCAACTCTCGCAGGATCACCATGGCGCGATCCCAATCCCCGGCGCTGTAGGACACCGCTGCGGACGTGAGCCGCAGCCGGTACTCGCCCGCCGCGAATTCGGTGTCGGCAGCGAGCCGCAGACCGACTGTGACGAGTTGCTCCGCCTCGGACGACCGGCCCGCGCGGTAGGCACTCCCCGCAGCATTGACGTAGCAGCGGACGCGGGTCTCTGCCTGCGCTACGGCCTCGCTGAGTTTCAGGGCACGGTCGAGATCGTCGAAGCCGCCGGGGTCACCCAGGGCCGATCGGGCGCTGCCGAGATAACACAGGGCCTGTGCACGGAGGTCGTCCCGATCGATCCGCTCACACACCGTCAAGGCCCGTCGGGCATGCGCGAGGGCCTCGGCACTGGGCTGCGACACGATTCCCACCGTCACCAAATTGCTGTGGGTACGCGCCAATTCGCTGAGCGCAACGGCAAGGCGGGCGTCATCGCCGACAGTGCCGGAGGACTCCAGTATCTTTGCGGCCCTGCCGGCAGCCCGTCGTGCAATCGTCGGCCCACGGGCGAACAGTGCGATCCGCGACAGCACCACCAACGCGTCCGAGAGGAGCACGGGGTCGTGCGCGGCCTCGGCCATCGCAACCGCCGACTGAGCGGTCAGCAGCGCAAGTTCGTATTCGTTGACGACGTAGAGCGAGTAGGCCCGTCTGGTCAACAGCCCGGCACTGGTTGCCGCATCGAGCCGGTCGGCGAAACGCAACACGACCCTCAACGTCTCGGCGGCTTGGCGGTGTGCCCCGGCGCGCTCAGCCGCGGCCGCGGCCACTGGACCGAATTCGAGGACGACGTCGATCCGGGCAGCACAGACCGCATGGTGGACGACGCGGGCAGGCTCCGGGTCGCCGTGGTCCAACAGGGCATCGAGCACCACTCGGTTGGCCTGCACCACTTCTCCCACCGTCAAAGACGTCTCGACCGCGCGTCTGGCCAGCTCGTGCCGAAAGGCAACATGCTCGGCATCACCGTTGACGACCCGTGAGCGTTCCGCCTCGAGAACGACGTCCGCATCGCCGTCGGCGATCGCCTCGGCAAGCCAACGCTCGGCGCGCGACGGCACGACAGCGAGTCGCTGCAAGAACCGGCGGACATCTGCAGGTAGTCGCCCCACCCGGGCCAGAACCGCGTCCCGAACGGTTGCCGGCACCTCGCCGTCGGGTGCCTCGAGTATCTCGGTGACGAAGAACGGGTTACCCGAGGTCACCTCGTGAATCGCGAGGGCTTCGATGGGTGTCACGCCGGCCAGGCGTCGGACCGCCGCAACGCTGAGTGGCTTGAGCTGGATGCGCCGCAGCGACGGGCCGTTGAGGCCACCGAGGATCCGTCGCAGCGGGTGCGTCAGGTCGACCTCCTCATCCCGGAACGTGAGGAGGAACATGCACCGAACGCCATCCAATCGCCTGGACAGGAAACGGATCGCGTCCAGGGTGACGTCGTCGGCCCAGTGCACGTCCTCCAAAAGGAGCACCGTCGGCGCTGCGGCGAGCGAGCGCAGCAGTGTGCCGAAGATGTCGCCGGGCCGCGGATCGACGGCAAGCAGCGGTCCGAGTTCCGGAAGCGCGCCGACCATGTCCCGGAACGGCGAGAGGCTCACCGGGGCCAGCAGGTCGTCACAGCCGCCGACCGCCGTCACGAACCGGTCATCGACCGAGTCGAGGAACGCACGCACCAGCGCGGACTTGCCGCTGCCGGCCTCTCCGGTGACGGTGACCACCGTCCCTGCGCCGGTACGAAGCACGGAGGCGGCCGTGCGGGACAGCAGATCCCACTCATCGTCTCGTTCGAGCAGTGTCGGGCCGGGCATCCCGCGTTCCCTCGCGGGGCGCGCGACCGGGGTGACAGCGAACTCCATGGCCGCGGCCTGCTGGCGCAACTCGATCGCCTCGCGGCTGGGAGGGACACCGAGTTCGGACTCGACGACTCGTTCGAGTTCATCGAACCGGCGGAGAGCGGCCGTTCGGTCTCCGGCCCTGACGGCCTCCCGGAGCAGCTCGATGTGCGCCCTCTCGTCCGCAGGTTCGATCTCGAGGACGTCATTCCACCGATGGGCAGACCGCAGGAGCCGCACAAATTGCAGGCGAAGGCGGCGACGGGGTCCGTCGGACCAGGATTCGTCGAAATCGTCGGGCAGCAGGTCGCCCGGATACCGATCGATCGCGACCGGGACCAGCTCCGCCGACGGCGGATCCCCGTTCAGGGCCGCGTCGGCTGCGCGCTCGAATTCCGTGACGTCGGTGACCAGGTTGTGCTCCGGAAACAGCAAGACGGTCTGTCCGCGGAGAACGATGGCGCCCGGCGTTTCCAGCGCCTGCCTCGCGAAATGCGCGGCCTTGTGGAGGCGTGGCAGTGCCGTATCGAACCCCACATTCGGCCACAGCCGATCCATCAGCTGATCTCGGGGCAACCTCGCCCTGGGAGCCAGCGCCAGAATCTTGACGAGCGAAGCAGCGTCCCGCCTTCGCCAGCCCGACGGGTGCACCGGCCTGCCGTCGATGGTCACCGTGAAGCCGGCCATCACACTGATGGTGACATTCACGCACAGAACATTATCGTCGCTGGCCCGAAATGTCGGTGCCCTTCCAACGCCGCCTGTTGGTCATCCGTCGGCTACGCATTCCAGCTGGCTGAACTCGCCAATCGCCTGGAAGCCCAGGCCGCGATAGACGGCGTTCGCCGGCGGATAGTCGGCGTCGGCAAAAAGGGTGACCTGATCGGCGCCCAGCGACCACGCCGAGTGCACCGCGGCGGCGGTCGAGGCCGCGCCATAACCCCGGCGCCGGTACCCGACCGGCGTGTACACCGGGGCGATCCGGGACAGCCCGCCGCGGACCGCGGAATGGCCGGCCAGGGCCACCGGGACCCGGTCGAGGCACCACAGCAGCGATACCTGACCGCGCTCGGCGTCGGCCAGAACGCTCGACGGGTTCGCCACCGGCAACCCGCGGGAAACCCCCGTCTCCCGGCCGAAGTCGTCGATCCAACGGACCAGCACGTCCATGTCGGCGGGGTCGGTCAGTACCGCCGCCCGGGCGGACCCCGGCACGCCCCCCGGCTCGACGAGTTCGGCCATCCGATAGAGCAGGGTGGACATCCGCACCCGGCAGGAGATGCCGGTGTGCCGCGTCCAGCACTCGGCCAGCGGCAGCACCGTCGTGGTCCTGCCGCTGAACCCGCCGAGCCGGTCGGCATCGCCGGCCAGCACCGCGACGAGCTCGTCGAACCCCTCGTCCCGACGGATCAGGGCAGGATCGACCATCACCAGCACGGGGTGCCGGCCGATCTGCAGGGCCGCCACCGCCACCGCGCCCTCGAGCCACACCGCCACCATCAGCGGCGGACCGCCCGGATACGGCTGCACCCGGTGGCCGGACAGCACGTGCGACAGCATGGTGGCGCCCACCGGGTCGCGTCGGACCACATCGGCGATGCACGCGGCGAACCGTTCCGCGTCGGTGAAGCGTTCCGCCTCGGCCATCGTCGGCGACGCGCGTCAGAGGGAGAGGTAACGCTTCAACTCCTGCGGCGTCACCTGCCGGCGGTAGGCCTCCCACTCCGCGCGCTTGTTTCGGAGGAAGAAATCGAACACGTGCTCCCCCAACGCTTCCGCGACGAGTTCGGAGCCCTCCATCACCGACAGCGCCGATTCCAGTGACGTCGGCAGCTTCTGGTAGCCCATCGCCCGGCGCTCCACCTCCGACAGCGACCACACGTTGTCCTCGGCGGGGGCCGGCAACTCGTACTCCTCGCGGATGCCCTTCAGCCCGGCCGCGATCACCACCGTGTACATCAGGTAGGGATTGCACGCCGAGTCGGGCAGCCGGAATTCCAGCCGCTGGCTGGAAGCCTTGCCGGGCGAGTAGTTCGGCACCCGGATCAGCGCGGAGCGGTTCGCCGTGCCCCAGGACGCGGTGGTGGGCGCCTCGTCACCGACCACCAGTCGCTTGTAGGAGTTCACCCACTGGCAGGACACGGCAGTGATCTCCGGTGCGTGCTGGAGGACGCCGGCCAGGAAGGCCTTGCCGGTGCCGGACAGCTGGTACTCGTCATCCGGGCTGTGGAAGGCGTTCGTCTCCCCGTCGAACAGCGAGAAATGGGTGTGCATCGCCGATCCGGGGTGGGCCACGAGCGGCTTGGGCATGAACGAGGCGCGGACGCCGTGGGTCAGCGCGACCTCCTTGACCACGTAGCGGAACGACATGATGTTGTCCGCCATGGTCAGCGCGTCGGCGTATCGAAGATCGATCTCCTGCTGCCCGGGCGCCCCCTCGTGGTGCGAGAACTCGACGGAGATGCCCATCGCCTCGAGCGTTTCGATCGCACTGCGCCGGAAGTGCGGGGCGGCGTCATGAGATGCCTGATCGAAGAAGCCACCGCGGTCCGCCGGCTCGGGCGCAGTGCCGTCATCGGGCAGGTTCCTGAACAGGAAGAACTCGATCTCCGGGTGGACGTAACAGGTGAACCCCATCGATGCCGCGTCGCCCATCGCCCGCCGCAACACATGTCGCGGGTCGGCCCAGGACGGCGAGCCGTCCGGCATGGTGATGTCGCAGAACATCCGCGCGGAGTACACCCGGCCGCCCTCGGCCTCCCACGGCAGGACCTGGAACGTCGAGGGGTCGGGACGAGCCACCATGTCGGATTCGAACACCCGGGCGAAGCCCTCGATCGCCGATCCGTCGAAACCGATGCCCTCGCTGAACGCGCCCTCCAATTCGGCCGGAGCGACCGCCACCGACTTGAGGATCCCGAGCACGTCGGTGAACCACAGCCGGACGAAGCGAATATCACGTTCTTCGAGGGTGCGCAGGACGAACTGCTGCTGACGGTCCATGGCAACACCATAGGAGTGCCCTGTTACCCGGGGGTTGCCGCACCCGGAAACAGCGCCGACCGGGAGCCGTGACGTACCGTGGCCCGATGCCCCAGATCGTCCCCGGGACCTCTGCTGCCCGGACGCAGCGACCCCCGCGCGGACCCGTGGTGACCGCCGATCATGTGGAATTCACGTTCCCGGACGAGCATCGGGAACTCGCCGGCGTCCGGCTCGAGGTGGACTGGGTCCTGGGCGACCTCGACCCGGAGTTCAGCTGGTCGGATGGCGTGTGGTCGCTGCGGATCCCCCGACCGGACGCCTGGCGCCTGGAGTACCAGCTGACCACCAGGGTCGGCGGTGACTACACCTGGATGTGTGATCCGGCCAACCCGCTGCGGGTACCGAATCCGTTCGGTGACAAGAGCGAGATCCGGTTTCCCGAGTACCGCCAGCCCGGCTGGCTGCTGACCCCGCCGGACGGACCGCTGCGTCCTGTTCGAACGCCGAAAGGCCGCCTGCAGCAGGCGGTTCCGGTTCGGCTGTGGTCGCCTCGCGGGCTGGCCGCGGACACCGCGGCACCGCTGCTGCTGGCGCACGACGGCAGCGATATGGCCGACCGCGGGTCGCTGCTGTCGTGGGCGACGGCGGTCTCCCGCGACCTGCCGATCCGGGTCGGACTGCTCGATCCCGTGCCCGGGCTGCGCGACCAGTGGTACGCCGCGGACCCCGACTACGCCGACCACGTGGCCGATGTCGTGATTCCCGCGCTGACCCGGCAGGTGCTCACCGGTCCGGTGATCGGGCTCGGCGCGAGCCTGGGTGCGCTGTCGATGCTGACCGTCCAGCGCCGGCACCCCGGTGCGATCGGCGCCCTTGCGTTGCAGTCGGGATCGTTCTTCACCCGCGAGCTGGACGGCCAGGAGAGCCACTTCGCCCACTTCGAGCAGGTCTGCCTCGCGGTGGAGCACATCACCGCCGGACCTGAGCAGTCTTCGGCGGGCACTCCACGGCCGGTTCCGGTGCTGATCACCTGCGGCAGCATCGAGGAGAACCTGGCCAACAACCGGGTGATGGCCACCGCCCTGCGCCGGCAGGAACACCCCGTCACGCTCCGGGTCGTGCCCGACGCGCACACCATGGTCGGCTGGCGGGACGCCTGGTTCCCGGCCGTCGACGAGCTGATCGCCGCGGTCGGCCGCCCGGTCGGCCAGCCGGCGAGGACCGGAAGGGCATGACCCGCACCGAATATCACCGGATCGACGCGCCACCCCTGGGCGGATCCGCGGAGATCGCCGTGCACGGGCACTGGGGGCGGCCGGTGATCTGGTTCCCGTCCGAGGCCGGGAACCCGTGGGACTTCGAGGCCAACGGGATGCTGGACACGGTCCGCCCGGCGATCGACGACGGCCGGATTACCGTCTTCTGCCTGCCCTCGTTCGACAACTCGTCATGGTCGGCATCCTGGATGCCGCTCACCGACCGGGCCAGAAACCACCGGCGGTACGAGGACTGGCTCGTGTGGCATGTCGTGCCCTTCATCCGCGATCGGTGCGGCGGCCGTGACGACATCGCCACCGCCGGCCCCTCCATGGGCGCCTTCCATGCGGTGCTGTTCGCATTGCGGCACCCCCACGTCTTCGGCCGGGCGGTGGCATTCTCCGGCAACTACAACCCATGGGCCTGGCGCGGCTGGGGTCCCGCCGACGAGGAGACCTACTTCGCCAGCCCGCTGCAGTTCCTGCCGGGCGCGCACGGCGGCCACCTGGACTACCTGCGATCACGACTGGCGATCACCCTGGTGGTCGGTAGCGGCATGTGGGAGGACACCACGGGGGCGAACGCGTCCACCCGGGAACTGGCCGCGGTGCTGGCCGAGAAGGGCATCCCCCACGAGCTTTTCGTCTGGGGCCACGAGTGGCCGCACGACTGGCCGAGCTGGCGGGCGCAGGCGTCGATCTACCTGCCCGCGCTGGGCTGAGGCTCGGGCGCGAACTGGTCGCGATGTTCAGCCGCCGTCAGGCTCGGTGACATCGTGTCACGCGTGCACCCACGCGCAGGCGGAGTACCAGGTCTCCTCCGCGCCGGTGGTCGAGTAGCCCATCAGACGCCAGTCCTCATCGCCCGAATACAGGCTGCTCTCGGGGGGCAACAGCAGCCAGGCCGCCCGAGCGGTGTCCCCGATCAGGGGCGCGTCGTCACTGGGCGCGATCCTGAGATCCGCCGGCGGTGTGTGCCCGCCGTCGGTGCCGATGGCATGTGGACAGATCCCGCCGTACCCCTTGTCGGGCGACAGTTCGGCGAGCCAACCGCCACGAACGCCGACTGTCCGGGTGATGGCGATCGGCGGCTGGTCGGCACAGGAGGCGAGGTCGCCCTCGGTGCGGTGTTCGGTGACGGTGAATCCACGGGCGGCCGGCTTCACCGAATCCACCACGTCTGCGCAGCGGAAGGTGCGAGCGAACGGATCGTCGATCTGGACGGCCTTTCCGGTCGCCCGGTCCCACAGAACGATGTACCAGAGCGACTCGAAGCCGTTGCCGTCCATGACCTGGAGCTCGACGGCCGCATCCGGGAAGCCGTCACCGTCGGCGTCGGAGTAGACGGTGTCGGCCAGAGTGGTGATGCGGCCGAATTCGTCGGTGTCGGTGCCCTTGTGCAAGGTGACTGTTCGGTCCCCGGCCACTGTGAACGACCGCGACAGGAGGTCTACCTGCCGGATCGTCTGCTCTGCTCGCGCGGACGATCGAGGAAGGGCCGAGCGGCTCGCCGGGGCGGGACTGCCCGCTGCGCTCGAACTCTGGTGCGGGCCCGCGGCGGTCGCCGACGGTGGCGGGGACGTGGGTGCGGGGCGGGCGCTCGACGCGGATCGTGCGTCGGCCGATCGGACGTCGGGGGATGTGACGGCAGCGTCGGACGACGACCCGTCGATTGCCGGGGCCGGGGAGCCGGATTCGACTGCTGAGCACGAAGCCGCCAAACACAGCGCCATGACAGCACCGAAAAGCCTGAAGCGTGCCGGCCCGGCCGATACACAGCGCATCCGCTCACCCCCTTGCCCCAACCTAGGGCAACCGAGTGCGGGACGCCGAGGCATCCGTCGGCGGTGGTCGTCGGCAAGGGGTGGTGATCGCCGGGCGAGCGCATGTCTGCGTGGGCCCGGGCCCCGGCGTTGCCGCCCCGGATCCACCCGGCAAGGATCACCCCCATGACCGCGCCGAGACGAGACTCCGCCACCCACCTGATCGGCCTGCTGCTGGGTACCGAGAAGGACTGGCCCATCGCCTTCGAAACTCTCACCCGCCGGCTCGATCCCGTGACGTACCAGGGCAAGCCCCATCACGTCGGCACCGAGCGGCTGACCATCGAACCGTTCGACCTGCGGGCGCCGGTACGGCACGACGTGGTGATCGACCGGCTGGCGTGGTGGTACTACCACCCGCGGGAATGGCTGAAGAAGGCGGCGCTGGTCAACGACACCTACCTGATCAACAACCCGTTCACGTTCCAGGCCATGGAGAAGCACTCCGCGTACTGCGCGATGATGCGGCTGGGCTTCGACATCCCGGAGACGGTGCTGGTGCCGTACAAGAACCCGGTCGATCACGAGAAATGGGCCTACACCGCAGAGAGCTACAACTTGCCGTTCGACCTGGACGAGGTCGCCTCGCGGGTTGGTTTCCCGCTCTACATGAAGCCGTTCGACGGGGGTGCGTGGCGCGGCGTGTCCCGGGTGGACGACACCGCGGCGCTGCACCGGGCCTACGACGAATCGGGGCAGATGCTGATGCACCTGCAGGCCGCATCGGAGTACGACTCGTTCGCCCGGTCGCTGACCATCGGCCCGGAGACCAAGATCATGCGTTTTCGTCCCGAGTTGCCGATGCACCACCGGTACGAGGTGTCGCACAATTTCCTGCCCGCGGAGGCGGGAATGGAGATCCTCACGCTGTCCCGCACCATCAATGCGTTCTTCCGTTGGGAATTCAATTCGTGCGAGTCGCTGGTCAGCGGCACCGCCGTGAAGCCGATCGACTACGCCAACGCCTGCCCGGACATCGCGATCACCTCGCTGCACTACTACTTCCCGTGGGCGATCACCCAACTCGTTGCCTGGTCGGTGTTCTGCGCCGTCACCGGCCGAAAACCACAGGTGGACACCAACAGCCGCGCCTGGTTCGACGTCGCAGACGACCCCGAGCTGAATTGGTCGGAGAAGCTCGGGCGGTACGCGCTGATGGCCGATCAGTACTTCGAGGCCGACGTCTACCGGGAATTCTGCTCGACCGCGCTGGCGTCACTGCCGGAGATCGTCTACGACTGGATCACGTCCCCGGACTTCGACCAGCTGCTGGTCAGTACCGTGAAATCGACCTACCCGGCACACGAGCAGGAACAGTTCCTGGCGCATTTCCGCGGCCTGCTCGGGTTGTGGGTGGCCGACCAGGGGTGAGCCTGGCACCGGCCCGGCTCAGCTGCACGTGGCCTTGTCCCCCGGCAGCTTGAGGTTGGTCAGGTACTCCGTGCCGATGTCGTCGACACACGAATTCCCCAAACCTAGATACGCCGTGTGGTTGGTGCCGTCGACGGTCAGCAGGGCGGCGCCCAACTCCTCGGCGAGGCGGACCCCCGCCTCGTACGGTGTGGCGGGATCCTTGGTGGTGGAGATGACCAGCACCTTCGGCAGGCCGGTCGCATCGACGGCGGCGGGTTCCGGCTCCGGCGGCACGGGCCAGTAGTCGCAAGCATCCTTCGTTGCCCGCGGCGGGTCCCCGGAGTCGAAGAACGGCGCTGCCGCGGCGTACTTCTCGGCGAGTTGTTGCGCGGCGTCGGGGGGCACCGACCTGGATCCGTCGATGCAACCGATGGCCAGGAACGCGTCGAGAGTGTTGCTGTAGGTGCCGTCGGCCCCGCGGCCGTCATAGCTGTCGGCCAGCTTCATCAGCTCGGCGCCGTCCCCGTTCGACAGGTCGGTCAGACCCTTCGACAGCTGAGGCCACAGGCTTTCCGAGTACAGCGCCTGGCCCGTCCCGGTGTTGGCGTCACCGAAGGTCAGCACCCGCCCGTCCGGCAGCTTCACCGGGTTGTCCAGCAGCGGGCGCACCAGCTGCTGATACTCGGCGGTCGCCTGCGCCGGATCCGCGCCCAGCGCGCATTGCTCCTGCTGGGCACACCAGGCGGCGAAGTCCTCGAACGCCTTCTGGAAGCCCTCGCCCTGAGCGACCGTCTCGGCGACCGGATCGGCGTTCGGATCGACTGCGCCGTCCAGGATCATCGCCCGCACGTTGCCCGGGAACTGCCGTGCGTACGAGGTTCCGATGCTGGTGCCGTAGGACCAGCCGAGGTAGGTCAGCTTCTCGTCGCCCACCGCGGCCCGGAGCACGTCCAGGTCCTTGGCGACGTTGCTCGTGCCGACGTTGGCCAGGAAGGCCTTTCCGTCGACGCCCTGTGCGCCGGTGAGCGCGACGCACCCCTCGGCGATCTTCTTGGCCAGGGCGTTCGCGGCGTCCACCTCCGCCTGGGTGCGGGTCCGCGGGGTGAAGGCGCGGGAGGCGTCCCGCTCCGCGTCGGTCTGGCAGCGGATGGCCGGCGTCGACGAGCCGACGCCCCGCGGGTCGAAGCCGACGATGTCGAATTGCCTGTTGAGTTGTGCGGTGACGCCGTAGGCAGCCAGTTGACCGGCGGTCTCCACCCCGGACCCACCTGGGCCGCCGGGGTTGATGATCACCGACCCGATCCGCGCGGACGGGTCGGTGGCCGGTTTGCGCAGCACCTTCAGTGCGATGGTCCGGCCGTCCGGCTCGTCGTAGCTGAGCGGCACCGTGAGGTCGGCGCACTGCAGCGACGCCGACCGGTAGAACGAGGTGTCCTCCGACGTCGCAAGGTCGGCACAGGAACCCCAGTCGAGCTGCTGTCCGTAGAACTTCTCCAGACCCGCCGGTACGGCGGCCGGGGTGCCTGCGGAGGTGGGCGGGGCAGCGGTCGTGCCGGCGGTCGCGGGCCGACCGGTGATCGCCATGCCGGCCACCGAGCTGGAGCAGGCGGCCAGCGCGGCCGCCAGCAGCAGGGCGCCGGCACCGGCGATCAGAAACCGGGGACGCCGCTTCGGGCGGGGGGTGCTGGGCACCGCTCGATTCTGCCATCGGCGCGTGCGGCGGACGGGGACGACGATCGGGACCAGCCCGTCGGAGCCGTCGCAGCCGGGACTACCGCAGCTCGGGAGCCAGCTGATCGGGTGACACCTGGACCGACGGAACCCTCGCCCGTGACTCGTGCCAAGACAGCGCGGTCACCGCGGCCACCACCAGCAGCGCGCCCAGCCACTGACCCGGTTGCAGGTGAGCGTCCAGGAAGGTCACCCCGACCACCGCGGCGGTCAGCGGGTAGGCCAACTCGGCCAGCGTCGCGCGGGAGGCGGCCGTCCGGCGCAGGCCCACGTAGTACAGCCAGATGGCCAGCAGTCCGGGGATCAACGCGATACCGACCACGGACAGCGTGCTGGGCACATCCGGCACCCAGAGCGCGGATCCGGTGGCCAGCACGATGATCAGCGCGGCCGGCAGCCCGAACGCGAACCGCAGCGTGGTGAGCTCGACCGCGGTCAGCCGCGTGGCCACCAGGCGGCCGAGCACGGTGCCCGCCGCCCAGAGGGTGGCGGCGCCGAGCGCCAGCAGCACCACGGCAAGCTCGTCGACCGCGATTCGCAGCGGGTCGGGGAATGCCAGCAGCCACGCCCCGATCAGCGCGGGGACCGCGAACAGCGCGAACGACGGCCGCAACCGCTCGTGCAGCACGAGCGCGGCGCCGGCGATCGCGATCACCGGCTGGAACTTCTGGATGACCGCAGGCGTGACCGGATCACCGAACCGGAACGACAGGGTGAACAGGGTGGTGGCGACCGCGGACGCACCCGCGCCGATGCCGATCACCGCGAGCCGGCCCCTGCTGTCCAGCGTGCCGAACGCCCGCAACGCGCGGGGCAGGAACGGCAGCAACACGAGCACCAGCACGGCATGCTCGGAGAAGACGATGGTCGGGGCGGCGACCGCACGGGCGAGCGGTACCCGCAGCAGGGCATCGGTCCCCCACAGTGCAGCGGCCAGCGCCACCACCCAGGTCAGGTCGCGGGTCCCGGCGTGCGTGTCGTTGTTGCCGAGGGGCACCTGACAGTCAGCGCGATCAGCGATCCCGCCATTCCCGATCCTCGGCGTTCTTGCGTTCCTCGCGCTCGCGGATGATCTCCAGGGCGTTCGCCGCTTCCTCCCGGGTCGGGAACGGGCCGAGCAGCTCCTTGGCCTTGCTCTTGCCCTCCGGCTCCACCTCGCCGGTGGTGATGTTGTAGTAGAAGGCCGTCGACCGGCCGATCTCGTCTCCCATACTGCGCAGCGTGCCACCTGTGCCGATGGCCAGCGCGGTCAGCCCACCGGTTGCACGACGAACCGGTGGCTGACCGGGTCGGCCGACAGCAGCCGTACCCGGATCACCGAGCCCTCGGTCAACCCGGCGGGGTGGCAGTGCGCCCGGACGGGCGGTTCGTGCAGGACGACGACGGCCCGATCCCGCTCCCGTTCGACTTGCAGCACGGTCGCCGCGAACTCCTCGCCCTCGCGGCCGTGCAGCAGGAACACCGACACCGCTCCCGAGCAGGTCTTCGCCAGTTCGGCGGCCCTCCGGTCGGCGGCGGTCATCGCCGCCGGCAGGTCCGGCAGCGCCTCCCGTGCCCACCCCGGCACCGGCGACCCCGCCTGCACCGCCAGGCAGACCTCGGTGGCGTACCTGTCGGCCAACCGGCGCAGCGGGGCGGTGACATGCGCGTACGGCGCACCCACTCCGCCGTGCTCGGACCGCTCCGGCGCCGCTCCGTCGAACGGGGTGTAACCGGCGCCGCGCAGCAGCCGGATGGCATCCTCCAGGAACGCCGCATCCAGCGGCCGGGAACCGTCGAGCCGCCCGATGACGTCGCCTGGTGGTTCGTCATCGGGCCACGGGATGCCCAGCGCCACGGTGGCTCTGCGCAACGCGAGGACCTGTTCGGGGGTGGGCGCGGGCAGCGTGCGGAGCAGCCCGACCCGGCCGTCGATCATCATGTCGGCCGCGCACATGCCGGTGAGCAGGCTGATCTCGGCGTTGTACTGCTCGACGGGCAGTACACCCCGCAGTTCCAGGGTCCAATGGCCGTCGGGGCCGCGAACGACCTCGGCGTCGGGGATGTCCAGGCTGATGGCGTGCCGGTCCCGCGCCCGTTCGCGGCGCAACAGTCCGATCTCCGGCAGCAGCGCGATCGACGGGTGCAGCGTCCCGGCGTCGGCGTCGGCCTGCACCGTCGGGTAGCTCAATTGCGCGACCGATCGGATCACGGCGCGCCGGACCTGCACGTCGGTCGGTTCGCCGTCCCGATCCAGCCGCATCGTCCACAGCACCGCGGGCCTGGCCTGCCCGGGCAGCAGGCTGGCGGCACCCTCGGACAGCTCCAACGGATGCAGCGGTGTGCTGCGGTCCGGGCTGTACAGGGTGGCTCCGCGCCGCCAGGACTCGGCGTCGATCGCCCCACCGACCGGGACGCACGCGGCGACGTCGGCGATTGCGTACTGCACCAGATAGCCTTTCCCGTCCCGCGACAGGCGGACCGCCTGGTCCAGATCCTTGGACCCCGGCGGGTCCACGGTGACGAACGGCACGTCGACCGGGTCGGTCGGCGGCGGCTGCTGCGCGAGCACCACCGCCTCGGCGACCGCGTCGGGCGGGTAGGTATCGGGTATCGACAGTTCGGCGCGGATGGCGTCGAAGTCGATGGCGGCGGCCGGCACGGCCGTGCGGACGGGCATCGACCCAGGCTAAGAGGAAGGTTGCCGGGAGATGGCACTACTGCGCTGCGACTTCTTCTCCGACGTGCTGGCGATGAGCGTGTCGATGACGGTGATCCTCCCGCAGCGCACCACCGGGCAGATCGGGATGACCGGTGCGCAGCGGCCAGGGGACCCACCGGTGCTGTACCTGCTGCACGGGCTCAGCGATGACGACACCACCTGGGCACGGCGCACATCCATCGAGCGGTACGTCGCGCCGCTGGGCATCGCCGTCGTCATGCCGCAGGTGCACCGCAGCTATTACAGCGACGAGGTGCACGGCCTTCCCTACTGGGAACACCTGACCGAGGAATTGCCGGCAATTGCCGGAGACTTTTTTCGCCTGTCGTCGCGCCGGGAGGACACGTTCGTCGCCGGCCTGTCGATGGGCGGCTACGGCGCCATGAAGTGGGCGCTGCGGCAACCGGAGCGGTTCGCGGCCGCGGCCAGCCTGTCCGGCGCGCTGGACGTCGCGGCCCTGCAGTCGCGCACGGAGCTCCGGGCGGACGTCGACGACCGGGTGTTCGGCCACCGTCCGGTCACCGGGACACCGGACGACCTGTTCACGCTGCTCACTCGGGCGGACCCGGCGGTCGCCCCGCAGTTGTCCGTGCACTGCGGCACGGCCGATCCCCTGTTGGCGGGCAACCGCCGGTTCGTCGAGGCGTTGTCCGCCCACGGTTACCGCTGTGCGACCGACTTCGGCCCCGGCGCCCATGACTGGGCGTACTGGGACGAGAAGATCCAGGAGGTGCTGGCCTGGTTACCGTTCAGCCCGCAGTGAGCGTCGACCACAGTGAGCGTCGACCGGTTGAGTCCAGGCAGTGAGCGTCGACCACAGTCGTCGACCACAGAGCGAGGACGGCCCGGCTGATCCGCCGGCTCGTCCCCGATTCATGCAGTCCGAGTCACGCAGTCACGTCCATGCAGTCCGGTTCATGCAGTCCGGTTCATGCAGTCCGGTTCATGCAGTCCGGTTCATGCAGCCCATTCATGCAGCCCATTCATGCAGCGATGTGCAGCGACATCCATCCGCGATCGGTCAGCCGCGGCCGGCCGATCGGCTGCAACTGCACCAGCCCCTTGATCACCAGTGCACGCAGCGTCCAGATGACGTCGTGACCCTCCAGCAGGTGCGGTTCCAAGGTGCCGTGTACGAGGCCCCGCTCGATCCGTTCGTCCGCAACGGCCCGCAGTACTTCCGCCTGCCGGTCGGTCAGCGGTCGAAGCACAGCTGTCATTCTTGAACTTGCGCCCACGATGAGCCTCCTTTGCGCTGCCCGTTCAATACCCCATTATTCACCCGTCAAACGGGTGTGGGGCACAGAAGCGGACGAAGCTTTGAGCACTCTTCCCAAACTCGCGCGAGGACAGTGCCCGAGGAGGGGGAACAGAACACTCATGCGCATCGTCATCGTGGGAGCCAGCGGCAACGTCGGGACCGCCCTGCTCCGCCTGTTGCAAGCCCGCTCCACCCCCGTCGAGGTCATCGGGGTCAGCCGCCGGACACCGCCGCCCGCACCGCCGTACGACGTCGAGCAATGGCACAGCATCGACCTGGCTGCGCCGGGCGCGGCGGAGCGACTGGCGCCCGTGCTGGACGCCGCGGACGCCGTGGTGAACCTGGCCTGGGGATTTCAGCCGACCCGGGACGTCGACCAGCTGGAACGCGTGGGTGTCGGCGGCCTGACGTCCGTCGTCGAGGCTGCCGCGCGCTCGGATGTCGGGCAGTTGGTGCACATGTCCTCGGTGGGCGCGTACCGCCGGGCGAAGCGGGGCCAGCGGGTCGACGAGAGCTGGCCGACGGACGGCGTGCCCTCTTCGGTGTACAGCCGGCACAAGGCGGCCGCCGAACGGGTGCTGGACGACTTCGCTGCCGGCCGGCCGGACGACCGTCCGGTGCTCACCCGGTTCCGGCCCGGAATTGTCCTGCAGCGGGCGGCCGGCAGTGCCCTGTTGCGCTACGGGGTGCCCGGTTACGTCCCGGCCCGGCTGATCACCGCGCTGCCGTTGCTGCCGCTGGACCGGAGTTTCACCGTGCCCGCGGTGCACGCGAACGACCTGGCCGCGGCGGTGCTGGCCTCGATCGACCGTCGGGCCGGCGGAGCCTTCAACATCGCCGCCGAACCGCCGATCACCCGCGACGGCCTGGCGGCGGCGCTCGGCGCCCGTCCGGTGCAGTTCCCCGCGGCGGCGCTGCGCACCGTCGTCGGGGCGAGCTGGCACGCCCGGCTCCAGCGGATAGACGCCGGCTGGATCGATCTGGCATTCGCCGTGCCCCTGCTGGACACGACCCGGGCCCGGACGGTCCTGCAGTGGGAGCCGCGGATCGACGCGGTGAGCGCGCTGCGGGAGGCGATCGCGGGCATCCACGACGCGGCGAGCACTGCGAGCCCGGTGCTGCGGCCGCGGTCGGTCGTGGGGGAACTGAACGCACTGCTGCGCAGCGGGCCCATCACCCGGCGCCGGCTGTCCTGACCGGAGCGCCCGGTGACGGGCCCGCTGTCACCGATGTGCCGGCGGCTACAGGCTGACGCGCTCGTTCTCGCCGCCGTCATACGGCTGACCGGTGACCTTGGCCTTCACGAGGCTGAGCACGGAGGCGACCCGACCGCCCGGGCTGTCCCAGTACTCGGCGGTCTCCGGCGTCACCTTGATCAGCACGACACCGGGGTCTTCCGGGCCCCGTGGCATCCAGGCCTCCACCCAGGTGTTCCACAACTCTTTGGCCTTCTCCGGGTCGTTCACCACATGTGCGCTGCCGTGCAGCGAGATCCAGGTGTCGTTGGACGTCAGGGTGACCCCCACCTGAGGATTGGCGTTGATCTGCTTGACTTTTCGTGAGTCGCGCTCGGCGAAGAACCACAGGTCGCCGTCGAACTCGACCTCCTGCTGGGCCATCGGCCGGCTGATGAGGGTGCCGGCGTCGTCCTGGGTGGTCAACATCCCGATCCGGATGTCCTTGGCCAGCTCGGCAACCTTTGCGACAGGGGACTTCTCGTCAGACACGTTACTTCCCTTCGGGTCTTGTTGCGGCGGTGATCTCGCGGGACGGACCGATCAGCCGGAACGCCAATCGTCACTGGTGATGTGGGAGCCGGCCTGCGGCCCCGTCAACAGCATGCCACCGTCCGCCGGCCAGGATGCGCCGGTGACGTAGCCGGCCGCCGGCGAGGCCGGAAAGCCGACCACGGCGGCGATTTCACGGGCGTCACCGGGCCGGTCGAGTGGCACTCCGCAGTGATGGGTCCGGTGCGGATCCTCGTCGGTCTGCCCCGTCATGGACGTGGCGATCTCGCCCGGCGCGACGCAATCGGCGGTGATGGCGTGCTGCCCGAGTTCCAGCGCGATGGTTTGCCCAGACCGCCCAATCCGGGTTTCGCCGCGTGATCGGCGCTGGCCCCGACGCGCGGCTGATGCTCGTGCACGCAACTGATGGCGACGAGCCGGCCACCCTGCCCCCCGGCAGCCATCCGCAGGGCCGCCCGCAGCAGACAGATGAGGGCGCCACGGGTCGGTCCGCACGGTGTGCTGAACACGTCCACGCCGCCGAGCCTCTCGGCCGGCGCGTCGATGACGTCGCCGCACCCGGGGATCTCGGTGGTGTCCAGCCGCACGACCTCGGCGCGTGGGCCGTGTTCCCGGACCTCGACGGCCGTCTTCTCCGCGCCGGCGCAGTCCCGGTGCCACGTCACACCGATGTCCATGCCGGCCCTCGCGAGCTCGACGGCAACGGCCCGGCCGATACCGGAATCGGAATCGGCGCCGGTGACGATCGGTGCCCTCGGACCGAACGTCATACCCAGGGTGTTCCCTGGACTCCGTGCGGTGAACCCGGCGGGATCCAGCGGCGCGGCCCGGTCTTCCGGAAAGCATTTTCACTTCCCGGTCGGTACTCTCGGCCGTCCCGGCCCAGGTCGGCGACGGCGGGACCGCGCAGGCGCGCCGGTGCTGCCGGCGGGAGGTCAACGAGGACCGGAAGGAGATGGCATGGCCATCGCAGACGTGATCGCCGGTGACGTGACGGCACGGCAACTGACCGTGGCCGGGCAGGATTTCCGGGTGGACATCCGACCCGGCGACGCCGACCGTGTTCCGCTGGTCATGTTCAACGGCATCGGGGCGGGGTTGGAGCTCTTGCAGCCGCTGGCCGATGCCATCGACCCCGCACTCGAAGTGATCCGCATCGACACGCCCGGCGTGGGCGAGTCCCCGGCGGGGCTGCGGCCGTATGCGTTGCCCGAATTGGCCTGGATGGTCGCCGCACTTCTCGACCAGCTCGGCTACCGGGAGATCGATCTGCTGGGCTTCTCCTGGGGCGGAGCGCTGGCGCAGCAGTTCGTCCTGCAGTACCCCGCCCGGTGCCGGCGGCTCGTGCTGCTCAGCACCAGCACCGGTGCGCTGTCCATTCCCGGCGACATGCGGGTGCTGGCAGGCCTGATGATCCCGCCGGAGGTGCAGATCCCCGGCGTGTCCGTCAGTCCGGCGACGCTGTTCCGCAGCACCGGTCAGCATCGCAAGTCCGACCTGCGGACGCTGATCACCGCACTGCAGGGCGACGGCACCGGCCGCGGCTACGTCCACCAACTCGCCGCCCTGGGGGTCTGGACCAGCCTGCCGTTCCTGCCGCTGCTGACGCTGCCGGTGCTGGTGATGAGCGGCGAAGAAGACCCGATCGTGCCGGTGTCGAATGCCCGGCTGATGGCGCGTCTGCTGCCCAACTGCACGCTGGACATTTTCCCCGGAGGTCACCTGGAAGTGGTGAGCGCCGCGGACAAGCTGGGTTGGACCGTCTCACGTTTCCTGGACGGGGAGCCGGCCGCCTGACGGCGGCCGACGGCCTCTCTTCAGACCGGCCAGCCGGCCGGCCCGGTGGAACCCGCCGGGTAATCGTCCAGCGCCACCGCGCCGTCCCGCCACGCCGCCAGCACCGGTTCCACGATGCGCCAGCAATCCTCGGCCGTGTCGCGGCGGACCGACAGCGTCGGGTCCTGTGCGAAGACGGCGGCGAGGACCTCCCCGTACGCGGGCAACCGACCGCCGTTGAAGTCCGCGGACAGTTCGATCCGGTCGAGCTCGAACGGGTCGGCGGGCCCGTTGATGTTGACGTCCAACGCCATCCGGTCCGGCCCCATCGAGATCCGCAGCCGGGTCGGCAGTTCCGGTCCGCGCAGCCCGGGCAGCAGCCAGGGCACCTGCTTGAAGGTCAGCACGATCTCCTTGCGGGACGCCGACACCGCCTTGCCCGACCGCAGCCGGAACGGCACCCCCGCCCACCGCCAGTTGTTCACCTCCAGCGTCACCTCCGCGAGCGTCTCGGTGTCGCGCTCGGGGAGGACGCCCTGCTCCTGGACGTATGCCGGCAGGTCCCGTCCGTCGATCGTGCCTGCCGTGTACCGGGCGCGCCGACTGGCCGACGCCGGGTCCCCGCCCCAGATCCGGCATGCCCGTAACACATCCGCCTTGCGGTTCCGCAGATCGGCGGCATGCAGGCTGGCCGGCGGATCCATCGCGACCAGCGCCAGCACCTGCAACAGATGGGACTGGATCATGTCCACCAGCGCGCCGGCGCGGTCGTAGTACCGGGCCCGGTTCTCCAGACCCAGTGCCTCGTCGAAGACGATGTCCACCTTCTCGATGTGCTCGGCGCTCCAGAGATATTCGAAGAGCCGGTTGCTGAACCTCAATCCCAGCACATTCAGAACGGTGGATTTCCCGAGGAAATGGTCGACCCGGTGAATCTGGTCCTCGGGCACGATGCCGGCGATCAGCGCGTTCAACTGCGCAGCACCGGTCCGGTCCGTGCCGAACGGTTTCTCCAGGACCAGCGCCGTCGCCGGCGGCAGCTCCAACGTCGACAACGCAGTGCACGCGAGCGCGGTCACCGCGGGCGGCAGGGCGAAATAGATCGCCGCGGCGGGATCGCAGGCAGCAAGCAGCCGTGCCAAGTCCTCGGGCTTGGTCACATCGGCCGGCAGATAGGTTGTGCGGGCGAGAATCTCATCCACCCGCGGACCCTTGGCACAGACTGTCGCGAACGACTCCCGCACGCGGCTTCGCCAGGTGGCGTCGTCCCATTGTTCGGTGCCCGAGCCGACGACCTGGAGACTGTCGGGTCCGGAATCGCTGCTCATCAGCTGGCCTACCGCGGGCAGCAGCAGACGGCCTGCGAGGTCGCCGCTCGCCCCCAGCACCAGCAGGGACCGGATGGATTCCGTCATGGAGCACTCCTCGCGCCGAATGGTTCCTGTGCTGTTGTCAGCGACCGCGAACGAGCATCTCGAGCCGGTCGATCAATGCTTCCAGTGATTCCTCGAATTCCTGCGCACTGGGGTCCTGCGACAACTCCGACTGCAATGACTGCAGGAGGGGGTAATCGGTGAGGTCGGCGGCATTCGGGCCACCGGGGTCCTCCTCCTCGACCGGCCCGATGTCGGCACCGTGCGCGGACACCTCCAGCAACAAGTGGCCCAGCAGGAAGCTGGAGAAGGACCGGTACGTGGCCACCGCGTCGGTGTCGCAGAATCCGCAATCCTTCAGGGTCTGCAGGAAGGACTCCATCCACCGCAGGCTCCGCAGCGGCGGCCGGACCCACGGTGCCGCCGGCGGCCGGGTCGCGATCAACGGGAACACCTGCGGGTGGGCGAGGGCGATCCGGCGCACGCCGTGCGCGAGGCGCTGCAGGTACTCCTGCCATTGCGGGTGGGACAGATGGACATCCGGATCGCCGTACAACTCGTCGACGACCGTTTCCACGATCCCGTCCAGCAGCGCCTCGCGACCCGGGATGTAGTGATACAGGGCCATGCCCTCCACCCCGAGGTGGGCGCCGAGCCGGCGCATCGTCAGGTACCGCAGGCCGTGCTCGTCGATCAGGGCCACGGCCGCACCGAGGATGCGCCGCCGGTCCAGCGTTCCCCGGCCGGCGCCCGGCTCGGCCGTCGGCAGCACGGCGGCGGCGCCCGCCCGCGCCTTCGGCGCATCGGGGTCGGGTGCAGGGGGCTTCATGTCAACTCCCGTCCGGGTGCTGTCCCATCCGACTCCGGGGGACCGGGACAGTAGACCTGGTGGTGGCCAGTTCGTCGAGCGTGCCCGTCGTCACCAACTGCCGTGCCAGCGCGGCGAGCTTGACGTTGCGATCCTGTGAGTACCGGCGCAGCAGAGCGAAGGCCTGCGGCGGGTCCAGCCCATGACGCTCGACCAGCATGCCCTGGGCCTGACCGATGACGGTGCGGGACTCGATGGCGCGCCGCAGATTTCGCTGCGTTGCGGTGTGCGCGACCACCACCGACACCTGGGCGCCTGCGACGTCGGCCCGCCGCAGATCATCGGCCCGCCAGTCCCGGCTGGTGCTGCGGTAGAACGTCACCACCCCGAGCATCGCGGCGGTGAACAGCGGCACCGCCACCGCCGCCCCGATGCCGTTGTCCCGGGCGCCCGGCGCCCACAGCGGCCATCGCAGATCGGTGGTCAGGTCCTCCACCGCCAGGACACAGCGCCCGGTCACCGCGTCATGGCTAGGGCCCTGCCCGACCTCCTGCTGGCGGTGCTGGACCGTCCGCGCCGACGAGTGTGACCACGCAAGGGGCTCCAGCGCGCCGTGCGAAGCCAGCACGGCGATCGCCGCGGAATCCCAGGGCCCGACCGCCGCGACCGCCCGCGCGATCAATCCCAGCGCCTGCACCGGGTCCGGCGTGGCAACGGCGGTCCGGACGGACTCCGCCAGGCATTCGGTGCGTCCGTCCGGCACTGCCCACCTCGCTTCGATCGCACCGTCAAAGCGAATCTTACAACGTAAAACCGTGACGACGTAAAACCTTCGTCCGACCTGTCGTGCCGCCTCAGCCCTTCACGTCACCGCTGTCCGGGTCGACCTCGAGCCGCTCCGCCAGATCGGCGTCCTGCAGTTCGGCGTCCCGTCGCCGCAGCGTCTCGGCGGACTCGGCCGATGTGGGCAAGCCACCCGGGGACAGCTCCCCGGGCGGCTCGCCCACCGGATCATCGCCCTGCCGCACGGCTCACACGTCGGAGCCGCGACGCCCGGCCTCCGCGGCGTCGTCGACCTCGATCTGCTCCTTGCGGACGGTACCGCTGACGGTCTCCTGCTCGGTCACCGCCTCGGTGCCGAGACGGACCCGCTCGACCGGAACGGCTTCGGTCTCGACGACCGGGCGCTCGGCGTGCAGCACGACTTCGTGCTCCTCCTCGGTGATGTCGCCGCCGGACAGCGAAGCGCCGCGGTTGGTCTCGGTGATCGGCTCCCGCTCGACGCGCACCTCCTCGCGGGTGACCGGAACCTGCACCGACTGCTGCTCGGTGACCACGAACTTGCGCAGCCGCGCCCGGCCCGCCGCCACCTGTTCGGTACCCACCCGCAGCTGCTCCTCCGACCGCGTCATGGCGTCATCGGTATTCGGGCCGGACGTGTCGTAACCCTCGCCGCGGCCGCGGCCGGCGTCGATATCGGTCCGATCGGAATCCGTCCGGTCGAAATCGGTCCGGTCCCGGTCGGTCCCACCCATGTCGCCTGCGGTCCCGGTGCCGGTCTGGCTGTAACCCACACCCAGGTAGCGGTCGTAGTAGGAGTACAGCGCCTCCTGCTCATCGACATCGAGATGGCTGGCGTCGGCGACGTCGGGTGCGTCCTTGACCACGTTCTTGTCGAACGGCAGCACGAGCTGGTCGCCGTTGAAGCTGGAGCCGGCCAGCGGCGCGAAGTGCTCCTTGGTGCCGAAGAGGCCGGTGTTGACGGTGATCCAATCGGGCTGACCGGTCTCGTCGTTCAGGTAGACCTGCCCGATGGACCCGATCTTGTTGCCCTCCTGGTCTACTGCGTTGCGGCCGATGTAGGCCTCGGGGCCTGCTGCGTTCGTCATGCGTTCTCCTTCTTCTCTGGGCACGCCCGCGACGACTGGCGTGCTGATGGCTGGGCCTGATGACTCGGCGCGGGTGCGCAGGAACCGATGGACTAGAAGATGTTGCCGAGCTTGCCGCCGAGCTGGCCAATCAGCTGCTGCGGATCGATGCCGAACTTCGACAGCAGATTCGCGTGCTGGTCGGTGTCCACCTGGTCGGGCAGTTCGGCGGAGGCCTGATCAGCCTTGCCGCCTTGTCCCTGTTCGCGGAGGAACTGCAGGATTTGGTCCTTACTGATGTTCACGCGCTTTCCCCTTCGATCTCCGGCCGCCGCGTGCGGCTGCCGGTTCCTGGCGCAGTATGTCCATTGCCCCGGAATTTTCGGTTGTAAACCGTGACAGGGAGATTCTTGGAAATCGGCGCGGACGATCTCGACGCCATCCGCAGCTCCGCCCGCAACCGGATCCTGTCTCTGTACCCGGGGGGGCCGGCACCAAACGCGCGCCACCCGAACGCGCTGCACCGCCCGATGTTTACGGTGCAAAGTGCCGGGTACAGCGAGGGCACAGAGCATCTGCCGGACTGTTGTCGCGGCACTACAGGGGGAATGCGATGAGCCATCCGATTGAACCGCAGGGCAGCGGAGAGCGCAGCGCCGGTGACGATGAGTCGACGGTTTCCGATCGTCCCTCCAGTTCGAATCAGGAGTCCGGCGCGGGAGATGAAACGATTGACCTGCGCGGCGGTGACCGGTACGGGCAGAATGCGCGCGATCGCGCGGAATTCGATCAGCACTTCGACGATCAGCAGGCGATGCGCCAGCAGAGCGTGACGCCGCCGCCGTACGCGCGGCCGGACGGCGGCGGCTTCGATCCCCCGGTGGAGCACACCCCGCCCGACGCCGGGACCACCGCCCGGTACCCCGTTGCCGACCACCGGCCGTTGATCGACGACGCCGGCACAGCTCGCGCAATGCCCACCACCATCCCGCCCGACCGGCAGACCGTCGCCGCGCGAGAGAAGGAGCGCTTCGGCGGGATGTCCTTCGGCTCGGGGTTTTTCGGCTGGTTGACGGCCACCGGGATGGCGGTGCTGCTGCTCACCCTGCTGGCCGCGGCCGGGGTCGCCCTGGGGATCGCCTCGAACGACGCGGTCAACCAGGTGGTGCAGGACTCACAGACCGATTCGGGCACGGCACAGACAGTGGGTCTCGTCGGCGGGATCCTGCTGCTCGTCATCCTGTTCGTGGCGTACTTCTGCGGCGGTTACGTCGCCGGGCGGATGGCGCGGTTCAGCGGGGCGAAGCAGGGCTTGGCGGTGTGGCTGTGGGCGTTGGTCACCACCGCGATCCTGGCCGCCATCGGGGCCGTCGCGGGCTCGCAGTACAACGTGCTGGCGCAGCTCAACCTGCCGCGGATCCCGGTCGACGAGGGCAGTGTGACGACCGCGGGCATCATCGCGATCGCCGCCGCCATCGTCGTGGCCCTGATCGGGGCGCTGCTCGGCGGCATCACCGGCACCCGATTCCACCGCAAGGTGGATGCGGTCGGGTTCCAGGACGAGGACTGGGCGTTCTGAGCGCACCCACATCTGAGCGCACCCACACTCGCGCTGGTGCACTCATACCGGCTCTGCGGTGACCACCACGTTCTCCGCGTAGCTGCCCGCTGTTTCGTCGAACTCCCCACCGCAGGTGATCAGCACCAGCCGCGGTGGACCGTCGAAGGAGAACAGCTCCGGGGGCAGGCCCTGGGACTTGGCGTAGAACTGGCGGGCGGTGACCCGGTAGGTCACCGGGGCACCGCCCGCCGCGAGCACGCTGATCTCGCCGCCGGCCGGTAGCTCCGCCAGTCGGAACAGCGCACCGGGGCCGCGCTGCGCCGAGTCCACATGGCCGGCGATGACGACGCTCCCCCGCCCGGCTCCGGGCAGGGCACTGCCGATCCACCAACCGAGGCGGGTGGGGTCGTCCGGCGGCCGAAGGACCCCGCCCTGGTTCAACACCGGGTCGACCGGCGCCCGCACGCCCAGCGCCGGGACGGCCACTTCCGTGGGCGCGCCGGCTGATCGGGCCACCGGCCGCGTCGACCCAGGCGCCGTCAACCCAGGCGCCGTCAACCCAGGCCCCGTCAACCCAGGCCCCGTCAACCCAGGCGCCGCCAACCCAGGCGCCGTCAACCCAGGCGCCGCCAACCCAGGCCCCGTCGACCCGACAGTCGGCGACGGGCGGGCCGCCGGACGACCGGTCGGCGCCGCCGAGTCAGATGTGGAAGCCGGTGGCGCGACGCGCGTCGGGCTGCCGGGGACCACCGGCAGCGAATTGCCGGCGGCGGTCGGCGGCGCCGCATCGAACGCAGGGGGGTGGGTGCGGTTCTGGCCGATCCACCACAGCGCACCGCCGAGCAGCAGGACGCCGGCGAGGATCATGGCCATCGCCGGCGTACTGCCGCGCAGGTGCACCGCTGCGCTCCTCAGCGCAGGGCGGCCCGCCGGCGGGTCAGCCGCAGTCCACCGCCGACCAGCGCCACGGCGAGCACCAGAAGGGCGCTCTGCCACACGATGGTGCTCGGTGGCGTGCTGGCTGCCTCACCGCCGGTGCCGGCTGGCACCGATGCCGGCGTGGCACCGAGTTCGGCGACCAGATCCTGCGCCATCTGCAGGTGCATCTGGACGACCGGCAGATAGCCCTGCGCGTAGCCGAGGACGGCCTCGTCGGCGCCGCCGGACAGCTCGGTCTCGGTGCTCTGCACGCTCTTCTCGTGCCCGGCGACCTGGATCTGCGCGTACGCCTCGTCGAACGCCTCACCCGTCAAGCCCTGCAGGGTCGCGGCCAGCTGCTGCTGTTCCGGACTCGGCGCGTCCGGCAGATCGACACCCAGTTGGCCCGCGACGTCCTGCAGCTGGCCGAGTGCCGTCCGGTGGTCGTCATAGGTCTTCTGCGCGAGCTCCCGGGTCGCGTCGTTGACGGCGCGTTCGAGCGCCAGCTGACCGATCGCGATCTCGGCCAGGTTCGTCTGGCCGTTGGCGGTGATGAAAGCCAGGTCCTGATCGTTCGTTTCCGCCGACGCCGCCGACGCACCGGCCAGCGACAGGGCACCCACCATCGCGACCGTCGCCGCCCCGGCGAGGAACCGTCGCACCGCTCGTTTCATGAACAGCTTCCTGTAGTCGTCGCCCGCATCGGACCACCCTGCGGACAGTGATCAGCAGATTCCCCGCTGCGACCGGTCGAAACCACGAGACCGGTTGATAGCTCGCCGTTTCCGGTTGAGGTGGGGTGGTATCCACCGACCATGGGCACCTGATCAGCGGCATCGAAGACGTCACCACCGAGCGCGGGAGTCGGGCTCCGGCACGGCGGAGGTGCTGGCAGTGGCGACCGGCGGGCGGCCCCGTGCACTGACCGGCGACCGCCTGTCGCTGCGGGATCGGCCAGGACCAACCGGTTAAACTTCACGTTCAGAGTGCATCCGGACCGGCCCCGCCGCCGGTAAACGGCCTATGGGGTATCTCGAGACGGGATCAATGGTGGACAGCCTGATCGGGATCTTGCAGAACGCAGGTTCGTGCGACAGCGGGACAGGGCGGCGGTGCGCCGGGGTGGTTCATCCGGGTGCGGCTGCCCGCGTCCTGGGTGACCGGCGGGGTCTGCGGCCGGTGACCCAGGAGGCGAGATGACGGCTGTCCATAGCAAGCCGGCACCGGCCGGTACCGAGTCGGACTCGTCGCACGATCGCTCGTCGGCCGCCGTGACGCTGCTGCGCTCGACCGCGGTCGAGAAGGCGTTGCTCGGCGCGCTCGACGCGCTGCCCGAGCCGTTGCGGACCGGCTGTCACCGGGTGGTCGATGCCGGCGGCAAACGCCTGCGGCCGGATCTGGTGCTGCGCTGCGCCGACGTCGGGCCCGCGGGCTCCGCCGGTGCCGTCGGCGCCGCGGTCGCGGTCGAACTGCTGCACAGTGCCTCCCTGGTGCATGACGACCTGCTCGACGACTCCGAGACCCGCCGCGGCGTGCGGGCCGTGCACCGCCACGAAGGTGCATCAACCGCGCTGATCGCCGGTGACGCGATGATTGCGCTGAGCTGGCGGACCATCGCGACCGACGGGCCCGCGGCGGTCGACGACCTCGCCGCCGCGCTGTCGGACATGTGCCGCGGCCAGGCCCTCGAGGAGCAACTGCGCTTCGACCCCACCGCGAACGCCCATGATGTGCTGCTCGTCGCGGAGCTGAAGACCGGTGCGTTGTTGCAGGCGGCGTGCCGCATCGGTGCCCGGGTCGGCGGATGCTCCGCCGAGCAGATCGACGCCCTCGGCCGGTTCGGGTCCGACTTCGGCGTGGCACTGCAGTTGATGGACGATGTGCTCGATCTTGTCGCCGACCAGGTGGCGCTGGGCAAGCCGATCGCCGCCGACTTCCGGGCCGGCACTGTCACCATTCCAACCGTCTATGCGCTGGAGAAGACCTGCGACGGAACGAGTTCCCGACTGACGTCGCTGCTGCGCAGCGACCTGTCGGAGGACGGCGTGCGGGAGGCCTGGGAGCTGGTCGTCGATTCCGGGTCGGTCGGCCGGACCGTGCAGTTGGCTCGCGACCGCGCGGCCAGGGCCGCCCGTGCCGCGGCGGGCGCCGGGGCTCCGCCGGAACTGGTGGCGATGCCGCAGCGGTACGTCCGTCGGCAGATCGACACCAAGGTCGCGGCCGCCCACCGCAGGTTGCTCCCGCGGGACGGGAACGACTGGGAGAACGAGCGGGTTGGGTGACCGCGGGACGGCCAGGTCAGCGTTGGCGACGGCCGGCTTCACGGCCGGCGAGCACGCCCTTGGCGTCGCGCTCGACCAGCTCGTCCGGCGCAACCTCCGGGGTGTCTGGGTACGCGGAACGCTGCCCGCCGGCGCGGCCGTCTGGACGACGAATCATCACAGCTGGTGGGACTTCTTCGCCGCCGCGGCCGCCCTGCGTGCCGTCGCGCAGCGGAACGTCGCAGTCCTGGTCGACGCGGCCACCATGAGCAGGCCCGGCCCGTTGCGGATGGCGGGCGTCGTCCTCACCACGGAGTTGCGCGCGGCGCTGCGCAAACTGTCCTCCGGGGCAGTGCTGGTGATCTTTCCGGAGGGTGAGCTGCGACCCGCCGGACCCGTCGGCCCGTTCCGGCCGGGCGCCCGTTGGCTGGCGGAGACGACGCGGGTACCGCTGCTGGTGGTGGCCACGCGGGTGGTGCTGCGGGGCAACCAGGCGGCCGAGGCCTACCTCGACGTCACCGCACCCACCGGCCCGGGCGACGACCCGCAGCCGCTGCTGGCCGCCGCGGTGGCCCGGCTGGACGTCGAGTTGGCCGAGTCCGACCCGATGATCCCGCTGCCGGGCTTTCGGCAGCTGGTCCGCGGCGTGCGGAGCTGGAACGAGCGGTTCGGCGGCGCCATGGTGAGGTCATGAGCCGCATCCCTGCCGTGCTGTCCCGACTCGTCGTTGCCTTTCTCGCCGGCAAACTGCTGATCCTGCTGATGAACCTGTGGTGGTTCCCGGTGCTGCGCCGCGGTGCTCGGAAACCGCCCACGGCGGCGGCGCCCGGGCCGGCGCCGGACGATGCCGATCCCGTCTCCGATCACGTCGCCGGTGCGGTGGCCGGTGCGGGCGCCGGTGCCGACGAGCGCCCCACCCTGCTGCTGCCGATGCGGAACGAGGCGGACCGGCTACCGGGAACGCTGCCCCGGTTGCTCGGCTCCGGCGCGGGGCGGTTGATCTTCCTCGACGACCGGTCGACCGACGGTTCCGCCGACATGGTCCGCCGGGCCGCGGCCGCCCTTCCGCCGGTCGCCGGCTCACCGGTGGTGACGGTGATCGAGGGCTCCCCCCGGCCGGCCGGCTGGGTCGGCAAGACCTGGGCCTGTGCGCAGCTCGCGGACGCCGGCGGCGCCGACCCGTTGGTGTTCTGCGATGTGGACGTGGAGTTCGAGCCGGGCGCGCTGGACGTCGTGCTCGACGAGATGCGCCGTCAGCGGGCCGACGTGTTCTCGGTCTTCCCGGGGCAGCGCCGGATCAGCTGGGGGGAACGCCTGCTCACCCCGCTCATCGACGACGTGCTGCTGTGCTTCCTGCCGTTCGGCCTGCTCCGGGCCCGCGCCCGGTCCGCCCGGTCCGCGGCGACGGCATGCGGCGCCCTGCTGGTGTTCCGGCGGGCCGCCTACGAACGGCTGGGTGGGTTCGCCGCGGTGCGCGGCGAACTCGTGGAAGATGTTGCCATGGCCCGCCTCTCCCGCCGTCGCGATCTGCAACTCGGGCTGGCGCTGGGCGGTGACGAGGTACGTGTGCGGATGTACGACGGGTACCGGGCCGTCATCGACGGACTGGGTCGGGGACTGACCGCGACGGCGGGCGGCCGGCGCTCCGCGGTGCTGGCCGGGTACGCCTGGCACCTGGTGGCCTACACCCTGCCGGTGCTCATGCTGCGGCGCTCCCCGTGGTGGCGCGGCGCCGCCGTGCTCGCGGTCGCCGAGCGCACGCTGGTCGAGGTGAAGACCGGTGGCCGGGACTGGATGGCGGCGGCGGCGGCGGCCGCGTCGCCGGTGGCCGCGGTGCCGGTGGTGACGCGGGCGATGCGCCGGGAACAGCATTGGCGCGGGCGGGTCTACCGGTGAGCGCGTCAGTGAGCATCCCGCGATGAGCACCGTGCACGCACCGCCCCGGCTGCCGTCACCGGCCACCCGGCCACCGTTCGCGCACCTGTCCCGGTGGACCTCGGGCGGCCTGGAACTGCTGGAGGAGGGCGCCGCGCTGGGCCCGGTGTTCGGCCTTCGGCTGTGGCGCCCGGCCATCGTCGGCTACTCCCCCGACTGGAACCGGTTCGTGCTGGGCGACCTGGCCCGGTTCCGCAGCCGCGGCAGCCTGAGCCAGCTCTCGCCCTACCTGTCCGCGGGGTTGGTCGCCACCGACGCCCCCGAACACCGCGGCCGTCGGGCCCTGGTGAACCCCTCCTTCCACCGCAAGGAGGTGACCAGACGGTTCGCCGAACAGTTCGCCGGGATCGCACGGCGGCGCCGGCCCACCGGCCCGTTCGACGCGGTGTCATTCTCCTCGAACCTGGTCCGGGACATGATCATGACCTCGTTCCTCGGTCGGGGCTTTCCCGAGGCCGTGCTGCGTTCCTACGTCGCCCCGCTGGACGGCCCGATGCCGCAACCGTTGCTGCGTAGACCGTTTCGGGTGCGGCGGATGGAGAAGGCGCTGCGCCAGGCCTTCACCGATCCGGACCCGGAGACACTCTCGCCGCTGTTCGCGCGGCTGCCCGGCGGGGTGGAAGAGGCCAGGGTGGCGGTCGCCGCCGCGTACGACACCACCGCGCACGCGCTGGCATTCGCGCTGTGGGAGCTCGCCGCGCGGCCAGACCTGAACGTGCCGGAGGCGGCCCCCGACGTCGTGCACGAGGCACTGCGGCTCTACCCGTCGGGGTGGATCGGCAGCCGGGTCGCCGCCGAGGACTGCGAATTCCAGGGCCACCCGATCCCGGCGGGCCGGCTCGTGCTGTACAGCCCGTACCTCACCCATCGCAGCCCCGATCTCTGGCCGGACCCGACCACCTTCCGCCCCGAACGCTTCGGCGACCCGCTGCCCGCCTGGGGGTACATCCCGTTCGCGGCCGGTGAGCGCACCTGCCTGGGCGGACCGCTGGCGACGGCGATGCTGCGGGCCGCCGTCACCGCCTTCGCCGGGTCCACCCTGACCCGGATCGACGAGAAGGCCGGCGTCCGCGGCGGCCTGACCCTGACCCCACAGAAACCGTTGATGTTGCGATGCAGCACCTGACCTATCTGGCCGTGATGGCCGCCTGCCTGATCGGCACCCTGCCGCTGGAATACGCCTTCAACGCCCGGGTGTACCGCCGGTTCGCGCGGGCGGCGCGGGCCATCGCCCCGGTGGCGGCGGTCTTCCTGATCTGGGACTACTTCGCCATCCGCGCCGGCTGGTGGTGGTTCGACCCGAACTACATCACCGGCGTGTTCGTCGGCGCGCTGCCGATCGAGGAGATCACCTTCTTCGTGGCCATCCCGATCTGCGGCATCCTCACGCTGGAGGCCGTCCGACATCTCAAGCCGCACTGGGCCGAGCCCTGGGGCCGGTCCCGAACCGCCGGGCGCCCGGAACCGGCCGCGCCGAAGGAGTCGGACGCGCCGTGACACCGGGGGTCTACACGTGGGCATCGCTGGCGGCGATCGTCGTCGCGGTGATCGTCGACCTGGCGGTGCTGCGCACCGGACTGCTGCGCACGCCGCTGTTCTGGGCCAGCTACGGGATCGTGCTGTTCTTCCAGTTCATCGTCAACGGCATCCTGACCGGACTGAACATCGTGCAGTACAGCCCCGATGTCATCCTCGGCATCCGGGTCTTCTACGCGCCGCTGGAGGACATCGGGTTCGGGTTCGGGCTGGTGACGCTGGTGCTCAGCTGCTGGGTGTGGCTCGGACGCCGCGCTCGGGATCCGGACCTGTCGGGTCGGAACGGCGGAGCCGGCGCCTGACCCCGTTGGCCGCACCGGTGGCCAGTGTCTGCGTCGCGATCCGCGCACGTCGACCGCGGGACACCCGGATCCTGGGTCCGAAGACCTGGTAGTCGGCCTCCTCCACGGCGGTCAGGATGTCGCCGTACAACTGATAGGCGACCTGCACGCAGCCACGGGCGCCAGGCGCCAGCATCGCGATGCCCGGCTCGGCGCGGCGGTAGATGCCACGGGTGCGCTCGATCTCGTGCGCCAGCAGTGCGCGGACGGGGTCGTCGACCACGCCCCGCTCGAGCTGGGCGCGGTCGACGCCGAATCTGCGCAGCGACTCCATCGGCAGGTAGATCCGGCCCAGCCGGAGGTCCTCGCCGACGTCGCGGATGAAGTTGCTGAGCTGGAAGGCGATCCCGAGGTCGGCGGCGTGCGGCTCGGCCAGCTCGCGGGGCACCACCGTGCCGAGGATCGGCAGCACCATGAGCCCGATGACGGCGGCGCTGCCCCACACATAGGTGTCCAGGTCCTCATGCGTCTCGTAGCTGGTGACGGTGAGGTCCATCCGCATCGACGTCAGGAAGTCCTCGAACAGCTGCGGGCTCAGCCCGTAGCGGCGGGCGGTGTCCAGCGCGGCCCGCACCGACGGCTCCGTCGCGGACTCCGGGTGCCGGAACTGCGTGGTGAGTGCCTGCAGGCCGGCTTCTTTCGCCTCCACGGTCACGCCCGGGGTGAAGTCGTCGACGATGTCGTCGGCCGTCCTGGCGAAGCCGTACAACGCATGGATCGCCGGCCGCCGCGCCGCGGGCAGGAACCTGGTGGCGAGGAAGTACGTGCGGCCGTGCTCCTTGGCCAGCTCCCGGCAGTGCAGATAGTCCGCACGCAGAGCGGGCTCGGTGATGCCCGCCGCGTCGAGGGCTGCCTGCGGGCTCACGCCCCATCACCGGTCATGCGCAAACCCTAGCGGGCACAACGCCCGGATTCAGGCACCCACCCGGTCGCGGCCGGTGACCCGCTCGGCGGCGAGCCGGCCGGAGACCAGCACCATCGGCACCCCCACACCGGGTTGGGTGTTGGCACCGCAGAAAACCAGGTTCTCGATGTGCCGATCCAGCGTGGGCTGCCGCAGCGGGCCGGTCTGCGGCACGTGGTGGCTCGCCGAGAACGGCGCCCCGGCGGCGATACCCATCCGCAGCCAGTCCTCCGGCGTCACCAGGCGCTCCACCTCGATGGCATCACCGAAACCGGTCAGCCCGCGGGACTCCATCGCCTGGATCATCTCGTCGCGGTACCGCGGCCCGCGCGTCGCCCAGTCGATGGTCCGGCCGGTCACCGTGTTCGGCGTCGGGAACAGCACGTAGTAGGTCTGCTTGCCGTCCGGGGCCAGCGTCGGGTCGGTGGAGGACGGGTTGCTGATCAGGAACGACGGGTCCGACATCACCTCGCCCCGGTGGATGATCTCGTCGAACGTCCGGTCCCAGGACGCCCCGAAGTCGATGGTGTGGTGGCCGAGGTCGTCGTACTTCGCGCTGGACCCGGCATGGAGCAGCACGCAGGACGGTGAGTAGGTGAGCTTCTTGACCCGGCGCGGGGTGTGCTCGGGTGCCAGCAGGTGCCGGTACGCCATCGGCAGGTCGGCGTTGACCACCACGACGTCCGCGGCGATCCGCTCCCCATCGGCGGTGACGACCGCGGTGGCCCGCCCGCCCGAGACATCGATCCGGCCGACCTCGGTGTCGTACCGGATCTTCACCCCGTGGTCGGTGGCCGCCGCCGCGAGCGCCACCGGCAGCGCGTGCATGCCGCCGCGCGGCAGGAAGACGCCGCGCACACAGTCCATGTACGCGATCACCGCGTAGATGCCGAGCGCCTCCTGCGGGGCCAACCCGGCGTACATGGCCTGGAAGGAGAAGATCCGCTTGAGCCGCTCGTCCCTGACGTAACGGCCGACGAGCGCGGGCAGCTTGCGGACGGCGCCCATGGTCAGCAGCCGGAACGCGTCCGGTCCGATGACATCGGTGACGCTGTCCAGGTTCCGGTCGATGAAGGTGGGCATCTCGACGTCGTAGAGCCGGCCAAGGTAGGTGACCAGACGCTGGTAGCCGTCCGCGTCCGCCTGCCCGCAGGTGCGCGCGATCTCCTGGGTCATCGCGGCGGCATCGGTGTGCACGTCGATGACCGATCCGTCCGGGAACCGCGCCCGGTACGCAGGATCGACCTGCAGCAACTCGAGCCGGTCCTCCAGCCTCTCCCCCACGCAGGCCAGGGCGTCGTCGATGAGTTCCGGCATGGTGAGAACCGTTGGGCCGGTGTCGAAGCGGTAGCCGTCGATCTCCAGTCGTCCGGCCCGGCCCCCCGGCACGGACGCCTTCTCCAGGATGGTGACCTGGCGGCCGGCTCCGGCGAGCCGCAGCGCGGCGGAGAGCCCACCCAGGCCCGCGCCGATGATGACGACGGAGTCGGTACGACCCGGAACAGTGCGCATGGTTTCCGGTGTACACGACAAAACGCCCCGGGCAGCGTCACCACCCTGTCATCAAGGTCACGGATCGGGTGCGATCTGTGTGGCTCCTGGGGCGTGGGGTACTCATCAGGTGTCCGCACTCTGGAATGAAAACGACGCGGACGCAACGTTTCCCGTGTCCGCCGACCGCCAGTCATTCCGTCTGCGGCCGGCAGCACGACCCGTGAAACGACCCGTGAACGAAAGGAGTTCTCATGACCGACTCGTCCTACACCGGCAACGCCGCCGGCACCCGTCGCCGGCACCCCGTGCAGATCACGGCCGCCGTCGTCGGCGTCGTCTTTCTCATCGTGGGCATCGCCGGGTTCATCCCGGGGATCACCACGAATTACGACCAGCTGACCTGGGCCGGCCACGAATCCGACGCGCTCCTGCTGGGGCTGTTCCAGGTGTCGGTCCTGCACAACGTCGTGCACCTGCTGTTCGGCATCGCCGGTATCGCGGCGGCAGCGAGCTTCAACGCCGCACGCAGCTACCTGATCGTCGGGGGGTTCATCTACCTCGCGCTGTTCGTCTACGGGCTGTTGGTCGACGCGAACGGCGCCGGCAACTTCGTTCCCGTGAACAACGCGGACAACTGGCTGCACCTCGTGCTGGGGATCGGGATGATCGCCCTGGGCGCACTTCTCGGCCGCCGCCCGGCGACCGTGCGGAGCACCAGCACGGTGCGCTGACCCAACGGCAGGCGCGACAACACGGCGCCCGTTGCCGCGAGGTAACGGGCGCCGACTGCGTGGCGCACCTGGCGCCGGCCGCGCCGGGGCACCCCGGCGCCGGCGGTCAAGCCGCAAGCGCCCGCTGCAGCTTGTGGATGATCACCCGCAGGGTGCGCGACACCTGCATCTGGCTCACCCCGAGCTCCGCGCCGATCCGGGACTGCGACCATCCTTGCTGAAAACGCATGCGGACGACGGCCCGTTCGTCGGGCGTCAGCGTCATCAGCAGGCGCTGCGTGGTGAGCCTGTCCTCCGCCCGGCCGAGGGCCTGGTCCTCGGAACCGAAGCTGTCCGCGAGGGTGGAGTCCGCGCCGTGCGGCGCGTCGGTCGATCGGGGGTGACACAGCAGCGTCGAGGCCCGCGCCTCGGCGACCGCCTCCGGGCTGGCACCGGTGATCTGTGCGATCTCGGCCTCCGCCGGGTACCGGCCGTGCCGCTCCCAGTACTGCTCGCGGACCTGCTCGATGCCGGCCCGCAGTTCCGACACCCGACGCGGCGGGCGGACCAAAGCCAGGTGGTCGCGAAAGTACCGCTTGATCTCGCCGACGATGGTCGGCACCGCGAACTGCAGGAAGTCCTCGCTGCGGCCCGGCTGCCATCTGTTGACGGCCTTCACCAGCCCCAGGCAGGCCAGTTGGCGCAGGTCGGATCGGTCGACGCCGCGGCCGCCGTACCGCGCGGCCAGCGACCACGCCACCGGAAGGTAGGTCATCACGACAGTCCGTCGCCCGTGCAGCCGTTCGATGTCGTCAGCGCAGTCGGACAACCCGTCCAGGATGTCCCGCATCTGGCGTGCGACGTCCTCCGACGGCGCCGAGGCGAACCGGTGGGACTCGTTGTTGCGTTGGACCGGCAACGCGGACGGACGGCGAACCCGGGGGCGGGTGAAAGGGTGCGAGATTGGTCGAGCACCGACGACTCCTGCATTTCCAGGGTTCATCCGGCACCTTGTTCGGACCAGACCTCGATACCATCAGACCGCGCGGCGAAATTCAAGGCTGACCCGCAGGTTTGTCTCGGCTCCGTCTTGCCCGATCAGGTGACACGCCTGACCGGATGTCCGGACGCGCTGGCCACCAGCGCGGCTGCCAACTCGTACAGCTTGATGTTCTGGTCCATCGACAACTTGCGCAGCATGTCGAAGGCCACCTCCCCGGTGCACTTCTGCTGCGCCATGATGATGCCCTTGGCCTGGTCGATGACGCTGTGCGACTCGATCGCCTTCTCCAGATGGCCGGCCCGATCGCGATGGCTCAGCGAGGTTTCGGCCACACTGAGCGCCGCGGTGACATGCCTGGCCAGCGCCTGACCCAGCGCGATGCTGTCCGGCGGAAAGGCATGTGGCCGGCGCGCGTAGACGTTCACCGCTCCGACGAGGTAGTTCTCCACCGGCAGCGGGAAGGACGCCGAACTGCCCAGACCGAGCTGTCGTGCTTCCGACACATACCGCGGCCAACGCATTTCGGCACCGATGTCCGGAATCTGCAGGGTTGCGTCGGTCCGCCCCGCTTCCAGGCAGGGTCCGTAGCCCTGCTCGTACTGGACCTCGTCCAGTTTGAGCGCCAGCGCGCCGGTGGAGGACACCGTGCTGGCATTCTCGTTGCGGATCAGGGTGACCGAGCATTCGTCGGCCCACCGAATGCGGCGGCGGACGAAGTGCACGACCTCGTCGAGAATCGAGGCCATGTCGGTGTCGGCCGCGGTGATGGCGGACAGCTCCGCGATGGCGCCGGTCGGATCGACCGGGTCGGTGGGCGTGGACACGTGCTGACCTCCCCTTGACGGCTCACTGCCGGGCGCCGACGACGCTTCAGGGGCGGTACCCGCTGTCCGAGGTTTGAACCGGTGCGGTGGCGATGTCCCGACTGCGCAACATTTCTCATCACCCGCCCCGGGGCGCCGGCGGTGCGCGCGCCCGTTCGACCGTCGCCCGCTGTCCGACCTGGCCTCCATGGAGTACTTCCTCCAGCGAACAAGTCGCCGCGGATCCGGCCGCGAACGGGCGGTCGAGAAGACGACGCTCCGGTTGTCACCGGACCACGCCGAGCGAGGAGAACGATGTTCTTTCATCGACAGGAACTGCAACACAAGGCCGCCCCCGACCGGCCGGACGCCGTGTACGCACGCAAACTGCAGGAGGTGCTCGGCGGCCAGTACGGCGAGATCACCGTCGCGATGCAATATGGGTTCCAGTCACGGAACACCCATATTCCGGGCAAATATCGCGATATGCCCTTCGGCATCGGCGCCGACGAATTCGGTCACGTCGAAATGCTGGCCACCATGATCGCGCAATTGCTGGAGAAGGCGCCGCTCAGCATCACCGACGACGCGGTGCAAAGTGATCCCACCGTCGCCGCGGTGATCGGCGGCACCGACATCCAGCACGCCATCGTGGCGGGTGCGGGCGCTCGACCGGTGGACAGCATGGGCAATCCGTGGACGGCCGGGTACATCATCGCGAGCGGCAACCTGCTCGCCGACTTCACCGCCAACGCCAACGCCGAGATGCAGGGCCGGCTGCAGGCGGCCAGGCTGTATCACATGACCGACGACAAGGGTGTCCGAGACCTGCTGTCGTTTCTGCTGGCCCGCGACAGGATGCACCAGAACCAGTGGATGGCGGCGGCGCAGGAACTGCAGGAGGAGGGACTGGAGGGACTGTCCGTGCCGAACAACTTCCCGCTGTCCAAGGAGGACCGCGAGTCGTCCTACCAGTACATCAATTTCTCCAACGGCGCGGATGCCGACAAGGGCAGGTGGGCCAGCGGACCTGCTCCCCGACGCCAAGGGGGAGTTCAGTTATCTCGCCGAACTACCGGCCGGCGTCCCGATGCCCCCGCCCACCCATCCGGATGTCCGGTTCTACGGCACCACAGAGCTACCGAATGCGGTGGAGAAGGTGGCCGGCCGCGTGCAGGACTCACTCAAGCGGGAATGACGCCGGCCCGATCGGGGAACTCGATTCCCGGACGGCGCAGCCGTGCGCCGTCCGGGATGTCGGCGCACGTCTCCGCGGCCGACCGCTCCCCGCACGGGCCCGCCCACCGACAGGAGTGAGATGTCCTCCGAGGAACGATCGTTACGCGACGCGCACGCCACTCCGCAGCCGCCCAACGAACCGAGAGCCGACGGGGCGCAGGGCCATGCTCGGCAGCAACGGGGCAAGTGGTGGACGATCGGCTGGGCGGCGGTCGCCCTGGTGATCGTCATCGTCGCGGGTTTCGTCATCGTTCTGGTGGCCGGCCGCGTTCCGCAGGACCGGCCCATGGACACCCCGCCCGCGACGGCGACCTCGTCGACCCTGGGACCAGCCGGCGACAACCCCGACAACGAGCAGAACAACGGCTGAACCAGGTCCGCTGCGCCGCAGCGGATCCGGTGGTTCGGGCCCGCGTTGCAGGAAACTCGTTCCCTGCTACAACTGTGCCGTAAGGGCACGCAAAACTGCTCCGAAGGCACGACCTGCCGAGCCGAGCGGCAGCACCGTGGTGGCTCAGCGGTGCAGACCGTCCGGCAGGATCGGCACCTCGGCCATCAACTCCCGGGCTCGCCGCTGCTGACCTGACCGGTCCCGGTCAGCGGCGGCAGCATGCAGCCGCGGAGCACCTGCCCCGGTCAACTCGGTGATGGAAACGGTGGCCCGCAGATCGTCACCGGGCGACGGCATCGCGCTCTCCCGGATGTTCGGTGACGGGTACGCCTTCGGCCTCGAGGTGCTCGCCTGCGTTGAACAGGTCAGCGGTCCACCAGCCGCTGCCAGCGGGGCGGACCAGCCGGGTGACGGAGGCGTTGCGGACCGAACTGGACTGGGCGACCTGCAGCAGGTCCGCCTCCCGCATGCCCTCGCAGACATACCGGAAGACCAGGATCATCGCGTCATGGCACATCACCAGGACTCGTTCGGGCACATCCGGCCGCTCCAGGTCGACCAGGACGGATCGGACCCGCAGCGCGAGGTCCGCCCACGACTCACCGCCCGGCGGCCGGTAGTAGAACTTCCCCAGCCATTCACGGCGCGCCTCTTCGGCTGGGAAACGATTCTGCGCCCCGCGCCGGGTCAGCAGGTCCAAGATCCCCAGCTCCCGGTCCCGTAACCGCTCGTCGATGCGCAGCTGCCCGCGCAGACCCGCCACCTGCAGGACCACCTCAGCGGTCTGAACGGCGCGGGTGTACGGCGAACTCCACACCGCCTGCGGCATCTGGTCCACCGGCAGGTCCCGCAGGTACTCCCCCAAGGCCGACGCCTGCTCCTGCCCGGTCGGGCTGAGCGGCACATCCGCGTCCCGCATGCCGACCGGGATCACCTCGGCGCCGGCCGCGTCGGCCTCGGACGCCGCAACGTTGGCCATGCTCTCGCCGTGACGGACCAGCCACAACTCCGTCGCTCCCATGGTGAGCGACGCTATAGGACTGCTGCGAGGCCGGTGAAGGGCCTCCACAGCGCAGCCCGACCCGATAGGGCCGGCTGCGGTGTCGCCATCACGTGAATCTGTCCGGTGATGGACACTGCTGTGGGGTGTCCCGCCGTGAACCCTGGGATGGGCCGGATGCTCAAGGCCCGGCCGGTTGAAAAAACAGCCGGCCGGGCCGCTCCGTCCGGGCCCGAAAACACGCGATGCTGCAAACGACAAGGAGACGGGCGTGCCCGATCTTGGCAACGAGCACAGCGAGGAGTACAGCGAGCAGAACGCCGTTCCCGCGCAGCAGGTGCGGCCCGAGGCAGTTGCCACCCGTTCCGACCTGCTCCCCGAGGAGACCACGGTGGGCAGCGAGGATCCGCGGGCCCAGGCGGAGGCGATCCTGCGGGAGTCCGAAGCCCGTGTCGAGGACCCGGACGCCGGCATCTGACCCGAGCCGAGCGCCGCGCGACCGGCCCGTCACCGTTAGCAACCCCGTTGCCGGGGAACTTCTTTCCGGATCGCGCCAGCGAAAGAAGCTCAACCGCAACGGGTGGCAACGCATCGGGGACGAAAGGTACAGAACATGAACGGGTATCCGGGAGCGCGGGACGCACGCGCCGAGCGCTCACACCGTGCCTGATCTGGCAGCACGCCGGTACGGAGCCGGCCCCGCGACCCTGGTCGACGGCGGCGTGCAAAGTGGCGACCCGAGCGGTGCTCGCGCGCAGCAGGCGAACCCGGTTGGCTCGATCCACACCGGCGCTGTGCACATCGGCTCGGTGCTCGACGGGCGTTATCGGCTGGACGAACTGATCGGGCTGGGCGGCACCGCAAGCGTCTACCGCGGCAGGGACACGCTGCTGGACCGCACCGTGGCGGTGAAGGTGTTCCACGGGCACCACACCGATCCCGCGATGGCCGGTCCCGCGATGGCGGCCCGGCAGCAGCTGGAGATGCAGATCGTGGCGCGATTGCGGCATCGCAATCTGATCCTGCTGCACGACGCGCGCAACAGCGCCGACGGGCCGTCCTACCTGGTGTTGGAATTCGTGCCGGGACCGACCCTGGCCCGGCGCATCGAACAGGGTCCGCTCGACGCCCACGAGGTGTCAGGTATCGGCATGGGCATCGCCGGCGCGCTGCAGACGGTGCACGCGGGCGGACTGGTGCACCGGGACGTCAAACCGGGCAACATCCTGCTGGACGCGGACGGCGAGGCGAAACTCAGCGACTTCGGTATCGCCAGAGCGGTGGCGGCCGAACGGATCACCGATGGCGCCGACGTGGTGGGCACCGCGCCGTACATGAGCCCGGAGCAGGCCCGCGGCAACCCCGTGGGACCCGCCGCGGACATCTACCCGCTCGGCCTGGTGCTGCTCGAGGCGATCACCGGTCGGCGCGAGTTCCCCGGCGCACCGGTCGAGGCCGCCGTTGCCCGGCTGTTCCGCGATCCGGTGATCCCGGACGACCTACCGGCCGGCTGGTCGTCGTTGCTCCGCAGCATGACGGCATTCACACCCGACGCCCGGCCGAGCGCGGCGGAGGTCGCCGCCGAACTGACCGCTCTGCGGTCCGGTGCCATCCGCGATACCCGAGGAGCCGCTGAGCGCAGCGCCGGGGTCCGTGGCGGGCGAACTGCGCCACGACGGCATGCCCGACTGGCCGGCGGTCTGGCCGCCGCAGCGGTCGCGCTCGCTGCCACCGTCGGAGTGTTCGCCATGCATGGCGAGGACGGGCCCGGCTCCGGGCTGGATTCGGGTGCCGGCAGCACGTCGATCACCGGCACGCCCGACCGGCAGCGGCCGGCAGCGGCCGGGACGACCGCCGCCGCGCCCTCCGTCGCGCCCGCGCAGCCGAACGGCGCAGCCCAGCCGACCCGAGCGGCCCCGGCGGCCGTCACCCCGGAGCCGGCTTCCCCGTCCGCTGACGGCGACGGAAACGCAGGCCAGGGCAGGGGCGGCGCTGACACCGGGCCCGGAAAGAGCCAAGGCGGAGGGAACGGGCACAACAAGACCGCCGACAAGCCGGGCAAGGCCGGCAAGGACAAGACCGGCAAGGACAAGACCGGAAACGACGGCACCGGCAACGACAAGACCGTCGACACGCCGGGGAAGGACAAGACCGCCGACAAGCCGGCCAAGGCCGGCAAGGCCGGCCAGGGCGGCTGATGCGCGCTGACCCGGTCGGGAACCGGAGGTGGGCGAGTCGCCGGCCGGAGGATACGTCGGCCCGGCCGTGGTGAGCGGACCGACCGTGCGCGGTCGACCGGGCCGTGGCCACCGGCCGTTCACCGGCTCTTGCGGCCGCGGCGCTTTTCAGCCCCCCGGCGCTCCGGGGTCTCATTCCGGGAATTCGATGACCACGTCTCCGTCGCCGGACCGGCGATGGGTCGTGCCGAACGAGTTCAGCAGGGCAAGGGCTCGTTCATTTCCGCTGGCGATCTGGGTGTGGATCCGGCGGGCGGGCCGCGGCCGGTGCACGGCCAGCAGGTCGGCGAGCACGCGACCGAGCCCCGAGCCCTGGTAGTCGTCGGCGACGGTGATCGCCACGTCCAGGCTGTCCGGGTCGTCGGGGTACCGCAGGATGCGACCGACCCCGACGATCGGCCGCTCGTCGGCGGTGTCATCGCTGCCGCGGGCATCCGAATGACGGACTCCGGGGGCCGTGGCGTCACCGTTGCTGGAGAAGGCGGCGAAGGCGACGTGATCCACGCCGTCGACGCCGTCCACCAGGTAGCGCAGCGCACCGGCGCTGAGCACCCGCGGCGGCGCGCCGAAACGCCACCGCGCGGACTCATGGGACAGCCGCCGGAAGGCCTCGGCGAGTGCGGGACTGTCACCGCGCCGCAGGGGACGGAGGTGGACGAGCCTGCCGTCTCGTAACACAACGTCCCGCTCGACAGTCCTCACCCATCTCTCCGCGGCCCGGCCCGCTCTCCACGGCCCGGCCCGCCGCCCGCACCGATCTCCGTAGCGACCGATCAGGCCCGTTCAGTCGCCGGTTTCGCCGACCTTGATCAGCATCTCGTCGACCATGGTCCTGCGGAACGGCATCCCGCCGGTTTCCACGACCACGGCGGCGACCTCCCGCAGTTTGCTGTTGGTGTGCTGACTGGAGCGGACCAGCAACGCGAAACCCTGCTTGGCGGTGAGCTGGTAGGTGGCCATGACGATGCCGACCGCGGTCCCGATCAGCCGGTTGCTGTCCAGTGCGCTGCGGATCTGCCTGGCCCTGTCCTCCGCCTGACCGACGGCTTGTTCGCGGATCTCGTGCAGCTCGTGATTGGCACGCACCCGGGCCAGCAGTTCCCGCGAGGAGAACGGCTTGGTGAGGTAGTCGTCGGCGCCGGCGGCCAAGCCCTCCCCGGCCGCATCCACGCCGCCGCGGGCGGTGAGGATGAGGATCGGGATGCGGGAGGTGGCCGCCGTCTTCCGCAGTTCGGCGACCAGCTCCAGCCCGCTGCGGCCCGGCAGCATCAGATCGGTCAGCACGACGTCGAATGGCCGCGGTCCGCCTGCGGCGGCCAGCCCCGTCTCGGCGTCGGACACCGCCTCCACCGCCCACCCGTCGTTGACCAGCAGCCGGGTGAGGAACGCGCGCAGATCGGCATCGTCCTCGACGACCAGCACCCGCGGTGGGCCCTCGCTACCCGAGTCGGATTGCTGCGGCAGGCCGTGGGCCCAGACCGCCGAGGGCACGTTGCCCAGCGGCAGCGTCACGGTGAAGGTGCTGCCCCGACCCGGTTCGCTGACCGCGTCGATGCTGCCGGACAGCGCCCGCACCAGGTCCGAGACGATGGCCAGGCCCAGCCCCGCCCCTTCACCGGCTTCGGCGTCGGGGCTGCGGTAGGACCTCTCGAAGACGTGCCCCACCTGGTCGGGCGGGATGCCGACGCCGGTGTCGGTCACCGTCAGCGTCGCCATCCGCCGCTCGCCGTCGGAATCGCCGGTGCTGAGGTTCACCTCCACCGAACCTGCCGGGGTGTACTTCACCGCGTTGGACAGCAGGTTGGTCAGGATGGTGGACCACATCGCCCGGTCCACCGGGGCGACCACGGGGAACGGCGGCACGGTGACCGTGAAGTGCAGGCCGGCGTGCTGGGCCGTCGACCGGAACATGCTCGCGACCTCGACCGTCGTCCCGGCAAGGTCGATCGGGTCACGGTTCGGGGTGACGGACCCGGCCTCCGCTCCGGAGAAGTCCAGCAGTGCATCCACCATCCGGCGCAGCCGTTCTGCCGCCCGCACGGCCGCTTCCAGGTCGTCGCGAACACCGGAGCCGCGAGCCGTCGTCTCCAGGATGTCCTGCAGCGGCGCGAGCAGCAGGGTCAGCGGGGTGCGAAGTTCGTGGCTGACATTCTGGAAGAACTCCATCTTCGCCCGGTCCAGGTCGGCCAGCACCTGCACCCGGCTCCGCTCGTAGGCGTACGCGACTGTGTCGGTCAGCGCGACCCCGACCTGCCGGCTCACCAGGGCGAAGAAGGCGCGGTACTCGTCGTCGAGCTTGCGGTACGGATTGACGCCGAGCACGAGAGCACCGATCGGCTGTGAGCGGCCGCTGACCGTCAACGGCGCGACGATGGCGGCGTCCGGGATGAGCTCGCCCAGGGGTCCGGGCAGCAGCGCGCCGGGAAACATCTCACGAAGACCGGTCACCTCCTGGGTCTTGCCGAGTGCGACGACGCGATCGATGATGCCGACCGGGTCGCCGGACAACTCGGTGAGCCCACGCACGCAGGCATCGGGCGCGAGGCCGAAGGCGGCCGCCCGCTGCGCCGGTCCGCCACCGTCCGGCTCCAGGAAGGCCACTGCGAAAGGCACGCTCTCCCTGGTCTTCTCGATCACCTCGAGCGCGGCGACGCAGGTGTCGGCGGTACTCCCCTGCTCGGCCACCGACAGCAGGCCGAGATCACGGACCATGCCCATCCGGCGCTCGTTGAGAACCTTGCCGGTGGTCTCGTTGCTGACCGTCAGCATCCCGACGATGGTGCCGTCGCTCTCCACGATGGGGCTCTCGGAGAACGTGAAGTAGCACTCCTCCGGATAGCCGTGCCGCAACAGGATGTAGCGCTCGTCCTGAGCCGATGTCGTGTGCCCCTGCTGGACGACCTGCTCGATCCGCGTGCGGATGAGCTCCCACGACTCGGGCCAGACGTCCCGCATCGGCACACCCAAGCCACGTGGATGCTTGGCACCCATCAGGGGTACGAAGGCATCGTTATAGATCGTGACAAGTTCGGGGCCCCAGTTGATCACCACCGGGAACCCGGATCGCAACACGGTGCGGATCGTTCCGCGCAGCATCGGGGGCCAGGCTGCGACGGGCCCGAGCGGCGTTGCCGCCCAGTCCAGGCTGCGGGCGACCCGGCGGACCTCGCCGGGACCTCCGAAAACCAGTTCCGCGTCTAGCGCCGGCATGACGCACCACCCATCCATTCGGACGACAACATGAGCATCCCACCTCACGCCGCCCGTCCGGTGACGCCTCCCGGGTCGGACGCCGCATACTTCTGTGCTGCCGTGTCCGATCTTCCCTCGTGAGCGACCATTGGTCCAGCCGGGATGGTGCGGTGGATCCGACCACCCGGGGGTGACCGCCCGGGGCCGACCCGGGGGTGACGGCCCGATCAGCGTCCTGCCGGTGGCGGCTGGCCGTAGCCGAGTTCGGCGGCCGTCTGCCGGGCGCCGTCGTCGACCGGGATCGCCACAACAGCCGTTCCGTAGCCACAGATCTCGGTCCAGGTGTCACCGATGTCGGAAGTGTCGAAGCGCATGCAGATGATGGCGTTGGCGCCGCGGCCCTTGGCCGCGTCGAACAGCCGGGTCATTGCCTCGTTGCGGCTCTCGGTGAGCTGCTTGGTCATGCCCTGGAGCTCGCCGCCGAACATGGACTTGAACCCGGCACCCATCTGGGCGAAGGCGTTGCGGGAACGCACGGTCAGCCCGAAGACCTCGCCGCAGACCCGTTGGATCTGCCAGCCGGGAATCTCGTTGGTGGTGACACAGAGCATGGTCACTCCTTCATCAGGTGATCGTCCATCAAGTGGTCGTCATCGCCGCGATCCGGACGCAGGAATGCAGTCTGTTCGACGGCAGGACGAAAGCCGTCCGAATCGCCGCACGTGTCGACTGATCGGGTGGCGGGGCATTGCCGCCCGCGTCCGGGCTCAGGGTGCCGCCGCCGGAGGATGCGCCGTCAGGCACCGTTGACCGGGTTCGCCGGCGGAGCCGGGACCTGCCCCGACGCCGTCGGGTGCGACGCCACCCCGTTGGTGGAGGTTGGTTCCGCGGGCGCGGGCGCCGGCTGGCCAGGCGCAGGTGGGGCCACGTTCGGCGGAGCGGCCGCCGCGGCACCGGGGACCGGGCCGGCCGATGTCCCGCCCGCGGGCGCCGACTGGGCGAAGGGCATGACCTGCGTCACGGCAGCCGGTGGTCCGGTGTCCGTCGCGGCCGCGGCAGCACCGGCCGGCGTCACCACGGTCTGCACGACCACGGTCGGTGGCGTGACCTCCACCGACGCCGGGATCGGTCCCTCGACGGCCGCCCGCAGCAACGCCAGCCGCGCGGTCAGCACGGCGATCAGTTCCATGTCACTGGCCTCGGCCAGCGGGCGCAGCGCCGCGGTCGGCGCGGGCGTCGGGACGGTCTTCGGCGGCTCGGGATGCGCGGCCATGAAATCGGCGAGCTTGGCCTGGCCGGCACGCAACCGCGCCCGCTTGCCCTTCTCGTAGTCGCGCAACGTCTTCACGTGCACGCCGAGGATGTCGGCCAGTTGCTGCTGGGTCAGCCCGGCACGGTTGCGGGCCGCCTTCACTTCGCCGGGTTCTGGCATTCCCGGATGGTAACGGGGACGGCCGGCGCACCGACGCAGCGCGCGGCAGCGGCGCGCTGGACTGTGGATGAGCCGGCCTGTAAGCCGGGTTCTGTTCCCGGGCGCCTTGCGGCGATCCCGTTCGGCGACCATCCATCTCGGCGTGCCGTCACCGGCACGCTCCAGCGGTCCACCCGCAGGCTCGGGCGGGCCACCCTCGAACACCTGCGCACCGAGTCCCTTGCGGGACAACGGCTTTTCGACCTTGCTCCGGGTGAGGTTTACCGAGCCGCCCCGGTCACCCGGGACGCTGGTGGTCTCTTACACCACCGTTTCACCCTGACCGGCCGTCCGTGGACGACCGGCGGTCTGTTTTCTGTGGCACTGTCCCGCGGCTCGCGCCGGGTTGCCGTTGACAACCACCCTGCCCTGTGGAGCCCGGACTTTCCTCGACGTCCACACCGTTTCCGGTGCGGCCGACGCGGCCGCCCGGCCGACTCATCCGCGGGCAATCCTACGGCGCGGCGGCACCGCTCACGTACCGTCCGTGTCCGGCGCCCCCCCAGCATCTGTCCCGCCGGTGACGCCCACGCAGGCCACGGTCGTCGGGCTGCTGCTGCTGTTGACGTTCGTGGGCTTCACTGGCTCATGGCGGCCCCGTGGGTGGTGTGCATTGCGGTCGAGTACGCGGTGTTCCGGATGTACTTCCGCGGCGATCTCGGCGAATCCGCCGCCGCCGCCGACCGGCCGGGGAGAACCGTTGCCGTGCCGGTCACCTCGCTGGTCGTGCTGGCGGTGATCCTGGTCGGGCTGGCCGTCGCCCCGGCGCTGCGCATCGAGTCGTGGGTGGTCGCCGCGGTAGGCGCCGCGGTGCTGGCCGTGCGCGCGGTGCGGCGGCGGCGGCGGACGAGCGTGCGGGCGATCCTGACCCAGACCAATCCGCTGTTCCTGGTTTTCGTCGCCGCCCTGGCGGTTCTGGTCGACGCCGCGACGGGGCACGGTCTGCAGTCCGACCTGTCGGCGTTGCTGCCTCGGGCACCTCGTTGCCGGCGCTGCTGGCGCTCGCCGGGATCGCCGCCGTGCTGGCCAACCTGATCAACAACCTGCCGGCCACCCTTGTGCTGCGCACGGCACTGGGCGGCAGCCCGACCGCGGGGGCCGTGCTGGCGGTGCTGATCGGGGTGAACATCGGGCCGAACCTCACCTACACCGGCTCGCTGGCCCCCCTGCTGCGGCGTCGGGTGCTGCACTGCCGAGGGCACCGGCCGTCGGTGCGCAGGTTCACGATCCTTGGTCTGCTGACGGTGCCCGGCTGCCTGGTGCTGGGGACGGCGGCGCTGTGGGTGGCGCTGTCGGTCTGCCCGTTGTCGATGCGCCCGCTGTCGATCTCCTGGTGGCCACGCCGGCCAGAGCGGCCAGCACCTCCTCATCGGAGGTCTGAGCGAAGTCGTCGTATCCCTGATGGACCGCGCAGAAGCGGTCGGGGGTGAGCGCGCACACCACCTCGTCCACCGTGCCGCCCCACCCCTCGGCCATCCCGGACGGCCCCACCGGCACGGCGACCACCATCCGAGCCGGGTGTTGGCGCGCGACCGCCGCGACCGCGGCTCGCATGGTGGCGCCGGTGGCCAGCCCGTCATCGACCACGATCGCCACCCGGCCGGCCAACTCCACCGGGGGGCGGTCGCCGCGGTAACCCGCCACCCGCCGGCGCAGCTCGGCCAGTTCGCTGCGGTACACCGCGTCGAACTGCCCCGGCGTCACCGAGAGACGATGCAGCACATCAGCGTTGGTCACCACCTCGACCGCGGGGCCGACGTCGGCGATCGCCCCCATCGCCAGCTCCGGGCGCCCCGGCGCGCCGAGTTTGCGGACCACCAGCACCTCCAGCGGGGCACCGAGGGCGAGGGCAACCTCCGCCGCGACCGGCACCCCGCCGCGGGGCAGACCGAACACCACGACGTCGCCGCGCCCGGCGTACCGGGAGAGCAGCGTCGCGAGCGATCGGCCGGCTTCGGTCCGGTTCGCGAAGCGGCGCAGCAATGGTCCCCCGGTCACCCGTCCAGTGAAGTACCGGCGCCCGCGATGGGCAAACCGGCGGTGTCACCCGAGCAGGTGACCTGTCTCGTTGACCGCCCAGACCATGATGTCGCCCGATGGTTGCACGGTGAAGCCGGACAAAGAACCGGTGTCGATCCGCAACCGGTAGGCCACCGCGGAATCCGCACCCAGCGCCGCGGCCAGGATCATCTTCGCCGGTGCCGCATGAGTGACCAGCACGACGGTGCTGCCGGGGTGGGCGCCGATGACGTCCGCGACGACCGGCGCCACCCGCTCCCGGATACCGGTGAACGACTCGCCGCCCGGCGGGGTCGCGTCCGGATCCGAACGCCACGCCGCAAATTCCGCCGGCCACCGCTGCGCGATCTGATCGGCGCGGTACCCCGCCCACACACCGAGCAGCCCGTCGACCAGCCGCTCGTCCACCGTGACCGACGCCCCGGCCTCGTCCGCGATCGCCTGCGCCGTGTCCACGCAGCGCTGCAGCGGCGACGCCAACACCAAGGTCGGGCTCAGCGCGCTGAGCCGCTTGGCCACGGCGGCGGCCTGTCCCCGGCCCCGCTCGGTGAGCGGTACGTCCTCCCGCCCGGCGAACCGCAGCTGCGCACCCCACGTCGTCTGGCCGTGTCGAACGACCACGAAACGCGTTGCCCCCTTTTCGGTGTCGAACGGCAGCGGTACAGCCGGCGCCAGCGCGGCGGGATCCGGCCGGTCGGCGTCGGGCGTCTGCCGACCGCCGCCCGACGCCGCGGCGTCCATCGCCTCGTTCGCCAGCCGATCGGCGTGCCCGTTCCGCGCCCGCGGCACCCATTCGAAGTCCACCCGGTCGAACCGGGACGCGAGCTGCTGCGCGGCGGCGGCCAGGGACTGCAGGTCGGCGTTCTTGATCTTCCACCGGCCGGACATCTGCTCGACGACCAGCTTGGAGTCCAGCCGCGCGGTGACGCTCGAGGCACCCAGGTCGAGGGCGGCCTGCAGACCGGCGATCAGCCCGGAGTACTCGGCGACGTTGTTGGTCGTCACGCCGAGTGCGGCGGACCGTTCGGCCAGCACAGCGCCGGCCGGGTCGAACACGACTGCGCCGTAGCCGGCCGGCCCGGGGTTGCCGCGCGAGCCGCCGTCGGCGTGCACGACGACCGCCCCGCCGGCCGCGGCGCCGGCGCCTGAGAGCGGGGTCACGAACGGATCAGGATGGCGCCGCACTCGCTGCAGCGCACCACGTCCTCGACGCCGGCCGACCAGATATCCGCCAGTGCGCTGCGGTCCAGGTCCATCCGGCAGGCCTGGCAGCGGGACCCGTTCAACGAGGCGGCGGCCACCTTTCCGCGGGAGCGGATCTGCTCGTACAGGCCGATCAGTTCGGCCGGCATGCCGTCGACCAGGCCCGAGCGTTCCGCAGCCGCACGCCGCAGTCCGTCGTCGATGTCGGCGAAGGCGTCATCGCGGCGCTGCTCGGCTGCGGTGTGATCGGCGCGCACTGCAGCGAGCTGCCGGTCCGTCTCGGCCAGGGCCGCATCGGCGACCTCCCGGCGCTCCATCAGCTCCAGCGCCTCGTCCTCGAGGGTCGCCTGGCGCCGGGCCAGGGATACGACTTCGTGCTGCATGTTCTCCAGGTCCTTGGCGGGCGCGCTTCCGGCCGCGAGCCGGTCGCTGTCCCGCTTGGCCCGGGCCCGCACGGCGTCGATCTCGTTGTCCAGCCGCCGCGCGGCCCGGTCGAGGTCACCGATCTCGGTCTCGGCGAGGATGCGGCTGCTCTGCAGCTCCTCGGCCCGCGCGCCGCTCGAGGCGATGACGGCCAGTTCCGGCAAGGTCCGGCGCCGGTGCTGGGCCGCGGAGATCGCCTGGTCGAGGCGGGCGACGTCGAGCAGTCGACGTTGGACGAAGGGGTCGGCTTTCAGCGGCACGCGGTCATTGTCTCAGCCACCGGTTCGGGTCGCGCCGCCGCCGGGCGGTGCGGACGACGGGGAGTGCACCGTCCACGGGTCGGTGCGGATGCTCGAGATGACGGTACGCACCCCGGGCAGTGTGTCCCGCAGGACCGCCGCGGCCCCGGCGAGCCACGGCCACTCGCCGGCCCAGTGCGCCACCTCCACCAGCGCCGGTCGGCGCGGATCGGCCACGAACTCGGCGACGACGTGATGCCGCAGGTCGGAGGTGAGGTACACGTCGACCCCCGCGTCGGCGGCCGCGTCGAGCAGCGAGTCGCCGGCGCCGCCGCACACCGCCACGGTCGACACCGTGCGGTCCGGGTCCCCGGCGGCACGGACGCCGGCGACGGTGGCCGGCAGCATCCGCGCGACTCGATCCGCGAACGATCGCAGCGTGGTGGCGGCCGGCAGGGCGCCGACCCGGCCACTGCCCACCCGGATGTCGTCGGCGCGGGGGACGAGCGGCCGGGTTCCGGACAGTTCCAGCAGCGAGGCCAGCGCGTCGTTGACACCCCCCGCGGCGCTGTCGGCGTTCGTGTGCGCGGCGAGGTGCGCAACGCCCGCTCGGAGCAGCGGATGCAGCAGGGCGCCCTTGCCGGTGTCGGCCGCGACGGACTGCACCGGCCGGAACAGCAGCGGGTGGTGGGTGAGCAGCAGTTGCGCGCCGAGGTCGATCGCCTCCTGCACGGTGGCCCCGTCGACGTCCACGGCGAGCAGCACGGTGTCGACCTCGGCAACCGGGTCACCGCAGGTCAGCCCTATGCCGGTGTCCCAGTCCTCGGCAAGCCGGGCGGGATAGGCGTCCTGCAGGACGGCCTGCACGTCGCGGATCCGGACCACGGTTCCCCCTCTCTGCGCTGCGGCGGCACCAGCTTCGCACGGCGGGCCGCGCTGACCCTGCCGGTGCCGGTGGACAATGGGCCGGTGTCCACCCCCGACCGGTTGTTCCACGTGTGTGTCGTCTGTTCCGGCAACATCTGCCGCTCCCCGATCGGCGAGCAGGTGCTCCGCCGCGCCATCGACGAGGCGGGGCTGGCGGACCGGGTGGTTGTCAGCAGCGCGGGCACCGGGGACTGGCATGTCGGGCAGGGCGCCGATCATCGCGCCGTCCGGGTGCTGCGCGCCGCGGGGTACCCGGAGCACCGGCATGCGGCGCGGATGATCACCCGGGCCGATCTGCGGGACGTCGACCTGGCTCTGGCGGCCGACCGCGGCCATCTGCGCGACCTGCAGGCGCTGACCGGGGACCCCGGGAAGGTCGCCCTGTTCCGGAGTTTCGATCCCGACGCCGACGGCGACGAGATCCACGACCCGTATTACGGGCCTGATTCCGGCTTCGATGACGTGCTCGCGACGGCGCTGGCCGCCGCACCGGGCATCGTCGCGGAGATCCGCCGCCGGCTGGATGCCGGCCAGGTGCCGGCGGCCCGGATCGTTCCCGCCTCGGGTCGTGACAACGACGCCGGAGCGCCCCGCCGGTGAGCAATTCCGATCATCCGGCCGGCCGGCGCAGACGATGGGCCTTCTTGCTCAGCCCGGGCTGGGTCGCCGCCGCGGTCGCCGCGGTGGCGTTCGCGGCGACGTGTTTCTTCTTGCTGGCGCCGTGGCAGTTCTCCCGGCACGAAGAGCGTGCCAGCCAGAACGCGGCGATCCAGGCCGCACTGTCCGCCGAGCCGGTGCCGGCCACCGACGTGATGTCAGCCGCCGGTCAACCGCCGGAGGCCGCCCTGTGGCGCGTCGTCACGGCCACCGGCACCTTCGACCCGAGCCGGCAGATCCAGGTCCGGCTGCGGCAGGACGCGAACGGCAACCCGGTGTCGGAGGTGATCAGCCCGTTCCGGCTCGAATCCGGGCAGTGGTTGCTGGTGGACCGCGGCTACGTGACGTTCGCCGACGTCAGCAACAACGTGCCGATCTCCCCGGCGCCGACCGGCACGGTGACCATCAGCGGCCGGGTGCAGGACGAGCAGGTCGACCCGCTGAACCGGCAGCCGATCGCCGTCCAGAACCGGGTCGAGGCGTATGCGATCAACGTCGCAGCGGTCGGCGGCGCCCGGCCGGGGGAGCAGTTTCTGCAGGGCTACGTACAGCTGACCGGTCGGAGTCCCGGTGCGCTGACGCCGGTCGACGTGCCACAGACCGACGCCGGCCCGTTCCTGTCGTATGCGCTGCAATGGGAGGCCTTCGGCGTCATCGCGCTGGTCGGCTTCGGCATCTTCGTCTACCGGGAGGCGTTCGCACCCCGGCCGCCCGACGACCGGGAAGGCACCGGCGCGGCACCCGACGAGCAGGCCGATCCGTTGATCGAGCCGAATCCGCCCGTGCCGGCAGGACGGCAGCGCCGCCGGGCCAGGGACGGTTTCGACCGCTCCCAGCTGTACGACGAGTGACGGCCGCCGGCCGCGCGGCCGCCGCGGAGCGGGCGGTGCTGCGTCGCTCGGTCCGCCGGCTGTGGGCGTTGCCCGGCACCCGGCTGGGAGTGAACTCGTGGCCGCCGACCGGTGCGCATCGGCTGTTCGTCGGCTGGAACTACTGGTGGCAGGCGCACCTGCTGGACTGTGTCGTCGATGCCGCGCTGCGCGACTCCGTCCCGCGGGCCCGACGCCGGCTGCTCGCCGAGCGGATCGCGCGCGGCATCCGGATCGCCAACGGGTTGCGCTGGACCAACAACTACTACGACGACATGGCGTGGTTGGCGTTGGCCCTGCAGCGTTCCGACCGCCACCTCGGCGCCGACCGCCGCGGCGCGATCGCCGGGCTGACCGCCGACATCGACGCGGCCTGGACCGACGACCAGGGCGGCGGCATCCCGTGGCGGCGCGGTGACGAGTTCAAGAACGCCCCGGCCAACGGCCCGGCGGCACTCCTGCTGGCCAGGACCGGTGACGTGCAGCGCGCCGCCGACATCGCGGACTGGATCGACCGGCGGCTGCGGAACCCGGATTCGGACCTGATCTTCGACGGGCTGCGTCCCGCGCCGGACGGTTCCACCCGATTCGAGACGACGATCTACACGTACAACCAGGGCGTTGTCCTGGGTGCGGAAACCGAACTCGCCGTGCTGCGTCCCGGCACCGCGGACCACAGCGTGCGACGGGTGGCCCGACTGGTCGAAGCGGTGCAGCGCAATCTTTCCCAAGGCGGGGTGCTCGCCGGGCACGCCGGTGGTGACTCCGGCCTGTTCAGCGGCATCCTCGCAAGGTACCTGGCGCTGGTCGCGGTCCGGCTGCCCGGCGACGACCCGGCCGCAACGGTCGCCCGGGCAACCGCGAGCGCGCTGGTGCGGCGGTCGGCCGACGCCGCGTGGTCCCACGCATTGCTGCCCGACGGCGCCGGGTCGGATCCGGTTTTCGGTCCCGACTGGTCCCGTCCCGCGGTCACCCCCACCGACGACCACCCGCCGGAACGCGACCTGTCGGTGCAGCTGTCCGGCTGGATGCTGCTGGAGGCCGCCGCGGCGCTGGAAAGAGCAGGACACGGGCCAACCGGCACCGGAACGGTCGGCTAGCCTGCGCTCCATGCGCGTCGGCATGGTCCTGCTCCCCCAGTTCCGCTGGCCGGAGGCGCGGGCGAGGTGGAAGTCGTTGGAGCACAGGGGCTTCGCGCACGGCTGGACCTACGATCACCTCGCCTGGCGCGACCTCGCCGACCAGCCCTGGTACGGCACCGTTCCCACCCTGACGGCGGCCGCCACCGTCACCGAGCGGTTGCGGCTGGGCACCTGGGTCAGCTCACCGAACTTCCGGCACCCGGTGACGCTGGCCAAGGACCTCATGACGATTGACGACATCTCCGGCGGCCGGCTGCTCGCCGGCATCGGTGCCGGCGGGGTCGGCTGGGACGCAACGGTCCTGGGCCAGCAGCTGCTGACTCCGGGGCAGCGGGTCGACCGGCTCACCGAGTTCGTCACGCTGCTCGACCTGCTCCTGAGCCAAGACGAGACCAGTTGGCAGGGAACGTACTTCACCGCGGACCGGGCCAGGATGGTGCCCGCAGGCAGCCGGGACCGCATCCCGCTGATCGTCGCCGCGAACGGTGCCCGGGCCATCGGCCTGGCCGCGGAGCGCGGTGATGCGTGGGCGACCACCGGCCCGGAGGCCGCCGACCGCACGCTCGACCAGTGGTGGGATGCGGTGGCGGCATCGGTGCGGCGCTTCGAGGACGCCGCGGCCGCGATCGGCCGTGACCCGCTAGGCATCGATCGCTACCTGAACCTGGACTCCGCCCCGGTGCTGTCGGTCAGCAGCGTCGACGCGTTCGCCGACGCCGCCGGCCGGGCCGCCGCGCTCGGCTTCACCGACGTGCTCTCGCACTGGCCGCGACCGGATGGCATCTACGCCGGGAACGACGCTGTGCTGGACGGGATCGCCGACCTGCTGGTCGACGGGCATCTTCGCGATTGAGCGGCATCACTGCGGCTGGATCGCCCGCCGTACCGGCGGCGCGGGCGGGTCGATGCGGCCGGCGAGGACCAGCGCAGCGGCGCCGATGGCCAGCGCGCCGGCCAGTGCGGTGCACCACGGACCGAACCCCGCTGAGGTCTCCCCGGGCTGGAACACGTTCGCGTCCCCCGGCGCCAGCGCCCGGTACAGCCCCCAACCTGCGGTCACCAGCCCGCACAGCGCGAGTACCGCGGCCGTCACCCGGTGCGGCCGCGCGCCGCCGCCCACGGCCGCCAGGGTGATCGCCACGATGAGGGTGATCGCGCCGAACAGCAGACCGATCAGGCCGGGACGATAGGTGCCGTCACCGTCGAGCACGTCGTTGAGGTTCGTCCCCGCGATCGGACTGCTGCCGGTGATCCCGCCCCAGCCGGTGATGGCAGTGGTCCCCCCGTCCTCGGTGGCGGCGGTGATCCAGGGCAGGAACGACGCGATGATCATCAGCAGCCCCGCCGCACCCGCCAGCGCGGCCACCCAGCGGCGGACCACGGCGGGCGCGCGACGGGTGGGCATGCCCGGAACCGTACAAGTCGCGCGCGGCCCGCCCCCCGGCCCCGGGGTCGATCAGGACCCGCCTGTCAGGACACGTCGATGAGCACCTTCCCGACCACGGAAGCCTCCACCGCGGCGTGTGCGGCGGCGGCCTCCGCCAGCGGGAACTGGTGCAGCGGCAGGCCGACGTCCTCGCCGACCCGGACCGCACCCGCGGCGACCGCGGCGGCAACGTCATCCACCGCACGGACCTTGGCGTCGGCCGGCTCCGTGTAGACCAGGACGAACTGCCAGCGCGCGTTGGGCGCCATCAGTGGGCGCACCGGCAGGGTGAACTCGGCGCCGCCGTTGTCGGCGTACATGGCGACCGAGCCGTGACGGGCGATCACCTGGGCGTCGATCGCGGCGTTCGCCGACGGCGACACCTCGACGATGGTGTGCACCCCGTGCGGCGCGAGTTTGCCGATCTCGGCGACGACGTCCTGCTGCCGGTAATCGATGACGTGATCGGCGCCGGCCGCAACCGCCGACTGGGCCTTGGCCGCGCTGCTGACCGTGCTGATGACGGTGGCGTCACTCCACCGGGCAAGTTGGATGGCGGCGTTGCCGACCGCCCCGGCGCCGCCGGCGACCAGCACCACCCGGTCCTGCAGGCGGCCCGGACCCAGTTCCAGCGGCCCGTCCTCGGTGACCGTCAGGCACCGATGCGCGGTGAGGAACGGGATGCCCAGGGCGGCGCCCAGGTCGAACGAGGCGTCATCGGGCAGCGGAACCACTTGCCGCTCCGGGACGACGGTGAACTCCTGCGCGGTGCCGTTCGGCCGTGCGTACGCCGCTTCCCAGATCCAAACCCGCCGGCCCACCAGGGCCGCGTCGACCCCGTTGCCGACGGCGTCGACGACGCCCGCGCCGTCCTGCCCAGGGACCTGCGGCGGGTCGACCACGGCGGCGGGTCCACCGGCCCGACGGGACTTCCAGTCGGTGGGGTTCACCCCGGACCGAAACACCCGGACCCGCACCTCACCCGGCGCGGGATCCGGGACCGGCCGGTCGACCAGGTGCAGGACGTCGGGATCACCGAAGCGGTTGTACTGGATGGCTCGCATCCCGCGACGGTAACGCCCGCCGCGGCCCTGTCCGGCGGCGGGTCGTTACGCTGCCGACCGTGCCAGATCCGGCCGTGCGCGGTGTCCTGCTGCGACTGGACGGCGTCGTCCATACCGGTGACCTGGCGGTCCAGGCCTTCGCCCGGCACGTCGCCGCGGTCGCGCCCGGTGACCGCGGCCGCGCGGTGCTCGCCGGGATGCGGGGCCTGCTGGAGGACCGCCCCGACCTGCTGGACGCCGGCGTCGAACTCGCCGGTGCGGGTCTGCGGGACGCCGAGGACGGTGCGCAGGTGGTCGAGCAACTGGCCACGGCCGCCGGGCTCGAACCACGCGAGGTGGACGCGGCTTGGCGTGCGGCGCGGACGGATCTGGCTGCCACCGCCTGGATCATCGAACCGCCCGCCGGTCTGAGCGACATCGTGGACGCCTGCACCGCGGGCGGGCCGGTGGCGGTGCTGACAAGGCCCGCCGACCCCGCGGTGGATGCCGTGCTGGAGGCATGTGGACTGACCGGCCGCATCCAGCGAGTGCTGACCACTCCGGTGGCCGAGGCACTCGAGCGGTTGCTGCCCGATGTCGACGGCGACCCCGGACGCGTGCTGATGATCGGCACCCGGTGGGCCGATGAACTGGATACGGCGCGCGCGGCGGGGACGGCGACCGCCATGGTGGACCGGTTCGGCCGTCGGGTGGGACGGCCGGACCACCGCGCCGCCGACCTGGCCGGGCTGGTCGATATCGTCCGGTCGTGGATCGCAGCGCGGTGAGCCCGCAGGACCCTTCCGACGACATCCACCACCGATGGCTGACGCCCGACGGGCAGCCACCGGACGTCCCGACGCACGTTCTCGCCCATCTCTCCGACACCCACCTGACCGCGGTCGGCACCCGTTACAACGGAGTGCTGGACGCCGATGCCGCCCTGCAGCGCGCCGTCGGGGTGCTGCAGGAAGCGGTGGGCAGTGGTCGCCGGCTCGATGCGGTGGTGCTGTCAGGTGACCTCACCGACAGTGGCGATCCCGACGCCTACCACCGACTCGCGGCGGCCGTCTGCACCCTGGGCGCGGTGCCGATCTTCGCCACCGGCAACCACGACGTGCGCACCACGATGCACCGAGAACTCCTGCGCCGCAACGAGTCGGGCCCGGTCCTGCAGGTGCACGATGTCGCACGGCTGCGCATCCTGGTACTGGATTCGACGATTCCGGGAGCCGGGCACGGCCGGCTGGACCCGGATCACCTGGCCGAGCTCCGGGAGGTGCTCGGCGAGCCGGCGCCGCGCGGCAGCGTCGTCGTGCTGCACCACGCGCCCGTGCCGCCGCCGTCGCCGCTGCTGAGCTATTTCGCCCTCGAGCGGGCGTCGCGTCACGCGTTGGCCGAGGTGATCGCGGGCACCGACGTGCGGATCGTGCTCGCCGGTCATCACCACATCGCCCAGTCCGCGAGCCTGGGCGGGGTGCCGGTTGCGGTGGCCGGATCCACGGCGATCAGGACGGACCCACTCGGGCCGCCGGGCCATGACCGGACCTGGGCAAGCGGTTCGTTCAACATCGTCGAGGTCTATCCGGAGGTCGTCACCGTGTCGGTGGTGCCCGTCGACGGCGCGCAGCAGGTGTTCGACCTCGACCAAGCCGGGTGCCGCGCGGTGATCGCGCAGCACCCCGTCGACGCTGTCAGCGGGCCTGATGCACCGTCTGGCGCCCGGTGATGGAGTACGTCCGGATCCGGACCCAGTGCGTGCGCTCGACGAGGTCCGCCCACGGCCAAACACCCAGCAAGTTCAGCCGGGCGACATCGGCGGGATCGGTGACGGTCACCGCGACCCCGCGGACCAGCACGCTCCACCCGGACCGCCGGTCGACGTCGTACCCGTCCACCTCGAAGGCCACCGGCAACTCGCTGTCGCCGGCGAGCAGCTTGGACCCGTTGGCCGTCCGGAAGATCACGGACTCACCGTCCATCCCGTGGTTCACCGGGAGGATCACCGGGTCACCCTGGGAGACGAACGCCACCCGGCCGACCCTGGCCGAGCCCAACCGGCGCACGCACTCCTCACGCGGGAGGACGGCCAGTCCGGAATGATCGAGCGGCAGGGAAGTCGTCACGGTGTTGTCCTTTCCGGCCGCAACCGCTGCGTCGCGGGCCCACTGTGCGACCGACTGCGGTCGTCACTACGACGATGCCGCCCGTCGGTTGGCCGTCAACAGGGTCGAAGGGCCCGTTCACCGGACGGGACACTGCCCCGTCGCACCCACCCGCCGCCGCCTGCGCGGAGCGACGAGCGATGTTTCGCGCACAACCACGCAGGGTAGGGTAACAACGGTTCGGGAATTCGCCGATTCACCAGATGTGCGTTGCCCGTGACACTTTCACAGAATCGGCGGTTTGCATGCGGACCCACCCACCAGCCGGCGCCGGACGCCGCGACCGCGGCGATGTTGAAGCGGGCTGGCCCTGAGTGCACCAGGACCGTCGATCGCCCGCCGTCGACGCCTCGCAAGTGACCCGATCCGCCGGCCGACCGCCGCACCGTCAGCCCTCCAGCACATACCCGGCTTCCCGCAGTTCCTGGTGATGCCCGGTATCCCCACCACGATCCCGTGAGGCCGCCATGAGCACCGCAATCGGCAGAACCCGCCCCGCCCGCACCCCCAGACCGCCCACCGAGTACTCGCAACTGCTGGACACCGTCCAGCGGGCCGGCCTGATGCGGCGCCGGTACGGCTACTACGCCGTCAAGTCATCGGTGATGATGCTGGCCGCGGCCGGCATCATCGCCGGCATGATCCTGCTGGGCAACAGCTGGCTGCAGCTCATCCTGGCGGTCGGGCTCGGCTTGGTCGTCGCTCATTTCGGGTTCCTCGGCCACGACGCCGCGCACCGGCAGATCTTCCAGTCGAACAAGGCCAACCAGCGGGCCGGTCTGGTACTCGGCACGCTGTTCAGCGGAATGAGCCTGGCCTGGTGGAACGGCAAGCACAACAAGCACCACGGAGCCCCGAACCAGATCGGGAAGGACCCGGACATCAAGAACTCCGTGCTGCACTTCCACCCGTCCGAGGGCAAGCCCAGCCGGTTCCGGATCGCTGCATTCCTACGCCGCAACCAGGGCTGGTGGTTCTTCCCGTTGCTGACCCTCGAGGGGGTCAACCTGCACGCCCAGTCGATCATCACCAGCGTGACCCGCCGGTCGGGAAAGCGGCAGCCCGCCGAGATGGCCGTCCTCGCCATCCGCTGGGCGGCCTACCTCGGCCTGGTCTTCTGGGTGATGGACCTCGGCAAGGCAGGGGCGTTCCTGGCGCTGCAGGTGGCCGTCGTCGGGGTCTACCTGGGTTGCACATTCGCCCCCAACCACAAGGGCATGCCGGTGTTGCCGGCGGACGCCAAGATCGACTTCCTGCGCCGCCAGGTGCTGATGAGCCGCAACATCATCAGCAACCGCTTCACCACGTTCGCGATGGGCGGGCTCAACTACCAGATCGAGCACCACCTCTTCCCGAGCATGCCGCGGCCGAACCTGCGCCGGGCGCAGGCGCTGATCAAGCCCTTCTGCATCGACAACGGGGTGCAGTACACCGAGACCACGCTGCGGACGTCGTACGCGATCGTGGTGCGCTACCTCAACAAGGTGGGTCTGCGCGGCGGCGATCCGTTCACCTGCCCGCTGGTGGCGACCATGCGCCCCAGGATCTGACCCAGCGAACTTGCCGGGCGAACTCGACCCAGCAAACTCGACCCAGCAAACTCGACCCAGCAAACTCGACCCAGCAAACTCGACCCAGCAAACTCGACCCAGCAAACTCGACCCAGCAAACTCGACCCAGCAAACTCGACCCAGCAAACTCGACCCAGCAAACTCGACCCAGCAAACTCGACCCAGCAAACTCGACCCAGCAAACTCGACCCAGCAAACTCGACCCAGCAAACTCGACCCAGCAAACTCGACCCAGCAGAACTCGACCCAGCGAACTCGACCCAGCGAACTCGACCGGGCGAGTTCACCGACCGACCTGACCGACGGGCCTCACCGACCGACCCTGCCCGGTACCTGACCGATACCTGACCGACCGATCTTCTCCGGGTGCTGCGACGCGGCCGGCTCACCGGTGGCGGGCAATTCGGGTCGTGATCCCGTCGAGCACGGTGTCCAGGCCCCGAACCCGAACTCGTCGACGCCGACATCGGTGTCGTCCTCCAATGCGCCGGAGGCGAGCGCGGCGGTGATCCGCGGGAACACCGCCGGGTCGACCAGCGCCCGCAGCCGCCGCGCGTAGGGGTCGTCGTGCGGACCGGTCTCCGCCGCAGCAGGGTTGCGCGGGGCCGACATCCCCAGGGAGAGCTGCGTCTGGCCGCGCACGTAGACATCGAGCAGCAGGATGCTCGACAACTTCTCCTGCTCCGCCGGTGTTCCTGATCAACATCCCAGCGATGCTGATGCTGCTTGCCCTGGGCCCGCTGCTGCTGCCGGAGTTCCGCTCGGCCCGACCGGCCCGTTTGGATGTGACCAGTTCGGCGCTCTGGTTGGCGGCCGTGCTGCCGGTGATCTTCGCGATGAAACAGTGGGCGACACAGGGCTCCTCGGCCGTCTACCCAATGTTGATCATCGTTGGCTGCAGGCTCGGGGCGGTGTTCCTGGCCCGGCAGCGACGCATCAGCACCCGACGGCTCCGGCCTGGTCGCGGCAGCCCGCGAGGCATTCACCACAGGCATGCACGGCGTCGCCCTTGTCGGGGGTAGGGGATGGCGCTGGCGGCGGCAGGCTGCCTGCTCGCCCTGCGCGGTGTCGGCTCCGTCGTCGGTCCTGATCGGGCGCCCGCCGGGTGAGCCGGGCCGGCTCGCCAGCCGGGCAAACGGTGCTTCCCGTCGGCGCCCCCCAGGTCGTTTCATCCGTCCCAGGTGAGGCCGCTTGCGACCCCGGACCCTACTGTCGGGAACGCTCACCAGCACCGAACACCAAGGCCGAACCGGAAGGGACATGCGGCATGGCGGTCCGGCCCTCCACCACCTCGGTGCTTCCGGGGCTGACGATGCTCCGCTCGTACCGTCCGCGGTGGTTGCGGCAGGACATCGCCGCGGGACTGATCCTCACCGCGCTGCTCGTACCCCAGGGGATGGCCTACGCGGAACTGGCGGGCCTGCCACCGATCACCGGGCTCTACACGTCGATCCTGTGCCTGGTCGGGTACGCCGTCTTCGGACCGTCCAGGGTGTTGGTGCTGGGTCCGGACTCGTCGCTGGGCCCGATGATCGCCGCCTGCATCATCCCGCTCGTGGCGGCCGACGGTGATCCTGCACGAGCCGTCGCCTACGCCTCGATGCTCGCCCTGATGGTCGGCGCGATCACCGTGCTGGCCGGCGTTTTCAGGCTGGGTTTCGTCGCGGACCTGCTGTCCAAGCCGACGCAGATCGGCTACATGAACGGTCTGGCGCTGACCATCATCGTCGGTCAACTGCCCAAACTGTTCGGCTTCTCGGTGGACGCCGACGGCCTCATCGCGGAAGCGTCGGGGTTCGTGACCGGCCTCGCCGATGGCGAGACGGTGCCGGCCGCGCTGACCATCGGCGTCTTCTGCCTGGTGCTCATCCTGCTCTTCCAGCGCTTCCTGCCGCGCATCCCCGGAGTGTTGGTCGCCGTCGTGCTGGCCATCCTGGCGGTCAGGGTGTTCGACCTCGCAGGCCGCGGGGTCTCGGTCGTCGGCCCCCTGCCCGAGGGATTCCCGCCGTTCACCATCCCCACCGTCCCGCTCGGGGACCTGCTGCTGTTGTTCGCCGGTGCTCTCGGTATCGCCTTGGTCTCGCTGACCGACACCATCTCCACGGCGTCGGCGTTCGCCGCGCGCAGCGGTGACCGGATCGACGGGGACAAGGAGATGATCGGCATCGGCGCGGCGAACATCGCGGCCGGCTTCTTCCAGGGCTTCCCGGTGAGCACCAGCGGATCACGCACCGCGGTCGCCGTGCAGAACGGTGCCAAGACCCAGCTGACCGGGCTGGTCGGCGCCGCGGCAATCCTGCTGATGCTGTTGTTCGTGCCGGGGTTGCTGCAGAACCTGCCGCAGCCGACGCTGGCCGCGGTCGTCATCGCGGCGTCGATCTCGCTGGCCGATCTCGCCGGCATGCGGCGGCTCTGGCTTCAGCGCAAGTCCGACTTCACCCTCGCCGCAGCGGCATTCCTCGGGGTCGCCCTGCTGGGTGTGCTGCCCGGTATCGCCCTCGCGGTCGGGCTGTCGATCCTCGACGTGTTCCGTCGTTCCTGGCGGCCGTACCAGGCCGTGCTGGGTCGGGTCGACGGACTGGCCGGCTATCACGACACGTCCGTGCACCGGCCGGCCGCATGCCTGCCGGGCCTGGTGATCTACCGATTCGACGGTCCGCTGTTCTTCGCCAACGCCAACACCTTCCGTGACGCGGTGCTCGAGCTCGCCGAACGCGAGCCCGATGCGCGCTGGATCCTCGTCGCGGCGGAGCCCATCGTCGACATCGACACCACGGCGGCCGACATGCTCGAAGACCTCGACAAGATGCTCAACGCCGCCGGGACGAGCCTGGTGTTCGCCGAGATGAAGACGTCGGTCCGGCGCAAGGTGGAGCGCTACGAACTGACCGACACCATCGACCCGCACCACTTCTACGAGACGATCGGTGAGGCGATTCGTGCCTACCAGCAGCAGACCGGTGCCCAATGGACGACCGCATCCGAGTCGCACTGACCGCGGGTTGCCTGCGGTCCCGCGCCCGGTCCAGGGCGTCGGGTGGGCGTGACGCACCCTCGAACCGCAGGATGAGACCGTGACCAACCCCGGTGACGAACCCGCCGTCGGCGAGCTGACGGATGCTCCGCCGAGCGGCGCCCGCCCGCCCGCGGCCGCCCGGCGGCAGGGTGAGAAGCGGTGGCCGATGGCCACCGCCGTGCTGGCCCTGGGGGTGCTGCAGGAAGTGGTGCCCGACGACTTCCGGGTCCTGCCGCGGTTCGTGTACCCGGCGGTCCTGCTCAGCTTCCTGGTCGTGCTCATCATCGGTGATCCCGGCCGGATCGACCGGCAACGCCGCTGGTTGCGGGTGACGACATTGGTCATGTTCGGCGTCATCACCCTGGTTGCGGCCTACGGAGCGATCCGCCTGGTCGCCGGCATCTTCACCGACGCCGCCTTCACCACGGCGAGCCAGTTGCTGGTCATCGGCGGATGCATCTGGCTCACCACGGTGATCGCCTTCGCCCTGTGGTACTGGGATCTCGACGCCGGTGGCGCCGCGGCCCGCGCGGCGGCGCCGCAGCCGAGCGGGCACGCGTTCATCTTTCCGGAGATGACGATGCGGCAATTCGTTCCGGACTCGTGGTACGCAACGTTCCCGGACTACCTTGCGCTGTCGTTCAACACCGCGCTCGCGTTCAGCCCCACCGACGTGTCCGCGGTGCGGGTGTGGGCGAAGCTGATGATGATCGCCGAGTCCATGGTGTCGCTGGCCCTCGCTGCGCTGGTGATCGCCCGGGCGATCAACATCCTCTGACGACCGGCACGTCGTCATCGGTAGGGAGATGCGCAGCCGAGCGGGTCACGATCGGGCTGTTCCGTCGGCCAGGCCGAGCCGATCCGCCAGCGAAGCCATCTCGTGCTCGAAGAAGGCGTCGGCCGGGTCGACGCTGCCGGCGAAATGGCCGAACAACTCGAAGCTGATCAGGCCGAAGAGGTGTGACCAGGCGCCGAGCGCCGCCGCGATGCCGGCGGGCGGCACATCGATGGCCAACGCAGCGGCGACCGGCTCGAGCTGCCGCCGCAACGGTGCCGGCAGCGGCCGGTCCGTTGCACCCGGCACCGCTCCAGCCCGCCAAGCGTCGCGCAGTGGCATGAGCAGTGCGAGCGGGATTCGCGCGGCGGGATCAACCGTGTCCCGCGGAGCTCGGTAGCCGGGCACCGGTGACCCGTACAGCAGGGCGTACTCCTGTGGGTGAGCCACGGCCCACTCCCGGGCGGCCCGGCAGACTCGCAGCCAGCGCTTGCGCGCAGTGGCCCGGGGCGAATCCCGGTCGGCCTCCTCCAGGACATCGCCTAGGGCGGTGTAACTCTCGATGATCAGGGCGGTCAGCAGGTCGTCGCGGCTGGCGAAGTAACGGTAGACGGCCGACGAGGCCATCCCCAGTGAACGGGCGACCGCGCGCAGCGAGAGGCCGTCCGGCCCGTGCTCGGCGAGTTGCCTCCTCGCCTCGGTGGTGATGGCGGCGGTCAACTCGCGACGGGCGACGGCGCGGGCGGTCAGCGGAGCACTCATCGGTTCACCATATGCGAGCGCCGACCCGTGACGCGAGCAGTGCTCTTGACAAGCGACCCTATGGAGGCCGATGCTCATCGACGAGAGCACTGCTCTCGTTATCCAGAGGGAGGATTCATGCACGCTCATCGAACGACCTACCGCGCACCAGGACGCACCACCGGCGTCTTCAATCGGGTGGTCGCCTGGCTGGCGCGAAGGGGCGTGAGCATCCTGGGCAGCCGGGAGCTGCACGTCCGGGGACGCAGCACGGGCGCCATCCGGAGCACACCGGTCAACCTGCTGACCGTCGGGGACCAGCGGTACATCGTGGCGCCGCGCGGGCCGACGCAATGGGTGCGCAACATCCGGGTGGCAGGCGGCGGCGAACTGCGGCTCGGGCGGCGGACCGAGCCGTTCCGGGCGGTCGAGGTGGCCGACGAGGACAAGCCCGCGATACTCCGCCGCTATCTGCGTCGCTGGAAGTTCGAGGTGGGCGTCTTCTTCGACGGAATCGATGCAAACGCGCCGGAGGAAACGCTGCTGCGCGTCGCCCCGCGCTACCCCGTTTTCCGCGTCGTCACCGGCCGGGCGGACATCCCCGATGCCGGCTCCCCCGACCTGCCGGCCGGTGCCCGCGACAGGGGCCCTGCACCACGCTGACCTTGCGGCAGCGTCCGCCAGCGGTCCTGGCGACCGTCACGCGGCGACACGCCACGGCCGGCGGCGGGCGGTCCCGGAGCCCGACCGGAATATTGAACCGATGACCGATAGTTCCGGTCGCAGGTTGCGGTGGTTGCCGATCGCGGGAGCGCCGCCGACCGCCCACCCGGACCGCCGGGGCCGGCCCGTCACCCGACCGGCACCAGCCTGCGCGACGCGCTGTTGACGGTGGGTGGTCTGCTGGGTGTCCTCGTGCTGGTGGAGTTGGCGGTGCCGTCGACATCCCCGGCGTTCGCCGCGTCGGTGCTGGACGCGATCGCGGTGACAACCTCACGGTGGCCGGGTTGATCGGATGGCATCGCCGCCCGCACAACCGGATGGGGCGGCTGCTGGTGCTCACCGCGGTGGCACTGCTGGTCTCCGGCATGGACGACGACACGGTGCCGGCCCTGGGGGCGATCGGCCTCGCCCTGCAGTCGGTTCCGCTGGCCATGCTGCTGCACCTGCTGGTGGCGTTTCCGTCCGGACGGATCCGCGGACGCGCCGCGCGGGTGGTGGTGGCCGCGGCCTACGGGGATGCTCGCCGGAGCGTTCGGCCGGGCGGGCGAGGTCGAAGAGGTACGGTCGGCCGCCGGACACGGAACGACGCTGCGGGCGGAGTTCTCGTGCGGGTGATCATTGCCGAGGACGAGGTCCTGCTCCGCGAGGGCATCGCCCGCATCCTGGCCGATGAGGATTACCAGGTAGTCGGGCTCGCCGGGGATCGCGACGACCTGATCGGCAAGGTCCGCGCGCTCCGACCGGAACTCGTGGTGACCGACATCCGGATGCCGCCAACCCTCACCGACGAGGGACTGAGCGCGGCCCTGCAGATCCGTCAGGAGTTCCCGGCGATTGCCATCGTCGTGCTCTCCCAGCACGTCGACACCGCCGGTGCAGCCAAGTTGCTGTCCCTCGGTGCCGAGCGGATCGGATACCTGCTCAAGCTTCGGGTGATGGATCTGGACGGCTTCCTGGAATCCGTCGGCCGGGTCCGGCCGGTGGCTCCAGCATCGATCCGGAGGTGATCTCCACGATGGTGCGGCGGGAAGTGCGGGACAACCGTGATCAGGGCATCGCCCGGTTGACGCCCCGCCGGCTGGAGGTACTGCAGCTGATGGCACAGGGCTTCAGCAATGCGCGCATCGCCAGGGAACTGTTCGTCACCGAGAAGGCCGTCGCCCGGAGCATCGCGTTGATCTTCCAGACCCTGGGCCTGCCGCCGGATCCGGACGATCATCGCCGGGTGCTGGCGGTGATGCGCTACCTGCAGGAGTGAGCCGTCCCGCACCAGCAGGCATCTGGCCTTTGTCCGAAGGATCGCTGCACCACCGGACGCGACCGTCGGGCACGATGAAAATCGCAGCCGGCTGCAGGCAATCACCCGCGACCGGAGTCCGTCCCCGATCGGAGGCCGTGATGGTGCGCCACTTCGCCGGCATCGGGCGCCGCGCCGCCGCGCACGGCACCGCGATCAGCACGGCTCCGGGCGCTCCCCGCCCCGTGGGCCCGACATCGGATGACACGGCGCCCAGCGGTACGCGGCCGGCGGACGCGGTCGACGGCGAGCTGGCCGACATCATCCGGTACGGCGCCGGAATGCTCGACGACGTCGAGGACGCGGTCCGGCGATGCCGGACAGAGCCCGACCCCGGGGCGGACCTGGCGAAGACCTGCGGAACCCTGGTCTCCGGGTACCTGACCCTGCGCCGCCGGCTCGGCGCGCTGCCCGCGACGCCGCTGAGCCTGCGCGTGGACCAGCTGCTGAAGTACGCGCTCCTGCTCACCGACCAGGCGTCCCTGCTCGCGTTCCGGCCGCGTGACGAGCATTGGCAACGGCTCGCCGACGAGTTCGGCGACGGACTCGGCGCACCCGCCGACGAGTTGCGGGCGCTCGCCGCAATCGCGGGCAACCGGCCGGGTGCCGACCCGGGCCGCTGACAAGTTGGGCCCTCGGACGAGGGCGGACTATTCGGCGAGCGGGCCGGACCGCAGCGGGAGCAACCCGCCGGAGATCAGTTCAACGGTCCCGGCGACGGCGATCGCCTGGACGAGCAGCAGCCCGATCAGCACCAGCACCTGCACGGCACCGGCCTGCAGCGGTGACGCCCCGGCCAGCAGCACACCGACGAACGCGCCCGGCAGCGTCACCAGGCCCACGGTCCTGGTCTGATCCAGTCCCGGCAGCAGGGCCAGGCCCGCGGCGTCCCGGGCGACCACGGTGACCGCCTCCCGCCGGCTCAGGCCGATCGACAACGCCGCTTCGTACGCGCCCCGCTGCATGGTCAACTCCTCGTCCAGCCGGCGACCCGCGATGGACGTCGCCGTCATCGCACCGCCGATCAGGATCCCGCCGCTCGGCAGGATCGCGACGGGGTCGGCCGGCAGCACACCGGCGGCCACGATGGCACCCAGTGCGAGCCCGACCCCGCACCCGATGGGCAGCGCCGTCCACCAGGCGGCCGGTCGCAGTGACCCGGTGATCCGGTGCGCGGACGTGCCGGCCGCGACGACGACCATGACGACCAGGAAGGCCGCGGTCAACCACAGTGATCGCAGCACCACACCGATGACGAGGCTGACCGCGGCGAGCTGCAGGGCGGCGCGGGCCGCGGCGGACAACACCGCCTGCGGGCGGCCGAGGCGGGCGGCCGCGGTCACGACCGCCGCAGCCACCGCCAACCCGACCAGCACCGCCGCGAGCGGCCATCCGACGGTCACCGTGTTCACGCCGGGACACTGTGCCAGATCACCGCGGCGGCAACGGGGGCCGCGGGTGGCAGGTCAGCCCGACGGGGCGCCCGCCGCGGCGCGGCCGGCCGGAACCCGGGGATCGACGAACCGAGCCACCGCAGGGTCACCCGGGACCAGCGGCGGGCTGGGTCCGGGCATCGACCGGGTCATGATGATGCTGACGGGGACGAGCATCCGCTCGGCGCTCGCCTTGCCGTTCGTGCGCCCGGCCCCGCTCGTGAGACGACCGGCCCGGTCGAGACCGGACGCGGGCCGGGTCAGGGGTGAGCGAACCGGTTGATCCGGTCCACCACGCCGCGCGGATCGTCCACCGTGAGGTAGAGCCGGTCGTCATCCTCGCCGGTCAATTCCACGACCACCGTTCGATCGGGTGCAGAGACATTCCAGAAGGACTTCTCGCCGTCCCGGTGAAAAGTCCCGGCCCATTTTCCGGGAATCCGGAGACCCGGCGCCCTGATGCCTTTCGGTTCACTGTTCGCGCCCGGGTCGAAGGTCGCCCCCCCGGATGTGTTCGGCAGGAAAGTCCAACCGGCGGGTCAGGGCCCACAACTTGTCCAGGCCTTTCGGCTCGACGGTGACGGTGTGGTCGGTGACGGTGACGATGTTCATGACGTTTCCCTTCATCGACTCGATCTCTCACGATGGCAAGGAAGCACGCTCCAGCAGGCGGTTTCCCAACAGACGGCCGGGATCCGGGCAGCCTTGGAGCCGCTTCGCCACCAGCTCACGCACCTCGACGTCGCGAGGCGCCAATTCCAGGGTTGCGACCAACAACAGGTCGATCTCGGTGGGACTGAGCGTGGAATGCAGCGGCGCTGCGGGTTGTGTGCGCAGCGCGGCCACAAAGAGGCCGCGCTTGCTGCCGAACGCCTGGTACAGACTGCCGCGCAAGAGTCCCGTCGCCGCCACCAGCTCGTCGACCGACGTTCCCTCATAACCGGCCGTCAGAAAGGCCCGCCCGGCCGACGCGACGACGGCCGCCTCATCGATGCCGCGTCTTCTGCCCACGGGGTCATCCCGCCACTTTCTTGACCGTACAGTCAAGAATCGTGGTTCCAGCGAGTGCCCGATCGACCGCCGTCCTGCCGGGCGCCGCGATTGCCGTGCTCACAGAACCCGGTGCACCGTTGGGTGGCGGGGCTGCGAGCGGCCGCCACCGCTTCGACGATGCGTTCCCCGCCGGTTGTCACACCGATCCCCCCAACGCCCATAACCGGCGCAGCAGGAACTCCCGCTCCCCCGCGTTGCCCGCCAGGTGAAGCGCCCGTCGGTACGCCTGCGCGGCCTCGGCGCCACGACCGGCGCGCCGCAGCAGATCGGCGCGGGTCGCGTGGAAGGCGTGATACCCGTCGAGGTCCAGCGCACCCACGATGTCCAGCGCGGCGTCCGGACCGTCGATCTCGGCGACCGCGATCGCCCGGTTGAGCGACACCACCGGTGACGGGTCGAGCGCGGACAGCTGGTCGTACAGCGCGACCACCTGCCGCCAGTCGGTGCCGGCGGCCGTCGCCGCGTCGGTGTGCACCGCGTTGATCGCGGCCAGTACCTGGTAGCGGCCGGGTCGGTTGCGGCGAAGACACTCCCGGACGATCGCGTGCCCCTCCGCGATCAGCTGCCGGTTCCACCGCGAACGGTCCTGATCCGCCAGCGGAACCAGCGTCCCGTTGCTGAACCGGCTAGGCCGCCGGGCGTCGGACAGCAGCATGATCGCGAGCAAGCCCTGCACCTCGCCCTCATCCGGCATCAGGGCGGCCAGCACCCGGGTCAACCGGATTGCCTCGGCGCACAGATCGGCACGCACCGACGGCGTACCCGCGGGTGCGCCCGTCGGCGCCGGCGTGGACGGCAGATACCCCTCGTTGAAGATGAGGAACAGCGTGGCGAGCACGCCCCGCAGCCTTCCGGGGAGTTCCGCGTCCGGCGGCACCCGGTACGGGATGCGCGCCGCCTTGATCTTCTGCTTCGACCGGGTGAGCCGCTTGGCCATGGCCGCCTCGTCGACGAGGAAGGCACCGGCGATCTCGGCGACCGTCAGGCCACCGAGCAACCGCAGGGTGAGCGCCACCTGCGCCGCGGCCGACAGCGCCGGGTGGCAGCAGGTGAACATCAGCCGGAGCCGGTCGTCCACCACCGACGAGACCGTGCTGTCCGGGTCGTCGGGCTCGTACATCATCGCCGCCTGGCCGTGCCGGGCATCGCGGCCGGACTCCCGCCGCAGCCGGTCGATCGCCTTGTTCTGCGCGGTCGTGGTGAGCCAGGCACCCGGGTTCGGCGGTGGCCCGGCCACCGACCAGCGTTGCAGTGCAACGAGATATGCCTCTTGAGCGGCCTCCTCGGCGACGTCGATGTCACCGAAGCGGCGGGCCAGGGCCGCGACGATGCGTCCGTGCTCGCCGCGGAAGACACGGTCGAGTTCGGTGGTGGACGCCGGCACGCCGGTCAGGCTTCCGGTTCCGGTTGGAACGGGCGCACCTCCACCGCTCCCTGGCATGCCGCCGACCCCTTCCGGGCCAGCTCGAGCGCGGCATCGAGATCGGGCACGTCGACGACCCAGAACCCGCCGATGTGTTCCTTGGACTCCAGGTACGGGCCATCGGTGATGATCGGGTCACCGCTGCCGGTGGCGTCGACGACGGTGGCCGTGCGGGCCGGGTGCAGGCCGCCGGCAAACACCCACGAGCCGGACTGCTGGAGTTCGGTGTTGAACCGGTCGACGGCGGCGTACAGGTCCTGGACGTTGTCGGGGACGGGATCGGTGTCGCTGCCGTGCACGGAGAGCAGGTACTGCGCCATGGTGGGCTCCTTCGAGAGGTGACGTGACGATCGGAAGTGGGCGGGACGGGTGGGGGTCGGCTGGCGTCGGTGTGTGTGTGGGTGGCGTGGGTGCCGGGTGGTGGTGTCCGCTGGCGGCGGTGTGGGCGCGTAGTCAGAACGCGTGCACCACCTCGCGACCGTCGACCACCTCGATGTCGCCGGTCCCGAGCGCACCGGCCGGCCGCAGCACCATCGCGACGGCACCCTTACCCGTCACGCTCGAGCGGACCAGGGTGAACGATCCGGGCACGCTGCCGTCCCGGAACAGCCGCTTGCCGCTGCCGATGACGACCGGGAAGACGATCAGCCGGTACTCGTCGACGAGCCCGGCGTCGTGCAGGGTGTGTACCAGGCCGCAACTGCCGTGGACCTGCAACTCACCGCCGGGCCGCTGCTTGAGTTCCCGGACGGCCGCCAGCACGTCACCGCCGACCACGCTGGAGTTCCGCCATGACGCCTCGGTCATCGTGGTCGATGCGACGTGCTTGGGGCGGGTGTTCAACGCGGCGGCCACGAAATCCCCGGGGTCGGTCACCGTCGACCAGAAGGCGGACATCATGTCGTAGGTGCTGCGGCCGAGCAGGATCTCGTCGGTGTGGGTGAACCATTCGCTGACCACAGCGCCGAAATCGTCGTCGACGAAAGGCACCACCCAGCCGCCGTGGTCGAACCCGCCGGAGCGGTCCTCGTCCGCACCGCCGGGTCCCTGCATGACGCCGTCCAGGCTGACGAAGGTGTGCACGGTGAGCTTCATGGCTTCTCCCATTCCCTGTTCGCGGGCATCCACCGTGGATGCCCTCACTCCCACCACGAACGGGTCCGGCCGGGTAGGACATCGCCGGGGAAGAAAATTCCTACAGGATCGCGGTGACCACCCCGGGGAGCGCGGTGACGACCCACGAACCGGCCAGCAGGCACGGTCCGAACGGGATCGCTGAGGTCATCGTCAGCCGCCGGGTCGCCAGGCCGGCGACCGCGACGGACGCACCGAGCACGAAGCCGATGGTGACGGCCAGCACCGCGGCCGCCACGGAGAGATAACCGGTCAGCAGGGCCAGTGACGCGACGAGTTTGACGTCCCCCATTCCGATTGCCCGCGGGGCGACCGTCGCAGCGGCCCCGAACAAGCCGGTCACGGCGGCCGCCACCACGACGCCGGCGACCAGGCTGCCGGTACCGGGCCAGACCCACTCGGTGATGCCCAGCAGGACGGCGGTGATCGGGATCGCGGGCAACGTCAGCGCATCCGGCAACCGGTGGTGCCGCAGGTCCACCGCGGACAGTGTCACCGCCAGCAGGCCGACCCAGGTCAGCAACAGCACCGTGGGACCGGGCCAGACCAGCGCGACCCCGGCGGCGGTGACCAGGGCCGAACACACCTCGAACGCACCGGGCCGGAGCACCACACCCCGCCGCAGCCGGCCCAGCAGCAGCCGTGCCGCCGCGCCCGCCGCCGCGCCGACCAGCAACCCGACCAGCGCCGGCCACGCAGCCCCGGAACCCATGCCGGAACCGTCTCACGCCAGGGGTGCCGGCACGTGTGGATGTCCCCAATGGTCCCGGTGGGCGGCGAGCCGGGATCAGACCGGCAGCGGCAGGTCCGTGGCGGCCGCGGCGCGCAGGCCGCTGCGCATGGCGGCGGTCGGCGCGGGTCGCCCGGTGAACAACTCGAACTGGCGAAAGGCCTGATGCAACAACAGGTCCAGCCCGGTGACAGTGGTCCGGCCGGGGGCGCCGGCGGCGGCCAGCGGCGTGGGCCACGGGTGGTAGACGACGTCGAACAGCGCCGGCACCTCGGCCAACAGGTCCACCAGCGGGTCGGCCGCCCCGGCCGGCACGGTCGACACCACCAGATCAGCCGTCCGGGCCGCGTCCGCGATCTCGGGCCGGGTCCAACCGATCGCGGTCACCGCCGCGCCCAACCGATCGCCCAGTTCCCGCACGGCCGCGGTGCTCTGCGGCCGTCGGCCGGCAACGACCAGTTCGGTGGCGCCCAGCTCGATCAGCGCCGCCAAGACGGCCGCGGCGGTACCGCCGCCGCCGAGCACCAGGGCCGACCGCGTGGCGGTCAGTCCGGCGGCCCGCAGGGCACCGACGACGCCGTCCACATCGGTGTTCTCGGCAAACCACCCGTCCGGGCGGCGGACCAGTGTGTTGGCCACCCCGAGCGCGACGACGCGGGCGGACCGCTGGTCGGCGACGTCGGCGGCGGCCGCCTTGCCGGGCATCGTCACCGAGAAGCCCGCCCACTCGGGGCCTGCCCCCGCAACCACGGCGGGCAGCTGCTGCGCGTCGCACTCGATGCGGTCGTAGCGCCAGTGGGTCAGCCCGGCCGCGACGTACCCGGCCCGGTGCAGTGCCGGGGACAGCGAGTGCGCGACGGGCGAACCGAGAACGGCGGCCCTGCGGATCGCGCCGGCGTCGTCAGCCGAAGACACCGGCCGCCCTCGCCTTGGCGACGCACGCGGCGTGCTCCTTCGCCGTGACGCTGAAGCACGATTCGCCCTTGTCGTTGACCTTGACGAAGAACAGCCACGATCCTTCGGCGGGATCCAGGGTCGCGGCGACCGCGTCCGGCCCGGGTGAGGAGATGGGCGTCGGCGGCAGTCCCCGGTGCGCGTAGGTGTTGTACGGGCTCTTGTTGGCCCGGTCCCTGGCCGTGGTGGCGATGGAGGCCCGGTCCAGCGCGTAGTTGACGGTGGAGTCGAACTCCAGCTTCATCTGCTTGGCCAGCCGGTTGTACACCACCCTGGACACCTTGGGCATGTCACTGACGATGCCCTCGCGCTCGACGAGCGAGGCGATGATGGCCGCCTGATACGGGGTGATCTTCCGGGCGGCGGCGTCGGCGATGATGTCGGTGCCGTTCCACAGGGCCGCCGATGCGCTGATCACCGCCTTGAGGGCCTGTTCCGGGCTCGACCCGGGCGGGATGTCGAAGTCGCCGGGCAGGATCATCCCCTCCAGCCGCTTGCGGGGGTCGGGGGCCCGGCGGACGTCCTCCGTCGCCCACTCGATCACACCGAGCTCGGCCGGATCCGCGGTCTCCGCGACCTGCCACAGCTCGTCGGCGGTGAAGCAGTCCTGCTTGCCGTTCAACGGCACACAGGCGGCGTCGGTGATCTGGCTGATGTACCCGGGAACCACGGTGGGCGCGGCCGACGGGTCGGTGGAGACGGCGGTGACGTCGGCCAGTTGCCGGCCGGGGATCAGCCGCACCTGCCCGACCCGGTTCTCCTTGTTCACCAGCGCATCGGCGGTGGCCTGCGCGGAGGCATTCTGCCGCACCTTGTAGTACCCGGGGCGCAGCGCCTGCACGTCGGCGTCCAGTGCGGCCTGCCGCTCGAACGCCTCCGTGCTGGCCACCACACCGGCGTCGGTGAGCGTCCTGGCGATGTCCGGGATGCCGTCGCCGCCCTGCACCCGGACGACGACCTCCGTGGTTCCGGTGCCCGCGTAGTCCGGCACGACATCGGCGGCGGAGCGCCAGAAGACGAACCCGGTGACCAGTCCGGCGACAATGACCACCAACACGACCACCGCGAACACCAGCCACCGCCGGTGCCGGCGGGCGGCCGCATCGGGGTCCGGTTCGCGTTCCGGGCGGAGCGGCGGCGGCAACTGTTCGACGGGCGTGTCCGCCGGCCCTGCCGCCAGGGCGGCCCTGAGCTCGTCGACATCGAGCTCACCGGTCTCGCCGTCCCCCCGGCCGAAAATGCCGAGTTGGTCGCTCACCGGCCGCCACCGGCGAGGTTGTCGAGCCGGTTCTGCAGGATCCGGGTGGCGGCCAGCTGATCGACGACCTTGCGCCGGGACCTGCCCCGGACCCCGGCCTCGGTCAGCTGGCGGTCCGCCGACACGGTCGTCAACCGCTCATCGACGTAGACCACCGGTACGGGGGCGATCCGAGCGGCCAGCGCGTCACCGTAGGCGCGGGCGGCGACCACGGCCGGGCCGTCGGTGCCGCGGAGCGTCTTCGGCAGTCCGACGACCACTTCCACCACCTCGCGTTCCTCCACCATGGCGGCCAGCGCCGCCAGGTCCGCCTCGTCGGACGGCTTCCGAGCCAGCGTGGCGACCGGCGTCGCCAGCAGGCCGTGCGGGTCGCTGATCGCGACACCCACGCGAACGGTACCGACGTCGACCCCCAGACGCACGCCTCTGGTGGGCGTGTGACGGTTGACCGCGGAATCGGATTCGGGGGTCACCGGGCGCTCCGGGCAGTCGCCCGGGTCGGGCCGGCAGGGGTCGTCACCGCCGTCACGGCCGCCCGGCGGCCAGCGCGGTACGCAGTGCCTGCACCGCCTGCGGGACGCCGTCCGGGTTCGTCCCGGCACCCTGCGCCATGTCCTTCTTGCCGCCGCCGCGGCCCGCGATGGCCGGCAGGAACGTCTTGGCCAGATCGCCCGCCGCCCAGCCCTCGGCGACCGCGGCCGACGTCAGGGCCACCACGAAGGCGACGCTGCCCGGTCCGGTGGCGAAGAGCGCGACGACCGCCGGCCGGGCACCGAGCCGGCCGCGGACGTCGGTGGCCAGGTTCCGCAGGTCCGCGGGGGCCGTACCGGGCGGCGCGGTGGCCGCCACCAGGGCGACCCCGCCCACGTCGGTCGCACCCTCGACCAACGTCCCGGCGCTGGCCGACAGGGCGGCTGCGCGCAGCGCGGACAGTTCCTTCTCCGCCGCGCGGAGCCGTTCGAGCAGCACCTCGACGCGGGCCGGCAGCTCGCTGGGCGGCACCTTCAGGGAGGATGCCAATTGGGACACCAGGGTCCGCTCGGCGGCCAGTCGCTGGAACGCCTCCATCCCGACCGCGGCCTCCACCCGGCGCAACCCGGAGCCGACCGACGACTCCGCGGTGATGGCGACCGGGCCGATCTGCGATGAGTGCTCGACATGCGTGCCGCCGCAGAGCTCCACCGACCACGGTCCGCCGATCTCGACGATCCGCACGGTTTCGTCGTAGGTCTCGCCGAACAGGGCGATCGCGCCCATCGCCTGCGCCTCGGCCTGCGACCCGTACAGCACCTGCACCGGCAGGTCCTGCCGGACCGCGCGGTTGGTGACATCCTCCAGTTCGCTGCGGGTCTCCGGCGACAGCGCCTCGTTCCAGGCGAAGTCGAGCCGCAGGTACCCGGGCTTGTTGTACGACCCGGACTGCAACGCCTGCGGACCGAGCACCTGGCGGAGCGCGGCGTGCAGGACGTGGGTGCCGGAATGCGCCTGCCGGGCGCCGAGCCGCCACTCCGGGTCGACCCTGGCCAGCACCTGCGCGCCTTCGCTGAGTTCGCCGTCGGTGATCCGGACCCGGTGCACGATCAGTCGCTTGTCGACCTTCTGCACGTCCAGCACCTCGGCGGACAGGCCGGCCGCGCCGATGACGGTGCCCGCGTCGGACTCCTGGCCGCCGGATTCGGCATACAGCGGGGTGCGGTCCAGGACGAGTTCCACCTCGTCACCGGCCGTCGCGTACTGCACCCGCTCACCGGCGCGGATCAGGCCCTTCACGGTGGCCTCCGATTCCAGCTCGGAGTACCCGGTGAACTCAGTGCGGCCCTGCTCCAGCAGCGGCCGGTAGACACTCAGGTCGGCCAGCTTGCCCTTGCGCGCCTTGGCGTCCGCCCGTGCCCGCTGCCGCTGCTCCTCCATCAGCCGCCGGAACTCGTCGGTGTCGACACTGAGCCCGGCCTCCGCCGCCATCTCCAACGTCAGGTCGATCGGGAAGCCCTGGGTGTCGTGCAGCAGGAACGCGGTGGAGCCGGGAACGACGCTGCTGCCGGCCTCCTTCGTCTCCTGGGCGGCGATGTCGAACAACTTCGAGCCGGACGAGATGGTCCGCAGGAACGCCTGCTCCTCGGTGACGGCGATCCGCTGGATCCGCTCGAAATCGGTGGTCAGCTCCGGGTACGACTCACTCATCAACTCGCTGACGGTCTGTGTCAGGCCGGGCATCACCGGGTCGGTGACGCCGAGCAGGCGCGCGCTGCGCACCGTGCGGCGCAGCAACCGCCGCAGCACGTAGCCGCGGCCCTCGTTGCCGGGGCTGACCCCGTCCGAGATCAACATGATCGACGACCGGCTGTGGTCGGCGATGATCCGCATCCGCACGTCGGCGTCGTGCTGCTGCCCGTAGGTCAGCCCGGACAACTGCTCCATCCGCCCGATGATCGGCCGGAGAAGGTCCGTCTCGTAGACGTTGTCGACACCCTGCAGGAGGAACGCGAGACGTTCGACACCCAGCCCGGTGTCGATGTTCTGCTGCGGAAGCGGGCCGAGGATCGGAAAGTCGCCCTTGCCGCCCGAACCGTCCGAGTCCCCGCGCATGTCCTGCATGAACACGAGGTTCCAGATCTCCAGGTAGCGGTCCTCGTCGGCGATCGGGCCGCCCTCCACCCCGTATTCGGGGCCTCGGTCGTAGTAGATCTCCGAGCACGGGCCGCAGGGCCCGGCGACGCCCATGGACCAGAAGTTGTCCGCCATCCCCCGCCGCTGGATCCGGTCGGGTGCCACCCCGGCCACGCGTTCCCAGAGCTCGGCGGCATCGTTGTCGGTCTCGTAGACGGTGACCCACAGACGGGCCGGGTCCAGCCCGTACCCGCCGTCGTCGAGCGAGTCGGTGAGCAGCGCCCACGCGTGCCGGATGGCGCCTTCCTTGAAGTAGTCACCGAAGGAGAAGTTGCCGGCCATCTGGAAGAACGTGTTGTGCCGCTGGGAGACCCCGACGTTCTCGATGTCCAGGGTCCGGACGCACTTCTGCACGCTGGTGGCCCGCGGGAACGGCGGCGTCACCTGACCCAGGAAGTAGGGCTTGAACGGCACCATCCCGGCGACCGTGAACAGCAGCGTCGGGTCGTCACTGACCAGCGATGCCGACGGCACCACGGTGTGACCGGTCTTCTCGAAGTAGCCCAGGAAGCGGCGCCTTATTTCGTGGGTCTGCATGGGTCCTCGCTGACGTGCTGGAAGGTCGGGCGGACGTGCGGTTGCCGTCAGCCGGGCGCGCGCCGATGCGGCACGCCGGATCGGCGGCCGCGATCAGGCGGAACGACGGGCCGAGCGGGTCGGCTCGCGGCGGGACGGTGCCGGCCGGGCGGGCGGCGCACCGGGTGCCCGCGGTTCCACCGGCGCCGGGATGGCCGGACCGATCGCCTCCGGACCGACGAGCATGACGGCGCCGGTCGTGCTGTCCACCAGCGGCCGGTAGCTGGCCCTGCGGTTGACCGCGCCCTGCCGGACGTCCGCGGCGAACGCGCCCACCGCGTTGCCGAGTTCGGCGATGGCGTCGGCGATATCGGCGGCGATCGCGGACGGCGTGACCTTGGCCTTGAGCGCCTCCCGTGCGGCTTCCTTCGCCCGGCGGGTCCGCCGGGTCGCGGCGACGCCCAGCGCGATGCCTGCGCCGAAGTAGTAGATCCGCTTCACGCCTCTGCCGCCATCCCTGTCCATCGGCCCGCGCGGTCACCCGGGCCGTGCCGCCGGTCCGCAACCGGCGGGCGCTCGAGGGAAGGGTACCCGCCGCGCCGGGTCCGCCGCCGGTGGCGGCGCACTGAACCCCGCACGGCCCGCGCACGTGTTCCAGGCGACGGCGGCACCGCCGAGTGCGTTGGTGCGCCTGCCGCGACCCGGGCCGGCGGAAGGAGATGATCAAGGCATGTTCGGAGAGATCAACGGCCTGCCAGTGCACATCCTGGTGGTGCACACCGTGGTGGTGCTCGTCCCGCTGGCCGCGCTGCTGACGGTCCTGTCGGCCGTCTGGCCGGCCGCGCGCCGCCGGCTCGGCATCGTCACCCCGCTGGTCGCGCTGGCCGCGCTCGGCTCGGTCAAGGTCGCAGAGGAGGCCGGCGAGTGGCTGCAGGCCAGGGTGCCCAGCACCCCCCTGATCAACCAACACGTCGACCTGGGCGGCAGCCTGCTGCCCTACGCCATCGCCCTGTTCGTTGTGGCGGTGCTGGCCTGGGGACTCCCGACGCTGCTCACCCGGCGCACCGGCCGCGCCCCGGCGCCGTGGGTCGGCGTGGTCGTGGCCGTCGTCGCGATCGTGGTCGCCGGGGTCGGGGCGGTGCAGGTCTACCGGGTGGGTGAGTCCGGGTCGAAGGCGGTCTGGACGGGCAGCTTCTGCCCCACTCCGCTGACCGCCCAGAACACCTGCCAGGCGTCCGGCTGACAAGGCCTGCTCACCTGCGACCGCGCCCCCGGCGAACCGGCGGCCTGTCGGCCGCGGCGAACCGCTTCGACCGACGAGATGTCCATTCCGGCGGACAATTCTGCGCGCGGTCGGTCCATGCCGCGTCATGCGAGTAACCCTGCCGGCTCTCAACAGACAGCAGGGCGGCGGGACGGCGCGGCACGCGAATCCGAAGGGTTTTCGCGGGCGTCGCCGTCGCGGTCGCCCCGCCGCTGAGCCGGTTTCACCACCACTCGAAGGGGACACACCAGTCACATGCGGATCATCAACCGATGCACTCTCCATCGGGACGGGGCCCACACCGAGGTCACCCTCGCCGCGCGCAGGGCAGCGTTGAGTCACCGCCTGACCTACCACGTGTACCAGCGGAAGAACGGCGTCCTGACGTTCCACCGGTCCTACGTCCGCGCCGAGGTGATCGGCTGGCCGGGCGAGCGCTGTCCCGGTCGTTACGCCTGCCCTGATCCGGGCACGGCGGCGCTCGACGACTATCACCTCACCGTCAACGCCCTGCTCGTCGACGGCTACGGCGACCCGCAGCTTCCACGGCCGACCGGGCGGCAGGCACTCGTCGGCCCGGAACCGGTACGCCTCGGCGCCTGAGGCCACCGGCGCGCCGCTGGGCCACATCCCGCAGGTTCCGCCGGTTCGACAACCGCCCGGTCGGTCCCCGGCACCCGCCGGTCAGCTGGTGAAGAACGCCCGCAGCCGGTCCGCCACCGCGGCCGGTCTTCCGCGCCGTTCGGTGTTGCCGAGGCGTTGTGGTCCAGCGCGGCGAATTCGGTGCGCTGCGCGGCGGGTAGGACCCGTTGCAGCGCGTCCAGCGCGGTGCGGAGGTACGCGTGGCTGCGACCGCCGCCCAGCAGCAGTACCGGCGCGGTGATGGCCGCGAAGTCGGCCACCCGGCCATCGGCGTCGGCGACCACCCGGAAGTCGTAGCGCAGGTTCGGTGCGAGCGCGCGCATGGTGGGCTCCAGCGGCGCCGCCTTCTTCTGGTCGGCCGCCATCGCCCAGGCGGTGAGCCGTTCCAGCACCGGCCGTGGCAGGAACCGGAAGACCGCCGGCCCCAGTTGGGCGGCCTTCATCCCGGTCACCAGGGCAGCCGGAACGTTGCCCGCGTCGATCTCACTGTCGTACCGGTCGAACAGGTCCGTGCGCAGGGAGCCGTACACCCCGAGGACCGGATCGAAGACCGCGATCCGGTCGAGCCCCGATTCGGCGAGGGCGGCCTGCAGGCAGATCACCCCGCCGGAGCTGATGCCGACCATCCGGCGCGTCCCTCTGGCTGCCAGCACGGCGTGCACGTCCTGCACTTCCTGCGCCAGCCCGTCGTCGAGGCGGTAGGGACCGCTCAGCCCGCGGCCGCGACGATCCGGCAGATGCACGGTCGCCACGTCGGCGAGCGCCCGGGAGAGGTCGAGATGGCTGCCGGACTCCATGGCGCCGTGCAGGACAAGCAGTCCCGGTCCGCGCCCGACGCTGCGGTAGCCGATGGTGGTGCCGTCCGCGGATGTGACGCCGGCGGTGGTGATGGCGGGGTTCTCGGTGTCCGTCATGTGTCCTCCCACAGGTGTTCGCACTCAGGTTGGAGAACCGGTCCGGCTGTCGCACGGTCACCCAGCTACCGTTTGCGGTGCCACCTTCGGGACTGGGTTCCGCTGTTGCGGACTCGGTTCGGGTGCAGTGCCCCGGCGGCGGTGTGCCAGCACCCCGCCGGGGTCATCGATCTCAGCCGCTCGTTGTGTCAGCCGGTGTGGCCGCTCCCTTCCCGGCGGGCTCCGGACCCGGCCGCGCCGGGGGCCCGGGCGGCACCTCCGACTCGGGGGCATCGAGGCGGCGCGCACCGGAGGTCGGCGCACCCGGGGGCTTCGGCGCACCAGCGTTCGGCGCACCAGGGGTCGGCGCACCAGCTTGTCGGTCCACCAGGGGTCGGCGCATCAGCGTCCCGCTCGTCGGGTCCGGCGGCGTGGAAGGCCTGCCACTGAGCGAGATCCGGGAACGATCCGGATTCCAGCTCCGCCAGCAGGTTGCGGACCCACCGGAGCTCGGCCTCGCGGACCGCGAGGTCGTACTCGCTCTCCAGCAGGAACAGGCGGGGCCCCTGGTCCCGGTTGGCGTGCCGCGTTGAGCGTTGCGCGGCCAGCTGGGACCGCAGCGCCGCCGGCCGCCGGTGCAGCAGGATGGCAACCTCGTCGGGCCGAAGGGCACCGAGAACCGACAACCCGGCCTCGAACCGTGGCTGCTCGGGCTCCGGCACGGCGACGAGTTCTCTGACCCAGTCACGCATCTCGGCACGTCCGGCGTCGGTGATGCGGTAAACGGTCCGCTCCGGGCGGCCGCCCGATCGGATTGTCTCGGCAACTTCGATCAATCCGTGCCGCTGCATGTTCTGCAGCACGGTGTAGAGCGAGCCTAACTTGACGCGCATGTCGCGGTCCTTGCCGCGTTCCTTCATCACCGTGGCCATCTCGTACGGATGCATCGGCCGCTCCGCCAGCACCGACAGCACGGCCAACGCCAGCACGTTCCCCACGGCTCGGCGCTGCGCCATCGATCCTCCTTACTCGTGTACGAGATACGTGACCGGATATCGCAGCGGAAGGTGCCCCCCAGCCGGTGACGGGGCAGGCCGGGAGGCGGCAGATGCGCCACTTGCCCGACACCGCCGCGCTTTGTACTCTGAACGAACTCGAATCGATTCGAGTGAGCCGTACCACGGTGACCAGGACGGCCCAACCGGCTGCGGCCGGGGGCGTCGAACCCTCGTAGGAAACGACGAGAACCGCCTGACCGAGCGGCGCCGACGACGACGTCCCGGGCACCGACCGGCCGGCGCGCCACCGGGGTCGCCGGCCACCGACCCCGCTGAAAACCCGATCGGCCGCACACACCCGCATCGACGCGAGCCACCGCACAGACACACCCGCCCGCCCGCACAGAGAGGCCCATCCCGAGTGACCATCGGAGCAACCACCGCGAACGAGGTCTTCACCGACCTGACCGCACCGCTGGACGGCGGGGACGTCACCGTGCCCGCTGCCGCCACCTCCGCAGCCGCCACTTCCGCAGCCGCCACCTCATCGGCCGCCGCCTCTTCGGCCGCCGCGGCAGTGCGGGCGACGCCGGATTGGCGGCGCACCGCCGTCGTGTACCAGGTCTATCCGCGGTCGTTCGCCGACGCCAACGGGGACGGGATCGGCGATCTGCCGGGCGTCACACAGCGCCTCGACGCCCTGGCCGATCTCGGTGTGGATGCCGTCTGGCTGTCGCCCTTCTACTCCTCGCCGCAGGCCGACGCGGGCTACGACGTCGCCGACTACCGCAATGTCGACCCGGTGTTCGGCACCCTGGACGACTTCGACGCGCTGCTGGAGAAGGCGCACCGGCTGGGGCTCAAGGTGATCGTCGACCTGGTCCCGAATCACTCCTCCGACGACCACCCCTGGTTCCAGGCCGCCCTCGCGGCGGGGCCGGGATCGCCGGAGCGCGCGCGGTACATCTTCCGGGACGGCCGCGGCGAGAACGGCGAGCTGCCGCCGAACAACTGGGAGTCCTGCTTCCGTGGGCCGGCCTGGACGCGCACCACCGACCCGGACGGCACCCCCGGGCAGTGGTACCTGCACCTGTTCGACACCAAGCAGCCGGACTGGGACTGGGAGAACCCGGAGGTCCGCGAAGAGTTCCTGTCGGTGCTGAAATTCTGGCTCGACCGTGGCGCGGACGGCTTCCGGGTCGACGTCGCGCACGCGCTGATCAAGGCGCCGGGACTGCCCGATCTCGATCCCAGCGTCGACGACGGCCCCGACGCCGACCCGGAGGGCTTCTTCCAGACCGGCCCGATGTGGGACCAGGACGGTGTGCACGAGGTGTACCGGTCGTGGCGGGCGCTGCTGGACACCTACACCCCCGACCGCATGCTGGTGGCGGAGGCGTGGGTGCAGCCGCTGTCCCGGCTGGCCCGCTACGTCCGTCCGGACGAGATGCACCAGGCGTTCAACTTCGACTACCTGGAGACCGAGTGGGACGCCGCGGCGCTCCGCCGGACCATCGACGCGTCCATGGCCGCGAACGACGCGGTCGGCGCCCCGACCACCTGGGTGCTGTCGAATCATGATGTGGTGCGCCATGTTTCGCGGTTGGGGCTGGGCACCGACGGCCCGCGGCCGCGGGGCATCCGCACGGACGACCCGCAGCCGGAGTACGAGTTGGGGCTCCGCCGGGCGCGGGCATCGAGCCTGATGATGCTGGGCCTGCCGGGCTCGGCGTACCTGTACCAGGGCGAGGAACTGGGCCTGCCCGACCACACCTCACTTGACGACGACCTGCGCCAGGACCCGACCTGGTGGCGTTCGGAGTACACCGAGGCCGGTCGCGACGGCTGCCGGGTGCCACTGCCGTGGGAGGGTGACAAGCCCGGACTCGGCTTCGGCCCGACCGGCGCCACCTGGCTGCCGCAGCCGGCGGAGTACGCGCACCTGGCCCGGGACAAGCAGGTGGGCGTCGACGGGTCCACGCTGACCATGTACCAGGCCACCCTCGCGCTGCGTCGCGCGTTCCGGCTGGGTGCCGGCTCCATCGAATGGGCCACCGACCTGCCGACCGACGTCATCGGGTACCGCAACGGTGACGTGACGGTGGTGTGCAACATGGGCACCACCGCGGTGCCGATGCCGGTGGGCGAACTTCTGATGGCCTCCGCCGACCTGCCGGACAGCGGCACCCTCGGTCCGGACACCGCCGCCTGGCTGGTCTGACGGTCGCTGCACGGTCGACCGGACGGGCGACCACGCGCCCTCGGGACAGCATGTCGCCGACCCCAGGGACCTTCGGCCTCGATGCCGGTGACGACCGGCGCTGGTGCCGGCGTGTGCGCGTGAGGAACAGTGGCACTCGAGGGGTGACGCTGATGCAGACACACACCGGGCACAGGATCGGCTTGTCCCGGTCGGTGGCGGTGGCGGCGGGCGTCATCGGCGTCGCCGCGGCCGGGGTTCGGGCCGGTGTACCCCGGGGCACACCGGCGATCCGCGCGCGGGCCGGCGGCGGCCGACCCGTGGCGTCGTTGCACACGGTGCGGATCGGTGGCGTCGAACAATGGGTGCTGGAACGGTCGGAGAACATCGACAACCCGATCGTGCTGTTCCTCCACGGCGGTCCCGGCACATCGCAACTGACCAGCAACCGCCGCAACACCCGCGATCTCGAGCGCTCCTTCACCGTGATGAACTGGGACCAGCGGGGCGCCGGAAAGTCCTACCGCGCCGGTGATCCCGCGACGATGACCATCGACCGGTTCGTCGAAGATGTTCGTGAACTCACCGAATACCTGCTGTCGAAATACGGCCGGGATCGGCTCGTCCTCGTCGGTCATTCGTGGGGCACGGTGATCGGTGTCCTGGCCGTCGCACGGTATCGGCAGTTCTTCTCGGCGTACGTCGGTGTCGGGCAGATCGCCGACATGACGCGGGAGGAGATCGAGTCGTGGCGGTGGACTCTGCAGCAGGCGCGACAACACCGTCACCGCAAGGCGATTGCCGCCCTGACGTCGATGGGGCCGCCGCCCTACGCCGGCGACTGGCAGCGCAACACCATCACCCAGCGGCGGTACCTCGGCCGGTTCGGTGGTGAGGTCCACCGCAGCCGGAACGGCGCCTTCGGATCCGTCCTGGCCGGCCTGGCGGTTTCCCGGGAATACACCCTCGCCGACCGCCGCATTTTCTTCCGCGGGATCTTCGATTCGATGCGGCTGTTGTGGCCGCAATTGATGAAGGTCAACCTGTTCGAGCAAGTTCCACACGTGGCGGTACCGGTGTTCTTCGCCGAAGGTCGCCATGACAAGGAGGTCCCGGCGGAGATCTCCGCCGAGTACTTCCAGGCACTGAGCGCGCCGGCCAAGGAGCTCATCTGGTTCGAGCGTTCCGCGCACCTGCCGAACACCGAGGAGCGGGACCTGTTCAACCGCGTGATGATCGACAAGGTCGGACCGGCCGCCGAACGGTTCGCGGCAGCAAACCGCAGCTGAGTGCCGCACCCGCCGTCCGTGGGGCCGGCCCGGTCGGCGGCCGGCGCGCCTGGAGCCGTCCGCCGGTGTCGCCGACGCCGCGCCCATCGACCGCTGCGGGTTAAGGTCCTTCGCAATGTTGACCCAGCGCCTGCTCCTGCGGCCCCTGACAACGGCCGACGCACCGGCGATGGCCGCGTACCGGTCTGACCGTGCGGTGGCCCGCTACCAGCCGTGGTCGGCGCCGTACACCCTGCAGGACGCCACGACGCTGATCCGCGATCTGGTACAGGCCGACCCATCGACGCCGGGCTGGTTCCAGTACGGCATCGAACGGCGCGCGGACGGCGTGCTGATCGGTGACCTCGGTGTCCACCTGCACGAGAACGGCCAGCAGGCGGACATCGGTTTCACCCTGGCGGTCGAGCACCAGGGCGTCGGATACGGCATCGAGGCGGTCCGCCGCATCCTCGACCACCTGCTGGTCGAACGGGGCCTGCACAAGGTCTCGGCGGAGTGCGACGCCCGCAACCTCGCGTCGGCCCGGTTGCTGACCAGGGTCGGTTTCCAACTCGAGGGCCGGCTCCGCTCCCATACCTGGATCAAGGGCGAATGGACCGACGACCTGTGGTTCGGCGTACTGGCGGACGAATGGCTCCCCGGAGCGCCGGGGTCAGGGCAGTAGCACCAACTTGCCGGTGGTCCGCCGCGCCGCGAGATCCCGCTGCGCCCGCGCCGCCTCCGCGAGTGGGTACCGCCCACCGATGCGGACGTGCAGCCTGCCGGACGCCACCCACTCGAAGAGGTCGGCGGCCCGGCCCATCAGCTCCCGGCGATCCCGGACGAAGTGGTCGACGGTGGGACGGGTCAGCTTCAGCGACCCGCCACGGTTGAGCCGTTGGATGTCGAACGGCGGAACCTGCCCGCTGGCGCCGCCGAACAGCACCATCATTCCGCGGACGGCGAGCGAGTCCAGCGAGCCGTCGAAAGTGGCGGCGCCGACCCCGTCGTAGACGGCCTGCACCCCGGTTCCGTCGGTCAGCTCGCGGACCTTGCCGGGAACATCGTCGTACCCGACGAGCACCTCGTCGGCGCCGGCGCCGCGGGACAACGCCGCCTTCTCCTGCGTGGACACCGTGGTGATCACCCTGGCGCCCTTGATCTTTGCGATCTGGGTGAGCAGCAGCCCGACCCCACCGGCGCCGGCGTGGATCAGCACGGTGTCGCCCTCGGCGATCCGGTACACATCCGTCGCCAGGGCATGGGCGGTCATTCCCTGCAGGGCGAGGCCACCGGCCTGCTCGTCCGAGACCGCCGGCGGCACCGGGATCAGCTTGTCGGCGGGCGCGGCGATCTCCTCGGCGTAGGACCCTGGGACCGACAACCAGGCAACCCGGTCCCCGACGGCGACACCGCTGACGGCCGGGCCCAGGGCGATCACCCGACCGGCACCCTCCCGGCCGAGGACCATCGGCAGTGCCATCGGGTAGACACCCTCGCGGTGGTAGATGTCGATGAAATTGACTCCCGCGGCCGCCACCTGCACCGCGACCTCACCGGGACCCGGCTCGCCCGCGGCGATCTCGGTGTGATCCAGCACCTCGGGGCCGCCGGTCCGCGCTACCTGGACGGCCCTGATCCTGCCTGCTCCGCTCACCGTGATACCTCTTCCTCACCGTCGTGTGTGTCGTCGCTCGCGTCCGGTACGCGGCCGCTCGTCGTCCGCCGGCCGCGATCTGCACCGCCGACACCGGGCGCGCTCATCCCTGCTCAGGTTCCCCGCGAACGGTCCTGCGCAACTTCGGCACCCGGTCCGCCAGCGTGCGTTCGGCGCCGTAGCCGGTCGCGGTGTAGTAGTTGCGGCCGACCAGCTCGTCGGGCGGGTACTGCTGAGCCACAACGGCTCCCGGCCGATCGTGCGGGTAGGTGTAGGTCTGCGCATTGCCCAGCTTCGCCGCACCGGGGTAATGCCCGTCCCGCAGCGGCGGCGGCACCGATCCGGCCCTGCCGTCCCGGACGTCGGCCATCGCCGCGTCGATCGCCCGGATGACGGCGTTCGACTTGGGCGCGGTGGCGAGGTGGATGGTGGCCTGCGCCAGCGCGATGCGGGCCTCCGGCAACCCGACGAGTTGCACCACCTGCGCGGCGGCCACGGCCAGCGGTAGAGCCGTGGGGTCTGCCATTCCGACGTCCTCGGAGGCGTGGATCATCAGCCGGCGGGCGATGAACCGCGGGTCCTCCCCCGCCTCGATCATCCGCGCGAGGTAGTGCAGCGCGGCGTCGACGTCACTGCCCCTGATCGACTTGATGAACGCACTGGTGACGTCGTAGTGCTGGTCGCCGGAGCGGTCGTAGCGGACAGCGGCGCGGTTCACCGCCCGTTCCACGGCGGCCAGGTCGATCGCGCCGCCCGCCTGGCCGGCATCTGCATCGGGCCCGTCGGATCCACCGTTGCCGGACCCACGGAGCTCACCGACCGAATCGGCGGCCGCCTCCAGCGCGGTCAGCGCCCGGCGGGCGTCGCCGCCGGCGAGCGCGACCAGGTGCGCCCGCGCCTCGTCGGTGACGGTGAACGCGCCGGCCAGACCCCGCGGGTCGCGCACCGCCCGATCCACCAGGGACGCCACGTCGGCGTCGGTCAACGGCTGGAGTTGCAGGACCAGGGAGCGGGACAGCAGCGGCGAGACCACCGAGAAGAACGGGTTCTCCGTGGTGGCGGCGATCAGCACGATGGTGCGGTCCTCGACGGCACCGAGCAGCGAGTCCTGCTGGGTGCGGGAGAACCGGTGCACCTCGTCGATGAACAGCACCGTCTGCTCACCGGTCGACCGGAGCCGCGCGGCGGCGTCGGCGATGACCACCCGGACCTCCTTCACACCGGCCGACACCGCGGAGAGCTGGGCGAAATGCCGGCCGGTGGACCCCGCGACAAGCGTTGCCAACGTGGTCTTCCCGGTGCCGGGCGGGCCGTAGAGCAGCATCGACGACGGCGAACCGCCCTGCACCAGTCGGCGCAGCGGGGCGCCCGGCCGGAGCAGGTGTGCCTGACCGGCGACCTCGTCCAGAGTCCGCGGTCGCATCCTCGCGGCCAGCGGGGCGTGCGGGTCGACGGGCCGGTCCGGGGCCCACGCCGCTGCGCCGCCCGAAGCCGGCGCCGCACCCACCGGCTCGGCGGTGCCGCCGACCGTGAACAGACCTGGTTCCGACGGGCTCACCGCGACGACGCTAGTACAGGGCACCGACGGCCCGACCGCTTCGCCCGCTCGGAGCTGCTGCTCGTCCGCCATCTCGCGGCCCACGGGGTCCTGCTCCGTGGTCGACGCGGGTACCGGGATTCGCCTGCCGCAACTACGATCCGGTCGTGGAGATCCTGCGCTACACGGCATTCTCGCGCTCGCCCGACGGCGGCAACCCGGCGGGTGTCGTCCTGGACGCCGGCGGCCTCGCCGACGCCGAGATGCAACGGATCGCGGCCGACGTCGGCTACTCGGAAACCGCCTTCCTGACGCCGACGGGCACGGACACCGCAGCGGTGCGGTACTTCGCCCCGATCGCGGAGGTCCCGTTCTGCGGGCACGCGACCATCGCAGCCGCCGTGGCGCGCGCCGAGCGCACCGGCACCGGCCGGCTCACGCTGAGCTCGGTGGCCGGGCCGATCGAGGTCACCACGACGTCCGGCGCGAACGGGATCAGCGCGACGTTGGTGAGCGTGCCGCCGGTGGTCACCGAGCCGCCCGAGGACGTCACCGCCAGGTTGCTGGCCGCGCTCCGCCTGACGGCCGCGGACCTGGACCCGGCGTTGCCGGTCAGGGTGTCGTACTCCGGGAACCGTCATCCGATCGTCGGTGTGCCGCTGGACGTCCTGGACGCCCTCGACCACGACCAGGAGGCGCTGGCCGCGTTGATGGCCCAACAGCGTTGGGGCGCAACAGTTGCCGTCGTGAGCAGAACGGCCACCCGGGAGTTCGAGGCCCGCAACCCGTTCCCGCCCGGCGGTGTTCGGGAGGACCCGGCGACCGGGTCGGCCGCCGCCGCCCTCGGCGGCTACCTACGGGCGTTGGGTCTGGTGCAACCGCCGGCGACGATCACCGTGCACCAGGGCCGGCACGTCGGTCGGTCAGGGACACTGACCGTCGAGATCCCCGCCGGCACAGGCGGTATCGCGGTGTCCGGCACGGCGGTACCACTGGGGTAGCCGCGGTCCCGGTCAGACGGTCGCGTTCAACTCGGCGGGAGCGTTGCTGGCCGCCACCAACCGGTGCACCAACCGCATCTTCTCCAGCACGGCCGGCGGCAGCAGAAACGGATACAGGTCCCGGTGCCCCATCGACCGGTTGATCATGTTCAACGACCACACCAGCGGCAGCCACAGGGCGATGATGCGATCGAAGCCCGCGTTGCCGGCCAGCGGCTGGGTCGCCGTCGCACCCGCCGGCGCGAACCCGAAAGCCGCTGCAGTGTCGATGGTGTCGCGGATGTGCAGGTAGTGCGCGAAGGTCTCGGCCCAGTCCTCGGCCGGGTGCATGGTGGCGTAGGAGGACACGTGACTCTGCTCCCACCCCGCCGGGGCACCCTGCGAGTAGTGCCGGTCCAGCGCCGCCTGGTAGTCGGCGTCCGGGTCGCCGAAGAGTCGCTCGAAATCGTCCCGGGCCGGTCCGGATTCGGCGAGCACCGTGAAGTAGTAGTGGCCGGTCTCGTGCCGGAAGTGCCCGAGCAGCGTCCGGTACGGCTCGTCCATCGACACCCGCAGCTGCTCCCGGTGGACGTCGTCACCCTCGGCGAGATCCAGGGTGATCACCCCGTCGGCGTGCCCGGTGATCACCGGTTCCTGGGAGCTGGACAGCAGATCGAAGGCCAGGCCCTGGTCCGGGTCCTCGGCCCGGCCGTTGATCGGCAACCCCAGATCGACGAGTTCGACGATCAGGCGGCGCTTGGCGGCCTCGGCCTCGGCGAACGCCGGCAGCGCCGGATCCCCGTCCGCGGGGCGTGTCCTGGTCAGCGAGCACGAGCGGCACAGCGCGGCGCCACCGGCGGGCACCAGCCAGTTGCACCCGGCGACTTGCTGGTTGGCGCACACCACCCGTTGCGGCTCGATGGTGGTCAGGCCGCCGGGGTCGACGACCGCGAACTCGCGCAGCACCGGGTCGAACCCGATGGCGTTGCCGCAGGACAGGCACAGCGAATTCTCGAAGGCCAGTCGCTGGCCGCATTCCGGGCAGGCGAAGTCACGCATGAAGATCCTCAACGTTCGGGGTGGGGCCTCGCCCGGGTCCGGGGCATGCCGGTGTCGACGCGAAACGATTCTAGTGCCGCCAGAGCCGCGCCGACCGCACCGTCGAAGTTGCTCCTCGGCTGTGGAGGTGCCCGCTTTCGGCCGGATCAAACTCGCCCCGATCATGACGAACCCGCGGGGGGACGGTGCGCACGCCCACCGCTGCGCACCGTCCCGCTGCCGCGAGCCGATGTCAGCCCAGGGCACCCCCGCCCGGTGTGCTGAACACCTGGTTGACCCGACCGTTGGGATACCAGACATCGATTTCGGCGCCGCCCCAGTAGCTGTTGCCCTCGACGTCCAGGTTGAGGCCGGTGGCCGGGTTGTACAGGGTGTATCCGCTGTACATCCACATGTACGACGACAGCCACGCCTGGCGCGCGTTCCGGGAATCGCAGGCCTGCTGGTACACCCAATGTCCCGGCACCCCGTCGGTGGTCAGGCGCAGGCCGCTGCCCTGATTCCGGAACCGAATGACGTTCGACGCCTCGCCGGAGTAGTGGTATCCCTGCCACTGCTGGTCCGCCCGCCCATCGGCCCACCATTGGATGATGTCCGTGCCGGTAGCGGTGGAACCGTTCCGGACGCCCACGTTGAGCCAGGACGAGTTGGAGATCAACGGGTGGTATTCGGGCTCGGTGCTCGCCGAGGCCGTTGTTGCCGTTGCCGCCGATCCCAGCGACAGGACGGCGCCCGCCGCGACGACGGCGGCGGCCCGACGGACACCTGCGCCGACTCTGTGTCGAATGTTCATGGCGTGGAACCTTTCTCGAGTGCCGACCCGGGTGGCCGGCTGCTGCTTCAAGGTTCGCCGGGAAGGCACCGCAGCGCGATGGTGCACGCCCGTGGACGGCGACGGGTGCACGCACCCCCCAGTGGCCGGCGGCAGCGGGCGGGCACGCAACGCCGGCCTCGGTGCTGTCGCGCGGTCTGGCGGTCGGCGCAGGGTCCCCCTCAGGACTCCAGCGGCGCGACGTCGACCGACACGTCCATCGTCCTGCTCTCGGCGTCGGTGTAGATCACACCGCGCAGCGGCGGCACGTCGTCGTAGTCCCGCCCCCAGGCCAGCACGGTGTACCGCTCGTCGGCCAGGGTGTCGTTCGTCGGGTCGAAACCCAGCCAGCTACCGTCGGCGAGCCGGACCGCGGCCCAGGCGTGACTGGCGTCCGCGCCCACCACTCGTTCCCGGCCCGGGGCGGGGGTGGTGGCGAGGTAACCCGAGACGTATCGGCAGGCCAGGCCCAGCGACCGCAGGCAGGCGGCGGCCAGGTGCGCGAAGTCCTGACAGACGCCGGCCCGCGACGCCAGCACGTCCACCACGGTGGAGGACACCGATGTCGCGCCGAACCGGTAGGTGAATTCGCGGTGGATGCGAGTGGTCAGCTCCGTCACCGCTTCGCCGATCGGCCGACCGGGCGTGAACGAGACCTCCGCATAGTCGCGGACCTGCGGCGGCAGGCTGACCAGAGGGGAAGCCAGGGCGAACTCCACCGCAGCCGGGTCGACACCGGCCGGCCGGGCTCGTTCCCAGGGCAGGGCGGCGACCTCGGGCGCGTGCACGGGCGGCGTCACCTCCACATCGGAGCGCCCGACCACCCGCAGCTCGGTGTGCGCGTCGGTGACGTGGAAGTACGCGTGCGCGTTGCCGTAGACGTCCTCTCCGTGGGTGAGGTCCGACGGTTCCGGATGGACTGTCAGGGTGTGCTGCAGACACCGCTGGCCGGGCGTCTCCCGCGGCCGGAGATACCCGCGGCCGAACGAGGTCCCGACCTCGTCGGAGTACCGGTACACCGTGCTGTGCTCTATTCGGTACCGACGGGTCATGGTGCATCCGGCCCGTGCTGCCGGTCGCCGACGAACCGGACGGCGTGCAGTGACTGCATCGGTGAGGGATGCCAGAAGTGTTGCGCCTCAATTGCCTCGGCGATTCCGCGGAGGGCGCCGTAGACGGTGTCGAGCAGCTCGCGCAGCTCCGGCAGCAGGCCGTGCGCATCCACCGTGACGAGCTCGGCCGGCCGGACCCGGCGCAGCCTGCCCTCCAGATCCTCCAGCCGGCGTTGCGGGCGGGACGTGCCCGACGAGTCCGGCAACGCCCGCAGCCCGAACCGGGCCTGGTGCACCTGGTAGGCCAGCGACCGCGGGTTGTCCGCGTCGAGCAGCAGCAGTTCGAGCATCGTCGCGATCTGGATGCGGCCGCGGTACCGGCGCCGGTACGTGACCCCGGATTCCGCCGCGGCCAGCACCGATTCGACCACCAACGAATCCACTGCGGAGGAGTGCGCCCAGGTCAGGGTGGACCGCAACAGCGTGGTGAGCTGCTGCGCCCGTTCCAGCCTGCGACCGACGTCCAGGAAGTACCAGCCGGGGTCGCGGACCATGTTCTCGCTGGCCAGCCCGGACAGCGCCAGCATGCTGGACAGCACGCCGGCCTGCGTCGTGGACAGCGTCAGACCGCCGCCGTCTCCGGGGGCGTCCGCGAGTTCGGCGATCGCCCGGTCGGTCGCGCCGAGCACCATCCAGGTGTCCCCGGACAGTTGGTCGCGGACCGCGCGGGCGGCCTCCCGCAGACCCGAGAGCGATTGCGCGACAGAGCCTTCCACGGCGGCGTCGACCATGAGGCGTTGGATCCACGGCAGCGGTTCCGCGCCGGGGGCGGGTGCGGGTGTGCCCGACACCTCCGTGCCGGCGGACAGCAGCACCTGCACGCAGCCGGCGCCCGGATGCTCCGGGCGGAAGCGGAATTCGTCGACCCGTTCGCGGGTCACCGTCAGCAGCCTGGTCAGGTCCTCGGCCCGCTCGGCGTACCGGCCGAGCCAGAACATGTCCTCGAGCACCCGAGGCGACGACGACGCCTCCGGTCGTTCCGGGGCGACCAGCGGCCCCTCGTACAGCCAGACCCGGCCGTCCATCCGATCACCGCTGTCCGTGCGTCCCGACCGGACCCAGACGTCCTTGGCAACGCTGGCCGCGACCCGGCCGCCCGCGGGGTGGGTCTGCTGCGCCCGGCCCAGCGAGCCGGGCATGGCGACGTACCCGGACCCGTGGGCCACGGTGAACAACCGCATGCTGACCTGACCGGGAACCAGTCCGTCACCGGCCGCCATCGGCGCCTCGGAGAAGCGGCCGGCCGCCTGACCGACCCACGCCGTCGGTTCGGCTGCCACGCGGGACCGCCAGGTTTCCCGTTCCGGCCGGGTCATCAGCGCGGGGAACACCGACCGGCCGGGGCCGGCGGGCCGCAGCATCATCTCGTCGAAGTGCGCCAGGACGTGCGACAGGTGCGTCGGGGTGCCGCACCAGAACGTGGGCATGGACGGCAGTTTCAGCGTCTCACCCAGGACGGCGCGGGCCAGTTGCGGCAGGAACGGCGCCAGCCCGGGGTTTTCCAGGACGCCGCTGCCCAGGGTGTTGACCACGGTGACCACGCCGCGCCGGGACGCCTCGGTCAGTCCCACCACGCCCAGCCGGGACGCGGGCTTGAGATCGAGCGGGTCCGACCAGGCCGCGTCGACCCGCCGCACCACGACGTCCACCGGTTCCAACCGGCCCATCGACCGCATCCACAACCGTCCGCGGCGGATGGTCAGATCCGCGCTCTCGACCAGCGGCACGCCGAGCAACGAGGCGAACATCGCCTGATCGAAGGCCGTCTCCGAATGGGTGCCGGGGGTCAGCACGACGACCCGCGGGTCCTCGGCCTCGTTGGGCGCGACGGAAGCGAGCGCGGACCGCATGGTGTGGAAGAACGCGGCGAGCCCGCGTGGTGCGGTGCGGCGGAACACGTCCGGCAGCACCCGGGAGATCACCCGCCGGTCCGCCATCGCGTACCCGGCACCCGACGGCGCCTGGGTCCGGTCGCCGATGGCCTCGAAGTCGCCGGACCGGCCGCGCGAGACGTCCACGGCGTGGAAGAACAACTGGTGCGCGCCGGGGATCCTGATGCCGTGCGCCGGGCGGAGGTAGTTGGGGTGCTGGAAGACGAGTTCGGGTGGGATCAGCCCGTTCGCGATGAGCCGTCCGGGCCCGTACAGGTCGGTCAGCACGTGGTCCAGGAGCGTGGAGCGCTGGATCAGTCCGGCGGCCAGCCGGGCCCATTCCGCCTCCTGCAGCACGATCGGCAACGGGTCGAGTCGCCAGGGCTCCGGTGGTGCGGGGGGCGCGTCCCGGTCGCCGGTGACGGGTGTGTAGGTCACGCCGTCGTCCTCGAGCAGCCGTTCCACCCGGTCGGTCAGGGTGCCCAGGCCCGCCCGACCGATGGAGTCCAGTTCGGCCGCCAGTTCCGACCAGCCGGCCAGCAGGCCACCGTCGGGGTCGGTCATCTCGTCCCAGCCCCGGTCGGACGCGGCGGTGGCGGACGGCGTTCCGGTGCGCTGCAGGTACGCCTGCAGCAGCGGCGCCGCGTCGGACGGGCCGCCGCGGCCCGCCGATGGCAGCAGCACCGGCAGCTCCGAGGCGCTCACCGCGACGGCACCGCGGAGGGGACCGGCAGGCACCGACGAACGATGGCCACCCTGCTCCTCCCCGTGAGACACCGCCGGAAGGTGCGCTACGCACCGTGCGGCGGACGACGTCGTTGGTCGCACACTCTATGCAGCCCGTGTTTCCGGCTTGGTACGGCACGAACCGAACGGGACACCGAGCCCGACAGGTATCTGACCCGCGGTCGCCTGCCTCGCGTGCCCGTGACCTTCCTCGCCACCCCCGCCACGCCCGCCGGAGCCACCCCGACGGTGCTGCTGGCTTCCCTGGCCATCCTCGACGCCACCTTCATCGGCCTGTACCTGCTGTTGCGGTGGATCCTGCAGCGAGTCCGTCCAAAGGTACGTACGGCCTCGCTCACGACCATCAGCCGGCTGCCGGCCGCGTCCCCCTCCACCGTGGGGCCGGCCGGAGGCACCGGGCTGGCCATTTCGGGTGTGGTCACGGCCGGCCCGGGCGGGCCATACACCGCGCCGCTGAGCCGGGAGACCTGCGCCTGGTACCGGCTGCAGTCATTCCGGCGGAAGCAGGGCCTGACCGACCTGTCCTCGAACACTGTCCAGTGGGAGAAGGTGAGCGAACTGGCCAGCGACGCAGACGTGGTGATCAGCGACGGCACCGGCTCGGTCTGGCTGCCGACGACCGATGTGGAGCACGTCGGCGGCTGGTTCGTCCGCTCCACCAGTGCACCGCGCCGACCGACGGCCGGTGGATTGCCGGCCCGGGCGGGCACCGCGTTGCTCAGCGGCCCCGGCCTGCGACAGGACGAGTACGTGATGCCGGTCGGCGCGCAGGTCACGGTGCTCGGCGACGTAGTGGTCACCGACGGCCGGGTCCGGCCGGCGACGGGCGCCGAGCAGTTGGTCGCGACGCCACTGTCGCTGCCGGCCTGGGACGCCGAGCAGGCGGCCGAGGGAACGCGCCGCCCGGCGGACCGCCATGCTGACATACGGCATCTGCGCGGTGCTCGCGGTGCTGGTCAACGTGGTCCTGCTCTGGGCCGCGTTCCGGGCCGGACGCTAGTCAGCGGCGGTCGGTCAGCCCGGTGCCGCGGCGCGCCTCAGCCGGCGGCGGGCTTCGCCGGCTGCGCGTCCACGCCCGCCTCCTTGCGCTGCAGCGCGGTGATCGGCGCCGGCGCCTGGGTCAGCGGGTCGAACCCACCGCCCGACTTCGGGAACGCGATCACCTCCCGCAGCGAGGTGGCACCGGCGAGCAGCATGACTATCCGGTCCCAGCCGAAGGCGATACCGCCGTGCGGCGGCGCACCGAAGGAGAACGCGTCCAGCAGGAACCCGAACTTCTCCCTGGCCTCCTCGTCGGACAGGCCCATCACCGCGAACACCCGGCGCTGGATGTCCTCCCGGTGGATACGGATGGAGCCGCCGCCGATCTCGTTGCCGTTGCAGACGATGTCGTAGGCGTACGCCAGCGCCGAACCCGGGTCGTGGTAGAAGGTCTCGAGCGATTCGGGCTTCGGCGAGGTGAACGCGTGATGCACGGCGGTCCAGGTGCTGCCCGCGCCGCCCACCGACACGTCCTCGGTCTCGTCGACCCGTTCGAACAGCGGCGCGTCGACCACCCAGCAGAACGCCCACGCGTCCTCATCGATCAGACCGCCGCGGCGGCCGATCTCCACCCGCGCGGCGCCGAGCAGTTCCTGGCTCGACCGCCGTGCCCCCGCGGCGAAGAAGACGGCGTCACCCGGTACCGCGCCGACGACGTCGGCCAGCCCGGCGCGCTCGGACTCGGAGAGGTTCTTGGCGACCGGGCCGCCCAGCGTGCCGTCCTCGGCGATCGTGACGTACGCGAGCCCGCGCGCGCCGCGCTGCTTGGCCCACTCCTGCCAGGCGTCGAAGCCGCGTCGCGGGGTGGCGGCCCCGCCCTTCTGCACCACCGCACCGACGTACGGCGCCTGGAACACCCGGAACGGGGTGGCGGCGAAATACTCGGTCAGTTCGGTGATCTCGAGGTCGAAGCGCAGATCCGGCTTGTCGGACCCGTAGCGGTTCATGGCGTCGGTGAACGTGATCCGCGGGATCGGGGTGCTGATCTCGTGGCCGATCAACCGCCACAGGGCGGCCAGCACGTCCTCGGCGACCGCGATCACGTCGTCCTGGTCGACGAACGACATCTCCACGTCGAGCTGAGTGAACTCCGGCTGCCGGTCGGCGCGGAAGTCCTCGTCCCGGTAGCACCGGGCGATCTGGTAGTACCGCTCCATCCCGGCGACCATCAGCAGCTGCTTGAACAACTGCGGCGACTGTGGCAGGGCGTACCACGAACCGGGGCGGAGCCGGGCCGGGACGAGGAAGTCCCGCGCCCCTTCAGGGGTGGAGCGGGTCAGCGTCGGGGTTTCGATCTCGACGAACTCACGGTCATCCAGCACCGTGCGGGCGGCCCGGTTGACGGCCGCGCGCAGCCTCATCGCCGCGGCCGGTGCGGTGCGGCGCAGGTCGAGGTAGCGGTACTTCAGCCGGGTCTCCTCGCCGACGCTGATGGTGTCGTCGATCTGGAACGGCAACGGCGCGGACTCGGACAGCACCTCCAGCTCGGTCGCCTCCACCTCGATGGCTCCGGTGGGCAGGTCCGGGTTCTCGTTGCCGGCCGGGCGGATCGCCACGGTCCCGGTCACCCGGACGCAGAATTCGCTGCGCAGCGCGTGCGCGGCCGCGAGCACCTCCCCGGAGTGGAACACCACCTGGGCCACACCGGACGCGTCCCGCAGATCGATGAAGATGACGCCACCGTGATCCCGCCGCCGGGCCACCCACCCGGCCAGGGTGACGGCGGCGCCGTCGTCGGTGGGACGCAGGGAGCCGGCAGTTCGATCGCGGAGCACGAGGATTCCTCTGGCAGGGGACGGAGGGACCCGGCGATCCTACGGCGGTGCACGGTAGGCCGATGACGGACCGGTTCCCGCCCATCCGCAGGTGACCATCGCGACCCGGTGCTGTCCGGTCGGGCTCGGCGTGGTCTGCTGCCGAGGTCTGCGCGGCGCGCCGGTGGGTCAACCGGATCGGCGGGCGTCGACCCCGCCGGCATCCGAGAAGTGACTTGATGAGCACCGAACTGCTGGCCGACTTCCTCCATGCCGACGAGACCGACGCGCTGGGCGTGTACGGGATCGAGGTGCAGCCCGCGGACGGTCCGCCGGTGGTGCTCCGGATGCGCTCCGACGACCGGGTCAACCTGTATTCGGTGGCCAAGGGGTTCACGTCGGTGGCGGCAGGCCTGGCCGAGGCCGAGGGGCGGCTGACTACGCAGGACCCGTTGCTGGACCACTTCCCGGAGCTGCGCCCGCTGGCGGCCGACGGGTTCGAGGAGGTCACCCTGCACCAGTCGCTCACGATGACCAGCGGCACCAGCCATGCATGGTTCGCCGACCAGGCGGTCCTGGCGCCCGACCTGTTGACCGAGATCGTCGCCGCACCGCTGGCCGCGAAGCCCGGCACCCGTTTCAACCACACCGGGTCGGGCCCGTACGCGGTCGGCCGGGTGATTGCCAGGGCGACCGGCGCCAACCTCCGGGACGATCTGCAGCCCAGGGTTTTCACACCGATGGGGCTTCCCCACCCGCCCTGGCACACCTGCCCACTGGGCCACCCGCTGGCGAGAGCGACCTGTTTCTGCGCACCGGCGAGTTGGCCCGCTTCGCGTTGTTGCTGCTGCGGGAGGGTCGCTGGACCGACGGCCGTCAACTGATCCCCGCCGAGTACGTCGGGCGGATGAGCACCGACACCGTCGACTGCTCGACAGGGCCGGCCCGACCGTCAGGACAAGCGGACGACCGCAGGTCCGGCCTCAGCGTGTGGCCGCAGCGCGGCGGTCGGTACCAGCCGCACGGCCGGTACGGGCAGTTCGCCGTCATCGACCCGCCGCGGGGCGCCGCCGTCACCTGTACCGCCCACACCGAGCGGGAGGACGAGCTGATGCGGGCCCTCCACGAGCTGGTCCTCGACCGGTTGTAGTAGGACCTCCTTCGCATCACTGCATGTGACACCTCTTCACCGGTGTCACAGCTCCGGCAAATAGTTGCCTCCGGTAGGGTTCGGGCGCTTGTCCGAATCTCTCGAACCGCAGGAGCCCCATCGCGGATTCACCAGCTCCAAGCGCTCCAGCCCGCTCAGCGGATGGTCGGGTCGCCGCCGAACAACCAGCACTGCAGCCGTTCCCGGTTACCCGACGAGATTCCCACCTGCTGCCGCTGACCCACCGACCGCAGCGAGTGAGTAGGCCGCGGCGATCAATTCCATCGACCGCAGCTTCGCCGCGGCGCCGTGCGCCCGGGTGGAGATGAGCATCTCCTGCACGCCGAACCGGTCGGCCAGCGCATCGAGCCCGTCGGCGACCTGCTCTGCGTCCCCCACCACCTCGGTGCTGCCCATGGCGCGGATCAGCTCCCGCTCGGCGGGGCTGTAGGAGTATGCCGCCGCCTGCTCCGGCGTCGGGATCTTTTGCAGGCGGCCACTTCTCAGCAGCAGCATCGACAGCGCACCGGCCCTGGCCTCGAAGGCTGCGGCCTCCGGCGTGTCGGCGGCCAGCGCGGTGACGCCGATCATCGCGTACGGCTCGGACAGCGTCTCCGACGGCCGGAACAGCGAGCGGTACAGATCCAGCGCGGCGTCGGTGTTTCCGCCGGCACCCGCGAAGTGGTGTGCGAACGCGTACGGCAAACCGAGCCGCGCGGCCAGGCGCGCACCGTAATCGGAGGATCCGAGGATGTACACCGGCACCGGCGACGCCGGGGTGGTGCGGATGCGGGAGAACGGATGGTCGTCCGGGAAGTCGCCGCGCATGAAGTGCACCAGCTCGGCCAGCTGATCGGCAAAGTCCTCCGCTCCCGTGCCGTCCATCCGCCGACGCAGCGCGTACGCGGTGAGCTGATCACTGCCGGGCGCCCGGCCCAACCCCAGGTCGATGCGCCCTGGATGCAGCGCATCGAGGGTGCCGAACTGCTCGGCGACCGCCATCGGGGCATGGTTGGGAAGCATCACCCCGCCGGAACCGAGCCGGATCGTGCTCGTCCGCGCCGCCAGATGGGCGATCAGAACGGCCGGCGCCGACGACCCGACCGCGGGCATGCCGTGGTGCTCGGCGACCCAGAACCGGTGGTAACCGAGCTGTTCCGCCCGGATCGCGAGGTGCGTGGTGGTGGCCAGTGCCGCGGCGACGGATTGGCCGACACCGACGCCGGCAAGATCCAGCACCGACAGCCGGAATGATCGCCGCCCGCGGTTCGCGGCAGGGGAAACAACCTGCTCAGTCGCCGTCATCGATACGTCCTCTCCTCAGACACTCATGGGTGCAACCTGAGGGCACGGCGAGCTGTTCCCCCGCCGCCGCAAACGCTCGGCGAGGTCGCCGATTCAGACGTCGAGCAGCGGGTGCGGTGAGCCGTGTTCCTCAGCGGGCCGGCGCTCATAGCGCTGCACATGCTCGGCCAGCTCGGACAGTCGCTGGGAACGTTCTTCCCGGCCGCCGGACCTGGTCACCCAGTCAACATAGATTCGCTGGTCGTCGGGCCGTAGCCCCTCGAAGGCGGTCAGGGCAGCCTGGTCGGACTGCAACACCTCGGCCATGTCGTCCGGGACCGCAACCCCGCGTGCAGTGATCATGATCGACTCCTCGATTGGGCGATGTTGGACTCCCGACCATCTTGCCCCGCTGCCCCGACCCCTGCCACCGTCGGGCCGGTGGTCGCCGCGCCCTGCGCGGCGTCCACCCGGGCCGAGAAGTAGTCCCGCTCCGCGACCGTCCTGGCCACCGCGGCCGCCCGCGCCCACTGCTCTCGCGCCTCTTCGATCCGGCCGAGCCGCTCGAGCAGGTGCGCCCGGGCCCCGAACGCGTACGGGTACCGCTCCAGCGCGCCGAGGGCGAGCACCTCATCCAGGTCGGCGAGACCCTGCGCCGGCCCCGCCAGGTGACCGATCGCGACGCTCCGCCCGACCGCCACCGTCGCGGACGGCTCCCGCTGCAGCAGCGACCCGTACAGCGCGACAATCCTTGCCCAGTCGGTGGATTCGGAGGACCGAGCCCGAGCGTGTTCGGCCGCGATCGCCGCCTGCAAGGCCATCGGCCCTGGCTCCGACCCGCTCGGCGCGGTCTTCGCCAGGGCGAGCCCGCGACTGATCAGCTGGGCGTCCCAGCGCGCCCGGTCGGCGTCGTGCAGCAGCACCTGGTGGCCGGCGTCGTCCCAGCGCCCCCCTCCCCGTGCCCGGGTCAGCAGAATCAACGCCAGCAAACCCCGGAACTCGGCGTCCCCGGGCCGCAGCGCCTGCAGCGCGGTCGCCAGGTACTGGGCGCGGTCGGCGAGGTCGTCATCGGTCAGTAACTCGCCAGACCCGGCCGTGTGCCCGAGGGTGAAGGCGAGGTAGACCACCCGCCGCACGGCCGGCAGCCGCGCATCGACGGTCGCGTCGTCAGGCAGATCCAGTGCCGGACCGGCCACGGCGAGCCTCTTCTTGGCCCTGGTCAACCGGGCCGCCATCGTCGGCTCGGGAACGAGGAACGCCGCGGCAACCGCCGGGGTGGGCACCCCGCAAGCAAGGCGCAGGGTCAGCGCGATCTGGTCGTCGACGGAGATCCGCGGGTCGCAGCACAGCACCACCAGCCGCAGGTCTTCATCGCCGATGACACCGACCTCGGTGCTGACGTCGGCCGCCTCGGCGACCGCGCGCAGGCCGCCCGCCGTGCGCAGCAGCGCCCGCCGGGCCGCCTGGGCGGAGCGGATGCGGTCGATGGCCCGGCGCTTTGCCGCCGTCACCAGCCACGCCTCCACGGACGCCGGAACGCCGCGCTCCGGCCAGGTCTGCAGAGCCAGCACAAACGCGTCCGCGGTCGCTTCCTCGGCGATGTCGAGGTCACGCACCGACCGCAACGTGATCGCCAGGACCCGCCCGGACAGCTCGCGCTGGGCCCTGGCAGCGGCCTCCGCGACGGCCGCCGGAACCGTCACCCGCCGAATTCCCAGACAGGCCGCAATTCGACGTACCCGAAGCCCGCCGGGCAGCGCTTCGCCAACTCCAGGGCCGCGGCGTCATCGGCGGCATCAACGATGTAGTAACCGCCGACGACTTCCTTGAGCTCGGGCAGCGGGTTGTCGTAGGTGTGCACGTCGGCGCTGCGGGTGCCACGCAGATACGTCGCCGTGGACGTCGGCTGCAGCGCCTCGCCGCCCAGCAGTGTCGCGCCGGCTTCGGCGACCTCCTTCGCGAAGGCGTTGTGCTGCTCCATCACCTCGCCAAATGCTGCCTCCCCCGCCGCTGCGTAGGCCGCCTCGTCTTCGACGATGAGCATCATGTACTTCGGCATGGTGAACCTCCTTGACTCCCGCGGCGTGCGGCCGTGGGTCGGACGGACCAGCGGCTGCGGCCCTCGACAACACAGACGGACGACAGTCTGCGCAATCGACAGGGCCATGCCCACTTTCTCCGGTTTCTCGGTTTACCGCAGCTCGGTTTACCGCAGCTCGGGTTGTCAGGCTCGGGTTGTCACGGCCCGGACTTGCCACCGCCCGGACTTGCCACCGCCCGGACTTGCCACAGCCGGGGTTGCCAGGCCCGGGGTTCCCGCAGCCCGGGTAGCCGCAGGACTGGCCTCGGGCACCAGCAGCCGGCGGAACTCGTGCGCCGGCGCGCCTTGCGTCCCAGCACCGGACCGGCGCGGCGCGGGCGAGGCAACGAATCGATGTCCGTGCAAGGTGGTGGGACACCTCACTCGCCGGCTCCGGACGGGATCGGTTACGATGGGTCGTTCTTGGAGTGTGTCGCGGCGCTCTCGACGACGGATTTCTCATCATTCGGGACTGCGACAGGAACCCCGCCAACCGGGCCGGTTCCCGACGCTCCTGTCCAGATGATTGGCTTTGATGTCTTCCGCTGCTGCTCTCGTTCCGTCCGACACGCTCTCTGAATCGATCAACTCCTCCATTGAAGAGGTCCCCGCCGACCACCTCGGCGACACCCCGCGGTTTGCGGACCTCGACCTGCCCGCCCCGCTGCTGCGGGCCGCGGCCGACCTCGGATTCGACATCCCGACCGCCATCCAGGCGGCCGCCATCCCCGCGCTGCTGAACGGCTCCGACATCACCGGGGTCGCCCAGACCGGCACCGGCAAGACAGCCGCGTTCGGCATGCCGCTACTGGCCTCCATCGACCCGCGACGCGGCGTGCAGGCCCTCGTGCTGACCCCCACCCGCGAGCTCGCGGTGCAGGTAGCCGAGGCGATCAGCACCTTCGCCGCCCAGCTGCCGGCGATCAGCGTCGTCCCGATCTACGGCGGTGCCAGCTTCCTGCCGCAGCGCGCAGCGTTGCGCGCCGGTGCCCAGGTCGTCGTGGGCACCCCCGGCCGGATCATCGACCACCTGGAGCGCGGCACGCTGGACCTGTCCGGCCTGAAGTTCCTGGTGCTCGACGAGGCCGACGAGATGCTGCGCATGGGCTTCGCCGAGGACGTCGACCGCATCCTGACCGACGCCCCGGGCCAGCGGCAGACGGCGCTGTTCTCCGCCACGATGCCGCCGGCCATCCGGAGCATCGCGCGCAAGCACCTGTCCAACCCGATCGATATCGCCGTGTCCCGCCAGTCGTCGACGGTGGACGCGGTCCGGCAGACCTACGCGATCGTGCCGTTCCGCGAGAAGGTCGACGCCCTGACCCGCATCCTGCAGGTGTCCGACGGCGACGCGACCATCGTCTTCGTCCGCACCAAGGACGCCTGCGACCAGGTCGGCGCGGACCTGCTCGCCCGCGGTGTCTCGGCCGCCGCCATGAACGGTGACGTGCCGCAGAAAGAGCGCGAGCGGATCATCGAGCGGCTGCGTGACGGCCGGCTCGACGTGCTGGTGGCGACCGATGTGGCCGCCCGCGGTCTGGACGTCGAGCGGGTCGACCTCGTGGTGAACTTCGACGCGCCCGGTGAGCCGGAGGCGTACGTACACCGCATCGGCCGCACCGGCCGGGCCGGTCGCACCGGCAACGCCCTGACCTTCTTCACGCCGAGGGAGATCGGCCGGTTGCGCGCGATCGAGCGGGCCACCCGCAACACGCTGGAGCAGATCACCCCGCCCACCGCGGCCGACGTCGCGGCGCACAAGGCGACCAGGGTGCTGCAGAACGCGGTCGAGCGCCTCGGCGCCGGTTCGCTGGCGCAGTACCGGCAGGCGGTCGCCACCTTCCTGGCCGAACAGGACCTGACCGCCGGCGAGCTCGCCGCCACGTTGCTCGCACTTGCCGCCGGTGACGACGGCAAGCAGGTCGAGCAGCGCCCGTCACAGGCGTCGTTCGCGGCCGAGCGGGACGACCGTCATCCGGCCCGTTCCGCCGAGCGCGGCGGCCGACGTCGCGACCCGATCGGCCCGCGCTACCGGGTGGCCGTCGGGCACACGCACGGCGTCCGACCGGGCGGCATCGTCGGCGCCATCACCGCCGAGGGCGGCCTGAACGGTAAGGACCTGGGCCGGATCGACATCTACGACACGTTCTCCACCGTCGAGATCGCCGGGTCGCTGTCCCCCGCCGTCGTCGGCCGGATCTCCGCCGCAAAGGTGAGCGGCCAGTCGCTGCGGATGGAGCTCGACTCCGGCGACTACGACGGCCGCCGCCCGGGCGCGCCCCGGTCCGCCACCACGGGCCCGCGCCGCACCGGTCCGACCCACAACGGTGATCGGCGCGGCAGCGACCGGCACGGAAGTGACCGCCACAGCAGCCGGGAACGGCGCTCGTTCGCCCGCTGACCGAGGCGGTTGTTCTGCTGCAGTGATCCCCGCCGGGCAGCGATCCCCGCCGGGCCGGGAACCTTCGAGGTGGCAACCTCACGGGTTCCCGGCCCGCTGGCATGATGGCCCCCGGTCCCGCCGCCGTGCGGCACTCGGGCGGGCGATGGGGAGGACGCCTGCGATGACCGGACCGGTGCGCTTCGAGCGCGACGCGCTGGGATTTGCCCGGGCGGTGACGTTCTTCGACGCGATCTTCGCCTTCGCGGTGACGCTGCTGATCACGTCGGTCGACGACTTCTCACCGGATGCATGGTCCAGCCCGGCCGCGCTCTGGGCGGCGAACGGTTCGTCCCTGATCGCTTTCACGGTCAGCTTCATCGTGGTGGTGTCGTTCTGGCGGGCGAACCACCGGACGGTGACGAGCTTCGCCGCGCTCGACAGCCGGGCGATCCTGCTGAACTGCGGGGTGATGTTCGGCGTCGTGCTGATCCCGTTCGCCACCGAGGCGCTGGGCAAGTTGGATCTGCCGCTACCGGTGGCCGTCTACGCGGTGGTGATCTCGGCGACGTACCTGCTGCAGTTCGTCCTGGTGTTCGATGCCGACCGGCGCGGGCTGCGGGGCACACGGACGGCTCGCCGGGAGAGGCGGTGGACGCTCATCGCGGCGGCGATCCTGCCGATCGTCTTCCTCGGGTCGATACCGGTCGCCTATCTCGTCTCGGCGGGCACGGCGCAGCTCTGTTGGGTCAGCCTGGCGGTGATCTACCCCGTCGTCGGTGCGCTGGAGTCCTGGTCCGAGCGGCGGGTGCAGCCGCCGAACACGAACGGTGGAACGGCCCCGGCGGGGAACACACCGGCATGACCTCCATCCGGGTGGCAATCGCCACGCCCCTCCCCGCCGAGCTCCGCCACCTCATCACCGATGTCGATCCCGGCGTCCAGTTGCTCGTCGACGACGATCTGCTGCCGCCGATGCGGCACCCGGGTGACCACGACGGTGATCCCGCCTTCCGCCGAACACCCCGGCAGCAGTCGGCTTTCGACGCGCTGCTCGCGAAGGCCGATGTGCTGTACGGCATCCCGGACACGAAGTCAGCGACGCTCGGGCCCGCGATGCGAGCGAACCCGGGCCTGAAGTGGGTGCACACGATGGCCGCCGGCGGCGGCGCCCAGGTGAAGGCGGCCGGACTGACCCCGGAGGAACTCGACCGGGTCGTGTTCACCACGTCCGCCGGGGTGCATGCCGGAACACTGGCCGAGTTCTGCCTTCTCGGGGTGCTGGCCGGCGCGAAGGATGTGTTCGGACTCCGGGAACAGCAAGCGGCCAAGCAGTGGCCGCCGCGGCGGCCGATGAGGCAGGTCGCCGAACAGACCGTGCTGGTGGTGGGCCTGGGCGGCATCGGTGTCGAGACGGCGCGCCTGCTCAAGGCTTTCGGTGCCACCGTGCTCGGCGTCAAGCGGACCGTCGAGCCGGTGGAGTACGTCGACGAGGTGCACGGCACCGATCAACTCGCCGCTCTCGCCGCCAGGGCCGATGCCATCGTCGTCACGCTGCCCGGCACCGATGCCACCACCGGACTCATCGACCGGACCGTGTTGCAGGCCGCCCGGCCCGGCGTTGTTCTCGTCAACGTGGGCCGGGGCACGGTGATCGACGAGCAGGCGCTGATCGACGCGCTCCGCAGCGGTCAGGTGGGCTCGGCCTACCTGGACGTGTTCGCCGTCGAGCCGCTGCCGCACGATTCGCCGCTGTGGGAGCTGCAGACCGTGCTCGTCTCGCCGCACACCGCCGCACTCAACCCCGCCGAGGACCGCCGCATCGCCGAACTGTTCGCCGACAACCTGCGTCGATTCCTGGATGGACAACCGCTGCGGAACGTGATGGACACCAAGGACTTCTACTGATCGGCAGCGTCCCCGTCAGGATCCGGCCGTTGTCCGCCGCCGACTGGCCGGCGGTGGAGTCGATCTACGCCGCCGGCATCGCTTCCGGCGACGCAACCTTCGAGAGCGACCCCGGAACCTGGGGCCGGTTCGACGCCGGCAAACTGCCCCAGCACCGCCTTGTTGCCGTCGGTGTCGCTGCTGCCGTGGTGGGATGGGTTGCGGTGAGCCGGGTGTCGCCCCGGCAGGTGTATCGGGGCGTCGTCGAGCATTCCTTGTACGTCGACCCTACAGCGGCCGGACAGGGCATCGGCACGGCATTGCTCGGCGCGCTGATCCGATCCACCGAAGCCGCCGGGATCTGGACGATCCAGTCCGGGGTGTTCCCGGAGAACGCGGCGAGTGTGGCCCTGCACCTGCGCGCCGGGTTCCGGTTGATCGGGATCCGGGAGCGCGTCGGCCGGCAGCACGGACGGTGGCGGGATGTGATGCTGCTCGAACGCCGCAGCAGCACGGTCGGGATCAGCTGACGGCGGTCGGGTCCGCGATCGGGGTCGGCAGCTGGGATCAGCGGTTGGGATCAGCGGTCAGGATGAGCGGGTTCGGATCAGCTGACGACCCGAGCCGGTTCCCAGGCCGGATTCCGACCGGACGCGCCGACGGCCCGGTCCAGCAGCGACGCCGTCTGCGCCACGGGCACCGGCGGGCCGAAGATCGGCGGACGGGTCGCGGGGTCGGCGAAGCCACTGAGCAACTCATAGGAGCCGCGGATGGCAGGCTCGCCCGGGTCGAAACGTTGCCCGGTGGCACGGGCGAGGTCCCACCCGTGGATCACCAACTCGTTGAGCCCGAACTGTCCGGCAGCCGCTCCCGGCAGATCCACCCCTCCGACCTGCGTCTGCCCCTGCCACGCCTGCGGGTCACGCCAGGCCGACGCGAGCTCGTCCAGCCGGCTGGGCAACTGGGCACGCCAATCCGGCGGCAGGTCGAACGCCGTCGGCTCCGGCGGTGTGGCGGTCAGCGGCCCGAGGTCCTTGTGCGCCGCCGCGTGGAAGGCGGTACTCAGCCCGAGCAGGTGGAACAACAGGTCGGACACGGTGTACTGGGTGCACGGCTTCGGGTCGGCCAACCGGTCGTCGCCGATGCCGGGCACCAGCGTCGCGACCGCGCGTGCCGCCGGGGTCAGGTCGTACGGGACTGTCATGGTTTCCCTTCATCTCTCCTGCGCAGGTGGACGGCACCGGGTGGCACCGCGCCGGACGGTGTCCCGGCAGTGCCGATACGACACGGACCCGGTTCGTGCCGGCACCGGTGGTGCGCCGGTGGAGTATCGACCGCGAGCAGCGGCCAAGCTCATCGGTGCCGCCCCGCGGGCGCACGCGCGTGAGACCGTTGACCTCGTGTCCAGAACGAGCGCCGTCCCGACCCGGGCGCCGACGGGGGCGCCGACGGGGGAGGCCGTCGGGCGCCCGGCCGCTCAGCTGCGCACCACCCGCCGGTTGCTGCAGTGCGGTGCAGCGGCCGGACCGATCCTCGTAGCGGTGACGGGCGCACAAGTGCTGACCCGCAGGGGGTTCGACCTGCGTCGGCACGGCATCAGCCTGCTCAGCCTCGGCGACCGCGGGTGGATCCAGGTCGTCAACTTCGTCCTGGCGGGTGTCCTGTCGGTGGCATTCGGCCAGGGCGTCCGGCGGGTGCTCGCGGGCCGGCAGCGGTTGGCGCCGATGGTGATCTCCGGATACGGCGTCGGGTTGATCGCCACCGGCACCTTCCTGGTCGACCCCGGGGACGGCTTCCCGGCCGGCACGCCCGCGGGCGTTTCGGCCCCGCTGAGCTGGCACGGCGCCGTTCACGCGGCGGCACCACCGGCGGCATTTGCGTGTCTCGTCGGCACCTGCTTCCTGTTCGCGCGCCGGTACGCCGCCCTGGGCCGGCGGGGGTGGGCGGCCCACTCCGCGGCGACCGGTGCGCTGGCGGCGGGACTGATCTTCTGGCCGGGATCCGCCGGCAGCATCCGTTCGGCGCTCGCGGTCCTGCTCACCTCGACGTGGACGACCGCGGTTGCCGCCCAACTGTTGAGCGAGCAGCACGCCGCTTAGGGTGGTCCTTCGTCCGTTTCGCCCGAGAGGACCGTCCGTGCCGCTGCGCGACTTCCCCCGCTACCCCCTGCTGTTCGGTCCGAGCCCGGTGCACCCACTGGACCGGCTGACCAAGCACCTCGGCGGCGCGCAGATCTGGGCCAAGCGCGAGGACTGCAACAGTGGCCTGGCATTCGGCGGCAACAAGACCCGCAAACTCGAGTATTTCGTTCCGGACGCGCTGGCTGCGGGTGCGGACACCCTTGTCTCCATCGGTGGTGTGCAGTCGAACCACACCAGACAGGTCGCTGCCGTCGCGGCGAAGCTCGGGCTGAAGGCGCGACTGGTGCAGGAGAGCTGGGTCAACTGGCCGGATTCGGTGAACGACCGGGTCGGCAATATTCTGCTGTCCAGGATCATGGGCGCCGACGTCCAACTCGTCGAGGCCGGCTTCGGCATCGAGTTCAAGGACAGTTGGCAGCGAGCCCTCGACGACGTCCGGGCGAAAGGCGGCATCCCCTATGCCATCCCGGCCGGCGCATCGGATCATCGGCTGGGCGGGCTCGGATTTGCGAACTGGGCCCACGAAGTACGCGAGCAGGAGCGGCAACTCGGCGTCTTCTTCGACACCATCATCGTGTGCAGCGTGACCGGCAGCACCCAGGCCGGCATGATCGCCGGCTTCGCCGGGCAGGACCGGCCGCGCCGGGTGCTGGGCATCGATGCCTCCGCCAAGCTGGACGCGACCAGGTCGCAAGTTGCCAAGATCGCACGGAACACTGCTGAGCTCATCGAACTGGGCCGCGATCTGCGGGATGACGAGATCACCGTGCTGCCCGGGTGGGCCGGCGACTTCTACGGGATCCCGGTCGACTCCACCCTCGACGCGATGCGGCTGACCGGGTCGCTGGAGGGCGTGATCATCGACCCGGTGTACGAGGGCAAGTCGATGGCCGGACTGATCGATCTCGTCAGCAGCGGCGACATCGACAGGGACTCCACAGTGCTGTACGCGCATCTCGGCGGGCAGCCCGCGATCAACGCCTACAGCGCGCTGTTCCGCTGAGCTCAGCAGCGAACCAGCAGCGAACCAGCAGCGAGTCAGGGTCGTACGGTGCGGGTTGCCGGCGCCCGTCTCGGGTGGCACCCACCGCCACAAGAACGGGCCGAAATCCCACCGTGGATCGAACATCTCGGCGCTGCCCCAGTCGACCAACTGCACACCGCCGGGGGTGCGGAGGAAGTTGTGCGGATTCCGATCGCCATGAGTGGCGCCGTCCCGTTCACCGGCAGGGAGCCGCCGCGTCGCCGGAACCGTTCGACGGTGCGCAGAACGGTCGATCACCGGCATTTCTCGGCGGGCGAGGCAGCAGCCCGGTGGTGGTCGTGTTGGCCTCCCGGAAGGCGTCCGGACGCGCCCGACCCCGCTCGTCTGCACTCGCCCGTCGCCCTCTCGGCGTCGTTGTCACGTCAGCCATCCCGAGGTCAGCCCGATCACCCGTGATCCGTCGAGATCAGCCAGCTTGGCACCGACGAACGCCCGTGCGCCGTCCGAGGTCTGAACCCGGAACGGCGGGGCCTCGGCGGTCAGCACACCAGCGATGACGGCCGCCACCTCGGTGGGGCTCTGCGCGGCGGCAAAGGCTCCGGAGGTGCGGTGCAGATACGCGGCCAGCGCCGGCGCGTAGGGACCGGCGTCCGCCGCCATCCGGTCCGCGTCGACGCCCGCGTTGGCCACGAACTCGCTGGCAACGGCACCCGGTTCCACCACCGTGACCCGCACCCCCAGCGACGCGACCACCGGACCGAGCGACTCCATGAAACCTTCGACGGCAAATTTCGCCGCACAGTAGGCCTCATTGAAAGGTTGCCCGACAACACCGCCGACGCTGGTCACGGTGACGATCCGCCCGCGCGTGGCCCGCAAATGCGGTAGCGCCGTCCGGGTGACATTCAGGGTGCCGAAGAAATTGACATCGAGAACGCGACGGATATCGTCGAGGGATTCCTGTTCCAGGGTCCCGACATGGCCGGACCCGGCGTTGTTGACGATCGCCTCGATGCCGCCGTGGTCGGCGATGACCGCCGCGATGCAGCCGGACACGGAATCGGTATCGACGATGTCCATCTGCCGGATCTCCACGAGGTCGCCCAGTCCGGCGGCGTCGGCCGCCGCCCGCAGTCGTTCCGAGCGCCCGACGTCGCGCATCGTCGCGACGACCCGCCACCCCGCCGCCGCGGCGGCGATGACGGTTTCGGCGCCGATGCCGGTCGACGTTCCGGAGATCAACACGGTCGGGGTCGTTGCCACGGGCTCTCCTGAGGGATGCGCGAATCGCCGACGGTACGCCGTCACGCAGTGCAATCGCCCGGTGCCGAGCTGCCGAGCTGCATAGAGTGAACGGCGTGCCCGACAGCGCACCCCCCGCCCGACTCGCCGACGTGCACGAGATCGCCTCCGCCATGCCGCATGTGACAGTCACGAACCATGCCGGGAGCAACCCGGTGTACGCGGTCGGCGGGAAGTCCTTCGTGTTCTTCCGGACGCCACGACCGGATGCCGTCGACCCGGACACCGGCGAACGGTACCCGGATGTCATCGTTTTCTGGGTGCCCTCGGACGAGGACAAGCTCGCACTCGTGCAGGACCCGGCGTCACCGTTCTTCACCACGCCGCACTTCAACGGCCATCGGTCGGTGCTGCTGCGAGCGAGCCGGGTCGGCGAACTGTCGCTACAGGAGCTGACCGAGGTGATCCAGGACGCCTGGCTCAGCCGCGCCTCTGCACGACGCGCCAAGGCGTGGCGGGGCGCCGCCGGGCTCTGAGGCGCGGTGGCACCGACCGGGCCGGCCTGGGCCGGTCGGTGCGACGGCGCGGGAGGTACTCCCACCACCGTGGTCGGTGCGCCCCCACCGCGGTCGGGAGATAGGCCCCGGGCGCATGAGTGAAATACCGTCGGGGATCCGGGTGATCACCACGAAGAAATGACGGATTCCGTGCCCGGAAACGGTCGGACAGCTCCCTGCTCCGAACAACAGCGGATTCCTAACGTCATCTGTGCGCCGATAATCCGATCGGCCGGGCACCACGGGACACCCGCAGATGACCACCATTTCCGCTCAGCCACAGCAATTGGCCGTCCGCGTTGGCGGCATCGCACCGACGGCGCGCGCCGATGCCGTCCCTGCCCGGGCGGCCTTGGTAGCGGCGGTGGCCGCCGTTGCGGCCGTGCCGCCGATCACCGCACTCCATCTCCGGGCGGGCCCGACAATGGAGCCGGCGGGGTGGACGATCAGCGACTACGCGGTGGGCGTGCGAGACGGGATCGCGCTGTACGGGATGACCGCCGGCCTGCTCGCGACCGGCGCCGCCGCGCTCGCGTCAGCGTTGCGGTGCCGACCCGGTACGGCGGTCGTCCGCCTGCTCCTGCAGGTGTGGGCGGTCGCCGCCGTGATGACGGCCGCCTTTCCGACCAACGTGCGCGGAACGCCCGAAACCGTATCGAGCACCATCCATTTGATCGCGGGCGCGGTGGTCTTCGCGGTGCTGCCGGCGGTCGGCTTCATGCTCAGCCGGTCGCGGGACGGGGTGAGCCGGAGCGGGTGGCTGCGATGGACATCGGTGGTCGCGGGTGCGCTGAGTGGCGCACTGATCCTCAACCGGCTGCCCGGTGTCGTCGGGATGCCGGAGCTGATGCTGCCGCCGGGCATCCTGCAACGCGCGGCAGGTGCGCTGCTCATTCTGCTGCTCACCGTCCTTGCACTGACGCCGTGTCCGTCGGCAGCCGGTTCCCACGCGCAGCCGGCGGCCCATCCGGGTCACCGGGTCGCAGGCCCGGTTGCGCTCAGGGCGTGGTGCGCCGGGTCTGCGGAGCGGGCGTCTCGACCGCCGGCGAATGCACCAGTCCCAGCTCCCGCTCCATTTCCTCCAACGGTATTCCCTTGGTCTCCGGCATCACCCTGAGCACCCAGATCAGCTGTCCCACCATGCAGATGGCGAACAGCAGGAACGCCGCACCTCCGCCGAGCGCCGAGGCGATTCCGGGGAACGACCACGACACGACCGCCGCGAACACCCAGTGGGTCAGGCTGCCGAAGGACTGCCCGGGGCCCCGAATGCGATTCGGGAAGATCTCGGAGATGAAGACCCAGATGACGGCGCCCTGGCCGAAGGCATGGAAGCCATGAACACCATGATTCCGACGAGCACCAGCGCACTGGAGGCCCCGCTGAAGTTCCCGTTGTCGATGAAGAACACCACCGCGGGGCCGCCGAGGCTGACCAGGTAGCCGATCCATCCACGAGCATGAGCCTGCGCCGGCCGATTCTGTTGATCACGGTGAGCGCGGCCATCGTCGCAACGGGGCTCCGGCAATGCGGGCCCACCGCGCCGTGACGGGTGCGCAGCGCCAGGCGTCCCAGCCGTCCCTGCCGTGGCGGGTGCGCAGCGCCAGGCGTCCCAGCCGAACCGTGCCGTGGAAGGCGCGCCGTGCCGACATCCGGCCGGACACTAGAAAAGTGTTGGCACGCCGACGTTGTCCTGCGCCGGCGCCGCACCGGACGCAGCCGGCAGGCTCCCGCCCGGAAAGGACGCGTCACGATCACCGGGCACCCCCCGCACGGGATTTTCGCCGCCCGCGAGTTGATCTCCTGACGAACGCCCGATGCCGAATTCGGCGGCGATCGAGCGCACGGTGGCGGCGAGCTCCCGGCGGTACCGCACCGGCAGGTTCGGGCCCCGCGCATACAGGGATCGGTACGACTCCACCAGATCCGGGCGGTTGTCGTGCAACCAGTGGAAGAACCATTCCCTCGCGCCCGGCCGCAGATGCAAGCCGATGCCACTGACGCCAGTGGCCCCGGCATCGGCCAGTTCAGCGACGAGAACCCTGATCTGCTCGGGGGTGTCGGTCAGATGCGGCAGCAACGGCGCGACGAAGACCCCACACGGCAGCCCCGCGGCGCGGATCCGTCGCACCAGGTCCAAGCGTGCCTTCGGTGACGGAGTCCCCGGCTCCAGGGTCGCCTGCAGTTCCGGATCCAGCAGAGCCAACGAGACACCGATACCCACCGACACCGAGCGACCCGCCGCAGCCAGCAGATCGAGATCCCGGGACAGCACTGTGCCTTTGGTGAGGATCGAGAACGGCGTGCCACTGTCGGCGAGCGCGCTGATGACGCCGGGCATCAACCGGTACCGGCCCTCCGCTCGCTGATACGGGTCGGTGTTCGTTCCCATCGCAACGTGTTCCCGACGCCATTTCGCTGCCGAAAGCTCCTTGCGGAGAACGTCACAGATGTTGACCTTGACCACGATCTGCGAATCGAAATCCTGTCCCGTGTCGAACTCCAGGTACGAATGGGTCTGCCGCGCGAAGCAGTAGACGCACCCGTGCGTGCAGCCCCGGTACGGGTTGATCGTCCACCCGAACGGCATCGGCGAGTTGCCCGGTACCTTGTTCAGCGCGGATTTGCTGTGCACCTCGTGGAACGTGACGCCGGCGAACTCAGGAGTCCGCACGCTGCGAACCAGACCGGCCAGCCTGCCCAGGCCAGGCAACGCTGCGGCGTCGTCAACCTCCAAAGCCCGCGCTTCCCATCTCACCACGCCAGTCGAACATACGTTCGGCGAGAGATCAAGTGGCCGTGCCGAGCTGATCGCCGTCGGCATAACTGCTCCCCCGGTCCGGCCTCGGCGACGTTCAATAGGGGCTCGACCGGTCGTGGGAGGGTGCCATGAACAGCGCTGCGCCACTGCATCCCGGCGCCGACGACGACGCGCACGCCCCGGACGCCACGGACGCCACGGACGCCACTGACGCCATGGACGCCTACTCACGCGTCGTCACCGCGGTGGCCCGCACCCTGCTGCCGCACGTTGCGGCGGTGACCGTACGCGGTGACGGTCGCGGCGGCCGGTCCGTGGAGGGCTCCGGATCGGCGGTGCTGTTCGCGGCCGACGGGTACCTGCTGACGAACGCGCACGTGGTGGCCGGCGCGGAGTCGGGTTGGGCGGAGTTCGCAGACGGAACCCGGACGGCCATCGACGTCGCCGGATCGGACCCGCTGTCCGACCTCGCCGTGGTCCGGGCAGCGGGCGAGGTGCCCGACGGCACCGTGACGCTGGGCAACGCCGACGCGCTGTCGGTCGGTCAGTTGGTGGTCGCGGTGGGCAATCCGCTGGGTCTCGCAGGGTCGGTCACCGCGGGCGTCGTCAGTGGGCTCGGCCGATCGCTGCCGACCCGCTCCGGCCGTGCCGGCCGGGTGATCGAGGACGTGATCCAGACGGACGCCGCGCTCAATCCCGGGAACTCCGGCGGTGCGCTCGCGGACGCATCAGGACGGGTGGTCGGCATCAACACGGCCGTCGCCGGCGTCGGACTCGGCCTTGCGGTGCCGATCAACACGACCACTCGCCGAATCATCACCGCCCTGATGACCGTCGGCAGAGTGCGCCGCGCCTATTTGGGGCTGGTCAGCCGGCCGTCGCCGGTGCCACCGGAACTGCTGGCGAAGACCGGCCGGCGCACCGGGCTCAAGGTGGTCGAGGTCGTTGCCGGCTCCCCCGCTGACCGCGCCGGCTTGACCGGCGGCGACCTGCTGCTCGAGGCGGGTCGGCGGCCGGTAACGGATGCGCAGAGCCTTCAGCGACTGCTGTTCGACGATGCCATCGGCCGTCCGCTGCCGATCACCGTGTGGCGCCGAGGCGCCATGGTGGACGTCATCACCATGCCCGTGGAGCTCAGCAACGGGTGAAGCGGCCTCCGGTCAACGCTCGAGCACAGCTCGCACCCCGCTGACCACATCCCCGATGGGACAGGGGTTCTGCTCACCACTGATCAGGTCGCGGATCACCACCGTATCCGCTTCCAGTTCGCGGTCACCCAGCACGAGCGCAACTCGGGCACCGGACGCGTCGGCCGCCTTCATCGCCGCCTTCAACGCGCGGCCGCCGTAGGCCATGTCGGTGCGGATGCCGGATCGCCGCAGCACCCCGGAGATCGCCGCCAGCTGAACAGATGCTGCCGCACCGATCGGCACACCGTAGACATCGCAACGACTTTCGGGACCCACCTGCAGGCCCTCCGCCTGCGCGGCCAGCAACGTGCGGTCGACGCCGAGCCCGAACCCGATGCCGGACAGCGATTGTCCGCCGAGCTCAGCCATCAGACCGTCGTAGCGGCCACCGCCGCCGATGCCCGACTGCGCGCCGAGTCCCGGATGCACGAACTCGAACGTGGTGCGCGTGTAGTAGTCCAGGCCGCGCACCATCCGCGGGTTCAGCACGTATTCCACCTGGAGCGCGTTCAGCACCGAACGCACCTGTTCGAAGTGCTCGTGGCAGTCGTCGCACAGGTGGTCGATCATCAGCGGCGCGTCCGCCAGCATCGCCTGCATCACCGGCCGCTTGTCGTCCAGCACCCGCAACGGGTTGAGCTGGGCCCGCGCCGCCGTGGCCTGGTCCAGATCGTGGTGCGACAGGAAGTCGGTCAGGCGTTCCCGGTAGGCCGGACGGCAGATGGCGTCACCCAGCGATGTCAGTTCCAGCCGGAACCCTGTGAGGCCGATCGACCGGAAGCCTTCGTCGCCGACCGCGATGACCTCGGCGTCCAGCGCCGGGTCCTGCGTTCCGACGGCTTCGATGCCGACCTGCTGCAGTTGCCGGTACCGGCCTGCCTGCGGCCGCTCGTAACGGAAGAACGGCCCGGAGTAGACCAACTTCACCGGTAACGGGCCGCGGTCGAGCCCGTGCTCGATGACGGCCCGGATCACTCCCGCGGTGCCTTCCGGCCGCAGCGTCACCGATCGGCCGCCGCGGTCGGCGAAGGTGTACATCTCCTTGGAAACGACGTCGGTGGACTCGCCGACCCCCCGCGCGAACAGCGTGGTGTCCTCGAAGATCGGTAGCTCGATCGGTGAGTAGCCGGCACGGTCCGCGGCCGCGATCAGCGCCGCCCGGACCGCGGCGAAGGCTCGAGAGGTGGGCGGGTAGTAGTCGGGAACGCCCTTCGGCGCGGTGAATTCGACCATCGGTTGGGTTCAGTCTCTTTTCGGTGGCGGCGGGAGGTCGCTGCGGTGCGGTTGCGTTGCGATGCAATTGCGGTGCGGTGCCCGGTCGGCCGGGGGCGCGGCTCCACTGGCCTGGTCAGCGCGGGCCGGACCCGCCCACCGCCTGCCGCGCGCTCGCCAGGGAAGTCGGCGTCAGGAACGGGTTGCCCGCCCGCTCGGCGCCGATTGTGGTGGACGGGCCGTGACCTGGCAGCACGACCGTGCTGTCGGGCCGGCTCAGTAGTCGGTCCTGGATGGACACCAACTGCTGCGCCGCCGACCCGCCGGGCAGATCGGTGCGGCCGATGGAGCCGGAGAACAGGGTGTCCCCGGTGAGCAGCACCTCCGGCCGTTCACCATCACCCGCGAGCCGGATGGCGATCGAGCCGCGGGTGTGTCCCGGGATGTGCTCGATGGTGAGCGGCAGCCCGGCCAGCATCGGGTCGACCCCGTCCTGCACGCCGACGACCTCCGGTGGCCGTAGCCCTTCCACGGACAACCCGGCCAGGAGGGCCCGCAACTCGGGCGAGAGTGCAGCCAGCGGATCGGCGAGCATGTACTCGTCGGCGGTGTGGATGTAGGCGGGGACGCCGGCCCACCTGCAGACGTCGCCGGTGGATGCCGTGTGGTCCAGGTGCCCATGGGTGAGGATGACGGCCACCGGCACGAGGTCGTGTTCGGCGACGAGTCGCTGCAAACCGGCCAGTGCGTCCTGGCCGGGGTCGACGACCACGCACGGACTGCCCGCACCCATGGCCACGACGTAGCAATTGGCTTGGAAAGAGCCTGCCGGGAAACCTGCGATCAGCACCGGAACACCCTAGCGTCGCGGCCGGCCCGCACCGTTTCCACAGCCCGTTCCCAGTGCTTCATGTCCGCGTTCCGCACGGGTGCGGCCGGACGGTCACCTAGACTCCGGCCGGGCTCCGCCTCGTCGCGCGGAGCCCATCGATCGCGGGAGGACCTAGGCGTGCCCACCAATCAGCAACGTCGCGACGCGGCAAAGCGGAAGCTGGAACGGCAGCTCGCACGGCGCGAACAGCAGGAGAAGGCCCGCCGGCAGCGGCTGGTCATCATCGGCGTCGTCGCGGCCGTGCTGGTCATTTCCGGGGGTATCTGGTTGTTCGTCAGCCGGGGCGACTCCTCAACGGCGTCTGACGCCTCCTCGACCGAGTCTTCGGAGTCGGCCGCACCGACCACCCCATGTTCGTACCCGGCGTCAGGGACCGCGGCGAAGGAAGCCAGCGCACCGACCAACCTCGAGCCGCTGAACTCGGGCACCGTCGAGGCGACGATCGTGCTGAACGGTCAGGACGTGCCGGTGACCCTCGACCGGGCCGGCGCCCCGTGCGGGGTGAACGCCTTCCTCTCGTTGGCGTCACAGGGTTTCTATGACAACACCACCTGCCATCGCCTGACGGCGAGTGACCAACTCAACATCCTGCAGTGCGGCGACCCGACCGGCCAGGGCAACGGCGGCCCCGGGTTCAGCTTCGCCACCGAGCCCCCCACCACCGGCGACTACGCCGTCGGCACGGTCGCGCTGGCCAATGCCGGTGCCGACACCAACGGCTCGCAGTTCTTCATCGTGTACGGCAAGACGACGCTGTCTCCCGAGTACACGATCCTCGGGAAGGTGACCGGTCAGGGCATGAAGGTGGTGGACGGGATCGCCGCGAAGGGCGTCCAGAACGGTGCGCAGGAGGGACCACCGGTCGAGACGGCCACGATCTCGAAGGTGACGGTGCCCGGTAACGCCCTGGAGGGCACCGGTACATATGCCACGGCGAGCCCGTCCGCCGAGCCGGGCGCACCCGGCGCTGAGGTGCCCGGTGGCGCGGCGACGGCCGAGCCCGCTCCGGCGTCGTCGGCGGAGCCACCGGCGGATTCTGCGCCGGCGTCCGCACCTGCCTCCGCACCCGCCGCGACGGCGGCCACCCCGTCGAGCGGCGGGGCCGGCTGACGGCTGACGGCTTCGGTCGACACCTCAATCTCCACACAGATCTCGAGCTGAAAGCGCTCTTCGCTGGATTTGCGCCCGACGCTCCGGTAATGCCACGCGTCGTCCGGTCCGACCACGCGCCCTCGCGCCTCACATTCCGAGCAGCGTGGGGATGTGGTGCAGGGTGTTGCGTTGGGGGGTGCGGGTGGGGTCGACCCAGGGTGGTGGGGTGAAGTCGGGGACGCCGTCGGGTGCGATGGTGATGGTCCAGTGTCCGCGGTGGATTTCGCTGTGGTGGTGTCGGCAGAGTAGGCATCCGTTGTGGTAGGCGGTTCGGCCGTTGTCGGCCCAGAAGGAGATGTGGTGGGCGTCTGTCCAGCCGGGTGGTCGGTCGCAGCCGGGGAAGGTGCAGCCTTTGTCGCGTAGGGCGATGGCGCGGCGGATGTGGGGTGGGAAGAGTCGGTTGCTGGTGCCGATGTCCAGGACTTGGGATGAGCCGCCGAGGACGGCGGGGATGATCCGGGCGTCGCAGGCGAGCGTGCGGGCTTGGGCGGGGGTGATCGGCCCGCCGTAGTCCAGCACCGGCGGTGGACCCGACCCGGGGGCAGGGTTGTGGCCGGGTCCGCGGTCGTGTGGCGCGCCGGTGCTGTGGCGGCCGTTGCCGCCGTTGGTACCGATGCTGCGCTCGCCGCTGCCCCCGCCGGTTCCGTCGCCGCGGCCGGTCCCGCTGCCGCCGGTTCCGTCGCGGCCAGCGCTGTTGCCGCCGTCGCTGTCGGCGCCGTGGCGATTGCTGCCCTTGACGCCGTGATCGCTTCCGCCGGCGCCGGTCCTGTCGCCGGGCCCGCTGACGGTCACGGCATCGGTGCCGTTGCTGTTGCCGTGGCTGTTGCCGTTGGTCGTGTTGGCATCGGCGGCGCGGGTGGTGGCGGCGCAGGTGCAGGCCCGGGCGGTGGTCCCGGTTTGTGGGCCGAGGAGGTCTTGCAGGGTCATGGTGACGGTGATGTGGGGGCGTTCCCCGCCGTGCAGGGGTGCGTCGCCGAGGTCGAGGAACCGGCGCAGCGCCTCCAGGACGGCCTGGGCGCGGCGGGTCGCCGCCGGTCTGGGGTCGGCCGCCCATTTCCCGCCCCGCCGACCGCCGTTCCCGCCGCCGTTCCGGTTCCCGCCGCCACGACCGCCCACCCCGCCGCCGCCACCGCCACTGTTGCCGTTGCCGCCGTTGCCGCTGTTGCCGTTGCCACGCTCGCCGCCGCTCGCGTTCCGGTCCCCGCCGCCGCTGCCCGCGTCGGTGCCGCCGCCCGCGTTGCCGTTCCCGCTGCCGTTGCCCGGGTTGCTGTTCACGCCGCTGCTGCTGTTCGCGGCACCGCCGCCGCTGCCGTTCCCGGTGCCCGGGTGGCTGTTCACGCCGCTGCTGCTGTTCGCGCCGTCCATGCCGTCAGCACGCCCGTTGCCGCCGCCGCTGCCCGCGTCGGTGCCGCCGCCCTGACCGCCGGTGCGGCCCTGACCGCCGGTGCTCCCCTGACCGCCGGTGCCGCTGCCGGTGTTGCCGCTGGTGTTGTCGTGTGCTGGTGCTGGTGGTGCCGGGTTGGGGTTTGGACAGGGTGTCGATGGCTTGGTTGATGATTTCCACCCCGATGTCGTCGACCTGACCGGTGATCCGGGTCAACCCGGTGTTCGGGTTACGGGTGCCCAGGGTGAACTCCATGTGATCGGCCGGTGGGTCCTGGTCGAAGTCCTTCCCGTCCTGATCCAGGGTCACCAGGATCGCCCGGGCGAACACCGCGAACGGCGCCGGCTCGGTCACCCTGCCCTGCGCCACCAACTGCTGCTGCACCAGGTCCCGGGTCGCCTCGTCCACCGTCGCCGGCAGTTTGCGCATCGTGCTGACCACGGTGCGGGTCTGCGCCACCCCCAACCCGCCCTCCGCGAGTGCTCCGGCCAGCAGCGGCAGCGCCGGGGGCAGCTCACCACCAGAGGGCACGTCCCTGGGCAGCACCACCGCGGCGGTGGCCACCAGCGACCTCGCATCACCCTGGGACACCCCCAACGCGGTGCGCAGCAACCCGGCCGTGGACGCCGCACCGTGCGCGGCGGCGATCCCCCGGGTGTCGACCTCCCCGGCCAGGTGCACCTGCGCGGTGTGCACCAACCTGGCCACCTGCTCCACCCGCCGGGCCAACGTCAACAGATCCCGATCCGGCACCTTCCAGAACTCCGTGCCCGCAATGCTCGATCACCGCGGCCCGCGCCGACTCCACCACCCGCGTGGCAGCCGCGAAAACATCGGGCTCTGACATACCAAAAACCGTAACAGGC
>CAWAVL010000015.1:0-3614 GCA_963785455.1 uncultured Actinomycetota bacterium
TAACGCGGATTTCCGGGCCGGGGATTCGGGGCAAGTTCGTCGGCCGGCTTGAGCGCGACTGGGTCGGTATGTGCTGCCCGGTGCAGTCTTTCGCAGGTGTCTTGATCTGATGGGTTGCTGCTGACCTACTGTTGAATGACAGTCATGTGATTCACGAACCTCAGATCTAGGGCTGACGACCGAGCCCAACCCGACCACCCACACGGTCGAACGGGCTGAAACAGCTTTCGACACAACCGATTTACTCACCGGACCCGGTGGACACGCCGCGCGGGGCGATGCGACCTTGTCGATCGTACAAGTGGTAAACATGACATGTGGCAGCTGGATCAGAACAGGTTCATGGTGCGGACTGGTTTACCACCCCGGAACAGGCCAACCACCGCCGGTACGAGGCGCTGCGCGCGTTCTTCGTCGACGGGCTGACCCACGCCCAGGCCGCGCAGCGGTTCGGCTACACCCGGTGGGGGATGGTCAACCTGGTCCGCGAGTACCGGGCCGGCGGCCTGGACCTGTTCGCCGCGCCCCGCAAACCCGGACCTGCACCCGGGGTCGCTCCGGCCAAGGACCGGGCCCGCGGCCGGGTCATCGAGTTGCGCCGCCAGGGCCTGTCCACCTACGAGATCTCCGCCCGGCTGGCCGTGGAAGGCACCCCGCTCAACCGCACCGGTGTCGCCGAGATCCTCACCGAGGAAGGCTTCGGCCGGCTGCTGCGCCACCCCGAACCCGAGGCCAGCATCAACCCGGCCACCCCCGGCCGGGACACCCGGCTGCCCCGCACCGGCCGGCTGGACTGGGACCGCTGGCCGGCCACCGTGGAAACCGGCAAGGCCGGACTGCTGCTGCTACTGCCCGACCTGATCGAGATGGACCTGCCCGCCCTGGTCGCCAAGGCCGGCTACCCCGGCACCCGGGTGGTGCCCGCGGTGTCCTGGGTGCTGTCCCTGCTGGCGCTCAAACTGACCCGCACCCGACGCGTCTCCCACGTCGACGACCTCCTGCTGGCCGACCCCGCCGCGTCCCTGTTCGCCGGGCTGTCCGTGCTGCCGAAGAAGACCGCGCTGACCGACTACTCCTACCGCACCAGCCACCAGCACCAACGAGAGTTCCTCGCCGCCCTGGACACCGCGATGATCCACGGCGGCCTGGCCACCAAATCCGACGCGATCTTCGACCTGGACTTCCACGCCGTCATGCACTGGGGACACGACCCCGTGCTGGAAAAGCATTACGTGCCAAAACGTTCCCAGCGGGCCCGCTCCGTGCTCACGTTCTTCGCCCAGGACAGCGGCACCCACAACCTGGTCTACGCCAACGCCGACCTGACCAAGAAGACCAGCACCCGCGAGGTCATCGCGTTCTGCGACCACTGGAAGGCGGTGTCCGGCGCCGACCCCCGAATGCTGATCATGGACCAAAAGGTCGCCAACCACGCCGTGCTCGCGCAGCTGGACCAGCGCGGCGTCAAGTTCCTGACCCTGCGGATGCGTTCACCCGCCCTGCTCGCCCAGATGGGTGTGACAGCCTGACTTGGCCCCGGCGTGCCAGCTTGAAGTGGCCCCACCCTCGATCTACCTGCTCCTAGTCTCCGGTCGTCTGCCAAGGCGATCCGGAGGAGTGAAGGGGCTTGAAGGAGAGATCGAGAGTGGAGCAGTTCGAACGTATCCGACGTGATTATCGGGATGAAGAGTTGTCGATCCGGGAGTTGGCGTTACGGCACCGGGTGCATCGGCGGACGGTGCGGGCGGCGTTGGCTGACGCGGTGCCGCCGGAGCGGAGGGTGCCGGTCCGGCCGCGGCCGGTGTCCGGGCCGTGGGAGCCGGTGGTGCGTGGCTGGTTGGAGGCGGATCTGTGCGAGCCGCGGAAGCAACGGCACACCGCCCGGCGGGTGTGGCAGCGGTTGCTCGACGAGCATGGGGCTCGGGTGTCGGAGTCCACGATCCGGGCGTTGGTGCATGATCTGAAGATCGAGATCGGTGCGGACCGAGGCATTGTCGCGGTGCCGCAGACCCACCTTCCGGGTGCGGACGCGGAGGTCGATTTCGGTGACTTCGTCGCGATCATCGCTGGAGAACGCCTGCAGTTGCACATGTTCGTGATGCGGTTGTCGCATTCGGGGCGGGCGGTGCACATCGCGTACGGCAATGTCGCGACCGAGGCGTTCCTGGACGGGCACGTGCAGGCGTTCGAGATGTTCGGTGGGGTGCCGACCGGCAAGATCCGGTACGACAACCTCAAACCCGCGGTGCTGCGGGTGCTGTTGGGTCGGGAGCGGTTGGAGAACCCGCAGTTCATCGCGCTGCGCTCGCATTACGGGTTCGACTCGTTCTTCTGCCAGCCGGGTAAGGAAGGCGCCCACGAGAAGGGTGGCGTGGAGGGGGAGATCGGTCGGTTCCGGCGGCGGCACCTGACTCCGGTGCCGCGGGCGGCGTCGCTGGCGGAGTTGAACCAGATGCTCACCGACGCCGACGAGCGGGACAACTATCGCCGCATCGCCGCCCGCACCGAGACCGTCGGGCAGGCCGCGACCCGGGAGGCGCCGATGCTGGACCCGTTACCGGGCAACGCGTTCCTGGCAGCGGCGGCGTTGTCGTGCCGGGTGGACGCGAAGGCCAGGATCTGCGTACGGCAGTCGTACTACTCGGTGCCCGCCCGGCTCGCCGGCCGGCGGGTGCAGGTCGCGTTGGGCGCCGACTGGATCGAGGTCCGGCACGACGGGACACTCGTCGCCCGGCATACCCGGTCGCTGCACAAGGGCACCGAGGATCTGGTGTTGGACCACTACCTGGAGGTCCTTGCGCACCGTCCGGGCGCGTTGGCCGGCGCGACCGCCCTGGTCGGCGCCCGGGCGAACGGTGCGTTCACCACTGGGCATCAACGGTTCTGGGACACCGCCCGCCGCAGGGCCGGCGACCGGGACGGCACCAAGGCGCTGATCGGGGTGCTGCTGTTGCACCGCACCCTGCCCACCGACGCGGTCCTCGCCGGGATCGACGCCGCGTTGGCCGCCGGTCGGTGCGACCCGGACCTGGTCGCCGTCCAGGCCCGCCGACACCTGGACACCGGCAGGTCGGCGGCATCGGTCCCGCCGGTGCCGGTCACGGTGCCGGTCGATGTGCGTCCGGTGCCCACGCTGCACGGGTACGACGAGCTGCTCGGGGCCGGGGCATGAGCCCGGCCCGCCGTCCGGCCGCCGCGGTCACCGCGTTGTCCGATCCTGCCGCCGCGTTGCGGGTGGACGCCGCGTGCCGCACCCTGGCGTTGCCCACGGTCCGCGCCGAGGCCGGCCGGATCGCCGAGGCCGCCGCCCGGGAACGGTTGTCCCACGGCGCTTTCCTGGCCGAGGTCCTCACCGCCGAGGTCGACGACCGGGACTCCCGCCGCCGCCTGCGGCTGGTCCGGGAGGCGAGATTCCCGCGCAGCAAACGCCTCGCCGACTTCGACCACACCGCGCTGCCGGACCTACCAGCCGGGACGCTGGGCGAGCTCGCGGAGGGAGCCTGGATCACCGCGGGCGAACCCGTGGTGCTGCTCGGTGATTCCGGCACCGGGAAGACGCATCTGCTCATCGCGTTGGGCACCGCGGCCGCCGAGGCCGGTCGCCGGGTCCGTTA
>CAWAVL010000016.1:0-575566 GCA_963785455.1 uncultured Actinomycetota bacterium
CACGTGGCGCCGCGGAGCCAAGTGGACGCCACCGAAACCCACTCCCGACTCCAGTCCTTAATTGATGCCGGTCATTCGATTCCTGAGCTAGCCCGGGCCATGGGCAAGAGCTCCGTCAGCCTGCGCCGCACGCTGAGCCGGCGGACCGTCACGGCTCAGACCGCGGCCGCCGTCAATAGTTTGCATGACCAAATTGTTGAGGGAAACGCGTGCCGATGACTAGCGCAATGCTCTCTGGTACGGAATGGTCTGTGTGACCGCACCCAAATGCTTCATAGCACGATCCCGCTTCCAGAGGCCTGCGATCGACGCAGTCGCGATAAAATCAGGCGGACGCCAGTCGACATCCCCATCCGGAGAGGTCAACGTCGTGACAGCTACCCACCAGCCCCATAAGGCCACCCACATACATGACGCCGGCCCTGGATGAGCATCGATCAACTGCTGGAGACGTACCCGTTTCTCCAGGGCAGGCAAAATCAAACCGCCCAGACGGCAACCTCCGTGAGGGGTTTGCACAACCGCATGTTGAGTAATACGCGCGCTGCCGCAATATGCCCTGAAGGGGGCATCACGTCGTGAAAGTCACCCACCAGTCAAATCGGGCCACCCAGACACATGACGCTGGCCCCTGGATGAGCATCGATCAACTCCTCGAGAAATACCCATTTCTTCAGGGCAGGCAAACCGCGGCGCCGAATCTACCGGCTACGGGATCTCGGACACTTTCCACTGCACGACGGCAGGGCCGGACGGCTCCTGCTCTGCGACAATCCACGATTGAAGCATGGCTTGCCGACGGCACGGCCGGGCGCGAGTATCTGAGGAAATAGGTGTCGGCACGCTAGCTCGATCGCATTGCATGAAAGCCAGTTTAGCCGATGAGCGGAGCCCGGCATCAATTAACCATCTGGCGTGGTTGGATTTCCCATCTTGGATCATGAGCGCTGAATTTTGATCTGCTTATCAATTGTATTGATTCTCTATTTGCGCGATACGAAGCCAGTCCATCACACCTACAGGGTTGCCTGGGACTCACGCGGAGTGAGGGTCCTTCCGGTAGGGAACGTCGTAGGGCCAGCACCATCTCGGCACCCACTGGGTCCGGGTTCCGTTTCCTCGATGCGCGGCCCATCACAGAAAGGCAGCACCGCCATGTCTCACCGCGTGCGGACCGTGACGGCAGTCAATTTGCGTTTGGGCGATGTTTTCATCCCCGACCACGGTCCCCGACGCCGCGTGACTCTGCGCCGACTCGAGGGCGCACAGCCCGTCGTTGTCATCCAGTTCGAAGGAATCCCCGGGGCAAGCACCTACTACCCACCGTCCATGCCACTGCTGATCGAGGAAGCCGAGTGACCCGCCGGGGTCCGAATGAGCATGACATGGCTGATTCGTCGACCGACGTGGTGGACGCTCTGCGCCGATGGGCGAATGGCATGAACACCACCGAAGCCGCGGCAGAGTTGCTTATCCGCGCCTGTGATGGCACCTTCGCCTCGATCGACCGGCCGTGGATCAAGCGGACAAACCACTCGTACTGGGTCGACTTTCGCGTCATTGCTGAGCATCTCGACCCCCTGTCCGCCGGGGAGCAACGGCTACTACGAATCGCCGCCTCAATCGGCTCCGACGACGCACCCCCGGTGCCACTGGGTGAGGTACTGACCGGCCTCGACCGGCGGACACTGCATCTCGTCCTGGCGGCCATCGCCCATGCCGGCGGCAGTCATCAACAGTGCGACATCGTCATCGATGGCGCCGGGCGGGTCTCGCTGACTAGAGAGCCGTCGTTGTACGAGTGGAACGAGCAGGCCACATAACGGCTCAACGATCGCGAGGCCAAGGGAGGACGGCGAAGCCGGCATCGGCTTCGGCGGCGCCCCTTGTGTCCCCCGTCGGTGTGCTCAGCGACCTCCAGGGCGTGGAGCTTGCGCGCTCCCGCTGCGTGCTGGTGGAAGCACGAACGACGGTCGAGTCGACCGACAGCAGCTGTTCCATCCCGTCACCAGGACCCACCCGAACAGCCCCGACGCACGTACCGCATCGAACATCCGCTGGTACGTCCCGTCCTGTGACCAGCGTAAATGACGCTCCCACACACGCTGTGCCAGGAACCGAACTCCGCCGGCAGATCACGCCACGGCGTTCCCGTGCGGTACGGCCACGCGATGCCTCCAACGTCCGCCGGTGATCGTTCCACGGACGTCCGCGATGCCCCGAAGGAGACGGCAACACCGGCTCGACAACAGCCCAGAACTCGTCCGAGAACATCCCACCACGCGGCATTCCAAGATCATCACCAACCCGACCATGGAGAATTAGCAGACACGCTCTAGGTAGGTGCGGGTGAGGGTCGCCATGATCATGGACCGTACCGAAGAGCAGGGCTCCGGTCGGTCAGACCGGCTAGCTGAGCAACCGGGAATGGGGAACCGCCTCGATGTCGCGGGTGCTGGTGCGTGCCTTTGCGGCGATCCATGCGTCCAGATCTGACTGCCGGTAGCGCACTGCTCTAGCCGTGAGCTTAATGAAGCATGGGCCACCACCGGTGTAGCGGAGTTGTGCCAACGCTCCCTGGGTGAGACCAAGTTGCTGGCTGGCCTCGGCAGGAGTGAGCAGGGTGTTCGACATCAGCCTGTCCTCTCGCAGGGCACCTGACCGCAACGGGTCTTCCTCCTAGACCAAGCGCTTCCTGACAGCCAAACGAGGACAGTCATGACCCAGAAATTCGCGGAAGTGGCCTGCACATCATGCGGGCTCATTGCCGCCATTCAGCACCTCCGCAATCAGCTGCGAACGGCGATATCTTGACCAGGAACATCGGGATGCGCACAACTTCGAGGGTGAACAACGATGGCGACGATTGAGACCTACACCCTGGCCAGTGGCGGGAAGCGGCTTCGAGTGAGATACCGGACGCCGGAGGGTAAGTCGACTGACAAGAGCGGCTTCACGACCAAGCGGGACGCACAAGCATTCGCGGCCACCGTTGAGGTCAGCAAATTGCGTGGTGAGTACGTTGCACCGTCAGCCGGCAGGGTGACCGTAGGTGACCTCGGGCAGGGATGGCTCGATCGCCAAGCCCACCTGAAGCCGTCGCACACCCGTGTTCTGGCGTCCACATGGACCAACCACGTCAAACCAAGATGGAAGGAGGCGAGGCTGGCCGAGGTGCGGACAACGGACGCACAAGCGTGGGTATCGGAGCTGTCGACGAGGCGGAGCGCCTCCGTCACCATCCGGGCGTTCGGGATCTTGGCGGGCATCCTGGACGACGCGGTTTCAGATCGGCTCATCGCACGAAACCCGGTCCGAGGTGTGACCCTTCCGCGGAAGCCCCAGGGCCAGCAAATCTTCCTGACGCATGCCGAAGTAGCAAGGTTGGCGCAGGCGGCCGGCGATCACAGCGCTCTGGTGTTGTTGCTGGCCTATACCGGGTTGCGATGGGGTGAAGCGACCGAACTGCGAGTCGCCGACCTTGATCTGTTGCGCAAGCGCATCACAGTCACGCGCAACGCTGTTCGCTCGGGCGGTGCGGTCGAGATAGGTACCCCGAAGAGCGGCCGGGGGCGGACAGTGCCGATTCCTGGTCTGCTTGTAGCCGAGTTGGCCAAGGTCTGCGAGGGCAAGCCAAGGTCCTCGTTGCTATTCACCAACACGGCCGGCGGGTACCTGCGGCCCAACAAATGGTTCGCCGCGGCGGTCAAGGCGGCCGGTGTGCCGGCCATGACCCCTCACGGTCTGCGGCACGTTTACGCAGGCCTTGCGGTGCAGTCTGGCGCCTCGGTCAAGACCCTGCAGTCGGTCATGGGTCACGCCAGTGCAGCGATGACTTTGGACCGATACGCGGGCTTGTTTGCCGGGGACGTCGACGCCGTCGCGGACCGCCTCGACCAGGCGGCGAACCAGAGTGTGGGTGTTTCGTGGGTGAAGACCCCAAAACCAGGCTCCAGATAGGCCCTGACCTGCGGCTATGAAGTGGGGCGAGTGGGGCTCGAACCCACGACCTGACGGATTATGAGTCCGCTGCTCTGACCGGCTGAGCTACCGCCCCACGAAAACACTACCGTTCCGTCGGTGGGTCGCCGCGCCACGGATCGGGTGGACCCGGCCCCGGCCGCGGAGGGCTGGCACCGGCCAACTCACCCCCGACCTCAGGCGACGCTGGTGCCCCGCCGCCGCCGACCGTCCGAGCCGGTCGCCCGGTCGTCGTGCTGCCGCACGCCCGGTGCCGCCTCCCCGACCGTGTCGGCCGATTCGACCGGGGCGCTGCAGTTCTGTCCGAGTGCGGCCCCTGACCTCAGGCCGTCGACGGTGACGCGGAAGTCCTCCAGCGCCGCGGCGGCCGGGTGCGGGTGCCGGTAGCGGCCGGGACGACGCTGATTCGGCCACCCGATCTCGTCGGCCCGCGTGTAGGAGCGATGAAAGGTCAGGACACCGCCATCACGGTGGAACACGTGGTACACGGGTTGGCCGCGGAACCACGGAACGGTGACGGCCAGCGTGACGGTCGACGTTTCGCCGTCCGCCGTCGCCACCAGGGCGTGGTCGATGACCCGCATGGTGCCTACATTACCCATTCGGCGTAGGAACCAACCGGCTCATCGGAGGACTCGTCGGCGGCTGCGATCGACCGCCTGTGTGCGCGGCCTGACCGGAATCCGGGTGCGACGGCGACCGAAGGGGAGTCGGTGTCGGCCGGCGCCCCCGGTGGCGGGCGGACGCCTGCGGTGGGCCCACCGGCGTCGCCGCAGCGCCTCGGCCAGCGCGGGTGAAGGGGTCGCTTCGACGACCTTCCGGTTGACGTGACCCACCACTCGCGGCGGACGGCGACCCCGGATCAGCCGGCGCGCGGCGTCACCCGTCGTCTCACACTGGCCGTCTCACACTGGCCGTCACGTCCCGACCGGAGAGCACACGCGCCGGACGTCCTGGTCATCCGTGCGCAGACCGTCGGCGCGTCGATCGCTCACACCGTTGCCGCGGCCGGGTCGTCGGTATCGGCCCTCGACATCTCCCTGCCGGCCTCGGGCGTCACCGGGAGATCGGGCGATCGCGGAAGCACTGCTGCGGGGCGGTGGCCCCCGGACAGCACACAGGCCCGGACCGCGGTGGTCCGGGCCTGATGTGGAGGTCGCGCCCGCTCCCCCGACTGGACTCGAACCAGTAACCGTCCGATTAACAGTCGGATGCTCTGCCAATTGAGCTACGGAGGACCGGCGGTGCCGTCGTGCGGCAGCGCTCGACCAGGATAGCCCAGAACCCGTCGTCCTCAGAATCAGCCGAGCGGGGGGCGCGCACCGCCCGTCGGCGCGGGACCGGTGAACCGGACAGAGGGGACGATGGGGCGCGCCGCCCCTGTCGGGCGCTGGGGACCCGCAGTAGGGAAGACTGTGCCGGGGTGTCCGGATGGCGGGCGCGACGGAGGAGGTTCCAGCGATGATTCGTCTTGTGATCGGGATCGCCATCGGTTACGTCCTCGGATCCCGGGCAGGCCGCGAGCGCTACGAGCAGATCCAGCGCTGGAGCGCGAGTGTCGCCGATCACCCCGCGGTGCAGGGCACCGCCGGTTTCGTGCAGGCGAAGGTGTCCCGGGTGTTCAACAAGGACGGTCGCTGACCCCTCGTTCGGGGAAAGCGCTCGGGCTTACTGCTCGAGTTCCCTGCGCCGCTTCTTGGGCCGGTGGATGTCCACACCGCCCATCAGCGCGAGACCGTTGATCCGCACGACCGGGCCCTCCGGCGGCCCGACGACCCTGGCGTTGTCCTCGAAGGCGCCCATGATGCCGACCCCGTTGACGACCACGGTCACGCCGTCGGGAACCACGATGTCCACGCCGCCCATGATGGCCACCGCGGTGATCGTCACGTCTCGCTGCGCGAAAACTGCTTCAGTCAGGTCGATGTCGACGCCACCCATCATCGCCACGGCGGTGAACTGCGGCGGAACCACCCAGGCGCCGTTCCGGGTCGCACCGGACAAGATGCCGACGGCCAGCGATGACGTCGGAACCCCGCCGATCCGGGTGGACGATGACGGCGCCGTCGCCGGTGACTTGCTGAGGCTGGGCGGCGACTGCGGAACCGTCGGGGTGCGGGGCACCAGCGGGGTGTGCCCGGGCAGATCCCAGGTCACCGGTTCCAGTTCGCTCAGCGTCTTGGACCCGTACACCGTGTCCAGCCGTTCCTGGAGCTCGGCGGGAGTCAATCGGCCCTCCGCCATGGCCGTCTGCAGGACTTGCGCGACGGCCTCCCGGTCGGCGTCGGAGGCGCGCATCTTGCCGGGGTCGAAGGGTGTGTCAGCGTCCTGGGTCACCGCAAAAGAGTAGCCCCGGCAGATTTTTCGCTCCTCGCTCGGTCGGACAGCACGATCCGTCGACGCGGGGCGGGCAGCCGTCAGTCGGGCGTGCCGCCGGTCGCCAACTCCGCGGCGACGGCGGCGACGGCCTCGGCGAAGCCGGGAGCATCCGCGTCGGTGCCGGGATCCAGCCGCACCTGGGTGACCACGCCGTCCAGGCCGGGCACCCTGCGCAGCACCACCCAGCCGCCCCCGCCGGGGTGGGACAGGTGACTGCTGGCCGCCACCGAACGGCGCACCCTGGTGTGCACGACATCAGTGAGCGACCCCTTGCCGGCCAGGACGTGTTCGCGCACCCGGTCGTCCCGGAGAACCGTTGTGCCGTCGGGTAACTCACCCACCACCCGGGTCGGGACGATGGACAGCACCGCGCCGGCCAACCTGGCCTTGGCGATCGCGTCCCATGCGGTCCTGCAGGGACCCTCGCCGGTCACATGCCACAACCCGAAACGGCTTGCGGCCAGGACGGTTCCGTCGGCGAGATCGGCGACCGCCTGGATGTGTTCGTCCTCGTCGAGGGCCTCCCGCAGACCGGGCGGCAGCCTGGCCCGTTGCCACGGCCACCGCGGTGCCATCACGCGTCTCCCCGCGCCCGGTCGGCGAGGGCCCGCCGGTACTGGGCGACGGCGGCCAGGTCGGCCGACAGCGCCCGCGCCCGCGCCCGATCACCGGACGCCTCGGCACGCTGCAACGCCGAACGGAACTCCCGTTCCTGAACGGCGGCGACCCGCTCGGCCATCCCCGCGATGATCGCACCGGCGTAGCGGGCGTTCACCGACAGCGGCGGGACGGGCGGCGGCTGCACCGCGAGTTCGGTGACCAGTGACCGCAGCACACCCGACGGCAACCTGTCGGCGACCACGTCGACCCAGGCCGCCGTCGAACCGTCACCAGGCGGACCACCGGCCGCCGCGACGGCCCGGTGCACCGCCGCATAGGCGGGGTGGCTGAATGCATCCTCCCGGACCTGCGGGTAACCATCGACGACGAGGTCCGGTCGTTGCAGCGCCAGTTGCAGCGCCTGCCGCTCGAGCATCAACGACCGGTCGGCGGGGTCCGGACGGCCCACGCTCGCCTGGGGCTGGGCGGCCGGGGCCTGGACACTGCGCCCGGCGTTCGGATCATCACGCAGATCCGCGGGTGGCTCGAGATCCGGGTCAGGAGGTTCGACGAGATCCACGACGGCCCCCGTGGATCGGCGGCCGGCATCCCGATCCCGGCTCCCCGCGGCATCGCCGGACCCGGGCGGCCTCGTGCCCGGTTGCCTGCCCGGGCCACCGTTGGCCGCCGGTCGGGCCGGCCGGCCACGGTCGACGTCCCGATGGTCCCGGTTCGGCGAAGGGCGTTGCCGGGCCGCTCGAGCCGCCGCGGCGTCGTACTCCTTGACCCGCTGCCGGATCGGCGCGAGATCGGAGCCGAGCAGCCCGGCGAGTCGCCGGATGTACTCGTCGCGCAGGGTCGACTCCTTGATCCGGGCGACCAGGGGGACGGCGGCCGCGGTGGCGGCCACCCGCCCCTCGGCGGTGTCCAGGTCGTACTGGGCGAGCACACTCGTGACCGCGAAGTTGAACAGCGGGGTTCGGTTCTCCACCAGCGCACGCACCGCCTCGTCACCCTTGGCCTGCCGCAACTCGCACGGGTCCATGCCGGCCGGGGCGACCGCGATGAACGTGTTCGCCGCGAAGCGCTGGTCCGAGTCGAACGCCTTCAGCGCGGCCTTCTGACCAGCGGCATCACCGTCGAACGTGTACACCACCTCGCCCCTGATGACGTCGGAATCGAGCAGATAGCGGCGGAGCACGCTGATGTGCTCGTCGCCGAAGGCGGTGCCGCAGGATGCCACCGCGGTGGTCACGCCGGCCAGATGCATCGCCATGACGTCGGTGTAGCCCTCGACCACGACCACCCGGCGCTGCCGGGAGATGTCACGCTTGGCCAGATCGAGTCCGAACAGTACCTGAGACTTCTTGTACAGCATGGTCTCCGAGGTGTTGATGTACTTCGCTTCCAGCCGGTCGTCGTCGAACAACCGACGGGCGCCGAAACCGACCACTTCACCGGAGTTGTCGCGGATCGCCCACAGCAGTCGCCGATGGAACTGGTCGATCGGTCCGCGTTGCCCCTGCCGAGCGAGCCCCGCCTTGTACAGCTCCTCCAACGAGAACCCAGCCGCGGTCAGCGCTTTCACCAGTGCGTCCCAGCCGTCGGGCGCGTATCCGCAGCCGAAGTGCGCGGCCGCGGTCAGATCGAAACCACGTTCGGCCAGGAACGCCCGCGCGGTCTCGGCGCCCGGCGTACTCAGTTGCGCTGCGTAGAACTCGGCGGCCGCCTTGTTCGCCGCCAGCAGGCGGGGCCTGGTTCCCCGCTCGGCGCGGGTCGAGGTGCCTCCCTCGGTCATCGTCAACGGGATGTTGAACCGCTCCGCCAGCCGCTGCACCGCCTCGACGAACGTCAGGTGCTCGATCTCCTGCAGGAACGCGAAGACATCACCGCCCTGGCCGCAGCCGAAGCAGTGGTAGTAGCCCCGCGCCGGGCTGACTTGGAACGATGGCGTCTTCTCGTCGTGGAAAGGGCACAGCCCCTTGAGATTCCCGCCGCCGGCGTTGCGCAGGGCGACGTACTCCCCCACCACTTGCTCGATCCGGCTGGCGTCGCGGACGCGTTCCTTGTCCGCATCCGAAATCCGCCCTGCCACGCACGGAGTCTATGTCGGTCGGCCGATCCGTCCCGCCGTTGTGCACCGTGGGTGCGCCCGCGGCCCCCGGCTCGGGCGTGCGGTTGGGGTGCTGTTGCGGGGCACGGAATGCGTGGCGCTCGATCGTGATGCACCGCGTCACCCGCTCGGCGGGTCAGTCAATTTCGGCGGCGCCGGCACCCACCAGGGTCGGCGGAATCGCATTGCGCGGCTCGCGCACGCCGGCCAGACCGCCGCCAGCCGCTCATCCGACGCACCGCCGGTCCGGGCAGGGCCGGCCGTCACCCCGACGGGCCGCGGGTCGGGGCGGCGCCGGCCACCAGTCGCGCGTGGCGGCTCACCGCCTGGGCGTCGGTGAGCAGCGACACCTGGTCGAGCACCACGCGGAGCCGCTCGGCGTCGCCGGCTGCCCGGACGAACGCGTCGGCGAACATCGGGTCAAGGGCCGGCGCACCCGTAGCGGCGGTGAATTCCACGAGTTCGACGAGCAATTCCTGCTCCCGGTGCTGGATGGCGATCCGGGCCGGGTCAGCCATCACATACCGGCGGGCGATGGCCTTCAGCACGGCGACCTCCGCGCGGAGCAGCGGCGGAACGTGCAGATCAGCGTCGTACCGGCGCAGCGGGCCGGGCCCGGCCGCCGCCCGGGTGGCGGCGATGGCTCCGGTGGCGAGTCGCCCGGTCAACTCGCTGGTCATGCGCTTGACGGCGGCGTCCGCGACCGGCCCCGGCCGATGGCCCATCGCGCCGCGGACCACCGGCAGATCGAGTAGTCCGTCAAGGACGGTGACCAGGTCATCGGCGGTTTCCGTGGAGAAGATCTGTGCCGCCACCCCGACCAGCAACCGCTCCTCCGGGTCGGCGAGCCGGCCGAGATCGATCCGGCCGGCGCTGACACCGTCCTCGACGTCGTGCACCGAGTAGGCGACATCGTCCGCCCAATCCATCACCTGAGCCTCCAGGCAACAACGCCGATCGGTCCGACGGTCGTGGCGGACCCACTGCAGCACCGGTCGGTCGTCGGCGTAGACCCCGAACTTGCCGCCGCCGGCGGGCCGCTGCCACGGGTACTTGATCACCGCATCCAGCGACGCCCTGGTCAGGTTCAGTCCGGCCGGCCGGCCGGCCGGGGTGATGATCTTGGGTTCCAACCGGGTGAGCAGCCGCAAGTTCTGGGCGTTGGCCTCGAACCCGCCCGCGGCAGCACCGACTGCGTCGAGCGCGGCCTCGCCGTTGTGGCCGAACGGCGGGTGCCCGATGTCGTGCGCGAGGCCCGCCAGATCCACCAAGTCGGCGTCGCAGCCGAGCTGTTCACCGATCTCCCTGGCGATCTGCGCCACCTCGAGGGAGTGGGTCAGCCGGGTGCGCGGCACGGCGTCCTCGTCCGGTGCGACGACCTGCGTCTTGCCCGCCAGCCGCCGGAACGACCCGGAGTGCAGCACCCGGGCGCGGTCGCGGGAGAACGGGCTGCGGCCACCCGCGCCTGCCGACTCAGGCAGCCCCGCGGTCTTCTCCGGTTCGTCGACCAGCCGTTCGAGGGCCCTGGCGTCGTACGGCGCGCTCATCGCTGCCGCCGTCCGCGCCGGGTTCTCCGTGCTCCCGTCGGCAAGAAAACCCCCACCGCCTCGGCGACCCGGATGTGACTGGACAGCCGCTGCGCGGCGCCGTGGTTGATCATGCCAGCAGGCGCGGAGGCTGTCCGGGCCGGCGGCCGGCCACCCGGCACCCCCCGGCTGTCGCCTGTTGACGACCGACTGTCCGTGCGGCAGGCGGCGCAGGTCGCGAGCAGCGGGTCACCGGCTCACGACTGGTAGCTGCGTACTCACCGTCCGATCACCGTCGGCCTTGTACGGTGCGGTGATGGGGCGAATCCACCGCGTTCGGCTTGCGGCGCTCGTGCTGACCGTCGCGGTGACAGCCGCGTGCTCCTCCACGGTGAACGGCACCGCGGCGCCGGGCTCCACCGCCGCCGGCACTACAGCGCCGGCACCACAGCTGCCGACGCACCACCCGCCAGTTCCGCATGGACGTCGAGCACCACGCCGTCCGGCGCGGCGACATCGGCCGCGCCGTCGCCCCGTGTGCCATCGTCGGCCTCGTCGGCGGGCGGCACGGCCCCGTCAGCGCAGCCGTCCAGCAGCGGTCCGGCGCCGAGCGGCACCGGCGGCTCGGCCGGTGCCAACGGCACCGTCGGCGACCGCGGCATCGGTGACCCGTACTACCCCAGCAGCGGGAACGGCGGTTATCAGATCGACTCGTACGACCTGAACCTCAGCTACGACCCGCCCACCAACAACCTCCGATCCACCGCGACGCTGGCCGGGTCGGTACTGGCCAAGGACGGCCTCACCCGGTTCAACCTCGACCTGCAACCGTCCCTCAAGGTTTCCGGCGTGAAGGTCAACGACACCACCGCCACCTTCCGGCAGCAGGACGCAGAGCTGGTCATCACGCCGTCCACGCAGTTGCCTGCCGGGTCTGCGTTGTCGGTGGTGGTCAGCTACGGCGGGCGGCCGGGGCTGGTTTCCGGCGGAACTGCGGGGCTCGGAGATGGCGGCTGGTACCGCACGTCCTCCGGCGGCGCGCTCGCGGCCGGCGAGCCCATCGGGGCGTCGACCTGGTACCCGGTGAACGAGCACCCCGCCGACACTGCAACGTTTTCGGTGACCGCCACCGTCCCGGACAAGTGGCAGGTCATCTCGAACGGCGTGCAGGAAACGCAGGGCCTCCCCGAAGCGCCGGCCGGCGACGCGGTGTTCCGCTGGAAGTTGAGCCAGCCCGTCGCCAGCTATCTGACGACGATCTACATCGATGACTTCCGGTTCGACCGTGGCACGTTGGCGGACGGCAAACCGGTGGTGTCCGCCATTGCCCGCGACGCCGCACCCGACGCACGGCGGCTCGCGGACGACACCGGTCGTGTCATCGATTTCCTGTCCGGATACTTCGGTCCGTACCCGTTCGACGCCGCCGGCGGTCTGTTCACCGGTGAACGGATCGGATTCGCCCTGGAGACGGCAACCCGCCCGGTGTACCCGAACGGCGTCGACCTGGAAACCGTGGTGCACGAGTTGGCGCACCAGTGGTACGGCGATGACGTCACGGTGCAGCGCTGGTCGGACATCTGTCTCAACGAATGCTTCGCGTCGTACGCACAATGGCTGTGGGCCGCCGACACCCAGGGCAGGGATCTCGACGCGCTGTGGAAACGGTCAATGGAGCAGTTGGTGAAGGTGCCGGACTTCTGGTCCTCACCACTGGTCGACATGGGTGCCGGCAATGAATTCACCCGGGTCTACGACCGGGGGCAGTTGGCCTTGCATGCGCTGCGCAAAGAGATCGGCGAAGACGCCTTCTTCGCGCTGCTTCGCGACTGGCCGCAGATGTACGCCGGCAAGAACGCCACGTTCGAGGACCTGGAGAAGAAGGTCAACGAACTGGCCGGCCGCGATGTCACACCGTTCATGGATGCGTGGTTCCGCGGGACCACGGTCCCCGCCGAGCAGTACCGGTACCCCGGGAACGTCGGCGGCTGACCTGGCCCTCGAACCACCCGCCGACGGGCCCTGGTCAGCGGAAGCCCTGGCTCAGCCGGTGGCTCGCGGCGCCCGCCGGCGACCACCAGGGGAACTCCTGCGGCCGGCGCCGGCGCCCTTCCGTCAGCAGCCCACCAGCCTTGCCGCCAAGTAGCCCGGAACCTGGTCCAGCGCAACCCGTTCCTGTGTCATGGAGTCGCGATTCCGGATCGTGATGGACTGGTCGGCGGCCGTGTCGAAGTCGACGGTGAGGCAGTACGGCGTGCCGATCTCGTCCTGCCGACGGTAGCGGCGGCCGATCTGTCCGGCGTCGTCGAAGTCGACGTTCCAGGTCTTGCGGAGCTGCGCGGCAAGGTCGCGGGCAACCGGCGACAGATCAGCGTGCCGGGACAGCGGCAGGACCGCGGCCTTGACCGGGGCGAGCCGGGCGTCGAGCCGCAGCACCGTTCGCTTGTCCACCCCGCCCTTGGTGTTGGGCGCCTCGTCCTCGGCGTACGCCTCGAGCAGGAATGCCATCATCGGGCGGCCGACGCCCGCCGCCGGCTCGACGACGTAGGGCGTCCAGCGCTCGCCGGTTTCCTGGTCGAAGTACGACAAATCGACGCCCGAATGCTGCGAGTGGGTCTTCAGGTCGAAATCGGTGCGATTGGCGATACCTTCCAGCTCGCCCCATTCGCTGCCCTGGAACTTGAAACGGTATTCGATATCGACGGTGCGCTTCGAGTAATGGGACAGCTTCTCCTTCGGGTGCTCGAACTGCCGCAGATTGTCCCGGTTGATCCCGAGGTCCACGTACCAGGCGGTCCGGGTGTCGATCCAGTACTGGTGCCATTCTTCGTCGGTACCCGGCTTGACGAAGAATTCCATCTCCATCTGTTCGAATTCGCGGGTCCGGAAGATGAAGTTGCCGGGCGTGATCTCGTTGCGGAACGACTTGCCGATCTGGCCGATCCCGAAAGGCGGCTTCTTTCGGGACGATGCCGCGACGTTGTTGTAATTGACGAAGATGCCCTGGGCGGTTTCCGGGCGCAGGTAGTGCAGTCCGGATTCGTCCTCCACCGGTCCGAGGTAGGTCTTCAGCAGCCCATTGAATTCCTTCGGTTCGGTCCACTGACCCCGGGTTCCGCAGTTCGAACAGACGATGTCGGCGAGGCCGTTCTCCGGCTGGCGGCCCTTCTTCTCCGCGTATTCCTCTTCGAGGTGGTCGGCGCGGAACCGGTGGTGGCAGACCAGGCACTCGACGAGCGGGTCGACGAAAGCGGCGACGTGGCCGGAGGCGACCCACACCTGGCGGGGAAGGATCACCGAGGAGTCGAGCCCCACGATGTCGTCGCGGGACCGAATCATCGCGTTCCACCATTGACGCTTGATGTTGTCCTTCAGTTCAACCCCGAGCGGGCCGTAATCCCATGCCGATCTGGTGCCGCCGTAGATCTCGCCGCTGGGGAAGACGAAGCCCCGCCGTTTGGCGAGTGAGACAACAGCGTCGATGCGATCGGCCATGGTGCAACTCCCGTGCTGCGGCCCGCGGCACTGCACCGGCGGGCGGTCTCCCCAACGGTGGATTCCGAGGGGTCGGTCAACGACCGTCGAGCCTAATGACTGCTGGCGATACCGATGACCACGGCGGACCCTGACGTCGAGCCCGGCGCGATCGGCGCCGGTGTTCTCGTGCGGAGCGGACCCGAGCCGGCTGCCCCGAGCAACCAGGGGCGGCGGCGCGGCCCGGACGCCGGACGCGACGGGCGGGAGCACGGAGCATCGGCGGCCGGGACGGTCAACAGTCCTGCCGTGGGGCTCCGGTCAGCGGCCGGGATCGGGGACGGTGACGTCGGGCTCCCAGAACTGTCCGCCGTCGGCCGCGGTCAGCACCTCGAACGCGCCGGAGGTCTGCACCTGCGCGCCGGACAGCCATGGGATCAGCGCCGACCGGACGGGCAAGGGTGACTGGGCCCTGCGGTAGGCGGCGGCGGTGTCGAACTCCGCAACGAGCACCAACCGGCCCGCGTCCTCGGTGGACCGGCCCCAGCGCACCCATCTGGTGTCGGGCTGCTCGGCCAGCAGCCGCACCGGTTCCCGTGCCTGCGTCAGCGCGTTGTCGGCGTCCTGGCCAGGAGCGATGTCGAAATGGGCGATCAGCAGGAACACAGGCGCTCCCCCGCTGCGCGGATGTCGGTCACCGCGCCATCCTGCCCTGCCGGGCAATCGTCGACGTCCACAGCCTCATCCAGCGGTGACCGACAGTTGTGATCCCTGAGCCGTCCGGCTCACCCGGACCTGGCTGGGGATCCGCTGCCGCAGCTCGTCGACGTGGGAGACCACGCCGACCACGCGTCCGCCGGCACGTAGGTCGTCGAGGGTGCCCATGACCAGATCGAGCGCATCGGGGTCGAGGCTGCCGAAGCCTTCGTCGACGAACAACGTGTCGAGCACCCGGCCGCCCGACTCCGCGGCCACCACATCGGCCAGGCCGAGGGCCAGGGCGAGGGACGCAAGGAACGACTCTCCCCCGGACAACGTCTTTGCCGGACGTACCAGCCCGGACCAGCCGTCCAGGATGTCGATTCCCAGACCGCCCGCCCGTCCACGCGCTTCGCGTTCGGTGGTGTGCACGAAGGTGTAGCGGCCGGCGGACATCTTCTCCAGGCGTTGGCCGGCGGTGGCGGCCACCTGGCGCAGCCTCTCCGCGAGTACGTACGTGCGCAGCGACATGCCCAGAGCGTTCTGTCCCCGGCCGAGCATCACATCCGTCAGTGCCGAGATCTCGGCCTCTCGCTCGCGCACCGGCTCCCGCGCCCGGAGTGCCTCGCCCAGCCGTCGGGCAGCGGCCGCTGTCTGGTCGCGTCGTGCGACAGCAGCATGCGCGGCGGCCACCGCCTGTTCGGCCCGCTGAGCGGCCTCGGCGGCCAGCGCGAAGACGGCCTCCAGATCGACGACGGTGTCCGGCGGCAGCGTCTTGAATGCCGGGTCGGCCAGCTGGTCGCGGACGGCCGCATCCTCGTCGTCCGCCGAACGCACCCGTTGAGCGAGCCGATCGGTGTCCAGCCCGGCCACCGCGACGGCATCGTCGACGGAACCGAACCCGGCTGCCGCCACGGCCTCGGAAACGGCCCGGTCCGATCCGTTCGCCGCGGCGAATGCGGCCGTGAAGGCGGCCGTGGCCGTCACCACCGTGTCACAGGCTTGGGCACGCCTGAGCAGCCATCCGCGCCTCGCCTCGACGGACTGGTGACCGGCACGTGCTTTCAGCAGGCGCGCCGCGCGCTTCTCGGTGCGCTGGGCGAGATCGGTGATCTCTTTCCCGCCGGCGGCCAGCACGGCCGCCAGGTCCCCCCGCCGCAACTCGTGTTCGAACTGCGCCTTTCCCGCGGCTTCCCGCAACCCGACCAAGCGCGTCGTGATTGCGGGCAACCGCGGTGAGACGCCGTTGATGCTCGCCCTGTTCGGCGAGCCGGGCCCGCGCCTGCGAGACGTCGTTGCCGGCCGCCGTCTGCACCGCCGCCGCCAACGCCGACTGCGTCTCCCACCGCCGGCGGGTGGCCAGATCCCGCGCTGCGCAGGCCTCCGTCTCTGCCCGCTGCGCAGCGCCGACCTGATCGGCGGTGACGACCGCGGCGCCGTGGTGCGCAGGCAGTGGGTGCTGGCACGAGCCACACACGGGGCACGGCTCGCCGGCGGTCAGTGCGTCGGCCAATTCGGTGGCCATGCCGGCGATGCGTTGCTCCACGAGTGCTTGCCGCGCATCAACTGCGGCCTGGTGGGCGTCGGTCGCGGCAGCGGCGGCCTCGGTGGCGCTGGTCAGTTGCTGCTCCAGCCGGGCGACCGAGCCGGCGGCGGCGAGCACTTTTTCGGCGACCACCACGGCCTCGGTGACCGATGGCAACAGGTCGCGAGCCGAGCGCGCAGCGGCCACCCGCCGGTCGAGCTCCGCGATCTTGGCGGGCAGCCCGGCGAGTCGTTGCTCGACGTCGACGGCCGCGACCTCGTCGCGGTGATGCCTGGCCCGGGCGCGCGCCAGTGCGGTGAGCTCACGTTCCTGTTCGACCGCCTCGGTGACCAAGCCACCGAGCATCCCGGCCAGCTCGCGGTCCGCCGCCGCCGCGGCGTGCACCGCCACCGGATCGTCGGCCAGCAGACCGAGCTCTCGAGCGTCGGATGGGCCGGCACCGGCATCGATGCTGGCGAGCGCAGCATCGGCTGCGGCCTTCTCGCGTTCCGCGATGGCCAGTGCCCGCCGTGCCGACCGGGCCGCCTGCACCGCAGCGACAACCGGAGCCGCTGCTGCAGCGCGGGCCAGCATCGCCCGCGCGTGTTTCACCTCGGGCCGCCCGCGGTCGAGCTCGACGCGGCGTCGCTCCAGCCGGGCCCGCCGATCCACCAGGTCGGCCGTCGCCCTGTGCTTGTCCAGCTCGCCGGCCCAGCGGTGCCGTTCCGCACGGGCGACCGAGGCGGCCTGCACGGCGCCGTCCGCGGCGTCGGCGAGCCGGTCCCGCACGTCCGCCAACCAGCGACCGGTGTTGTCGTCGGGTTCCCAGCCGGCCGATTCGGCGACCCGCGCGGCGCGGTGCCGCACCTCCTCGTCGCAGTCCCGGAGCTCGGCACCGGCATCGCGCCGCGCGGCGGCGAACCAGTCCTCGATCCGGCCGAAGCGACCGGTGTCGAAGAGCCGTTCCAGCAGGTTGGCGCGCTCCGCGGTGTCGGCACGCAGGAACCGGGCGAAGTCGCCTTGCGGCAGGAGCACCACCTGGAAGAACTGGTCGGCCGACATGCCGACCAGATCGATGATGGCGTCACCGATCTCATCCGCGCGGGTGAGCCCTTCGGCCGGAAGGCCGTGCGGCCCGGTCCCGATCCATCGCAGCGACACCTTGCCGCGTTGCAGAGTCGTTCCGGTACCGCGGGTTTTCGGCCGCTCGTACTCCGGTCGGCGGGTGATCTCGAGCCGGAAGCCGCCGATGGTGGCCTCCAGGCGGACCTGGGTGACGACCTCCCGCGGAGCCCGGTCGCAGCGCAACCGCCTTGCTTCGTTCCGCGGCCCGGGCACCCGGCCGAACAGCGCGAACGCCACCGCATCCAGCAGCGTTGTCTTGCCGGCACCGGTATCGCCCTGGACGAGGAACAACCCGTCGGCCCCGAGGGCGTCGAAATCCAGCGTCTGGGTGTCGGCGAACGGTCCGAACCCGGTCAATTCCAGTCGATGCAGCCTCATCGGACCCGCTCCGCCAACCGTTCGGCAACCAGAGATCGCTCCAGCAGCAGGCGCTCTCGCGCCGTCGGCGCCGTGCCGCGTGCGTCGGTCACGAAGTCCGCGAGCAGCACACCGTCGGTGCGATGTCCCGTCACCGCGGGGGCCGGGGCGCCACCGGTGATCTGGTCGGGCGTCCACTGCGCCACCAGCACGTACGGAAACCTTTCCCGCAGTTGGCGCATCGGTTCCACAGGCCGGACCGGATCGGTCAACTCGACACTGAGGTAAGCATCCTCGAGATGGCGATGACCAACGAGGATCTCGGCGAGCGGGCCGGTGACGGTGGCCAGCCGGCGAACCTGCGGCAGCTCGAGCCGCTCCACCTCGACCGCGCCGTCCTTGCGGAGATCCACCAGCCAGACGCCCTTGCGCTGGTCGGCCTCCGAAAACGCATAGGGCAGCGGCGATCCCGAGTAGCGGACCCGTTCACCGATCACCTGCGCACGGTGCAAATGGCCGAGGGCAACGTAATCGAAGCCGTCGAACAGGTCCGACGTCACTGATTCCACGCCGCCCACCGCTATCGACCGCTCCGAGCCGGCGGCGGCGCCACCGACGGCGAAAGCATGCGCCAACAGAACACTCCTGGTCCCCGCCGGCTGCGATTCCAGGTCCGCACGCACCTGGGCGATGGCTGCCGCCATCACCTGTTGGTGACCCACCGGGGCGGGCAGGTCCCAGACGCCGCGGGCAAGATCGGGCTCGAGATACGGCAGGGCGTACAGCGCAACCGGTCCATCAGCGTCGTCGAGCAGCACCGGCCGAGCGCAGTCGCGAATGGCGGTACGCAGGTGGAGCCCGCCGACGGCGAGGAAGTCCGCGAAAGCACCCAACCGGGGCGCGGAGTCGTGGTTGCCGGAGATCATCACGATGGCGCTGCCGGCCGCCCGGATCCTGGCCAGAATGCGGGTGGCGCACTGCACCGCCTCAGGTGACGGGACCGCGCGGTCGTAGAGGTCACCGGAGATCAACACGACGTCGGCCCGGTGATCCGCGGCAAGATCCGCGAGCGCGCCCAGCACCAGCTCCTGGTCGGCCAGCAGCGACCGCCCGTGGAAGGTCCGACCGAGGTGCCAGTCGGAGGTGTGGATCATGCGCATGGTGGTCACGGTAGGAGTGGGGTCCGACAGTCCCCGGGATCGACGCGCGGAACGGGTCAGGATCCCGGCTGCCAAGCGGGCTGGTGCACACCGACGAGCCGCCATGGGCATCGGCCGGGACACCGCGAGCGCGGCTTTGGGTAGCCGCAGCAGCCGCCTTCAGCTGGCGATGGGGTGTGCCGGGAGCGACCGACGCAATATCCGGCCCGGTCAGCGCATCAGCTCGGTCAGCGCATCAGCCCGGTCAGCGCATCGGCCCGGTCAGCGCATCGGCCCGGTCAGCGCATCGGCCCGGTCAGCGCATCGGCCCGGTCAGCGCATCGGCTCGGTCAGCGCATCAGCTCGGTCAGCGCATCGGCCCGGTCCGCCCAGTGGGCGGCCGGCGTGGGACGACCGGCCGGCCGGCTCGGTCAACCCTGCTCGACGGCGCTGATCCGGTAGCCGACCTCGGTGGCGGCGATGGTCAGGATCCACTCGGCCCTGGGGCGGGCGGCCGTGTCGGCAACGTGACGCCCTTCGGCGTCCAACACCGGGTACGCCGGCAGGCTTCCGCGCACAGCCACCCGGACCGCAGGACTCCCGGCGGTTGCGGTCGGGGGGGCGACCGTTGCGGTTGCGGTCCCGGCGGCGGCGGTCCCGGCGGCCGCGGTCCCGGTGGCGGTGGTCCCGGTGGCCGCGGTCCCGGTGGCCGCGGCCGCGGTCCCGGTGGTCCCCGTCGCGGCGGCGGCCGCTGCGGCGGTGCCCGTCCAGCGGGTGGATCCGGTCGCGGATGCTCCGGTTGCCGGCTGCGTGGACGGTGCGGCGGACGGTGACGCGGCACTCCCGTTTGGTGCGGCTCCCGTCTGCTGTGACGGCGCCGCGGACCCGATGACGGTGACTTCATCGATGACGTGCAGGCCACCGCTGACCCGCCACCTCCGCTCGACAAGAGAGCGAATCGTGGCGGTGTCCGCCTCGGCCGCCACCGAGCCGGCGACGTAGACCCGCGCCAGCAGTCCCGGATCGGCCGCGGCGACCGCGCTGCTGCGAGCCGCATCCAGCGCCCGCACCACCGTCAGCCAGTCCTCATCGGCAACGGGGACGGACCCGCTGGGCGCTGCGGAACCGCTGGGATCGGCGGTGGTTGCGTTGCCGATTCGGGCAGCGGCACTCTCCTCGGCTCCCGTCGACCACACCCACACCTGCAGCGCCACGACAACGGTGAGCACCACGCTCAGCACCGCGATGCCCATTCGGGTGAGCGGGGTCCGGCCCCGCGGAACGTCACCGGCTCGTCGGTCCGCTGGTCGTGGTGAGGCCGCGAAAGGTTGGGCGGTCGGTGATCCGGCGCGCGGTGCCTCCGCGGAAGGTGGCCGTCGGCCGCGCCGCCCTTGCGGATCGGCGCCCTGCCGCAGCGCTTCCCGGCCGCGGACGACCCGGTGTCCGCTCGGCGGTGCGCTGTCGGCGGCGACCGCTCGACGTCCGGTCGGCACTCTCCGTTGGAACCGTTCGCGCACGGATCCCGCCGGACCCGCGGCAGGGGCACCGGAGTCCGACGCGACTGCTCCCGCGTCCGCAGCCGGCATGCGCGCAGCGGCGGCACCCGGGACCGCATCCCGCGCGTCACCGTCCGGAACCGTGGCCTCCGCCCCGGGCGCTCCCTCGGAGGCGACCACCGGGACGGCGTCACGGGCGCTCACCGGTTCAGCGGACCGGCCGGTCCACCGTGCTCCTGCAGCGGGCGCCGGTCCGCGACCGGTGGCCAACGGCACGGGCGCGGGCGGACCGATCGCAGCCAGCAGGCCGACCAGTTCCTCCGCCGTCGGCCGCGCAGCGGGGTCGTCCTGCAGCATCCGATCGATCACGTCGGTCAGCGCGGGGGAGCGGGCGTCCCGGGGCGGCTCCGGCCATACGCCGGCGGCGGACTGGATCAGGACATCGGCCGGATCGTACGCGGGCCAGGCCGGGGCTCCCGTCAAGCAGTACAGAGCGACGGATCCGAGGGAGAAGATGTCGGCCGCGGGCGTCATCGGTGCGCGCGCCAGCCGCTCGCCCCGCACCAATTCCGGCGCCACGTCCCAGCTCTCCGTGGGCAGCCCGCCGTTGCCGTCACTGATGACGGTGCTGGTGGCCAGTGCACCGAGCAGCGGACGGCCGCCGTCGTCGAAGAAGACCGACCCTGCCCCGACCCCGCCGTGCCGCATCCCGCACCGATGAATGGCCGCCAGCGCGCTGGCCAGCGGAAGGAGGACGGTCAGCGTCACCTCGGCCGGCAGCGGGCCGCGGCGGCGGACCAGTTCCAGCAGCCGACCGCCCCGCGGCCAACCTGCGACGACCGCGACCCGCTCCGCGTCGGTGACCACGTCGATCACCGGCAGCAGGTGGCGGTGGCTGACAGCGCCCGCGGCGGCGACGGCGCGCGCGACACCGCCGGCATCAGCGACCGGCACCAGCAGCAGGCAAACCGGCGAACCGGCCTCGTCCTCGCCCCGCCACACCGTCGATCGGGACGCTCGGTGACCACCGTCCGGGCGATCCACGGCGGTGTACGAACCGATCCGCAGCGTCATGGCGCGCACCATAGGTCGTCTGCGACACCGCGCGTCCGGGTTGTCCACAACGAACCGGCGGACCGCGCCCACCCCTTCCGTGGCCCGGCGTACGGTCGTCGACATGCGTGACCACAGCGTTGCACTGCGCTTCGAACGGGCGGGACTCGTCGATTACCTGGCTGCCTGGGACCGGCAACGCGAACTGGCGACGTCCAGGGCGCAGGACGCCGGTCCCGACACGGTGCTGCTGCTGGAACACCCGGCGGTCTACACCGCCGGGAAGCGCACTCAGCCCGCGGACCGGCCGACCGACGGCACGCCGGTGGTGGAGGTCGACCGGGGTGGCCGCATCACCTGGCACGGACCCGGGCAGCTGGTCGGCTACCCGATCGTCAAACTTGCCGAACCGGTCGACGTGGTCGGCTATGTGCGCCTGCTGGAGCAGGTGCTCATCGCGGCCTGCGCCGACCTGGGGCTGCAGGCCGGCCGGGTCCCCGGCCGCAGCGGCGTCTGGCTGCCGGCAGGCGGCGGCAAACCCGAGCGCAAGGTGGCGGCGATCGGCGTGCGGATCGCCCGCGGCGTGACCATGCACGGGTTCGCGCTCAACTGTGACCCCGACCTGACCGCGTTCGATCGGATCGTCCCGTGCGGGATCACCGACGCGGGTGTCACCAGCCTGACGGTGGAGTTGGGCCGCCGGGTTTCGATTGCCGATGCGCTTGATCCGGTGACCGAGCGGCTCCGCAAGGGGCTGGCCGGTGAGCTGGCGGTGACCGCCGGCGAGCTCACCGTTCAGGGCGTCGCGCCCACGCCGGGTGTGGATTGGCATCTGCATCGGGCACTGGCGCAGCCCGGCTGACCGGCCGCGGGATGGCCGGGACCTGACTGTCGGACGAGGATGCAACAGTGTGGTCGCAGGGTGGAACAATGATCCGTCGGACCTGGGTGTGGCCACCGCGGCGCCGGGGAACCCGCACATTGGTACCCACGCTGAGAGCAGTGGCAACGTCCGCAATGTCAGGCGACTGATGAGGAGTTATTGATGAGCACGCCCACCGAGTATCGAACGACTGCGCACGACCTGGCTGTCAAGGCGTCGGAGATCGCGGAAAAGGTGGTCGACCGATTCAGCGAAGCCACCAGCGAGGCCGGAGAAAGGGCCGCCGCCCTGGCCGCGGAAGCCGCCGCTGCGGCCCGGCCGCACGTCGAAAAGGCAACCTCGACGGCCACAGCGCTCGCCGGCGAGGCCGCCACCGCAGCCCGGCCGCACGTCGAGAAGGCCAGCGAGTCGCTGGAGGAATCCGCCAAGGATCTGGGCCGACGCGCCCGGAAGGCGGCACGGCATGCCTCGGCGAACGCCGCCAAGAGCGCCAAGGCAACGGAGCACAAGGCTGGGCACGCCGCCGCTGCGCTCGGCGAGAAGGCACAGGCGTCGCTGGCACACGGCATGGCAGCCGTGACGGCGCAGGCCGCCGAGGCTGCCCACCGGGCCACGGTCGCCGCCGACCGGGCAGCCAAGAACGCCAAGCTGGAGAGCGCCAAGGCGACCAAGGCCGCGAAAGGCGAGAAGAAGGGCCACCCGGTTCGGTGGCTGCTGATCATCACCGTCGTCGCGGCCGGCTGCGCCTACGCCTACCGCAAGCTCCGCGCGGGCGGCACCCCGCCCCCGGACAACCAGCCGGCGCCGACCTACTCCCCGCCGGGCCGGCCCGGTCAGAACGGATCGGCCGCCGCGGCGGACAAGGCCTCCGACGCTCTGGACGCGGTCAAGGACAAGGCATCGGACGCTGTGGACGACGTCAAGGACAAGGCGTCAGACGCGGTGGACGCCGCCAAGGATGTGGCCGGTCAGGTCAAGGACAACGCCGCCGACGCTGCAGATTCGGCCAAGGGCGTCCGCGGGACATCCTCCGACGGGGTCGGTTCGGCAACGGTCATCACCACGGACGCTGGCTCGGCCGACAGCGAGCTCGCCGGGGCCACCGGAACGCCCACCGAGAAGGCCGGCGCTGCCGACTACGCGGGCGATCTCGCGGACTCGGCCAAGGAGAACGCCGCACTGGACGACACCGATCTGTCGGTCGCCGCGCAGAAGGCCGACGAGGCCGCAACCAAGAAGGCAGGCGAGGCCACGTGACGTTGGCCCCCGCGGGTCGCAAATTGCTTCGGCTCGAGGTCCGCAACGCCGCGGTGCCGATCGAGAAAAAGCCGGACTGGATCAAGACGAAGCTGCGTACCGGACCTGAGTTCCAGAAGCTGCAATCGCTCGTGAAGACGGAGGGGCTGCACACCGTCTGCCAGGAGGCCGGCTGCCCCAACATCTACGAATGCTGGGAAGACCGGGAGGCGACCTTCCTGATCGGCGGGGACCAGTGCACCCGGAGGTGCGACTTCTGCCTCATCGACACGGGTAAGCCTGGTGAACTCGACCGCGACGAGCCGCGCCGGGTGGCCGAATCCATCCGGGCGATGGACCTGCGCTACGCGACGATCACCGGCGTCACCCGTGACGACCTGCCGGACGAGGGTGCGTGGCTCTACGCCGAGACGGTGCGTCAGGTTCATGCCGCCGCCCCGAACACCGGGGTGGAGATCCTGACACCCGACTTCTCCGGCAAGCCGGAGCTGCTCGGGCAGGTCTTCGACGCCGCGCCGGAGGTGTTCGCGCACAACCTGGAGACGGTGCCGCGCATCTTCCGGCGGATCAGGCCCGCGTTCACCTACGAGAAGTCGCTCGACGTGCTGGCACAGGGCCGCGCGGCGGGCATGGTGACCAAGTCGAACCTGATTCTCGGGATGGGCGAAACACGTCCGGAGATCACTCAGGCTCTGGTCGACATGCACAGCGCCGGTTGTGATCTCGTGACCATCACGCAGTACCTTCGGCCGACCCCGCGGCACCACCCGATTGAACGGTGGGTCAAGCCGCAGGAGTTCGTCGAACTGGCCGACGAGGCGAGGAACATCGGCTTCGCCGGTGTCATGTCGGGGCCGTTGGTCCGCTCGTCCTACCGGGCGGGCACGCTGTACCGACAGGGCGCCGAAGCCCGGCAGGCGCGACAGGCGATGGCAGCCGCGGGCTGATCGTCACCGCTGCCTGTCGAGCCAGATAGCGATCTCACTGCCCCGGTTCGCACCGTCCGATCGCGGACGGTGCGAACCGGGGCAGTGCCCCGTTCCGCACCGCCGGGTGTGTCGGCCCAGTGCATCGCGGACAGGCTCCGCTCCCAACTGACAAGGCCCGTTCGCGTTCCAACAGTTCGCGTCGCGGGCACTATCCTCGATGCCATGGCCAAGACAGCCGCCAACGCAGGCGCTTCCTCCAAGACCGCTGACCGGGAAGCCAAGAAGGCGGCAAAAGCGGCGAAAAGGGTCGCCGCCAAGGAGCGCCGCAGCCAGATCTGGCAGGCCTTCCAGATGCAGCGCAAGCAGGACAAGCGGCTGCTGCCGTACATGATCGGTGCGCTGGTCGGCACCGCGGCACTGCTCACGCTGGCCCTGATGTGGTTCCTGCCGTGGTGGATGGTGCTGCCGCTGGGCATCCTGCTGGGCGCGCTCATCGCGATGATCATCTTCTCCCGCCGGGTACAGAGCTCCGTCTACAAGCAGGCCGAGGGCACGCCGGGGGCAGCGGCGTGGTCGTTGCAGAACAACCTGCGTGGCAAGTGGCGGATCACTCCGGCGATCGCCGGCACGTCTCACATGGACGCCGTGCACCGGGTGGTCGGTCGTCCGGGCATCGTGCTGGTCGGCGAGGGCACGCCGCACCGGGTGAAGCCGCTGCTCGCGCAGGAGAAGAAGAAGATCGCCCGGGTGGTCGGTGACACGCCGATCTACGACGTCATCGTCGGCAACGAAGAGGGACAGGTCCCGCTGCGCAAGCTGAACCAGTACCTGATGAAGCTGCCGCGGAACATCCCGGCCAACGCCGTGAACGACCTCGACAACCGGCTGACCGCGCTGTCGGCGCGGACCGCACAGGCCGGTCTGCCGAAGGGCCCGATGCCGGCCGGGGTCAAGCAGCGCAACGTCCAGCGCGCGATGCGCCGTCGGTGAGGTAACAGGCGCGGTGATCCGACCCGTCCGGCTGCCTCAACCCGGTCCCCAGTCCCCAGCGCTACCGCAACCGTAGGACGATCGTTCTGCACAGCCGGTCGTGCAGGCCGCGGCCGTTCTCGTCCTGCAGCAGGGGCGGCACGATGAGGAAGATCAACACTGTCCTCGGGATCGCCCACAGCCCGACGAACGACCCGCCGCTCATCGGCACGACCCGGATGCCGACGGCGGCCTGCCCCGGGGTGATCCCGAACACGGCGACGGTCAGCACCGTCATCACCACCCAGACCACCAGGCTGGTGTTCTGCGGCGGCTCGGGGGCCGTGATGGCCCAGGCGGCCAGCGCCGACACCGCGAGATCGAGAACGAACGCCGCGACCCGACGGCCCGTGGAGGCAACAGCACCGGCGCCCGTGCTCGGTAATCCCAATGCCTTTCCCGGGTAGATCTGCTCCGCGGGACCCTCTGCCGTCACCATGCCTGCCAGGGTAGAGACAGCGCGGCCGACCGCAGGCCGACCACTCACCGTCGACCGCGGTCACTGCGCCGGAGTGACCACCGCCCGATTGCGCGAGGGAGAGCGCGACGCGGTTGCACCCCCTTAACCGGCGCGAAACAACTCCGAGACGGCCGGGCAACACGGTTTGCCTACCGTGGCCCACGCGTGCCGGAGCCGGGAAACCGGGCGGCCCGTGCGCAACGGCACCAGTGGCGAACGTCGTGCAACGGGCGCCGGGTGTCCGGCCGTCGATTCGGCCGGTCGCGTGCACCACCAGCGTCACCCGTGCGGAGGCCTCCCGGTCGCCGTTGTACGGTCCCTGCCACCACGGTTGTCCACCGACCACCACAAGGAGCGCGTGCGTGTTCTCCACTGCAGAAGAGCTAGTCGCCTACATCGCCGAGAACGACGTCGAGGTCTTCGACATCCGCTTCTGCGATCTGCTCGGCGTCATGAACCACCTCACTGTCCCGGCCTCGTCCGTGACGGTCGACTCGCTGGCCGGCGGGATGGCCTTCGACGGCTCGTCGATCAGGGGCTTCCAGTCGATCCACGAATCGGACATGACGCTGCTGCCGGACGTGGCGACCGCGCGGGTGGATCCGTTCCGTCAGCGCAAGACGTTGACCTGCAACTTCTTCGTGCACGACCCGCTGACCCTGCAGCCGTACTCGCGTGATCCGCGCAACGTCGCCCGCAAGGCCGAGGAGTACCTCGCCAGCACCGGCATCGCCGACACCTGCTACTTCGGTGCGGAGGCCGAGTTCTACATCTTCGACAACGTGCAGTTCGAGACCGGGATGACCGGCTCGTTCTACAAGGTGGACTCCGAGGAGGGCTGGTGGAACACCGGCCGCGACGAGCAGCCGAACCTCGGCTACAAGGTCCGCACCAAGGGCGGGTACTTCCCCGTCCCGCCGTACGACCACCACGCGGATCTCCGCGAGGACATGACCGCCAACCTGATCGGCATGGGCTTCGACATCGAGCGGGGCCACCACGAGGTCGGCGGCGGCCAGGCCGAGATCAACTACAAGTTCAACACCCTGCTGGCCTCGGCGGACGAGGTCATGCTGTTCAAATACATCATCAAGAACACGGCCTGGGCGCAGAACAAGACCGTCACGTTCATGCCGAAGCCGCTGTTCGGTGACAACGGCTCGGGCATGCACGCGCACCAATCCCTCTGGGCGGAGGGCAAGCCGCTGTTCTACGACGAGGCCGGCTACGGCGGGCTGTCCGACACCGCCCGCTACTACATCGGCGGGTTGCTGCACCACGCGCCGTCGCTGCTGGCGTTCACCAACCCGACGATCAACTCCTACCACCGGCTGGTCCCCGGCTACGAGGCCCCGGTCAACCTGGTGTACTCGGCCCGCAACCGCTCCGCGTGTATCCGGATTCCGCTGACCGGTACCAATGCCAAGGCCAAGCGCCTGGAGTTCCGCTGCCCGGACCCGTCGGCCAACCCGTACCTGGCGTTCGCCGCGATGATGATGGCCGGGCTGGACGGCATCAAGAACAAGATCGAGCCGCCCGCACCGGTCGACAAGGACCTGTACGAGCTGCCGCCGGACGAGGCAGCGAACATCCCGCAGGTTCCGGGTTCGCTCGCCGCCGTCATCGACCGGCTGGAGCAGGATCACGACTACCTGCTCGAGGGTGGCGTCTTCACTCCCGACCTCATCGACATGTGGATCAAGCTCAAGCGCGACGAGATCGACGCGCTGCGGCTGCGCCCGCACCCGTATGAGTTCGATCTCTACTACGACATCTAGTCACGCGTGGGTGATGCCCACCGGGTTGGTGCCTGAAAACCGCCCCTGACCTGAGAAGACACCTTCCAACGTCTTCCAGCGTCAGGGGCGTCAGGGGTCGTTTATTGTTGGCCTGCGGCTGCGGTGCGGCCCAAGGCAAGACTTCCGGCCGCGCTACTGCAAGCCCCGTAGGGGTGTTGCGTGTCGCCATCAGCCTTGGCCGTCGAACCATCGATCACCGGCTACGACGCGTGCGATGGCCGGCAGTCGGCCTCTTTGGCCGGTTCCACCTGGATGGCCTTCCCGCACGATCTTCGGCGGCCAGTCTTCGGGATTGCTGCAGAACGTCGGTTGCGGTCGCGGCTCACAGCGAACCGAGCCAGACCTCGCCCGACCGGCCGCCGGGCGGGAGGTTGGACCGGCTGCCTCTCAGCGAGTCGATCTTGGTCGTCTGCTCGTTTCCGAGGAGACGCATCACTGACCGACGGTCCCCCATGCCGGGTTCCAGCAACTCTTCGTAGCTGCCCGCGAGCTTCTTCACAAGCTGCCCCTCGCTGCCGTCGGTGACGACATCCCCGGCAACCACAGCGAACGTCCAGGGAGCGTCACCTGGGCGGGTCGAAGCGGTCCGTGTAGCGGCAGCTCTCTCGAGTGGGAAGACTGCATGAACGCCGCGACGGCCGCCTCCATCGCTCGGTCGTGCCGAGGCGCCAAGGCCGCGGTCGCCTCGTCGATCTCGGTGGCCTGCTGGAGAACGACGGCAAGGTCCAGGAAGTGAGCATGCTGTTCAGCCCGGCCAAGACCTCGCCGATCTCGGAAACCAGATCACGGCTGCACTGCCGGAGGGCCAGCTGCCGTACTTCCGCGAGTTCACCCTCGAGCACGCGCTGCAGCCCGGCTACGACTTCGGCGACGAGTTCGAGGTCGGGCTCGACCTCATCCTCGACGGCCTCGCCCAGCAACTGGCCCTAGCAGACCGTGAACTTGCGTCCAGACCGACCGCGCCGTTCAGGAATGGTGGGTCGTGACGAGGCGGCGCTATGGCCCGGTTCCTGTCCTGGCTCAACGGTTACGTCGATCGCCGACGCGACCGCTCTCGTAGGCCCAGATCACGACTTCGACTCGGTTGCGTGCCGCGAGCTTGGTCATGAGTGCGCCGATGTGGGTCTTGACGGTGCTGAGCGAGAGGTGGAGCTCCTCGCTGATTTCCGTATTGGTGCGGCCGGCGACAATCAGATCGAGGACGGCCTCTTCCCGACGGGTCAACGCGTCGACCGGTTGGGCCGCTGCTCCAGCGTGGGACGAGGCGAAGGTTGCGAGCAGTCGCGCAGTCACGGCCGGGGCGATGAGGGCATCGCCCTGGGCAGCGGACCGGACAGCGCGGACCAGCAGGTCCGGGTCGGCGTCCTTGAGCAGGAAGCCGCGGGCCCCGGCCCGGAGTGCGTCGTAGACATACTCGTCCTGGTCGAAGGTCGTGATGACGATGACGGGGACCGGGTCCCCGACCTCAGGCCCAGCGACCCGGCGAGTGGCCTCGATGCCGTCGAGGTTGGGCATCCGAATATCGAAGAGGCATACGTCCGGACGTAGTGAGCGAACTTGTTGCACGGCTTCCAGCCCGTCGCGTGCTTGGCCGACCACGTCGATCGACGGGTCGGCGCCGAGGATGGTGGCGAGTCCGATCCGGACCATGTCCTGGTCGTCTGCGATCAGCACGCGTACCGGCGCCGTCATGTTCATGTTCTGGTCCCTTCGGGCTCCGCGGTGGCCGGGACCGTGGCCTCGACGGTCCAGCCACCCGCGGGATCCTGCCCGGCTCGGACCTCGCCACCCAAGAGCGAGAAGCGTTCCCGCATACCGGCCAGGCCATACGAGCGGCTGGCCCGTCGTCCGCGGCCCTGGATGGCCGGTCCCCCGTCGTCGTGGACCCGCAGCCGCACTGTCGACCCGTCCCGGCAGAGCTTGACTGCCACCACGGTCGGGTCCACCGCGTGCCGTCGAGCGTTCGTCACGGCCTCCTGGGCCGCTCGGAAGAGTGCCGAGCCCAGTGGTGCCGGCAGCCGCGACAGGTCGCCGGAGGTCTCGATGACGACCAGGGGGCCGGCGCCATCGTCACGTCCCAGCAGCGGGATGTCGGCGACGCCGTACGTCGGGGCACGACCGTGGACGACCTCCTCCTCGTGGCGAAGCACGGCCACCATGGCGCGCATGTCGTCCAGTGTCCGCGCGGCCGCGTCCTCCACCCCGTCGATGGCGTCGGCGGCGGCGCCGGGGTCGGTCCGGGCCCTGACCTTGGCCGCCCTGGCGTGCAGCAGGATGCCGGACACGTGGTGGGCGACGGTGTCGTGGAGATCGCGGGCCAGTTGCTCGCGCTCACGGATCCTGATCTCCTCGCGTGCCCGCACCTGAGACAGCGCCCAGAAACGCATCAGCGCGCCCAGGGCCACCGGCAGCATCAGCGCTCCCACCCCGATGAGCATTGAGGCGCCGCTGGAGTCGTAGAGCGGTTCTCGAGCCAGGTGCGCCACCAGCAAGAAGCAGCTGCCCGCCACCACACCCCGTCCGCTGGCCCAGCGACCCAACGAGTACGCCAGCAACAGCACGACGGCGGTGATGTTCATGACGCTGTGCGGCTCCCCGGCAAGCGCTGGGACGACCCCGGCCACCGTTTGCGCTCCGTAGGCGAGGATGAGCATCGCGAGCGGGCGGTGGGCCCGCCATAGCAGTGTGGCGACGCAGACAAGAGCCCACGCCGCATGCCAGAGCGGCCAGACCATGTCGGAACGGAGCCCGGCCTCGAGCGCGGTCACCGGGACCAGCCCGGCGACCAGAGCTCGATCCCACCACGCTGTTCCCGCCGGCGCGGGAACTCGCGGCTCGTCCCAGAGCGCACGCAGCGGACCTCCGACCATCAGCCCAGACTAGGACGAACGGGCCGCCGACCGGATGGCACTTTCGGCCGGACCGGGTCGGCCTGCGGGACGAGCCGAGTGCTGCCTCTGCTCCGATGTGGCGGAGGGGTGGCGTCGCCGAAAGTGGAGGCATGACACCACACACCCCCACCACCACCTCTTCCCCATCCACCACGGCCGGCTCGTCCCCGGTCACCACTCCCACGTCGCCCGCCCTCGTCCGGGTCGGCGGTATCGCCGCGCAGGTCGTCGCCGGCACTTACGTCGTCGGCTTCATCGCCATGGCCGCCTACCTCGTTCCCCGGGGTTTCACGCTGCCTGTGGACGACCCTTCGGGGTCCCTCGGTTTCCTGCTGGATCACCACGCAGAGCTGTCCGGCTGGTACCTGGTGCTCTACCTCCTCGGCGGAGCCGCCATGGCGCTGGTCTCCCTGGGAGTCGGCGAGCGACTCGCCCCGGTCCCAGCGCTCGCCAGAGCCTCCACCGCGCTCGGACTGATCTGGTCCGGCATGCTCGTCGCCAGCGGGAGCATCGCCCTGGTCGGTCAACATGCCGCCGTCGAGCTGCACGCGCAGAACCCGGACCTCGCCCTGAACACCTGGGTCTCGACCAGCGTGGTCCAAGACGCCCTCGGCGGCGGCATCGAGGTAGCCGGCGCGCTGTGGGCCGCTGTGGTAGGAATTGCGGTCCTCCGCAGCAGGGCGCTCTCGGCCGGGCTCGGCGGGCTCGCGCTCGGTCTCGCCGCCGTCGGCATGGTCACGGTCATCCCGGTCGCCTCCGAAGCCGCGACGTCCATCTTCGGGGTCGGGCTCATCCTCTGGTTCAGCTGGCTCGGGCTCGCACTGCGGCGCGGCTGACGCCACTCCCAGGTCCAACCGTTCCGACCGAGCGGCCCAACGCGCTCCCGCCGGGCCGCTCGGCGGCCGCTGCCTGCCTCACGATGCCCCACCACCAATCACGAACAGGACTGCTCATGCCCATCACCAACGTCCACACCAGGTCGATGTCCCCGCGTAGCGTGCACGCGGTCGCGCTGCTGGGATCAGTGCCACTGGTGGGGGTGGCTGTCTTCCAGGTCAGCCTCGGCCTCGGGGCGCCGTACGGCGATGCGGTCCTCGGCGGCCATGCCGCCACCGTGGACGGCGCTCTCACGCCTCCTCTTCGCTGGGCCGCAGCGGGGCAGGCCGCGCTTCTGCTGGCCATGGCCTGGTTACTGTCGGCCGTGGCGGCCTCGTCGGCGCGCGCTCTTGTCGACCTCATCCAGCTCAGTGCTCGACAGAAGGCTCCCGCTAGCCGCCGAGGAGGCCGTCACGGAATAGGCGTCTGCTGATAGAGGCTGAGTCGCCAACCATCATCTTCCCGGCGGTAGACGCTGGACATCACGGCAACGAAAGCGGGCTGCTCTCCATCGCGTTGTCCCTTGCCGACGTAGACCAAGCAAGCACTGTCGGAGCCGTTGGGGATTACCCGCTCCTCGCTGATCTCGTAACTGCTCCACGGCGGCGCCTGTCCGAGCGACTCGACGACCGAGTTTCGATCCATGACCATGCCATTGGCCAGGACCATCACCGCATCGTCTGTCATCAGGCCGCCGTAGTAGTCCCCGCCTGTGCTGTTGCAGAGAGAATCCCAGCCACGACTCTCGAGGTCGAGGAGCGTCTTCTTCAAGCTGTGTGCACTCACGCCCCGGATGTTAGCTCCGGAAACCTGAGACGCACGGGCAGTTATCGCGGTTCAGCAAAGGGCGGGATTCACCGTTGCCCTTTGTTGCGATTGGCCCGGCGCCCAGGCGACGCGCCCGCAGGTACCGAAGACGAGTTCTCCGCGCTGAAGGCCGGAGGCAACTGGTCTCCAGCGTTCCCACCTGCAATGACGAACCGACGTCGACCACCCGGCTATCAGGTCATTGGCAGGAGCTTCGGGCGTGCTGCACCGGCACCCGTTGTCCGTGGCTCAGGCACGACGCGGGCTCGCCAATGCCGATAACGATGCCTCGGCGACCTGCTCAGGGCGCTCCTCGTGCGAGAACAGGCCCGCACCTTCGACAACCGCCAACCGCGCGTCGGGGAAGGTCGTCACCATCTGCTCGGCCGCAGCGAGCGGAAAGAACGGATCCCGGTCGCCCCAAACAACCTGCCCGGGAACGCCGATCCGGCGGTGCACCGGGGCGAGTTCGGTCACAGACGCGTTTGGAAGCTGCGAAGAGTCCTGATCGCGGCGCCGCGGCGAGCCGGAATGGTGTGCAAAGGCTCGAGGAAGAACTCGTCGAACTAGGTCGGTGTTCCTGTCGCCCGTCTTCGTCCGGCCGGAATCTTTGGGTGCGCGGTCCTCCGTCGTCGTGCCGACGTGCTGCATCCCGGTCCGACTCTCCGGGCGGAACACCGGTTACCCGCTGCCCTTGATCACCTGGTATGTCCACAACCGGTACTCATCGAGCAGACCCGCGGTCGCGAGGGCATCGGTGAGTCGGCCGTTTCCCCAGATCAGGACGTCTCCGCCCGGCGCCTGCTTGAGCTTCTCGACGTCGGCCAGCAGGTCTGCCCCCGTGATGACCGTCGTCGGTCCCCAGCTTTCCGTGTTGACCGGCCGGCTGGCAACGACGTACTTCTCGATGGCGTTGATGTGATCGGCGTAGGGATTGCCGCCCATGTGCGGCCACGCCTGGGCCATGCCTTCGAATGTCACCCGTCCCAGTAGGAGCGAATCGGCACCCAGCGCGAGGTCCATGGCGTACTGCTGGGCGCCGTGGTCGTTGTACGGCAACGGCCGCTCGTGCGGATTGTCGATGAAGCCGTCGAGGGTGATGTACGTGGAAGCGATGATGCGTCGCATGGTGGGTCTCCCGTCTGTGGATGCAGGCCGTCCGCGGCCCTTACCCCGACCTTCATTTGAAGTCCTCGTATTTCGACATCAACGCGGCGAGGATTGCTCACGAAGGTCAGCTACGGACGCGTCAGCTTGTCCGTGCGGTCAGCAATTGAACCGACTTGGCGGCCGCGACCCTGCCTCCGGCCCGCCGTTGGCGCCCTGCGTAGGCTCCCGGGACCTGACCCAAGCAGAGTGACTGGCCAACGAACAGAGCCTCACCCACCGCAGAGAGCACGGTGCCGCCCATGCCGTATTTTGCCGTTCAGTACAGCTACGCCGACGAGCCGGAGAAGGTGACCCAGCACCGCCCCGCACACCGCTCCTTCCTGCGCGGCCTGCTCGACGAGGGCACCCTGCTGGCCGCCGGTGCCTACACCGATGACCCTGCCGGCGCACTGTTGTTGTTGCGCGCCGACAGTGCAGACGCGGTGGGCGCGATCCTGGATGCCGATCCGTTCCGCGCACAGGACCTGATCACCCATCGAACAATCCGGGCGTGGAGCGCGGCGATCGGGCCCTGGGCCGGCTGAGTATCACGGCGGAGGGACCGCCTTTGCACCGACCGTGACCGGCGTCCACGATCCGGTGGCCCATGTATCACCGGGGTATTTGTCCGCTCTTCGGTTGTACCCTGGATTCGCCTCGTGATGCGGTGGCACCTTGTTGATCGGACCGGACATGGCCGTTTCGTGCGCTGACCGGCTGCTCGCAGCCGTGACTGCTTGGTGCCCGAGATGACCGCGCCGCAGCCACCCGTCGGTACCTCGCCGACACCAAACATCAACGCGTCAAACATCAACGCGCCCAACGGCAACGGGCCCAACGGCAACGCGCCGGCGGCCGTCATCAATGGATACACCGGCATCGAGCAGGGAGCTCCGCTGACGGCGGTCGACAGCGACGGCGACGGGCTCACCGACGACTTCGAGAAACTGGCGGGCACGAACGCCGCGGCGGCGGACTCCGACGGGGACGGGTTGACCGACGGCTACGAGGCGTTACGGAGCCATACCGACCCGCTGGCCGTCGACACCGACCACGACGGGGTGTCCGACGCGGCCGAGATCGCGGCCGGCACCGAGGCCGGGACGATCCCCGGTGTCGGCGGGGTGTCCGGACTCGGCGAGCACGCCGTCAATGTGCGGACCGGCGTGCTGGACACCGACCACGACGGGCTGACCGATCCCTACGAGATGCAGATCGGCAGCAACCCCGCCGCCGCCGACACCGACATGGACGGCCTCGCGGACAATCTCGAGGTCACGCTCGGAAGCTCCCCTACCCTGCTGGACACCGACCACGACGGCCTCACCGACGGGATGGAGGTCCAGTTCGGCACCGACCCGACGGTCATGGACGCCGGGACAGGGCCGGCCCCTACCCCTGTTGCCGCACCGGTGCTCGCCGCACCGCCCGTCGCGGCACCGGCCGCGCCCACCGCCGCGCCCCAGGGTCATGTCGGCGGCAGTGGCAACGTCCAGCACATGCTCGATGCGGCGCTCGCGCAGGTGGGTGACCAGTACGTCTTCGGCGCCGAGGTCGATGTCAACGACCCGGATCCGCAGGTGTGGGACTGCGCCGAGCTCACCAAGTGGGCCGCGCACCAGGCGGGCGCGAACATCCCGGGCAGTTCGTTCGAGCAGTACCTGGACCTGAAATCCAAGGGGCTGCTGATCCCGGTCGAACAGGCCGAGCACACCCCGGGCGCCCTGGTGTTCCACTTCTCCAGCGAGCCGGTGCAGGGCGGCGGGCGACCGGACGAGGCGCACGTCGCACTGAGCCTGGGCGACGGGCGCACGGTGGAGGCGCAGAGCGAGGAAGTCGGCGTCATCACCGACGACAACATCGGTGGCCGCTTCGAGTACGCGGCGCTGCTACCCGGCGTCGACTATGGCGACGCGAACACGGCGGCGATGGACATCCCCTCCGCGGCACCTGCCGCGACGATGGGTGGCGCCCCGGACGCCAGCGGGCTGACCCAGGACATGGTCATCTACGGCATCAAGATGCAGGAGTCGCACGGCGACTACCACGCCGAGAACCCGACCAGCACGGCGTCCGGTGCCTACCAGTACATCGACGGCACCTGGGACAACTACGGCGGCTACGCGCATGCCAGTGACGCCCCGCCGGAGGTGCAGGACACGAAGATGCGCGCGGACACCCAGGCCGCCTACGAGCGCCTCGGCGACTGGGAGCGGGTGATCGCGTCGCACTTCGCCGGTGAGGACGGCCAGGAAGGTCCGAAGAGCGACTGGAACAAGGTCCCCGGATACGAGTACAACCACAACCCGTCGATCCGGGAATACGTCGACGGGGTCGAGGGGCACATCCGCGAAGCGGATCCGTCGTTGTTCTCGCAACCCGCGCCGGCGTTGCCCGCGGCTGCGGCCGCGGCACCGATCTTCGGCGTCACCGCGGATCCGAACGAAGCTGCCCAACATTTCATCCAGGCCGCATTGTCCCAGCGGGGCGATCACTACCAGTTCGGCGCCGAGGCGGACCTCAACGATCCGAACCCCGCAAGCTTCGACCGGTCGGAGCTGACCCAGTGGGCCGCGCACCAGGCGGGCATCAAGATCCCGGACGGGTCCGCGGCGCAGTACCTGGACCTGAAGGCGAAGGGCCTGCTGATCCCGGTGGACCAGGCGGCACACACGCCGGGGGCCCTGCTGTTCAGCTTCTCCAGCGAACCGGCGCCCGGCGGTGACCGGCCGGCGGTCGCGCACGTCGCGATCAGCCAGGGCAACGGGATGACGGTCGAGGCCGACGACCTCCGGGGCGTCACCACGATGGACGTCGGAACACGTTTCGAGTACGCCGCAGTGCTGCCGGGCATGCAGACGACCCCGACCGCCGCGACCGCCGGGTTCCCCGGGATGCCGGGCACGTCGCCGGTCACCACCGGCCAGCAGACCCCGATCCCGTTCGTTCCCGCACCGACGGCCGGCGAACCGGTTCCGGACCACGCTGCGGCAACCACCGAAATGCCCGGGGCCACCGGAATGCCGGGAGCCGCCGGTACAACGGGAACGACGCCGGCACCCGGTACCACTACCGCGGCGGGTCTGACGCCCACACCGGCAACCACGCCGGTCGACCCGGCGACGCAGCCCCCGCTGCCGGGATCGACCGGTGCCGATCCGGCCTCGGCGCAAGCGCCACTGCAGTCGACGACCGGACTGGACCCGACAGCGCATCCCAGCGGCGGACCGAACTTCCAGATCGACCCCGGGATGGACATCAGCGACCCGTCACTGGACGCCGACAACGACGGACTGACCAACCAGTTCGAGGCGATGATCGGCAGCAACCCGACTGTCGCCGACACCGACATGGACGGCCTCACCGACGGCTTCGAGGCGACGGTCGGCAGCGACCCACTGCGGATGGACACCGATCTCGACGGATTCACCGACGGCATGGAGGTCCAGTACGGAACCAACCCGCTCGGTGACTCCACCGGCGCAACGAACGGGCATCCGCTCGGTGGCGCCCTGCCCGAGGAGGTCGACCCGGGTGCCACCGGGGACGGCCACGATCTCCATGCCGCCAGTGGGCTCGAGATCCACTAGCGATGACCGGTACGGGCACGCCGGTCGTGCTGACCGAGAAACTCCGCAAACCGGAACCGGCGGGGTTGTCCCGGCGACGGCTGGAGGACAGGCTGCTGAACGACACCCGCAGCAGACTGCAACTTGTCGTCGCACCACCGGGATCCGGGAAGACGACCCTGCTGGCGGCGGTCGCGGCAGCCGCGACCGATCCGGTCGGCTGGTACCGGGTCACGGCCGACGACGCCGCCGAGCCCGCGCTGGTCGCCCACCTGGGTCGCGCGCTCGACGATGCGCTGGTCATCGGTCCCGCCGGCCGGACGGTCGGTGACCTACTGGAAGCACTGGAGGCCTGGTCCGGCACATCGGCCATGCTCATCCTGGATGACCTGCACGAGATCGCCGGGACACCGGCCGAGCGGGCCCTGGAACACTTCATCGCCTTGCGACCGCACGGCTTACGGGTGCTGGTCGGTTCCCGGCGACAGCCCGGCATCAACATCCCCCGCCTGCAGGTGTCCGGGTTGCTGCAGGAGATCTCGAGCGAGGATCTGCGTTTCCGGTCGTGGGAGGTGGAGGAACTCTTCCAGGCGGTGTTCCGCGAGCCGCTGTCCCCGGAGTCCGCCGCGGCGCTGACCCGGCGCACCGGGGGGTGGGCGGCGGGCCTGCAGCTGTTCCACCTGGCCACGGCCGGTCGCAGTGCCGTCGATCGGCAGCGCGCCGTCGACGACCTCGGTGGCCGGTCCAAGCTCGTCCGCTCGTACCTGGCCCGCAACGTGCTGGCCGAACTGCCCGACGAACGCCGACACTTCCTGCTCCGCACCTGCACGCTCGGTGCGCTGACCGGTGAGCTGTGTGATGCGCTGCTCGAGACGACGGGCAGCAGAAGGGTTCTCGACGAGCTCGAACAGCAGCAGCTGTTCACCTCGTCGGAGGACGACGGTGAGACGTTCCGGTACCACCAGGTGCTGCGCACCCACCTGGAGTGGGCGCTGGTCCAGGAGTGCGGGGCGGCCGGTGCGCGCCAGTGGTACAGCCGCAGCGCGGCACTACTGGAGTCCGTCGGTGACGAACGTGCGGCGGTGCACGCCCATGCCAGGGCGGAGGACTGGGGCGCCGTCGCCCGATTGCTGCAGGTGCGCGGCGGTAGCGGCGGCGATCCTGCGGCGGTGGCCGGCCTGCTGCTGCCGGCATCCGTGGTGGAGCACGATCCCTGGTTGTCCCTCGCCGAGGCCCGCCGCCGGGTGCGGGAGGGGTCACTGGTCGGTGCGGTCGAGGCCTTCCGCCAGGCCGAGAACCTGCTCGACGAACCGGATTTCCGTGACATCTGCCGCCAGGAGCGGGCGGTTGCCATGTTGTGGGCCCCCGGCGGGGCCAGCCGGTTGTCCTGGGGCGCGGACGGTGACCACTGGTCGGTCGCGCTCCGCCACGCCACCGCCCACGGGCAGCGACCCGCGACGGGGTCCGCTGCCGGGCTCGCGCGGCAGGCCCGGCCGTCGCCGTCCCGACCCTCGCCGTCCCGGAGGAGCGCCGAACGGCTCGGCCGGGGATTGGCCGCCATGGTCGGCGGTGACTTCACCTCCGCCGCAGAGCTTCTCGCGTCCGTCCGAGACGACAGCGGCGCCGAGGCCACCCACCGACTCATCTCGCAACTCGCCGAGACCGTCCTGGACCTCATCACCTTCCGGGCCGACGACCCGTCCGGGATCCTGGGCCGGATCGCACTGGACGCCGAACTCGCCGGATTGCCCTGGCTGGCCCGATTGGCTCGCGGGCTGGAGGACGCGGTCCTGCTCGCGCTGGGGACGGCGTCGTGGCGACGGAAATCCTGCCTGGATCTGCTGGCCGAGTGCGACCGGACCGGTGACACCTGGGGAGCGGCGCTACTGAGGCTGGCCACCGCCATCGGCGGCCGGATCGCCGGCGTCGACGTCGATCCGAGCGAATTCGGTGACGCTGCACGGCGTTTCGGTGAGCTGGAGGCACCGGTCCTGGTGTCATGGGCGGAAGCGCTGCAGGCCGTCGCGGTGGTCGGGTCGGGGTCGGACCGGGGTCCGGCGTTCGCCGCGGAGGTCGCGCGGCAGTCCCGAGCGGAACATCTGGCCGCACCGGCCGCGCTGGCGTTGGCGGCGGTGGACCGGCACACCGCCGTGGGCGGGTCGGGGTACCCGGGTTCCGGGTCGGCGGGACCCGGGTCGGTGAGGTCCGGCTCCGCAGCGGCAGGTGCGGGAACGGCGGGCTCGGCCGGCGGGTGGTCGGCCACGGCGGGAGCCACCGGTGCGGGGTCGGGTGAGGTCGGGGACGCCGAGGTCCGGACGATCCGCCGCATTGCGCACGCCCTGCTGACCGCGCGACCCGGCCCGCCCGACGGCGCCACGTCGTCGCTCAACGGGGTGGCGAACCCGGTGCCGGACCCGGCACCCGTCGGTGTCGCCGGCCCGGACGTTGTCGATCCCCCGGCCGCCGCTGAAGCTGCCACCCCGGCTCAGGCCCCCGCCGCCGCTCCGACCGGCGCCGCTTCGGCCGGCGCCGCGGCGCAGCCGGACGGCGCCGTCCCCGCTCCGGCAGTGCGCCCCGCGGCGCTCGCGGTGACGTCCCTGGCGGTGCTGCGGGCGCAGAAGGACACCGACCCCGGACCGCACGCGCTGCACATCCGCTGTCTCGGCGGATTCGAGATCGACGTCGACGGCCGGCCGATCGACCTGACGGTGCTGCGGCCCCGGGCCAGGGCGCTGCTCCGCCTGCTCAGCCTCACTCCGCACCGCGACGTCCACCGCGAGTACCTGGTCGACGCGCTGTGGCCGGGCACCGATCTGACGGTGGGCACCCGTCGGCTGCAAGTGGCGATGTCGAGCGTCCGGCAGGTCCTCGAGCACGCGGGATTGTGTGGCTCCGAAGTGCTGGCCCGCCAGGGTGATGCGTACCGGCTGGCCCCGCCGGCCGGCAGCGTCATCGACATCCAGGCCTTCGAGGACGCACTGGCGCAGGCCGGCGCCGCCGCGGCGCGGGGAGACACCGACGCGGCGATGACGGCGCGCGCCGCCGCCCTCGAGCTCTACCGCGGTGATGCGCTGCCCGAGGACGGACCGGCCGATCACGTGGTCGCCGAGCGGGAACGCCTCCGACTCACCGCCGCCGCGGCGGCCGCCGCCCTGGCGCAGGACAGCCGGGCCCTGGGACATCCCCGGCAGGCGCTGGCCGCCGCACGCCGATCGGTGCAACTCGACCGGTACCAGGATCTCGGCTGGCGGCAGCTGATCCAGTTGCACGAGGAGGCAGGCGACGACAGCGCGGCGACCCGCGCCCGCCGGGACCACGCCGAGGTGCAGGCGGAACTGGAACTCGTCACCGGTTGAACATTCCGGCCCTGCCCGCCGGCGCTGATCGGCCGGCGGCCTGGGCCGAACCTGGCGCAACGGCACGAGTCGGTGGTCACATCCACCACCGAAAAGGTTCGGCGGCCGGTTTCGGGTAACTGTGCGTCAGGAAGCGACCGCAGATGCCGCGGTCGACCTGCAGTCAGCCGCCAGCGGCGCCCTCATCACCGATCAAGCTGTGGCGCCTCGGGGCTCCTGTGTGGAGCCGGGCGGCGTCACGACAAGGAGTCGTCAGATGTCCACCTCCTCGAACGGGCCGGCGACCGGCGCGCCGACCATGCGCACCGCCGGCCCCAACGGCGTCCAGCCCGCGCAGGGCGGCGAGGCGCCGGACAATCCGCGCAACCGCGGCGGGGCCTCGGGCCCGGGCACCGCGACCACACCGGCCGCCGACGACACCGTCACGTCCGGCATGCGGATCGCGGCCGCCTGGTCGTGGCGCTTCGTGGTCATCGTTGCCGCGGGGGCGATCATCTACTACGCGCTCGGTTACCTTTCGGAGATCGCCATCCCGGTCACGGTGGCGCTGCTGTTGTGCGCGCTGCTCAATCCGGTGAAGCGCTTCCTGGTGGCGCGCGGCTGGAAGCCGCACCTGGCGTCCACCGTCGTGTTCGTCGGCGGAGTTCTGCTCGTCGCCGGCGTGATCACGCTCGTCATCGAGCAGTTCGTCGCCGGTGCAGCGGATCTCGCGGATCGGGTGACGACCGGCCTTGACACCGTGCAGAACTGGCTCGTGACCGGGCCTTTCAAGATCTCGCAGGAACAGATCAACTCGGCGATCACGTCGATCAAGGATGCCGTGGTGGCGAACCGGGAAACGGTCACCTCCGGCGCGGTGAGTACGGCGACGTCGATCGGACGAGTTCTCACCGGGCTGGTGCTGGTGCTGTTCATCCTGTTCTTCTTCCTGCGGGACGGGAAGAAGATCTGGGATTGGCTGGTCGGGCTTGCGCCCCGCCGCGCACGGCCGCGCATTCACGGTGCGGCCGGCCGGGCCTGGACGACCCTCGGCGGGTACGTACGTGCCACCGTGCTGGTGGCCTTCGTCGACGCCATCGGCATCGGGCTCGGCCTGATCATCCTCGGTGTGCCGTTGGCGCTGCCGCTGACGGCGTTCGTCTTCCTGTCAGCGTTCATCCCGATCGTCGGGGCGTTCCTGAGCGGGGTGGTCGCCGTGCTGGTTGCGCTGGTCACGCTCGGCTGGGTCAAGGCGCTGATCGTGCTGATCATCGTGATCGCCGTGCAGCAACTGGAGGCGCATGTGCTCCAGCCGGTGCTGATGGGCCGCGCGGTGCACGTCCACCCGCTCGCGGTCGCGCTGTCGATCACCGCCGGTGTCATCATCGCGGGGATTGCCGGGGCGCTGCTGGCGGTGCCGATCGCCGCCTGCCTCAATGCGGCGGTCAAGTACCTCAGTGGGCAGGACGCCGCACAACCTGTGCCGCCCGGTGCTGCGACGGACGGGCCCGCTGCCGAGCAGTGATCTTGGCCGGCTCGTCGCAGCAGGTGGTGAAGCGGCGGGGTTGGCCCCGGCTGCTGCACGGTTGCGACGTGGGCCGGCCGTCCCGGCGTGCGGCCGCCTGGACAGTCCGCGGAGTCAGACGCTGCCCCGCCGCGGCGTGCGTACCGTCCAGTCGATCTCGAGCACGCCGCTGTCGCTGACCGGCGACCGTGATTGCAGGGTGGCGAGAGCCGCCTCCCCACAGAGCACGTCGACCGCGGTGTTCAGCGGCCAGCGGTTGGCGGTGTCGTGGCCCCTGACCTTGGTGAACGTCAACGGTGCGGTGCGGGCGTCGATCAGCCGGTGCAGCTCGCGGATGATCTCCAGGTTCGACACCGTCCTGCGCTGGCTGTTGACGTAGTTGTTGCGTTGCCAGCCCTTCTTCCAGGTGGTCGCGCAGCCGATCGCATAGGAAGAGTCGCACTGGATCTCGACCGGTACATGCGGGTGGTGCGACAGCGCCAGCACCACCGCCTGCAGTTCGCCGATCTGGTTCGTACCCTCGGGGCAACCGGCGGACGCCCACACCCCGTCGCTGCGGACGTAGGCCCAGCCGGTGGCCCCGCCGGGGTTGCGCAGGCACGAACCGTCCGTGGCCAGCAGCACCGTCGTCGCGGATTCAGTCCTCGCCGAGCGGGCGGCCGCCGGACGGTTGCTCCGCGAGCGCGCCGGCGCGGCAGCGCTGTCGGCCAAGCTGTCCGGCGCCGCAACGGGGGCCGGCGCAGATGCCGGTGCAGTGGCAGGTCCTGTGGCAGGTCCTGTGGCGGGTGCAGTGGCAGGCGCGGCCGGGCCGGCCGCCGTGGGGGTGGCATCGGGCAGGTCGAACAGCCCGGGGCCGTCGAACAGGGCGGGGTGCATCCCGCCAGCCTGCCGCATGACGGACCGTCCGTCCGTCATGCGGCGCCGACGACCTCCACGCGGTGCGGGACGTGCGCGGGCTTGATCATCCCGACCAGCGCCTCGAGCCGCCGCACGTCGAACGTCTCGGGGTCCGGCACCTGGAGCCGGACCAGCAGATCGGCCCGTTCGGAGCCTGGCAGGCCGGAGCCGGCGTCCACGGAGAACACTGATCCGCCGGACTCGACAATCTGCGGTGCCGTGTCGAACAGTGCGCGAACCGCGGACCGGACGCCCCGAACGGTTCCCCGCCACTGCAGCAGCTCCACCCCGATGTGCACGAGTTCGCGCTGCCGCTCGGCGCTCTGGTGTCCGTCCAGCGCGATGCCCATCCAGCCGGCCAGCCAGCCCAGCATGTCGTCCGGGGCGGTCGCCGGATCGAGGTAGGCCGGCAGCGAGTCGAGGGTCGCGATCACCGGCGCCAGCACCTCGTCGAGGCCGGCGCACAAGTTCTGCGCGAACAGGTCCTGCTGGTACAGCGACGGCAACGTCCCGCCGAGCGGGTGCGGGCTGGCGAGCCCGGGCAGCAGGCCCCTCACCGTGGGCTCCGGCGTCGCGAGGCCCCAGGGGCGTCCACCCTGGCCGACCCACCCGTGGGCAACGGGTGATCCCGGCGGGGAACCACAGAATGTGCCGGGCACGCCGCGGCCGCCGGCACCGGCACCGGGCTCATGGCCGCACCCGGACCTGATGCTCGTAGGAGAACACGAGCGCGGTCGGCGGCAGCGGCAGCCGTTGCACCGCCGAGCCGCGGCGGCCGGTCGCCGGGTCGGCCGGGAACAGTTGCACGCTCACCTCCTCGGCCATGTCGACGCCGGGGATCCGGGCCAGCGCAGCGTTGACCTCGTGGGCCTGCACGGAACGGCCGAGCGGCCACCCGGTACCTTCCGGGCCGCCGACCAGTGGGTCGAACAGCCGGTACACCGCGGACAGCACCTCCTTGCGGACCTCCTCGGCGCGGTACCGCGGCCTGGCCCGCACGCTGATCACCGCGGTCAGCCATTGGTACTCCGGCGGCTCGATCACCATCCGGGTGCCGACCAGGCGCCGCTCGTCGAGGTAGCCGCTGATCCTGGTCAGCGATTCCGGCAGCGGGATCAGGTCCTCGCGGCGGATCCGGCCGACCTCGTCGGCGGCGATGTAGGGCACGACGAGCACCCGCACTCCCCCGCCGTCGACCCCGATACAGTGCACCCGGGCGATCTCCGGGGCCACCTGTTTGGTCAGTTCGACGAAGTCCTCCGCCGTCACGGCCCGGCCGCGGGAACGCAGCACCAGCGGCCCGCGCAGCTTGGCGTCCTCGATGTCCTCCGCGCGGGCACCGCCGACCGCCGGCGTCCGGTTCTCCACCCGCGCGACGTACGGCACGCTGGTCTTGAGCACCCGCACCTGTCCGGTGGCCACGTTGCCGCGGACCCCACCGCCGGTCCGGTACACCGTGAGCCGCAGGTGCGCACCCTTGGGCGGTAGCGCGCCGTACTGGCGCAGCGTCCCGTCGCCCTGCCGGATGGCGGGCCCGAACTGCACGTCACCGGCGAACGCGTCGACATGGAAGACGGTGTTCTCCGGCCCGGACTCGGCGAAGTGCTCGACCGGCATCCAGTCGGTGACCCCGGTCTCGTCCACCACCTGCAGCACCCCGGGTTCCTCCCACGGCACGACGGGCCTGCGCTGCAGGAGGAATCGCTGCGCCGGGGTGCCGTCGGACACCCCTACGTCCTCGTTGCGGATCACCTCGGCGTGCACCATCCGGGCGGTCCCGCCGATGGTGAACGCGGTGACACCCAGGATGCGGGGCGAGGCGGTGTAGGTGGGCTGCCCGTCCTCGGGCACCAGCAGCCGGCAGCGCAGCCAACCGGCCCGATTCCTTGCCAGGATGGACGTCTCGTGATTCTCCGGGACGTGCAGGATCACGTCACCGGCCTTGTTCATCCCGCCGGTGTCGTCCTTCTCCAGGTCGCACGCCGTCCAGCCGGTGCCCGTCCAGGCCTCCCAGATCAACGGCGGCCAGTCCGGCCGGACGCCGACACCCCTGACCCGGCAGTCCATTCGGAGCACAACGGCGCAGGACGGCACCGCATTGGACAGGCCGATCAGCAGCGCGTCGCCCGGTTGCGGTGAGCGCTGGAAGCATTCGAACTCGCCGCCCGCCCGCAGCGCCGTGCTGTGATCGACCACCTCCCCGCCCGCCGCCATTGCGCCGGCCCGGGCGAAGGAGCAGGGCACGATGTCCAGGTCCTTGATGGTGGAGAACACCACCGGGTCTTCCACATCGGTGCGCGGAGTGGCGACCTCCGTCTCCGACCGGACCACCACCGTCTGCGGTTGCGGCGCCGACAGCCAGAAGGTGACCTTGCCCCTCGCTGCGGCCGGTGGGCGCAACTCGACGCCGATCAGCTCCAGGAACTTGATGTAGTTCCGGTCGGGGACCCGATTCAACCGGTAGATCAACTGGTCGACCATCTGCGCGAACGCCTCGATCAGGGTGACCCCCGGGTCGGAGACGTTGTGGTCGGTCCACTCCGGGCAACGTTGCTGCACCAGTCTTTTCGCGTCGTCGACGAGGTCCTGGAACCGGCGATCGTCCAGGTTCGGGGCGGGCAACACCATGATCAACCACTCCGATCGGCGAAGGCGAGTTCCAGCGGGCTCGGCGCGGGAACGGCGGAGACCGCGGGGGGCTCCTCCGGGATGACGTAGAACGGGAACACCAGATTGCGCGGGTCGTTGACGCCCCTGATGGCGTAATGGATATCGATGTAGAGCGTGCCGGCGTCGGCGGCGTCGAAGCTGACCAGCACGTCCCGCACATCGATCCTCGGTTCCCACTGGTCCAGGGCGTACCGGACGTCCTGGGCGATGGCTCCGGCGGTGGCGGCGTTGATCGGGGCGAAGACATGGTCATGGACGCGACAACCGAACTCCGGCCGCATCGGCCGCTCGCCGGGCGCGGTGGCCAGGATCAGCCGGATCGCCTCCTCGATCTCGCGCTCCCGGACGACCAGCGCGACCCCGCCGGTGGCGTCGGTCGCCAGCGGGAAAGCCCAGCCGGCTCCGACGAAATCGACTCCGGGCATTGGTCAGCCCCCGATCATCACGGTGGGCGCGCCGACGATGATCGGTGCCCCGCACATCGCCAGGTCACCGATCCGGGCTGCGGGCATCCCGCCGATCAGCACCGTCGGGCACCCCGGCGGCGCGATCGCGGTCGGCGGGTGCACCGCCGGCGGCGGGAAGGAGCAGATGTGCGGTGTCCCCACGGTTGCCGCGGGCATCCCGGCGATGAGGACGGTCGGCACGCCCGGTGGCCCGATCACCCCGGGGTGGCCGGTCGGGTCCCCGACCCGTGCGGCTGGTGGCATTTCCTTCACCTCTTCGTTGATGACGTTGCGGCACAACGGGTGCTCAATTGATCTTGACGAGACTCCCCTGGACCGTGAGCATTCCGCTCGCCTTGACGTCGGTGGACGCCGTGCCCTCGAGCTTGGCGGTGGAACCCTTGAGGGAAAGCGGGCCGCTGGTGCTGACGTCGACGGAGCCACCGCCACCGTCGATCTTGACGCCGCTGGTGGCGGCGATGGAGACTTCGCCGCCCTTGAGTTCCAGCTTCGCGCCGGCGGAGTCGATCATGATCCCACCCTTGCCCTCGATCAGCACCTTGCCGTCGCTGTGCACGGTGATCTTGGTGTCGACGTGGTCCATCTTCATTTGCAGCTTGTCGCCCGTGCTTGACAACGTGATGCCCTCGGTGCGGCCGTCCTCGTCGAGCAGGTCGATGCGGTGACCGCGGCGGGACACCAGGGAGCGCCGGTTGACGGCGCCGGAGCTACCGTCGATCAGGGTGGGTGCAGCGTCCGGCGGGGTGTCGATGCCGTTGTACAGGCCGCCGAGCACGTACGGCCGGCGGATGTCGCCCTGCTCGAAAACGACCAACACCTCGTCACCGACCTCGGGCAGCACCATCGCGCCGCGATTCTTGCCGGCGCCGGGTTGCACGGTGCGCGCCCAGTCCGACACGTAGGTGTCGGACAGCCACGGGAAGGTCAGCTTCACCCTCGCCTGCTGGGTCGGGTCGTTGGCGTCGCTGACCTGCGCGATCACCGGTCCCTGCCCGGGACGCAACGTGCCGCCGCCGGAGGTCAGCCCGTACAGGCTCCGTTCCTGCCGGCCCGTCACCGAGAATGCCGTCGTGTAACCGGTTGTCGGCTCGTAGCGGTGATGCGACGTGGTGATGGTGAACTTGCCGTCGAAGGGCGCGCCGATGTTGTCGATCGCGACGGCCGCACCGGCGCACAGCTTGGGGTTGCCGCGGGCGACGCCCTCGAACTCGGCGAAGGCGCCGGCGATCTGCTCGGCGATGGCGGCCGCCGCCCCGTCGACCTCGGCCTGGGTGCGGTATGCGGTGTCACTGGCCACATAAACCGGATCGCCGAACTTCTTCGCGATATCCGTGGGGGTGATGGTCGGCAGCACCGCGCTGGTGGTGGCGGCCGGGGAGGTCGCGACAAACGCCTTCTTCTGCGCCAGGTCCCAGCCGCGTGCCTGCACCTCCTTGACCTGCTCGGCCGCGGTGATCAGCGACCGGAACCGCAGCAGGTCGGTGCCGAGCCGCAGCACCAGCGGGTTCTGTTCCTCGCCCTTGCCGCCCGCCGGTGCCGTCGCCGCTTTCTGCGGCTTGCGGAAGTCGAACTTGCCGTCCTTCACCACGGCCTCGAAACCGATCCGTCTGGCAAGGGAATCGAGGAATTCCCAGTCGGTGACGCCGCCCTGCGACAGATGGTCGAAAACGGTGCTGGTGGATTCGATCTTCCCGATGGTCAGGCCCGCTCGCCGGGCGACCTTGGTGGCCACATCGGAGGCGGTGCATTGCGTGTAGGTCTCGGTGCGCCGACCGCGGAACAGCCGGTGCGCCTGGTCGAACCCGCGGATGACGGTGTAGGTGCCGGTGCTGTCGAATTCCGCCTCGAGCGCGGTGACCTCGCCCTGGATGAGCGGGAGTGGCGCGGTACTCGCGTCGGTGGCGACCGAGACCTTCACCTTCGAACCGATTTTGGCTCCCGACTTGGGGATGACGATGTGCTCGGTGTCCCGGAAACGCAGGACGAAGGTGTCCGGCAGCAGCAGGCTGTCGTCGACGTGTGCGGCGATGAGCAACGCCTTGGCATCGGCGGGCAACGGCGCACCATCGATCTCGACGAGAAACGTGGAGCTGGTGGGAGCCACCTCAGAACACCGGCTCGGTGAGTTCGGCCGCGCTGGGCAGCAGGATCGACGTGCCGAGCGGGACGCGCATCGGGTCGTCGATCCGGTTGAACGCAGCCAGTTCCCGCCACAGGGTGGGGTCGCCGTACTCGGCGTAGGCGACGGTCGCGAGGGTTTCCCCGACGACGATCTTGTGAATGCTGCGGGTGGCCAGCGCCCCGGAAGTCGGGTTCTGCTTCCCCTTCTCGCCGGGCATCTCCTGCAGGGAAACGGTGCACACGGCGCGGATCGGAACGCCGGCCGCCGAGAACAACGTGTACTTCGCACTGACCGACGTGACGTACGCGGGGAAGCTGGTGATGGCGCCCCACTTGAAGACCACCAGCGGCGGCATGGGTTTGTCATTGGCATGCGTCTTCTCGGTGGCGACGCAGCAGGAGAAGAGTTTCTCCACCGCCTCGACCACGCTGCCGTCGTGTTTCGCGGTGGCGTCGAAGAACATCTCCAAGGTCAGTTTCCCGGGCTCGGGTCCCTTGAACTGCGGTGGGCCCGCCTGCTTCGACCCGGTCGACGGTTTGCTCTCCCATTTCACCGTCTTGGCGATGGTGACTTCCTTCGGGTTGAACTGGAAGTCGATGGACCCGATCTCACCGTCGAGTTTGCGTCCGCCGGTGGTGGGTGACGATTCGTACATCTTCAGCGAGGCGCGCTCCACCTGCTGCCGGCCGGTGTCACCGGACGGTGACGGGGGCGTCAACGTCCCGCCGCCGCCGCCCAGCATCGGCGCGGTCATTTCGGCCCGTTCGGCAGGATGCCGTGGTGGGCGATCTCCAGCGTCTCGGTGGCCACCTTCGGGGTGTCGAAATTGAGGCTGGGACCGGTCCACCGCACCGGGATGACGCCGTTCAGCGACCATTCCGCGACGACGGTCTTGTCGACGGTCATCGCCGAGATCACCATCGTCGTTGGCTTGACGCCGTTCATCATGCCGGCGAACCAGGCGGTGAGCTTCGCGCTGTCCTCCCCGATCGGCCGGGTCAGCTTCACATTGGTGTACTTCATCCGGGTCGGCAACTGCCACACCATGGCGTTGTTGCCGCCCTCCTCGCGCTGCTCCATGACGATCTCGATGCCCAGACCCTCACAACTGCTGAACAGGCCCAGCGGGAACTCGTCGATCTTGACCTTGAAGCACACACTGACCGCGGGGTCCTTGTCGTCCATCCGAACTCCTGTTCACAACGCTCGAGAACTCCTTGTTGACCGGCGATGTCGGGTGCGGGGCTGCTGCGGGGCGTCACCGCCGCAGATCAGTGACCATGCCGGCCCTCTCCCGGTCCAGCCACAGGGCCGACTTCAGCCGCGCGTTCAGCGGGTCGAACAACCGCCGCGCGAGTTCGTCCAGGTCGGTCGGCAGGGCGCCGGCCGCGGCACCGGCCGCACCGGCCACGGCGCCTACCGCGGTACCGGCGACACCGGCGGCCGTGGAACCGAGCTGGCCGGCCACGCCGCTCGCGGCGGCACCGGCGTCGTGGACGGCTTCTTCGGCCGTGCCCGCCGCGCCCTGCGCCAGGGACGTCACGTGGTCCATCGCGCCGCCCGCCGCCGATCGCGCCGTGTCCGTGACGTGCTCGACCGCGTGGCGGGCGGCGCTTCCCCCGGTGCCGGCGAGGTTCCGCGCTGTTTCGGCGTAGCCGCCGGCCGCCTGCCTGGCCGCGTCGACGTCACCCGCGCCGGCCTGCCGGGCCGCGTCGACATAGCCCGCGCCAGCCTGCCGGGCCGCGTCGACATAACCGGCGCCGGTCCGGGTGAAATTCGACGCGGAGTTCTTCGCGGTGTCGGCGTAACCCCGTGCGGTGTCGACGTAATGGCCGGCGGAGCCCAGCAGTGACGACGCCCCCGGCAACCCGAAACGCTGGACCGGGGCCGTAGCGCCGAACGACGACCCCGTGTCCGCCGTCGGGGCCCGGAATACCACTGAACTGTTGCCGTCGTCGTAGGCGGCACCGCTGGCGACCGCGGCCGCGCCGGGCGCGAACATCCGGTCGAAGGACATCCGTTGCGCGGTGAAGCCGCCCGTCCCGGCAACCGGCAGGGCCGCACCGGGTGCCGGATCACTTCCCGAGACCCGTTGCACTGCTGCTGGGCCGACTGCTGCTGGGCCGACTGCTGCTCGGCCGATCGCTGCAGGGCCGATCGCTGCTGGGCCGACTGCTGCTCGGCCGATCGCTGCTGGGCCGACTGCTGCAGGGCCGATCGCTGCTGGGCTGACTGCTGCAGGGCCGACTGCTGCAGGGCCGACTGCTGCAGGGCCGACTGCTGCTGGGCTGATTGCTGCTGGGCTGATTGCTGCAGTGCTGATTGACGATGGGCCTGCTGGTGCCGAGGCGATCGATGACGAGCCGAATGGTCGGCCGGACAGCCCCGGACCGGTCGGACCGGTCCCCGTGCCGACAGCCCGCTGCGCCACCACCGGCGTCGGTGCCGCGGGTCGCTGCGCCACCAGCGGGCGGATGCGACTGGTTGCGGGATCCGTCAGATTCGAATGCAGAACCGACATGGGCAAGGCGCCGAGCAAGGGCGCCGGATCCACCGTGGGCGTCGCCGGCGCGCCTCCGCCGTCTGCATGGCGCTGTGCTGCAACGGCACTCGCATCCAGCGAGCTCTCCGTCGGCGCCGCGGCAGGTTCGGAACGGGGCACTGGTCGGCCGGGTGCCGTCAGCACCAGATCCGGTGGCGGTCCGGCGGGGTCGGCGCTGGCCCGCTGCACCTGCGGCGATCCGGCGGGGTCGGCAGCGACCCGCTGCACCTGCGGCGCGCCGGCGCTCGGCGGCCCGCCGGTGAACGCGCCCGCGGTGGCCGGGTGCGCCGTCATCGGTACCGTGGCCCCCGTTGCGGCAGCGGGTGCGCCCTGCGACGGCTGCTCCATCGCCGCGATCGGCACCGTCAACTCCGATGCCGGCGCGGTGGAGCCGATGGTGGGTGCGTCTGGCGAGCCTGTGCCGCCGACGTCGTCGCCGGCGGTCACCGGGTCGGCCGAGTGCCGTTGCACCGCGGTGACATCCGGGGACGCCGGTGAAGGTTGCGACGCATCACCGGAGCGACCGAGTGGGCTGGCAACCGAGGTCAGGGGCGCGCCCAAACCCACCGGGTGGGCCGTGACACTGTCCGCCGCACGCATCACCGTCGGTACTCCCGGTCCGATCGGCGATGCTGGTGGCCGGGCGACGGGCGCGGCGCGTTCGGTCCGCTGCACAGCCGACACAGAGCGCGCCGCGTGCGGCGCCGGGGGAACGCGGGCCGGCCCGCTCAGTTGTGGGACCGGTGCCAGCGGCGCGCCCAACCCGAGTGGCCGGGCAGTCGGCGCATCGACGGTCGAGCGCTGCACCGCGGGCAATTGCAGGGTTGCGCCGTCGGGCGGGGTTGCTCCGGCGGGCGGTGTCCAGGACGGGGCCGTCACGGTCGGGGCCGTCACCGTCGGGCCCGTCGCCGTCAGGCCCGGGGCGGTCGGCGACGAACCGGTGGTGTGCTCGGTGGCGGCCGGCGGGAAATCGCCGTCGCTCGTTGGGTCGTCGGCCATGGATGGCGAGCCCAGCAGCGGCGCCTGCGACGCCGACGCGCCGTCGGCCGGGGTCGATGTCTGCGATGGCTCCGCGATCACCGGATCGATCGATCGGGCGACCGGCAGGCTGCTCTCGCCGCCGGTCAGCGCCGGCCGGCGCGTCACAATCTCCTGCGCCGGTGCCGTCGTCAGCGACATCCGCTGCGGCGCCGGCGATGCCGCTGCCAACCGTTGCACGGGCAGGTCGGTGGGCCAGTCGGCGGTGTCGGATGTCGTCGCGTCTGACGAGAACGTGGGCGTGGGCGGTGGCGATGACGCGGATAGCAGGGTGCTGTCGAATGCGGGTGCTGCTGCGGACGCCGGATCCCACGAGCGTGTGCTCGGGTTGTCCCACGCCAGCGGGCTGGCCGGCGACGGCTCGGCGGCACGAACCGGCGCGGTGGATGGTGCCGTCGCAACGCCGGTCCGGGCCGTCGGGGAAATCCAGGATCCGAGCAGCCGTTGCACCACCGTGGGCCGCGACGCCGATCTGCTCACCACAGGCAGATCGGCCGTCCTGCGAAATGGTCTGCGGTGCAACGGGAGCGGCAAGACCGTCGACCAGCCCGCCAGGTCCGGCGGGGTCGACGGCGTGGGCCAGCGGCCGCAGGAAACTCGGGTTCTGCGCGGTCGCGAGCGACCCGGTGAAGGTATCCAGCGGTGCGATGGCGGCCGTTGCGGTCACGGTGGGCGTCAGCGGTGCCGCATCACGCCACGCCGCGCGTTGCACCACAGTGGAAGGTGGTCCCGGAGACGGCGGAGCCGAATGATCGGCGTGCGGCGCACTGGGATCCGCGCTGCCCCGGCTCCACCACCGCGCCACCGGTCACCTCCCTCGTTCGATCCGTGCGTTGATGCGTCCGATTTCGTTGGCGAAGCGCTGCCGCTCGTGGTGCTCCAGATCCAGCAGATCGTCCATCGCCCAATGGAAATGGAAAGCGATGTACGCGACCTCCTCGTAGATGCGGTCGGGCGCGTACATCGCTATTCCCCCAGGCGCCCACCAGCGACGTCGACGGCGAAATCGTGTTCGCAGTTGGGGCAGGTGACGGCGGCCCGGGTATGGCCTTCCTGGTTGATCCGCCGGTACAGGTCCTGCAGGAACGCCAGGTCCGAGGCGAACAGGTTCTCGATGATGCCGGCGTGCACGTCGTCGATGCTGCCGATCCTGGTGACCACCCGGCCCAGCAGCACCACGGTCAGATAGGCCGGATTCTCCCGGACCCGGTCATCGCGCAGCGGAACCAGTTCATCCCGTGCCGTCGCGAGCCGCATCACACCGTCGCGGTGCACCGTGCCGGCACCGTCGACGTATCCGCGGGGCAACAGGAAGCTGAATTCGGTGCGCAACCCCTGCTCCGGCGCCTTGGCGGCGTGCTGCTGCACGGGTGAGCTCTGGCCCCCGTCAGCGGCCTGCACCGCCTCCAGAGCTGCCACCGCGGCCGAACTGCGGCGCATTACTCGACCTCGAGCCGCTCGTAGGTGACGACCAGCTTCTCGGTCAGCACGCTGGTGTCACCGGCCTTCAGCGAACCGATCTCCAGGCTCTTGGGCCAGGCCGCGGTCAGCTTGTAGCGCTTCACCGCGTTGCCCTCGTAGTCGTAGACGACCACGGCACCGCCCTTGCGGACGTCACCCATCTTGCCGAACTGCGAGTCCTTGACCCACTTCTCGAAGCTCTGGTCCGCGGTGAGCGGCCGGGTGAGGGTCACCTCGCCGGACTTCCAACGGCCGGGCAGCTTCTTGATCATGTACTTACCGTCGGGGCCGTTCTGCTTCAGCTCGATGACGTCCTGCTCCATCTTCAGTCCCGACACCTCCGTGATGGACTTGATGGTGATTCCGTCGACCTCGAGTCCGAAGGAATGGCCGACCGAGCTGTCGAGATCTGGCAGAGCCATCGTCGAGCTCCCTTTCTTGTGGAGTGATGCATGTTTCTGATGTGGTGCGGTGGCGTGTTACCGGGCGCCCGACCCGGCCACGAGCGGCTGATGCCCGCGGACCGTTGCCGGGCGACGATCACTCGGCGACGAGACTTGTCCCGCCGGAGAACTGGGACAGCTGGAAGATCACGAACTCGGCCGGCTTGACCGGAGCGACACCGATCTGGCACAGCACCTGGCCGGCGTCGATACCCTCGGCGGGGTTGGTCTCCCGGTCGCACTTGACGTAGAACGCTTCGTCCGGCGTGAGGCCGAAGAGCGCGCCCTTGCGCCATTCGTTGACCAGGAACGCACTGATGGTCCGGCGCACCTTTGCCCACAGTGCATCGTCGTTCGGCTCGAACACGACCCAGTTGGTGCCGTTGAGGATCGACTCCTCCAGGTAGTTGAACAGCCGGCGGACGTTCAGGTACTTCCATGCCGGGTCGGACGAGAGGGTGCGCGCGCCCCAGACCCGGATCCCTCGCCCCGGGAAAGTCCGAAGGCAGTTGATGCCGACCGGATTCAGCAGGTCGTGTTCGTTCTTGGTGATCTGCACTTCGAGTGAGATGGCGCCCCGGACAACTTCATTGGCGGGAGCCTTGTGCACGCCACGGGTGTCGTCGTTGCGTCCCCAGATACCGGCCATGAACCCGGATGGCGGCATGTGGATGTTCTTGCCGCTGGCCGGGTCTGCTGCCTTCACCCACGGCCAGTACAGGGCCGCGTATTTCGAGTCGTAGCCGGCCTTGTCGACGCGCCATTCCTTGATCTGCTGAGCGTTCAACCCGGGCGGCGGATCAAGGATGGCGATGCGGTCGCCCATCAGCTCGCAATGCGCGATCATCGCGAGTTGTACGGCCTTCACCGTCTCGGCGTCGATCGCGCCCTGCTGGTAGGCGCTCATCAGGTCGGGGACACAGACCATGGTGATCTCGTCGACGGCCTCCAACCCGGAGAATCCCGTGCGCTCGGCGACATCGCCGACGTAGTCGTCGCCGGACAACCGCGGCGAGGGCACGGCCGCGGGCGCCGGCGGCGAGGTCAGTGAGATGTTGGCCCCGATGCTCGGCGCCTCGATCGCCGCGCCGGTGGCCGTCTCCTCGATCTTGATCAGTTTCGACGCGGCGTTGACCGCGGTGGCGACGTTCGCCTTGCCTCGGCCGGTGTTCAACCGGTCGTACTCCTCGACCACCTCACCCTGCCGCACAACGAGTTTGAAGGTGCCCTCGGGTGCCTCCCCCTCGACGCCGTAGATGTCAACGCTGATCGACCCGTCCGGCGTGCCCGAGTCCAGCGCCACCACCCGGTAACTGCCGAGCATGCCCTGCGGCCCCGCGGCGATCGCCTGCGGTGTCCGCCGCCCGCCGTTCCCGCCGCCGGTCTGCCCGATGCGGACGACGTAGCAGTTGCCGCCACCGTTCTGGAAGTAGGCGTAAACAGATTGCGCGAGGTACGAGCCCTCGACGAACCCGCCGAAGTTGCGCACGTACTCGGTCCAGTTCGGCACGAGTGTCGGCGCGTTGAAGGGCCCGTCCTCCGCCAGCCCGACGAAGGCGGCCACGGCTGTTCCGACCCCTTCGATGGGACGCGATCCGGAATCGACCTCTTCGACGTACACGCCTGGAGAGAGGTAGGTCGGCATGCTGCCTCCTTGGTAGACCACCTGAGATTGCTGTGATCGTGCGCCAAGTCAGAGATCGGCGGGATGGTCGGACGGACGCTGGCGGGGGCAGGGTTTGGTGCCCGAAGGGGCAACCGGGGGGTGTGGGTTGCGATACGGGCGCCTGCGTTCGTGGCGTCTCCCTGGCCGGCGTGGGCCAAGTGCCGCGGCTGGCGCACCGCTGTTGGGTTGCGCAGCGGCCGGTGCTGCGGCGCCCAGGCACTGTGGCCAGAGTCAGCAGTGGGCCCCGCCTCTCGCGTGCCCAGGGTAGAGCGGGAGTCAACGAGTGGCGGCGACCTGTTCGTAGAGCGGCCCAGGGTCGAGGTCCCGCTCGGCCGACCCAACAACGACCGAGCGACGGCCGAAAGTGATTGCGCGGTCTTCGGGTCGACCCGAAGACCCTGCCAACAAGCCGGTGCCAATAGGTGGACCAGCTGAGGACCACTCGGCTCCCAAGAATTGGCCGGCGACCAGGACTGATGGCGATGGGGGATTGACTTGGTCGACCTGGGCACTGCGGAGCCAGCCGCAGCAACGGCCATCGAGCGAGGGCGTGTCTGCCTTGCGGACAACCGTCCAGTACAACAATTTCATTCTTGCAAATGTGAGCCGTCGTCCTGGAATCATCCTGTGCCGCCGACAGACGACCGCCGCGGTCAACTCCATGCGCGCGCACGCCAAATTGGATCAAGTGACCTTCACCGGCGCCAGCATCTTGTCGACCTCCTCGAGCGCGGACCTCAATTTCCCTCTCTTGTCGGCGAGGTTTCCCTTCTGCTCAGGCGAAAGGTTCTTCTCATCCGTCTCGAGCACCTCGACCCCCACTCGGGCCGCGCGCAGGATCGCCAGCCCGTACTTGCCCACCTTCGGGCCCGACGGCATGCTTTCGAATGCCCTCGGCGGTGACGGAGGCTTCATCGCCAGGCCCAACGAACCCCAGACGCGGCCGCCCTTGGCTGCCTTGATCGTGCCATTCTCGAAGAACTTATCTCGCAGGACCCGTTCATCGGCGGTGGCCTTGGGCATGACCACGCGACCGTCGGGGCTGAAGGCGGAGTTGGGTCCGTGATACAGCGCGCCGAACTTCATTCTGGCGCGCACTGAGCACCCGTCGGACCGCATTCGGCGAACGAAGTTCGCGATGTGCCTGGCGCAATTCGGGCAACTGCTGACCGAAACGTCGATTCCCATCTCGATGTCGAATGCCTGAGGGGCGCCGGACTCCTTGTTTCTCCGTTGCCCGAGGACCTCGTTGTATATCTCTTCGAACGCGTTCGTCACCTGCTCCTCGGCGTGGGCGCCCTGGGCGGAACGGGTCGCATCTCGGCGGTATCTAGCGCGTGAGCTGCTGGTCATTGCACCGATCGCGTATCCGCGGCCGTTGCAAAGGAAATGTCCCGACGCTGTCACCTTGCTCTTCGAGGCCAGCATCTCCTTACTGGTCATTCCGCCCGCCTGTCCCACGTCATCCTTGCTGATTGACTGGATGACGATGGGGCTGATGGTGACCCACATCCCGTTTTGCCAGACACGGGTCGGATTCACCGAGGCCTTGACACGCAGCCCATTGGATCCGTTTTCCAGCTCCAGAGACTTGACGCCGTAGGCGCGATGCCGCCCGAGGACGGACCGCAACGCAGCGGAGGCTTCGGCAGGAGACACTCCCCTGGACAGCGCCCGGTATCCGTCCTTCGCGGCGGCCACCGCCGCCGCTGCCATCTGGCGTGGTGTCTGGGTCTGACCCGGCACCACCTTCTTGCGCCCAGAGACCTTGTCACGAACCCATTGCTTGCCGGCCTCAACCTTTCCCTTGACCCATGCCTTCCCAGTGGCGATTTTGGCCTTGACCTTGGCGCCGATCCCCTTGATGCCTTTGACCAACGGCCCGGCCAGCTTCAGTGCACCCTTGATCACGAAATCGAGCGCTTTGTTGATCGGCGCTTGGACAGCCTTGAGGATCGACTTGATCTTGTCCGAGATGCCGCCCAGACCCAACAGGTTCGCCAGGAACGCGATGACCAGGGGGACCGCCTTGCCGAGCGCGGCCTCGATCTTCGCCGGCACTGCCCCGACGCCGCCGTTGGCGATGTCGCTGACCGCGTCGATCACGGTGCCGACGAAGTCCATCAGCGCGGCGCCGCGTTCCATAATCCATTGCACGACGCCGATCAGCGCCTGCACGATCTTCACCAGCGCTCCGGCCGGGCTCAGCATGCCGAGCACCCACGAGATACCCGCCGTCACGATCTTCTCGATGACGAATTCCTTGATCGGCGTGATGATCAGTTCGGTCAGGTTGTTCAGCTGCTTCTTGATCCAGTTCCACAGCCCGCCGATGCCCTGGGTGGCCAGGATCGTGAAGATCTCGATCTTGCTCTCGATGACGTCGATGACCTTGCCGACCCACGGGGCCGTCTTCACGATCCGCGCCTTGATGTTTGTCCAGGTCAGGCCGAGGATCGACCCGATCAGCTTCAGGATTCCCTTGAAGTCGAAAGAGTCGGGCAGTTCGATCCCGGCGCCAGCCAGTGCCCCGAACAACCAGCCGAGCAGACCCTTCTTGAGATGGGTGAGGATGTTGCCGGCGAAGCTCATGAAACCCTGCTTGATCGCCGACATGAAGTTCGAAATGAACTTGACGGGGTCGTCCAGGATCTTGGTGAACGCCGAGGCCGCCTTGGCCAGCAGGCCCATGAACAGGGCCTTCAGCTTGAGAATGGTGTCGATGGCGCCCATCACGGCGTCCTTGGCCTTCGCGACGAAGCCCTTGTTGCTCTCTTGCTCCGCCTTGATCTCTTCGTCGACCTTGCCGCGGGCCTCGACGTACTTGTTGGCCAGACCATCGACCAGAGACTGCTGCTTGGAATCCACGTCCGACTCGAGTTGGTCGAACTTGCTCGACATGTCCTTGCCGGCATCGGCCGCGATCTTCTGCAGATTCGCCGGCTTGGAGTTGATGTAGGTCTTGATCTCCTGCCTGCCCTTGGCGATGCGGGCCTTCGCCCGGTCCAATTCCCTGCCGATCAGATCGGCGACATTGGAGATGACGACGGTCATCTTGGACTCGTAGAGCGCCTTCGCGTCGTCGTAGATTTTGTTAGCTTCTGCGGGTAGCCCGGCGAACAGGTCCTCGCCCCAGCGGATCCAGCCCGCGGCCCCGGAGTACCGCTTGTCCTTATACCGCTCCATGTCGGCCTTGTGTTTGGCCGTGAACTCGCTGCGCGCCTGCGCTTCTCCCTTGTCGAATTCGGCGGTGACCAGACCGTCGAGACCGTTGAGAATGGCCTCGGTCTCGGACTTGGTCGAGTCGAAGATCCGGTTGATGTCGGCCGAGATCTTCGCCCGCTCGACCTCGTCCTTGGACTTGGTATCCGTCTTGGCGCCGGCGATCCGGCCCAAAGCGGCGGTCTTGTCCTTCGTCATCGCACCGGCGGCCTTCGTAGCGTCGGCGCCTGCTCCGGTTCGGGCTTCCTGCAATGCCTGGCTTTCGTTCTGCCGGACGGCTTTCGGCGCGGCGGCCGATTGCATCTCGGCGTCCTTCTTCGCTGCGGCGGCACTCTGCAGTTGCGGCTCGTTGGACTTCTTGAGATGTTCCTCGGTGACCTCGGCGTCCTTCATCTTGGCGTCGACCTCGGCGGGCCCACCAGCGAAGTTGACCTGTTCTGCCGGTGCCGGTCCTGGCATTCCCGCAGCACCGTTGACAGCAGGTTGCGCAGGCGTCGGCTCTGGCGACAGTGGCGTGACGGGCTTGTCCTTCCCGACCGATGGGTCGGGGGCCTTGGTCGCCTCATCCTTGACCGACTTGGCAGAAGTCTCCTTGCCCTGGCTGACTTTGGACATCACCTCACCCTTGACGCCGTCCGCCTTGCCCGATGTCGCAAACTTGTCGGCCTCGTCAAGGTTCTTCGGTGCGGCGGCCGCGATCGCCTTCTTGACCGCGGCGATGAAGGCCGCCTTGTCGAAGCCGCCCGGCTTCGCAGCTGCCATCTTGTCGACCTGAACGGCCTTCGCCTGGCTGGCCTTGTCGTCACCTGGCCCCTTGGCCGCAGCTTGCGCCCTGCCGACCTCCTGTGACGCGGGCGCATGCTTCTTCAATTGCTGACCGGCCGACTTGGTCGCCCCGGCGACTGCGGCGAACCTCGGGTCTGCCTTGGGATTCGGTGCCGAGGGTGGCACCGGTGGGGCAAAAGACGTTCCCGCCGGGGCTCGTTGCACATCGAGCTCGGCGCTCGGCGCGGGTTCCGTCGCGTCCCTCTCGACCGACGGAGTCGGAGGCGCGCCGATGGCAACCGCACCCGAGCGGGGTGATGCGCCGCGACCGATGACCATCGCCGTCACCGCGGCGTTGCCCACACTCCGCTGCAACATCGCCATGGCTCGCGGATTCATCAAAGCAGCCGACCCGCGGACCGTCGATGCCTGCGTCTTGCGCGGAGGGGCAGCGACTGACTTTTCCGCGGCCGGCGCTGAGTCCGCACGTTCGACGCCCGATTTCATCGCCGGAGATCGCGCGGTCGTGAGACGGCGGATGTCACCCACAGCAGGAGATGCACGGGTGAGCGGGGGCTCTCCGGTGTCCGGACGTCAATCATCGCGTGGCACTCCCCCGATAGCGGCGGTGTGGACCGGTGTCGTTCATCCTCGCCGGTTGATGACGTTGGGCCGAGCCCCTCGCAAGCCGTTACCCGGGCATCGTTTTTTCTGCCCTGACGCGCATCGCCAGGCGTCGGCCTGACGTCCCGAGCTGTCGTCGCGGCAAATGGAGCGCAGGCCAGCTGCGAGGTGCCGGGCCCTATCGTCCCGGGCTGTTGGATGCGAGATCAACGTCGGTGGAGCCGAACGGTTGCGACTGCTGCCCCTTGTCCGTCCAGCGCGTCACCAACCACCCGGCCGTCAGCCCTCGGACGCTTCTTCCTCTTCGGGAGCTTCGTCACGCTGCACGAACGCCCCCTGCACCGGCTCCTCTTCCTCTTCCGGTGCTGGCTCCTCGGCACGTTGTACGAAAGAGCCCTGCGCGGTCTCTTCCTCGGTCTCATGCCGTTGCACCGCGGCCGATGTCGGGCCCGCCGGTGCCCCACCGGCCACAGCCGGAGCCGGTGCGGACATCACCCGCTCGGCATTCGCGGCGGCCTCCCGCTCGAAGCGGTCGCCCGGGTCGCTGACTTTGATTCCACCGCCCGCGGCCGTGCCGTCCACCGGGCCATTGCGCTGCTGGACCACGTGGGTCAACTCGTGCGCCAGCATCGTCTTGCCCTCGGCGGAACTCGGGTCGTACCTGTCCCGCTGGAAGACCACGTTCGACCCGACGGTGTAGGCGTGCGCATTGACCGCCTGCGCCGACTCGTGCGCACGAGAATCGTGGTGCACTCGCACATCACTGAAGTCGTGGCCGAGCCGGCCCTGCATCTCGGCGCGCACATCGGCCGCCAGCGGGCTGCCGGCGCCGGAGTTGACAACGTCGTGGACGGGCGAGCGTTCCTCTTCCAGCATGGCGCCGACGCCGCTGTTCCCGACCGCGCGCTGCAGGTCGAGAATGCCTGCGCCGTCGAGCACGTCGCTGCGCCCATCGGCACCGGCCCGCAACACGTGCGACGGCGGGCGGCTGTCCAGCCTCGCCGACTTCGGCCGGAACGAGTCTTCGGTGTCATGGTCATGGGTGTGCATGGCGCGTTCCCTCCGTGCAGCATCGCCTCACCTGCGGAACCCTCAGCAGCCTCCCACCATCGGCCTGTCTTCGACAGGGTGAAGAGGTCGACCGGATGGGCCGTTCGTGCTGCCCGATCGGGCACGTCAGAGCCGACGCGGCTTGGCCAGCAACCCGCCGACGAAGGCGATGGCGCAGCCGGCGAACACCACGAAGACCCCGGTCGACGGGCGACCCGTGTTCGGTTGCAGCGCGACCGCGACCATGAAGGCGGTCAGACCCAATGCCGCGATCAGCGTGGCGAGCCGGGTCAACCGGCCGGACGATCCGGTCAGGCCCAGCAGTGCCAGCGCGGCCAACGCGATGATCACCGCACCGGCCGAGGCGATGGGGTCGATCGCGTTCGGCAGGTCGATGAACGACACGTCGGGTGCCACCGTGTCCGAGGCGACGTCGATGGTGGGCAGATCCCACTCCAGTCCGGTGATGTTCGGCGACACCCGCGCACCGAGGTCGCCCGGGACGTCGATGGAGGCGCCGGCGTTCCAGACCAGCAGGCTGCCGACGATCATCATCGCCGCGCCGAGCAGCGTCAGCAGCACGCGCCAGGTCGGCCGCCAGTCCGTCGACTCCTGGACGAGGCTGCCACCTGCCTCGACGTCCCTGGCGCCGTCCGAGGCGACCACGGTGAACGGGCGGGTGAGCTGTTCACCGCCGTCCGGCCGGGGTGCCGACACCCGCACGGTGACGCCGGCGGCCTGACCCGGTGCAAGGTCGACCACCGGCGGATCAAACGTGAGCCGGACAACCCTTTCCGGATCGTAGCCGCTGAATTGCACGCGCCTGGGTCGCGCCCCGCCCCGGTTGTCGGCGACCGCCGTGAGCGACCCGCCGCCGCTGTTGCGGACCCGGACGACGCTCGGATCGAGCCGTAGCGTCATCGGTTCGTCGGGCGGCGGCGGCGACGTCGTCTGGATGAACGTGCCGTCGGCCTGCACCTCCTGCAGGGCGCCATGGACGGCGGTGTCCGTTGCCGACACCGAGAACTGCCGGGTGACGTCGCGCCCGGGCTCCGGCGGGTACGCGTCCAGCTGCGCCTGTGCCCTGGCGATCTGTCCGCGCTCGACATCGACAACGGGCGGCCAGAACTGGAATCGAACGGCGCGCTCCGGGTCCGTTCCGGTGAGCGTCACGCGGCGGGGGCGGATGCCGCGCCGGTTGTCGATCACCACCTGGAACACCGCTGTCGTCGTGTCCCGCACCCGGATCAGGCTCGGTTCCAGCTTCAGCGCGACCGGCGTCTCCACCGGCGCGGGCGAGGTGTACTGCACGAAGGTTCCGGCCGCCTCGATCTCCTTCCCGCCGTCGGCCGCGATGACCGTGACCTGCCGCGTGGTCTCCTGGCCCGGTTCGGGTAACGGACCTTCCATCCGGACCCGCGCCCGGCCGAGCTCACCGGGTAACACGTCGAGCGACGGCGGCGAGAAACTGAAGCGCACCAGTCGTTCCGGGTCGCGGCCGGAGAGGAACACCCGTCGGACGCGGTTGCCGCCACGGTTGTCGAGCACCGCCTCGAGTTGGCCGACGATGGTGTCCCGCACCCGCACCACGCTGGGATCCAGGCGCACCGCGACCGGCACGTCCACCGGTGCCGCCGAGGTGGACTGGACGAACGTCGCGGCGACTTCCAGGTCGGGCATGCCGTCGGAGCCGGCGAGCAGGGTCAGCGAACGGCTCACCTCCTGTCCGGCGGCCGGCGGCGGCGCCTCCACCCGCACGCGGGCCCGGCCGACCTCGCCGGCCAACACATCGATCGACGGCGGCGAGAACGAGAAGTGCACCAGGCGTTCGGGATCGCGACCACCGAGGAAGACCCGGCGCACCCGCGTGCCGCCCCGGTTGTCCACCGTGAGGTCGAGCTGACCCGTCGCGGCATCCCGGACGCGGAGCAGGCTCGGCTCCACCCGCAGCACCATCGGCACCGCGGTCGAGGCCGTATGCATGAGGGTCACCGGGACTTCGACCGTTTCCGTGCCCTCCGCTGCCATCACGGTCAACTGCCGGGTGGCGGTCGACCCGGCGTCCGGGGGCGGACTCTCGACCCGCACGGCCACCTGTGTCGATCCGCCCGCCGGCACCACCACCGTGCCCGGCGAGAACAAGAACCGCACCACCGATTCCGGGTCGCGGCCGGTGAGTGCGACGGTGCGCGACTGGTTGCCGCCGCGGTTGTCGATGGTCAGCTGGAACCGGCCGGCGTCGGCGTCCTTGATCCGCACGATGCTGGGCTCCACCCGCAGCAGCAGCGGACTGCGGATGCCGAGCACCGTCAGGTCGACCGGATGATCGACGACGATCTCCGGGTGGGCCACGGATTGCACCCGGACCGCAAGTGGCACCTGTCCGGCGGGGGCGAGGGTGCCGGCGGCGATTCGCACGGTCAGCCGTGCCCGCTCGGCACCGTTGGGCAGCAGCCGCACCTCGGCCGTCGACGATGTCAGCCAGTCCGGACCGCTCCCGACCGAGATGAGGTAGGCATCGACGATGTCGGACAGGTTGTAGACCGCGGCGTCGATCGCGGCGTCATCACCGCCGGGCGCGAGCTCGATCGCCACCGGCTCGACCAGCACCCGGATCCGGTCCGCCACAACAGGTTCGTCCGCGGTTGACCGGCCCGGCCGCGTCGCCGGCGTGGCGGCAGGGACGGCCGGCGTGGCGGCAGGGACGGCCGGCGAGCCGGCAGGGACGGCCGGCGAGCCGGTGGCGGCGGGGCGGCCGCCCGACGGCAGGTCCTCGGCCGGCCCGGTGGCCGACGATCGCGTACCGGACGACGCGGGTGCGAACGCCGCCGTCGGCGCGGGCTCGACCGGCGCGGCGGCGGCCCCGGAACCGACCTCGACGCCCTGCGCGGTGGACATCGGTGCGAGGCCGGTCGACCCGCCGGCGGCGCCCACGTCGGCCGCCCCCGCATCGGCGCCCGCCATTGCCTGCAAGTCGGTCTCCTGGGTGTCGTACCACGGCAGGAAGGCCTGGCATTCCACGCAGAATTGCGCCCCCGGCTCGTTACGGGTTCCGCACTGCTCGCAGATGTTGTCGTCCATTCGCCCCTCCCGGTTCCGCACGGTCACCCTCGCCCGCCCGACGCCGCCGCGATCGGGGTCCGGTGACGGAGAACGCCGACACCGGAATGATGACGCAGAACCGGCAATGACGGGCGGCAATTCGTCCCCATCGCACCGGTACTCCGACGCCGCAGGCTGGATTCAGGTACGGCTCGGAGGCCGGCGAGACTGTGCTCGGCGTCGGCGGGGAGCTCATCGCGGTGTGGCTGTCACTGGTTTGCTGAAATACGGTCCGAATTCCCGCTCGACCACCAGTCGGCCCAGCTTGCGGTACTCCTGCTGCACCGCGGCGATCAATTCGGGCATCCGCACCACCCCGTCGCGGCCGGCCGCCAGGTACCCGGCGGTGGTGGCCGCCGAGCGGATGTTGCCGCCCGACAGGGTGAAGGCGCTGGCGCAGAACTCGAGGTCGAGATCGGCGGCGCGCGGGACCGGCGGCTTGAGGCACTGCCGCCAGATGGCCAACCTGGATTTCTCGTCAGGGGGTGGGAAATCGATGATCATGTCGAGCCTGCGGGTGAAAGCCTCGTCGATGTTCGACTTGAGGTTGGTGGCGAGAATGGCCAGTCCGTCGAAGGTTTCCATGCGCTGCAACAGATATGCGCTCTCGATGTTCGCGTACCGGTCGTGTGCGTCACGCACCTCGCTGCGTTTGCCGAAGATCGCGTCGGCCTCGTCGAACAGCAGCACCGCGTTCACCCCGCCGGCCTCGGAGAAGATCCGCTCCAGGTTCTTCTCCGTCTCCCCGACGTACTTGTCGACCACCGTCGCGAGGTTGACCGTGTACAGGTCCAGACCGAGTTCGCCGGCGATCACCTCGGCCGACATGGTCTTGCCGGTACCGGAATCTCCGGCGAACAGCGCGGTCACCCCGCGCCCGCGCCCGCCGCCCTTGCGCATCCGCCACTCGATCAGCACCCGGTCGCGGTTGCGGGCCCGGGCCGCGAGATCCTGCAACTGGGTGCGGGCGGCATCCGGCAGCACGATGTCGTCCCAGCCGACCGCCGGTTCGATCCGCCGGGCGAGCCGCTCCAGCCCGGCGGCGTTCTGCGCCCGTGCCCCGCGCCGCAGGTCCTCCGCGCCGACCGGGCCGGTACCGAGCAGGGCGGCTGCCGCGGCGGCCTGCACGGCCCTGGCGACCTGGTTCGGGCCGAGCACGAAGTGCTGGGGGATGACGGCCGGATCGATGTCCGCCATGGCGGAGGTCTCGACCGGTTCCGCGCTACCGCCCGCCGCCGCGGTGGAGGGCACCGGGGAGTTCGCGGGTACCGCGGCCGCGCCGTCGACCGCGCGCGACGCGACAACCGCGACCCGGCCGAAGGTCTGCTCCAGGGCGGCGGTCCACAGCTCGACCCGCTGGCTCGGCGTGAGCGTCGGCGCATCGATGACCAGGGGAACACTGCCGGTCCAGTTCGGGTCCCAGGTGACGGTGCCCACCAGCGTCACCGGCACCGGCAGATCGGCGATCATCCGCAGTGCGTCCGGTCCCGCCCCCGACAGTGCCTCCACCGGCCCGGCGACGACCCCGGCGCCCAGCAGCAGCGCTTCCCGGCCCAGCACGGTGATCGCGTCCTCCACGTTCCGGCGGGCCGCCATCCGGGTCAGGTCGACCCCGATCACCGGGCGCCCGACGTCCAGCAGGGCGGCCGCCGCCACCGACGGGCCGATGCCGATGCCGGTCTCCCGCACGTAGGTCAGCCGCTGCCCGGCGGACAGCGCCCTTGCCAGCGCGGCGGACTCGTCACCGTCGAACGGAACCGGTTCGTGCAGCAATCCGACCAGGGCTGGGTCGGTGCCGTCGTCACCGAGCAGGTGTGCGGTGACCCGGTCGGGCACCCGCAACGCGCGCGTCAGGAACGGCCGGTCCGCATCCTCGACCTGCACCAGGGCGCGGTCGATCAGCGGCGCGCCCGGCAACAGCCGGGTGCGGGCGCCGGCGGAGGCCGACGGCGCGTCGGCCAGCGACAACGCCAGGCCCACGGTGGCGCGCCGGCGGGTGACGTCGTCGTTGAGGTAGCCGTACAGGCGCTCGAACCGGCTGTCCAGGTCCGGCACCAGCGCGATGATCAGGATCTCCACGTCCAGGTCGGCCAGACCGGCGTCGGCGGCCAACCGCCGCAGCCGGATGACTGCGCCGTCGCGTTCGGCGGCGTCCGCCCGGGTCTCCACCAGCTCGCGGGCGGCGACGTCGACGGGCGGGACGGGCCGGGATACCGCGAGCAGTTGATCGACGACTTCCTCGGTGAGGTACAGGCCGCGGAACGGGTCATCCGGGGCCGGGTCGTCCGCGCGCCGGTGCAGCACCAGCGCGCGGATCCGGTCCTCGATCAGCCCCACCCGGCCGAGGAGGTAGCGCAGCCCGGCATCACTCACTGGTGGCTGATCCCTGGTTGACGGCGTCGGCGACCAGGCGCCGTCTTCGCCGGCCGGTCGGATGGTTCATCCGCAGCCACTGCCGACGGCCCGGCCGTGGCCCGCTCCCCCGCGTCGGCAACTCCCGTACCGGCCAGTTCCCGCCACGACATCCCGCGCACCATGCTGGCTCCACCGGCGGCGGCGAGCACCGCGGCGCGTTGCGCAGTGGTCGGTGCACCGGCGCCCCGGTCCGAGCCGGCGCCGGGGACCGATCCTGCCCCGGACGATCCGCCCGACCCGCGCCGCCGCTGGGCCGACCCGTCTCCGTCGTCACCGTCGATGGCACCCTCGTCGCCGTCGACCGCAGCGCCGGACCGGTCCCGGCCCTGGGCGTTCTCCCGGGGCGGCCACTGTCCCATGCCGCCCATCGAGATCCGGCCCGGTGCGGTGACCGGCGGACCGGCGGCGTACTGCTGCCCGGTGTCGGTGGGCGCACTGACCACGACGTCCAGCGAGGGCTTGAGTTCACCGCCCAGCGCGGACCACACATCGGCGAACGACCGGTCCTCCGGCGGGGGCAGCGCGACGGTCACCGGCACCGGCAGGGCCATGTCCGCCAGCGGGCCGGTGATCAGTTCGGGCGGGATGGCGTCATGCCGCAAGAAGCAGGACAGCAGCGCGGACAGCAGCCGATGTTCGTCCTCCGGGCGTTGCGTCCAGGCGGTGACCAGGTAGGACAGCTTGAAGTGCCGCGGCGGCAGCCGCCGGGTGGCCACCCGGTCCGAGCCGTCGTACTCGTTGATCAGGCCGCGCTCGCGGCGACGCAGGTCCTCGCGGATGTCGTACAGGTAGACGTCGATGGTCGGCACGTTCCGCCGGCTGGCCCAGTCCTTCGTCGGCGCCTCGAACATCACCTCGACCTCGGTGCCGTCGGTCGCCTCGCGCTCGATCAGCGCGCGCAGCGCGTTGTCGACCTCGGGGATCATTCTGATCACTGTGCCGACCGGTCCGGCCACGGACCATTGGGCGGGGGTCAGACTGCCGGGCAGAGTGTGCTGCCCGAAAGGGCAGCGCGGCGCCGGGCGGCCACGGTCGGCACGTCGAAGGGCCCGGCGCGGTGAGGGCGGATCGCGTAGTTTTCGCCCAGCAGCAGCGCGGCGACCTGTCGTGCGGCCGGCCGGCCGCGTGTCGGGCCGGCGCCCCGTCCGACCTGCGGAGAGCGTGCGATGACCGACCCGATCGTCAGTCTGGAAACGACGCAGCTCACCGTGGAACCGGGCGGCCAGGGCCGAACCATGGTCACCGTGCGCAATCTCGGCACCATCGTCGAGGGCTTCGCGCTGCAGGTGCTCGGCGAGGGAGTGGCGGAGTGGGCGGAGGTCACGCCGCCGGAGGTGCAGGTATATCCGGAGCAGGAGGCGACGGCGGTCGTCGTCTTCTCCCCGCCCGCGGGCAGCACCACCCGCAGCGGAACGTTCCCCTTCGCGGTCCGCGCCGAATCCGTGGTGAACCCCGAGACGTCGGCGGTGGCCGAGGGAGATCTGGAAATCGGCCGGGTCTTCGGCCTGCAGGCCAAGATCACCCCCGTCACGTCGTCCGGGCGGTGGCGAGGCAAGCACTTCCTGGAGATCACCAACTGGGGCAACGCGCCGGTACAGCTGAAGCTGACCGCCGCCGACCCGGACCAGAAGCTGGCGTTCCTGATCGGCCCGGAGGTGATCGACCTCCCGTTGGGGGTCACCGGTCACGCGAGACTCAATGTCCGGACGCTGTCACCGTTCCTGCGCGGGGCGCGGCTCCGGTTGCCGTTCCAGGTGGTCGGCGAGCCAGACCCACCGGAGGTGCCGACCGGTCCGCCGTCGATGCTGCCGAACCCTCGGCGGGTGGCACTGGACGGCGCGTTCGTGCAGCGGCCGATCCTGTCCAAGGTGACGGTCACCGTCGCGGTGCTCGCGGTGGCCCTGGTCGCCGGGCTGATCGCGTTCCTGGTGACCCGAAGCCCTGACCAGCAGGTGGCCGGGTTGGAGCAGGGACCACCCCGCACACCGGAGTTGACCGCTGCGGCGAAGGATGCGACGTCGATCCAGCTGAACTGGCAATCGCAACCGAACATCCAGACCTACCGGGTGAACCAGCTGACCCCGGACGGCAGCACCACGGGGGTCACCCCGGTGGACGGTCAACTGGACGCGTTCCTGGTGGACAAGCTGCAGCCGCAGACCGCGTACTGCTTCCAACTCCAGGCCGTTCGCGGCGACCAGGTCAGCGGGCTGTCGGCGCAGCAGTGCGCGACCACCCCGGCCGCCCCGCCGGCATCCGCCTCGCCGTCGCCCGCACCGTCGCCCGTTGCGTCGTCGCCGGTCGTGCCCCCGTCCCCGAGCGCCCCGGCGACGCCGGAATCCGTTGTGCCGCCGTCGGTTGCGAGCAGTGCGGCACCGCCCAGCGGGGTGGTCGCCCCGGTGCCGCCGGGCGGCGGCGGAGCACCGCCGGGCGCCCCGTCCACGGTGGCAGGCGGCGGCGAAGCGTCGCTGCCGCCGAGCGGGTCGGGTGGTGCCCCGGTGTCCAGCCCGGCGGTCGCGACGGGTGGGGCGCTGGTGGCCTTCTCGCCGACGGACTTCATCGACGTCGTCTTCACCGTGCCGGCGGCCGATGCGGAAGCGGCAAACCGTGCCGAGGCACAGCGCGCCCAACTGGCAGCCACCGGCGTTGCCGCCGCGGTGCTGCGCAGCTCGGATTACCCGCAGTTGCGGATCGCCGGCGCCGCCCCGCTGGACTCGTACCTGGTCTACGTCGGTCCATTCCCGAGCGAGCAGGACGCCAGGGCCCGGTGCACCGCGAACCCGCCGGTCGGCGCGTTCTGCCTGCCGATCCGTCCCAGTCCCGGCGGTTGACCGTCAGGGGCGCTGGAACAACCGGATCTCGGTGATCGCCAGCTCGTCCACCGGCTGGTCGGACAGCGGTGGATAGGCGTCCACGACGGACAACCGGATCTGCGCACTCTGCACCGGGTCGACGCTGAGCTGTTGCAGCCCATCAACATCGGTGAGCGTCACCTGCTGACAGCTTCCGTCCGAGTAGGCCAGCTGCAGGGTCTTCGGCCGCCATTGCTGCAGCCGACGGGTGTCGTCATTGGGCAGCCCGGCGGCGATCGACAACTCCCGGACGGAGACCGGTTGCGACGGCACGAGGACCACCGAGCCGGGCGCCCCCACCCCCGTCGGTGTCTGCGGCGGGACACACGCGGCCTGTGCGGCGACCCGCTGCACGTCGGCGGACCACGGGGTGACCCAGGCGGTGTCGGCCCGGTTGTCCAGCAGATCGGTGGCGGGATCCTGTGCGCCGACGCCGGTGCTCGGGGGTGTGGCCGCCGTCGGGGCGGCGGTAGCCGAGGTGACGCCGCCGACGGACACGGCATCGGTGGGCGGCACCTCCACGCCGGTCCCGGTGGTCGCCGCCGTGGCGGGAGCCCGGGCCGCGTCGGCCGGCTCCCCGTACGCGGTGAGCGCGGATACCTGGACCAGGTCACCGCGCAGGTCCTCGATCCGGTCCGTCACCCAACCCGCCGGGTTGCGCCCCAGCACCGTCAGCAACCCGACGACCGCCGCCACGCCGGCCAACGCCATCACCCAGCGCAGGACGCGGTAGCGCAGCGGCAGGCTACGCCGGTACGCCGCCCGGGCCGCCCGCCGGGTGTTACCTGACCCACCGAAAAGCCTGCTCCACCAGCTACTTCGCTCCACCCGCGCGGGCGGGCGGGCGGCGGCACCCTGATGCAGGGTCGGGCCCCTGAGCGCCAGCCCGCACTTGCGACAGAACCGCAACGACGTGGCGTTCTCGACGCCGCACCGCGGGCACGGGGCGTCCGGTGGCGGTGCCGGCGGCTGTGGCGGTGCGGCGGCCGGCTGCGGTCCGAACGAACGGTGGCCCTGCCCCGGCGCCGCGAACTGCTGGTGCGGTGCGGCCACATTGCTGGTGACGGGACCCGGCACGCTGCCCGGCAGCTGGCTTGTCGGCCGCTCGGCCGCGACGGGCCGGGGCGCCGGTGATCCGGCCTGCGCGACGGGGTGACCGGCAACCGCACCGCCGGCAGCAGCGGTGTGCGTGGCTGTGACGGTCGGACCGGCCGGCCGCGGCGGTGCCTGCGCGGGAGCGTCCGCAGCACCGTCCCAGGCCAGGAACGCACCGCAAGCACCGCAGAATTCGACCCGCCCGCCATTGCGTTCCCCGCATTCGGGGCAGATCGTCTCGCTCACCGATTCCTCCCGCACCACCGAGCACCGGTGCCGCGACCGCAAACGGAGTCGCCATCGGCACTGGTCATACTGAATCATGACGCACAGACCCGCTGTGCACACGTGCTATTACCGGGACGCCGACCGTGAAGGCTTGTTCGAGTTGCGGAGTACGCAATGACGACGACGCTGACTTCTGCGTGTCCTGCAATTTCTTCCTGGAATGGGCTGACGAGAATGCCGGCAATCCGGTTTCCGTCCCGCCACCGCCGCAGGTCGCCGCCGACACTGCCGGTCCGGGACCGCCGAGGACGGACACGGCGTCCGGTGCACCGTCCGGTTCGCCGTCGGCCGGCGGACCGGCGCCCGGCGGCCCGGCGGCGGGAGGGCCGGCGGTCGGCGCGCCTTCGCCCGGCGGCCCTTCGCCCGGCGGCCCGGCGGTCGGCGGGCCACCACCCGGAATAGCGAACCCGGGCAGCACAGGGCCGGCCAGCAATCCACCGCTCAGCCCGGCGCCGCGCGGTCCGGCGACTCCCGCCGGTCCCGCCGCTCCGGTGCCGGCACCGCCGGCTGCCACGGCGTCACGCGCGGCTTCGGTGGTCCCGACCGCGCCGGTGGCCGCAGCCGCCGGCGCGCCGCCGAAGCCGGCCCGTTCCGCACCGGCCACCGGCGAGCCCGACGAGTTCGCTGCCGAACGCCGGCTCGTCGACCGTGCCCTGGCGCGCCTGCACGACGGGCGCCGGTTGGCGGTACGGAAGGATCGCGAGGATCTCGCCCGCACCCTGGACGGCGCCAAAGACCGGCTCGATCAACGCTCGATCAGTGTGGCGATCGTCGGTGAGTTCAAGCGCGGAAAATCCACCCTGGTCAACGCCCTCCTCCAGACAGCGGTGTGCCCGGTCGACGCCGACGAGGTCACGGTCGTCCCGACCCTTGTTCGGTATGGCGAGACGGCATCTGCCACAGCGCTTTTCGAGACGTCCGGCGAGAGCGGCGAGCCGCTCACCGAGCCGTTACCACTGGAGTCCGTAGCGGAATGGGTGTCGGAAACCGGCAATCCGGGGAATCGACGCGGGTTGCGTTCCGTCGAGGTCCGGCTGCCCCGGCGCTTCCTGCGGGCCGGACTGTGCCTGGTCGACACCCCGGGTGTGGGCGGGCTCGACTCCGCTCACGGCATCATCACCCTCGGCGCCCTCGACCTCGCCGACGGCATGCTGTTCGTCACCGACGCCTCGCAGGAATTGACCCAGCCGGAGATGGATTTTCTGCACCAGGCGCTGCAGCGCTGCCCCCGGGCGGCGTGCGTGGTCACCAAGACGGACCTGTATCCGGAATGGCGGCGGATCGTCGCCATCGACGAGGGGCACCTCGCCACAGCGGGACTGGACATCCCGGTGCTGCCGGTGTCGTCGTTTCTGCGGCTGGGCGCCCGCCGGGACCCGTTGCTGCTGGTCGAATCCGGCTACGCAGAACTGGTGGAATTCCTCGGCCGCGGCATCATCCGGCCGGCGAATGCAGGGGCGGCGGCCGCGGCCGCGCGTGACGTCGACTTCGTCGCCGGGCAGATCGGCCGGGAGATCGAGGCGGAGAAGTCGGTACTCACCGAACCGGCCGAGGCGCAGCGGGTGGTCGCTGCACTGGCGTCGGCGCAGAAACAAACCGCCGGCCTGCTCTCCGCCACGGCGACCTGGCAGCAGGTGCTTTCCGACGGCGTACAGGACCTGGTCGCCGACGTCGAACACGACCTGCAGGGTCGACTGCGGAACGTGTTGCGTGACGTGGAAGCCATCATCGACACCGGTGACCCGAAGAACGCCTGGGGGGACATCGAGGTCTGGCTCCGGCGCAACGTCGTCGCGGCCGCGGTGACGAACTACGACACCCTCGCCGTGCGCACCACCGAACTGGCCAATGAGGTCAGCGAACGGTTCAACCTGGACGCCGGCGGCCCGGTCGTCCTCGACACGCCCTCCCCCCGCGCGGACATCTCCGGCGTGAATCTCGCTGCCGTGGAGAGCCTTTCGGCGCCCGGCGGACGCTTCGGACCGATGATGCTGGCGACCCGCTCGGCGATGTTCGTACCGATGGCGCTGTTCGGTGTCGCCGGATCGCTGCTCGGCATCAGTGCCATCATCGCCGCCCCGGTTTCTATGGCGCTGGCCGCCGGTATCGGCCAGAAGATCATCCGGGACGAGAAGAAGCGGCAGGTGGCACACCGGCGACAGCAGGCGAAGATGGCCGCCCGCCGCTACGTGGAGGAAGTCGGCTTCATCATGAACAAGGAGAGCCGGGACGCGTTGCGGCGCACTCAGCGGCTGCTGCGGGATGACTTCCAGATGCGCGCTCTGTCGCTGCACCGGTCGTCCAGCAACGCCCTCGGCGCCGCGCGGCAGGCGATGGCCCTGTCCGGACCGGAACGGGCCGCCCGGGTCTCGCAGTTGACCTCGGAGGCGGCGCAGCTACGAAAGGTGGACGCCCAACCGGCCGACCTGGTGCCGGCCGGGGCGCGGGCAGCGGAGTCCGGCACCGAACCGGCGGCGCGCCATGGATGACCCGCTGACCCGGTCGGTTACGCACCTGCTGGCCGCTGCGACGGCTCAGGCCACCGGGCCGGAGGCGCACGCCCAGCTGCAGGAGTTGTCCGCCCGGCTGACCGGCCCGTTGCGGATCGCCATCGCCGGCAAGATCAAGGCCGGGAAGTCGACCCTGCTCAACGCACTGGTGGGTGAGGAGTTGGCACCGACCGATGCGGGGGAATGCACCAGGATCGTCACCTGGTACCGGCAGGGTGAACAGCCGACGGTGTGGTTGCACCCGCGGTCCGGCACCCCGCAGAACGCGTACTTCACCAGGGAGACAGGAGCTCTCGAGGTGGACCTGGGCGGCCGGGAACCGGACGACGTCGATCACCTCGAGGTGGTGTGGCCCAGCAGCCGGCTTGCCGCGATGACGCTGATCGACACGCCGGGTATCGCCTCGATCTCGACCGACCTGTCCGCCCGGACACTTCGCGTGCTGACCCCGGAGGACGACCGCCCGCCGGTGGTCGACGCCGTGCTGTACCTGCTGCGGCATACGCATCCCAGCGATGTCCGGTTCCTCGAGGCGTTCCACGACGACGAACTCGCGCACGGCACGCCGATGAACGCGGTGGGCGTCGTGTCCCGCTCCGATGAGATCGGCTCGTGCCGGCTGGACGCACTGGAGGTGGCGGAGCGGGTCGGGAAGCGGTACCAGTCCGAGCCGCGGTTGCGTGCGCTGTGTCCGGTGATCGTCCCGGTGGCGGGTCTGCTCGGTCATGCCGCGGTGACCCTGCGGGAACCGGAATACCGGGCACTGGCCACTCTGGCCAACGGGCCGCGTGATGACGTCGATCAACTGATGTTGACCGCGGACCGCCTGGGCAACCGGCCGGCGACTGTGGCGGTGACGGAGCTGGAGCGCCAGCACCTGCTGTCCCGGCTCGGGCTGTTCGGGGTTCGGCTGGCGGTGGAGCTGATCCGGCAGGGCGGCGCGCGGACGGCGACCGACCTGTCGGTCGAACTGTCCCGGCGGAGCGGGCTGGAGCGGCTCCGGACCGTCCTCACCCGGCAGTTCACCGAGCGCAGCAGAATTCTCAAGGCGCACTCCGCGCTGACCGCACTCGAATCGGTTCTGCGTGCCGGCGGCTGCGCCGACCCCGACGGACTGCGGGCAGGCGCGGAGCAGATCACTGCCAGCGCACACGCTTTCGAGGAGGTGCGGTTGCTGGACCGGCTGCGGACCGGCGTCCTGCAGGTGCCGGAGCGGCATACGGCGGAACTCGACCGGCTGCTGGGTGGCTCCGGGCACGATGCTGCGAACCGGCTCGCGTTGCCGGAGAACCCGTCACCGCAGGACGTCACCGCCGCGGCCCTGGACGCACTCGCCCGGTGGCAGCGGCTGGCCGAGCACCCGTTCTCGTCCCGCAACGTGCAGGTCGCCGCGCGCGGCGTGACGCGGACGTTGGAGGGCATCCTGGCGACGACCTCGAGTTCGGTGACGGGCAGCTCGTTCGTCGGTTGATCCGCCCGACATCAGGCGCCGCCCCGCGACGGTCGACTGGGCGGGATCAGCCCGGCCGGAGTGCCAGGGGTATCGACCCTGCCGTCCTGCTGAGTGATCGTGCCGTCCTGTTGAGTGCTTGTTGAGCCGCCCGCGCTGCCTGTTGAGCACTGCGATCACTGCCCGGACGGGCCGTTGAGCCGCCGTTGAGCGTGCCCCTTCAGAATGCCTATCGGGCACCGGAGGTATCGGTGCGCCGGCATGGTTCGCCTTCGGGGGGCGAGCAGAGGTATCGAATCGACGGACCGACAACTCCTGCGAGACAGCACCGACGGCAGCGACGCCGGACTGTCCGACCACACCAGCACCGTACGACGGAGGCGCTCATGCACACGCCGGTGGCCACGTATGTCTATGCCAGCGACCCGATCTCGCAGGCGGGGGTGATCGCGCAACTCCGGCAGCGGCCCGAGGTCCGGGTCGTGGATGCCGAACACCTGGGTGAGGCGGTGGTCGCTGTCGTGGTGGCGGACGTCCTCACCGACGAGGTGCTCCGCGTCCTGCGCGCGCTGCAACGCGGATCGATACCGCGGACGGTGCTCATCGCGCGGGTCATCGACGACGCCACACTGGTCGCCGCGGCCGAGGTCGGCGTCGGTGGCCTCCTCCGCCGGGGGGAGACCACACCGGACTCGCTGGCGCGCGCGCTGCTGCGGGTGGCCGCGGGCGAAGGTGAGGTTCCCCCGGACCTGTTGGGCCGATTGCTCGGCCAGGTCGGGCGCCTGCAGCGTCAGGTCCTCTCACCGAGAGGGCTTGCCTTCTCAGGGCTCTCCGACCGGGAAGCAGAGGTGCTCAAGCTGGTCGCGAGTGGGCACGACACCGCCGAGATCGCCGGACGGCTCTCCTACAGCCAGCGCACGGTGAAGAACATCCTGCATGACGTCACCACCAGGCTTCAGCTGAAGAATCGGTCGCACGCCGTCGCCTACGCGGTCCGGGAGGGCCTGATCTGATTGGGGCGGCTTCACGAGTCGGTACGCCTCAGGACGTGGGTATTACCCGGCGTACCGATTCGTCGGGCACCGCCGCGTTGCTCGCCGCCGTTGTCCGGCCGCAACGCCACCGGCCGGCGCCAGCACTTTCAGGCGGCCGTCGGCCGTCGCGGAATGCCGCCGTCACTGACCAATCGGCGGTCATTCATTGATCGTCGGCACACCGGGTCAGCGACGTCGTCCGCCGAGCCGGCCTCGAGACCCGGCTCGTGCACGTCGAGCACGGCAACACGCCATGCACGGCGCCAGGAGCGGCCGCGGCACCCGGCGGTGATGATCTCGCACGGACAAAGTGGGGGACGTGCTGCAGAAGTCGGGAACCGCGAATCGAGCCGCCGCTGTGATCCGGTGAGCACCCCTCGTCGCGTCCGCCAGGCACCGCGCAACTGCGGTCATCGTCCGTCGCGAACCAGTCGCGCGCAGGGGCGGATCCGCGACGGAGCCGATCCGCGACGGAGCCGATGCACCACGGAGCCGATCAACGACGGGGGCCGATCCACCACCGAGCCCGATCAACCACCGAACCCGATCAACGACATGTCCGCCCCGATCGCCCGGTGATGGAGGGCGATCGGGGCGGACCGTTCTTCGCGCTTCTCGCCGAAGCCCCGATCAGCTCTCCAGCAGGTCCTTGCACGCGGGCACCTGTGCCATCAGGGCGCGGAGCTCGTCGCCTTGGAACCCGCCGAGGCCGAGATCGCTCTCGCCCAGGCGCTCGGTGTCGAACTGGATGTGTTCGATGATGTCGGCAATTGCCTGCGGGTCGGCGGGTGCTTCGTCGATGGCGATGGCGCCGCTGCCGGCGATGTCGGCGAGCTTGGTCAGATACTGCAGGTAGCCGTCGTGCAAGGCCTGGCCGTCGGCGATCTGCGGCGGGTCGAGCTGCGAGAGCCGATCAGTCATCCCCAAGACCGTGTCGGCGAGGGAGGCATAGTAATCGCGGTACGCCGTCCGGAACTGTTCCACCGGCGCCGTCTCGTCGACGGTCGGGACGGCGAACAAGGTCGCGTACAGGGTTCCGATGTCGGTGCAGCTGGTCTCCAGCCACGCCTGCGTCGCGCTGTCCAGGTCGATCGGCTCGTCTGCGGTCGACGAGTCTGCGGTCGACGAGTCTGCGGTCGACCAGTCTGCGGTCGACGGGGAGGAAGTTGTCTCCGGGGTCGACGACCCGCTCGACGACGACGTGGACCATTCGGTGGACGACGCGGTCGACGACGGAGCCGCGGTCGTGCTGGTCGCGGTCGCGTCGCCGGAGGTGGACGATGCCGCGGTGACGGCCGCCGAACCGACAGACGCCGTGCCGGCGGTCGGGGTCGCGCAGCCGACGGTGAAGACGGCGATGGACAGGAGGGCGACGGCGGCGATGCCGTTGCGCACGTTCACGAGACACTCCGAGTTCGACGCCGCCGAGGCGGCAGGGGTGGTGCGCAGAACGACGCCGCCCGCCCCCACCACCGTGCGGCACTCCACGCATCCGGCTGTATTCGTCCGGACGCGATGAGGAGCACGCCTCCCAGCCGCGCGGACCCTCAAGCTGAAACTGAGACGCAGATCACACTGTCAGGACCCTGAGGAGTCATTGCTGCGGCCCGCCGGACCGCGGCGCAGCACCTCGAGCATCGACAGAGCTCAGCCGCGGACGGACACCGCTTCCCGGCGCGGGGTCGCCGCCTCGGGCCGCTCCCGGATCCGCTGACTGATCACCTGGGTGATGCCGTCGCCGCGCATGGACACGCCGTACAGCGCATCGGCGGATTCCATGGTGAATTTCTGGTGGGTGATGACGATCAACTGTGACGACTCGCGCAGCTCCGTCATGAGCCCCACCAGCCTGGTCAGGTTGACCTCGTCAAGTGCCGCCTCGACCTCGTCCATGATGTAGAACGGGCTCGGCCTTGCCCGAAAGATGGCCACCAGGAGGGCAACCGCGGTCAGCGAACGCTCGCCGCCGGACAGCAGCGACAGTCGTTTCACCTTCTTGCCCGGCGGCCGGGCGTTGACCTCGATGCCGGTGATCAGCATGTCCGACGGGTCGGTGAGCACCAACTCGCCGTCGCCGCCGGGGAACAATGTGGCGAACACCGCCCCGAATTCCCGGGCGACGTCGTGGTACGCGGAGGTGAACAGCTCAAGGATCTTCTCGTCCACCTCCTTGATGACCGACAGCAGGTCCTTGCGGGTGGCCTTGAGGTCTTCGAGCTGGGTTGCCAGGAACTTGTGCCGCTCCTCCAGCGCGGCGAACTCCTCCAGCGCCAACGGGTTCACCTTGCCCAACGCGGTCAGGTCGCGTTCGGCGCGCTTGAGTCGGCGCTCCTGGGACGGCCGGTCGTAGGGCATGGCCGGTGGGGCGCTGACCTCCTCGCCCCTGTCCTTGGCCGCCTGGTACTCGGCGATCTCCGCCGGCGTCGGCGGTACCGGAACCTGCGGGCCGTAGGCCGCAACCAGCTCGTCGCCGGGCACGGCGAATTCCTCCAGCGACCGCTCCGCCAGCTGCTGGCGCTGCTGATTCTGTTGTGCGCGAAGCACTTCGGTGGAGTGGACCGCGTCGGTCAGGCGTTCCCACTGCGCCTGCAGTTCTGTCACCCGGACCCGGACGGCGGCCAGTTCGGCCTCGGCGGTGGACCGGGCGGTCATCGTACGGTCCCGTTCGACGGCGGCGGTGGCCAACGATGCCTCCAGCCGGGCGGCGACGTGCCGGCCGAGCTCCACGACCCGGGTTGCGACGGCGGAACTCGCGCTGCGCCGCGCCTCGGCGGCCGCCAGGCGCTGCCGGTGCTGGCGCTCTTGGCGTGCGGACCGGCGCAAGGCCTCCGCGGTGCCGGATCCGGCGCGGGCGCGTTCCTCGGCGGTGCGTTGCACCAGCCGCGCCTCGACCTCGCGCTGCCGGGCGAGTGCGGTCCGGTCGGCAAGCGCGTCGCGCACCGCGGGGTCGACCTCGCTGGGCGCCTCCTCAGCCTCGACCGCGAACAGCCTGTCCTCGAGGTCGGCAACCGCGGAGCGTTGTTGCTCCCGGGCGGCTTCCGCCGCAGCGCGCTGGCGTTCGAGTCGTTCGGATTCTGCAGCGGCCGAGCGGGCCGCGGCGCCGAACCGGGCGAGCTCCTCCGCCACCGCCGACATCCGGGCATCCGAATGGTGGAGTGCGGCAAGGGTAGTCGCCTGTTCCTGCAGGCGTTGCTCCAGTTCGGTGCGGGCGCCGGCCAGCGCCGCGGTCAGTTCACCGATCTGGGAGCGGGTTCCCTCGAGTTCGTCGGCGGTGCGGTCCCTGGTGGCGGTGATCTCCAGCAGCGACTGGCGATCTGTACTCCCGCCGACGGCCCACTCCGGCCCGATCAGGTCACCATCGGTGGTGACCACCCTGACATCCGCGATCAGCTCGACCAGCCTGACGGCTGCGGGCATGTCGTCCACGACGGCCACCCGGTCCAGCCAGCGGCCGAGCGCCGGTGCCAGCGTTTCCGGCGCGGTCAGGACGTCCGCGGCCCATCGCGCGCCGGCGGGAAGTTCCGGCCAGCCGCGCCGGTCGGGCCCGTGCCGAGGTCCCTGGACGAGGACGCCGGCCCGACCGCCGTCCTGCTCGCGCAGGTACTGCAGCGCGGTGACCGCGTCGGGGACGGTGCCGACGGCGATCGCGTCCGCCGCGGGACCGAGCGCCGCGGCGATCGCCGTCTCGAACCCGGCGGTGATGTCCAAGGCGTCGGACACCGCGCCGAGAACACCGGGCAGCGCCGGACCGGCGGCCAGCAGGGCCGCGGTGCCGTCGCGCCGGTCGATGCCCATCGACAGCGCCTCGACGCGGGCCTCGAGGGTGGACGCCGCTGTTTCGGCGGCGCGCAGGGCCTCCGTCAGCTCGGCGACCCTGGCGGCGGCGGCGTCGGCGTCGGCGGCCGCCTGCTCGTGGGCCTCATCGAGGCCCACCTCGGAGGAGTCCAGATCGCCGACGGCGTCCTGCGCCTGGTGAAGGGCCTGCTCGGCGGCCGTGGCGCGTTGGCGCGCCTCGGTGACGGCAGCGGCGAGTCTGGTCACCTCATCGTCGCCGGCGGCGAGCCGTGACCGGGCCGCATGCACCTGGCCGGCCAGCCGGGCAAGCCCCTCCCGCCGGTCGGCGATCAGCCGGTTCGCCGCGACCACCTCGGCATCCGCAGAGCGCAGCGCGGACTCACATTCGGCCCGCTCGGCGCTGGCCCGGTCAAGCTCCTCGGCGGCCGCCTCGACCGTTTCCTGCAGCAGGGCGCACTCGGCCTCTGCGCGGGCGGCGGCGGCGTCCAGTTCGTCAGGGTCCCGGCCGGTTCCGGCGTCCCGGGCCGGAGTGGACAGGTTGCGGGCGCGCTCGCCGGCCAGCGCGATGGTGCCCCGCATCCGCTCGGTCAGTGCCGACAAGGCAAACCAGGTGTCCTGCGCCTGCTGCAGCGCGGGCGTCGCGGACCGCAGCCTCGCCTCGGCGGCATCCTGCTCGGCGGTCGCCCGGACGAGCGCCTGATGGACGCGTGCTCGGTGCTCGATCGCGGCCTGTTCGTCCACCGCATCCTGCTCGATCTTCGCGGTGATCTGCGCGAGATCATCGGCCAGCAAACGCATTCTGGCGTCGCGCAGGTCGGCCTGCACACCCGCAGCGCGACGCGCCACCGCCGCCTGCCGGCCTAGTGGACCCAGCTGGCGCCGGATCTCACCGGTGAGATCGGTCAGCCGGTTGAGGTTGGCCTGCATGGCATCGAGCTTGCGAACCGTCTTCTCGCGCCGCTTGCGGTGCTTGAGCACACCGGCGGCCTCCTCCACGAACGCCCGCCGATCTTCGGGCCGGGCCGAGAGAACGGCGTCGAGCTGCCCCTGGCCGACGATGACGTGCATCTCCCGGCCGATGCCGGAGTCGGACAGCAGTTCCTGGATGTCGAGCAGGCGGCAGGAGGAGCCGTTCAGCTCGTACTCCCCCACCCCGTCCCGGAACATCCGGCGGGTGATGGAGACCTCGGGGTAGTCGATGGGCAGTGCGCCGTCGGAGTTGTCGATGGTCAGCGTCACCTCGGCCCGGCCCAGCGGCGGGCGGTCGGCGGTGCCGGCGAAGATGACGTCCTCCATCTTGCCGCCACGCAACGCCTTGGCGCCTTGCTCGCCGAGCACCCAGGCGATGGCGTCGACGACGTTGGACTTGCCGGAGCCGTTGGGTCCGACGACCGCCGTGATGCCGGGCTCGAACCGCAGTGTCGTCGCGGAGGCGAACGATTTGAAGCCCTTCATGGTGAGGGACTTGAGGTGCACGGTGGCCGGGTCCCCCCTTCTCGTCGGCCGGACGCCCGGGCGCGTTCCGGGGTCGCGACATCAGCTGCGGCAGCGTCCGTGTGACGCTACCGGGCGCGGCCCGGCAAGCCGGGGAGGCCGGGACTCGCGTCTTGGGGCGGCGGGTTGGTCAGAGAACACACCGAGGGCGCAGGGCGGTGCATCGGACGGGCGCGGGCGCTGCACACGGGTGGACCCGACGCGCTGACGGGGCACGGCGACGGGCGCGGGCGCTGCACACGGGTGGACCCGACGCGCTGACGGGGCACGGCGACGGGCGCGGGCGCTGCACACGGGTGGACCCGACGCGCTGACGGGGCACGGCGACGGGCGACGCAGTGCCGGCCGGCGGGCAAGTCCGCTGCGCGAGGCTGCCCACCGCCGCGGAAACAATGGCCGCTCAGGGCGCCCGAATGTTCCGCAATGACACGCAGCCGCAATGGAGGCCAGCGCCGGCCGATGCACAGCGGGAAGTTGTCGTGGCTGGACCGCCGCCGATCGGCGCCATCACCGAGGCCTGCGGTCGGCGGGCCGCGGACAGCGAGCCGCGGACAGAGGGCAGAGGACAGACGGAGAAGGACCGCGGAAAGGGGACAGAGGACAGCAGAGAGCCGCGGACACAGGGCCGCGGGCCGGGGCAGAGGGAGAGGAAGTCCGACGGGCGAAATGGCGACGGTGGGGGCGCCCCTCGCGCAGGCCCGGCGCGCCGCTGGTGCTGGTTTACTCCGTCGGCCCCGTCAGCCGCAGCCGCAGGCCGCTCGCCCGAGCTGCCTGCCGCGCGATCGCCGCCCTGACTTCGTCTTCGGTGCCCACCAGCCGGACGGCGTCCTCCGCCCGGGTCAGCGCCGTGTACAGCAGCTCCCGGGTGGACAACGGTGAGTCCACCTCGGGCAGGACGAAGGTGACCCTGCGGAACTGGCTGCCCTGGCTGCGGTGAACGGTCATGGCGTGCACGGTCTGCACCTCGGCCAACCGGCGCGGCGCGAATCCGGCCAGCTGACGCTCCCGCCCGAACATCACCCGCAGCGACCCTTCCGGATCCTTGACCGCGACGCCGGTGTCGCCGTTGAAGAGTTCGAGCGCGTAGTCGTTCGCGGTGATCAGCACCGGTCGGCCCGGGTACCACTCGCTGTCGCCGACGTCGTGCGCGATGTCGGCCAGCCAGTCCTCGATCCGCCGGGTCCACTCCTGGACACCTCGCGGCCCCGAGCGGTGCGCACACAACAACCGATGGGTCTCCAGCTGCTGCAGAGCCACCCGCGCGTCACCGGCAACCGCCGCCGCACGCACAGTCGTGGCAGCGTCCATGACGTCGGCACGGATGCGCGAATCGTCCGGCGGCACCAGCTGCACAGACCGGCTCGGACGGCTGAGCACCTCCAGCGCGGTGTCGCCGTCGCCTTCCCGCACCGCGGCGGCCAGCTCGGCGATCGCGCCGCCGAAGCGCCACGTCTTGCGCAGCAGGACGACGGACGAGCGGTCAGCCGGCGACGGCACGGAGCCGAGCTCGGTTCGGCCCGTGCGGCCGGCCGCGGCGGCGTCACGTGCGGTCAGCCCGGCGACCAGATCGGCGAGCACCGCACCGGCCTCCACCGACGCCAGCTGGTCGGGGTCACCGACCAGCAGCAGCCGGGTGTCCGGCCGGATCGCCTCGAGCAAGCGGGCCATCATCGTCAGCGAGACCATGGACGTCTCGTCCACCACGACCAGGTCGAACGGCAGCCGATTGTCGCGGTCGTGGCGGAACCGGGTGCCGCGCCCGGGCAACCAACCGAGCAGCCGATGCAGCGTCGACGCGGTGAGCGTCGTCAGGTCGTGCCGATCCTGCGCCTGGAAGGTGGTGGCCTCGTGCTGCACCGCCGCCTGCAGCCGGGCGGCGGCCTTGCCGGTCGGCGCTGCCATCGCCACCCGAAGCGGCGGGCCGGGCTGCGTCATGAGCAACGAGATCAGCCTCGCGACGGTGGTCGTCTTTCCCGTCCCCGGGCCGCCTCCCAGCACGGTCGTCCACTGGGTGGCCGCCGCCCGCGCAGCGGTCCGCTGCTGCTCGGCATCCGCACCGGGGAACAATCGGTCGAGCCCGCGGGCGAGCGCCACTCGGTCCACCCTTGGCGGCGCCTGCGACTCCCGGGCCAGCAGATCGCGCCGCACCTGCTCTTCCTGCCGCCGATACCGATCCAGGTATAGCAGCCCGTATTCCAGGCGCAGCGGCCGCCCCGCGCCGACCAGCGGGCTCTCCCGCACGGCATCGACCCACGCGGCGGGCTCCGGCCACGGCAACTGGTGCTCCGCCGTCGCCCATTGCGTCGGCAACTGGTCGAGATTGATGCAGACGGATCCGCTTCGCACGCCCCGTACGGCGAACGCCACTGCCAGCAGTACGGGGTCCCGCCGCTCCCCGCCGAGGTCACCGAGCCTGCTAGCGACGTGCACATCGGCGGCCGTCAGCAGACCAGCGACGTTGAACTCACGCAGCAGGCCGGTGGCAGCCAGTGCCAGCCGGACGTCGAACGGGTCGTCGAACGGCGCACCGTCCGGTTCGGGAACCGCCCACGCGGTCTCGGGCGCGGCGGTCACGACGGGCTCCGGCGGCGCCGCCGGGCATCACCGGCAACCTCGCTCGGCGACGGGGTGCCCGGTGAGGACCCGGCCGGCCCGGCCGGTCCACCGGATCCAGCACCACCGCCAGCCGCAGCAGCACCCGCCGCCGCACCATCGGGAGCCGCACCATCGGGAGCCGCACCATCCGGAGCCGCAGCGTCGCCAGCCGCACCATCGCCAGCCCGAGCACCACCAGCCGCAGCACCGGGAGCCGCAGCACCGGCAGCCGGGCCACCGGCCGGAACGCCACCGGTCCGAACGACATCCACCGGCCCTCCCCCCTGGTCGAGCAGATCGGACAGGTCGCCGATCAGCGCCGGGGGTGGGTGCCAGCCGAAAACACCACATGGCTGGCCGTCGACCGGCGGCGTCGCGGGACCGGTCATCCCCCGGACGAACAGGTAGAGCACCCCGCCGAGGTGCACCGCGGGGTCGTAACCGGGTTGCCGCCATCGCAGAAAACGATGCAGCGCAACGCAATACAGCAGGGCCTGCAGCGGATAGTCGGACCCGGCCATCACCGCGTCGAGCGCCGCGGGCCGGTAGTGCCACGCCGACAGCTCGCCGTCGTCGGCGTCACCACCCAGCCAGTTGGTCTTGTAGTCGGCCACCAGGTACCGCGGTCCGGGGAGCCGGAACACGGCGTCCAGACTGCCGGTGAGGTAGCCGCCGAGCGGCTGCAACGCGAACGCCGGTGACGCCAACCGTTCGGCGTAGCCGGCCAGCGGGTCGCCCGGGGCCAGGTGCCGCCGGATCACCGGGGCCAGCGAGCCGAGGAGCACTCCGCCCCCCGCATGGTCACCGCCGGCGAGCGGGATCTCGAAGTCCATCTCGGGCAACCGGTCCCCCGTCGCGATGTCGGCCAGGCTCCATCCGTCCGCCAGCGGGCCCAGCGGGGTCCTCAGCACCGGTAGCAAGGCGTCGGCCAGCTCTCGCGCGGTGAAAAGGGCTCCGCGCCGGGCGATCTGCTCGGCGGACCGGGCGAGCAGTTCCGCATGCAGATCCGGCGCCCGAGGATCGGTGGTCTCTAGCACTGCGTGCACCAGGGTTCCGAACGTCGTGCCGGCCGGCAGCCCCGCCATCGGTGATCGCGCCGCCCGGAGCTCGGCAGCCAGCGCACCGGCGAGCCCGGCAGCACCGTTCCCGGCCGATGTCCGGACCACCGGGATGGTCTCGTCCCGGCGCTCGGTCTGCTCCGGCTCGCTGCCGACCCCCGGGTCCCCGCTCAACGAACCGGTTCCGGCAGGCAGGGGTTCGTGCCCACCGGCCGACCCGGCCGCCGCCAGCGACGAGTAGGACACGCGCCGCCAGCCCGCGTCCAGGCTGCGGTGCAACCGCCCCACCAGGAAGTCGTCGTCCGGCGGATCCGGTCGCTGCGGTGGCCGGGCCGCCGCCACGGCCGCCGCCTCCACGACGAGCGCCCCCCGCTGCTCGAAGGAGCGCAGCTCGCGGGCCGCGATGTCGTCCAGCGACAGCGGCACCGCGTCGGGCACCGACCCGTCGGCGTCCCGCTGCCCGAAAATCACCCGGTGCAGCCCGGAGCCGGGCGTGTTGAACGTCGGCGCCCACCAGGTGACGACCTGCGACTGCGCACGGGTCAGCCCGACATACAGGTGGCGCAGCGCCTCCCCCGCCTCCTCGGTGAGCGACTGCGCCTCCCGCTCGGGGCGGCCGTCGGTGCCCGGGCCACCGATGTCCAGTACCCGCCGGCCGGCGTCGTGCAGCAACAGCGTGTCCGGGGTGTGCACGTGCCGGTCGAACGCGAACGGCAGGTACACCACCGGGTACTGCAGGCCCTTGCTGGCGTGCAGCGTGACGATCTGCGTTGCGGCGGCGTCGGTTTCCAGGCGTCGGACCCGGTCGGTGGTGATCTCGGCCCTGGAGTCGGACCGCCGTCGCCGCAGCCAGTCGGTCAGCGCCGACAGCCCCAGTCCCTCGCCCAGGGCCGCGGCGTGCAGCGCCTGGCCGACGTGCCGCAGGTCGGTGAGCCGGCGCTCGCCGTCGACGCGGCGCAGCATCCTGGGGACCAGGCTGCATTCGGTGCCGGCCACCTCGAGCAGCGCCGCGACACCACGTGCGGTGAAGACCGTGGCCCAGCGGCTGAACAGGCCGCTGAGTTCATCGGTGAGCAAGTCGCCGCCCGCCGCCAGCTCGGCCGCGGTCCGCCCCACGAAGGGCGTGAGCGCAGCGGCCCTGACCCGGCCCGACCGGTGCGGCTGCTCGATGGCCTCCAGCAGCACCTGCCAGTCGTCACCTGCGGGGGTGTGGAAGACGCTGACGTTCCCGGACACGACGGCCGGAATACCCGCCCCGGCAAGGTGCTCCTGGATCAGGGTGCCTTGGGCGTGCGTGGTCACGATCACCGCGATGTGGCCGGCGCTCAGCGGCTTGCCCGCGAAGGTGGTGCCGGAGCCGAGCAGTTCCGCGACGTCCGCGGTGAGGTCCCTGGCGATGAACGACCGGACCCGGTCGATGGGGATCTTGGCGTTGCGGCCGAAGCCGAAACCGTCACGGCGCAGCACCCGCAGCCGCAGCGGCGACCCCGACGGCGCGCCGTCGAGCCGCGAGCCGTCGTACTCGGCGGTGACCGGCCGCACGGGGATTTCGGGGCTGCCGAGAGCAAGCCCGCCCAGCAGTTCCTGCAGCGCATCCACCAAGGGGGCGTCGGTCCGCCAGTTCCGGGTGAGCGTCTGGCGGGTCACTGCGGTGCGAGCGGCGGCCAGGTAGGTGTCGATGTCGCCCCCGCGGAAGGCGTAGATCGACTGCTTCGGATCGCCGACCAGCACCATCGTGGCCGCGCCGCCGAAGGCCCGCTCCAGGATCTGCCACTGCACCGGATCGGTGTCCTGGAACTCGTCCACCAGGACGGTCGACCAGCGGGCGCGCATCCGGCTCCTGGCGGGCGCGTCGGGTGCCTGCAGCGCGGAGGCCAGTCGGCCGAGCAGATCGTCGTAGCCCAGGATCCGGTGGCGACGCTTGCGCCGGTCGACCTCTTGCCGGACCGCCGCACCGAAGCGCACCCGGCGGGCCGCGCGGGTGCCCGCCGGCTCGCCGATGGGTTCCAGGGCGGCCTGCGGGTCGTTGACGACCCGGCGCGCCACCGCCAGGGCGGTGTCCCGGTCGAAGATGGGGTTGTCCGCGCCGGTGGCGGCGAACGCGCGGACGTACAGGTCGTCGACCACCTCGACGATCAGGTCGTCCAGGGTCTCCACCAGTTCGACGTCGGCGTCCCCGTCGCCGGCGATCCCCAGCCCTGTCAGCACGTACTGGCAGAACTGGTGGGTGGTGACGATGGTCGCCGCGTCGAAGCCGGCGAGGCCGGCGCGGAGCCGTTCGCGGCGGCGCGTCACCTCGTCGTCGGGTGCGTCCGCCAACAGTGCATGCACCGGGTCCGCGCCCGCCCTGGCCGCGTCCGGGTGGGCCAGCGCCCGTTCGGCCTCGACCAGGTGCCCGCGGACCCGTTCGCGCAGTTCCTGGCTGGCCGCGCGGCCGAAGGTGATCACCAGCAACTGGTCGAGCGCCGCACGGCCCTCTGCGACGTACCGGGTGACAAGGGCGCCGATGGCGTGGGTCTTCCCGGTGCCGGCGCTGGCCTCCAGGACCGTGGTGCCGTTGGGCAGCGGTCCGCAGAAGTCGAACGCCGACACCATGCCCGTAGCGTCGGCGGTGCGCGGGCTGGTCATGATGCGGCCGTCACAGCGGGGCCTGGCGTTCGTGACCGAGCAGGGGCGCCCACAGCCGGACGGCCAGCGCCGCGAACCGGTCGGGCTCCCCCGGATCGTCGTCAGCGAGCCTGGGGGTCAGCAGGACCTGCAGCGGCGCGCGCCGTCCCCATACCAGCGTGTGGGCGGCATCGTCGTCCTCACCCGGGAATTTGCCGGTGGCCCACTTCTCCCGGGCCCGCAGGTGCGCGTCCACCGGTTCCGCCCCGCCGAGCCGCGCCTCGGCGTACGCGGCCGCCGACTTCACCGGCAGTGGCAGCGGTTCGCGCAACCCCTGGTCGTAGAGCTCGACCAGATCCTCGACGACGGCGACCGCCACATCCCGCGGCAACGGGGCGAGTGTCGCGCATCTCGGTGACTGCGGGCCGCGGCCGACAGTCGCTGCTGCCCAGGGCATCTCGGAGTCGGACGCGGTCAGCGCGGCAACGGTGATCCAGGCCTTGAACCGCGCTGCCGGACCCAGCCGACTGAACGAGACGGTGACCAGGACGGTGTCGTGCAGGCCGCTGACCGTGCCCCGGACCTGCCGGCCGTCCGCGAGGTCGACGGTGACGTCCGCGCTCCGGCGCGGGGCGGAGCGCAGGGCGGCTGTGCGGTCCACCAACGGCCGCAGGTCCTGCAGGACGTCGTCGAGGGTTCGCATGCCCAGCGGTCCCGGCGGCAGTACTCCGCGTCGCCATTCCGCCTGCCGGCAGTCCTCCTCGCTGATGCCGGCCAGCCGGTCGCGCAGCAACCTGTTGCCGACGCCCCACCTCTGCAGTGCGTCGAGTTCGACGGGCAGTGCATCGCTGGGGTCGTCCTCCTCGAAGCGCAGCCCGATGTCCAGTCGCTGCCGCAGGAAACCCTTGGCCGGATGGGTCAGCAGTCGGACCAGGTCGTCGAGGTCGATGTCGGTGCGCGGCGGCGCGGGCAGCGCCGACGGCAGGAACGGCGGAACGGCCACCCGCGGGCCGGCGGCCGCCCGGGCACCCGTCAGGGCCGCCGGATCGAACGTGAACGGGCCTGAGCGCCCCAGCCTGCCGGGTAGCACGGTCCGGGCGTCGAACGGCTGCAGCGGATGCCGGATCTCCACGAGCCGCTTCACCGGGCAACCGTTCTCGGTTCTCGCCGTCTCGTCCAGGGTGTCCAGCAACTCACCGACGGGCACCGCGGGCGGCTTGCGCGAGCCGGTGCGCTCGTCGGCACCGGTGTAGGTGATCACCAGCTTGTCCGTCGCGGCGAGCACAGCATCCAGCAGCAACTGACGGTCCTCGGACCGGGGGTCGCGCTCCCCGACGGCCGGTTCGCGGGCCAGCACGTTGTCCCCGTCCTCCCGGGCGGTGCGCGGGAACACCCCGTCGTCCAGGCCGAGCAGGCACACCACCCGGTGCGGCACCGAACGCATCGGCACCATCGTGCAGACGGTCAGCGTCCCGGTGCGGAAGTTCGCCCGGGTCGGACGGCCACCCAACCGGCCGGCGAGCAGCGCCCGGATGTCGGCGCGACCGAGCGGCAGGGTCGCGGCGCCGGCCAGTTCGGCCTTGCGCCTGACGTCGTCGAATTCCCTGTGCAGTTCCGCGCTCTGCCACAGGTTCGTTGCCGGCTCGTTGGTCAGCCGGTCGATCGATGTCTGCAGCGCCTCGAGCCAGCCCGCGACCGTGAGCTCGCCGGTCAATGCGTCGAGGGCCGCGCCGAGCCGGGCGACCAGTTCGGCGAACCGGCCGGCCAGGTCCACGTCGGAGCTGCCGACGTCGTCCAGCGGCAGCGCGGTGGCGAGCCGATTGTTGTCCTCGTCCGCCATCGACACGCCGAGCAACACCCGGTCCAGCGCGGACCGCCAGGTGTTCTGCGGATAGGCCTGGAGGCCGAACTCGGCGCGGTGCGCGGCGTCCATGCCCCACCGGGCGCCGGCGTCGAGGGCCCACCCGGACAGCCGCTGCAACTCGTCGTCATCGAACCGGAATCGGCGCCGCACCGGGTCCCAGGCCGCAAGGTCGAGGACCTCGGAGGCGGTCACCCGGCCGTCGGCGAGGTCGAGCAGGCGCTGCACCGTCGCCAGCAGCGGGTTCGTCCGGGTGAGCGCCCGGTCGGCGAGCCGCACCCACAACCCGTGCGCCGGATGACCGCCGTCGACCACCTCGTCGAGTCCGAAGGCACCCTGGATCAGCGGCGCGTAGGACTCGATGTCCGGGCACATCACCAGGATGTCGCTCGGCAGCAGCGTCTCGTCCGCCGCGAGCAGGCCGACGACGACGTCCCGCAGCACGTCGACCTGACGGGACGGTCCGTGGCAGGCGTGCACCTGGACGCTGTCATCGCCGACCGCCAGCACCAGCCGATCGGTCGTGGGTAACGTGTTGTCCCGCAGATCGGCCTGCAGTTGTCCGAGCAGCGTCACCGCGGCACGCCGCGCGGGGTGGTGCGTGTCGGTGTGCCCGGCGGTGCACAGCGTCGCCTGCATCTCCCTCGCGTCGCGGCCGAGGGAGGACAACAGCGGGTGCTGCACCCGGGTGCCCGCCGGATCTGCTGACCGTCGCACCGGACCGGTCGGTCGCGGCCCCGCGGCGAGGGCGGACCAAAGCGCGGGGGACGGGTGCGGCAGCCACAGATGCACGTCGCGGCGCTCGGCGAGCGTGGTCAGCACCCGGAATTGCCGGGCGGGCAGCGCGGTCGGTCCGAACAGCGAGATCCGTTGCGGCAGATCGACACACGACGGATCTGCGCGCAGCCCGTCGATCAACCGGTCCAGGGTGAGCACCGGGTCGGGTGCGTCGATCCGGTCCCGGAGCCGGCGCCAGAGCTCCGGCTGCCAGGCCATGTCGGCGGGCACCGGGCGCCCCCAGCCGTCCTCGTCCCGGCCCTGCGCCCAGGCGCTGAGCATGTGCGGGCGGTGGGTGGCGTATCCGTCGAACAGCCCGGCCAGCCGGCGGCTCACCGCGTACCGGCGCGATCGGCGGTTCGTCGTGGTCGGGTCGGCGCCGTCCGTTCTCGCCGGGTCGACCGGGTAGCCCAGATGGGCGGCCACCGGGCGGCACCACCGCTCACCGGAGCACGTGTCGATGACCTCGAGCAACGGCCATGCCGCGGCGTCGGGCGACCACGGGTCCTGCTCCGGCAGGCCCGCCACCTCCGCGATCAGCGCAGCCGGTGACGGGAATCGCACGGCGGCGCAGATCCCGTCAGCTCGACCCGCCCGCGACCCGAGGTGGTGCGATATGCGTTGGGTGAGCCAACGTTCCACCCCGCGTGCGGGAACGGCGATGACCTCCTGGGCGAGCACATCGACCGGCGGCTGGGCAAGCAGATCGGCCAGCGCAGCGGCCAGCGTGTCGGCGCGTTCGGCGCGGTGCAGGTGCAGCGTCACCGGCACCCCGCTCTCGGGTGGCCGTCACCGGAATCGCTGACGGCCCCCACGGAACCCCACCCCATCGCCCTGCGCACTCCGACAGTTAAGCGGACTGCACCGACAGACCCGGATCCCGGCGACCGGTTGTGCACATCGGCACCCACGTGCGGCAGGACCGGCCCGAGGTTCAGCGCTCGCGGAATCCCTGTAGATCACCGCGCGCCGGCGCGTACTGCGCCACCACCTGCTCCACGAAGCCCGGAGTACGGTCGCCCCGCAACCGCTGCAGCAGCCGCTCGCACGCGGCGCGGGAGCCCTCGGCGACCACCTCCACCCGGCCGTCAGGCAGGTTCGACGCGGTTCCCGCCAACCCCAGTTCCAGCGCCGCCGACCGTGTCCACCAGCGAAACCCCACGCCCTGCACCATGCCGTGGACCCAGGCCGTCATTCGCACCTGGTCGGCGTCGCCGTCGGTTGCGGACGCTGCCGGCTGGGGCGGCTCGACATCACCCGGCGGTAAGGCATCTGTCATGGCGACCATGGTGCCCGGACCGATTCGGCGGCGCCTCGGGGGGGCGGTGGACCGCGCCTGCAAGGACCGCGGTATCCCATGGTGGCGCAACGACGTCGGGAAGGCGGATCGGCACCGACTCACCGATGGGTGGCGGATCGAGGTGATCGGCATCATCGCCGCGCACGGTGGTGTTCGAGTGCGTCGGGCACCAGGGTGAGTCCGAAATCGAATTCCTCGCCGTAGCATACTTCTTGCCGACAACCTGTTCGTTGATCATCTCCACCAGATACGGATACCTGTCCGCACGAATCCATTCATCGATTGCCCGGACGAACTCCGCTGCACTCTCGTTCTCTTCGAACGGCAGGTTCAGCTCGGTCAGCACGAATCCGTACACATAGGCGTCCAGAGCCGAGAACGCATGCGCCGCGAGAGCGATGGTGAAACCGTCAGCGCGAAGGCAGCCGAGTACGGCGTCATGGTGGCGCAACAGCGCCGGTCCCGGCGTGCGGCGGGACTCGATCAGGCCCAGCGCCCAGGAGTGTTCGGAGAGCGCTCGGCGGGCCGACCGTGCGCGGTCGATCATCGCCTGCCGCCAGGGCTGTCCGGCTTCGGGGAGCGCGATCTGGGTGAAGACCCAGTCCGCCAGGCCGTCGAGCATCTGCTCCTTCCCGGAAGGTGGTGGTAGAGCGACATCGCCTCGACGCCCAACTCCTTGCCGGTGTTGCGCATGCCGGCTTCTCCGGGACGGTCAGTGCCGTCGGGTCGTGGGTTCGCGCAGTGGCGGTCGGGGACGAGGTGTGCGGGATGACCGGAACCGCTCTCGGGACACATGCCGAGTTCGCCGCCGTTCGGTCGACCCGGCTCGCCAGCAGGCCGTCGACCGTGTCACACGATGAGGCGACGGGACTGCTGTGCGGCGCCACCACTGCGTTGTTCTTCCTGCGGGACAGGGCTTCTGTCGGCCCGGGCAGCACGGTGCTGTTCAACGGCGGGGCCGGTGCGGTGGGGACGAACGCGGCGCAGCTCGCCCGGCACTTCGGCGCCACCGTGACGGCCGTGACCAGCGGCGGGAACGCGGGACTGGTCCGACAGCTGGGCGCCGACTGCGTCGTCGACTACACGGAGCAGGACCCCGCCGCCCTCGGCGAGCGTTTCGACGTGGTGATGGACGCCGTCGGTTCCTTCTCGATCGCCTGGACGACATCGTCGACGCCCACCGCCTCGTCGACAGCGGCCGCAAACGGGGCAACGTCATCGTCCGTCCCTGATCGGCACCGTTGCCTGCGCCCAGCATCGGCCGGTTCCCGCCGTTACCCTCAGCGGGCAGGGTCGCGCGCGCCCCTGGCCGTGCGTACGGCTCACTCCACCGGATGCCCACCTCGAAGGACCACACATGCACCCGTTGACCCTCGGCGTGATGGCCAGGTCGTTGAAAGAAAACGAGCGCCGGCATCCGCTGCATCCCCACCACCTGGAACGCATTCCCGCCGAGCTGCGGAGCCGGATCCACCTCGAACACGGTTACGGAGCGGATTTCCGGCTGTCCGACGACGACCTGAAACCGTGGGTCGCAGGACTCGCCACGCGGAAAGAGCTGGTCGCGGAATGCGACGTGATCCTGCAACCGAAACCGATGCTCGACGACATCGTCGGATTGCGCGCCGGCCAGACGTTCTGGGGATGGCCGCATTGCGTCCAGGACAGGGAATTGACCCAGGTCGCCATCGACCGGCGGTTGACGCTGATCGCTTTCGAGGCGATGAACCACTGGAACAGCGACGGTTCCTACAACCTGCACGTGTTCCACAAGAACAACGAGCTGGCCGGCTATGCCTCGGTGCTGCACGCCATGCAGATCGCCGGGTCGACCGGTGCGTACGGCCCGCACCTGCGCGCCGTCGTCATCGGATTCGGGGCGACCGCGCGCGGGGCGGTGTGCGCCCTCAACGCCCTGAACGTCTACGACGTCGACGTTCTCACCCACCGTGCGGTGGCCGCGGTCGGTGCGCCCATTCATTCCGCCCGCATGGTGCATTTCGACGACGACACCACCGACCACGTCGGGCGTGCCGTCACCGACGACGGCAGCGTGCCGCTCCGCGAATTCCTCACCGGGCACGACATCATCGTGAACTGCGTGCTGCAGAACCCGAACTCGCCGATGATGTTCCTGACCCGCGACGACCTGCCGGACGTCAAACCCGGAACGTTGATCGTCGACGTCTCCTGTGATGCGGGAATGGGTTTCAGCTGGGCCCGGCCGACGACATTTCTAGATCCGGCGTTCGTCGTCGGGAACAACGTGCTGTACTACGCCGTCGACCATAGTCCGTCGTATTTGTGGAATTCCGCGACCTGGGAGATCAGCCAGGCCTTGATCCCGTTCCTCGGCACCGTGCTGGCCGGGACCGACGCCTGGGAGGCCGACGCCACCATCCGGCGGGCGATCGAGATCCGGGACGGGGTGCTGCAGAACCCCGCCATTGCGGCCTTCCAGCACCGGTCGCCGGAGTACCCGCACAGCGTGCTGCCCGGCTGACCACCCGCGACGCCCGGGTGCCGGGCGTGCCCCGCCCGGGCACCGGGGCAGCCGGCGGTGCAACGTCCGGGTACCCGCGGCCGCACGCAGACCCGGCACCGGCCGTCAGGCCCTCGCCCGGTACACCGTCAGCCGCCGGTCGGAGATGGTCAGCTCGATCTCCTCGCGCGGCGGGCTGACCTCCCCGTCGTGCGCGCTGGATTTAGGGCCGGACAGCGAGCGGATCCGGACGCTGTGGTCCTCCATGGATCCGTAGACGTGGCTGCGTTGCACGATGCCGATCAACGAGTACAGCACGGCCCGGGTCCGGGAGAACCGCCGATCGGCCCGCAGGTACTGCACGTCCAGCACCCCGCTGGCCAGGTGCTCCCGCCAGGAGGCCGCCAGGCCACGCGGGATATAGCGGCCGTTCCCGATGAACACCACCCAGACCGGGATGCGCAGCCCGTTGATCACCAGGTCGATGGGCTTCTCGTGGTTCAGCGTGCGGATCAGCGCATAGGCGGTGGCCGGCCATTTGCCGAGCTGGTGCGAGTAGTGGTCGCGTCGGCGCACCATCTCCGGGTACCCACCGATGCTGGCCGTGTTGAGGAAGCCGACCCCGTCGATGAACGCGAGGTCGACCATGCCTCCCACGCCGCCCTCGACGGCGGCCACGGTGTGCGCGTCGGTGTCCAGCCCGACGGCCTTGGCGAAGTGGTTCAGGGTGCCTGCGGGAAACACCGCGAGCGGTAGCCGCCGCGCGTGCGCCAGCTGGGCGACGGTCGCGACGGTGCCGTCGCCGCCCGCGACGCCGAGCGCCTGCAGCCGGTCGTGGTCGGGCTGCTCGTCGATCAGCTCTGCCAGGTCGGTGTCGGGATCCCAGTGGATGATCGTCGCATGCGGCAGCGCTGCGGAGATCGATTCCGCCGCACCGTCACTGCTGCCCGATTCCTGGTTTACGATCACCGCCAGTCCCTTGCCCCTGGGCAGGCCGGGCACCGTGCCGGCGGCCATCAACGCCGGCCCCCACGGCTTCACCGGCCACCACCGCCGGCCGATGACGGCGAGTGTGACGCCGAGCGCGGCGCCCGCCCAGACGTCCGAGCGGAAGTGCGCCCGCACGTGCACCCGGGAATACGCGACCGCGGCTGCCAGCGGCACGAGCGCGACCCCGGCGGCCGGCAGCTCCATGGAGGCGCCGGCCGCGAAGGCGGCCGCAGAAGCGGCCTTTCCACTGGGGAATGAGGAGGTCCACGGCAAGTGCCCGATCCGGCGGGCGATCGACGTCCGCTCCCGGTCCGGCCGTCGCGGGCCGACCAGCGGCTTCACCACCGCATTGGAGGCCAAGCTGGCGGCGCCGAGGCTGGCGAGCCCACGGATGGCGGCACGCCGGCTCCGTTTGCCCGACACCACGCCGACACCGGCGATGGCGATCCACAGCAGGCCGTGATCGGTCGACTTCGTCAGCAGCCGAAGGGCCCGATCGACCGGGCGGGGCACGGGATGGACGGCGGGAATCCGGTCAACGGGCGGTGGTTCGTCGGTCAGGCGCACAAGATCAGACAATACGGCCGCCGGATCAGCGGCTCGCAGATCCGGGACGGCGACGGGGCCGCGGCTGGCAGCTCGAGCAGAAGAACGACGAGCGGTTCATGAACGCCTCCCGGCGGATAGGGGTTCCGCACCGCGGACATGGCCGGTCCTGCCGGCCGTAGGCGTTCAGCGAACGGTCGAAGTAACCGGACTCGCCGTTGACGTTGACGTACAGGGCGTCGAAGGACGTGCCGCCCGCGCCGAGGGCCTCGCGCATGACCTCGGCGGCGGCGGCCAGCACCGCGGTGGCCACCGGCCGGGTCATGCCCGCCGTGGGGCGGGCGTAGTGCACCCGCGCGCGCCAGAGCGCCTCGTCGGCGTAGATGTTCCCGATGCCGGACACGACGGTCTGGTCGAGCAGGGCCCGCTTGATCTCGGTGCGCTTGCGGCGGATCGCGGCGACGGTGTCGGCCGGTGAGAAGGCCGGGTCGAGCGGGTCGCGGGCGATGTGCGCGATCGTGTCCGGCAGTTCCGCGCCGCCGGGGGCGAACGCCATCCCGCCGAAGGTGCGCTGGTCCAGGAAGTCGACGTCCGGCCCGTCGTCATGGAAGCTGAACCTGATCCGCAGATGGGGATGCAGCAGGACGGGGGTGACGTCGGCGGAATCATCGCCGGGGTGCCCGCCGCGCGGGTGGGAACCGCCCGAGTCGGTACGTGCCGGACCACCGGTCAGGGCGATGTCCGGCGCCTCGGGCCCAACGGCATGAAACGAGCCGTTCCCCGCCGGCGCCTCGACGGGCACCGGGGCGCGGCCGGGGTCGGTGATCCGGAACTGCCCGCTCATCCCCAGGTGGGCCAGGATGGCGTCACCGTCGTCGAGGGCCCACCAGAGGTACTTGCCGCGGCGCCGCACGTCGACGATCCGGCGCCCGGTCACCACGGCTGCGAAATCGGCCGCGCCCCCGACATGCCGCCGGACGGATCGGTCGTGGAAGACCTGCACGCGGTCGATCCGCCGGCCGGATACGTGCGGCAGGAGACCGATGCGGACGGACTCGACTTCGGGAAGTTCAGGCACCGGACCGGGGCGGCGGAGACTGGTCGTCCGCGCACGGACCGGCCGATTCTTCGGGCCCGGTGGGCCGATCATTCGGCGCGGGCCCGGCTTCGACGCCGTCCGGTGTCTCCTGGTCGGGTCCCGACCCGGGGAGCGGATCCACCAGTGCGGCCGCGGTGTCCATGGGCGCGCCGACGGGGGCGGGAACGCCCGCGGCCTCGGAACCGGGTACGGGCGCCCCGCCGTTGCCGGCCTGCAGGCTGGTGTAGGTCGCCGCGGCCGCGGCCTGCTCGGCTTCCTTCTTGGTGCGGCCGGTGCCGGATCCGTGGGCCACACCGGTGAGCAGGACGGTCGCGGCGAAGACCTTGGCGTGATCGGGGCCCTGCTCGCTGACCCGGTATTCGGGCACGCCGAGACCGCGGGACGCCGAGAGCTCCTGCAGCGAGGTCTTCCAGTCCAGGCCGGCACCCAGCTGCGGGGCGGCGGACAGCAGGTCACCGAAGAGCCGATGGATCACCCCGCGGGTGACGTCCAGACCGTGCTGCAGGTAGACCGCACCGATCACGGCCTCCACCGCATCGGCCACGATCGACGACTTGTCGCGCCCGCCGGTCAGTTCCTCGCCGCGGCCGAGCCGCAACTGATCGCCCAGTCCCATCTGCCGTCCGACCCCGGCCAAGGCATGCATGTTGACCACCGAGGCGCGCAGCTTCGCCAGCTTGCCCTCGGGCAGATCTGGGTGCGTGCGGTACAGCACGTCGGTGACGACGACACCGAGGACGGAGTCGCCGAGGAATTCCAGCCGCTCGTTGGTGGGTAGCCCACCGTTCTCGTACGCGAAGGACCGGTGGGTCAGGGCGAGCACCACCAACTCATCACTCAGCTCGACGCCGAGGGCAGCAGCGACAACGGCCGGGTCGGGCGTGTTGCTCGCCGCCGACGCCGAGCCCCCGCCCACGCGTGTCAGACCCCGACGACCTGGCGGCCGCGGTACTGGCCGCAGGTCTGGCAGGCCTGATGCGGAGGCGTCAAAGCGCCACACGCCCGGTTCGGGCAGACCACGAGGGTGGGAACGGTGGTCTTCCACTGCGAACGGCGGGAACGGGTGTTGCTCCGCGACATCTTCCTCTTCGGGACAGCCACGATCGATCTCCTTCTGTGTTGTTTCGCTCAGGTCATTCCGCAGATCCGGCGGAAGGCCGGTCCGCGCTCTCGGATGTATCGGTGTCAAATCTGTCCCGCAGAGCGGCCCAGCGAGGATCCAGTATCTCATGCGAATGACCTGGCTCCAGATCGTCGAACCGCTCACCGCATTCGACGCACAATCCCGGGCAGTCCGGACGGCACAACGGGGCCATCGGCAGGGCCAGCACGACCTCGTCGTGCACCACCGGTTCCAGGTCCACCAGGTCGTCCACCAGCCGGGCGATCTCGTCGTCCTCCGTGGTCGCCGCTGTCGCCGACTCGGGGTAGGCGTACAGCTCCCGGATCCGCGCGATCACCGGTTCGGTGAGGTCGATCAGGCAGCGTGCGCACTGGCCGACGGCCGTCGCCGCCGCGGTGCCGGAGACCAGCACGCCCTCGGCAACCGCCTCGAACCGCAGGTCCAGGTCGACATCCGACCCGGGCGGCACGGCCACCACCTCAAGGCCCATCGGCTCCGACACCGGCGCGGCCATGCGCACGGCGCGCAACGTGCCGGGCCGTCGCCCCAGCACCCGGGTGTCGAACACCCAGGGCGAATTCGACTGCGGATGCGGATGGGCAGACATGGTGACGGTTCTCTCACGGTCGATTGCGAAGGGTCAACGGTGTGTTGGGGCGGGTCGGAGCTGTGTCGGCCCTCGAGGACGCGACCCCCGCTGCGCTCCCAGCCAGGGCAACCCTTCCAGGGTAGTCGACCCGCGCGGTGGCTCCAATTCCCGAACGGGTCCGCCACTCACATGGGGACACCGCTGCCACGAACGCAGCAGGCCCGAACCCAGCAGGCCCGAACCGTTCGAAGAACGGTCCGGGCCATGGATTGTTCCGCGCGGGGGTCGGGTGCCGCTCCCGGCATTTCTCGGCCGACGGCCTCTCTCGGCCGGGGCGGCGTTCTTGTCAACCCGAACGAGCGGGTCAACCGGGGAAGGCCGGTCAGGCCGTGACCATCTGCGGTGCCGCGGTCGAGGCCGCCGGTGGCCGGGAACCCGGGTGCGTCCCTCCCGCCCGGCCCAGCACGACGCCCAGGGCACCGAGCCCCGCCCACACCAGCAGAATCAGCATTGGGCCGGTCACGGACGCCTCCGGGAAGTACCACACCCTCCTGACCAGGGTGCCGCCCGCTCCGGTCGGCAGCCACTGACCGAAGGCGCCCCACGGACCCGGGAGCAGCCGCGGTGACGTCGCGATCCCGGACGGCGGGTTGCCGATGGTCACCAGCAGCAGCGCCCCCAGCCCCGCGCCTGCGGCACCGATCAGCCGGACTGGCCCGGCCACGACCAGCGCCGATGCACCGATGGTGAGAGCGATCGCCGCCGCCTCGGCCCAGAAGTGCCCACCCGAGACGCCCAGCCAGGCAAGGATGCCGGCGAAGCCGAGGCCGATCGCGGTTGCACCGCCGAGGACGGCGCCCAGCACGGACCGACTGCTGCGGAGCACCAACGCCGATGGCGCCGTCGACCGTCCGATCCTGCAGGGCCGCCCGGGCGCCGGCCTCGTCGGCGACGACGGAGATGTCGAAGGCGTCGGGACCTGCGGTGCCGGTCAACGCGGCGTCGATCTGCTCCACCGCGGGCGGCGGCCCGACCAGTGCGAGCCGGACCCCACTCGGCCCGGAGTTCACAGCGACGCCCACGAACAGCGCGAGCACGAGGGACAGACCGGCGGTCAGCCCGAGCACCAGGGCGACAGCCCTCTGCACGTCGGTCCGTTGATGACGGGACTGTTCCACCGGCGCGCGGTGGTGGTCGCAACCCCGGACTGGTGCCGGTGGCCGAGTCGATCCTCGGCACGGTTCGGGCCGTCATCACCCGGATGCTCGAGCGCTGGTCCGCGGCCGGCGGCACGCTGTCCGTCGAGCCGCCGCAGCTGACCGCCGTGCTGCTGTCACTCGTGCAGGGTTTCGTCGTTCAGAACGCCCTGTCCGGTCAGCCGTCGGCCGATGAGTTCTGCGACAGCGTCACGACATTGTTCTCGGCAGCGGCCATGGGCCCGGCAACGCACCTGTCCGATTGACCTGGGCGGTACCACCGCCGGCTCGGCCGGCGGCCGGCTGATCGTCGCGGGTCGACCGGGCCGGCAGCCCGCGCGGTCAGTCCCGGTAGTCGGCGACGCCGCCCGTGCGCAGTGCCGTCCGGCCGCGGCCGATGGTGCGCAGGGTGCTGGTCAGCGTTTCCTCCAGCGACCCCAGGGTGGTGTCGACGTAGGTGTCGCACTCGGCGCGCATCCGGTCGGCGTCGGCGTGCGCGGCGTCCAGAATCCTGGCCGATTCGGCGTAGGCAGCCTGCACCACCTCCGTCTGCGTCACCAGCCGGGCCTGTTCGGCGCGGCCGTCGGCGACCGATGCCTCGTAGCCGGCGCGGCCCGCGGCGATGGTCCGCTCCGCCTCCGTCCGGGCGCGCGCGATCAACGAGTCGTGCTGGTCCTGGGCGGCCTGGGCCAGCCGCGCCGCCTCGTCCCGCGCCCGGTTGACCAGTCCCTCGGCGTGCGCGGTGGCCTCCCCGACCAGCCGGTCGGCCTCGGCGCGGGCACCGTTCACCGTGCCCTCAGCCTCGGCCTGTGCGGAGTTGACCAGCCGGTGCGCCTCCGCCTCAGCGTCGCTGACCGTCTTGGCCGCGGTCTCGTTGGCCTCGCTGATCATCTGGTCGCGGTGGTCCAGCACGTCCTGCGCGTCGTCCACCTCGCCGGGCAGCGCGTCGCGCACGTCGTCGAGCAGTTCCAGCACGTCACCGCGCGGGACCACGCAGGACGCCGTCATCGGTAATCCCCGGGCTTCCTCGACGATGGTGACGAGCTCGTCGAGTGCCTCGAAAACCCGGTACATGGATGGAACCTCCTACGGTGAACGCCTGCCCGTCTGCCGGTCTTCTGCTGCGGTGCGGACGGCGGCTGAGGCCTCAGTCTGACAACGGGCCGAGCGGCAGGGCCGCCAACACGCCCGGCGCCGGCCGAGCAGAAGATCACCACCCCATCGGGGCCAGCCCGGTCACCGACCGGTGATCATGGGCGGCTCAGGAACGGCCCGCCCTGTCCCGCAGCGCGGCGGACACCACATCGGGCAGCAGGTGATCGACGTTGCCGCCGTACGCGGCGACCTGCTTGACCAGCGACGACGATACGAAGGAGTATGTCGGGCTGGTCGGCAGGAACAGTGTGTCGACCCCGGTCAGGCCCTTGTTCATCTGTGCCATCTGCAGCTCGTAGTCGAAGTCGGACACCGCCCGGATACCCTTGACAATCGCCGAGATGTGTTGTGCGGCACAGTAATCCACCAGCAGACCGGCGAACGAGTCGACCGCCACCGATGGCCATTGCGCCGTGGTGGCGCGCAGCAGGTCGAGCCGCTCGGTGATGCTGAACAGGCCCTTCTTGTCCGGGTTGACCAGGACCGCGACGGTGACCCGGTCGAACAATTCGGCGGCGCGGCCGATGACGTCCAGGTGACCCAGGGTGGGCGGGTCGAACGAGCCGGGGCACACGGCATGAGTCATGGCGCGCGACCGTAGCAGAGCAGGGTGTCGCCGTACCGGCGGGCACGGACCGCCTCCAGCGGCGGAGGCCACGACGGCTCACCGGACTTGCGACCGCGTTCCATGATCAGGTCGGCGTGCGCGGCGAGCGCGCCGGCGGTGTGCAGGCCGGTGAACACCGCCACCAACTGGTCGGTGCCCACGTCGTACGGCGGGTCGGCGACGACGACGTCGAACGGCCCGAACCCGCCGCCCGCCGACCGGCCGACGACGCCGACCACGTCACCGGGCAGCACCGTCAGCTCCGCGGCGCCCAGCATCTCGATGTTCTGTCGCAGCGCTGCCAGCGCCGCCCGGTCACGCTCGACGAACACGGCCGACGACGCCCCGCGCGACACCAGTTCGATGCCGAGCGCACCGGACCCGGCGTACAAGTCGAGCACCCGCGCGCCGACCAGCCCACCGGTCGCGAACAGCGAGCTGGCCAGCGCCGCCCGCACCTTCTCCGAGGTCGGCCGGGTGATCTCGCCCGGCGGCGTGGCCAACCGCCGGCCACCCCAGACGCCGCCGGCGACCCTGGTCACGGGTCAGGCCTCGGCGGTCAGCACGAGCACCAGGTCGCCGCCCTCCACCTGCTGCACCTGGGTGATGGCGGTGCGCTGGACCCGTCCCACGCGAGGGGCCGTGATGGACGCCTCCATCTTCATCGCCTCGATGGTGGCCACCGTGTCTCCGACCGCCACCTCGTCGCCCTCGGTGACCGCCAAAGTGACGACCCCGGCGAACGGGGCGGCAACGTGGAACGGGTCGGCCGGGTCGGCGCGCTCGGCGACCGGGATGTCCACGTCGACGCTGCGGTCCCGCACCTGCAACGGACGCAACTGGCCGTTGAGGGTGGTCACCACGGTGCGCAGCCCGCGCTCGTCGGGCTCCCCCTTCGCCTCCAGCCCCAGATACAGCTGCACCCCGGACTTCAGCTCGATCATGTGCTCCGCGCCGGACTGCAACCCGTACAGGTAGTCGACGGTGGGCAGCACCGACAGGTCGCCGTACTGCTGCCGCGACCGGCGGAACTCCTTGTCCGGACCGGGGAAAAGCAGCCTGTTGAGAGTCTGCCTGGGCGCCTGGGCGAGATCCCGGGAATCGTCCTCGCTCAGCGCTGCGGCGGGCGGGGTGAACGTGCGCCCGGCAAGTGCCTTGCTGCGGAAGGGTTCCGGCCAGCCACCCGGTGGGTCACCCAACTCGCCGGACAGGAAACCGACGACGGAGTCCGGGATGTCGAACCGGCCCGGGTCGGCCTCGAACTCCTCCGGGTCGACCCGGGCACCGACCAGGTGCAGTGCCAGGTCTCCGACGACCTTGGACGACGGGGTCACCTTCACCAGGTGCCCGAGCATCGCGTCCGCCGCGGCGTACATCCGTTCCACTTCCTCGAAGCGGTTGCCCAGACCCAGCGCGATGGCCTGCTGGCGCAGATTCGACAGCTGACCGCCGGGGATCTCGTGCCGGTAGACCCGTCCGGTCGGCGAGCGCAGCCCGGATTCGAACGGCGCGTACAGGGCCCGCACCGCCTCCCAGTAGGGCTCCAGGTCCTCGACCGCGCGCAGCTGCAGCCCCGTCGGCCGGTCGGTGAAGTCGGTCGCGGCGACGAGCGCGGACAGCGGCGGCTGGGACGTGGTGCCGGCCATCGGCGCGCTCGCCGCGTCGACGGCGTCCACCCCGGCCGCGGACGCGACCAGGTAGGTCGCGAGTTGCCCGCCGGCGGTGTCGTGGGTGTGCAGGTGCAGCGGCAGGTCGAAGCGCTCGCGCAGCGCGGTGACCAGGGTCCGGGCGGCCGGTGCCCGCAGCAGGCCGGCCATGTCCTTGATCGCGAGCACGTGCGCGCCGGACCGGACGATCTTCTCCGCGAGGCGCAGGTAGTAGTCCAGCGTGTACAGCTTCTCACCGGGGTCGGACAGATCGCCGGTGTAACAGAGCGCGACCTCGGCGATCGCGGTGCCGGTGTCCCGCACAGCGTCGATGGCCGGGCGCATCTGGTCGATGTCGTTGAGCGCATCGAAGATGCGGAAGATGTCGATCCCGGTCCTGGCCGCCTCGTGGACAAAGGCGTCGGTCACCGCCTCCGGGTACGGCGTGTAGCCGACGGTGTTGCGGCCGCGGAGCAGCATCTGCAACGCAATGGTCGGGATCGCCTCCCGCAGCACGGCCAGCCGCTCCCACGGGTCCTCGGCCAGGAACCGCAATGCGACGTCGTAGGTCGCACCGCCCCAGGCCTCGATGGACAGCAATTCGGGTGTCAACCGGGCGGTGGCGGGACCGATCATCGCCAGGTCCCTGGTCCGTACCCGGGTGGCCAGCAACGACTGGTGCGCGTCCCGGAAGGTGGTGTCGGTGACCTTGAGCTCGGGGCTCTCGCGGAGCCAGCGGGCGAAGCCGGCCGGCCCCAACTCGGTGATCAGTTGCCGGGTGCCCCTGGGCGCGGGTGCGGCGGTATCCAGGCGCGGGAGCTTGGTGTGGGGGTCGATCAACCGGGGCGGCCGCGGCCCGAACGGGCGGTTCACGGACATCTCCGCGAGGTAGCTCAGCAGCCGGGTGCCGCGGTCCGCGGAGCTGCGTGCGGTCAGCAGGTGCGGGTGGGTCTCGATGAAGCTGGTGCTGACGCCGCCGGCGGCGAAGTCGGGGTCGTCCAGTACCGCTTGCAGGAACGGGATGTTGGTGGCGACGCCGCGGACCCTGAATTCCGCCAGGGCGCGCCGCGCCCGCGCCACCGCCTCCGGCCAGCTGCGTCCGCGGCACGTCATCTTCACCAGCAGGGAGTCGAAGTGCGGGCTGACCTCGGCGCCGGAGTGCACGGTGCCGCCGTCGACGCGGACCCCGCCGCCGCCCGCGGAGCGGTAGGTGATGATCTTGCCGGTGTCCGGGCGGAAGCCGTTGGCCGGGTCCTCCGTGGTGATCCGGCATTGCAGCGCGGCACCGCGGATCTGGATGGACTCCTGGCTCAGGCCCAGGTCGTCGAGCGTCTCGCCGGCGGCGATCCGGATCTGCGAGGCCACCAGGTCGACGTCGGTGATCTCCTCGGTGACGGTGTGCTCCACCTGGATCCGCGGGTTCATCTCGATGAAGACGTAGCGGCCCTGCTGGTCGAGCAGGAACTCGACGGTGCCGGCGTTGACGTATCCGATGTGCCGGGCGAACGCCACGGCGTCCGCGCAGATCGCCTCCCGCAGCGTCGGGTCCAGACCGACGGCCGGCGCCACCTCGATCACCTTCTGGTGGCGACGTTGCACCGAGCAGTCCCGCTCGTACAGGTGGATGGTGCCGCCCGGATCACCGGACGCGGCCCGGCCGTCGGCGAGGATCTGCACCTCGATGTGTCGCGGTTCGATGACGGCGCGCTCCAGGAACACCGTCGGGTCGCCGAAGGCGGATTGCGCCTCCCGCATGGCGGTCGCCAGCGCATCGGGCAGCGAGTCCGGGTCGTCGACGCGGCGCATTCCCCGCCCGCCGCCGCCGGCGACGGCCTTGACGAAGATCGGGTAGCCGACGGTGTCCGCGGCGGCGACGAGGGTCGGGATGTCCGATGACGGCGCCGACGACTCGAGCACCGGGACGCCGGCGGCTCTGGCCGCAGCGATCGCGGTGGCCTTGTTCCCGGCCATCTCCAGCACTGCCGCGGACGGCCCGATGAAGGTGATGCCGGCGTCGACGCATGCTTGCGCGAGCCCGGGGTTCTCGGACAGGAACCCGTACCCGGGATAGACCGCGTCGGCCCCGGAAGCGATTGCGGCCCGGACGATCTCGTCCGGGTCGAGGTAAGCACGGACCGGGTGCCCGCGTTCGCCGATCTGGTAGGCCTCGTCCGACTTCTGCCGGTGCAGGGAATTGCGATCCTCGTACGGGAAGACGGCCACGGTGGCGATGCCGAGTTCGTACGCGGCGCGGAACGCGCGGATGGCGATCTCGCCGCGGTTGGCCACCAGGATCTTGGAGAACATCGCACCACTTTCGTCCCTGCCGGTGCGAGCCCCCGGGGGCGGACGGCCCGCTGCGGGGAACCTAGCGTGCCCGCCGGGCACAACGGAAAACCGGGTTGTTCCCCGGCGAGCCCCAACGGTCCGCGGTGGGCGCGTGCCCGGTCGGCCAGCATGCGACGGGACATGAACGGGCTGACGATCACCCCCGCGTCATCGGCACGACCGTCAAGGGAGCCAACACCATCGGCTGCCAGGACCTGTGCACCGCAGCTGCGCCGCCACCTGGCCCGCCGCCTGCGGGGCTCTGCACGGCGCCGGGGCGACTCCGACTGAAGCGATGCTCACCCCTTGTCCAGGTACTCCTGACTTTCCGACGCGATCACCAGCGACACCATCTCCGCCAGGCCCGGCCAGTCCTTCATCTGCGGGTCGTCACCGACGAGCCCGACGGAATCCGCCCGGGCCATCTCGATCACGTACCGGTCCCGCTGCAACGAGAGCTGTTTCAGTGCAGTAGATCTGCCGGCCTGGGTGGTGCCGAGCACGTTGCCTTCCCGACGGAGTTCCAGGTCCGCTTCGGCCAGTTCGAAACCGTCGGTGGTGGCGGCCACGGCGTCCAGCCGGGCCCGTCCGACGGTGCCGGCCGGTGATTCGGTGACCAGCAGGCAGATACCCGGCGCACTGCCCCGACCGACCCGGCCGCGCAGCTGGTGGAGCTGCGACATGCCGAACCGTTCGGCGTCCATGATCACCATCATGGTCGCGTTCGGGACGTCGACACCCACCTCGATCACCGTCGTGGCCACCAGCACGTCGAGCTGACCGGCGGCGAACGATGTCATCACGTCGTCCTTCTCCCCCGGTGGCAGCCGGCCGTGCAGGACGCCGACCCGCAGGTCCGCCAGCGGACCGTCCTGCAACATGGCGGCGACCTGGGTGACGGCCAGCGGCGGCCGGCGGGTGGCCTGCTGGTCCCCTGCCTCGCCGTCGGCGTCGCCCTCGTCGAGGACGCTGCGGTCCTCGAACATCGCCGCCTGCTCGTCGCCGTCGCCGATCTTCGGGCAGACCACATACGCCTGGTGACCCTTGCCGACCTCTTCCCGGATCCGTTGCCAGGCCCGCTCCACCCAGCCGGGCCGTTCGGCGGCCGGCACCACCGTCGTGCTGATCGGCGAGCGGCCTCGGGGCAGCTCCGACAGGGTCGAGGTGTCCAGATCGCCGAACACGGTCATCGCGACCGTCCGCGGGATCGGCGTCGCGGTCATCACCAGCACGTGCGGCGGATTGCCGTCGGGATGTCTGGTGCGCAGCGCATGTCGCTGTTCGACGCCGAACCGGTGTTGCTCGTCCACGACCACCAGGCCGAGGTTCGGGAACTGCACACCCTCCGACAGCAGGGCATGGGTGCCGACGACGATCCCGGCCTGACCCGAGGCGATGGTGAGCAGCGCGTTCCGCCGGGTCTTCGCCGGCAACGACCCGGTCAACAGGGTGATCGCCGTGGCCTCCGCCGGTGCGCCGAGCTCACCCCCGCGACCGAGCGGGCCAAGGATCTCCAGCAACGACCGGACGTGTTGCGCTGCAAGCACTTCGGTAGGCGCCAGCAGCACCGCCTGCCGACCGGAGTCGATCACCTGCAGCATCGCCCGCAGCGCGACCACGGTCTTGCCCGAGCCGACTTCGCCCTGCAGCAGCCGGTTCATCGGGTGGATCGTGGCCAGGTCGTGCGCGATGGTCTCGCCCACCGCGCGCTGGCCGTCGGTGAGGGTGAACGGCAGGTTGCCCTCGAAGCTGTCCAGCAGTCCGCCCGCCACCCTGGGACACGGTTCGGCGGGGAAGTTCCGGGCGTCCGCGCGGCGTCGGGCGAGCACCAGCTGCACCGACAGCGCCTCGTCGTACCGCAGCCGCTGTTGGGCCGCCTCCAGATGCTGCGCGTTGCGCGGCCGGTGGATGTCCCGCAGCGCGGTTGCCAGGTCGACGAGACCGTGCTGGGCGAGCAACACCTCCGGCACCGGGTCCTCGATCGCGGACAGCAGGTCGAGCGCCGCGCGGACGCAGTGCTGAACCAGGGTTTGCGTCACGCCCTCCACCAGCGGATACACCGGGATAACGCCGCCGGGGAACGACTCGACGATGTCGATCGCCTGATCCGTGCCGCCGCTGCCGTCATCGACGATGGCCACCGACGGCGAGCTGAGCTGCAACGCCTTGTTGAACGTGCTGACCTTCCCGGAGAACATCGCGTCGGTGCCCGGCCGCAGCACCTTCGACCAGTGGTACTGGTTGAAGAAGGTGCAGGTGAGCTGGCGTGAGCTGTCCCCGATGACGACGTTGGTGATGTGTTTGACGCCGCGTCCCTTGCCCCGGTTTCCCGCCCGGGCATGCCCGAGATCGCGCTCGGTCACCCTGACCACCTTGGCCCAGACGGTCGCGCGCTCACCGACCACCAGCGAACCGAGGTCGGTGAGCTTGCCGCGCTGGTCGTACTTGCGGGGGTAGTACCGCAGCAGGTCGCCGACGGTGTGCAGCTGCAGCTTGTCCACCAGGCGGCCGGCCGCCCGAGCGCCGAGTGCCGACTTCAGCGGCGTGCTGAGGGTGATCTTCTCCACGATGCCTCTCCGACGCGGGCCGAGTGTGCCCGTCCATCTTGACGGCCGACCCCGTCAGTGCCGTGCCCGACCCGCAGGCTGTGCACAGGGCTGTGACGGCCGGGCTGCGCGGGACGGGCCGGTGCGGGCGGCGGGTGTCGTTGTGCCGGCCGCGGGGCCCGACGGCCGGCGGCCCGCCGACGAGCCCGACCAGCCGAGGCAGGCGACCAAGACTGTGCAGCCGCCGAGCCGACGGTGCAAGGCACGGTCAGGTCGGGTCCCGCGGCGTCATTCCCTCGACGTGATCAGTAGGTCGAACGGAGTGCCGTAGGCGAAGACCTGACTCATCACGTCGCCGGGTCGGTCGCTGTGGATGTGGAACTTCGGCCACTGGCCGCCGGGCCACACGGTGACGTCGGCGGCCAACCCGGCCAGATCCCGCGACAACGCCCCGACCTCCGGCGAAGCGAGCCCCATGGTGAACGTGATCTCGGCGTCGAACGGACGGCCCAGGTTCTCCCCCGGCCCCGCACCACAGGGCGCCGGGTCGGCGGGCGGCTCGGGATCACGGGTCTCCACCTCGAGAGCGACCAGCAGACTGCCGACCAGCCCCCGGACACGGTGCTCGGTCAGCTCGGCCGCACCGGTCGGCGGGCCCGATCGCCACCCGTTGATCACGGCAGCGGCTGCGGCGGCGGCGATCTCGTGCAGACCGGCGCCGTCGACGACCAACTCGGCCGCGGCGAACCCGGCCAGCCGTGCCGATTCGGCGGCGGTCGGCTCGTCCGAACGCCAGTGTTCCGCGGGCCGCTGCAAAGCCGCGGTGATCTCGCCGTGCAAGGCGGCGGCGCCGGCGTTGAGGCCGGCGGCCAGCGCCAGCGATCCCACGTCCGGCCGCTCCGCCATCTCCTCGTACTGCCCCTCGTCGGCGGGCTCCGGATCGGACTCTGTTCCGGCGAACGCCAGCCGGGTCGAACCGACGCCGGCGGCGAAGGCGTCCAGATAGCGGTGCAGCATCCGTGCCGGCAGCTCGGTGAGCGCCGCCTCGGCCGCGCCGCCGTCGTCATCGAGCAGCGCGGCGTCCACCAGGACCGTCGATTGCTGCAGGGCGGCCTCCAGCCGTTCGCCACCGGCGCGGAGGGCGGCGATCTCCTGCTCGGTGGGGACCGTGGTCCAATGTGGCAGGACCGGGTCCTGCGCCGAGCGCACCCGCCGGAGCCAGCGCCGTACCAGGTCGGCATCGAAGGACGACATGGCGACCATGGTGCACCGGTTCGCCGGCAATTTGGCCGCCGGTCGGCGAGTCAGTACCCTGGGGTGGTTGCCCGACAAACGTCGGGCCCGTGACGACTGCTCTGACCGGCCCGGCGCCGGTCGCAAAATCTTTGACAGGTGGTGTTCGGCGTGGCTGCCGTGTGTGACGTGTGTGGCAAGGGTCCCGGTTTCGGCATGAGTGTGTCGCACTCGCACCGCCGGACGCACCGCAGGTGGGATCCGAACATCCAGCCGGTCCGCGCCCAGGTGGCGCCGGGCACGGTGCGCAAGCTCAACGTGTGCACGTCCTGCCTGAAGGCCGGCAAGGTCGTTCGCGGCTGACGAGGCCCCGCGGGTGGTCCACATCGCGCGCAACACTCACGAACACGACAGACAGAGGCGGGTCCCGACGGGACCCGCCTCTTGTGCTGTGCCGGGACCTTTCGGGCCCCGCGCCCGTACTGTGCCCCTCAGTTCAGCCGGGTCATCCAGCCGTGCGTGTCGGCCGTGCGGCCGTACTGCAGGTCGGTCAGTTCCCGACGCAACTCCATGCTGATCGGGCCGGGCCGGCCACCGTTGATGTCGAACCCGCCGGCGGCATGCAGCACGGAGCCGACCGGGGTGATGACGGCGGCGGTGCCGCAGGCAAACACCTCGGCGAGCTCACCGGACTCCGCCTTCTTCGCCCACTCATCTGTGGAGACCCGTCGTTCGGTGGCGGTCAGCCCCATCTCCCGGGACAGCGTCAGCAGCGAGTCGCGGGTCACCCCTGGCAGCAGCGAGCCGGTGAGCTCGGGAGTGACGACCTCCGCCGACGATCCGGAGCCGAAGACGAAGAACAGGTTCATCCCACCCATCTCCTCGACCCACCGGCGCTCCACCGCGTCCAGCCAGACGACCTGGTCGCAGCCCTTCGCCGCCGCCTCGGCCTGAGCCGCGAGCGACGCGGCGTAGTTGCCACCGAACTTGGCGGCGCCAGTGCCGCCGGGCGCGGCGCGCACGTAGTCGGTCGACCACCAGACACTGACCGGCTTGACCCCGCCCGGGAAATAGGCGCCGGCCGGTGAGGCGATGACGCAGAACGTGTAACTCGACGACGGCCGGACGCCGAGCCCGACCTCGGTGGCGATGATGAAAGGCCGGATGTAGAGCGAGGTCTCGCCGCCGACCGGCACCCACGCGCCATCGACGTCGAGAAGTTCCCGGAGCGAGGCCAGAAACAGTTCCTCCGGCAGCCGCGGAATACCGAGGCGGTCCGCCGACCGGTTCAGCCGCGCGGCGTTGGCCTCCGGGCGAAACGAGGCCAGGGATCCGTCGGGCTGGGCGAAAACCTTGAGGCCCTCGAAGATCTCCTGCGCGTAGTGCAGCACCATCGTCGCCGGATCCAGGCTGAACGGCCCGTACGGCACCACCCGAGGATCGTGCCAGCCGACTCCGGCGTCGTAGTCGATGAGCACCATGTGGTCGGTGAAGTACCGGCCGAACCCGGGTGCGGCATGGATCTCGTTACGCCGGCTGACGGGGATGGGCGCGGGATGCAACTCGCGCCGGAACCCACCCGACGGTGCGTTCGGCGCGGTGGACGCGGTCGTCATGGACCCACCCTAGCGCTGTTAGTAGGACGTCCAAGTATTGGGCGGCGGGGTTGGTCCGAATGGCTCGCGTCGCGGGGCGTGCGCGGTGCCGCGCACCGCCGATTGCCGTGCCCGGACCGGCCAATCCCTTGCCGTCGAACCCCGAACCGGTTGACGGTCCGGTCCGTACCCATGGGTGGACGGCCGCGGCTCACGCAGGCCCACCAGTCGAGGGCAGGTCACGCCATGTCACCGCACACTCTCACCACCGACTCACTGCGCGGCTCCCGCATCAGGGGCCACTCGCTGCTGGCCGTGCAGGCGCTGAGTGCGGTGGCGTTGCTGGCGATGGGCGCAATCCACCTCTACCTCGTGTTCGACGGCGTGCACGGCGTGCTCGGCGCGCTGTTCGTGGTCAACGCCGTTGGCGCCCTGGTGCTGGCGATCGCGGTCGTCATGCTGCGCGGACGAATGCTCGCGCCGGCGACGGCGCTGAGTCTGGTCTTCATGGTCGGCACACTGCTCGCCCTGGTCCTCGCACTGACCGTCGGACTGTTCGGCATTCACGAGGTGCTGACCTTCACGCTGGTGACCACCACCCTGGTGGTGGAATCCGTCGGCGCGATCATCTTGGCGGTCACCCTGCTGCTCGTCTTGCGGTCGCGCCGAACCGCCTGAAGGTCGTCGCCATCGAGTTGGCTGAACCGGGAAGCGATCTCGCGTGGCTCACCGCCGTCGGGCCCGACCAGCAGGTGACCTTGACGGTCGTTTCCTGTCGGCTCAGCGTCGTCGCGGTTCGAGGAGCCGTTTCGACACGGCCGGCGCCACCGCCATGGTGAGCAACACCAGGGGCCACAACCGGCCGCGGCGGATGTCGTAGTCGGCGGCGGCTTCACGCAGTGAGAGGCCGCGCGACCGGCCAAGGGCCAACTCGAACACGACCGTCATGCCCGCCCAGCTCGCGCCCATCCCGAGCGCCGCCCTGGTCGTCGGCAACGGAACGCGACGCGACAGCCAATGGATGTATCCGCCCAGTGACACCATCAAGGTGAAGGTGGAGATCTGGTGGGCCGTCAATTCGCTCGTACGACCACGCAGAGTGCGCTGCCGTGCGACGCCGTTGAGCACCCCGATCGCCGCGGCGCCCAGCCATCCGGCGAGCCAGCGGGCGCTGATCCCTCGCACGATTCTTCCTCTCATCGGATCGGTGACCTGCCGGGAAGCAGGGTCGGTCATCGGTGCTGACGACCTCCAGCCCATCACACCCCGCCCATCACGCCCCGCCCATCACACCCCGGCCGCGGAGGCCGCGGTGATGGCGCGACGGGTCTCGCCCGGTCAACGCCGTTCCGGTGGTGACGCCGGCGCCGTCAGGCCGCGCAATTCCATCTCCACCGTCGGATCGCGACGGTGCACCCGATCCAGCACCCCACGCAGCACCCAGCGCAAGCAGAATTCGGGGGTGTCCAGGGACGGACCGGGCAGCACATGCGGGACGGCGAGGGTGAACGGGAACGTCCGGCGCTGCGCTGCGATCCGCAATCCCGTCGCCAGGGTGGCGGTGGCAACGCGAGTCTCGGCTTCCTTCTCCTGTCCCTCGGGGACGACTCCCGGATCGTCGTCGCCGACCCACGGACCGCGATGTACCTGTTCCAGCACAATGAGCTCGAGGCGCAGGGATCGACCGTTCACCGGCCTGAGCGCCGCGACGGTGAGCGCGCCGGTCAGTGCAGTACCGGGCACCACCAGGTCTCCCGACAGCCCTTCGAAGCTCAAGTCAGCGATGCCCCGGTTCACCACCCGCAGCGGTCCTGCCCCGAGGGCTGGCCGATGAGAATCCGCGGACAGCACTTGGACCGTCCGGGACACCACCGCGTCCGGCGCCCCGGAAACCTCAATCCTGACGGTGACCCGCCAGGTGATCTGCACCAACTCACCGGACACGCTGGGCAACGCGTCGACGGGAACCCGCAGTACGACGGCGCCGATGACCGATGGCGTGTCACCCGAAGCCGCGGGTGGCAGCGATTGCCGGTCGGCAACCTGCGTGCGGTCGGCGCGCGCAGTGGTGGCGCCGCCCAGGGCGCCGAATTGCCGGAAGCGATAGGCGATCCGATTGCTCAGGGTCACCTCACCGGTGACGATACCCGGGGACGGCGCGGAACTTTCGACCACAACGTCGACACCGTCCCCGGGCAGCACCGATCGGGGAGCATGGACGGTGACCACCGCACTGCCGGCCACGGACGCGGTTTTCATTGCTGCCACCCCGCATTCGTTCTGGTCAGCCTCCCGTGCCGACCATGTCAGTACCACTGTGCCGCCGGGAATACGGCGGTCGCAGAGGCGAAAGTCCCTGCCTTTGAAGGTCTTCGAGACGGATCGCCGAAACCCGTTCAGCAGCCTGCAATGTGGTGGGGGTCGATCCCCGGTCGTCATCGAGATCGCGGCTGTGCGGCGGCACGCCACCCCAGGCCGAGCAGCAGCCGGCGCATCCACGGCCCGGATGGTGGTCTTAGGTCCCAAGGGTTTCGGCACCTTTTGCGGTACCGCGGATCCGCGCCCGGATCCACGCTGGAAGGTGGCCATCGGAGATGGCAGCGCCCTATTCCGACGGGGCCGTGCCGGTGGGGTCGGGAGGTCATCATGTCCGCGAAGTCGCCGTATCCGGTCCGGGTGGACGCGTCATTGGATGTCCCGCTCTCGCGGGGTTTGTGGTTGGTGAAATGGCTGTTGTTGCTGCCGCATTACCTGGTGCTGGCATTGCTGTGGTTGGCGTTCGCCGTCCTGAGCGTGGTGGCGTTTTTCGCCATCCTGGTCACCGGGCGATACCCGCGGTCGCTGTTCGACTTCAACGTCGGGGTGCTCCGCTGGACCTGGCGGGTCCAGTACTACGGGTACGGGGCATTGGGCACCGACCGCTATCCGCCGTTCACCTTGGCGGAGGTGCCCGACTACCCCGCTCGGCTGGACATCCCGTACCCGAGCCACCTCTCGCGCGGGCTCGTGCTGGTCAAGTGGCTGCTGGCCATCCCGCATTACCTGGTTCTGGCGCTGTTCGTCGGCGGCGGCGTGTGGCTCGGCGTCGGATGGTGGTCCGACGCCCCCGGTCGCGCCGATGGGTGGGCCTTCGGTGGCCTTGTTCCCCTGCTGGTGTTCATCGCCGGTGTGCTGTTGCTGTTCAGCGGCCGATACCCCGCCCCGATCTACGACTTCGTGCTGGGAATGGACCGGTGGGCCCTGCGGGTGGCGGGCTACGTCGGACTGATGACCGACGAGTACCCGCCGTTCCGCCTCGACCTGGGTGGGACCGATCCGGGTTCGAGGTCGCCGGCATTCGTGCCGGGCACACCGTCATTCGTGCCGGGCACACCGTCATTCGCGCCGGGCACACCGTCATTCGCGCCGGGCACACCGTCCGACACCGCAGTGGCTTCCGGCGCCATGGCCGGCACCCTGCCCGGCGAGAACCCGCCGGTCGCGCCACCGAGCCCGCCGACGAGCAATTGGACAACCGGTCGGGTGGTGGCCGCGGTCGTGGGCTCCCTGCTGCTGCTGACCTCCACCGGATTGCTCACCGCCGGGGGCGCGATGCTCTGGGCAGATCAGAACCAGCGGGACGACGCCGGGTATGTCTGGACACCGGAGGTGAACCTGCGTACCGGGCAGTACGCCATCACCACTGACGGCGTCGTCCTCGAGGGCGCGGGCCTGGACTGGGTCGTCGACGACCTGCTGGGCACAGTGCGGTTCAAGGCCACCCCCGTGACCGCCGCCGACTCGCTGTTCATCGGCGTCGCCCGAACCGCCGATGTCGATGCGTACCTGCGCGGTGTGGGCTACGAGATGCTCGGGCCGCTCGGGCAGCGGAGCACCGTCGCGACGCCCTCCACGGCAATGACTTCCGTTCCGGGTGGCAACCCGGCGATGCCGCCGGGTGAGGCGAGCATGTGGGTGGCCTCCGCCGAAGGGTCGGGAACACAGGTCATCGATTGGCGGCCCTCCGAAGGTCAATGGACGGTCGTGCTGATGCGGGCCGACGGTCGCGCCGGCGTGTCCGCCGACGTCAGCGCCGCCGCCACCGTGCCCGGGCTGACCTGGGTGGCGGTCGTCCTGCTGAGTATCGGGCTGCTCGCCGCAGGAGCGGGTGCAGTGTTGCTGGCGGGGGCGGTGAGCAGGGCCCACCGCCACGACCCGCCCGGCGCCGTGCCCGCCGGGCCGACTCCTACCGGACCGCCGGTCACTCCCGCCGGGGCATCGGCCACGCCCGCGCTGAACACCACGCCGAGTCCCCGGTAGCTTCGACCGTCGACATTCGCCCGGAGCGCTTCCAGTGCCGGGTCCCCGACTAACAAATGCGCTGGTGCGATCCGCTCCGGTCGGTCGGCGTGCCGATGCACGTGCCCCGCGAGTCAGCGCGCGACCGGTGACTGACACTGCAATGCTCCGCCAGGCGCCGGCGCCGGACACCGCGGACCTTGAACCGCCCCGGTGCTCACGGTGTGCGGCAGGGACCTCCTGACAGCTGTCGACCCTGTGACGCCAAGGACATCCGGTGGGATGAACGGCATGCCTCGCCGCCGAATCACCGGATGCCCGCGGTGCGGAATTGGTCGTGCTGTCCGTGCACGGTAGCCGGCTCGCGAAATCGGTTCCGGAACAACACACTCGCCTTCAGTGGTGTAGGTTCAGGTTCCGATTCACCGTTTCATCCGCGGAACGAACGGCAGGGAATATGCCCCTTTACCTGACGAAGTTCAGCTACACACAAGAGACGTGGGCCCGGCTGGTCGCGAAACCCGAGGACCGCCAACGGGCAACCGAGCGGCACATCGCAGCGGTCGGCGGCACTCTTCACGGGTTCTGGTACGCGTTCGGCGAGCACGACGGATACATCATCTGGGATGCCCCGGACAACGTGTCCATGGCCGCCGTTCTGCTGGCCATCGTGAGCAGCGGCGCGCCCAGCGAGCTGGAGACCACCGTGCTGCTGACAGTCGATGAGATGATCGACGCCCTGGCCCGGGCTGACGAGGTCAAGTACCGGCCCCCGGGCGGCTCGCTGCTCCGGGACAGTTGATCTCGCCGCCCTCTTCTCCGGCGCCGACATGGCGGCAGCTAGCGCGCAATTGGCCAACGAGTTCGCCGATCGCAGAGCAACCGATTCTCGGGATGGATGGCCAGCCGCAGCGTCATGCGTCGAGATCGGAATGCGCCTCGGCCCGAGTAGCGGAACGGCATTTTCGCCGGCGCGACGAAATGCGGCCCGGGATCAGCACCGCCGCGTTCCGCGCAGCGGATCCCTCCCCTGTCCACCACGGATCCCTGGCCCATCCACCACCCCGATCCGCGAGCCCAGGCCACCCGAGGGCACGGCGGATCCAGCCGGCTGCGGCGACGGCCAAGGCTACGGTGTTACACGAGTTGGGTGATGTGGCGCCCGTCACCGGATGTGAGCATCGGTTCGCCGCGCGCACGACTTCCTGTTCCGGCAGCGGCCCGGTGACGACCAACGAGGGAGATCTTTGATGAGCGAACCGACGCCGGGCTACAACCACCGGATCCCGCCGGAAGTCATGACTGCCGACGCGGTGGACACCCGGATCGGACGGCTGGAATTCTTCGACGGCTTCCCGACGATCGCGACCACCCGCGTCGTGTACGACAACCTGGATTTCCTTCGCGGAGTCGAAATTTTCCTCAACTTCATTCCAATGGCGTCCCTGGAAGGCCTCCGCCGTGGCCTGACCGGGATGGGCCTGACATCTCCGCACCAGGTGATGATCTTCGATCACCTGATGGATTCGAACTCGCTGTTCCTGACCGGCAACACCGACACGGTGTATGCGCTGTCCCTGTTCGACCTGGCCGCCGACGGCCCGACCGTCGTCGAGGTACCCCCGGGCTGTGGTCCCGGCACCGTGAACGACGCCTTCTTCCGCTTCGTCATCGACATGGGCGCACCAGGACCGGATCGCGGGCAGGGCGGCAAGTACCTCATCGTGCCCGCCGATCACGAAGGTGAGATTCCCGACGGGTACTTCGTCGGCCGTTCACCGAGTTCGGTCAACTTGCTGGTCCTGCGCGGCCTGCTGGTTGACGGCGAACCGGACGCAGCGACTCGCAACTTCACCGAAGGGCTCAAGATCTACCCGCTCGCGAAGGTCGAGGCCCCACCGGCAATGGAATTCATCAGCGGCTCGGGGAAGTCGTTCAACACCATCCACGCCAACGACTTCACCTTCTACACGGAGATCGCCGACGTGCTGCAACGGGAACCGTTGAACGTCCTTGACCCGGAACTGCGCGGACAGGCCGCCGCGATCGGCCTGCGCAAGAACGCACCGTTCGCGCCGGATCAACGGATGCGAGCGATCCTGGACGAGGCAGCCGCGGTGGGCAACGCGACCGCCCGTGCCGTTACCTTCCGTCCCAGAAGTCCCGAGGCCTATCTGTACAGCGGTAGCGCCTGGACGGTGGGCTTCATCGGCGGCGACTATCAGTGGCTCGACGAAGGTGGCATCGGCGGCCGGAACCTCGACGCGCGCACCCGCTTCTTCTACATGGCGACCGTGAACACCCCGGCGATGGCGCTGAAAATGGTCGGACTCGGGTCGCAGTACGCACTGCTGACCGTCGACAGCAACGGGGCCGAGCTCGACGGTGCCACGAGCTATCGGCTTCGCCTACCGGCCGACGTGCCGGCCAGGGATTTCTGGTCCATCGTCGTGTACGACCCGCAAACCCGGTCCGAGTTGCAGACATCCCAGCCGTATCCCAGCAAGAACAGCCGCCGGGACCCGTTGCGCAGCAACCCCGACGGATCAGTCGATCTGTACTTCGGCCCGAACGCCCCCGCCGGCCAGGAAACGAACTGGACCCAGACCGTTGCCGGCAAGGGGTGGTTCCCGGTCCTGCGGCTGTACGGACCGCTCGACCCGTGGTTCGACAAGACCTGGCGCCCCGGTGAAGTCGAGCCCCTCAGCTGAAACGCGCCCGCGGTGCACGCCCGGTCCCGCGACCGGATCGCAACACGCGGTGTCGACCGCACCGGCCCCCGCCGATGGGTCTTGCCCGCCAGCACCCGAGGATCCCTGAACCTGGCCCACCTCGACACCCGTGGTGTCACCGCCCAGTGCATCTGCGGCCCGCGGCGGTGCGCGCTCGGGCCAACTCACCCTTCTCGGTCGATGCCGGAAGCGCACTGCCGCTGCAAGCTGTGAAGGCGGCGGGGATGCGCCCCACCGTTTGATGTTCGAAGGGCAGATCGATGTTCGACGACAACGGATCCTTCCTCCTCGCGCTGTTCGAGCTTTTCCTGTTCTTCGCCTGGTTCATGTGCCTGTTCTGGATCTTCGGCGACATCTTCCGCAGCAAGGATCTGGGCGGCGGAGCCAAGACGCTGTGGGTTCTGTTCGTCATTCTCATCCCATGGTTGGGTATCTTGGTGTACCTGATCGCGCGCGGGAAGGGCATGCACGAGCGTCAACTCGAGCAGCTCAAGGATGTCCAACGGGCGCAAGCCGAGTACATCCAGTCCGTTGCCACGCCGTCGTCGCCCAGTGCTACCGACCAGATCGCGTCCGCCAAGGGTCTGCTGGACAGCGGAACGATCACGCAGTCCGAGTTCGACCAGCTGAAGGCTCGAGCGCTGGCCGCCGGCTGAAACCGGTGAGACGCCGCCGACAGGGCTGGTTCAATGGGACTCATACGACGGGTTCTTCCCGATGCGCAGCGGCGGACGCTGTCCGACCTCACCGAGGATCTGGACCTCACGGCAGGCGACGCAAGGTCCAAGCGGTCGGCGTTCTGGACGATGCTGACCCTCTCCGCGGTGATCGCCTGCGCCGGCGTGCTGGCCGACTCGACGGCCACGGTCATCGGGGCCATGATCATCGCGCCGTTGTCCACCCCGATCATGGGCATCGCGCTGGGCATCGCCCAACGTGAATCGCGGGTCTCCGCCAGGTCCGGGCTCTTCGTGCTCGGCGGGGTCCTACTCGTGGTGGTGATCGGTGTGGTGATCGCCCTGGCGGTACCCAGCACGTTCAACCTTCTGGGCAACAGCCAGATCAGCGGCCGCACCTCACCCGCATTGAGCGATCTGCTCGCCGCGGTGGCGACCGGCTTTGCCGGCGCTGTCGCGTTCGCCCGCCGGGACGTCGCATCTGTACTGCCCGGAGTGGCCATCGCCATCTCTCTGGTGCCCCCGCTGGCCGTGGTCGGGGTTTGTCTGGGTCAGGGGGCCGTCGCGCTCGCCCTGGGCGCGTTGTTGCTCTTCCTGTCCAATCTCATCGCGCTGGTGCTGGCCGGAACACTGGTCTTCACCACCCTGGGTGATCCGGCACTGCAATCAACTGCCGGCAGGTCGCACCGCAGGGCCTACCTGGGCATCACCATCCTGTTGATCGTGGTCGGTATCCCACTGGCGGCCAACACCGTCGCCGCCTACATCATCAGCCTGCTCACTGCTCGGGCGCAGGCAACCGCCGACCAGTGGATCGCCGGCACCCCCGGTGCGAGCATCCAGTCGGTGGATCTGGCATCGAATCAGCTGTTCATCGGCGTCTTGAGCCCGGACGACCTACCGTCGACGGATTCGCTGCTGGCAGCGCTCGACGACCAATTGCCCGCCGGAATCACCGTCGTGGTGAACGGTTCCCTGGGCTCCCGGATCGTCGCCGGCCAGACCCAGTGAGTGGGCAGCGCAATTTCGAGTCGGCGCTGTGTTCGCCGAGACGCAGCGATTCGGAGATCGGGACCGCCGGGGTTCCGTTGTGCAGGCTGTGCACGGGCCACCTTGGCGTCACTGCGTCGCGGAGTGCCGCCACCGAACTTTTGCACTGCCGCCCCGACCGTCGTCTGCGACGTCACCCGTTCCACCCGACTGGGGTGACGCGCTCCTGCGATACGCCGGGCAGGGTGACGCAGGACATCGCCTATTCGGAGGCCTCAGGTGACTTCTTCGCTGGAGTATGAGATCAGGGTGTCCGGTGCTGTCCCCGATTCCGTCCTGACCGAGATCGACGCTGCCCACGTCGTGGTGGAGCCCGTGCAGACGGTTCTGCGCGGTCCCGTCGCCGACCAGGCTGCGCTGCACGGGATCATCAATCGCCTTCAGCGCCTGGGCCTGGACCTGATCGAGGTCCGAAGGATCACTTCCGTCCCGCCCAGCTCCGACGACCTGACTCTGCCGGACATGAGCGGGGAGCGCTGACGTGGACGATCTCTACGAGTTCCGGGTGACCGGCACGATCGGCCCCGTGATCCGTTCGGCGATACCGGAGCTGACCTCCTGCCGAACCGAACGAAGTTGGGTTCTCACCGGCGACGCGGTCGGTCCCGCCGACATAGCCCGAGTCCTGAGACTGCTGGAAAAGTTCCGGATAGTCGAAACAGACATCCATGTCCGCCGCGTGACGAAGAGTTGTCCGGACGACACGCAGCCTACGCCTCGCCGTGGCGCACCTTCTGCCTGAGCGGTCGATCCCGGGCAGACCGTGCCCCGTGCACAGCATCTTGTCCGTGCTGACTCACCTAGTCTGACCGATGTGTCCCATGCGCCATGGCAATGGCGCAGGACGCAGCGCTGCCAGGCCATCGTCCGATCGGGGCGTCGCCGGACAACGAAAACGGCTTCGATCGAGGTGGTATCGGTGCTTGACCAGCTGCAGTCCGTTCGCGCGCTCAAGGCTCGGCCCCCGGACGTACCGTTCGGGTTGGTCCCGCGGCCGGAGCTGGCGAAGCGCCTGACCGCGGCCACCGCGGCTCCGGTGACGCTGGTCTGCGCCGGGCCCGGAGCGAGCAAGACGTCGACGGTGGCGTCGTGGGCCAAGTCGGCCGAGGCGCCGTGGCCGATCGCCTGGTTGAGCTTGGACGCCTCCGACAACACGGTCCAGTCGTTCTGGTCTTCGGTGCTGTTCACGTTGTCCGAATGCGGTGGGTTACCGGCCGGCAGCAGGTTGCCGGACATCACGCCGGCCGCCGGCTTCGGGTCCGAGGAGATCCTCGAGATCCGTGCACAGCTTGCGGAATTGGCACTGCCGATCGTGCTGGTGCTCGACGACTTTCACGAGATCACCGATGAGGGCGTCCTGTCGACGTTCGGGGAACTCGTCGACCACCTGCCCGATCCGCTCAGGCTGGTGCTGATCAGCCGATCCGACCCACCGTTACGGCTGCACCGGCTGCGGGCCGGCGGGCAACTGACCGAGATCCGCACCGCTGACTTGGCTTTCAGCTCCGACGAGACTGCGACGCTGTTCCAATGGGCCAGCGTGTCCTTGCGCGCCGATCAGGTGGCAATGGTACGCGAGCGGACCGAAGGCTGGCCGGTGGGGTTACGGCTTGCGGCGATGTCGCTGAATCGTGGTAACGCCGATGCGGGTGTCAGCAGGTTGTCCGGCACGGACCGGGCCATCGCGGATTACCTGATCGGTGAGGTGATGCAGGGACTTGCCCCCGAGAACCGTGACTTCCTGATGTGGACCAGCGTTGTGACGCGCATCAACGGCCCCTTGGCGGACGCCATCACCGGGCGGACCGACAGTCATTCGATGCTGGAGCAGTTCGTCCGAGCCAACGCGTTCGTGGTCGGCATCGGCGAGGGGGGTGGCTGGTTCTCCTACCATCGCATGCTGCGTGACCTGCTGATGTTCCGGTTGACGCTGGAACAGCCGGACGGTCTCCGCCGGGCGAACATCGCCGCAGCACGGTGGTTCTCGGCCAACGGAGAGCCCATCGAGGCGATCAGGCACGCACTGGTCGCCGGCGACCGTGAGTTCGCGGGACACATTCTCGTGCGGGTCATCACCAAGGTGCTCTCACCAGAGGGCCCGGCGCTGGTCGCGGCGATCACCCCGTTGGCCGCGCAGGTCACCGAAGCTCCCGGCTTGTCAACACTTCTCGCTTCCGCCGTCTGCCATTTCCACCGCCTGGACATGCCGGCGATGCAGCGGGACGTCACGGCTGCCAGACAGTTCCTCGACGAAGCAGGTGAGGCCCGAATCACTGCAGAGGTGACGCTTCTCCTGCTCGACAGCGCCGCCAGCCGCTACTCCGCTGACAGCCAGGCAGTGCATCGCATCACCACCCGGGTGACAGATCTCGTCGCACGAACGCCTCGCCGGGAGTTGCCGGGGGCCCCTGCCTTCCAGGCGATCGCGTCGATCAACCACGCCGGCGCGGAGCTGTGGACCGGACCCACGGACGGCACGGGGTCTGTTCTCGCCGACAATGCGGCGCAGGCCGAAGCCCTGGGGCTGCTGTTGCCGCAGCTCAATGCTCTCGGCCATCTCGCGCTGCTGGAGGCATTCCGCGGGCGCTGCACCTCAGCCGAGCGGCACGCCACCCGCGCCGGCGAGATCATCGACCGGCGCGGATGGGGATCCGAACCCCAGGCGCTGGCCACCTACCTGGCCCAGGCACTGGTCGAACTGGCCCGCCATCGACCGACGGAGGCCGCGCACCACGTCCGGCGCGGACTGGCGGCCAGCACCGGGGACACCGACCGCGCGCTGCGGTTGGGGCTGGGCATCGCACGGGTCGAGGTCATGGTCGGCCGCAAGGACACCGTGGGTGCGCTCACCGCGGACACGCGCGTGACCGAGGGCCTGAAGCGGACACCAGCGGCGGCGCAGGCCCTTCGCCGGTGGAGCGGGGTCGCCGGCGCCGAGGCGCTGCTGTTGGCCGGTCAGCCGGACCAGGCGATCGGCCGAATCGCCGACGTGAACGGTGTTTCCGGGGCTGCCGACCGACTCGCGGCAACCGCCCGGTGCCCCACCCTGACGGCGCGGGAGCGGGTCTGCCTCGCGCGGGCCGCGCTGGCGTCCGGAAACCTCATGGCCGTCCCGCGCCTCATCGACGCCGTGCTGTCCGCTCAGTCACCCGAGCGAGAAGCCGCCATCAACGCACACCTGCTCCGCGCGGTCCTCGCCAACCGCAACCATCGGGACGCGGCGGCTTTCTCGGCCGTGGAAGCCGCTCTGGATCTGGCGAACACCGAGGGCATCCGTCGCCCGTTCGTGTCGATCGGGCACCCACTGGCCGGGCTCCTGGTCCGGTACCGGCAGCTCGGCGGCCCACACGCCGCGTTGGCGGCCGATGTGCTGGAGCTGCTCGAACCGGCATCGCCATCGAACGGCGTCCCATCCGCCAGCATCGTCGAACCGCTCACCGAGCGGGAAGCCATCGTGCTCCGTTACCTGCCGACCATGCTCAAAGCCAACGAGATCGCCCAGGAGCTCTTCGTCTCCGTCAACACCGTGAAGGCGCATCTTCGAGCGATCTACCGCAAGCTCGAGGCCGCCAATCGGCGGGAAGCCGTCGAGAAGGCGCGAGCAGCCGGCCTGCTGTGAAGCCCGATGAGGGCCGTTGCCTCAGACCGGATGCACCGCAGGTGATCTTGATTCCGTCTCGTTGTTCTTGATCATGGTGTTTCAGGGGGTGCGGAAATTTTCAGCCCGGCCGGTCCGGGTGTGTCCGTGTCGGAAATCGGTCCGGGCCTGCTCGGCGGTTCGATGGACAGGTCGTGGTTGGTGGGCCGATTGCTGCGGTGACCACATGCTCAGTGCCACGATCCCGCGGTCCGTCAGTACAGGATCTTGACGAGCCGGTCGTCGGCGACGGCACCGGCTGCGACGTAGACAAGGTGGGTGCCCACGCAGGTGGCGAGCACGGCGGGTGACCATTTCCAGGGCGGCGGGGTGTGGCCCAGGAGCGGGAACATCGTCACGGTCATCCCCATCAACGCAGACCCGAACAGGGCGGTGGCCAATGGTTCGGGCAGCCTCCTTCGGAGGGCTACGTGCAGGAGTCCGAATGCGGAGCCGTAGGCCCATCGCAGGATCAGCCCCGTGGTTGTCTCTTCGGAGGCGCCCAGGTCGGGCAGGTGCAGCAGATGCAGCACAATCTGTCCCGGAACGACGCCGTCGTCATAATCCATAGGCGCGGTATTCGCAATCAGGCGCCTGCTTCGCCGTTCGACCAGGTACGCCGTCGTCATTGCTGCCGTGGCGACGCCGCCGCTGACCACCCCCCGCAGCAAGACCCGGTAGTTTGGGCGGGACCAAACCGACGATTTCACACGACCACATCCCTTTGTTCGTTCACTCTAAATGCGCCGACCGATGGGCCGAGCGCATGGGTAACAGGACTCCGACACCCGGGGCCCGCGCCAACCGCATGGTGGTCGTCGTGTCCGTCCTGGTGTGCTTGTCGTCGGGTCACCGACTGGTCCCGGACGAGGCGATGATGGTCAGGGCGGCGGGCGGCCCATGAAGGTGCGAACGCTGGACCGCGACCCCTGGACAGCACGATCAGCAGGGCGGGCCGCGCATCCTGACATCATTCCCTCGGCGGTCATTGACGCGGTGGCGCGAAGGGCCGCCGCGTCTTTACAGACCGGGACTGGAGTGCACGAGTCCGCCGTCGACGAAAACGGACGTGCCGTTGATGTGGCTGCCGCCGTCACTGGCGAGGAACGCTACGACGCTTGCGATCTCACTCGGTTGGGCCATCCTGCCAGCGGTATGGCGGTGTCCAGGATCTTCATCGCGGCCGGGTCGTTCATGGTGGCGGCGTTGATCGGCGTGGCGACGGCGCCCGGCCCGACGTTGACGATCCGGATGCCGTGCGGACCGAGTTCCTGCCCGGCCGCCCGGGTCAGCATTCGCACACCGCCCTTGGACAGGCAATGGGCGGTGTTACCGGGCATCGGCCAGTCCTCGTGCACCGAGCTCATGTTGACGATGCAGCCGCCCCCCCTGCGCGATCATCTGCTTCGCGGCGATCTGGGTTCCGAAGGAGGCGCTCTTGAGGTTGACGTCGAGCACGAATTCGTATTGCTGTTCTGTGCTTTCGAGCACGTTGGTGCGGGTTTCGACGCCCGCGTTGTTGACCATGATGTCCAACCGGCCGAACCTATTGACTGCGGTGTCCACCAGCATCTGCAGGTCCCCGACCTTGCTGACGTCGGCGTCCACGCCGATCACCTTGTCGTCGCCGACCGCAGCGAGTTGCCTTTCCAGTTCTTCGGTGGCCTCCGGGTGGGAGACGTAGTCGATGACGATGCTCGCACCCTGCGCGGCGAGTTCCAGGACGACCGCCTTGCCCATGCCGCTGTTCCCGCCGGTGACGATGGCGACCTTGTCGGTGAGGCTCAGCAGCTGACTCCTGATCTGGGTGGCGGACACGGGTTCTTGGACGCTGCTCTTCGGCTGACGAAGCTGTGCCGGCGTTCGTTCTCCAGGGTGGTCTTGCCGTGTTGCCTAGGCGGTTGTCGGGTGGTGGACGCGGCCCGCGGTGACCACGCGGACGATCCCGGCGAGAGCGACGGCGACGCCGGCGCCGACCAGGTAGATACCGGACAAGCCGATGCCGGTGATTCGCTCCAGGGGGGCAACGCCGAACGCGGTGATGCCGTAGCCGATTTGGTAGCCGGCTATCAGTTCGCCGGATGAGGTGGCTCCGAGCCGGGGGAATTCCTGACCGGCCAGGCTCAGGCTCAACGGGAGCATTGCGGAGCAGGCGAGACCGGCCGCGGCGTAGGCCAGCACCGCCGTGACGCCGCTGCCGGCGGCAGCGACGGCGACGCTGGACACCGCGATCAGCGCCGGCAGAATCAGGTAGACGACGGTAGTCGGGACCTTCGTGGTCAGCCCTGCGACGATGATCCGACCAACAGTGACGCAGGCCCAGAATGCTGCCAGCGCCAGCGAAGCGGTCTGCGGGGTCAATCCGCGCTCCCCGGTCAGATAAACGCTGGACCAGTTCCCGAACAGGGTTTCGCAGATCCCGTACAGCAGGACCGCAGCCGCGTACCACCAGAACCTGCCGGGCAACCGGACCCGCCGCGCCGAGACCGCCGCTGGGGGTCCGGCATCCAACGGGGTGCGAACCGCGGTGACGATGAACCCGGCCAACGCGACCGCGGCCAACAGGGGCAGCAGCCACCAGGCGCCGAGCGCGAGGAACGCCGCGATCAGCAACGGCGCCAACGCGGTGCCGGTGCCCAGCAGGGCGTTCAGGGTCAGCACCGACCGGTCCTGCCGGGCCGGGTCCAACCGCGCCGCGAAGGTGTTCAACGCCGGGACCGTGCAACCGAAACCCAACCCCAGTGCGCCGGTCGCGCACAACAGGATCGGGTACGCCGCGGGTGTGGTGGACACCAACTGGCTGAGCACCAGCAAGAGCATTGCCAGACAGTTCGCGACCAGACCCGCCTGTAGCACCCGCTGCAGCGACCACCGCCGCGCCCACACGGGTGACAACGCTGCCGCCGTGATGGCCAGCAGCACCTGCGGCACGAACATCAACCCGTACGCAGTGGTGCTCAGGTCGTAGCCTGTCGGGCTGATCAGCACCGAACTGGCCGCAGGGAACGAAACCAGCGACAGGCCTTGCCCGAGACCGGCTCCGTAGACGAGGAACGCGGCGGCTCGCGGCGCAGTCCGGGTGGCCGTCATCCCTTGGTCAACCGAGCCGGTCGAGCAGGTGGTCCCCCACTCGCAGGGCGTTGGCCTGTGCGGTCAGGGACGGGTTCACCGCACCGATGCTGGGGAAGAAGCTGGTGTCCACCACGTACAGGTTGTCCAGTTCGTGGGCCTTGCAGTTCACATCCAGGGCGGAGGTGGCGGGGTCGGTGCCGAATCGGACGGTGCCGGCCTGATGCGCGACCCCGGCGATCGGGATGTCGTTCTTCATATACGCGGTCCGCGGGATCAGGTGATGCGGGTTGAGACCGAGGTGGTTGAGGTTCTTCTTCACCCGGTGGTACAGCTCGTCCAGCGGCCGGGTGTTGTTCGGAGTGTGGGACAGCACGATGTTCCCGCCGGCATTGACGGTGACCCGGTTCTCCGGCGTCGGGAGATCCTCGGTGGACAACCAGAAATCGACCGCATGCTTGGCGACATCACCCAGCGCGAACGTCGGGGCGAGGAGCGTCTCCAGTGGCTTCTCGCCCCGGTACATCGGCGCCGAACTCTTCCCCACCATCTGCACATTGCCCATCGGGTAAGAGAAGTCCTGATCACCGAAGTAGAAGTCGTTGACCGCCAACGTCTTCTGGAATCTGGTGTTGTTCTCCTCCGTCGACACGGCAAGAAATGCGCGGCTGTTGTGGAACAAGTAGTTGCGGCCGACCTGGTCCGAGCCATTTCCCAAACCGTTGGGGTGCTTGTCGTTACCGCTGGTCAGCAGCAGTTTCGCCGAGTTCGCGGCACCCGCTGAGACCACCACGATGTCGGCGCTGAACCTCTGCTCCTGCCCGTCGACAACCGCCAGCACGCTGGTGACCGAACGGCCGGAGTCGTCGGTTTCCAGCCGGGTCACCTCCGCGTTTCGCAGCAAGGTCACGTTGGGGTGTTCCAGCGCCGGCCGGACCGCGATCACCTCGGCGTCGGACTTGGCATGCACCAGGCACGGGAACCCGTCGCAGGTGGCGCAGCGGATACACCTGCTGTACGCCGGGTCCGCCTCGTCGAGCATGATCCCGCACGGCGCGTGGAACGGGTGCAGGCCGATCCGCGTCAGGTCGTCGAAGAGTTGCTGGATGCGGGGTTCGTTGCTGACCGGGGGAAACGGGTAAGGCGCACTGTAGGGTGGCTCTTCGGAATCTTCCCCACGGGCGCCGTGAACCTGGTACAGCTGCTCGGCCTGGGTGTAGTACGGCTCGAAGTCCTCGTAGGACACCGGCCACCCGGGGGAGATCCCGTCGAAGTGCTGCAACTCGCCGAAGTCCTTCTCCCGCAACCGGTACAGCGCGGCCCCGTAGAGTTTGGTTGCCCCGCCCACGTTGTAGTGGATCTGCGGTTGGAAGCTCTTGCCGTCCTTGTCGAACCAGGTGTCCTGCGAGACGTACCTGTTGTCGACGAACACCGCGGTGGCGTCCCAGTTCTCCACCTCCCGGGGCAACCAGTCACCACGTTCGAGGATGAGGACCCGCTTCCCCGACGGCGCGAGCCGGTGCGCAAGCGTTCCACCGCCGGCGCCGGAGCCAATGATGATCACGTCATAGTTCTCGGCTTGGCGGTGCTCTGTCATGAAGGCCTCCAACGGGGTTGGGTCGGTGATCAGCTGCGGGTCAACGGTTGTTGCCGGTTGCGCAGATGGCGGGTCGGTCGGCGGTGGTGTCGGCCCAGGCGATCCGGCCGGGAGTGTTGCCGCCGAGTTCGAGATCGGCGGCCCTGGCGTGATGGAAGTAGTCGTCGGCCCAGTTCAGAAAGGCGTCGACGCGGCTGTGCGTCCCGCTGAGCAGAATGGCGTGCAGCCCGAGCCAGGCCGCGAACGCGATGGGCCCTTCCACTTGGTGCCGGTGCGTACCGACCTCGGCGACCGCGGCGTTACGGCCGATCATCGCCATGATTCCCTTGTCGTGATAGTGGAACGGTTTCGGCGACCTGCCCTCGATGGTGGCCCAGATGTTCCGTGCTGCCCACCGACCGGATTGCTGTGCGACTGACCCCAGCTGCGGCAGGGCGCGGCCCCCGGGGCCGGGAATGTTGGCGACGTCGCCCACCGCGTAGACGCACGGGAAGCCGGGCACGGACAGATCCGCCGCGGTGTCGATCCGCCCGCCTCGACCCGGTGTCGCCCCGGTCGCTGCGGAGATCGCTGCTGCCGCTTCACCTCCGCCCCAGATCACGGTCCGAGTGGGAAGCTCGGTGCCGTCCGAGAGCTGCACGGTGTCCGGGCGAACCTCGGTCACGGCGACACCGAATCTGACTTCGACCCCATTGTCGGTGAGCCGGCGCAGCGCGTACTGGTGTGACTTGTCGGAGAATGGGTTGAGCAGCGCATGGCCGTGGTCGACCAGGTGCACCGTGGCGTTGCCGCCGAGTTTGTCGGACTCCCGCAGGGCCGTGAGAAGTTCCGCGATGGCGCCCGCGGTTTCGACACCGGTGGGTCCGCCGCCGACGATGACGACGTTCAGCGGGTCGGTCGGCGGGTCGGGATCGCAATGCACCCGCAACTGCTCGTGCAGGTGCAGGCGGAGGCGCTCGGCGTCGAGAACGGAGTACAGCGGGAACGAGTGTTCGCCGGCGCCCGGGACGCCGAAGAAGTTGGGTTGCGCGCCGGCGGCGAGTACCAGGTAGTCGGCGGCTATCACGCTGCTGTCGGCGGTCGAGACCTCACGGGCGGCGAAATCGACGGCAGTGATGTCGGCCTGTCGCACGGTCACCGATGGGTGGTCCTCGAAGACCGCCTTCAACGGTCGAGCGATGTCCTCGGCCGGGAGCTGGGAGCTGGCGACCTGGTAGAGCAGCGGCTGGAATTGCAGGTAGTTGTTCTTGTCGATGAGCGTCACGTCCAGGTGGTGTTCACCCAGTTCCTGCGCACAGGCCACACCAGCCATACCGCCGCCGATGACCACAGTTGTCGGCATCGAATCTCCTCCCAGTTGCTTCGACGAACGTTGGCGTGCAGGCCTGATCGGCGTTGTCGACGTCAGGAGCCGGCTGTGGCCTCCGATGCCGGCTCCGAGACCGGGTCCGGCGGTCCGACCACCCTTGCCTGGAAGACCCAGTACGTCCACCCTTGGTAAGCCAACACCAAGGGCACAAAAATCGCCGCCACGATCGTGGTGATCTGCAGCGAGTACGAACTCGATGCCGAATTCTCCACAGTGAGCGTGTTCGCCTGGTCGGTGGTGGAGACGAGCAGTGCAGGATACAGGTTGGCGAAGATGGCAGCGATCGTGCCGCCGACGGCGACGGCTGTCGCCGCGAATGCCCGACCGGAACCCGGTGCGACGTGGGCCGCCACCGCGGCCAGAGACGCGGCCAGCAGCGGAACCGCCAACGCGATGGTGCCGCCGATTCCCGGTCGGGCCAGGAGGTACGTCCACACGGCGAACCCACTCACCAGGACAACCGCCGGTACCGCTAATCGCCGTTTGAGCGCAGTCGCTCGGCTCAGGACCACTCCGGTGCTGCGGATACCGAGAAACGTCGCCCCATGGAAAAGACACAGCGTGAGCATGGTCATTCCGACGAACAAGCCATAGGGGCTCAGCACGTCCAGGTACGACCCGGTGAAGTTGCCCGCCGCGTCGATCGGCAACCCGACGAGCAGATCCCCCAGGGCGACACCGAACAAGAACGGAGCGAGCACCGACCCCACCGTCAGCGTGCCCGACCAGGTGGAACGCCACCGCCTCGAGTCGCGTTTGCCGCGGAATTCGAAGGACACCCCGCGGACGATCAACGCCGCCAGCACCAGCCACAACGCCAGGTACAGGGCGGAGAACCAGGTGGCGTACCAGGGTGGGAAGGTGGCGAACATCGCGGCGCCGGCGACCACCAGCCACACCTCGTTACCGTCCCAGAACGGACCGACGGTGTTGATCGCAACCCTGCGTTCGGTGTCCGTGCGACCGACGACGGTGTGCAGCGCGCCGACGCCGAAGTCGAAACCCTCCAAGACGAAAAAGCCGGTCCAGAAGAAGGCGATGACACCGAACCAGGCGTTGGGAAGGGTCACGATCGCCTCCTCAGTAGGTCAGGGCGGCCAGCGACGGGCCGTCCCGGTCGGGTTGCTCGGACGGCGGAACCGGCTCGTCCGGTACGCCGCGGTGAGCGTGCCTGCCCATCAGCACCACGGCGATCACTCCCAGCGTTGTGTACAGCACGATCACGATGCCCAGGCTGATGGCGACCTCAGTTGCCGTTCCCGAACCGGACAGTCCGTCCTTGGTGAGCATCAGTCCCTGGACGACCCACGGCTGGCGACCGCTCTCGGTGAGCAGCCAGCCGGCCGTGGCCATGATGAACGGTGCCAGGATCGACCAGGTGCAAACCCGGAAGAAGAGCTTGGACGACGGGTCGAACTTCTTGCGCCACAGCAGTACAGCGCCCCACAGCCCGATCACCAACCCGAGCAGGGCGAGATAGGCCATCGCACGCATCGACCAGTACTGGATGAACACGTTGGGCACGTAGTATCCGGGCCCGTACTGCTGGTTGTACTGGGTGTTCAACGGGGCAAGACCCTGCACCTCACCGTCCCAGGTACCGGTGGCCAACACCGACAACAGGTGCGGAATTTCGATGATCTTGGTCGGGGTCTCGTCCTGGTTGTACCCGCCGATCTGGAAGACCGAGAACGAACACGGCTGACAGGTATTCCAGTTCGCCTCCGCCGCGGCGATCTTCATCGGCTGATAGGTGGTCTCGTTGATGCCCAACCGGCCGCCGATCGGGAACTGCAGGACCGACGCCACCGCCAGCACCAGCAGTCCGAGCTTCGCGGTGCCGCGGAACAGTTCCACTTGATGCCCACGACGCATGTGCCAGGCGGACACCGCGAGCATCACCGCGCCACCGAAGATCAGCGCGACCATCAGCACGTGCACATAACCCCAGAGGAATACCGGGTTACTGAATACGTCCGCGATCGAAGTCAACTGCGCCCGCCCCGTTGCCGGGTCGATGGTATATCCCCGCGGGTTCTGCATCCAGGAGTTCGCGGCGATGATGAACAGCGCTGACAGGCAGGCGCCCAGCGGGATCATCCAGGCCGTGAACAGGTGCAGCCGTTTCGGCAGTACGTTCCCGCCGAACAGCCACAACCCGAGGAAGGTCGACTCCAGGAAGAAGGCTGCCAATCCTTCCATCGCCAGCGGTGCCCCGAAGACATCCCCGACGAACCGGGAGTACTGCGACCAATCCAAACCGAACTGAAATTCCTGCACCAACCCGGTGACCACGCCCACCGCGATGCTGATCAGCATCAGGCTGCCGAAAAACCTTGTCAACCTTCGCAGTTCAGGATCGCCTGATCGGTGCCAGCGGGTGTGCAGAACGGCCACGAGGATCGCCAGACCCATTGTGACGGGCACGAAGAAGAAGTGGTAGATGCTCGTCGTGGCAAATTGGATCCGCGCGAGGTCCAACTGGTCCATGCACCCTCCAGGGTCAAAGGACAACAACCAACACTGCTCCGGTGAACCGTCGATGATTGCCGGCGCAGACGGCCGGGGCCGATTCGCCACGAACAGCTCTGCCGGAACGGGCGGCAGCTGTCTGCGTCGCGGTCGCGGTCACGGCCACGGTCACGGTCACGGTCACGGTCACGGTCACGGAAAGCTCTTCACTGAGCTGCCGCACCGCCGGGCGACATGTGCCTTCTCACAGCGACATTTCCTCGATTCGTTCGGCGAGGATGATGCGCCCGGCCGCCTCGATGAGCGCGAGGTGTGAGAACGCCTGCGGGAAATTACCGAGGTGACGCGCCGAGACGACGTCGAATTCCTCTGCGTACAGACCCAACGGAGACGCGACCTTCAGCAGTCGTTCCAGCATGTCTTTGGCCATTCGCATTTTTCCGATGATGGCAAGAGCAGATACCAGCCAGAAAGAGCAGATCAGGAACGTTCCTTCCTTCCCGGACAGCCCGTCATCGGTTTCTGCCGTCCGGTACCGCAACACGAAGTCGTTCTCGGTGAGGTTATCGGCAATTGCCATCACGCTGGCATGCATCCGGGAGTCTGTTCCCGGAAGAAAGCCGAAGATCGCGGCCAGCAGCGTCGACGCGTCCAGCGCATCACTGCCGTAATGCTGACGCAGCACACCGTCGGCGGTCAGGCCCTTCGCCAAGATGTCGGCCTTGATCTCCGCGGCGACTGCACCCCAACTGGTTTCCAGGTCGGGTTCGCCACGGATGCCTGCCAGCTCGGCCGCACGGTCCATCGCCACCCAGCACATCAGCTTGGAAGACACATAGTGCTGGGGTTTACCGCGGGCCTCCCAGATCCCCTGGTCGGGGTGCTGCCACACCCGGATGGCACACTCGGCCTGGGCCTTGACCAGTGGCCAGAGCCTGCGCGGGAGGCGGTCGCTTCGTCGTGTGTGCAGCAAGACCGAATCCAGCACAGACCCGAACACGTCGTTCTGCCGCTGTTCGAAGGCCCCATTTCCGAGCCGGACCGGCCGGGCTCCCTCATATCCGGACAACTCGTCGCGGGTGCTTTCGGTGAGGTCCCGGCGTCCGTCGATGCCGTACATGATCTGCAGAGAGCCGTCTTCGTTGGGTTCCACGTCGGCGACGAACTGCATGAATTCGTCGGCCTCCCAGTCCAGGTTCAGCATGTGTAGCGCCTGCAAGGTGAACGTGGTGTCCCGCATCCATGTGTACCGGTAGTCCCAGTTCCTCTCGCCGCCAGGCGATTCCGGCAGGGACGTGGTCAACGCGGCGACCGTGGCGCCGGTGGGCATGTAGGTCAGGCCCTTGATCGTCAAGGCCGAGCGTTCCAGATTCCACCGCAACCGGTGGTCCGGGATCCGGGCCCGCGCCAACCACTGCCGCCAGAATTGAACAGTCGTCACCAGGCGATGGGCGGCGTCCTGGGCATCGGTCGGTCCCTCCAAGCTGCTGGACCAGGACAGAGCGCAATAGACCCGGTCCCCCTCGTGCAGCACGTGCCGCCCGCGGACCGAGCTGCCCTCGACACCCAATGCGAGGTCGGACCGCAACCGCAGCGTCTGCCCGGCGCCCGACGCGTCCGCGACGCCGGCGTCCGCGCCCTGCACCGTCCACCCTGCCGGAGTCCGGCCGTAATCGAAGGCCGGCTCGCACACCAACTCCACCTCGACCGAGCCGGCCAGACATGTCGCCGTGCGGACCAGGACGTGCTCAGCATCGTTATCGGCAGGTGGCCTCGTGTGCGGTGTGGTGTCATCCAGTACACCTATCCGGGGTGCCATGGTCAGCGCGTCCCGGATCTCCACCCAGCCGGACTGGGTATGCCAGGTGGTGACCAACACGTTCGTTCCGGGCTCGTAGTGCCGGTGTGTGGGCACGTTGATTCCGTAGGGCGCGAACCTGAAGTACCCCGCGCCGCGGTCCAACAGGTTGCCGAACGCACTCGGGCAGTCGAAGCTCGGCACGCACAACCAGTCCACCGAGCCGTCCGGGGCCACCAATGCCCCGGTGTGACAGTTCGACAGAAAGGCGTACTCGGCGATCGGCGGAAACGGTGAACTGAAGACCCTCGTCATCGCACGACTTCCTTTTCCGTTGCAGCGTCGCCGCTGCTGCCGATAAGGGCGGTCTCCGCCACCGGGCACCCGGGAGGTGGCCGGGGACGCGGTTGCCGAGACGCGACCAACGCCTCTGCGGTCTCAACCACGACAGCCTTCATCGCGAACAGCTGTGAAGAATCACCCCAACGGGATGGGTTTGTCCGGGCCGGCTGCCAATGAGCATCAGCTCGAATCGCCGGGCGGCGACTCCAGCTACCCAAGGAATCCACCTTGGCACCGCGGACCGGGATTCCGCGGATCGACCCTGATTCCGTCCCGGGCATGAGCGTTGTTTCAGTCACCGACACCCGGCCACCTCCTCGGGATCTCGAGTGCGACACCCACGTCCGACGGGACCAGCACCCGACCTACCGACGCATCGGACGAGGCTGAAGGCAATCGCGTCCACAAGGTGGCTCGACATCGACATGGGGAGAACCACGCCCACGGCAACGGCCACGGCCACGGCCACGGCGGAATCGACCGCAGGTTTCATCCCTGCCCTCCGGCGTATCGGCTGTGCTACCAGGAGGGAAACGGTTGGTAGCCGGTCAATGAACTCTTGATCGGCGACCCGGCGGCCACCAGTACCCCTCGTCGTGCGTGTCGACGTCCACCAGGTTTCGTTCCGTCGCCCCCGTCGTCGTCACTGTCAACGTCGGGCGGAGAAGACCAAGACACGAGTGCGCCGCGAGTGGCCAGTTGCTGCGGCACGGCCGTGATCGACCGGTTCTGAGCGCTACGCCCGTGGGCAGCGTCGTGCGGGTGGTTCGGTGATGGCTGCAGGATCCAGCCCGCGAACACCGATGGCGTACACGGGTAAGGGTGGAGAGATACCGTCGGGGAACTACGCCAGCATCACGGTCAAGGGCGACTGCGACGTTCCTGCCGATGCCGTGATCCGCGTCGCCGGCAACGTGCACGTCGCCGGCGGCGCCGCGCTGGACGCGCAGAGCTCGCCGTCGACGATCACCGTCGGACGCGACGTCACCGCGGGTGCCGGGTGGTTCGTCGGGTTGGGTTGCCAGCCGCCCTCGTACACAGGCAACTCGGCACATCGGTGCACCGAGCCGGAAGGGCCGCCACCATCACCGTCAATGGCAACGTCACCTGCTGGAAGGCTCTCGCCGTTTTGCTGAACGGGGTCACAGTCAAAAGGAGCGTCACACTCGTCGGCGGAGGCTTTGACATTCCCTGGTCGATCAAGAACAACACGATCGGCGGCAATCTCACCGTCACCGGGCTAACGTCCGAATGGCTCGGCGTGCTCTTCAACCGGATCGGCGCAACGCGACGCTGGTCAACATCACCATTCACGACGTCGACCCAGGCGCCCCCGGCGTCTACATCGTCCAGAACAAGATCGGGCTCAACCTGACGTGCTGCGGACTCACGCCCGGAGTGTCCGGAGGTTTCGTCCCCGGCGCTGTCAACGTCGTCGGCCGCCACGCACTCGGTCAGTGCAAGGCCCTGGTCTGACCTCGCTGCACTCCGACGGTCTGCCGCCCGCAGCTCGAGCGGGTGGCAGACGCAGTCGGCGCCGTACGTCCTGCCGGCAACCGGCCCTCGTCCGCTTCCCGCCGTCACGGTTCTGATGCTGATGCTGTGCTACCTCTGGTGACCCCCGGTTCGTGCCGGGCCCGGTGCCGGCGGCAGTGGCGCCAGGGCCCGCACCCAAGAGCGTCCGCGACTGTGCCGGCCGGTGTACAGAGCGCCGGGACCGGACATGCAATCCGGTCATCAACCGGCTCGCAGGCAAGCCCCCCACTCGGCGGACCACGACTCTCCCGGCCGCAGCGTGCGGACCAGCTCACCACTGCGGAATGCGTTCGGTGGCGCCGACATGGGCTCCACACCGAGACCGCGCCGACGGCGATCGGCTGTCAGCGTGTCGCCGGTGAACAGCTCGACGATGGGATACGCGTCGTCCATCCATACCTGCACCAGGGAGCCGTCAGGGCGGTGCAGAGTCACCCATGCCCGGCCGTCGCTGTCGCGCTCCAGATCGGTGAAGCCGTCGTCGAGACGCGCTCGTCCCAATGCGCGCGGGCGACGCCAATCGAACGCCGTGCCGTCCACTTGCTCGCAGCCGGTGGGAAGTTGCCGCTCCGGATCGGTCACGATGCGGGTCCGAGCCGGTAGTTCCAACTCGCATCCGTCGATCAAGCCGTGACCAGGTGACAGATAGGGATGCTGACCGCAGGCAAACGGACATGCGGCATCACCCACGTTGGTCGCCGTGGTTCGAACGGTCAAACCCGCCGCATGGAGCTGATAGGAAACCTCGACGTCCAGGGTGAAGGGATACCCCGGGACCGGATGCAACCGGATGCCCATGACTACCCGATCCTGCGCCTTCCGGACCGCCCGCCACGACCGCCACCGCAGGAGACCGTGGATTGCATTGTGCCTGTCGGGCTCCGTCAGGGCCAGTTGATGGCCGGACCCACCGAACTGATACCGACCGTCGCCGAGCCGATTCGGCCAAGGAATCAGCGGAGCACCATGCGCGCCGTCACACATGGCCGTCACCGGATAATCCTGCAGTACAGCCCTGTCGCCGTCGGTGAAGGCTCGGATCCCGCCACCGACCTCGACCACCACGGCGCGTTGCCGACCGAACTCCACGACGTGCTGCTCGCCAGAAGGGTTGACCATGTGCAGCCTCCGTTCCCCGGCGGCGGCATCACCTGTCCTCCGCCGTGCGAACCACCAGCCGCGGGCGGACGTGAAACCCGCGGGCAACATTCACCAGGCGCTTCCCATGATGCCGGCAACCGGCTGGGTGGCCCATATCCCACGCAATCATTGTTGCATCGCAAGCGTTGCGGCACCGGTGTTACCCCTGACGGCGTACTCGCCGTTGGGGCGGAGTTCGAGTCGACAACGTGAGCACTGATGAGTTGTCGACGGTCGAGGACGAGACAGGCACACATTCCGGACAAGGTGGCCGACCGCGTCCATCAGCGACATTGCCCGGGAGGAAGCACATCCGCGGACGTCAGAGGGGCCGATGCAAGACAGCTGCGTGCTCGATCGGTCTCCAGCAACCATGAAGCACCATGCCGTCGCGCCGTCGCCGATCCGGTCTGTTGCTCTTGATGAAAACAGTTCACATGCGACCACATTGCGCGCACCAATGACGTGTCGGAAGTGACGGTATGGGCGAGATGCAACCATCGCCGCATCCGTCGGGCAAATGTGGTGTTGGAATGCCCATGACCGGATGCGAGAGTGCCGGTGGGCGTCCGGCATGACGTCGCCACCGGCTGCGGGAGAGCCACTGACACCATGAGCGGTCAAGCCGGATAGCAAGGCAATTGTGATCCGCCCGGCCGTCGCCCAATCCGTGTGAAACCGTCGACGGTCAGCGTCGGAACAGCACCTGGAGGGCGTGTCTCGCACGATTCGGGAGCCCGTCGCACCCTCTTCACCCCAGCGCGATGAGCCCGCTCGCGTATGTCAGGTCACTGTAAGGGTCTGCGGCCGGGTGCCCCGACAACGAGGTCGACCGTCGAGCACGGCGTAGGCTGTGCAGGGAAAAGGCAGCCGAGCGCCACGATGGAAAGTGGCCGGTAGTAAATTCAGAATTCCAGTTCGGACGCCCGATGATGCCGCTGCGGAACTGACTGTTGAAGAGACAGCATTGTCAGTTCGAGAACCACCAGTCACCAGGGAGTCACTCCCCGATGCCAGAAGTTCTGCGCTCCGGCGATCGTGCCGACGATTCCGCGAGCACCGTGGGGATCCGACGGTTCGGGACCCAGGCCCTCCTCGGCTGGATGGCGGTCGTACTCGGCGCTGCTCCGTTCCTGTTGCTCTGGCTGCTCATGCAGCACGCCTGGGGGCCGCTGGCGGTGCTGGACGGGGATGTTGCCGCCGGCCTGAACGCCGTGGTGAGCCAGTCACCCTTGGCGGTCAGCGTGCTGACGGCGGTGACCACCCTCGGGGGGACCGAAACAGCGGTACTGCTGTTCGTCTTGGCCACCCTGTTCCTGATCATCAGACGGCGCCGCCGGTTGGCCATGTTCGTGGCGACAACGGGGATCGGCCTGTCAGTGCTGGTGCCGGTCACCAAAGCGATCATCGACCGGGCACGGCCGGTGGTCGCCTCACCGGTGGTCGACACCCCCTCCAATGCCAGCTTTCCCAGTGGGCACGCCACGACCGCGCTGGTGACCTTCGGGATGCTGTTGCTCCTGGCGCTGCCCGGCGTCGGCCGCGGAGCCCGTCCGTGGTTGATCGCCGGCACGGCCTTGGTCGTGGTGGCCGTCGCCCTCACCAGGCTCGCACTCGGCGTCCACTTCGTCTCCGATGTGCTCGCCGGGTGGGCGCTGGGTGCAGGATGGCTGGTCGTCACCGTAGCGGCATTTCAGATCTGGCAGGACGACCGGGGTGTGGATCCCCACGAGCCCCTCGACCCCCTGCACATCGAGCCGGAACGGGCGATCCAGCCGGTCTCCTCACCCGAGCCCGTGCTACCTCAGGGCCGGGCAACAATCGGGCGCCTACTGACCGCCGCGGCGGCACTGCTGGCCGGGATCAGCGTGCTTGGTCTGCTGGTCACGACTGTGCTGGGCACCACCTGGCTGGGCCGGTTCGACCGCGAAGTGGTGCGGTGGTTCGTCCAGCTCCGCACCAGCGATCTGACCACGGTCATGCAGACCATCGGCACCCTGTCCGGAACCTGGACGGTGATCTCCCTGGGTCTGTCGCTGGCCGTGCTGGCGTTGGCGGTCACCCGATCATGGCGTCCCGTCCTCTTCGTCGTCCTCACCCTGGTCGGTGAGGTGCTGCTGTACCTGCTCAGCGCCCAGGCCGTCGGCCGGCTCCGTCCCCGAGTACCGGACCTCACCGGTGCGCTTCCGACCGCGGCGAGCTGGCCGTCCGGTCACGCCGCCGCGTCGGTCGCGTTGTACGGAGCCGTCGCCGCTGTGGTCCTGGCCCATGCTCGGAGCCGGTGGCGGTGGACGGTCCTGGCGCTGCCGCTGCTCCTCGCGCCGTTGATAGGCATCTCCCGGATCTACGTTGCGGCCCATTACCCGACGGATGTCCTGGCCGGTTTCCTGCTCGGCGGGGTGTGGGTGACCACCTGCGCGTACCTGCTGCTGGCACCGTCCCGCCGGCACCCCTCGAACGACACCGCGCCCACGAAGGCACTGGTGGTGAGGTCCCGATGAGCGACCGCCGTGTCCCGGCTGCCGCGGTCGCCGGCATCGCCCTGGTGGCCGGGATGGCAGTGCGTCGCGCTTGGGCGCGGACGCTGGCCGATCGGATGGCGGGGTCGCCGCCGGCCGCCCGGACCGACGATGGGGTGCATCTGCACGTGGAGACCGGAGGAACGCCCGACGCGCCGGTGACGGTCGTGCTCTCGCATGGGTTCGGCGCGCGCGCGGCGATGTTCGGGCCGCAGTGGTCGGCGCTCGGCCGATGTGCCCGGCTGATCCGATACGACCAGCGGGGGCACGGCTCCAGTGGCTGGACGGGTCCACGGTCGGCCACCGTGGACCGGCTGGGCCGGGACCTTGGGCAACTCATCGACGAGCTGGCCGGGGACGGTCCCGTGGTAGTGGCCGGGCACTCGATGGGTGGTATGGCCGTGCTGGCACTCGCCGGTCAACGGCCGGAACTCTTCGGTACCAGGATCGCCGGAGTGGCCCTGCTCTCGACCCGTGCTGCACCGCTTCCCCAGGTCGGGTCCTCGGCCGGCGCACCGCGGGCGCGAATGGCCATGTCCACCGCCGGAGCGTGGCTGATCTGGCTTGCGGCACCGCTGATCGGCCTTCTCGGGCCGTTGCGGGTGGCCTGGACGAAGCGGGTGGTGAGCCGTCGGCTGTTCGCCGGGAACCCGCCTCGACCTGCGGTCCGGGCCATGGTGCGGATGTTGGCCGGCATTCCGGCCGGTGTGCTGTCGGCGTACCTGGCCGGGCTGGCGCGCTACGACCAGCGGCCCGCCGTCGGCGTTCTGCGTGCTGTCCCCGTGCTCGTCCTCGCCGGAACCGAGGACGCCACCATTCCGGCCCGCTCGGCAGAACGGCTGGCCGAGCAGATCGGTGATCTGGCCACGCTCGTCCTGGTGAACGGCGCAGGGCACATGGTGAACCTCACCCACCCGGACACGGTGAACTCGGCACTGGAACAACTCCTGGCCAGGGTCCGAGCCGATTCCGACGAACGGAGCACACGATGACCCGCTGGCTCAAGCGCATCGGTCTGGCAGTGGCCGGGTTCCTGGTTCTCCTGTTGGTGTACGGCGTACTGATCGAGCCCCGGTTGATCCTCGATGAGGAGCACGCCGAGGTGACCCTGCCGCGGTTGCCCGACGATCTCGCAGGCACCGAGGTCGCAGTCCTGTCCGACTTCCAGCTCGGCATGTGGTTTGCCAACCACGGCATGGTCGAACGTGCCGTGCAGGCAACAGTTGATGCCGAACCGGACATCGTGCTTCTCGGCGGCGACTTCGTGTACAGCTCCGACCCGGGCATCCAGACCCAGACCGACACGCTCCTCGACCTGCTCGACCCGCTGCTGGCGTCCGGCATTCCGACCTACGCGGTGATGGGCAACCATGACTACGAGGCGGACGGAGCCGCCGAGCTCACCACGGCGCTGGAAGACGCGGGAGTCACCGTTCTGCGCAATGCGGCCGTCCCGGCTCTCGGAAGTGGCGATGATCCGGCCAGGCAGTTGTACCTCGTCGGGATCGGTCCCGAGGTGCCCAATCTCGTCGACGTCGATGCCGCGCTGGCCGACGTACCCGACGGCGCACCGCGCGTGGTTCTCATGCACAACCCGACCGTGTTCGACGAGCTTCCGGCCGGCAGTGCCCCACTCACGGTCGCAGGGCACACCCACTGCGGCCAGGTGGCCCTCCCTGGAACTCCTGACTGGTCATACCTGGGCCTGACCAGCGAGGAGCGGGTCGTCGCCGACGGATGGGCCCCCGAGGGCTACGGGGCGGACGGCAACCGGATGTTCGTCACCTGTGGCATCGGCTTCAGCGCCTTCCCCATGCGGATCAACGCGCCGCCCCAGGTCGCATTCTTCACTCTTGCGCCCGCGCCCTGACCGACGGAGCGGTGCGGTGCGGACGCATCCTGTTCACCCGCGGGACGTGGCCGATCTCACCGGCGACACCACGCCGACCAAGTCGATGGAACCCGCGTCATCGACCGCGGCCAACGACGTACTGGTTGCTGGCGAAGAAGCCCCGGGCAGCGTTTGTCAGCCCAGCGCCACCGCCAGGAAGTCGTCGACCCGGTCGGTCCACCCGGTCGGATCGATGGCAAACGCCCCCACATGTCCGGCGCCCGGCACGGTCCAGACCGCGACGGTGCCAGGTGACCCCCGCCGGATGTCGTCCGCGGCCAGGGCCTCGTCCTCGACGTCGCCTGCCGTGACGAGCAGGACGGGGCGCGGGGCGGCCAGCGCGACCGACTCACGCAGCGTCCGCGGGGGCTGGGCCGCCGTCAGCAGGTCGGCGGCGCCGTAGGTGATCGCGTCCAGCCAGCCCTGAGCGGAGCCGGCGAGCCCGTAGTGATCGGCCTGCCACGACTTGTCACCGGCCACCCGGTGGGTGGCGCCCTCGGCGACGACGGCGCGGATCCGCGGGTCGACGGCGGCGGCACCGATGGCCTCCTCCCCGCCCATCGACATGCCCACGACGCCGACCGCCGACGGGTCGACGCCGCTCTGACCGCTCACGAACGTCACCGCCCCCATCACATCGGCATCGCCGTACCAGCCGAAATCCATAGCGGCGCCGTCGCTCTCGCCGTGCCCGCGGGCATCGAACAGCAGTACCGCGGCACCGCGGCCCACCAGCGCGGCCGCCTGGTCCAATACCGCCGAACGGGTGGAACCCGAACCGTGCAGCACGACCACCGCCGGCGCGGCACCGTTCGCTCGGCTCGGCGGGACGAACCACCCGGCCAGCAGGACACCGTCCGCAGCCGGGAATGTCACGTCCCGATACACCAGACCCCGGTCACCCGGGCTGGTCTCGCTCACGCTCTGGCGCGGTACCGACGTCGCGGCGACGGCGAACGGCAGGGTCAGCAGAACGACCGCGGCCAGCGCCGCCACCGCCGCCACCCCGAGCACCCGCCACCCACCGTGGGTGGTCGCCAGCAGCTCCCGGACCCCGACGAACACCAGGAACACACCCGCCGCCAGGCACCCGCCGGCGGCCATCGCGGATGGCACCGGTCCACCCGCTGCCACCCGCGGGATCAGCACACCGGCGCCCTCGGCAACACCCAGCAGCCCGACCAGCACGGCAATCACCGATCGGATCGTCGCCGACCCGCGGAGCCAGAGCACCGCACACCCCGTGGTGGCGGCCGCCACCACGAGCACCGCGGTGAGCGACCCCGCCGGCGTGCGCACCCGGGCAAGCAGCACCGAGGTCGCAGCGGCGACCACCACGACACTGCCGATCACCGAGAACTGGTGGGCGTTCCGCCGGCGCACCGGATTCACCGGCACGTCGCGCAGCGATGACGCCACGGCACTCACCCCCGGAGACGGGACGCGGAAGCAGCAGAACCGACCGTCTCACCTTCGACCGCAGCGGTGACCGGGCGCCAGAGGCCAAGGTCCCCGCTGCACCGGCAACCGGTGCAGCCCGGTCGGGACGGACCCACCGCAGCCGACGCCGGCCCAGAACAACGTCAACGGCCGCAATAACAGTCGCGCCGACCCACCAACCTGCTGCGGGGCGAGCGCCAGTGTCCCGGGAATGTCGAGGTCGTCCGACACACGCCCGGTGACCGCAACGGTCACCGCCGGAGAAGCGCCGCGCCGGCCCGCCACCGCATGCCACTGCTCGGCACACCAAACCGCCGGCAGCCGATGAGGCGAGAAATGCATCACCGCCGGAGGTCGCGGGGTCGGTAGTGTTGTCGTTTCCGTTCACGATCAGCCGGGCGTCGAGGGCCCGGATCAACTGGTCAGGGCCTCGATTCCCTTGCCGATCAGAACCGCACTGAGGACCAGGATCAGGACGGCCATCATCCCGGCGTTGTTGGTCTGCAACCACACCTTCATCCGGTCCAGGGCGGGCCGCATCTTCTGTCCGGCCACCAGGTAACCGATCACTGGTATTGCGACTGTCGAGGATGCGATGACGGTGAAGGCGGCGACGACGACGACCTCCTGGCCGATCGCGAGTCCGGCGGTGCCGATGGCCAGGCCGGCCGCGACGGCCAGGATCAGATTCTTCGGATTCACCGCAGACAGCAGCACGCCCACTCCGAACGACTTGCCGAAGGTGAAATCGTCGATGGCCTTCATCCACTTCGGGGTGTCCCGCACGTCACCGCGGCCGCGCCACCGGCCCACTCCCCGCACGAGTAGCAGCGCCCCGAGAATGATCTTCGTCCAGGACACCCACACCGCCGGCGGCCCGCCTCCGGTGTGCAGACTCCCGGACAGCGCGATCATGATCGTCGTCACGACCAAGACGCCAACGATCCATCCGAGGAGGAAACCGCTGCCGTTCCGACTCGCTCGCGGGGATAGAAGCATCAGTATTGCGGCGATGATCGGCACCGGCGAAATTGCGATGCCGACCGCCAACGGCAATATCTGTCCGATCGCGGGGCCCATATGACAGTCCTCCTGTTGGTGCCGTCGTCCGCCGATGTGCTGATCGGCGAACAATTCGATCGTCGATCACCACGCCGACCGTTGGTGCACTTCCTTCGGCCCTGACACCGGTGACGGCGCCGAGCCGCCGAAACCGGCCCGGCGCCGTCATCGGTGCCCGGTCAGCCTGCGCCCCAGATGTCCTCCAGGAAGCGGTGTTCGGCGCGGAGGTCAGAGAGCCAGGCCTGGCACCGGTCGGCCGACTGTCCGGTCTTGCTGGCGGCGATCTGGGTGAGCGCGGCGCGCACGCCCGGCGCCAGGGTCCGCGCGTTGCCACAGACGAAGATCGACGCGTTCTGTTCGATGAGTTCCCAGACCTCGTCCTGGTGCGCGACCATCTCGTCCTGGGCATACTTCCGGCCCTCGCGAGGCTGTCGGGAGAAGGCCGGGTAGACCCGGACGTCAGCGGTCTTCTCGAATTCGGCCATCTCATCGGCGTACAGGTAGTCGTGCTCGGGGTTCCGGCAGCCGAAGAACAGCAATGACGGAGCCAGTGATTCGCCACGGGCCTTCTGCGCGGCGCGCTCCTGCAGGAATCCGCGGAACGGCGCCAACCCGGTCCCGGCGCCGATCATGATCATCGGGACGCCGGGATCCGCGGGCGGCCGGAACGGAATGGTCGGCTCGCGGCGGAAGACGAAGATCGTGCTGTTCGGGGCCATCGAAGCCAGATAATTCGAACACACACCGTCGAACTCGCGGTCCCGGCCACGGGCCGGGGCCCGCAGCACCCCCGCGGTCACAGTGCAGACGTCAGGACTGACCAGGGGTGAGGAGGAAATCGAGTAGTAACGCGGCTGCAGAGCGGGCAGCAGGTCCAGATACACCTCGAACGGCAGTTCGCAGCCCGGATAGCGTTCCAGCAGGTCCAGCACCGACAAGTTGGGTCCGGCGACCTGTTCCCGATATCGGCCGCGGGACTGCTCGTCCTGACCGATCAGCGCCCGTAGCTCGGCCTGCTGACCCGGATCGTCGGTGTATGCGGCGAGGACGTCGATGTCCGCCCGGCTGGCCGTGGCCTGCAATTCCACACAGCTACCCAGCACCCCCAGCAGCGGCGCGGGTTCGTCCGTCGGGAGATGGGTGTGGGTGCCGCTGTTGGCGATGATCGTCACGTACATCCCGGCGTCCAGGGTGAATCGGAACATCACCCGGCGGATCAACTCGATGCTGTTGCGTGGCAGCACCCCGAGGTGATCACCCGCCCGGTACTGCACACCGTCGGGGAGGGCCACCTCCAGGTGCCGGGTGGACCGCGCTCCGGGGGCCGGCGCGCCGATCAGCGTCAGCTCTCGGTTCTCCCGGACCCTGGCCGGTGCGGCCTCGTAGGACAACACAACCGGATTGGTCAGCTGCCGGTTGACCATGGTGATCGACAACCGCGGACCGGTGGTGGCGGGTTCGGCGGCCGTGGTCGGGAGGTTCAGCGCGGCCGCCAGATCGGTCCACAACGCCGCGTGCCACGACCGGTACTGTTCGTCGAAATCGGCGTGCGCGTCGCCGGCCCCCCGCGGATGCACCCGGCTGGCACCGTGGCGTTCCAGTTCCCCATCGAGCAGGGTCGGCACGGCCTGATAGGTGGCCGCCCAGTCGGTGTCGCCGCAGCCGAAGACGGTGTACTTCACCCCGGCGAAGGCGTCGGCCGGCAGCGCGGGGTCGCGCATCCACCGGACGAAATCCGCGGCGTTCTCCGGCGGTTGCCCGTTGTAGGACGAGCAGACGACGATCACTGCACCGGACGGCGGCTGCCCGACGTGATCGTCCAACGCGGCGATCGTCACCTGGAATCCCCGCTCGGTGCCCTCCCGGGCCAGCTTGTTCGCGATCCCCTCGGCGGTACCCAGGTTCGACCCGAACAACACCGCCAACGGGGTGCCGTGCCCGGCCACTGCCGGCCCCGATGCGGCCCCGGCCGCCGGGACCGCCGCGGCGGCAACGGCTTCCCGATGCACCAGTTCCCGGTCGGTGCGGTGCTTGATCTTGATGTACAGATCCTGCGGCTTGATGGTCAGAGCCGTCAGGGTGTGCAACTGGTAGTCGCGGTGGTCGATGAACTCGAACCGCTGCAGCAGCATCCCCAGCACCAGGGTCGCCTCCTGCAGGGCGAACTGCCGCCCGATGCACGACCGCATCCCGAAACCGAACGGCTTGTAAGCGTTCGGCGGGATGGTCGGCTTGTTCTCCGGGGAGAAGTGATCCGGGTTGAATTCCTCCGCGTCGGCGCCCCACACGGACTGATCCCGGTGCAGCCCCGGGATCAGCACGGACATCGCCGTCCCCGCGGGGATCGCGTACTTGTCGACCATCACCGTGTCCTCCCGCGGTGCGCGGGTGAAGATCGGTGCGGTCGGCCACAGGCGGAGTGTCTCGTCCAGGATCTGCGCGACGTAGGTCAAGCGGCGGACCTGCTCGTAGGTCGGCTCGGCGTCGTCACCCAGGACCTCGTCGACCTCGGCCACGGCCCGGGCCGCGAGCTCCGGGTTCTTCATCAGGTAGTAGATCGCGAAGGACAGCAACCCGCTGGTCGTCTCGTGCCCGGCGACCAGGAACGTCATGCACTGCGCGATGATGTTGTCATCGGTCAGGCCCAGGCCGCTCTGCTTGTCGATGCCAGTCAGCATGCGGCCCAACAGGTCGGTGTTGTCCGCTGCGTCGCCCTGCCGGCGACGGTCCTGCACCAACCCGTTGACCAGGGCCCGCATGTACTCCTGGTCCTCGGCCATCTGCCGGTTCGCCCTGATCCGAAGCCGTTGCTGGATCTTGGGCTGGGTGGCCCGCGCCTGCGCCTCCAGCAACGCGCGGACCATGGCGAGCACGAACGGGTGCGGTGTCTCCCGGTAGAACGAGTTGAACCGGTAGTCGAACCCGCACAGCGCGATGGTGTCCAACGTCAACGCCGTCATGTCGACCGGCAGGTTGATCTCCTCGTCCGGATTCAACCGGGACCACTTGTCGGTCAACTGCCCCGCAATGTCCAACATCCGCGGCATGTACTCCCGCATCGCCTGCTGACTGAACGGGGCCATCAGAATGTTGTGCGCCCGATGCCACATCGGATCCGACGTCTCACTGGTGAACAGGCCGCCACCGGCCACACTGTTCTGAAGACCCTTGAGGCCGGCGCCGATCTTCTTGTCGAACGTGGTGTCGTCGCACATCTGGTCGACCAGATCCGCACCGGTCACCATCACCCTGGTACCGGCCGGCAACGTCAACTTGTAGATCGGCCCGTACTCCTTGGCCATCGCGAGGAACCCGTCGATCGGACTGTGCGTGTCGATATCGAACAGGTTGCCCAGCACCGGGAGACCCTTCGGCCCCGGAAGCTGGTCGATGCTGATCGGCTCGGTCATGCGGACTCCAAACGGTGACGGGATGGCGCCGAACAGGAATGTGAAACCAGCAGTCGGACCGCCCAGTGATGCGGGGCGACCGAGGATCGCGTGGACGCGCAACCCTTGGCGGCCAGCGATCGGCATCCGGCGGTCGATCGACCACACTCGACGACACCATCGGCTGCGCCAACCACCTGTACAGGCCCCCTCGCCGGCCCTGAGTGTGGTCATGCACCGAGATGAGGACGCGGCAGCACACTCCAGTGGTTCGCGTCAGCGCCCCCGGAGGGGCCACATGCTGGCTCACAGGGCCGCCAGGGACCCGAAAGACTCCGCGACGGCCCGGCCTGGCCTTCACTCGTGCCGCCACAGTCGGTAATAATGCCCCCGCCCGAACCAACCAAATCTGACGATTACCTGACAAATAGGGGCTGAGCTACCGGAAGACCCAGCTACGGTGAATAGCGACCGATCCCTGCTCGGCTTCACCGCCATTCCTGGTCGCGCCGGCTGACCTGTGCGGTGGGCTTCTTCGGCGCCGGGGCCGGCATCACCCGAGTGACCCACGCCGCCTGGCTGGCCGGGCAAGTGGTCGGATCATCGTCGGCGGACCGGCCGACTTCGCCTCGGCGATCGTCAGAGGTGTGCGACAGGGTGTCAGTCGGGGAAGAGCCGGTACATACCGCTGATCGATTCGGGTCCGTAGGCGACCGACCCAACCGGGGTGGCGCCGCCGATCGCCTCGATCACCCTGGCGGTCCAGATCGGGCCGAAGCCGCCGCAGAGTTCGATCAGCTGAATGCCGTCGGCAACCATCTGCTGCGCCACCGCGATTGCCTGGTCGGGTTTCTCGACGCCGACCATGATCCCGGTGAAGTGTTCGGAATTGATCTCGGCACGTGCGTTGGCTGGATCCAAGCCGGCACCGGTGACGATGAACCCGAATCGCTCAAGCGACATCGCTTTCCTCCTGAGAATCGTCTGACTCGGCCAGCAGCACCAGTTGGGCCAGGTCGTGCACGGTGATCGCCGGCGGGATGTCGTCGGGATCGACGAGCACGCCCAGCCCGTCCTCGATCTCGGTCAACATCATGACAGCGAGCAAGGAATCCACCCCGTAGGTCGACATCGGGACGTCCGGCCGCACCGACTCCGGCGGGAGCTGTGCGCTCTCGGCGAGCCGCAGCCGCAGCCACCTGCTGACCTCGTCGAGGCGGGCGCGCCGCACCGCGTTACTGGGCATGACCCGACGATGTCGCGAGGACCGTCAGTTCACCGGCGACGAACCGGCGGGCGCAGTCGCCGCGTCGTACCTTGCCGCTCGTGGTGCGTGGAATCTGGATGGCGCCGATCATGATGACCTCCGTTTGTACCGGTAGTTGGTCGGTGATGCCGTACAGCGCGGCGGCCGCGGCCCGGGAGAGTTCGTCGGGCCCGGCGCACCGGTCACTCTCGATGACGACCAGCACTCGGTCGGGTTGGGCCGGGTCGGTGAACGCGGCCGCCAGCCCACTTCGGAGCAGTGGGTGTGCCGCCTGGGCCAGCCGTTCGAAATCGTGCGGGAAGTAGTTGACACCCCGGATGATGATCAGCTCCTTGAGCCGCCCAGCGACGAAGAGTTCGCCGTTGTCCAAGAATCCGAGGTCCCCGGTTCGCAGCCAGCGCCGGCGCGGGTCGTCCCGCAGGGTGGCTCGAAAGGTGGTTGCGGCTTCCTCGGGCCGACCCCAGTAGCCGCTGCCATTGCTGGCCGAGGACACCCACACCTCGCCGACCCCACCGGGCGGGAGTGCCTGTCCGTTCGCCGAATCGACGATCACCACCGCAACCTGCTCCGCCGGCACACCCACCGCGACCAGGTCGACGGCGTCCGGCCGGTCGCAGGCCCGCGCGGATCCGCGACCGAGCGCCGCACGGTCGTAGCGACGGACTGTCGGCGGCGTCGAGGAGGCGGCGCCGCTGACGTACAGGGTCGACTCGGCAAGTCCGTAGGCGGGCGTCAACGCCACCGGGTTGAAGCCGGAGACAGCGAACGCATCGGCGAAGGCGCCCATCGTGCTAGCCCGCACCGGTTCCGCGCCGCACAGCGCCACCCGCCAGCCGCTCAGGTCGAGCCGCTCCCGGACCTGCTGCGGGATCCGACTCACCGCCAGGGCATAGGCGAAATCGGGCGCCGCCGTGACGGCGTCGGGCAAGCCGGAGAGCGCCGTCAGCCAGCGCTCGGGTCGGAGCAGGAACGTCTCCGGCTCCATCAACCGCACCGAGGCCCCGGCGAAGACGGGCTGCAGCAGGCCTGCGCACAAACCCATGTCGTGGTACAACGGCAGCCAGCTGACAACTGTTGTGGTGCTGCGGATATCGAGCTGTTCATGGATCAGCTGCTGGTTCGCCATCAGCGCGCCGTGGCTGATCATCACGCCCCGCGGAGCCGAGGTGGACCCTGACGTGTACTGCAGGAAAGCCAGGCGGCCGGCGGGCACGAACTCGGCCGGTTCCGGCAGCGCCTGCGCGCCGGCTGCACCGACCGGGGTGTCAAGTTCTGCGTCCGCGCCGAGGAAAGACACCGACGCCAGCTCGGGAACGCCCGCGGCCAAAGTGGAGATGGCCGCCAGCTGTTCGGTCGGCGCGAAGGCGGCAACCGGCCCGCAGTCGGAGCAGACACCGAGCAAGCGGCCAAGCCTGCGTGTGGCGCCAGGCTTGTTGCGGTGCACCCCGGCACCTCTGATCGCCGGCACCGGTACGGCCACGCACTCGGCATACAGGCACGCCAGGAACGACAGGTGAAATCGCAGGCCGGGCATTGCGGGCACCAATACCCGGTCACCGGGTGAGGCGACCTTCAACAGGGCGCCGGCCAGCACGCGGCACCCGGCATCCAGCTGCGCGGTGGTGAGCGTCTGCGCCACCTCACCGGTTCTGTCGTAGGCGGTGAGCAAGACCCGGTTGGGCTCCCGCCGGGCGAGATCGGCAACGTGCCCGGGGAGGGAGCGGATCGCGGTGCCGGGTTCGGTCGCAACCTGGCAGTCGACCCCGGGCCGGCCGGCTGTTGACGTCGTCATGCGAAAACTCCTCGGGTGGGCACACTGGCGTTCCGGCAACTGCTGTCACCCGGAACGGAAAGGAAGAGATCGACGGTCCGTCGGGCCGGAGTGTCGGGGACCGGGACCGGGTACCGCCCCGTCATGCACCCGGTGCAGAATTGACCAGCCTGCACACCGACGGCGTCGATCACCCGGTCCAGCGGCAGGTAGGCGAGCGAGTCGCAGCCGAGCTCAGCCTGTAGCTGCGACATCGGGCTGATCCCGGCCGCCAGCTGGCCGACGTCACCGACGTCGATCCCGAAGTGGCAGGGCCACCGCCACGGGGGTGATGCGATGCGCAGGTGCACCTCGACGGCACCCGCATCCCTGAGCATCCGCACAGCAGCGCGGGCGGTGGTGCCGCGAACCAGGGAGTCGTCGACCAGCACGATCCGACGGCCGGCCACCAGCTCCGGCACCGCCGCGAGCTTGTCGACCACCTTCTGCTGGCGGGCGGACTGCTCGGCAGCGAGGAAGGACCGGCCGACCCGGCTACTGCGCAGCAGTGCCTGCCCCAGGTCCAGCCCACTGCGGGCGGCGTACCCGCGGGCCGCGTACTCCGCCGAGGACGGCACCGCGACGACCAGTGCCGGTCTCGGACGCTCACCCGAATCGGTCGGCAGCGGCGCGAACTCCGCAAGCGCCACGCCCGCCCGGCGACGGGCCTCGTCGATCCGCCGGCCGTACAGGCGCCCCTCCGGACTGCTGAAGTACACGAACTCGAAAAGGCACAGCCGGTGCTCGACCTCGTCGGCCGGAAAGGGCTGTTCGCTTCGGACGCCGGATCGATCGATGATGACGACTTCGCCCGCTGCCAACTCTCGGACGAATCTCGCGCCCATCGCCGTCAGCGCCTGGGTCTCGGAGGCCAGCACCCAGCCGTCGTCGAGGGTGCCCAGGCACAGCGGCCGCATTCCCTTGCGGTCTCGCACCCCGTACAGCCGATGGCCGTCGCAGAGCACCAGCGAGAAGGAACCGGTCAGCCGTGGCAGCACGGCGTTCAGTGCGGCGAGCAGCGGTAGGTCACCGGAGCTCATCGGCGTCGCCGGTTCCGGTGCGAGCAACGCCTGGGAGAGGAGCTCCGCGACCAGCTCGCTGTCCGTGCGGTCAGGGTCGATCGGCAACCCGGCGCTGCGGGTGAGTTCGTCGCAGCCGATCAGGTTGCCGTTGTGGGCCAACGCGAACCACTGGTCGCAGGCCCGCCGCTCGATGGGCTGGGCCTTGTCGCCGGCTCGCCCGCCGGCCGTCGAGTACCTGACGTGGCCGATGGCGAGCCGTCCGGGCAGTCGGTTGACCAGTGCGGTGGGCAGCACGTCGATCACCAGCCCGGCCCCCAGGATGGAACTCGGCCGGCCATCGTGGACGACACACACACCCGCGGACTCCTCACCGCGGTGCTGCAGCGCCAACAATCCCGCCCGGGCGGGGGCCGCGGCCTCGGCCACGGTCCGAAGCACACCGATGACGCCGCACGCCTCCCGGGGCCGGTCGCCCTGGCTATTCACGACCCACGCCGCTGTTCAGGCCGAGCCGCAGCAGGGCCGCGAACTGCTCGATGTCGGGCACGATGATCGAGCTGCACGACAGCACCGCCAGGTTCTGCCGCATCGGCGAGATGGTGACCACGGTGCGGCCGGCCTGATGGGCCGCCCACATCTCGACGGCCGTGCCCATGCTGGCCTCCTGGTCCGGTAGCCACGCCACGCAGATGTCGCTGGCCGCGGCCAGACCCACAAGCCGGATGAACACCTCGGTGAGGTCGCCGACCGCGGGGTCCAGAGCGGTGCAGTCGACCACGTCGACGGTGGCGAGTCTGCCGTGGGCCGCGCGGAGTTCGGCCTCCCTCGCCCCGAGCCAGGCAGCCATCAGCACGCCCGGGTCGCGGATCTCGGCGTGCGGGTGCAACGCGCTGATCAGCTCACCGATTCGACGGCGATAGCTCTGGTCGGCCAGGTGCTTCCCTGGGCGGGAACCCTGCATCACACCGGCCAGGAAAAAAGATCTGCCGCCGGACAGCGCATCGACGATTGCGGTGCTCATTCGTCCACCAAGTTGTAGTCGGACAGCTGGAGGTCGGCAGGCGCCACCCTCCGATGGATTTCCGCACCCCCGAGCACGAAGTCCAGGACGTCCGCGGGCGAAGCGCCGAGCGTCCGGGCGATGGCACCCACCGTCACAGCGAACGCCGGACGACCGTGCCGCACGAGCGCACCCTGGTTGTCCCTGGCACACAGCCGGGACGCGCTGACCGGATGCGAGCCTGCGTCGGGATCACCCAGCGGGTAGATGATCTCGCGGACGTGGTGGTCGGCCGGGTCGACGACTCGGACGGAGATGTTGTTCTGCTCGGGGTGCACCAGCAACGGCCGGATCACTTCGGCCGGCGGCGGCACCAGGCGCAGTTCGCTGTTGGTCGGCAGCGTGAAGAAGCGACTGACCGTGTGATGACCGCGGGCGGGGCTGAACCGCCGGTACTCGAGCTTGAGGCGATCCCGGTGAGGGATCCAGGTCGCCCGGACCTGCCCGGGCCGGGGTGTGCCGCTGGAGTCGACCCGAACCGGCAGGGCCGGTGACGTTGCAACGACGGATCCGTCGGGGCGCCGGTCGTCCAGCGACAATCGGAGCGGCTCAAGATGCAACAGATAGGGATCGAGCACGACGAGGCCGTCGGCGGAATGCGCGACTGCGGCCACGTGCCGGCCGTCGACGTGGTAGCGCACCACCGGACCGCCCAGCGTGACGAGTCGGGCACCGACCGCGAACGACTGCCAGGCACAGGACTTTCCGTACCGAGGGTCGGCCGGGGCGTCGCCGAAGTACTCGTAGAACTGCGAGGCGCTGCTGTAGGGCACCTCGTGCAGCACCTGCGTCAGTGCCACGGCGAACAGGTCGTCCGGTGATTCCGGCCCGGCCGCCAATGGAGCTTGGATCGGGTCCTGGTTGAGCGCGGCACCGTCGGTTGTTCCCTTCATGATGGCCCCTTGCTCGGCGAGACATGCTGCGGGGACAAAGCACCCGGTCTTCTCCGACGAAGTCGTGAGGCGCCATTCGAGACGGCGAGCCGGTCGCCCCGCAGATCGGAGACGGGCTCTCTGTCGAGCTCGGCCAGCAGTCGGCCGAGCTGGCGGACGTATGTGTTGAGCTCGAACTGCGTCAGGCTGCGTGGGGAGTCGATGAACCGGATCCCCCCGGCGCTGTCCGGCCGATCGATCGTCTTGCGCTGAGCCAGCCTTTGCGCTGCCTCGGTGCCGTTGTCGAGTCCGGCGACAAATTTAGCGATGACCTGGGTTTGCAGGTCGACAGTGGGAAAGTGGCCGCCGGTCCCGTCTGTCAGCCCGGCGACGAACAGATTGTCGTGTTGTCGGCTCATCGCCATCATGAACAGATCGGGCCCGTCGTCCCGCCAACCCAGATGCTTCGTGTCGACGAACGGCACCTCGAACCGGTATCCGGTGGCGTAGACGATGACGTCCACTGCATCGATCCGGCCGTCGACGAACTCCACCTTGTCGCCGTCCAGCTGTGCGATGTCCGGCCGCGGCGCGACCCGACCGTGCGCAACGTAGTAGGGCAACAGCGAGTTCACGATCGGCGGCGTCTCCAGCAACCGGTGATCCGGGGCGGGCAACCCGTAGTCGGTGGGTGAACCGAAGGCGATGCGCAACAGCGCCCGGTAACCGAGCCGGACCAGCGAGATCGGCAGCCGAGTCGACTGCGTGCTCTGCCCGACCTGGTCGACCGGTCGGCCGAAGACGAACTTCGGCACGAAGTAGTAACCGCGCCGCATGCTGATCAGTACCGACTCGGCGTGTCGAGCCGCGTCCACCGCAATGTCGCAGCCGGAGTTCCCGGCGCCGACCACCAGTACCCGCTTGCCGTCGAAGACCGACGGATTGTCATAGTCCCTGGCGTGCATCACATCGCCGGCGAAGTCGCCAGGATAGTCAGGGTAGCGGGGAGACCAGTTGTGCCCGTTTGCGATGACCACCCCGCGGTAGTGCCGCACGGCGCCGTCGGAGGTCTCGATACGCCATCCGCCCTCGTCGTCTGGGGAGAGGCCGATCACGTCTTGGTCGAATCGGATGATGTCGGTCAATTCGTGGGCGGTGGCGAATGATTCCAGGTACGAATGGATCTGGTCGTGTCTGGGATAATGCGGCAGTTCATCCGCCAGCGGGAAGTCGAGATAGGCGGTCACGTTCTTCGACGTGATGGTGTGTGTCGTCGAGTAGACCGAGCTCCGCGGGTTCGACCGGTTCCAGATACCACCCAGCGCAGAGTGGCTCTCCAGAACCTCGCAGTCGATATCCTGCCGGCGAAGATTCTTCGCCGCAGCCAGGCCGGATGGACCGGCGCCGATCACGGCGTATTTCCCCCGCGTGTCGTTACCGGAATTCATCTCGCTGTCGGTCATGAATTGTCCCCCTGGCCCGATTCCCATGACGGACGGTTCTCGCTCGTCCGACTGTGAACTGGACGGCCGGCCGGCGGCGATTGATACACCGATTGCCCCAAGTAAGCCAACTGGATCGAATGTTCACCGGAACGTATCGGCACGGGTGCGGTGGTATCCCATCAGGGAAGCCTCTTTGCAGCCACCATCTCTTTCACCGAGGGGATCGTCATGACCTATGGCCGTCACTCCGTCGCGGTGATTCCGCTGACCCGGCGGTGGGGCTGCGGTATGTACCGATTCCGCCGGTGGGTGCTGCTCGGCTGGCTGGCAGCGGTGCTCGCCGGATTGCCGTGCCTGACGCAGATTTCGCACAACCTGACAGCCGGCGGCTTCGAGGTGCCTGGATCGGATTCCGAGCAGGTCGCCCAGCTCATGCGAACGGCCCTGACCGGCGAATTCGAGCGGACCAATGTCCTGGTGCTGCGATCTGATTCGGTGACCGCGGACTCACCGGAGTTTCGTGCCGCGGTCGCCGCCGCCCGCGCCACGCTCTCATCTGGGCCGGGGGTGGCCGCCGTGTCGGATCCCTACTCCACCCCCGGTGCCGTGTCGGCGGGCGGCGAAACCATGTTGATCACGGTCGGGATCAGCGAGCCCCAGGATCAGGCGTATGCCCATGCGCCGGTGCTCGAGGAATCGGTCGACTCCGCACTCGCCGGTGGACCGGTATCCGGGAACCTGGGCGGTGATGCGCCGTTCTACGCCGCTTTTCAGCAGACGGGGTCGGAAGATCTCGCCACCGCTGAAATGATCGTGCTGCCGCTGAGTGTGCTGATCCTGGTGATCGCACTGGGCGGCCTGATGGTGGCCGTGGTGCCCCTGGTTCTCGCTGCGACCGCGCTCGGAGTGTCGCTGGCGTTGGTCTCGCTGCTCGCCGCCACGACCACCGTGAACCTGTTCACCCAGAACATCGCGACAATGATCGGGCTTGGCGTCGGCATCGACTATTGCCTGTTCCTGTTGCGACCGTTCCGAAATGCGCTCCGCCGCGGGGACGGCCGATCGGATGCCGTCGCGACCGCTGTGCAGGAGTCCGGACGGGCAATCATGGTATCCGCGGTGACGGTGGTCCTGGCGCTGTCCGGAACGCTGTTGGTCGACGTCCCCGCCTACCGATCGATGGGGCTCGGGGCGATGATTGCGGTGGCAATCGCGGCGTCGGCGGCGCTGACGCTGTTACCCGCCATGCTCGGCATTCTCGGGCACAAGGTGGAGTGGGGACGACTGCCGTTTCGGCGCAAGGGTTCCGGCACCGGCATCGCCCGGGTCGCGGATGTGTCGGTGCGAAGGCCGTGGCTGTCAGCGGCCTGCGCGCTGGGATTGCTGATGATCCTTGCGGTGCCGGCGCTACGGATCGAGTTGGGCAGCTCGGGGCCGTCGATGCTGCCGGCCGCCTCTCCACCGCGGGTGGCTGCCGAGGACCTGGCCGATGGCTTCGGCGCCGGCGTGCCCAGTCCGCTGCAAGTCATCGTGCAGTCCGAACAGCCGGGTGTGCCGCCGGCGCCGGAAGCGATCGACCGGATTGCCGCGGCGATCGCCGCCTTTCCTGAGGTGGTGGTCGTCTCGCCGGTCCGGACGGGCGGCGGCTCGTCGTTGATGTCGGTGGTCAGCCAGGACGGACCGCAGTCACCGAACACCCTGCGACTCGTCGAGCATCTCCGCGCGCAGTTGCCGTCGGTCGCCGGGCCTGGCGTCGTGGTGCTCGTCGGAGGTGAGCCGGGACAGGGCCTCGACCTCAACGACGAGGTCGGTGGCAGTGTCGCGCTGGTCGTCGGCACCGTGCTGCTGTTGTCGTTCCTGTTGCTGCTCTTCGCCTTCCGTAGCATCTTCATCGCCCTGAAGGCGGTGCTGACCACGCTGCTCTCGGTACTGGCGGTGTACGGAGTGCTCGTGCTGGTATTTCAGGACGGCAACGGCGCTGCACTGCTCTCCGTGCAGGCACCTGGCTTTGTCGAGGTGTTCCTGCCACTGTTCCTGTTCTGCATTCTGTTCGGGCTGTCGATGGACTACGAAGTGTTCCTGCTGTCCGAGGTGCGGACGGAATTCCTGAACGGGGCGAGTTGCAGGGACGCGACGCGGACGGCTGTGCACTCGACGGCGGGGATCATCACCACTGCCGCCGCGATCATGGTGACAGTGTTCGGTGCCTTCGCCTTCACCAGTCTCACTCCGATCCAGGCGATTGGGCTGGGTCTGGCCATCGCCGTGCTCCTGGACGCGACGGTGGTCCGATTGGTCCTGGTGCCGGCGGTGCTCGTGCTGCTCGGGGACCGGAACTTCTGGTTGCCGCGATGGGTGGACGATGTGCTGCCGGGTGCCCGACGGCCCCCAGTGAAGCGGCTGTCGGCGGTGGCTCTTGGAGTGGCATCTGGGGTGAGGTCTGCGCTGCCGGCCCGGGCATTCGGACCTGTCCCGGTGTCGGCCGGGGCTGCACCGGTCATCACCCACGAGCCTGTCACCGCATTCGTGCCGGCCGACCATCACCAGCAGACGGGGCAGGAGGAGCAGCCGTTGGTGCCGGCGGGCCGGCACCACGCCAGCGATGGTTCTTGATCGCCGGGATCGCCAGGATCCGGCTGCTGCGCTGGCTCGACGGCTCTCACGACCGGCTCAGGTTCTCCACCCAGCGCCGGCCCGCCGTAGGAACGTCGATCTCGCGGTTTCCACCGCGGCAGTCGGGTTCGGCCGTGCCGGGCCGCATCAGTATGTCGTTTCGACCTCGGGTGTTTGCACCGACGGTCGGCTGGCATCGGTGACCCGGAGCAACGCGCACTGCCAATTCAGCCCGTAACCGGCAACCGGCAGCGCGATCAGGTCCCCCGAGCGCAACCGGCCGGAGTGCTGCAGATCGGCGAGGTTGAGCATGCCGTCACCCGCGATCAGATGCCCAACGTCACGAACGGTGGGGCAGTACATCCGCTCACCCGGCAGCCCGAGCAGGCGGGCCAGGATCGGCGCCACCTGGGCCCTGGTGTTCTGCGGGACCACCCAGGCCAGATCGTTGACGGCGACGCCGGCATTCGCGCAGACGGCGGCAATGCTCTGGCAGGTGTAGCTGAAATACGTCGCGACCGTCTCGTCGTCGCTGGCGAACTCCAGCACGCCGTTGGTGACGTGATGCACCCCGAGCAGCTCGAACGCCGCAGGTTCCGAGCTGACGATGCAGGCGACAGCCCCGTCGGAGACCAGGTTGTAGGCCTGCTCGTAGCCCGCCCCGATCGGGAACCGGTCTGCAGTCAGGCAGAGCACCTTCGCCAGCTCCGGCTCGGCAGTCAGCAACCCGCGGGCAATCCGCAGCGCACCGAGCAGCCCCGTGCAGGCCTGCTGCCCGACACCGATGACAAAGGCCTCGTGGTAATCGAACTCTGCCTGCAACCGGCCGGCCGGGTAACGCATCAGGTGTTTGACGTCCCGGGTCCGCGCGAAATCCTCCGCCCCACCGATGGCGGCGTTTCCCGGCAGCGTCGTCGCGTAGACGATGGCGCCGATCCGCGGGTGCACGGCTGCGATCGGCGCCACCGCGCGCCGAGCCAGTTCGTAGGAGCTGACCCCGTCGGAGCAGACGTATTGGGTGCCGAAGCCCGCCTCGGTCAGCTGCTCGGTGGTCGAAAGGGTGTCCCCGACGGCATGTGCAACGGCGACATCCCGGCGGACATCGCCCAGACAGACGGTGATGTCGTCGACGAAGGCCGTCACGGCACCCATCGCCTCCGGACCAGCTCGACGACATCGCCCACCGTGCGCAGGTTTGCCATGTCCTCGTGGTCGAACCGCACCCCGAACTCGTCCTGCAGTTCGATGACCATCTCGACCAGCACGAAGGAGTCGGCGGCCACTGTAGCCAGATCCGCGTCCAGGCCGATGGTGCCCGGCCGGCGAAGCACCTCAGCGATCCGTTCGAGCACCTCCGCAACCGGGGCACTCATGCGGCACCAGTCCGGTCCAGGATGAACGAGACCCGTTCGGAGTGTTCGCTGATCGTCGCGGCATAGACGTCGCGGTCGGCCCGCTCGTAGCGGCGTACGGTCGCCTTCACATGGTCGGCGCCGTACTCCTTGCTCATCTCCTTGAGCGCTTCCCGCACCCAGGAGATGTGCCAGCGCTCGTCCTCCATGATCTTCATCAGCGTGCGGGTGACGGCCGGCTCCAACTCCGGCACGGACAGGTGCCGGGCGTACTGGTTGATCACCCGTCGCTCGAAGACCGAGGTGATCGCCAGCACCTCCATCAGGTTGGCCGGCAACCCCGCCGCGGCCAGGTACTGGTCCTGGTAAGCCACACCGAGTTTCAGCGGTGTCGCAGCCAGTTCCGCGAGGCAGTCGGTCCAGTACCTGGCGTGCTGTGCCTCGTCGGCGAAGTGCCGGGTGAGGTCCTGTTGGATCGGGCCGGGCTTCTGCGCGCGGGCCAACCGCCCGAAGAACAGGGCCCCGCTGATCTCTGACGTCCGGTAGAAGCTGAGCAGCCAGCGCTGGGTGTCGCCCATCGTGCTGAGTCTCGGCGCAAGATCCGGGCGCCCGGCTTCCGGTGCGGGCAGCACCACGTTCGGGTCGTCCAATGCGGTGCATCCGTCGAACGGCTCGATGCAGCTGTCTCCGGTGTCGGCGTGATCTTGGGCATTCTCGTCGTTGGGTGTCATGAGGTGGTCCTTTCACGAACGGCAATGGTGAGGATGAAGTCGTCGTCGACGACCGAGCGAAAACCGATGACGGCTCTCCCGCAGCAGACGCGGCCGACCCACGGGTCGCCGCAGTGGGAAAGCCCTCGGTAGGACTCGATGTGGTAGTCCCGCAACTTCCGCCCGACGTTGTCCAGGTGCGCCTTGAAGGCAGCCTCCTTGATCGTCCACAACCGCTGCAGGGTGAACTGCGCAGCCGGATCGGCCCCGCTTCCCGCCCGGGCCGGCCAACGCTGCAGCTCGTCGTCGTCAAGGAAGAAGCGCGCGGACCGAACGTCGATCGGTCGGCGTTCCTCGACATCAACCCCGATACCCCACGCCTGCTGCTGGCAGCGCAGGCCGACTGCGACGGCGATGTCGCCGCTGTGGGTCAGCGACAACCGCGGGTGCGGCATTCTGATTCTGAGCGGATCGTCGCCAAGTCGGAGGCGTTCGAGCACCCTGCCGAGCGCCATCCGGCCGTCCCGATACTGCCGCTGCCGAATGAACGACGACGGCTCCCTGCAACCTGGCGCAGCTGCGCCTGCCGTCACCACTTCCAACGCGACCGCGGCGCCGACCAGGCACTGAAGGCGCTGCTGGAGGTCACCTGTTGACCAACCGGTCGCCAGGTGCGGTTCAGGCAGTACGGCCATGACGGACCCATCCCGGTTCGATCAGTTCCGCACAGGTCGCGGCGAACAGTGCAGCTGCATCCAACGGTGTCCAATCGGGTAGCAGGCCGCGCAGCCGGCTGTTGTCCACCTCCTTGGTGACGTACAGCTGAGCCGCGAACGGCCGGACGCTGCCCACCGCCTGCCCGAGCACCCCGCCGCCCAGCGAGCGGGTGGCGCCGGCGAGCATGTCGAAGGTCTGCTGGTCGGTGAACATCGGCCGACGGATCCGGCGACGGATGAACCCCGCGTCCCGGCTGAAGACTTCGAACGCGATGTCCAGTGCCTGCCCCAGTGTCAGGGAATTCTCGGCTCGGCCGGCCTCGTGGTAGACGCCGGATCCACGGTCGACCGCCGCTGTGATCGCCTGCACGGCACGCTCACCAGTGGTGACGTACACCGGCGTCTCGGGGCGCCCGGGCATCAGCGACAGCAGACCATGTCGCAGCAGCTGCAGGGTGTGGTGCACCGAGTTCTGTTGCCCGGCGCGGCCGGACTCGTCGTCGGCCAGAACGGTGGCCGTCCGAACTACACTGAGCCGAAACCCGCGGCGTCCCGACGCAGCTGCCTCGGCCTCCCATTTCGAGCGTTCGTACTCGTTCGCGAAGGCCGGCCGCTCCGCGATCGCCTCCTCCCGGACCGCGCCGCCGCGCAGTCCCGAGGCGTACAGGGTGCCGGCCAGGCAGACCCCGTCGAGATCGGGGCACCGTGCCGCCAGGTCCAGCAGCCGACGGGTGCCGTCGACGTTGACCCTGGTGGCGGTGTCGGCGTCGGCAGTGAACGTTGTCACGGCGGCCAGGTGAACGATACCCCCGACCCGGCGGGCGTCAACCCTGTCGAAGGCGTCGGGTCGGGTGAGATCGCCTCCCGTGCATTGGATCTGGCGGCTCGCGACGACGCGAGGACCGAACGCGGCGATGCACCGGTCGACCGCGGCGCGGCCCGTGTCGGCCCGGGTCCACAGGATCAGTGGCCGGTCGGTGGTGGCCAACAGGTGACGAACCAGCAGCCGGCCGAGATAGCCGTCGCCGCCGGTGATCAACAGCGCATGTTCAGCCATGGCCGGCCTCGGGACCGGCCGGGTCGGGCCAGCTGCCGGGGTCCGTGCCCCAGACACCGGCGACGACGCCCAGCCAGCGTTCCAACCCGAACGCCACGCAACCCGACCTGGCGGTCTCGCCGCCGCGGCTGATCCCGAAAGCGGCGCCGAAGTGGTCATGGTGCTGGTTGACCGAGGCGATGGCCAGTTCGTCGACAACGGCCTCTTGCTTGACCGGTGCGAGCAGTTGCAACAGCGCCCGTCCATTCCGGGCCGGCTGGAAGAACGGGTCGCCGGCGTCCTGCCAGACCCGATCGAGTCCGAGACGTCCGGTGAGCTCATCGACCAGCGCGGTGCCCCACTGCAGCAGTGCGTCGACCTCGGATTCGGATCCGACGCAGACGATCTCGCGCATGTTGAACGTCCATTGCCGGCGCAGCGGGACGAAATCAGCCTCGCGCCGGAAGCAGGTGGCTCTGGTGGTCACGAGTCGCCTTGAGTCGAGCTCGACGGCGCCCAGCAGCGAGTACACCGGGTAACAGGCGGCCGGGCTGAGCGCGTGCCGTGCGGGGGCGTGCTCGCGCAGCCGCAGCGCGCCCTCGTCGTCGACCTCGGCACCGTCGGCCACCCGGCGCAGGGCGGCCTCGTCCGTCGGATAGGTCACCGGAACGGTGACCAGGTGCGGGAACGAGGAGAAGTAGTCGATCCTGGACAGGTCCAGGGCGGGGACGACCGGCGGGAAGCAATGATCGACGCAGCCGTGGCAGATCGCGGAGCCGGTAATGGTTCGGTCCAGGGCATTCAGCCAGGCCAGTGCCGGCCCGGACACCGCGCAAGTGCCGTCCGGTGAAGCGGCGACCCCGTCGGGCAGTTGCGCAGGCTTCAGACCGGTCATGGTCATTGCGGACCCCGTTCGCTCGCGGTGCAGGCAGGCAGCAGGTTGGTGACGATGGAATTGATGTCGGCGAAGGCGCTGGGCACCAGGGTCCGCGGGTCGATCGGCGCGTGTCGCAGCGACTCCACGAGTAGCAACAAGTCCAGCACGTGCCGCGATGTGATCAGCCGGCAGGCGATCAGAGCGGTGTCGTCCCGCAGTTCAGCGGGATCCAGCGCCGGGTTGAGTTCGAGAACGAATCTCCGCAACGCATCCCGCGCGGTGTGCTCGGTGTCGATCACAGTTCCGGCCGCTCGATCAGCATGCCCTCACGCACCAGAAATCCGACCGATCGCCGACTGAGCCGTTCTCGCTGGGCGCGGGCATGGGCGCTGCGGTATGCCCGGCCGGCCAGCACATACGGATCGCGCACACCGGCGTCGACCAGGACCTCCGGGTTGTACAGCGGAAGCCACAGTGCCCGCAGGTACCCGAGCAGTGATGCCTGAATGTCGGAGAGGGTTTCGGTCGACCAACGCTCGAGGCCTTCGGCGTACAACTCCTTCACCCGATGCCGACCGAAGGCCAGGTGTCGACGCTCCTCCCTGTGGTGGTTCTCGTTGATCCAGCGCGCCACCGGGTTCAGCCGTTCGTCGACGGCCATGGTCTTGTTGAAGCCGTCCACGACGTCCTCGAAGATCATCACCCGCGCGTGGAACAGGAAGTCGGCTGCGTCGTCCGGGTCGGTGCCCAAGTTGATCATCCGATCGGAGTAGACCTTGCCCGCGTAACGCCGGCAGAATTCGGAGAAATAGATGCTGTGCTTGTTCTCCTCGTCGAGCATGTGGTGCAGGTACGGGGTCGCCTCTTCGTGGGCCGGGCGATACAACCGGGACGTGATGCCCTGCATCAGCGCCGCCTCACCGTGCACATTGGCGCTGAAGAAATTGACCGCCTCGAAGAAGCTCACCAGTTGTTGCTGTTGCAGCGTCAGGCGAACCCATTCGGGTGTGCCGTACACCGAGATCAGTTCGGGGCTGGTGAACCACTGGGACCGCTCCACCTGCTCCGGCCAGCCCGGAAAGACGAATGGCTGCTGGTACGCCCGCTTGGATTGGACGCAGAGCCGGCCCAGCAGGCTGCACAGCGCACGGGCGCACTCCGCACCGGGCGCGGTCGCTCCGATCGACATGTTTCCCCCCGGGTTTCGTCTTCGCTCGCAGACTTGGACGGCGCAGCCGGGTCGCTGATACACGTTCGCGGTGTCGATCGTGCTTCCGCACGACCGCTGCCCTTCTTCCGTGTGACCGGGCGTGGTGAAGTATCTTTTCGCCCCCCGCCCCGTCAGTAGTGCTGTGCGGATCCCCGTCAAGGGATCGCAGGGGGGAGAGACATGACGCAGGTGCGAGCCGGCGGACCGACGACGCAGTTCCGTCCCGAGATCGTCAGACAGACAGTCGTTTTCGGAAGGATGTATGAGGACGCTGCGATCGAAGGCCGGGTGCTGCCGATGGGCCGGGTGCTCTGCATCGCCTCCGCCGGGGACACCGCTTTCCAGCTGGCGGAAACCGGCCGGGACGTGGTGGCCGTCGACTTGAATGCCGCCCAGGTCCATTACGTGCGTGCACGTCTCGACGGGGCACCGGCGGAACCGGGTTCGGTGGAACGAATGCTGGGCCGTGCCCGCCGACTACTGGCGCTCACAGCCTGGCGGCGGCCAGATCTCGCGCGCTTCTGCGCGCTGACGGACCCCGCGCAGCAGCAGCGGCAGTGGTGTCTGGATTTCGACACGCCGACCTTCCGTGCGGTCCTGGGGGTGTCGCTGAGCCCGTTGTCGGTCAAAGCAGCCGGTTTCGCGGCGTTCACCAGAGGTGTCGGCGCCCGCTTCGACACCCTGATGCGCGAACGGCTGTTGGAGGGCCTCGGTCGGCATGTCAACCGGGACAACCCGTACCTCCGGGCGCTTCTGTTGGGTGAGTTGGGCTCGGTTCCGGGTGCCGCCGCACGGTCGCGGGTCGAGGTGACATGTACTGACGTCGCAGAGTTCTTGGAATCCTCGCCCGCGGGTTCCTTCGACGGCTTCGCGCTGTCCAACGTCTTGGACGGGGCGAACGCGGAGTACTGCGCCCGGCTGGCGGCGGCCGTCCGGCATGCTTCGGCTCCGGGCGCGGTGGCCGTGTGGCGGACCTTCCGACCGGGGCAGACCAAGTCCGAACGGGAGTGGGCGGCCCGGGACAGGTCGATGCTCTGGGGCGGCCTGCGGGTGACGAGGCCGTTGGGCGAGCAGTGAGCCCGCCGGGGGCGATCTCGGCGGGGGCGGGGAGGCCGGCCCGGATCCTGACGGTCGTGGTGACCGCCGTGTTCATGGTGACGCTGGACAATCTGGTGGTCACCACGGCGCTCGCGGTGATCAGGGGAAAGCTGGACGCATCGCTGGGCCAGCTGGAATGGGTGGTGAACGCCTACACGGTGTCATTTGCGGCCTTCATGCTGCTCAGCAGCGCCGTGGCCGACCGACTCGGGCACCGCACGATCTTCTTGGCCGGCCTGACGATCTTCACGGCTGCGTCGGCGGCGGCCGCACTGTCGCCCACGATCGGCGTTCTGATCACCGCCCGTGCCGTCCAGGGGGTCGGCGCAGCCGTCGTGTTGCCGCTGAGCCTGACGCTCCTGGCGGCTGCCTTCAGCGCGGACCGGCGCGGACTTGCGCTCGGAATCTGGTCGGGGATCAGCGGTCTCGGTGTCGCGGTCGGACCGCTGGTCGGTGGCGCACTGGTGCAAGCAGCATCCTGGCAAGCCATCTTCTGGCTCAACGTACCGGTCGGCATCGCCCTGACGGTCCTCGCCGCGGTGGTACTGCCGGGATCGGACACGGCCGCCCGTACACCCGTGGACCTGATCGGCGCCGTCCTGGTCACCGGTGGCCTGATCGGTGTGCTGGTGGCGCTGGTCGGCGTCCAGCACGCCGGTTGGCTGACGGCGCAGGTGCTGGTTCCGCTCCTGAGCGGCGTCGCCCTGTTGGCCGCCTTCGCGACCTGGCAGTCGAGGGCCCCGGAGCCGCTGCTGCCCCGTGCGCTGCTGCGCTCACCGACGATTGCCACCGTCAACGCGACGAACGTCGCGATGTACTTCGGGATGTTCGGCGCGATCTTCCTGCTGGCCCCGTTCCTGCAGATCGTGCTCGGTGACAGCCCATGGGAGGCGGGGGTGAGGATCCTGCCGTGGACCTTGATGCCGCTGTTCCTCTCACCATTGGTGGGAGTGTTCACCACCCGGATCGGTGCTCGCGCCCTGGTCGTCGCCGGGATGGGCCTGCAGGCCGCCGCCTTGGCCTGGATCGCGGTCGGACTGGGATCGCAGATGCCCGGCTGGAGCATCGTGGGTCCCTGCATCCTGGGCGGCGTGGGCATGGCCCTGGTCTATCCCCCGATCTCCGCCGCGCTGCTCGACGCGGTGGAGCCGGCCGAGGTCAACCGTGCGTCGGCAGTGATGAACTCTGCCCGGGAGACCGGCGGGGCAATCGGGATTGCCACACTGGCAACCCTTTTCGTCGCCGCTGGCGGTACTGCGGAGCCAGCCGGGTACGTGGCGGGCTTGCGTCCTGCACTGTATCTCGGGGCCGTCGCACTGCTGGCTGGCGCCGTGGTCGCGGTTCGGCTGCCCGGACCCACCATGTCCGGTGCCGACCCACGCGCGATTCCCGCGCACCCGGCCCACAACACCGGGTAGCCACGACGTGCTCGGTGAAGCGGGCCGGGCCCGCGCCCGGCTGCTGGCCTTCCAAAGCGCTGCCCTCTCCCCGCGCCAGCAACACCGCGTGAGGCTCACCGCGGACCCTCGACCACTCGCCCGTTTCCGATCCGGCTCCATCCTGCTGGTTCGTCGCCGACCGCCAGAACCACGCCCCCCTAGATCGGCCGCCGAACCGGTTGCTCACCGGAGCAGCACACTGTCCGAACGGCGGTTCGGACGGTGACGGTCACGCCGTCCAGCTTCACCGGCCAGCCCGGGCTATCGGCGCGCCCGGTGAGAAGTAGGGTGCCAGCCCACGATCCACGAAGGGCGTTGCCGTCAGCGAAGCCGAGATCAGCGCACCAGATCGACGCGGCTGGCAGCGCGCCGGCCGCTGCGGGCGATCGAGGTGCGGGCCCGGAAGTTGTGGTAGCGAGGGGCGGAATACGGGAGCAACGCCTCGTCGGGTCCGCCGCCCACGGTCAACAGGTTGCCCAGCGTCTCGCGAATTGTTGACGCTCAGCCGATCTCGTGCCGAGATAACCGCCGCACGTCAAGCGCCCGACGGGTTGATCCCGACAACTGTGAACGAGCTGCAGCGGCTGTTCGACGCCCTACTGCTCCGTCCGCACCACAACCCGCACCGACTACAACAATGGTCACTGTGGCGCCGACGACATCAGGCACGAGCCCGCGCCAGCCACTACGCCAATCGCAGTGAATCACCATGATCAGGAACGACGGCTCCAGTAATTGGTGCACAGGCATTCTGTCGGCGGGCACGAACCCATCGCTGCCGCGTGCTCTCGGCGCCGGAACCGCCACCACCGCCTTCGACGTCCGTGTTCAGCCGTGAGGTGCTCGCCGACGCCGGCCTGTACTTCACCACCGCGACAGACCTCGCCGATGCCGTCGTGGCCACCGAGGTCGATGTCACCGCTACCCGGCAGCGTGCCGGCCTGGCGGCGCGGCGTCCGGCGCTCTACGACTGGGACGACGTCACCTCGCGCTACGAAGCCCTGCTCGAGCGGCTCATCGGCCGGAACGTTGCTGCCCAGTCCACTACCGGCCGCGGACACGCCCGCCGCTGACCGCCGGGGTGAACGCGACCCGCCGAGCGCCGGCACCGGACTTTCGGGACGGGCCGGTGATCCCTTCGGTGGTCGAGATGCCAGTTGTGGAAGTCTATTTCGTCAGGAAAGTCCGCAACTGGCATCTCGACCTGCATCGCCGTGGCCGGACGTCGGCGACGGTGAACCTTGATCGAGCCGGCGCACGTATCGGGCGTGATGGTGCGAGGTCTCCTCGTACCCGTGGCGGCGGTAGAAGTCGTGTGCCTCCTGCCGCGATCGGGACGACGTGAGTTCGAGGCGATCGCAGTTCCACGCGTACCCGCAGCCTTCGGCGGCCTTCAGCAGCAAGGTGCCCACCCCGCGACGGCGATGGTCAGCGGCGACAACGAGACCGGCGAGGTGTGCCTGGCGGCCCGGCGCGGCGAAGCGCGGACCGGCCGAGACCGCTGCCATGCCGGCGATCTCGCCGTCGATGTCGGCGACGAGCACCACACTGCGGGCGGTCGAGCTCCACTCGGCGACAACGGCCAGGACGTCCGCTGCGGACAGCGGATGACCCCACTGCGCGAACAGCGGGACCAGGGCCGCCACGTCATCGGTGTCAACAGGGCGGATCAGCACAAGCCCCAGTCTGGCGTCCGGACCTGCCGATCGCATCCGCCATCGCTAGCCGTCGCCGAGCGCCATGCAGACCGCGGCGGCCTCGGCCTGCTGGAGGGCGTGCAACACCTGGAGTTCCTGCGGTTTCCCGTCGAGGTTGCGGGCCAGCGTCATCGCCATCGTCGCTGATCTCGTGCCGTCCGGGCTGGCGACGGCGAACTGGGTGTATCCGGGGGTGTTTCCGGTATGTCCGTACACCACGCCGCACGGGGTCTCGTAACGGAACAGCGACAGGCTCGCCGAGTTGATGCCCGGCCCGGGCGGCCCGGATTCACCGCCCGGGATGAACAGAGCCGTTTGCTGGGCCTGTGTTTCCGGCCCGAACAGCTTGCCGCCGACGTAACCGCGGATGAAGTCGTTCATGTCCTCCGGGGTGGAGACGATTCCGCCGGACGACCACGACCACCCGGCGGCGACCAGACCGGTGATGTCCTCCGGCGGCCTCGGTGGCTCCAGGTCGTAGCCGTGCAGCACCGGCTCCGGCATCTCTATCCCCACCGGCAGGGACGTGTTGTCGAGGCCGAGCGGGTCGAGGACCTGCTCCTTCAAGACCTCGGCGTACGGCTTCTTGACGGCCGCTTGGATCATCAGACCGACGGCGATGTTGTCGGAGTTGTCGTAGGCGTACTGGCTGCCCGGCGGGAACATCATCGGTTCGTCGTAGACGAACGTCAGCAGTTGATCGGGCGGCAGCGGGTCCTCCAGCGAGGCGCCGACAGCCGCACCGAACGCCGGGGTCTTGGTGAAGTCCGGCAAACCGCTGGTGTGGCTGAGCAACTGGCGCAGGGTCACTTTCGCCCACGCCTTCGGCATCTCGGGGAGCCACTTGCCGATCGTGTCGTCCAGTGAGAGAACCCCCTTGTCGACCAGCGACAGGGCGGTCGCGCCGCTGAACGCCTTGGCTGCCGAGGCGATCCGCATGTGATCGCCGATGGCCGGTGCCGTCGTGGTTTTCAGGTCCGCGACGCCGGCCGAGTGGACGGTCCGATCGTCGCCGACCTGCACCACCGCGATCACCCCCGGCGGACCGCCGGGCATGGCCACCAGCTCGGCCAGGGCGCGGTCGAGATTCGTCGCCGCCGGGCTGTTCTCGGGCGCTGCCGGCTGTCCGGTCGAAGGTGACTGGCCCGGCGAGGACGCCGCCGGCGACGCCGTCTGGGCGGAACTGGTGCATCCCACGAGCACCAGCCCGGCCGCGAGGACCACGGCCAACAGGCTCTGGTAGCTGCTTGTCTTCATTGCTCTCCGAGGCTCAGTAGGTATGTCAGGAAGTCGGATCAGTAGGACTGCTGGATCGCGGCGACAACCTTGCCGACGTCGTCATTGGCCTCGAAGATCCCGTTGAGGTCCGGGTAGAGGCTGTTCGTCGAGATGACGGCAAACGCGAAGTGCCGTCCACCCTCGGTGTCGATATAGCCGCCCAGCGCCTTCACCGGCAGTCGGTAACGGCCGTTGAATCCGTCCCCCGCGGCCAGGGTGCCGGTCTTACCGGAAACCTTGCCCTTGGCCGGTCCGTCCGCCTGCACCAGCGCGAGCGAGCCGTCCACCCCCAGGATCGGCAACGTGTCCCGCCAGGCTTGAGCGTCCGGGCGCTTCGACATGATCGTCTCGAGCTGAACCTGGCTGTTCGCGGTGACGAGATTGCCGGTCAGTCCGGACCCGTCGACGAGAGCGACGGCATTGGTGTCCAGCCCGGCTGCCTTCCAGATCTCGGCACCCTTCAGCAGTCCCTCTGCGCAGTCGCCGCTGCCGGCAGCCACCGCCAACCGGCAGATCATCGTCTCGCCGCCGACGTTGAAACTGATCTTGTTGATGTAGGTGACCTCCTCCGCCAGTGGCAAGGAGACCAGTTCGGCGACGGAGGTCAGTGAATCGACATCGGTCTTCGCAGGCAGGGCGTCGGCCGCGTTGGTGGCGACCGGATCCGCCGTGACGTCGACCCCCGCCCGGCCGAGCGCCTCGATGAACGCTGTCCGGGCGTACGTCGCGGGGTCCTTGAACGCCCAGACGTTGACCACCGGTGCGCTGTCCGCGGCGATGGTGCCGGTGAGCACCACCGTCTTCTCGTCCGTGGACGTGGGTGTGATGGCGGTCTTGCCGCCGGCCTCGACGGTCTTGACCTTGCTGACGACCTGCCACGGCGCGACCACCGGGCTCATCACGGCTGTCGCCGGCTCGCCGGGAGCCCCGGGCGTCGTGGTGAAGTCGATGACGTTCTGGTTGATGAGGATCGGCGAAACGGCGCCGCCGACGAGAGTGTGCGGCTGCCACAATCGGTCGTCCACCATCACGTCCCCGGACACGCTGTCGATTCCCGCGGCCTTCACCTGGGCGGCCAGGTCGTTCAAGCCGGTCAACGGATCCTCGGTGGTGAGGGTGGCACCGGGGATGCCGTTGGCGTCGTTGTGGTCGAGGTTGGTGAAGTCGACGGTGCCGTCGGCCTTGGTCCGGCCGCCCATCGTGATGTCGCCCTTGCCGACCAGGATCAGGTCGCCGTTCAGGGCACCCCCCGCGACGAAACCCGTGCGTTTCACCGGTGTGGTCACCGTCGACTCCGGACCGAATTCCAGCCATGCCGCACCGGTGCTGTACGTCTTGGTCACCGACGCCGGCTCGAACAGGGTGTCAGCATTCAGCGCGACGATCTGCTCGCCGGTGTCCATGTCGCGGACCGAGATCGCCCACTGGCCGAGCGCGTATTGCGGCTGATTCATCACATCGAGTGCCGACTGGTCCAGTCCGGGAACCGCTGTCAGCGTGCCACCGGCCTGCGCAGGATCCGTCGGGGTCCCGCCATCGGACGGTGTGCCGCCACCGGGGGATGTACTGCTGCCGGTGGGCGCGGATGACGTTGCGCCGGCGGCCGAGACGGTCGCCGCGGGCGAGCTGTCGGAGCTCGGGTCACCCGTGCAGGCCGCCAGGCACAGCACCACTGCACCCACCGCAATGGCGCGAGACGTCTTATGCATCAACATCTTCCGTTCCTTCGTGTGCGCCCCGTGGCCCCATGCCCTCGATGACGTCGTCGATGGCGCTGAACAGGCCGAGCCGCCCGTAGAACGTCCGGACCGCGCCGTCCCCCGGAGTGACGGTGCCGGTGATCGCGTCGCCGTCGCGGCGGACGTCGATGCAGACATGGACCTGCTCAACGTTCATCCCCTGATGCTGGACGTCCGTGGGCGGGGATGCATTGGGGTCCCACCCCAAGACGAACCCGAACTTTTCGGACGAATCTCCGTCCCGTCGGGTCACCTCGTGGGTGATCATGGCGGGATGAGTGACTCTGTGGCGACCGGTGACGCGCCGCCCAGTGCGCTGCTGGAGCGAGCCGACGACCTGTCGACAATCACCGCCGCATTCCGGGACGCCGGCGGCGGGGACGGCCGGGTGGTCGTGGTGGCGGGTCGGGTCGGGACCGGCAAGTCCAGCCTGCTGGCAGAGGGTCAGCGGGCCGCCCGTGCAGCCGGTCTCGCCGTGCTCTCGGCGCGGGCGAGCGCTCTGGAGCGAGAGTTCGCCTTCGGTGTGGCCCGGCAGCTGTTCGAGCGCGCCGTTCAGCGGGCGCCGCACTGGTGGGCAGGAGCCGCCGAGCAGGCCAGGGCGGTGTTCGACGACGTCCCCGCGGCCGCCGGCGGGATCTTCGAGGATGTGTCGCAGTCCGTGCTGCACGGCCTGTACTGGCTGGTGGTGAACGCGAGTGCCGATGGGCCGCTGCTGTTGTCGGTCGACGACCTGCAGTTGTGCGACCGCTCGTCGTTGCGGTTCCTGTCCTACCTGAGCCGGCGGCTTGAAGGTTTGCCGGTGGTGGTGCTGGCCGGGCTCCGCACCGCGGGCCAGCCGCTGGACGATGCCACGCTGGCCGACCTCGTCGAGGACCCGGCCACCGGGGTGGTGGAACCGCGGCCGTTGACGGTCGATGCGGTGGCCGAGGTGCTACACCGGCGGATGGGCGCCGTTCCGGCGGACGTGTTCGCCGCTGATTGCCGGCGGGCGACCGGTGGTAATCCGCTCTTGCTGGACGAGCTTGCCCGTGCTCTGCGGGCTGACGGTGTCCGGCCGGACACCGCCCCGGTCGAGGTGATCGCGACCCTGGGCCCGCGGGCGGTCTCGCGGACGGTGTTGGGCCGGTTGGCGCACGCCGGCCCGGACGCCATCGCCGTCGCCCAGGCGCTCGCGGTGATCGGCGATTGGGAGTCGGTCGCGTTGGTGGAGGAAGTCACCGGCCTGGACGCCGACCGTATCGAGGCGGCGACCCGGACCCTCTTGCAGGCCGAGATCCTGCAGGCCGGCTCGCCGTTGCGGTTCGTCCACCCCCTGGTGCGCGACGTCATCTCACGTGAGCTGACGCCCGTCGAATCCGAACGCCGACACCTGCGGGCCGCGGAGGTGCTCCGCGCGATGGGTCGACCCGTCGAACAGATTGCGGCCCATGCGCTGGCACTGCAACCGGCCGGCCGAGACTGGGTGGTGAGCTGCCTGCGGGACGCGGCGCTGATCGCGGTCCGCCGGGGGGCCGCAGACGATGCGCTCACCTACCTTCGCCGCGCGGTCGCGGAACCGCCGGGCGACGACGTGCGGCCGCGCCTGCTGCAGGAGCTCGGCATGACGGAATCGCTTGCCAACGAACCGATCCCGGCTGTCCAGCACCTGCGGGCGGCGTACGAGGCAGCTTCGGACCCGGCCGAACGCGGCCAGATCGTCGGCATGCTGTCCCGGATGTTGATCTTCACCAACCCGCCGGATGAAGCCGTCGCGCTGCTGCGGCAGGCGCGCGCGACCCTTCCGCCGGAGCTCGCAGACCTGGACGACGCACTGGCTGCGGTCGAGCTCTATGCCGTCAGTTTCGGGGCTGAGGACACCGATGCCGGGGCGCGTTTGGCTTCGGTCGCGGTGCCGGGTCCGGATTCGGAGCCGGGAGCGCGGATGCTGGCCGCAAGCGCGGCCTGGGATCGTGCGATGACCGGCGGTACCTGTGCTGACTGTGTAGCTGTGGCCTTGGCGGCCCTCGAGGACGGGATTCTGATACGTGCGGACCCGTGGTTCATGTCGATCGTCGCCGCCGGGGTCCTGGTCCTGGCCGACGAGCCCAGCGCGATGGATGTGTGGAAACAGATGCTCGCCGATGGAGACCACAACGGCTCGCAGCTGACGGTCAGCGGGGTCCGGCTGTGGCAGGGCTGGAACTTCCTGGAGTGGGGCGCACTGGACGATGCCGAACATGCGCTTGGTCTGTACGCCACCGACACCCGCCGCCGGGGTGGCCAGAACGAAAGCGGGATGGCGTACTGGGCCGGGTTCACCGCTCGGCTGCTGGTCGAACGGGACGATCTCGTTGCAGCCAGGGAGGTGCTGGTCCGCGCGGATCGCGCCGCCCGCGGCTCGGACGGCGACCTGCTGCTCCGCCGGGCCCAAACCGAGCTGCTGCTGGGCGAGGGTCGATGGGAACAGGCGCTTGATTCGGCTGACCGGCTTGCATCCGTGCGGCGGCGGGTGGTGAATCCGGCCTGGGTGCCGTCGTCCTCGTTGCGGGCACGTGCCCTCGTGGGGCTGGGGCGGTTCGACGAGGCTGCTTCAGCAGGATCGGACGGGGTGACGGCGGCGCGTGTCTGGGGCGCCGGCAGCACCGTCGCTGCGGCGCTGCGAGTGCTCGCTTCGGCCCTCGACGCTGCAGGGTCTGCTTCGTGCATCGGGGTGTTCGAGGAAGCGGTGACGCTGCTGGAGGCATCCCCGGCGCGTCTGGAGTTGGCCCGGGCTGAGATAGGCCTGGGCGGCGCCCTGCGTCGCCGCGGACACGTCGTTGCCGGCCGCCCGCACCTGGCACGGGCGGCCGAGCTGGCAACCTTGTGCGGGGCAACTGGTTTGGCGGCCCTGGCTTCGAGTGAGCTGCGCGTGGCGGGCGGCCGTCCCCGCCAACGCGCGGTCTCGGGGATCGACGCGCTGACGCCGAGCGAGCGGCGTACTGCGGAATTGGCCGCGCTCGGCAGGACGAACCGGTCGATCGCGCAGGAGCTGTACGTCACGCCGAAGACAGTGGAGGTGCACCTGTCGAGCGCGTACCGGAAGCTGGGTGTCGCATCCCGGGGCGAGCTCGCGGCCATGTGGCCGACCGGCTGATCCTCGGACTGGCGACTGTGCGGCCAACTCAATGTTGTTCGAACTGGTCGGTCGACGGCGCCAGGTAGGTGTCGCTGAGGCGGCGTAGGTGGGCCTGAGTTGCGCGGGCGTGGGAGACCGTGGGTGTGGCGGCTTCCCGATCGCGGACCGCCCGGGCGCGAGAGCTGGAACTGCAAGACGTCCGCGCGGTTGCCACCTTGCCAACACAGCCCTGTGGGATCGGTCATGGACGTCTGGCGTGCCCAGTTTGCGCAGGTCCTCGCCGTCCGACTGGCCGCCGGGCTCGACCAAGCTCAAGCTCGGGGCGAACTGATCCTCGGCGTCGACAGCAGGTCGGCCGCGGCCATCGCGATCGGTCCCCTCTACTACCGCAGCACCATCGAACATGCCCCCATCGACGACTCCCTCATCGAAACCTTGATCGCCACGCTCGGAAATTGGACCACCGGCCAGCCACCCTGACCGGCTCCAGCACTGCCCGGGTCGGGTCCGTCACCACCTTCGACGAACTCGTCATGCGGCGGGCGACGGCATCGGAAACCACCGCGGCCACCGCCGGCGTGAGCCGGCGGTCCGTCCTGACAACGTTCCACCGTCCACACTGTTCCATCGGTTGGCGGGCGGAGCAGGCGCGTGCGCGACGACGGCGGCGGGGCGTGGTCAACTCTGCTCGAGGAGCATGTGCATGCCCGGTCCGAATCTGCCCATCAGGGCGAACCCGGCCCGCTCGTACGGGCCTCTGCCTTGCGGATGGGTGATCACCGTGACGCACGGGTCGGCCGGTGCCCGCACCGCGATCTGCTTGAGCAGCCATTCCAGCACCCGGTCCTCCAGGCCCGCGTTCCGGAACCGGGGGTGAGCGACGACGTCGGCGAGGGTGAAGTGCCAGCCGCCGTCGCCGATCACCCGGCCCATCGCCACCACAGCACCACCCGGGGCCCGGACGTGACACACCGCCCAGCTCCCCCGGAGTGCCCCCGCCGCCTGGGCGTCGGTCTTGGCGTCCAACCCGGCCAGCGCCCGCAGCTGCTGGTACTCGGCCAGCCGCGGCGGCAACGCGACCACCGGGAAGCGCTCCCTGTCCACTGCGATCACCACACCACTCCCCACCACGCGCTCGTCGAGGCACCTTTCGAACGAGCCACAACGACGACAGCGGGTGGTCTGCCCGTGCGTCTGCGTCAGCGGACGTGCGCCGGCACGAACGGCGGCCTGGTCACCCGCACCCGCAGCTTGCGGCCCCGGACGTCGACCGCCAGTTCATCGCCCTCCTGCACCTCCGCGGCGGTGTCGATCAGCGCCAGGCCGATGCCCTGCCCCAGGGTCGGCGAGAACGTTCCGGATGTGGTCTCGCCGATCCGCTCCCCCGCGCTGTCGAGCACGCCGAGATGGCTGCGCAGCACTCCCCGGTCCAGCGCCAGCAGCCCCCATGATTGGCGCCGCGGGCCGGCCGCCTTTTCCGCCAACAGCGCCTCCCGGCCGAAGAACCGGGGCTTGCGCCACCCCACCGCCCAGCCGACCCGCGCCTGCACCGGCGTGATCTCAGCGCCCAGGTCCTGCCCGTGCAGGGCGTACCCCATCTCTGTGCGCAGGGTGTCCCGGGCACCCAGGCCGGCCGGCCGGCCGCCGCGCAAACCCGCCTCGTGCAGGAGGGCATCCCAGATCGCGGGCGCGGTGTCCCAGGCAGGTACGAGTTCGTAACCGCGTTCCCCGGTGTACCCGGTCCGGCAGATCCGGACGGGGCCACCGTCGAAAGTGCCGTCCACCCAGGACATGTAGTCCAGCTCGTACGGCAGCCCGAGGGCCTGCAGCACATCGGGGGCAGCCGGCCCCTGCACCGCCAGCACACCGAAATCCCGGTGCAGGTTGGTGACCGTCACACCGGGCGGTGCGGCGGCAGCGAGCGCCGCGACCACCAGGTGTGTGTTGGCGGCGTTGGGGATGAGGAACACCTCGTCGGCAGAGCGGAGGTAGGCGATCAGGTCGTCGATCACGCCGCCACTGTCGTTGCAGCACATGGTGTATTGCGCCTGGCCGGGCGCGATTCGGCCGAGATCGGCGGTCAGGCAGTCGTTGACGAACGCGGCCGCACCCGGCCCACTGACCAGTGCCTTGCCCAGATGCGAGACATCGAAGACGCCCACCGCTGTGCGCACGGCGGTGTGCTCGGCGACCACACCGGCCCCTGCGTAGGAGATCGGCATGTCCCAGCCGCCGAAGGCTCCCATGGTGGCGCCGAGCGCCACGTGGGCCTCGTGCAGCGGGGACTGCAGCAGCTGCGTTCCGGTGGACGGATCGGTGTCGCCGGCGGTGCCGGCAGCCAGGTCGGACATGGGCCCGACCGTAGCCTGCGACGGAGCGGTCCGGCTCGCGGACTACGGTCGGTCCTGCCAGTGCCCCGGCGACGTGGCCGCGCCCCGACCGTTGCTCGGTCGAGCCGGCCACCACCGAGGCCGCAGCCGCTCCATCGTCGACCAACCACCCACCAGACCTGACCGACCGTCCACCAGACCTGAAGGAAAACCACGCCGCGATGACCCGCCTGTCACTGACCACCGATGCCCCCGCCACAATCGAGGCCGACGCCGTCGTCATCGCCTCGTATGCCGGCCCGGACGGGCCCGTCGCCGCCGACCCGGAGCTGGCCGCCGCTGTCGAAGCGGCCGGACTGGCAGGCGCCACCGGCAAGTCCGGCTCGCTGACCACGATTCCCGGCCGGGAATTCGTCGCGGCCGACCGGATCCTGGTCGTCGGGCTCGGCGAAGGCCCGGACACCGATGACGCCGCGGCCGCCGCGGAGCTGGTGCGGCAGGCGGCCGGAGCGGCGTCCCGAGCTCTCGCCGGCCGCGGCACGGTGCTGTCCACGTTGGGCCGACTGGACCTGGCTGCCGCAGCCGAGGGTCACCTGCTGGGTGCTTACGTGTTCGATCGCTACAAGGCGCCCACCTCCGCGCCGGTCGAGTCGGTCGTGTTGAGCGTGGCGGCCGCGAACCAGGCAGCGCAGGCGCAACTCGGCCGCGCAATGATCACCGCCGAAGCGGTCGCCTTCGCCCGCGACCTGGTCAACTCCGCGCCGAACGACCTGCCGCCGGCCGTTTTCGCGGATCGGGCAGCGGAGGCCGGCCGAGCGGCCGGGTTGGACGTGCAGGTGCTCGACGAGAAGGCCCTGGCGAAGGCCGGCTACGGGGGCATTCTCGGCGTGGGATCGGGCTCGACCCGTCCACCGCGGCTCGTTCGGCTCGCCCACACCCCGGCGAACCCCCGGTCGACCGTGGCGCTGGTCGGTAAGGGCATCACCTTCGACTCGGGCGGCATCTCGATCAAGCCGGCCGCCAAGATGGACCAGATGACCAGCGACATGTCCGGCGCGGCAGCGGTGATGGCGACCGCCGTCGCGGCCGCCCGCCTCGACTTGCCGGTCAAGGTCATCGCCTATGCCGCGCTCGCCGAAAACCTGCCGTCCGGGTCGGCCTACCGGCCGGGTGACGTGCTGCGGCACTACGGCGGCGTCGACGAAGCCGGCGTCGGCACCGATACCGGCAAGACCGTGCACGTGCTCAACACCGACGCCGAGGGGCGGCTGGTGCTGGCCGACGCCATCGTCCGGGCCTGCGAGGACGACCCCGATGTCCTGCTCGAGACCTCCACGCTCACCGGCGCGCAAGTCGTGTCGCTGGGCAGGCGCACGATGGGCGTGATGGGCACCCCGTCGCTGCGAGACCGGGTCGCCGAGATCGCCCGGGAGGTCGGCGAGGACGGCTGGGCCATGCCGCTGCCGCCGCACCTGCGGGAGGGTCTGGACTCGCCGCTGGCGGATCTCCAGAACATCGCCGGCGACGCCGGCGGCGGCATGCTGGTTGCCGGCCACTACCTGTCCGAGTTCGTGGCCGAGGGCGTCGACTGGGCGCATCTGGACGTGGCCGGACCGGCATTCAACGACGGAAAACCGCGCGACTACACCAGTTCCGGCGGAACCGGGGTACCGGTGCGGACACTGCTCGCGGCGCTGAGCGACCTCGCCGGCGGCTGATCCGGTGGGTCATTCGTCGAGGAAGTCCTGCTCCATCCGCTGCAGCAGGATGGTCTGCTTTCGGGAGAAGTCACGCATGCGCTGTGGGTAGCCCACCAGGGTGGCGTCGTAGATCGGCAGGGCATTGTCGTAGGCAAACTTCTGTGCCGCCTTGGGCGATCCGATGCGGCGGCGGGTGAACTCGCCGTCGTGCGCGACCAGCACCACGCTGGTCTCGGTGACGGCCGTCTTCGGTTCCACGAACACCTCGACTCCCCGACGGGATCGTGCCCAATGCGCCAGCTCGTCGGCGACGGCCTTGCGATCGGAGCGGGTCAGCTTGCCACTGTCGCCGTCGGGCCGTGGCGCCTTGCCGCGCCTGCGCCACGAGAACATGCCCATCGTCCACTCCTGTCGGTACCACCGGTCGGTGGGCCGTCCGGATTGCGCCGGTGCGGCCCGATGTGTCCATTCTCCCTGATCCGCGCACCGGACCGGCCGGACGAGGGCACCGACGCTGGACCCACACCCGGACGGCGGACGCGCAGGTGGGGTGCCAAGATGGACACCGCGTCGCACCCGATAGTGCCGACCGAAGAGTTCGACTCACGATTCCACCGACCGTTGTGACTGACCCAGAGGGAGTACTCGCCGATGACCGATACCAACGTCGACCTGGTGGTTCTTGGCGGGGGTTCCGGGGGGTATGCCGCGGCCCTGCGGGCGGCGGAATTGGGTTCGTCAGTCGTGCTGATCGAGAAGGAAAAGGTCGGCGGCACCTGTCTGCACTGGGGTTGCATCCCGGCGAAGACCCTGCTGCACGCAGCGGAGGTGGCCGACGAGGCTCGCGAGGGTCTCTCCATCGGCGTCAAGACGACGTTCGACGGTGTCGACGTGCCGGCCATGCTGAAGTACAAGGACGGCATCATCAACCGGCTCTACAAGGGCCTGACCGGCCTGGTGAAGTCCCGCGGCATCACCACCGTCGACGGCACCGGGAAGTTCGTCGGCCCGAACAAGGTCGTCGTCGGTGACGACACCTACATCGGCAAGGACGTCGTCCTGGCCACCGGCTCCTACTCCCGCACCCTGCCCGGGCTGGACATCGAGGGCCGGGTCATCACCTCGACGCAGGCCCTGAGCCTGGAGTGGATCCCGGAGAAGGCGATCGTCCTGGGCGGCGGCGTCATCGGGGTCGAGTTCGCCTCGACCTGGGCATCCTTCGGTACCGAGGTCACCATCGTCGAAGCCCTGCCCACCCTGGTTCCGCTGGAAGACCCCTGGGCGGCAAAGCATCTCGAGCGTGCGTTCCGCAAGCGCAAGATCGCCTTCAAGACCGGTGTGCGGTTCCAGGGGGTCACCCAGGACGACTCCGGCGTCACCGTGACCCTCGAGGACGGCACCACGCTCAGCGCCGACCTGCTGCTCGTCGCGGTCGGCCGTGGCCCGTTCACCGCCGGCTGCGGGTACGAGGAGGCCGGCATCACGATGGATCGCGGCTTCGTCATCACCGATGAGCGGCTGCACACCAATCTGCCGCACGTGTACGCCGTGGGTGACATCGTGCCCGGTCTGCAGCTGGCGCACCGCGGCTTCCAGCAGGGCATCTTCGTCGCCGAGGAGATCGCAGGGCTGCACCCGGTCGTCATTGCCGACGAGAAGATCCCGAAGATCACCTACTGCGACCCGAACGTCGCCTCAGTCGGGCTCACCGAGGCCAAGGCCAAGGAGGTCCACGGCGACATCGAGACCTACATCTACGATCTCGGCGGCAACGGCAAGTCGCAGATCCTCAAGACGGCCGGTGGCATCAAGGTCGTCCGGGCCAAGGACGGTCCCATCGTCGGCATCCACGTGGTCGGCGCCAGGGTCGGCGAGCTGATCGGCGAGGCGCAGCTGATCGTCGGCTGGGAGGCCTACCCGGAGGACGTCGCGCCGATGGTCCATGGCCACCCGTCGCAGTACGAGGCGATGGGCGAGGCGATGCTCGCCATGGCGGGCAAACCGCTGCACGTCCACGACTGACAGTCCACCCCCGTTCCGCGCCAACCGGTCGGGGCTGGGGTCCGTGCGTCGGACCGCACCCTGTCGGGAACAGATCACCCGCACACGACCAGCACGTCCCACGGTCAGAGGTAGGAGAGCAACGCATGTCCCACTCCGTCCAGATGCCGGCCCTCGGCGAAAGCGTCACCGAGGGCACTGTCACCCGCTGGCTCAAGAGCGAAGGTGATCAGGTCGAGGTCGACGAGCCGTTGCTCGAGGTCTCGACGGACAAGGTCGACACCGAGATCCCGTCGCCCTACGGCGGAGTGCTGGAGAAGATCCTCATCGGCGAGGACGAGACCGCCGATGTCGGTGCCGATCTCGCCGTCATCGGTGACGGTTCCGGATCCGCCGGTGGCGACTCCGCGGACGCCGGCCCGTCCACCGAAGGTGGCGCCGTGACCGGCGGCAGCGGGGACCTGCCGCCGGACACCGAGGGAGCGCCGGAGCCAGAGCCCGAGGCGGCGCCCGCCGGAGCTGTGGACACGCCGGCCGAGACACCGTCGGAAGATGTCGACACACCGGCGGAGAAGCCCACCGCGGGCACCGGCGGATCGAGTGCGTCAGGCACCTCGGTGACGCTGCCGGAGATGGGCGAGTCGGTGACCGAGGGCACCGTCACCCGCTGGCTCAAGGCCGTCGGTGACGAGGTCGCGCTGGACGAGCCGCTGCTCGAGGTCTCCACCGACAAGGTCGACACCGAGATCCCCTCCCCCGTCGCCGGCACGCTGCTGGAGATCACCGTCGGCGAGGACGAGACCATCGAGGTCGGCGCCCAACTGGGCGTGATCGGAGACGCGAGCGCCGCGCCGGCAAAGGAGCCGGAGCCCGCACCCAAGGCCGAGGAGCCCAAGCCGGAACCGAAGCCCGCGGCACCCAAGGCGGAAGCACCGAAGCCGCCGGCCCCCAAGGCGGAGGCACCCAAGGCGGAGGCACCCAAGGCGGAGGCAGCCAAGCCGGCGGCGCAGGCCATCCCGTCAGCGCCCGTTCCCGAGGGAACGTACGTCACCCCCGTCATCCGCAAGCTCGCTGCGGACGCCGGTGTCGACCTGTCCACCGTCAAGGGCACGGGCGTCGGTGGCCGGATCCGGCGGGAGGACGTCGTTGCCGCTGCCGACGCCGCCAAGGCCGCCGCCGCGGACGCGGCAGCCCCAGCGCCGGCCGAAACCCCTGCGCCGCAAGCGAAGCCGTCCGCGGCGCCGTCCGGCGCGGGCAAGCCGGACCCGTCGGTGACCGCGCTGATCGGGACAACCCAGAAGGTTCCGCGCATCCGGCAGTCCATCGCCAGGAACATGAAGATGGGCCTGGACACGGCCGCCCAGCTGACCACGGTGATCGAGGTCGACGTCACCCGGGTCGCCGCCGTGCGGGCGCGGGCGAAGAGCACCTTCGAGGCCCGCGAAGGCGTCCGGCTGTCATTCCTGCCGTTCTTCGTCAAGGCGGCGCTGGAAGCGCTCAAGGTCCACCCGGTGGTCAACTCGACGATCTCCGAAGACCTCAAGGAACTGACCTACCACGGCAGCGTCAACCTCGGCGTCGCGGTCGACACGCCGCGCGGGCTGATCGTCCCGGTCATCAAGTCGGCCGACGACCTCAACATCGCCGGCCTCGCCCGCAAGATCGCCGACCTGGCCAAGCGGACCCGGGACAACAAGATCGGCCCGGACGAGCTGTTCGGCGGCACCTTCACCATCACCAACACCGGGTCGGTGGGCGCGCTGTTCGACACCCCGATCTTCGTCCCGCCGCAATCGGCGATCCTCGGTACCGGCACCATCGTCAAGCGGCCGGCCGTGGTGAAGGACGCCGACGGCAACGACGTCATCGCGATCCGCTCGATGATGTATCTGGCGATGTCCTACGACCACCGCAACATCGACGGCGCCGACGCCTCCCGGTTCCTGGGAACCGTCAAGCGGCGGATCGAGGGCGGCGAGTTCGAGGGCGACCTCGGCCTCTAGGTCCGTCCCAGTCGTCTCGGCGAAGGCCCCTGCGGCCCGGGTCAACCGGGCTGGACAGGGGCCTTCGCCGTCGCTGATTAAGCTGGCGAGCCACTACCGGTCCCGTACATCCGCGGGCGCCGCCGCCGCACCATGGGGATGCCAACACATGCATATCGTCGCTGCAGGAGTGAGCGGGTTTCTGGGAAGCCGGCTCACCGAGTCGCTGACCACCGCCGGACATCACGTCACCCAGCTCGTCCGGTCCGGGCCCGCCGGGCCGGGGCAGAGTGTGTGGGACCCCGACGCGGGCCGGGTTGAGAACGCCGTTTTCGAGGGCGCCGACGCGGTGGTCAACCTGTGCGGCGTGGGCGTCGGCGACCACCGGTGGAACGACGACTACAAACGGCTGATCATCTCCTCTCGGGTCAACCCGACCCGGTTGCTGGCCGCGGCGGCTGCCCGACACCACGTCCCGGTCCTGGTCAACGCCTCCGGCATCGACTATTACGGCCCCCGCGGGCAGGAGATCGTCACCGAGGACTTCCCCCCGGGTGACACGTTCCTCGCGCACACCTGTGTGCAGTGGGAGGGCGCCACGGACGCCGCCCGCGACGGCGGGGTTCGGGTGGTCAACCTGCGCACCGGCCTGGTGCTCGGCAAGGACGGCGGCCTGCTGCCGAAACTGGCCCTGCTCACCAGGCTGATGCTCGGCGGGAAGCTGGGTTCGGGGCGCCAGTACTTCCCCTGGATCTCGGTGACCGACGAGATCGCCGCGATGGTGCATCTGCTGACGGCACCGGTGTACGGCCCGGTCAACCTCACCGGGCCGTACCCGGTGACCAACGCGGAGTTCACCAAGGAGCTGGGCCGCGCACTGCACCGTCCCGCCCCCTGGTTCGTGCCCGCCGTTGCACTGCGTGTTGTCCTGGGAGAGTTCGCCAGCGATGTTCTCGGCGGCCAGCGTGCGGTCCCGACGAAGCTGCACGACTCCGGTTTCGAATTCACCCACCGGCAGTTGCCCGAGGCGCTGGCCGCCGAACTGGCCTGACCGACGGGTGATACCGGTGTGGTATCACCCGCAACCGTCATGACGACCTGGCGATGACCGCTGCGCGTCGAGGATGACTCGACCGGCAGGTCGAAGAACTCGGTCGGGGCACCGGGAATCAGGTCGGCAGCGGTTGGTCGTCCGCGCGACGCGGCTCAGGAGTGCTCGAGGACGGAACGTCGGGTGCCCGTCGAGCCCGATTCAGATCAGTGCTCGTACGGATCGTCCGGTTGCTGGACGGGGGTCATCGAGCCGACCGCGACGGTGGGCACATAACCGTTGTCCAGCGTGGCCGAATCGGCGTCGACGGTGACGACGGCCTGCACCCAGGTGTTCTCCGGGTACGGAGCCTGTCCGGTCACGTGCAGCTGCATGGGATTGGCGTCGGCGGCGCAGCAGCTGATCACCATCCGGGCGATCGTGTACCCGTCGCTGTACCCCTGGCCGGCGGGTGCTACGAACCCGGTGACCGTCACGGGCACGTCGCGCACCGAGTAATCGGCGTCGTACAGGGCCCGCAGGATGACGTCCTTCAACCCCAGCGACGGGTTCTGGCCCTGCAGCGGCGGGAAGTGCATCGTCCGCCGCGAGCCCTCGGAGTCCTCGGCGGAGCCGCTGCCGTCGTTGAACGCGTAACCGCCGCCGCCGGTGGCGGTACTGCTGGCGCCGGTGTTGGTGCTGCTGGCGCCGGTGGCGGTGCTGCTGGCGCCGGGGTCCCCGGAAACAACGGCCACCCCGGCCAGGGCCTGGGAGCTGGCATTCCGGGCGACCGCGTCCGCACCGAGGGCGGGCGGCGCCATGAGCAGCAGCACCAACACCGGCGCCAGCAGCAGCCACGGCGCCCTGGACGCGGAGTGGTCGTGGCCGTGTGCGTCGGCCACACCCGATGCGGCTGCCGCGGCCAGTGCCTGCTTGCGGGCCCGGTCGGCCTCGATGTCCGCGCGGATGGTCAGGATCAGGGTCAGCACGCCGACCACGATCAGGATCCCGCCGCCGATCAGCAGCAGCGGCGCGAACCCGGGCCGCACATACGAGGTGAAACGGCCGGACAGGGTGATCGACACCAGCAGGCCACCGAGCAGCGTCACGATGATCGACTGCGTCTCCTGGTTCATGCCGCCGCGACTCCGAGGACCGGGCTCGGCGCCCGATTGCTCCGAGTTGCCGTGGTCGTGGCGCGTTCGGTCCACGTCGGGCAGGCCGTCCAGGTCCACGCCGGGATCCTCATTTCGTGCACGACTCATTGCCAGCCCCAGAACGCGAGCCCGACGGACGTCCCCACGACGACCGCGACCAACAACGTCAACGGTGCGAACCGGATCGCGAACCGGCGGCCGAAGACACCTGCCTGCATCGCGAACAACTTGACGTCCACCGCGGGACCGACCGTCAGGAAGACCAGCTTGCCGACCACCGGGATGGTCGAGAAGGCGGCGGCGACGAAGGCGTCGGCCTCCGAACACAGCGCCAGGATGAAGGCGAGGCCGGCCATTAGCAGCACGGACAGCAGCAACGACGAGCCGATCGACTCCATGATGTGCGCCGGCACGATGGTCTTGAAGGTGGCCGCCGCGGCGGCACCCAGCACCAGGAACCCGGCGGCCTGGGTGAAGTCGCCGAGAACGGTGGACAGGAAGACCCGCCACCCGGGCTGACCGTTGACGACCGACGTCGGCACCCGCGGCCGCATCCACTCCGGCCGGCCGATCCGCTCCCAGATCCAGCCGACGATCACCGCGGTCAACAGGCCGGCGATCAGCCTGGCCCAGACCATGTTCGGTTCGCTGGTGAATGCGACCGCGGTCGCGATCAGCACGATCGGGTTCACCGCGGGCGCCGACAGCATGAACGCCAGTGACGCCGACGGCCGGACCCCCCGCTGGATCAGCCGGTTCGAGATGGGCACCGATCCGCACTCGCACCCGGGCAGCGCGGCCCCGCACACCGTGGCGACCGGTACGGCCAATGCCGCGTTGCTGGGCAGGATGCGGCTGAACGCCGACGCCGGAACAAAGGCTGCGATCGCACCGGACACCACCACGCCGAGCACCAGGAACGGGGTGGCCTGCACGCAGATGGCGACGAACACGGTCGACCAGCTCTGCAGCACCGGGTGCCCGACCAAAGACCCGAGTGGGCCGCGGAACACGATCGCCAGCAACAGCACTGCACCGAAGATCTCCAGCGAGCCCGGCCGGTAGCGGGGCTTCGACGGCGTCAGCGGACCGTCCTCGATGTGCTCGACCCGTCCGGGGCCGCGCCGCGGGCCGTTCGCCGGATCGGCGATGTCCTCTACTGTCATCACTCACCCCCCTGGCCGGCCGGCAACGGGACCTGCGACTCGACGACTCCGCCGAAGCGGCGTTGCCGGGAGGCGTACTCCTCGCACGCCCGCCACAGATCGCGCCGGTCGAAGTCGGGGAAAAGCGTGTCCTGGAACACCATTTCGGCGTAGGCCGACTGCCAGATCAGAAAGTTGCTGGTGCGCTGTTCACCGGAGGGCCGCAGGAACAGGTCCACGTCCGGCATGTCCGGCTCGTCCAGATACCGCGCCAGCATCCGCTCGTCCACCTTCGCCGGGTTGATCCGTCCGGCGGCCGCGTCGTGTGCAATGGCCCTCGCCGCGTCCGCCAGTTCCGCGCGTCCGCCGTAATTGACGCACATGGTCAACGTCATGACGCGGTTGTTGCGGGTGAGTTGTTCGGCGTACTGCAGTTCGTTGATGACGCTGCGCCACAACCGCGGCCGGCGTCCGGCCCAACGGACGCGGACACCGAGGGCGTGCATGTCGTCGCGCCGGCGGCGGATCACGTCACGGTTGAACCCCATCAGGAAGCGCACCTCGTCGGGCGAGCGCTTCCAGTTCTCGGTGGAGAACGCGTACGCACTCAGGTGCGAAACGCCGATCTCGATGCAACCCTCCACGACGTCGAACAGCGCCGCCTCGCCGCGTTTGTGCCCCTCGGTCCTGGGCAACCCGCGCTGCTTGGCCCACCGGCCGTTCCCGTCCATGACGAGCGCGACGTGCGCCGGCACCGCCGACTGCGGCAGCGCGGGCGGCCGGGCACCGCTGGGATGGGGCACCGGACGACGGGGTGCGGTCATGACGGTGCGACCGGCGCGTACCCGACCGGGCCGACCGCGGACCCGCGGTCCACCATGCCCAGCGAGCGCAACGCACGTTCCAGATGCCACTGCAGCAGCGCTGCGACCAGGCCGGATGCCTCCCGGCGGGCGTCCGGGCCGGCGATCTCCGCCGCCGCCCAGTCACCACCCGCGAGCGCCGCCATCAGGGCGATGGACCCGGGAGCAGGGCGTGCCGACCCGGCACCGCGGCACTGCGGGCAGAGCAACCCGCCCGAATCGATGTGGAACGCGGCGTGCGGCCCGGGGCTGCCGCAGCGGGCGCACTCGGTGAGCGCCGGAGCCCACCCGGCGAGCGCCATCGCCCGGAGCAGGAACGCGTCCAGTACCAACGACGGATCACGGCCCGTCTCCGACAGCGCACGAAGGGCCGACACCACCAGGAGGTAAAGGCGCAACGCCGGCTCCCGCTCCTCGGATGTCAGCCGCTCCGCGGTCTCCACGATCGCCGTGGCACACGTGTATCGCGGGTAGTCCGCGGCAAGCGCGGACCCGAACGGGTCGAGCGTGACGGCCTGCGTGACGATGTCCAGGTTGCGGCCCGCGTACAGCTGCAGGTCGACGTGACTGAACGGCTCCAGCCGGCCACCGAACTTGCTCTTCGTCCGCCGCACACCCTTGGCGACGGCGCGCACCTTGCCTTCCCGGCGGGTCAGCAAGGTGACGATCCGGTCCGCTTCACCGAGTTTGGTCACCCGCAGCACCACAGCGGAGTCTCGGTAGACGGGCACCAGGTCATCGTGCCACCCGGACCGGTGCAGCCCGGCGCATCCGTGCACTGTGTCACCCGGCGCGGCGCGGTCCGGTCACCCGGCGCGGCGCGGTCCGCGGGCAACCGCGCGGTGAACACCGGGCGGTGCCGGCGTGAACACCCATCAGTGCCCACCGGTGCAGAAAAAGCCGCTGCCGGCGTGCACTAGCCTGATCGGACACGAACCGGTCCTTCGAGAACGAGGCCAGGACCGGGCGTCCTCGGGCCTCGCTGAACACTGTCGCCGAAAGGTGGTCACATGAGCCCGACTCCCACCGTCCGCCGAGCGTTGCCGGAGGACGCCGACGCGTTCGCGGCGTGCCACCTGGCGTGCTGGCGCGAGGCGTACGCGGAGCTGTGGGGCAGCGAGCGGTTCGACAACATCGACGTACAGCAGATGGCCAACCGCCGGCGCAAGGAGATCGAGTCGGGCAACGCCGACCACTTCCTTGGCGAGCTGGACGGCGAGGTGATCGGCATCGCCATCGCCGGTCCGACCAAGGACGAGGACGCACCCGTCGAACGGGAGCTCTACGGGATCTACGTCCGGGAGGCGCACCAGGGCACCGGTCTCGCCGACGACCTGCTGGCTGCCGCCTTGGGCGACGGTCCCGCCTCGCTGTGGGTGTACCGGGACAACCCCCGGGCCAGCGCCTTCTACGTACACCACGACTTCATCCCGGACGGCGAAGAACGGGCCGATTCGGTCGGCATCCTGGAGATCAGAATGGTCCGGCGGTGATCACTGGCAAGGTGACGTGGTGAGCCGCGTCACCGTCAGGGCCGCGGTCCGCCGCTACCGCGACGGCGCCTTCGTGTCCCGGCCGGACGTGGTGGCCGGCGAGGAGCCGCTGGAGATCCGGATCGGCGGTACTGCCATCTCGACCACGATGCGGACGCCGGGCGCCGACATCGATCTGGTGCACGGCCTGCTGCACGCCGAGGGCATCATCTCCGCGCGTGCGGACGTGCTCGCGGTCCGGTATTGCGCCGGCGTCGACGAGGCGGGCCAGAACACCTACAACGTGCTGGACGTCAGCCTGGCCGATCCGCAGGCCGCCCTCCGCGTGCGGACACCCAGGGCCTTCGTCACCAGCTCCGCGTGCGGGGTGTGCGGCACGGCATCGATCGAGGCGCTGCAAAAGACGGTCCGCCACCCGTCGCCGGCGGGACCCGTGCTACGGCCCGAGGTCATCACGGCGCTACCGGAGCGGCTACGGGATCGGCAGCAGGCGTTCAGTCGCACCGGCGGTGTGCACGCCGCCGCGCTCGTGTCGCCCGACGGCGACATCGACACGGTCCGCGAGGACGTGGGCCGGCACAACGCGATGGACAAGGTGATCGGCGCCGCCATCCTCGCGGACGACCTGCCCCTCGCCGACCGCGCCGTGGTGACCTCCTCGCGCGCCTCCTTCGAGTTGGTGCAGAAGGCGGTGCTGGCGGGGGCAGGCATGCTGGTCGCGGTGTCCGCGCCGTCGTCGCTGGCCGTCGATCTGGCGACCCACAGCGGTTTGACCCTGATCGGGTTCACCTCCGCCAAGGGCTTCAACATCTACGCGGGCGGTCAGCGGGTGGCCGGTTCCGCGACCTGACGTCCGCCGGCAGAACCGCAGGGTCGCCGCCGGATCTCACCGGGTCGCCACCATCCGAATGGTCTACTGTCAGCTCGGCAAACCGGACAGGAAGCGGTATCAGGATCTGTTGCGCGTTCTCCTGACGGCTGCCATCCCGAACCCCTCCACGGTCCGGCCCGCGCGTTTGCAGGAGTGCACATGAGATCACGTTCCACGCTCACCGCGGCCCTCGCCCTGGCAGCCGCCACCATCGTGGCGGTCGCCGCCTGCGGCTCGTCGGTCAGTGGTTCCGCTCAGGCCAACACGTCGGCGGCAGCAACGGGCGCCGACGCGACCTCCAGCAGCGCGCCGTCGACCGAGGGCCAGACCACCGAGGCACAAACCACCGACACCACTGCGGCACTGACCGACGAGACGGAATCGACCTCGCTGCTCAGCGCGCTGCCGACGGACCTGAGCCTGCCCAGCGATCTGACGATCCCGACGGATCTGACGCTACCCACCGACTTCAGTGTGCCGAGCGATCTCAGCGAGCTGACCAACCTGACGGGTCTGGACATCCCCGGCCTGGCGCCCGGCTGCCTCGAAGTGGCCAGCGCCTACGCGAGCATCAGCCTGGCCCTGCTGCCGGCGCTGTTCGGCGGCAGTGCGGGGTTCGACGCCGGGGATCTGCAGAAGTCGTTGTCCGAGCTCAGCGCGAACGTCCCGCCGGAACTGGCACCGGATATCAAGGTGCTCGCGGACGCGGCGGCTGCCGCGAGCGGCAAGAGCCTGTCCGAGGCCGCGGACGTCTTCAACAGCAGCGAATTCACCACGGCACAGAACAACATCGACCAGTGGATCAACACGAACTGCAACGGCTGACCAACTGCAACGGCTGACCGACTCCCGGGCCGGGTAGCGACCCCGGCCGGAGACCACAACGCCGCACCCTCCGGACGGAGGGTGCGGCGTTGTCGTCGTTCGGTGCGGCCGGCCCGTTGCCCTGCCGACAGCGGTCAGGCCGACTTCTCCCGCGGCGTACGCTTCGGCGCGCGCGGCACGATCGTCGGATACACGTTGGAGCGCACCGTTTCCGCGTTGACCACGACACGCTCCACGTCGTCCCGGCCCGGCACCTCATACATCGCGGGCAGCAGGACTTCCTCCATGATGGCTCGTAGCCCGCGGGCACCGGTGCCGCGCAGGATGGCCTCGTCCGCGATGGCGTCCAGGGCGTCCGGCTCGAATTCCAGTACGACGCCGTCCATGTCGAACAACCGCTGGTACTGCTTGGACAGGGCATCTCGCGGCTCGGTGAGGATCTTGACGAGTGATTCCTTGTCCAGGTTCGTCACCGATGCGACCACCGGCAGGCGGCCGATGAACTCCGGGATCAGCCCGAACTTGATCAGGTCCTCCGGCATGACGTCGGAGAACACGTCCGACCCATCGATCTCGAACTTGCTGCGAACCTCGGCACCGAAACCGAGACCCCGCTTGCCGACGCGTTCGCCGACGATCTTCTCCAGCCCGGCGAACGCACCCGCCACGATGAACAGGACGTTGGTGGTGTCGATCTGGATGAATTCCTGGTGTGGGTGCTTGCGGCCACCCTGCGGCGGGACCGACGCCTGGGTGCCCTCCAGGATCTTCAGCAGGGCCTGCTGCACGCCCTCACCGGAGACGTCCCGGGTGATCGAGGGGTTCTCCGACTTGCGGGCGATCTTGTCGACCTCGTCGATGTAGACGATGCCGGTCTCGGCCCGCTTGACGTCGTAGTCGGCTGCCTGGATGAGCTTGAGCAGGATGTTCTCGACATCCTCGCCGACATAGCCGGCCTCGGTCAGCGCGGTTGCATCGGCGATCGCGAACGGCACGTTCAGCATCTTCGCCAGGGTCTGCGCGAGGTAGGTCTTGCCACAGCCGGTCGGGCCCAGCATCAGGATGTTGGACTTCGCCAGCTCCACCGGCTCCGGCCCCCGGTCGGGGCCGGCCTGGATCCGCTTGTAGTGGTTGTAGACCGCGACCGACAGGGCCTTCTTGGCGACGTCCTGGCCGATCACGTACTGGTCGAGGTACTCCCGGATGGCCGTCGGCTTCGGCAGTTCGTCGAGCTTGACCTCGCTGGTCTCAGCGAGCTCCTCCTCGATGATCTCGTTGCACAGATCGATGCACTCGTCGCAGATGTACACACCCGGCCCGGCGATGAGCTTGCGCACCTGCTTCTGGCTCTTTCCGCAGAAAGAGCACTTCAGCAGGTCCCCTCCATCACCAATGCGTGCCATGAGCCCTCTCGATCCTTGCGCTGTGGACCCCACCGGACCCGCTGTCGGAACTACTTGCCACGCCCGCTGACGTTACCCGCTGCGATGACGACAGTCCCGGTTTGGCGGTCAGGACACGGACACGCGAACCGCCGGATCGGCCGGTCGCGCGAGAGCACCAGATCTCCCGCTCGGCCCCTGCCTGGTCGGGTTCGGCCGAGCCTGTCCAGAGTATCCGGCAATACCCGCCGGACCAGAGGGAATTCCACAATCCCCGCCGAGTCGCCGGGTCCGGCCGGCAACGATGCTTCCCGCCGAAAAAGACGAACGCCGGCAGCGCGCCCGCTCGGGCGATCCGCCGGCGTCGCCGGTCCGGCCTCAGTCCAGCTTGCGGTACTCGAGCACGTTGTCGATGAGGCCGTAGTCCTTGGCCTCCGACGCGGTGAGGATCTTGTCCCGGTCGATGTCCTTGCGGACCTCTTCGGGGGTCTTGTTGGAGTGCCGCGACAGGATTTCCTCCAGCGCGGACCGCATCCGGCCGATCTCTTTGGCCTGGATCTCCAGGTCCGACACCTGGCCGTAGACGCCCTCGGTGGCCGGCTGGTGGATCAGGATGCGGGAGTTCGGCAGCGCCAGCCGGCGGCCCGGTGTGCCGGCGGCCAGCAGCACGGCCGCTGCGGACGCGGCCTGCCCGAGGCACACGGTCTGGATGTGCGGCCGGACGAACTGCATGGTGTCGTAGATGGCCGTCATGGACGTGAACGACCCACCCGGCGAGTTGATGTACATGATGATCTCACGGTCCGGGTCGGTGGACTCGAGTGTCAACAGCTGCGCCATCACGTCGTTCGCCGAGGCGTCGTCGATCTGCACACCGAGGAAGATGATGCGCTCCTCGAACAGCTTGTTGTACGGGTTCGACTCCTTGACGCCGTAGCTCGTGCGTTCCACGAAAGACGGCAGGATGTAACGGCTCTGCGGCAGGTGCAGCGCATTGCCGTGGGCGACGCCCAGCGGCATCTGGTGGCCGGTGTTGGCGGTGGTCACGATGTTGTCTCCTTCGAGTCCTGCTTGAACATCAACCGGTCACTTCTTCAGAGACGGGGCGGGGGCCGTGGTGTCCGCCGACGGGTCGGCCGCCCGGGCCACGACCTTGTCGATGAACCCGTACTCCAGCGCCTCCTGCGCGCTGAACCAGCGGTCGCGGTCCTGGTCGACCTCGATCCGCTCGATCGGCTGACCGGTGTGCAGGGCCTGCAATTCGGTGAGCTCACGCTTGGACTTGCTGAGCATGTCCGCCTGGATGGCGATGTCGGCGGCGGTACCGCCCACGCCGGCACTGGGCTGATGCATCAGGATCCTGGTGTGCGGCAGCGCGGCGCGCTTGCCCTTGGCGCCGGCGGTCAGCAGGAACTGACCCATCGACGCGGCCAGCCCCATCGCGGTGGTCGCGACGTCGGGCTCGATCCACATCATGGTGTCGTAGATGGCCATTCCCGCGGTGACACTGCCGCCCGGGGAATTGATGTAGAGGGTGATGTCCTTCTCGGGGTCCTCGGCCGCCAGCAGCAGCAGCTGCGAGGTGATCTCGTTGGCGTTGGTGTCCCGCACCTCCGAGCCCAGCAGGATGATCCGTTCGCGGAGCAGCCGCTCGGACACCGAGTCGGACAGCGACATGCCGGGGGTTCCCCGCAGCATGGGGGCGCTCAGCCCGGGCGCGATTGCTTCCAGTCGCTGAACGGCCTCAAGGGCCCTCGAGCCGGTGGGCGAATGACGGTGGCTCACGGACAACTCCTCTGCGATGACCGGCGTCTACCGATGACGCCGGTGAAACTGAACGCGTTCGGCCGACGTGACGTGCCGGCTTCCGGTGCGAATCTCATCCGACAGTAACCACTGGCAGGCCGCGGACGATGGCGCGGCACCGTCCTGTTCGCTGACGGCGTGACCGCGCCCGATGGGCGCCGGTCGGGCACGACAGTGAGTGCATTTTCGCCGGCCGGCCGGCACCCCGCCCGAATCGCGGCGAGCTACCGGTTGTCGCCCTCGGTCCGGACGACCTCCACGTCGGCGGGGTCGTCGACGTCCAGGATCTCGGCGTCGACAACCTCCTCGGCCACCGTCTCGTCGTCGATCTCGTCCAGCAGGGCCTCGTCGGCCCGCTCCTCCGCCACCGCCTCGTCCTCGATCTCGACCTCGATCTCGTCCTCGATCTCGTCGACCACCTGCGCCACCTCCCGTTCCGCCTCGGTCACGACCTGGTCGGCAAGTTCCTCGGCGGCGACCTGTTCGGACGCGGTGAGCCCGGCTTCCTGCTCCGCCTCCGCCTCCGCGAGCGCCTCGGCCAGTTGCTCCTCGTCGGTGATGGTCTCGATGCCGAACAGCGCGGCGACGTCGAGCACCTCGCCGGAGGCGTTGGTGACGGTGGCCTTCTCCACCGCACCGGCCAGGGCCTTGCCGCGGCGGACCTCGGCGAAGATGGACGCGAGCTGGTTGCCCTCCTGCAGCCGGGAGAAGTACTCCTCCGGCGCGATGCCCAGCCGCTGGGCGTTGTAGAGCACCCGCTCGGTGAACTCCTCCTGGCTGACGCCGACCTGCTGGTCCTCGGCGAGCGCGTCGAGCAGTAGCTGCACCTGGACCGCCTTGACGGCGCCCTCGCGCAGTTCGGCGGCGAACTCTTCCCGGGTCCGACCCTCGCGCTGGATGTGTGCGGTCAGGGCGTCCTCGTCATGGTCGAAGGCGTGCACCGCGTCGTGTTCGCGGGACGTGAATTCCGCCTCGACGATGCCCTCGGGGGTCGGGATGTCCGTCGCCTCCAGCAGGGACTCGAGCACCTTGTCGCGGGCATCGGCGGCCTGCGTGCGGTTCTTCACCCGGCGGATCTTGTCCGCCAGGTCCGCCCGCAGCTCCTGCACGGTGTCGAATTCGCTGGCCAGCTGGGCGAAGTCGTCATCGACGTCCGGTAGCGACCGCTCCGACACCGACTGCACGGTGACGGTCACCTCGGCGTCACGGCCGGCGTAACCGCCGGCCACCAGCACCGTCGGGAAGGTCGCACTCTCCCCGGCGGACAGGCCGGTCACCGCCTCGTCGATGCCGTCGATGAGATCACCGGCGCCCACGGTGTAGGTGAGGCCCTCGGTCGTGGCCTCCTCCAGCACCTCGCCGTCCACGCTGGCCGACAGATCGATGCTCACCGCGTCGCCCACGGCCGCCGGTCGCTCCACCACGGTGGTGGTCGCGAACCGGTCGCGCAGCGCCTCGACCTGCTCGTCGATGTCCGCCTCGGTCACCTCGACGTCGTCGACGGTGACCGCGACGTCGTCCAGGGACGGCAGCGTCAGCTCCGGCCGGACGTCGACCTCCGCGGTGAAGGCGAGCGCGTCACCGTCGTCGATCCGGGTGATCTCGATCTCGGGCTGCCCCAACACAGTGAGGTTGGCCTCGGTCACTGCCTCGCCGTACATGGCCGGGACTGCGTCGTTCACCACCTCGGACAGGATGGTGCCGCGGCCCAGGCGGGCGTCCAGAATGCGCGCCGGAACCTTGCCCGGCCGGAAACCGGGGATCCGGACCTGGCCGGCCAGTGCGCCGTACGCCCTGTCGAAGTGTGGTTTGAGCTCATCGAACGGAACCTCGACGGTGAGCTTCACCCTGGTCGGGTTCAGGTGTTCGACAGTGCTCTTCACGTGCGGTACTCCTCGAGTGGCGTGATCCGGCGGCTTCGAGGCTGCATCGGCAACCTGCCGGATCGGGATGGCTGGCAAACGGGTGGACGTGCGACCCACCCCAGCGGCCGCCACCGGGGCACGGCGGCGCCGCCGGGCAGAGCCTGGTCGATTCTAGGCCAGCGGACCCGGCGCCCACGCCGCCGCGTACTGCGGGCGGAATCGGCGGTGGCGAAGTGGGTCGGGACGTCGGGTCGGGAGGTGGGTCGGGTGGTGGGTCGGGTGGTCGGGGTGACAGGATTTGAACCTGCGGCCTTCCGCTCCCAAAGCGGATGCGCTACCAAGCTGCGCTACACCCCGGCGCCGCGTCCGCCTCGGCCGGCACGGCCCTGCGAGCGTAGCCGAATGCGTTACCATCAACGGCGCACCGGCCGAGGCGGGTGCAAGGCGGGCGTAGCTTAGTGGTAAAGCCTCAGTCTTCCAAACTGATGATGCGAGTTCGATTCTCGTCGCCCGCTCCCCTCCTTCCGAGGCACGGTTCGCCCGACGGCACAGCCCGCGCCCCGCGTGGCATCACCGTGCTGCCGTCGGGCCGCCGAAAAGTGGACTCGTCCGTCCGCGCCCGACCCGTCAGGTCGTCCCAACCGGTTCCCCGTCGTGACAGGTGCCGCCGTACCCGACCGGTGGCCTCATCCGGATGGGGCGATGCCACGACGGCCGGCCGTCACCCACCATGACGCCACGGGTCAGCCAAGGGGTTCGCGACCCGGCATGGTCGCCGGGGCTGCTACGCCCGACCGCCGTAGCGCCGCGCCCCCGGGCGGCGCCCACATCGGAGCGCGCCATGGATCAGTTGGACCTCGCCAGAATTCAGTTCGCGTCGACCAGCATTTACCACTTCTTCTTCGTACCGGTCACCATGGGCCTGGCCGTGCTGGTGGCGGTCCTGCACACCCGGTGGTACCGCTCGGGAAATGCCGACATGCGCCGGCTGACCAGATTCTTCGGCGGACTGATGCTGATCAGCATCGCGGTCGGCGTGGTCACCGGCCTCGTGCAGGAATTCCAGTTCGGGATGGACTGGTCGCAGTACTCGCGCTTTGTCGGCGACGTCTTCGGCGCGCCGCTGGCGATGGAGGGATTGGCCGCCTTCTTCCTGGAATCGACTTTCCTCGGCCTGTGGCTGTTCGGCTGGAACGTCCTGCCGAGGGGGCTGCACCTGCTCAGCGCGTGGTTGATCGCGGTCGGTGCGTGCCTGTCGGCGGCGTTCATCATCGCCGCCAATTCGTGGATGCAGAATCCGCGTGGCTACACCATCGATCCCGCCACCGGGCGGGCGCAATTGACGTCCATCGCGGACGTGTTCACCAACCCCGTCTTCATCTGGGGTTATGTGCACGTGCTGCTGGTCGCGCTGATCTTCGGCGGGGCGGTGCTGCTCTCGGTGTCGGCGTGGCACCTGCGCCGCGGGCAGGACGCCGTTGCGTTCCGCAAGACCGCCGTTCTCGGCCTGTTCGTCTTCGCGATCGCATCGGTGGCGCAATTCCCGGTCGGGGGCCGGCTCGGCATCAACGAGACCACCTACCAACCGATGAAGATCGCGGCCGCCGAGGCGAATTGGCAGACCTGCCAACCGTGCTCGTTCTCGGTGTTCCAGATCGGTGGGTACAACCAGGACGAGACCCCGACGAAGATCATCGAGATTCCCCATTTGCTGTCGCTGCTCGCCACCGGCTCCTGGGACGGAGAAGTGCAGGGTCTCGGCGAGCTCAACACGCAGTACAACCAGCAGTACGGCCCCGGGTACTACGTGCCCAATGTGTTCGTGCAGTACTGGTCGATGCGGGTGATGGCCTACCTCGCGATGCTGGGTCTGGTGCTCGGCGTGTGGGGCGCATATCTGCTGCGGCGCAGGAAATTCGACACGGCACGTTTCTTCCTGGCGGTCTGTACGTGGACGGTCCTGGCGCCGTTCGCGATGGCCACCGCCGGCTGGCTGCTGACCGAGAGCGGACGGCAACCCTGGATCGTGCAGGGTCTGATGCTGACCGACGACGGCCTGTCCGGCTCCGGCAGCGCCACCCAGGTGGGGATCAGCCTGGGCATCGTCGTGGCGCTGTACACCACGCTCGGGGTGATCGCCGCGGTGCTGATGGTGCGGTCTGCGCGCAAGGGTCTGCTGCCCGACGCGCCGGCGGAGACGGTCGATCACGACTCGCCGGACGCCGTTGCCGACCGCCCGGCAGCGTCCCTGACCTACTGACGGACCTACTGACGGACCAGCTGACGGACCAGCGCCGACCATGACCGGAGACGGACGGAACGGAATGACCGAGCGGAGCGGAACGACGGCCGGGATCGCGGTGCCGCGCGGGACCCACAGCACGCCGATGCGCAGCACCGGAACGGCACAGGGATCGGGACGGGTGACCCGATGACGCTGAGCACCGTGTGGTTCGTGATCGTTGCCTTCTTCTGGACGGGCTTTTTCATCCTGGAGGGCTTCGACTTCGGGGTCGGGGCCCTGCATCAGGTGGTCGGCCGGACGGATCTGCAACGGCGCGTCGCGATCAACACGATCGGGCCGGTCTGGGACGGCAACGAGGTCTGGCTCATCGTCGCCGGGGCGTCGATGTTCGCCGCTTTCCCGGGCTGGTACGCGACCTGGTTCTCCGCGCTGTACCTCGCGCTGTGGTTGCTGCTGGCTGCGCTGATCGTCCGTGGCGTGTCGTTCGAGTTCCGCGGCAAGTCCGATCATCCGGGCTGGCGGGCGACCTGGAGCTGGACGCTGACGATCGGCTCGGTACTGGCCCCGCTGCTTTTCGGCGTCGCCCTGGGTGATCTGCTCGCCGGGCTGCCGGTCGACGCCGACGGCAACTTCACCGGGTCCTTCGCCGATCTGCTGACTCCCTACGGGCTCTTCTTCGGCGTGACGCTGCTGACGTTGTGCCTGCTGCACGGGTGCACGTTCCTGGCGATCCGCAGTACGGGCGTCATCCTCGACCGGGCCCGGGTGACGGCGCGGCGGCTGTCCCTGCCGGCCGCCGCCCTCGTTGCGGGGCTGATGATCTGGACGTACGCGCTGGCCAGGCCAGGAGTCTGGGGCGTCCTGGCCCTGGCGGTGCCGTTCGCGGGAGTGATCGCCGCGGTCGCGCTGGTGCTGGCCGGCCAGGCCGGCGGGCGCGCCTTCACCGCCACCGCGGTCGCCGTCGGTGGCGTGATCGCCGCGCTGTTCGCGAACCTGTATCCGAACCTGTTGGTGTCCAGTACCTCCGCCGCCAACAACCTGACAGTGGCGAATTCGACGGCCAGCGCGTACTCGCTGCAGGTGATGACGGTGGTGGCCGCCGTGATGGTGCCGCTGGTGCTGCTGTACCAGGGCTGGACCTACTACGTGTTCCGCAACCGTGTCCGGACGCCACCCGAGCCCGCGGCGCAGGCGGCGCAGACCCGCTGACGGCGCACCGACAGCTGGGCCCTGATCGAGAAACCGTGCGCCAGGTCAACGGGTACCGCACCAGCCAACCCTGGTCGCGCGTCGCCGGGGCCCCCCGGCGCCCGGTGCCGGTCGCCGGGCGGCGCTCAGCACCTGCGCAGCAGGACCACCGATCGCGGCTCGACCTGGATCGTGCCGTCGGTCACCACGGTTCCTCGGCGGGCCGGGAGGTAGCTGTCCGATTCCACCACGAACGGCGTTGCGCCGTCCCACTCGACGGCGAACGTCAGGGGCTCCCACCACGCGTTGACCAGCAGCGCGAGATCGTCGTCGAGCATCGGCTCGCCGTCGTCATCGGTGTCGGGCTCGACCGTGCCGGACAGCACCATCGCGATGCTCTTCGCGCTGCCGTCGTCCCAGTCGGCCTGGGTCATCGGCTGCCCGGATGGGGTGAACCAGCGGACGGCGGTCGCGTCCGTCGGATAGCTCCGCCGCCGCAGCAGCGGATGCCGGTGCCGCATCGCGATCAGGTCGGCGGTGAAGTCGCGCAGTTCCGTGTCCACCGAAGACCAGTCCCACCAGGCGATTTCATTGTCCTGGCAGTACGCATTGTTGTTTCCCTGCTGGGTTCGGCCCTGTTCGTCACCGCCCAGCAGCAGAGGGACGCCCCGGGCCAGCAGCAACGTCGACAGCATCGCTCGACGCTGCCGGGCGCGCAGCGCCACGACCGCCGGATCGCGGCTCGGTCCCTCCACGCCGCAGTTCCAGGAACGGTTGTCGCTGGTTCCGTCGCTGTTGTGCTCGGTGTTCGCGTCGTTGTGCTTCTCGTTGTACGACACCAGGTCGGCCAGGGTGAATCCGTCGTGCACGGTGATGAGGTTGATCGATGCGTCGGGGCCGCGGCGGTGCGCGGTGTACAGGTCCGGTGACCCGGCCAGCCGGGTTGCCAAGTCCGGCAGCATGCCGCTGTGGCTGCGCCAGAAATCCCGGACGGTGTCGCGGAACTTGCCGTTCCACTCACTCCACCCCGGCGGGAATCGGCCGACATCGTAGCTGTCGGCCTGACCGACGTCCCACGGCTCGGCGATCAGCTTCACCTGCGAGACCACCGGGTCCTGCCACACCAGGTCGAAGAAGGCCGCGACGGAGTCGAACCCGCCCGCCTGCCGGGCGAGTGTGGGCGCCAGGTCGAACCGGAACCCGTCCACGCCCATGTCGGTCACCCAGTACCGCAGCGAATCCATGATCATCCGCAGGCACGACGGGTTGCCGACGTTGAGGGCGTTGCCGCACCCGGAGGTGTCCACGTATCTACCGGGATCGGCCGGGTCGAGCCGGTAGTAGGCGGCGTTGTCCAACCCGCGCAAGGACAGCGTCGGGCCGTCGGAGCCCGCCTCCGGGGTGTGGTTGTAGACGACATCCAGCACCACCTCGATATCGGCGGCGTGCAGCGCGCGCACCATGTCCTGGAATTCGGCCACCTGACCACCGGGCCGGCCGGCCCGCACTGCCGCCGAATACCCCGAATGGGGCGCGAAGAAACCAATGGTGTTGTACCCCCAGTAATTTGTCAGCCCACGTTCGACGAGAAATGCCTCGGGCACACTCTGCTGGACGGGCAGCAATTCCACTGCGGTCACCCCGAGTTGCTGCAGGTGGGCGATCGCGGCCGGGTGTCCGAGCCCGGCGTAGGTACCGCGGAGAGGCTCGGGGATGCCCGGGTGCAGCTGGGTGAAACCCTTCACGTGCAGTTCGTAGAACACGGTGTCCGCAAGGGGGCGTCCCGGCCTGCGCACTCCCGCCGGCAATCGGCCCTCGGAATCCGGCCCGAGCGGCGCAGGTGCTTTCACCATCAATGCCCGCGGCACCGAGCCGGCGGAATCCACGGTGCTCGGCCGGGACGGATCGTCCGGGTCGTGGCCGTAGACGGCCGGGCCGAACCGCACCTCGCCCGTGGTCGCCCGGGCATAGGGATCGAGCAGCAACTTCGCCGGATTGCAGCGCTGGCCGGCGGCCGGACGGTACGGTCCACTGACCCGAAACCCGTACTCCTGCCCGGGAAGGACACCCTCGACGAAGCCGTGCCACACGCCGGCATCAAGGCCGGGCAGCGACCAGCGGGTCTCCGTGCCGTCCGAGCCGAACAAGCACAGCAGAACGTCATCGGCGACCGAGGAGTACACGGCGACATTCGCCCCACCGTCGACCAGATGCACTCCCAGCGGAAACGGACGACCCGGACGAACAGTCGGTGGCATGTGAAGAAATGTAAGGCATCGCCTGCGCCGCGGTGCCGACTCCGTGACACCCAAAATTCGATCTATTCCGCCGGACACGCGCGTGCTCCGGCTGAATATGGGGTCGATATTCTGCGCTCTGGCAACCAGGGTTCACCCGCTGTTTCCCGACGCGGGGTTCGCCGTTCGCCGGGCATTCACCCACCGGGGCTTCCGGGCCCCTGACCGCCGCGGCACATCGTTCGATCAGGACGATGAGCGTTACGGGTCCGACGCGTCAGAATCGGAGGCCGCGCGGGCGGTCGCCGGTGTCGAACAATTGCGGCACCACAGGTGGTGGAGGTTTCATGGCCAAGGTTGTCATCGTCGGCGGCGGGATGGCCGGAGTGGCGTGCGCGTCCGAATTGGGCCGCCGCAACGTCGACGTCGTGCTCGTCGATCGCAACGATTACCTGCAGTTCCAGCCGCTGCTGTATCAGGTGGCCACGTCACAGTTGCCCGCCGAGGACGTCGCGCGGCCCCTGCAGGGCGTCTTCGCGGACCATCCTTCGGTGAGCGTCGTCCGCTCCGAGGTCAGCGCGATCGACTTCGCCCGCAGGGTGGTGACCACCGCCGACGGTCCGCTCGGTCCTGCCGATCACCTGGTGGTGGCGGCCGGCGCGCGGCCCAACTTCTTCGGCGTCCCGGGCGCCGCCGAGCACTCGTTCCCGCTGTATTCGGTGCTCGACGCCGAACGACTGCGGGTACACCTGCGCGACCGACTACGGGCGCACTGCGCCCCGGATCCTGCACCCGAGCCGCTCAGTGTGGTCGTCGTCGGTGGCGGGCCGACCGGTGTGGAAACGGCCGGAGCCATCGCCGAACTGCTTGCGGCCCTGCGCGAGGCCGGACGACTCGGCGACGGCGCGGCCGTGCATCTGGTCGACCACGGCAATGCGTTGCTGGCACCGTTCGCGGACAAGTCACATGCCTACGCCATGGAAAAGCTCGACCAGTTCGGGGTACGGGTGACGCTCGGGGTTGCCGTCACCAAGGTCGGCACCGAGGCGGTGGAACTGTCCGACGGCACGACAGTGCCCTCCGGGACGGTGATCTGGGGTGGCGGCGAGTCCGCGTCGGCGGTGGCGGGAACCACCGGGGCGACACCGGGTCGCGGGGGGCGCATCGACGTCGCCGACGACCTCTCCGTCCCGGGATTTCCCGGCGTTTATGCGGTGGGCGATATCGCCAATGTGCCGGGGCCGGACGGTCGATCGCTCCCCCAGCTCGGATCCGTCGCCCAGCAGTCCGGCAAATGGGCCGGCCGCACCATCCTCGCCGCCATCGACGGCAAGCCCGCCGAGCCGTTCCACTATCACGACAAGGGCATCATGGCGATGATCGGCCGCAACGCAGCGGTCGCCGAGGTCGGGGCCCGCCGTCACCAGGTCGAGGGCCCGATCGCCTTCGCCGCCTGGCTCGGACTGCACGCCATCCTGCTCAGCGGCACGCACAGCCGGGTCGATGCCTTCCTGAATTGGGCCGACGACTACTTCCACCACGATCGTGCCCCGGACATCGAACTCGAGGGCTCGCCCAGCAGGATCGCCTGGGCCGACGACGCCGCGGATCGACCCAGCATCTCCGTTCCGGCCACCCCCTGACCGCCCTCCGACCCGGGGGAAAGGAAGCACCGATCGTGACGCCCGACCAGACTGCTCCCACCGCACCGACCGAGGCCGGCGCACCCAGCCGAGCCACCGCACCGACCCCACCCCCCGGGAGGGACCGGCCCACCGACCGGGACCGGCCGGCAGCGCGCACCGGGAGCGCCGAACGGGACCGGCTCGCCGAGGCCGACTCCGGCGCGGCCCCGTGGCGGGACTGGGGGCCATACCTGTCCGAACGCGCCTGGGGCACCGTCCGGGAGGACTACAGCGCCGACGGTGACGCGTGGTCGTTCTTCCCGCACGACCACGCCCGCTCACGGGTCTACCGCTGGAACGAGGACGGGATGGCCGGCTTCTGCGACCAGACGCAGAACTGGTGCCTGTCCCTGGCGCTGTGGAACGGTGCCGACCCGATCCTGAAGGAGCGGATGTTCGGCCTCACCGGCCCGCAGGGCAATCACGGCGAGGATGTCAAGGAGTACTGGTGGTACCTCGACGGCACGCCCACCCACTCGTTCAACACCTGGCGCTACCACTACCCGCAGCGGGAATTCCCCTACGCCGACCTGGTCGCGGAGAACGCCCGGCGCGGCAAGCTGGATCCCGAGTACGAACTCGTCGACACCGGCGCCTTCGCCGAGAACCGTTATTGGGTGGTCACCGTCGACTACGCCAAGGCCGGGCCGAGGGACCTGGCGATGCGGATCACGGTGGAGAACGCGGGCCCGGACGAGGCCACCCTGCACGTCCTGCCCACCCTCTGGTTCCGCAACACCTGGTCGTGGAGATACGACGACCACCCGAAACCCACCCTGCAACTGGACGGCGATCGGATCGTCGGCAGCCACTCCAGGTCGGGGCCGCTGGTGCTGGTCGGTGACGGCACCCCGGAACCGCTGTTCTGCGAGAACGAGACGAACAATGCCCGGCTGTTCGGCAGCACGAACACGACGCCCTACCCCAAGGACGGCATCAACGATTACGTCGTCGCCGGCAAGCCGACGGTGAACCGCGCCCACGAGGGCACCAAGGCCGCCCTGCACTATGCGGTGACCGTTCCGCCCGGCGGTTCGACGGTGATCAGGGTCCGGCTGGTGGGTGTGCCGCATCCGGCGCTGGACGTCGACCCGACAGGTCCCAGTCACGCGCCGATCGATGTCTCCACCGAATTCGACGCCGTGCTGTCCGCCCGTCAGGCCGAGGCCGACGACTTCTATTCCTCGGTGATCCCGGAACATGTCGGCCCGCAGGAATCGCAGGTGGCCCGGCAGGCGCTGGCAGGTCTGTTGTGGGGAAAGCAGTTCTACCACTACGACATCAAGCGTTGGCTCGCGGGCGACCCCGGCCAACCCGTTCCCCCGCCGGGCCGGGGGCAGATCCGCAACGGCGACTGGCCGCACCTGAACAACCACGAGGTCATCCTCATGCCGGACCCGTGGGAATACCCCTGGTTCGCCGCGTGGGACCTGGCCTTCCACTGTGTGACGCTCGCCCACATCGACCCGGAATTCGCCAAGTACCAACTGGTCCTGCTGCTGCGCGAGTGGTACATGCATCCCAACGGCCAGATTCCCGCCTACGAATGGAATTTCTCCGACGTCAATCCGCCGGTGCACGCCTGGGCGGCGCTGCGGGTCTTCAACCTGGACGGCGGCACGGACTACACGTTCCTGGCGCGGATCTTCCACAAGCTGCTGATGAACTTCACCTGGTGGGTGGACAACAAGGATCACGGCGGCAACAACCTGTTCGAGGGCGGCTTCATGGGGCTGGACAACATCGCCCCGCTCGACCGATCCACGTTCCCGCCGTCCCAGGGATTCATCGAGCAAGCAGATTCCACCGCGTGGATGGGCATGTACGCCCTGGACCTGCTGGCGATGGCGTTGCGGCTGGCCACGGTCGACAAGGCCTACGAGGACGTGGCGACCAAGTTCTTCGAGCACTTCCTGACCATTGCCGGCGCGGCGATGACGGCCGGGCTCTGGGACGAGCAGGACGCCTACTTCTACGACGTGCTGCACCTCGCCGGTGGCACCGACATCCCGATCAAGGTCAAATCCCTGGTCGGGCTGGTGCCGGTGCTCGCCGCGTTGTCCTACGACGGTGAAGGCATAGCGGACCTGCCGGACTTCCGCGTCAGGGCGGAGTGGTTCCTGGCCAACAACCCGGAGTTCTTGGCCTCCTTCCATGTCAGGGAGATCGACGGCCGCCGGCACCGGCTGCTGGCGATGGTGCCGCCGGAACAGGTGGTCCGGGTGATGGACAACGTCTTCGAGGAGAAGGGACTGCTGTCGGACTACGGAATCAGGGCCATCTCCGCCTGGCACCGGGAACATCCGTTCAGTGTCCGAGTGGGTGGGGTGACCGCGTCGGTCGATTACGAGCCCGCGGAATCGACCTCCTACCTGTTCGGCGGGAACTCCAACTGGCGCGGGCCGATCTGGATGCCGCTGAACGCGCTGCTGGTCGAGGCCATGCGCGCCTACGAGTCGTCGGCCCCGGGCGAGCTCACCGTGGAGTACCCCAACGGCTCCGGGCAGCGGCGCAGCCTCGGTGCAGCCGCGGATGACATCTCCCGGCGACTGGTGTCGATCTTCCTACCCGGACCGGACGGGCGCCGGCCGGTGCACGGCTGGTACGACCTGCTGGCCACCGACCCACGCTGGAAGGACAACATCCCCTTCCACGAGTACTTCCACGGCGACACCGGGATGGGACTGGGGGCCGAGCACCAGACCGGCTGGACCGCCCTGGTCGCGCACCTGATCCTGACCGCGCCCGCTCCCGAGAACTGATCGCCGACACCACGACCACAGGAGAGTTCCATGAGTCTGAAGGACAAAGTTGCCATCGTCACCGGTGGCAACAGCGGCATCGGCAAGGCCGTCGTGCTGGAACTGGCGGCGCAGGGCGCCAGCATCGTCATCGACTACGTGTCCCATCCCGAGGCGACCGACGAGTTGGAGCAACAGTTGGCCGCGCTCGGTGACGACCGGGTGATCGGGGTGAAAGCCGACGTCAGCAAGGTTGCGGACCTGCAGATGCTGGTCGACGCCGCGGTGAAGCGGTTCGGCCGGCTCGATGTGATGGTGAACAACGCCGGCGTGGAGACCAGGACGAGCGTGCTCGACACCACCGAGGCGCAGTACGACTTCGTGCTGGACGTCAACCTCAAGAGCGCCTTCTTCGGCACCCAGATCGCCGCGAAGCAGATGATCGCGCAGGGCGGCGGGGGCGTCATCATCAACATGAGCTCGGTGCACGAGGACTGGCCGATGCCCGGCAACACCGCGTACTGCCTGGCCAAAGGTGGCGTGCGGATGCTGACCCGCACCGCCGGACAGGAACTGGGCCCGCACGGCATCCGCATCGTCAACGTCGGCCCCGGCGCGGTCGCCACCCCCATCAACACCTCCACCATGGCCGATCCGGCAAAGATGAAGGTGCTGGACACCGCGATCCCGCTGGGGCGAATGGCGAAGCCCGAGGAGATCGCCGGCGTCGTCGCGTTTCTCGCCGATGAGGGCGCGGCTTACATCAACGGGACCTCCATCTTCGTGGACGGTGGTCTCATGCATTCCAGCCCCGGTTTGTGACACCCAGGCCCTCCCACGGCTGCGAGTCACCGGCTGTCGTGGCGGGATGTCTCGCCGGCGCCCGGGCATCTTCATCCGGGAACAGACCGGCTTCATCCGGGAACACAGCAGCCCGGACCGTTGTCCCGGTCCGGGCTGCTGTGTCACTCGAAGGAGTTGTCATGTGCCGTCCCGCCGGGCAATCCGGTGAGCTTGTCCGGTCGGGGGCGGTCGTGCCGTGATACTTGCTGCGGGGACAGCACCGTCGGTCGCCCCGGCCCTGTCCCTTTCGGGCCGGGGCGACCGAGGCTCCCCCACTCACCTCCCGGCCGGCGCTTTGACGGTTCCGGAGCCGGGGGGTGAGTGCCTCGCCGGTCCGCCACACCCACACAGGGGGCGGACCAGCAGGTTCTATTGCGCCGACGGTGCGGGGCGGCTGAAGACGAACGCCATCACCCAGGACTTGGTCGTGCCGTTGTCGATCTCCTTCGGCAGCTTCGCGAGCTGCTCGCGCGCCGCCGCCGGGTCGGCCAGCGCCAGGTACTGCACCATGTACTCGCCGAACTGGACGCCGTAGCCACCGGCCGCGGCCTCGGCCAGATTGGCCTTGATCCGGTCCGGGTCGCCGGCCAGGTAACCGGAGTACGCCCCCATCGGGATGAGTTGGATGCCCAGCATGGCCCCCGGTTCCGGGCTGAACCAGGTGGCGTAGTCACGCTTGCCGCCCCAGTTCAGTGCGGCGATCTTGTGCTGGTATTCACCGAATTCGCTGAAGTCGGCGTTGGTCCAGTACAGCTTCGCCGAGTTCGCCTCGGTGCTCATCATCCAGACGGCCTGGTGGTACAGGTCGGTGTTGCCGCGCACCTGCTCCCACAACGCGAGCGCGTTCCACGCGTTGACCGACTCGCTGCTCGACTCCTGGTTGTTGCCGTCGGCGAACGGGCTGCTGCCCGATGCCCAGGCGTGCCCGGAGTACGGGTCGAAGTTCCGGTACTGCGGGAAACTGTCGGTGGCCTGCGGGGAGGCGATGTCGGCCGCCAGCAGGTCCGCGACCGGCGCGTACTGCTCCGCCAGGGCCGGATCGTCCTTCGCCATCACCGCTGCCGCGTACAGGATGTAGCCGTAGTGGAAGTGGTGATCGTTCAGCTCGTCGGAGCCGAAGGATGCCTCGAGGCCGATCATCGACCTGATCTTGTTGTCGTACACGAAGCACTTGGTGGCCGAGGTGTCACAACCCTCGGGGTCCAGCCACTTCTTCAGTTCGCCGTCGATGCCCTGACGCAGTTCGGCGGCCACGTCCGACAGCCCGACCTGCTCGGCCAGCGTCATCAGGTTCGTCGCCCGGTACAGCATCTTGCCGCCGAAGTAGGTGTCGGTGGCCGACGCCGCGAAGTCGATGCCGGCGGCATCGGTCTTGATCTGCTCGGCCAGCGCGGACTTGTCCTCGTCGGACAGCTTCGAGAGGTCGAGCTCACTGGAGGGCTGCGTGACCGGCGCCGTCGTGGTGACCGACTTCCCGGTGTACACCGGCATCGTGCCGTAGATGCTGCTGTAGCTGCCGCTGCCGGCCGTACCGCCGTCCACCGTCTGACCGGCCATCGGGGCGATCGCGGTATCGCCGCCGTTGGCGGTGACGTAGTTCAGCGTGGTCTTGACGGTGTCGCCGTCGACAGCGTGGTCGACGGAGGTGCTGACCACCGGGTCGGCGGCCAGGCCCGCCAGCGAGGCGGCGTCCGCCCCATCCGGGGCGCCGTACAGCGTCATGGTCGAGCCCGCCTTCAGGGTCACCTTGCCGCCGGTGTCGACGGTGGCGCCGTTCCCGACGACGAGTCCGTACTCATGCCCGGCCACGGTCGTGGTGTACGCACCGGCGGTGGAGCCTGCCGTGAAGACGGGCTCCAGGGCGATGCTCTGGTCGGCGGCCGCGGTGTAGGTGACGAACGGCGAGCCCTGCACCAGGATGACCGAGCCAAGTGCCTTGCCGGACGCGTCGGTGTAGGTCGCCGTGACCGAAAGCGTGTCGTATCCGGTGACCTGCATCTTCTCGGCGCCCAACGGCACCTGGATCTGCGGGTTGGAGCCACCCATGATGGTCTTCTCCGAAGCGGTGACATCGGGCAGGCCGAGCGCGAATCCCTTGTCGGTCAGCGCGGCGGACAGCGGCATCGGAAACACCGGCTGTGGCTTGTCACCGAAGGCCAGCCCCGAGAACCACCGGTTGGTCGGGGGCACCAGGCCCTCCGCCAGCCGCGTGGGGGCGATCTTCGAGACGTTCTTCTGGGTGATGGCGGCCAGGTCGGCGGCGAGGTCGGCCGGCGCGGCCGCGGCGGTGGTGGCGGGTGACTGCTCACCGGTCGATCCGGCGGAGGTCCCACCTGCGCCGCCGGTGGACGTGCATCCGGCCACCAGGGCTGCGCCGGCGATCAGCAGCAGCGGCTTGGTGAAGGTGATGCGGCGTGATCTTCGTTCTGGGACTGCGGTTCTGGCGGTTTCGTTGATCGTCATCTCACTCATCGTTTCGTCGCGGTCAGGTGGTGCGGGGGCCCGGTGAAGGCCGGGCCCCTGCCGTCTCGTCGGTGTCAGGCGCCGAACCACCCGGTCACGGTGTTGGTGACGTCGGTGACGACACCGTCGTTCTTGAGATGCAGGGTGGCCTGCACCGGGGTGCCGACCGCGAACAGCCCGGTGCCGTTGGCCAACTGGTCGCTGTGCGCCTTGACCACGGTGCGTGCTTCGCCGTTCTCGGTGCTGACGTTGATCTGGCTGACCTTCGCCTCGATCTGCTGGTTGTTCGGCAGCGTGATGTCGACGTTCGCGTTCTTCGGGATGCGTGCGTAATCCTTCGCGCTGAGCAGGAAGTCGGCCTCGACGTACATCGTCCCGGCCTCCTGGATCGTCGCGATGGTGGAGTTGGACGGAACGAATGCGCCGTTGGCATAGGCGATGTCGTCGACCTGCCCGGCGTTCGTCGCGGTGATGACGAGCGTGTTGTCGTTCTTCACCTCATGCGTCAGGTTCTCCGGCGTGACCAGGCCCTGGGCGAGATCCCGCTCGAGTCCAGCGGACTGGACCTCGAACAACGGCTGGCCGGCCTTCACCTCGTCGCCCACCTGCACGAACTGCTGGGTGATGGTGCCGGAGTAATCGGTGCCGACGGGGTACTCCTCGGCGACCAGAGAAGCCGACTTCCCGTCGATCTTCCCGCTGTTGTCGTTGACGATCATGGTCAGGCCGGCAGCGAGCACGATCACTGCCAGAAGGCCTGCTGCGAGGCCGATTCGCTTGCGCCAGGTCACTGTGCACTCTCCACACTTGCAAGGGTCCGGTCAGCGGCGTGCCGCTGCTCGAACGCGGGGACCACTGCCACGTCGGAAGATGTTCCTGTCGTGACAGCGGCCCGGGGGACATTGGTCAGGTTCTTGTTGTTCTCGAGCTGGACATCGGATCCGGCCACCAGCCGGTGCGATGCCGCGTTCTGGTCGGGGTTCAGCGTCGTGTTCGCCTTGGCCGCCCGGCGGGTGTTGCGCTTGGCGGACTCCCGAGGCAGGCCCTTCGCCTCGCGGCGGTTGCCGCGCGACTCACGCAGCGCGGTCACCACGAACAACCCGAGAATGAAGGTGTTCAACAGGTTCCACAGCAGCGCCAGGGTGAAGGAGCTCACCGTCAGTGCCTGCCAGATGCCGACCACCGAGGTGATCGCCAGGAAGACGAACGCCATCACCTGGTGGGTGATGAAGTTGAACGGCGAGGCCTTGCGACCGACGGAGCCGGTGACGTGCCACTTCTGATCTTTCTTGAACACGGCATTGACCAGGGCGCGGCCGTAGATCGGGAACGATGCCGTCGCCAGCATCAGGGTCTCCCAGCGGAACGAACCGATGGTGTACAGCGCGACCACGACCTGCATGAAGTAGAAGCCGAGGTAGTAGAGCAACCAGGTACCGAAGCTGACCCCGGAGTTGATCGGCGCCAGGCCGAAGTAGATCTGCAGCGGCGGAACGAGCAAGAGCAGGCCGGGCGCGATGCCGACCAGGTAGAAGGTTGCGGTGCCGAAGTACTGCATCCGCTGGTCGAGGGTGAGCTTCAGCTTGCGCGAGAACGGGTTCCGCTTCAGCAGGATCTCGAAACCGCCGGTGGCCCAGCGCAACTGCTGCTTGGTGTAGGCCTCGATGGTCTCCGGCGTGTCACCGATCGCGAGCACCGTCGAGATGTAGACCGACTTCCAGCCGAATTCGTGCAGCCGCAGCGATGTCCACACGTCCTCGGACTTCGAGTCGGTGTACATCCCGCCGATCTGCTCGATCGCCTTCCGCCGGAAGATGACGTTGGTGCCCACGCAGAATGCCGCGTTGAAGCGGTTCTTGCCCGGCTGGATGAACCGGTAGAACACCGACTGCATGTAGCCGGCACCACGCGAGATCAGGTTGTGCAGGTTGCCGTACGCCTGCGGTGTCTGCACGAAGGCGACATTCGACTCCGCGAAGAACGGCACGGTCTGGAAGAGGAAGTCGGGAGCCGGCACGAAGTCGGCGTCGAGGACAACGAAGAACTCGCCCTTCGTCACGCCCAGGGCGTGGTTGATGTTGCCGGCCTTGGCGCCGGCATTGCCCTCGCGGACGATGTATTCGGCACCGGTCTCCGTGGCCAGAGCCCTGACCTCGTCGGACTTTCCGTCATCGAGGATGTAGGTGGTGTGCCGGCCGTGCATGGCCAGCGCGGCCTCGACGGTGCGGCGGATCGTCTGCAGATCCTCGCCGTAGGTGGTGATGTAGACGTCGATGTCGACCTGCGTCTCGTGCAGGTGCATCGGCAGGGCGGTGAGATCGTCGGTGGGATCGACATTCTTGTGCTGCGGACCGTACAGCCGGGTCTGCGCGTTGTGGAACCGGTAACCGCGCGGATTGTGCCCGCTGGACAAGATGGTCCACAGCGACAGCAGCGCCTGGAAGATGATGACGGTCTCGGCCGTCAGCACGATCAGGTACGGGATCCAGTTGCCACGGTTGGAGAAATCGAAAAGAAAGGTCGTGTAGAGCAGGACGCCGATGGTGGCGATCAGCACCAGCATCATCAGCGACGGTGAATCCCGGGCGCCGCGGCGCCGGTCGTCGGATTCCCGCTCGTCGGTGTCGGGTGCCGATGGCAACCGTTCGTCGGGGTCAATTCTTGCTAGGGACATGGGTCACTCCCCCAAGGGAAGAGGTCAGGGACGGCTCGGGCGGGGACCCCGGTGCAGTGGACCGGGGCTCGAATTGATCAGCCACATCGAGAGGGGGCCACAATGCCCGTGGGTCTGATCCGACGCTCGTCTTCGAACGCTCGTGATGTACATGAACCGACGCAGTGGGCGAGACCGTCAATGCTCGCCGTCCTGGTGGTAGTGCCAGTCTGCTGCATCGATTCAGATCGCACAACGTGGGCCACTTCACGGCCGGCCCGGTGACGTCCGGGGCGTTTCGTTCCGTGGCTGACCGAACGCCGCGCGACCTGCGCGGACACGGTTTCCGGCAACACCACCCGCGAGCCCGGCGACCGCCGGATCGGCAGGGTGACCGTTACCACAGCGCCCTGCCGGAACGGTGAGTGGCACCGAGCGTCTCGCCGAGAACCGCCGCAGGATCGGTCATATCGCTCGAATCGCCACAGACCTCCGGTCGGAACGAGCATGGGCGGACCCGACGCCGCTACGCTGACCCCGCCGTCCGCACGCCCGGCACGGCCCACCTCCGGCCGGCTCCCGAGCCGGAGGCCGGGCATGCCCGCCGCCCCCAGAAAGGCTCGACAACAATGCGCAAGGTTGCCCTGCTCACCGCAGGAGGTTTCGCGCCGTGCCTGTCCGCCGCAGTCGGCGGACTCATCGAGCGCTACACCGAGCTCGCCCCCGAGGTGGAGATCATCGGATACCGGCACGGCTACCAGGGCCTGCTGCGCGGGGACTACCTCCCCGTCACACCCGAGGTGCGGGCCGGCGCCGGCCTGCTGAAGAAGTTCGGTGGCTCACCGCTGGGCAACTCCCGGGTGAAGCTCACCAACGTGAAGGACCTGGTGAAGCGCGGACTGGTGACCGAGGGCGCCGATCCGCTGCAGGTCGCCGCCGAACGGCTGGCCGCGGACGGCATCGACGTCCTGCACACCATCGGTGGCGACGACACCAACACCACCGCCGCCGACCTGGCCGCCTACCTGCACGAGCACGACTACGAACTGACCGTCGTCGGCCTGCCGAAGACCATCGACAACGACATCGTGCCGATCAAGCAGTCGTTGGGTGCATGGACGGCCGCCGAGGAAGGTGCCCGGTTCGCCCGGAATGTGGTCGCAGAGCACAACTCGAACTCGCGCATGCTCATCGTGCACGAGGTGATGGGCCGCAACTGTGGGTGGCTCACCGCGGCGACGGCCGGCGCGTACGACCGGTGGCTCGGCACTCAGCAATGGCTGCCGGAGTTCGGCCTGTCCAAAGAGGCGTGGGCCGTCCATGGCGTTTACGTCCCGGAGGCCTCCTTCGATCTGGAAGCCGAGTCCGACCGGCTCAAGGCGGTGATGGATCAGATCGGCAACGTCACGATCTTCCTGTCCGAGGGTGCCGGCCTGGAGAGCATCGTCGCCGAACTCGAGCAGTCCGGCGCCGACGTGCCCAGGGACCCGTTCGGCCACGTGAAACTCGACCAGGTCAACCCGGGGCAGTGGTTCGCCAAGCAGTTCGCCGCCCGCCTCGGGGCCGAGAAGGTGCTGGTGCAGAAGTCCGGTTACTTCGCCCGGTCCGCACCGGCGGACGAGACGGACCTGGCGCTGATCAAGTCCATGACCGACATGGCCGTCGACTCCGCGCTGGCCGGTGTCCCGGGCGTCATCGGCCACGACGAGGACAACGACGACGAACTGCGCGCCGTCGAGTTCGCGCGGATCAAGGGCGGCAAGCGCTTTCGGATCAACGATCCGGAGTTCGTCGCGCTGCTGTCCCGGATCGGTCAACCCGAGACCGCGGCGACGGGGTCCTGATCCCGCGCACGGGAACGCCGGCAACCTGAGACCGCGGCGACCTGCCCTGATCCGGCGCAGGGAAACGCCGGCAACCCTGTCGCCCACGCCCCGGCACCACACGCCCGACAGCACGACGAACCGGCTGCGGCACGAGCGGGAAAAGTTCGCGACAACACCGGGGGCGGTACGGCAAGGTGAGCCGGGTGACCCACCCGCCGCAGCCGCTTGCATCCCCCTCGCCGACCGCACCCGCCGATGCGGCCACCAATGGTGGCAGGCCCGCCGCCACGACACTGCCGGTCCGGGCTCTCGGCGCCGACGACGTGACCGACATCGTCGAACTGGACGGGACGGTCTTCGGTCAGGACGTCCCCCAGGACTTCCTGACCGAGGTGGTCCTGCCGGAACTGGAGCTGGACCGCTTCATCGGCGTGCGCGACCCTGACGCCGACGACCTGCTCGTTGCAGTGGCCTGCATCATGAGCAAGCCCCTGACCTTCCCGGGCGGGACCGTTCACCCGACGGCCGGCGTGTCCTGGGTGGGCGTGCGACCTGGCTGGCGGCGGCGCGGCCTGCTCCGGGCGCTGATCACCCGGCAGTTGCACGATCTGCACGACACCCGCGGCGAGGCGGTCGCGATCCTCACTGCCAGCGAGGCGGGGCTGTACGGCCGTTTCGGGTATGGACGCGCCATCGACCGGTGCCGCTTCGCGGTGAGCCACCGAGCCGCATTCCGCCCGGACGTGCAGGTCGGCAACGTTGTCGATACGCCGGCCGCGCAGGCGCAGCCGACCGTCCGCGCGCTGTACGAGCGGGTCGCGCCCACCCGGCCCGGTCATCTGGGCCGGCACGACGGCATCTGGGGCGGCCGGTTCTCCGATCACGAGATCCTGCGCAGCGGCAGGTCGAAGCTGAGGTACGGCCTGCATCCCGACGGGTATGTGACGTACCGGGTGAAATCCGACTGGAACGATCGCGGACCCAACTTCGCAATACAGGTGGAGGAGATCTGCGCGGCACACCCCAGCGCGTTCGCGTCCCTGTGGCGGTTCGTCCTCGATCTCGACCTGGCCAGGGAAATCGTCTACAACCGGGGATGGCAAGACGATCCGCTGTTGTCATTGCTGCTGGACCCGCGCAGCGCGAGCGTCTCGCTGCACGACCACATCTGGTTGCGGATCGTCGACCTGGACCGCGCCATTCCACTGCGGACCTACAGGTCGCCGGCCCGGGTGGTCGTCGCGCTCACCGACGTCACCTGCCCCTGGAACGACGGGGCGTGGCTGCTGGACCTCGATGTCGACGGCGGAACGGCCAGCAGGACCGATGCGACCGCACAGATCGCGATGGACGTCCGCGACCTCGGGGCATGCCTGATGGGCGGCACACCGCTGGCCAGGCTGGCGGCGGCCGGGATCGTCACCGGGGACCCCGCTGCGGTGGCCGCAGTGGACGCTGCGCTGTCCACTCCGACGGCTCCGTGGTGCCCGGAGGGTTTCTGAGAGGAGCGTGCCAAGGCCGGGTTCTGCGCCGACGGCGCCGTGCGGGTTCTGCGCCGACGGCGCGGTGCGGGTTCTGCGCCGACGGCGCGGTGCGGGTTCTGCGCCGACGGCGCGGTGCGGGTTCTGCGCCGACGGCGCGGTGCGGGTGCGCGCCGACGGCGCCGGAAAGGGCTTGCGCCGACGATGGCGACGGCAACGCCTGCATGCGGCATGCTGGGCCGGTGACCGAGCAGCCGGACCCGACCCCGCCGCGGCGGCGACGCCGGGCCGCCCGCAGGGCCGCCGGGCCGCCGTCGGCACCGACGGGCGACGTCCCCATCGCCGGGGCCGGACCGGATGCGGTGGCTCCCGACGCGACCCCGCACCCGGCGCCTGCAGGCCCTGCAGCCGCTGAGCCACCCACCGCGTCCGGGCACGTACCGGGGCCCGGGCACGGTCCGGGCGTTCCCCGTGCCGAGGCCGGCGCACCGGCCGACAGCAGCCGCGGCGCGGCGCCGGGCCGGGACCCGCACGCCGAAAGCTCCTCGGCGGCCGCGACTTCCACGGGCAGGGAGCATCGCCGGTCCGGTCGGTCGTCCCGCGAGGAGGCCGCTGAACGGTCGCTGCGATCACTGGTGACCACCCGGTCCAGCCAGATCTCACCCGTCGCGGCACTACGCGCGCGAGAGGTAGCCCTGCCCACCGCCGCCGACCTGGCCGCCGCGGAGACGGAGGTGGTGCTGGTGCGCCGTCATTACGTCCCACCGACGGCTCTCACCGCCGGGCGCAGGCCGGACCGGCAACGTCGCCGGCCGTCCGACGGAAACTGACCCGCCGCCCCGGCGGCCGCCTGCGGCGCACATCGATCGGCGACCGCTCAGTCGGCCACCGGGCGCCGGCCCTGCTTGATCTCCGAACGGCGACGCTTGGCGTCCAACCGGCGCCGTTTCGAGCCGGCGGTGGGCCGGGTCAGTCACCGAACGGCTCGCCGCGCGCGATCACGGCGACGGCGGGACGGCGGCAGTTGGACCGCGGGGAGGTCGACGGACCGCACGCGCAGCCGGGCCTGCGGCGGTGCCGCTGCGTGGCAGGGCCACCGATCAGCCCGGCAGATCCTGCGGGTCGGGGGCGGCCTCGTAGGCGCTGATCAGATCGATTCGCCGCTGGTGGCGCGGATCGTCGGAGAAAGGGGTGCCGACGAAGGCGTCGACAAACGTGAGCGCGGTGGGGATGTCGTGCATCCGGGCGCCCAACGAGACGATGTTGGCGTTGTTGTGTTCGCGGGCGAGCCGAGCCGTCTCCAGGTTCCAGGCCAGGGCGGCTCGCACCCCGGCCACCTTGTTCGCCGAGATCTGCTCGCCGTTGCCGGAGCCGCCGATGACGACGCCGAGCGAACCGGGATCGGCAACCACCCGGCGGCCTGTTTCGATGCAGAACGGCGGATAGTCATCCGTCGGCGTGTACTGCGCCGGGCCCACGTCGATGGCCTCGTGCCCGGCCTCGGTCAGATGTGCCAGTACGGCACTTTTCAACTCGTATCCCGCATGGTCGGAACCCAGGTAGACGCGCATGCGGGTCAGTGTTCCCTACCGACCCGGTCAGGGCACGATCAGGACCGGAAACTTCTGCCGCGCGAGGATCGCCCTGGACACCGAACCGGATGCCACCCGGTGCAGGAACTCGGCAAAACCGGTGTGCCGCTTGCCGACCACGACACAGGCGGCGTCGCGTTCCTCGGCGATCCTGACCAGTTCGGCTCCGGCGTCACCGGTGGTGGACACCAATTCCCAGGTGACGTCGACGAGATCTCCGGAGGCGTTCAGCGAACGGACCAACTCGGCCTCGACGGCGTCCTCGGCCTCGTCGTTGGCGACCTCCTCGGGCAGGGGCACATACCCCTCAACCATCGGCATCGCCCTGCGCCGGACGTGGACCAACAGCAGCGGACGGCCGGTTGACTTGGACAGGAACACCGCCGCGCGTAACGGTCGCCCGCAGGCGACAGCGTCGTCAACCCCGGCGATGATGGGTCCGCCGCGCAGGTCAGGGGGCAGCGGGACGCCGGTGGGCGAGACGGCCGCGTGCTCGCCGTGGTCCGCAGGTCGGTGATCGGCGGGCGGTCCGGGGACTCTGGAAGTCATCCTTGCCTCCGTGCTGGCAACCGGCGGGGTCGGTCCGCTCTCCGGGCTGATTCCGCGGCGCCGTCGGCGTTCGCGCCACGAGCGGACCGATGTCGGCGCCACGTCCGGATCGCGGAACGCACCCACCCTACCGGCGGGAGCGGCCGGCAGGGTGGGTGCCGCCTGCACCTGCGCACCGGCGCCGGCGCGGGTCCCGGCCGCCGGCGGGAGGACCGGGACGGCCGCGGTGGGACGGCCTGACGAACGGCGGGCTCAGTCGAACTGCGGCGCCTCGGTCCGGGTCCGCTTGAGCTCGAAGAAGTACGGGAACGAGGCCAGCTTCACCGCGGCATCCCACAGTTCGCCGGCCTCCTCACCGCGCGGAATCCGGGTGATCACCGGGCCGAAGAACGCCGAGCCGTTGATGTGAATGGTCGGCGTGCCGACGTCGTCACCCACCGCATCCATCCCGGCGTGGTGGCTGGCGCGCAGCGCCTCGTCGTAGTCGGTGCTGGTGGCGGCGGCCGCCAGCTCGGCAGGAAGGCCGACCTCGGCCAGCGCCTGCTCGATGACAAATGCGCGGTCATCGATCTTCTCGTTGTGGATCCGGGTCCCCATCGCCGTGTAGAGCGGGGCCAGCACGTCATCGCCCTGCGACTGCGCGGCCGCCACGGCCACCCGCACCGGGCCCCATGCCGACTCCAGTCGACGCCGGTAGTTCTCACCGATCGCCCGGTTCTCGTTCAGCACCGCCAGGCTCATCACATGGAAGTGGACGTCGATGTTGCGGACCTTCTCCGCCTCCAGCACCCAGCGCGAGGTGACCCACGCAAACGGGCACGCGGGGTCGAACCAGAAGTCGACGCGATCCCTGGCAGCCGGCGCGGCCGGCTGACCGTCCGGGAACCCGGACGCGGAGGGAAGGTCACTGAACATGGTCGAACCTGCGGTGTGCGTCATCGATAGAACTCCTCGTGGTTCAGAAGCGGCCCTGGTGTGCTGCGTCGCGGCCAGCCGTGGGCCTCGAACGGCCGTCGCACGGCGTTGCCGGCGAATCGGACCTGCACAATGCGCAACCGGTCGACCGTGGATCTTGTTCCCCCCGGCAGCCGGGGGACCCTGGCGACCGCCTTTAGACTCCTGACGCTGACTGCCAACCCGGCTCCGAACCGGAAGGACCCGCATGTCCCAGGCTCCCAACCTGACCCGTGCCGCTGCCGCCGAGCGATCGTCGATCCTGTCGACGTCGTCCTACGACATCGCGATCGACGTCACCGACGGTGCGGGTGGCCCGGGAGAGAAGACCTTCGCCACCACGTCGACCGTCGCATTCCGGTCCGAGCCGGGATCCAGAACGTTTGTCGACTTCGTCGGTGGCGGGCTCGTCTCGGCGACGCTCAACGGCCGCCCGCTCGACATCGGCACCTGGACCAGCGGCCGCGGCCTGGCACTGGAGGACCTGGCCGAGGACAACGTGCTCACCGTCGACGCGGTCGGGCTGTACACCAACACCGGGGAGGGCCTGCACCGGTTCGTCGACCCCGTGGACGGCGCCGTGTACCTGTACTCGCAGTTCGAGACGGCCGATGCGAAGCGGCTCTACGCCTGTTTCGACCAACCCGATCTCAAGGCCCGCTTCACGGTGCGGGTCACCGCACCGCGCGACTGGCAGGTGGTCTCGAACGGCGCGAGCACCGGGACGGAGCCGGACCCGAGCGGCGCGGTGGTACACAGCTTCGCCACCACCGAGCCGATGAGCACCTATGTCACCGCCCTGGTGGCCGGCCCGTACCACGTGGTCACCGACCACCACGACGGCATCGACCTGGGCATCTACTGCCGTTCCACGCTGGCCCAGTACCTCGACGCGGAACGGTTGTTCACCGAGACCAAGCAGGGCTTCGACTTCTTCCACCGCGCGTTCGGGGTGCGGTACCCGTTCGGCAAGTACGACCAGTTGTTCGTCCCGGAATTCAACGCCGGCGCCATGGAGAACGCCGGCGCGGTCACCTTCCGGGAGGAATACGTATTCCGGTCCAGGGTGACCAGGTACCTGTACGAGCGCCGCTGCGAGACGATCCTGCACGAGATGGCGCACATGTGGTTCGGCGACCTGGTCACCATGCAGTGGTGGGACGACCTGTGGCTCAACGAGTCGTTCGCCACCTGGGCGTCGGTCGTGGCGCAGGTCTCCGCGACCGAGTACACCGCGGCGTGGACGACCTTCGCCAACGTCGAGAAGTCGTGGGCGTACGTCCAGGACCAACTGCCGTCGACGCACCCGATCGCAGCTGACATGGTCGACCTGGCCGCGGTTGAGGTGAACTTCGACGGCATCACCTACGCCAAGGGGGCCAGTGTCCTCAAGCAACTGGCGGCCTACGTGGGCTTCGAGGAGTTCCTCACCGGACTGCGCGCCTATTTCTCCGCGCACGCCTTCGGCAACGCGACCCTGGAGGACCTGCTCGCCGCCCTGGAGCAGACATCCGGCCGGGACCTGCACGCCTGGGCTGGTTCCTGGTTGCAGACTACCGGGCTCAACACGATCAGCGCCGACATCGCAGTGGACGCAGCCGGCGTGGTCACCCGTTTCGACATCCTGCAGTCCGGCGCCGAGCCGGGCGCCGGCGAGCGGCGCCCACACCGGCTGGCCGTCGGTCGCTACGAGTACGACGCCGACGGAACGCTGCGGCGAACCGAGCGGGTCGAGCTGGACGTGGTCGACGAACGGACCCCGGTGCCGTCGCTGATCGGCAAGCCGCGCGGGGCGCTGGTGCTGCTCAACGACGATGACCTCACCTACTGCAAGGCCCGGCTGGACGACGCCTCGCTGCAGGCGGCCATCACCGGAATCGCCTCCGTCGCAGAGTCATTGCCCAGAACGCTGCTGTGGTCGGCGGTCTGGGAGATGACCCGGGACGCCCTGATGCGGGCCAGGGATTTCGTCGCCCTCGCGGTGCGCGGCATGCGCACCGAGGACCAGATCGGCGTACTGCAAAGGGTTTTCGCTCAGTTGCAGGTGGCCGTCGGGTCTTACGCCGAACCGGCATGGGCCGCCGCGGAGGGCTGGCCGGCCGTCGCCGACGCCCTGCACACCGCGGCGGTGTCGGCCCCGCCGGGCAGCGACACCCAGCTGGCGGCCGTCCAGGCGCTGGCCGGCGTCAAGCTCGACGATCGATACCTGACCGAGATCGCCGGCTGGCGGGACGGATCCGCGCCGCTGGAGGGGCTGACCGTGGACACCGATCTGGGTTGGACGCTGTTGGGTGCGCTGGTGGCGCACGGCGTCGCGGGGCCGGCGGACATCGACGCCGCCGCGGCTGCGGATTCCACGGCGTCCGGCGATCGCAGTGCCAACCAGATGCGTGCACTGGTACCGACGGCCGAGAACAAGGCCGCGGTGTGGGAGCGCCTGATCAACGACGACGGCATGGCCAACGCGCTGCAGAGCGCCGCCATCGCCGGCTTCAACCACGCTGCACAGCTGGAACTGCTGCAGCCCTTCGCGGACCGGTACTTCGAGGTCATCGACGATGTCTGGTCCCGGCGCTCCATCGAGGTCGCACAGAAGGTGGTCGTGGGGCTGTACCCGAGATGGGCCGTCGATCAGCGCACGGTGGACGCGACACGGGCGTGGGAGTCCGGCGAACACCCCGCCGCGCTGCGCCGGCTGGTCTCCGAGGGCCGGGCGGGGGTCGAGCGAGCGTTGCGGGCCAGGGCCGCCGACGCGGCCGGAGCTTGACCGCCGGGGCTTGACAGCATCGACCGAGATCGGCGTGCGCTCCGGAGTACGTTCGGGCTCCACGGCCGCCGCACCCGGCCGCCGACGCAGTCCACGTTCCGGTGCGCGATCGTTCCAGCGCGCGGTCCTCGGCAGGTCAGCGGGCTGACGACGGCCCGTACTACCAGCTGGACCGTTCCGGCAGGGTGCCGGCCTGATCCGCCAGGATCCGGATACCGGTCACCAGGGCGCCGGCGATGTCACCGTCGGTGCAGGACGCCACCACGGCCAGCACGGCCAGCCGTGCGGCCCGGTCGCTGATCCGGCGCGCCGCTTCGCCGCCGGTTGCGACCTCCACCGCCCGCTGGCCGGGCGAGATGGCGAGCAGCACCGCGTCCGGCGCGTCGTGACCGAGCCCGGTCAGCAGCCCCTGCGCGAAAGCTCCGGTGTCGCTGCCCATGTCACCGAGGTAGGCGGAGAAACGCAGCCCGGTAAACCGCTCCGCCTCCCGGATCACGTCGTCCAGCAGCTCCAGTTGCGCGGTGCTCAGCGGCTGCTCCGCGCCACCGCTGGGACCCATCTGCGGGTTCCAGTACTTGACCGCGAGCGGGCCCATCGCCTCGATGTCCGCACTGCTGAAATCACCACTCGCCACGAGCGCCGCCACCCTTCCGGACCGTGCCGTCCGCCGCGCCGGCGGACACCACCGGTTGGTCACCGGCCCACCACTGCGCGGGGTACTCCCACGGCACGCCCGGGCGGTACTTGGCCGGCTTGCCCCTATTTCGGCCCGGAACCAGCGTGAGAACCGCGATCAGCCCATAGATCAGCACGGGCAACCCGACGAATACCGTCAGCGTTTGCAGGATGGTCACGGCGATCACCGTATCCGACGGCGTTGGGCCCGGCCCGGCAACCCGGCGATCTGCGCAACCGGTTGGCACCGCCGTCGTCAACGGCCGGCGCGGTCAGCTGTCGGCCGGCACCGCGGGCGGTTGTTCGGCGACGAACGAACGCACCACGATCAGTCCCAGCACGGCAATCCCCGCTCCGGCGAGGACGAAGACCGCGGGGACTCCCCACCGCTCGCCGACGATCCCGCCGAGCGCGGCGCCGATCGGGATGACGCCCCAGGCAACGACCCGGAACGCACTGGAGACCCGCGCGATCATGGTGCGCGGCGTTCTGCGCTGACGGCGGGTGGCGGACAGCACGTTCCACGTCCCGCCGGCCAGACCCATCACCGCATAGGCCGCCAATGCGACGCCGACGACGGGGAACAGGCCAAGGGCCAGCATGGTTGCGCCGATGCCGAACAGCGCGACCATCATGGTCAGCCCACCCCGGAGCCGCGAGTTACTGCGGCCCACCAGTGCCGCGGCGACCAGCGTCCCGACCGAGTACGCGACCAGGAGAAGCGGGTACGCCGCCTCGGACATCCCCAGGGTCTGCGTGCCGTAGAGCACCAGGACGGCGTCGGTGGCGGCGTTGGCGATCACCATGATCGCGACCGTGATCACCAGCACCCGCAGTACCGGGTCGGTCACCAGTCGATGCAGACCCTGCTTGATCTGGAACAGCGCGCCCCCCGTCTGGCCGGCCGCAGACTGCCCGGCAGATGGCGTCTCCGCCGGGCCTTCGACCCCGGCGCCGCCGCTGGTGTCCGAGCCCTGATGCGAATGCGACGCCACCAAGTCGGCTGACCGACCGTCGGCCGACCCGGCACCCGCCGGCAGTGCTGTTGGCGACTCTTCTGATGCCCGGGTGTTTTCGGGGGACGCCCGGTCCTCCGGAGAGACCGGGTCTTGCGGGGACGCCGGGTCCTCCGGGGAGACCGGGTCTTGCGGGGACGCCGGGTCCTCCGGGGAGACCGGGTCTCGCGGGGACACTGCGTCCGCCGGCACTGCATCCACCGGCCCAGCCGCTGAATTCGCGGCCTCCGCCGGCACTGCGTCGGGGGACATCGGATCGGCGAGCGACACGCCCGGAAGAACAACACCCGGCGGCGCTATGCCCGGCGGGATGACCTCAGCGTTCGCCGCGGTCGTCACCGGATCGTCCGCCGGCGACCGGAGGGTCGCCACGGTGCCCGCTGCGACGAGGAAGCACAGCGCGGACACGGCGAACGGCAGCCAGGAGCTGATGGTAAACAGCACGCCGGCCGCAAGTGGACCGGCCATGTCCAGGGCAACGGTCTCGACCGTGACGAACCGTGCGTTCGCGCGTTCCAACAGTGCGGAGGGAACGAGCTTGACGACCAGCGATTGCGCGGATCCGTCGGCGAACGTTTCGGCCGAGGTGATGACGAACCCGAAGATCGCCAATTCGACGATGGACACCGATCCGACGAGGATGAGCACCGTCAGGCAGATCGTGGCGGCGGCGCGCGCCATGTGTGCCGTGGCCATCACCTTGGTCGGATCGAGGCGGTCGACCAGTGCCCCGGCGGGAATCGCAACGAGCAACCACGGCAGCGTGGCTGCCACCGCAACCGTGGCAACTGATCCGGCCGACGGGTCGATGCTGGCGGCGAGCAGCGGCAGCGCGATGACCCGGAGGCCGTCGCCGGTCAGGGAGCCGGCCCACGCCACCAACAATCGGCGAAAGACCGCCGGCAGGCGGTCGTGCGGCGCCGTCGCCGGTCGCACCTGCACTTGGACGCCTCCCCCGGCTGCCGCTCCACGACCGCAGCGCACCGGTTCGCACTCCGTCATCGGCCGCTGACAGACTGCCACACGCCGCACGCCCCGCGTCCCGCACCGCGCCGACGAGCGCCCGCTGCGATGGCCGTCTCTGCGCGGAGGACCGAGGGCGGCCCGAGAATCAGCTGCGTGACCGGTGACAAGGCAGAGCGCCGAGCGAGCCGGATCGCTCCCAAGAAGGGACAAAATGGGCACTGGTGAGCGGGAAAAAGTGACGGTTTCAGCAGATGGAATGCGCTTTAGGGTGGTCCTTTTCCCGAACGGATGACAACCGTCCGGGTTCTATCACCCATTTGCCAACCTTGGCTGCCCAAGTGTCGCAGTGGAAGTTGCTACGCAGTCACAGTGGGTAAGACCGCAGTTGGTCCATTCAGGTCCAGGCTCAACCGAGGTCCCTATATTGATATTGCAGGTCAAAGAAACCAAGAGCTTCGAGAACCATTGTGGCGCAAGTGGTTTCGATCCGCAAGAGCAACGGTCAAGAGTCTTTGGTCAGCTCTTCAGAGCCAACTGAATCGCTTTACGTCATCAGAAATCGAACCCAACAACTTTCCCTCGTCGCAGGGTCACCCCAAGGAGTCGTCATGACAAACACCACCGCAACGCTGACCGGCCGTGGCACCCGCGTCGGCCGTGGCACCCGCGTCGGCCGTGGCACCCGCGTCGGCCGTGGCACCCGCGTCGGCCGTGGCACCCGCGTCGGCCGTGGCACCCGCGTCGGCTGACCAAGCGGCAGCACGCCGGGTCACCCGGTTGAGCGACAGGCAGCACCCAGCGTTATCCCATCCGGCCCGATCGGGATTTGACCTTCTCAGTAAGATCTGACGAGCTTCACGCGGCCAGAGGCAGCCAGGGCTCCCAGCAAGGATCGGCGTCCTCGGTGGACCACAGTCGACCGAAAGCCCCCCGGCGCGGTGGCCCGGGAACGAATGTCATCGACCAGCCCAGTTCGTCGAGCAGTCGATCGGCCTTCTTCGCATTGCACCGCACACAGCAGGCGACGCAGTTCTCCCAGGAGTGCGTGCCACCCCGGCTCTTCGGAACCACGTGATCGATGGTTTCGCCTCGCCCGTGGCAGTAGGCGCACCGCCGGGCATCCCGACGCAGGATCCCGGCCCTGGTGACGGCCGGCGGAGCCTGATAAGGCACCCGCACATAGCGACGCAGCCGCACCACCGCGGGCATCGTGACCGCGAGCGACGGAGACCTCAGCACTGGCGCCCCCGAGCGCTCCAGCACGCATTCGGCCTTGCCCGCAACCACCAGGACAAGGGCCCGCCGGCCGGTCACCACGGCGAGCGGCTCGTGACTGGCGTTGAGCAGCAGCACCCTGACGAGGGTGACCGGCTGTGCGGATTCGCTGTCGCTGCGGACGGACCTCGTTCCGAGCGGGCGCAGCGGGGCGTGCCCGCGGCCCGCTCGACCGCTACCGTCCATCGCACCTCCCGCGAGCGACTGCCCACCTGCCGGGGGGCTTTCCGTTCCACCCGCTGCGATGTCCGCCGGTGGGATGCGGTCGCACCCGTGTGCGCCGGGTCCGTGTCGCGACACCCGACGGCGCCATGCTGTGAGAAGGATAACCACACGGCGCCCGCGGCTGCGGCACACGCGCGACGGACGGCACGGTCGGCAGCTGGCCCCAGCGTCGCCGGGTCGGCGCGGACCGGGAAACTCGCTAGGTTGTTCGGACCGGCCGAGCGGGCCGGCCATCAAGGCGAAGGATCCCAGCAACCGTGCAGATCTCAGCACCCGCCTGCGCGGCCGAAGACGGCTCGCTGTGTCAGTGGGTCTGGCAGACCACCGGGATCGAGGTGCTCGCGAACAACGGCGGCGTCCTGCTGTCCGCAGGCCTGCACATCCTGATCATCCTGATCGTCGCGCTGCTCGTCAGATTGCTGGTGTACCGAGCGATCAACCGGCTCACCAGGATGACCCTCGACGGCTCCCCGCCGGCGGTGTTGCGACCGCTGCGTGCGGGGGCCGTCCGCACCTTCTCCACCGGCCAGTCGTTGGAGAGGCGCGCCCAGCGCACAAGAGCCATCGCGTCGCTTCTGAAGTCGATCAGCTCGTTCCTCATCGTCGGCATCGCCGCGGTGCTGATCCTGGCCGAACTCGGCATCGACATCGCACCGCTGCTGGCCTCTGCCGGCATCGCCGGCGTTGCACTGGCTTTCGGCGCGCAGAATCTGGTCAAGGACTTCCTGGCCGGCATCTTCATGACGTTCGAGGATCAGTACGGCGTGGGCGACACCGTCGATCTCGGTCCCGCCGCAGGCACCGTGGTCGAGGTGACCCTGCGGACCACGACTGTCCGGGCGGGCGACGGCATCATTTGGCATGTCCGCAACGGCGAGGTACTGCGGGTCGGCAACTCCAGCCAGGGTGAGGCGGTGGTCACCGTCCAACTGCCGCTGCGCTACGACGCCGACACGGACCTGGCCGGCAACATCGCGCTGGACGCGGCGCTCGCCGTCGCCGGGTCGGGTGATTTCGCCGACTCGGTGGTCGAGCAGCCGAGGATGCAAGGCATCGTGGCGATCGCGCCCGGCGTCGTGACCATCGGGCTGTCCGCCACGGTGCGGGCGGGCGATCAGGACCGGTTTCTGCGGGCCGTGCGCGGCGCGGTCAAGACCGCCTTCGACGCCGCATTCGCCGCCGACCCGACCGCCGACTTCCGGCCGCCGGGGGTGCCACCGACCGAATAGCCATGGCGACGCTCCGAGACAACCGAGCGCCGGCGGAACCCGCGCCGACGTCACCACGGGCCGGACACGGGCCGGCGAGGCTCCGCCTGCTGACACGTTGCGGGACAATGCCCGGGTGACCGCTCCCGCAACCTTCTACGACGAGATCGGCGGACACCCCGTGTTCGCCGGGATCGTCGAACGCTTCTACGCCACCGTCGCCGAAGACCCGGTGCTCCGTCCGCTGTACCCGGAGGAGGATCTGGCGGCGGCCGAGGTCCGGCTCCGGATGTTCCTGGAGCAGTACTGGGGTGGGCCGCGGACCTACTCCGAGCTCCGCGGCCATCCCCGGCTACGGATGCGGCACGCCCCGTTCGTCATCGGACTGCGGGAGCGCGACGCGTGGCTGTCGGCGATGCGCATCGCGGTGGACGGTGCCGGGCTCGACGAGGCACACCGGGAACGGCTGTGGGCGTACCTGGAGATGGCCGCCGACAGCATGGTGAACTCGCTGAGCTGACGCCGGTGGCGGCGCGTCGGCGTCCTCGAGCCGCGGCCGCCCCGAGGCGGCTGACCGGCCGCGGGCGACCGGCACCGGGAACGCCGGCACCGGGACGCCGGCCACCGAGATGCACCGAAGCGGAACGACACCGGCGCCGCATGCCGGCGCCGAGGATCAGACGAGCAGCGGCAGCAGCGACTGCCGCCGGCGGACCACGGCGCCGTATCTGGCGTCGATCCGGGCCCACGCATCGGTGGCGCTGACCCGCACCACCTCATCCGGCGTGGCCGGCGCGAAGCCCATGCCGGCCAGCGCGAAGATCATCCGCAGGTTGAGCACCACCCGCATGCCGGCGCCGGAGACCGTCAGCACCTCGGTGTCCAGCAACGCGGTGGACGCCGCGCCGGCCGGGCCGGGTCGATCGCGGGCGCTGATCGCGCCCTCCTCAGCCAGCGCTGCGAGCACGGCCGCCGGAACCTCGTCGACGGCCACCCACCCCGCCGTCGGGGGCAGCTGCGATCGCCAGGCGGCATCGACAACCGGCCCCGGATCGACGTCCGCGGCCGTGGAAACCGCCAGCCCGGACAGCAGGTTGCCGGCGTGGACGGTGGCATCCGACGGGGACAGCCGGCCGCGGACGGCCCGGGTCACCAGGGCGTCGAACGGGGTGGTCGCCCACATCCGCACGACGTCACCATCGGTGCGCAGCCGGACCGGACCGGACGGATCCCAGCGCGCGACCCGTCCGGCGAAAGCGGCGGCATCGTCCCGGTCTTCGGGGGTCGCGGGGGTCAACCGGGCCGCAGCACGTCCCGGGCCGGCCCCGGGCACCGCGGCACTCACGACCTCACCGCTGTGCACCGTTGGGCACCGGCTCGGTGGCGTCGTGCAGGAAGGACAGCAGGTAGGCCCGTTCCCGGTCGTCGATGCGCCGCGGCCGGAACGTCACGGGATCGACCGGTACCAGCACCGTCGATGCGGTCGCCGCCGTCACCCCCGCGACGCTGAGCACGTAATCGACCGTCATCGACGCCTGGCCGAGTTTCGTCAGACCCATCGAGACGTTGACCGGCGGCTCCATGCCGATCGGCCGCTTGTAGTCGATCTCCAACCGCGCGACCACGATGCCCTCGGTCAGCCGGTCGATGCCGTGCCTGGCAGCCTCCGAAAACAGCCAGTCCACCCGTGCTTCCTCGAGCAGGGTCACGGTCTTGGCGTTGTTCACATGGCGAAACGCGTCGAGATCCGACCACCGCACCCGTACCTGAGTCACATACCGTCGCGCCACGCCACACTCCAGACTCGCACCCGACCGCACCGAGCACCGCACCCGCCGGTCAACGGATCATCGACCGTATCTCCCGCGCCGCGACCGACAGCGCGGCCAGGTCGCTGCCGGACACCGTGGCGATCTCGCCCAGCGTTCGCCTCGCCCTGGCCAGCCGGGAGGCGTTCTCCCGCTCCCACTGGTCGATCTTGGTCTGGGCGTCCTGCTCCGGTGATGTCGTGGACAACACGTCCGCGGTCAGCAACCGTTGGGAGCGGTACAGGTCGTCACGCAGCGCCTGCCTGGCCAGCGCGTGCCACCGGTCACCGCGTTCCAGCTCGGTGACAGCGGTCAGCAACCGGTCGAAGTCCAGGTGCGCCGACAGCGCATACAGCAGTTCGGCGCATTCGGTCAGCTGCCGGCCGGTGACCGCGGCGACGTCCACCGCGTCCAACAGGCTGAACGTGTGCAGCGAGTACGCCACGGTGAGGGCCAGCTCCGACGGCGTCCCGATGTCAACGAGTTCCGCGGTCTCGGCGGCGACGCTGTCCCGGTCCGCTCCGCAGATCAGCTGGGGCAGCCGCGGCGTCAGCTCGGCCACCGCGCCCGCGTACCGGTCGATCTCGCCCTGCACGTCCAGCGGCTGCGGGCGGCGGGTGAGCATCCACCGGGTCGCCCGGTCGAGCAACCTGCGGGTGCGCAGGATCAGCGTGTCCTGGGTCTTCGCCGGCGCATTGTTGTCCAGCGCGGCGATGGCCGCCCAGACCGCGGGCAGATCGAAGACCGCGCTGGCGATCGTGTACGCCCGGATGGCGTCCTCGGCGGTCGCCGCCATCTCCTCCTCGAGCCGGTAGGCATAGGAGATCCCGGCCCGGTTGACCATCTCGTTGACCGTTTCGGTGGTGACGATCTCCCGGGCCAACGGATGCGCCTTGATCGCGTCCGCGGCACCGGGCACCCCGTCCCGCATCTGGTGCGGGAAGTACTCCGGCAGCCGGCGGGCGTAGGCGGGATCGTCCGGCAACGAACTGGCCAGCATGGCCGCGGACAGCCCCGACTTCACGTAGGCCAGCAACACGGACAGTTCCGGGCCGGTCAGTCCCTCCCCCGCCCCGATCCGCGCCGAGATCTGGGCGTGGGTGGGCAGGAATTCCAGCGCGCGATCCAGCCGGCCGGACTCGACGAGGGCGTCGATCAGCCGCCCGTGCACCGAGAGCATCGCCGCTGCGTGCAGCCGCCCCGCACCGAGAACCCTGTTCTGGCCGCGGTTGTCGGCGAGGACGAGCTCGGCCACTTCGTCGGTCATCGAGCTCAGCAGGCTGAGCCGGCCCGGCTCGTCGAGTCGGCCGCGCTCCATCCGGTACTGCAGGGCGATCTTGATGTTGACCTCGTGGTCGGAGGTGTCGACACCGGCGGAGTTGTCGATGGCGTCGGTGTTGATCCGGCCGCCCGCCCTGGCGAACTCGATCCGCCCCAGCTGGGTGACGCCCAGGTTGCCGCCCTCGCCCACCACCTTGACGCGGAGCTGACCGCCGTCGACCCGAACGGCATCGTTCGCCTTGTCACCTACCTGCGCGTTGGATTCCGTCGACGCCTTCACGTAGGTGCCGATGCCGCCGTTCCACAGCAGGTCGACCGGTGCCAGCAGGATCGCCCTGATCAGGTCCGTCGGCGCGAGCGCGGTGACGTCGGCGCCCAGCCCGAGTGCCTCGCGCATCTCGTCGGTGATCGCGATGGACTTGGCGGTGCGGGGGAACACGCCGCCTCCGGCCGAGATCAGCGACCTGTCGTAATCCGCCCATGACGAGCGGGTCATTTCGAACAGCCGCATCCGTTCGACGAACGACTCGGCGACGTCCGGGTTCGGGTCGACGAAGATGTGCCGGTGATCGAACGCGGCGATCAACCGGATGTGCTGGCTGAGCAGCATCCCGTTGCCGAACACATCGCCGGACATGTCGCCCACACCGACGCAGCTGAAGTCCTCGGTCTGGGTGTTGATCCCGAGTTCGCGGAAGTGGTGCTTGACCGATTCCCAGGCACCGCGCGCGGTGATACCCATCGCCTTGTGGTCGTACCCGACGCTGCCGCCGGAGGCGAAGGCGTCGTCGAGCCAGAAACCGTAGTCGTGCGCGACACCGTTGGCGATGTCGGAAAACGTGGCGGTGCCCTTGTCCGCGGCAACGACCAGGTAGGAATCGTCGCCGTCCCGACCGACCACCCGCTCCGGCGGGACGATGCGTTCGGCGTGCCGGTTGTCGGTGAGGTCGAGCAGGCCGGCGATGAACATCTTGTAGCAGGCGATGCCCTCGGCGAGTAGTTGCTCACGGTCCAGCTGCGGGTCACCGGTGGGGACCGGCGGGCGCTTGACCACGAATCCGCCTTTCGCACCGACCGGCACGATGACGGCGTTCTTCACCTCCTGCGCCTTGACCAGGCCCAGGATCTCGGTGCGGAAGTCCTCCGGCCGGTCCGACCAGCGCAGGCCGCCCCGGGCCACGCCGCCGAACCGCAGGTGCACCCCCTCCAGGCGGGGTGAGTACACCCAGATCTCGTGAGCCGGAACGGGTTTGGGCACACCTGGTACCTGGTGCGGGTCAAGCTTGACCGACAGGAACGGACGCCGGGCGCCGTTCTCGTCCCACCGGTATTCGTTGGTGCGGCACGTTGCGCGGATGAGGTTCAGCAGGGTCCGCAGGATGCGGTCGGCGTCCAGACTGGTCACCTCGTCCAGCGCGGCAGTGATGCCATCGGCGATCCGGTCCGCCTCCGCCGTCCGGTCGCCCGGTGCGTCGGCGAACAGGTCCGGGTCGAACTGCACCGCGAACAGTCGGGCGAGGTCGGCGGCCAGCTGCGGGTGCGCGTCCAGCACCTGCTCGACATACCCCTGTGTGTAGGGGGTCCCGATCTGCCGCAGGTAGTGGGCGTAGGCGCGCAGCATCGCGACCGCGCGCCAGTTGAGGCCGGCGGCCAGCACCAGCTGGTTGAATCCGTCCACCTCGCTGTCGCCCCGCCAGGCCGCGATGAAGGCCTCGGACAGCCTGGCGCGGAGCTCTGGATCGTCGGCGCCGCGGGAGACATGGTCCTGCGGGAAGGACAGGCCGAAGTCGTAGATCCGCGCGGTGTTCCCGCTGTTCAGCCGGACCTCGAACGGCCGCTCGTCCAGCACGTCGGCGCCCAGCTTCTGCAGCACGGGCAGTGCGCGCGAGAGGGTCACCGCGCCACCGATGACGTAGAGCTTGAGCCGCCAGTCGCCCACCACGCCGGGGGCGCTGCGCGTCATCTTCAGCGCCAGATCGCTGGGCCCGCCCAGCTGGTCGATCAGCCGCAGATCGGCGACCGCGTCCTCGACCCGGTACACCTCCTTGTAGCTCTCGTCGAACGCGTCGGCGTACCGGGAGAGCGCGCCGGCGGTGTCCAGGTCCTCGTCGCCACCGCCGACGACGGCCGCGACCAACCGGTCGTCCCAGGTGCGGATCGTGCCGCGAAGCGCCTTGGTCAGCGCGGTGACGTCCGGCCGCACCGGGTTCGCCGGGTCGGTGCGGATCGTGAAATGCACTGCGGCGAGCAGGGAATCGCCGACTCGGGCGGTGTACCGCAGCCCCGTTCCGTGGAAGGCGTCGGTGAGGATCTGCTGCATGGCCAGCCGACTGCCGGTGGTGTACCGGTCCCGCGGCAGGTACACCATCACCGACACGAAGCGGCCGAACGGATCCGGCTGGAGGAACGCCCGCAACCGCCGACGGCTGGCCAACTGCAGCACGCTGCCGACGACGTCCACGACGAGGTCGACGTCGGCCCAGAACAGCTCGGCGCGCGGGTAGGTCGCCAGCAGGTCCATCGCACGCTGTCCGGTGTACGTGTCCGGCGCGGCACCGAGCGTGGACAGCACCTGCTGCACGGTGAGCCGGAGGACCGGTGTGGCGGTGATCTCGGCGTTCAGCGCGCGCGGCGTCAGGATGCCCAGGAACCGGTGCTCGCGAATCACGGAGCCGTCCGGACCGAGAATCCGTGCCCGCACCTCGAACGGCGGCACGTCCCGGGTCAGCGCCGAACCGGCCGACGCCTGGGTCAGCAGCAGATGCGCCGGCGCGCCGCCGGTCGCCGATGCCGGCAGGTCGTCGAACAGGCCGGCCACGCCGTCACGCAGAATGCCCAGACCGGATCCGGCAACCTTCGCGGGGACATCGCTTCCCGGCTGATTCTCGTGCCGGCAGTAGCCGAGGAACGTCATGTTCCCGGAGATCAGCCAGTACAGGAAGTCCGCCGCCTCCGACACCTCCTGCGCCGAGCGGGGCGAGAACGTGCCGCGCAACTCAGCGGCGGCGGTGGCGGCAGCACCGGTCAGGGCACCGCTGTCGCCGACGACCGCCCGGACGTCGTCGAGGGCCAACCGCAAGCAGTCCTCGATGGCCTCCGCCCGCTGGGCATCGGAGAGCCGGTCGATCAGCACATGCATCCACGATTCGCGGAACGTGGACGCCGATTCCGGCGCCCGGCCCGATTCGCCGGCGACTTCCAGCAGGGTGCCGTCAGCGGCCCGCTTGCTGATCAGGATGGGGTGCAGGACGCGGTGCACGGTGACGTCCCGGATGGTCAGCGCGCCGATCACCGAATCGACGAGGGAGGGCATGTCGTCGGTGACGATGTCGATCACGGTGCGGGTATCGGTCCACCCGGCCGTGCCCTCGGTGCCCGACGGCGCCGGATTGAACACCCGGATCCTGACCTCGCCGGGGTGCCGTTGCTGACCCACCCGCCAATGCCCGTCGACAATGCCCAGCACGTCGTTCGCGGATTTGGGCTGGTCCTCGACCGGCACGTGCCGGAAGTAGGCGTCGATCATCGACGCGCGGTCGGGCCGCAGGGCGATCGCCCGGCCGACGGCCGACTCCGGATCGAACTCCGCCATCGACGTGAGCCCCAGGTCCGGCGCGAGGCCGGGAGTGTCGGTCTGGGTCATCGGTCGATCCGGATTCTCATTGGCCCTCCACGTCCGGGCGCAGCTGCGCCCCAAATCGAGCGCGACGCTGCGCCCGGTCCGGGAGCGAGCCTATGCCCTCCCGCCAGGCCTTCGGTGTCGCATCCGGTCGATGGGCGATTGGTCCCTATGGACCCGCGCGACCCGCCCGGAGGAAACGGCACGGACGGCCTGCCCCCCGCTGCCCGGGTGGCCGTTGACCGGATCGAACGGCCCGTCCTGCCCGGCCGGCCAGCCGGCCGGCGGCCTCGGTCCGGCCGACTCCCGGCGTCAGTCGCGGGTGAGCTTGCGGTGCGTGACCCGGTGCGGCCGGGCCGCATCGATGCCGAGCCGGGACACCTTGTTCTTCTCGTAGTCGGAGAAGTTGCCCTCGAAGAAGTACCACTTCGATTCGTCTTCGTCGTCGCCCTCCCACGCCAGGATGTGCGTGCAGGTGCGGTCCAGGAACCAGCGGTCGTGGGAGATCACCACGGCGCAGCCCGGGAATTGCTCGAGAGCTCCTTCCAGGGAGCCGAGGGTTTCCACGTCGAGGTCGTTGGTCGGCTCATCGAGCAGGATCAGGTTGCCGCCCTCCTTGAGGGTGAGCGCGAGGTTGAGCCGGTTGCGCTCCCCACCGGACAGCACGCCGGACGGCTTCTGCTGGTCCGGCCCCTTGAAGCCGAACGCCGAGACATACGCCCTGGACGGCATCTCGACGTGTCCGACCTTGATGTAGTCCAGCCCGTCGGACACCAACTGCCAGACGTTCTTCGTCGGATCCAGGCCCGCCCTGTTCTGGTCGACATAGGACAGCTTGACCGTCTCGCCGATCTTGACGGCGCCGGCGTCCGGCTCCTCGAGGCCGACGATGGTCTTGAACAGCGTGGTCTTGCCGACCCCGTTGGGCCCGATGACGCCGACGATCCCGTTGCGCGGCAGGGTGAACGACAGGTCGTCGATGAGCACCCGGTCGTCGAAGCCCTTCCGCAGGTCGTGCACCTCGACCACGATCGAGCCCAACCGCGGGCCCGGTGGGATCTGGATCTCCTCGAAGTCGAGCTTGCGGGTGCGGTCGGCCTCCGCGGCCATCTCCTCGTACCGGGCGAGTCGGGATCTCGATTTCGCCTGCCGAGCCTTGGCACCGGAACGGACCCATGCCAGCTCCTCCTTGAGGCGCTTGGCCAGCTTGGCGTCCTTGCGGCCCTCGATCGACATCCGCTCGGCCTTCTTCTCCAGGTACGTGGAGTAGTTCCCCTCGTAAGGGATGAGCCGCCCGCGGTCCACCTCGGCGATCCACTGTGCGACGTTGTCCAGGAAATACCGGTCGTGGGTGACCGCCAGCACAGCACCGGCATACGAGGCCAGGAACTGTTCGAGCCACTGCACCGACTCGGCGTCCAGGTGGTTGGTCGGCTCGTCCAGCAGCAGCAGATCGGGGGCGGACAGCAGTAGCCGGCACAAAGCGACGCGGCGCCGCTCACCACCGGAGAGGATGTCCACCGGGGAGTCACCTTGCGGGCACCGCAGGGCGTCCATCGCCTGGTCGATCTTGGCTTCCAGATCCCAGGCACCGGCGTGGTCCAGCTCCTCTATGAGGTCGCCCATCTCGGCCATCAGGGCTTCGTTCTCGTAGTCGGTCTCCGCCAGCACGGCGACCTCGTTGTAGCGGGCCATCTTGGCGTTGATGTCCCCGAACGCGAGCTGAATGTTCTCCAGCACCGTCTTGGTCTCGTCGAGGTGCGGCTCCTGCATGAGGATGCCCACGGAATACCCGGGGGTCAGGAAAGCCTCGCCGTTGCTGGGGGTGTCCAGCCCGGCCATGATCTTCAGGATCGTCGACTTGCCGGCGCCGTTCGGGCCGACGACGCCGATCTTGGCGCCGGGATAGAACGACATCGTGACGTCATCGAGGATGACCTTGTCGCCAACGGCCTTACGGGCCTTCTTCATGGTGTAGATGAACTCGGGCAACGGAGGTCCTCTCGAAGATCTATGGGGTCGCGCGGCGTCGCACCGTCGGCACGATGGAGCTCCCGGAAGCGGGGTCACGCTTGTCCGCTGCACCCGACCGCGGGCGGCGGTGGCGGCGGCTCGACGCCGCCCTACAGTCTGCCGGACTCGAACGGGTGGTGGTGCCGCCGCGACGGGCGTTATGTTCCGTTCGGCGTCCTGGTGCGGTTTCCGCGGGGGCAGACTGGGGTTCGACGGTAAAGAGATGGTCAAGGAGTTGTGGTGTCGGAGGAGCATCGGCCCACCGAGCCGTTCCCGCCGATGCCCCTGGTGCCGGAGGCGGAATACGGCAGCCCCCGGGTGCGGCGTGATATCGGCTTGGCGGGCGCGCAGCGGCGCGCGGCCTACCGCAGCAGGTGGTGGTTTCCGCTCGTCCTGGTGCTCATCGTGCTCTCCGGCGTCTGGCAGGTACTCAAGGCCGATCAGCTGCTGGCCGACCAGCTCATCTGGCCGACCCGCGGCGCACAGTTCGTCGAGGTCGGCCCGGTTCCGCAGAATCCGAACGTCACCGGTGGTCGCATTCTCATCGTGGCAGGTGGGCTGAACCGTAAGAGCGGCACGGGCCCCGCGGCGGCCCTGATGCCGTCGCTGACGGTGGGGCACACGAGAGTCTTCAGCCTCGTCTACGGGAGTGGGATCACCGACCACGACTTGCTGGACAAGTTCGACGCGCTGATCGACCGCCTGCGGCCCCGCGAGGTGAGCTTCTTCGGCAGCAGCATGGGTGGTGACGTCGTGCTGAATCTGGCGGCACACGCCCAGCGGAACCGTGATGGCTACCGGCAGCAGATGTTGGCCGCGGCGCTGGCCGCCACGAGAGCGGGTACCGCAGCGCCCGCCGGAGCACCCGCCGGCGCCGGTCCGGTGCCAGGCGTACCTCGAGCCGCCGGCAGCGCCGGGTCAGGAGCCACCGTGGATTCGGACGGCGGACCCGGCGCGGGGAGCTCAACCGGTTCCGCGAGCAGAGCCGGCACGGGAGACGGAGCGGGTGCGGAGGGCGGGCAGAGCGTCGCCGGCGGCGACCGGCCGGACACCGCTGCGACGGCGGACCCAACCCTGATCCGGCGCAACAGTGTGGTCGGTGCACAAGCCGGCGCCGTCACCTCCGTTCTCGTCCTGCCCGACGGGTCCGCGGTGGCGCCCGCCGGTACGGGTGCAACAAACCTGATCACCGCGGACGGGACAACCGCGGGGCCGTCGGCGGAACCATTTCCGGGGACGGTCGGCGTTCCGCCGTCGGACAGCCTCGTGCCGCCGGACCAGGCTCGTGCACGCACGGCACCGCAATCGGTTGCCGGCCCCCTGGTTCCGCCCCGGCTGGGCGTGATCTACCTGGACTGCTCACCGCTGAGCCCGCAGGACGTCCGCGACGAGAGCCGCACCCAGGCGGACGTGCTCACCTCAGTGACCGAGGCGCTCGATACCGACGGCGGCGCGGGCATTCGGATGGCGGCCGAAGTCCTTACCCAGCAGCAACAGTGGTCGTACGGCCGGATGCCATTCGTCGACGTCCGCTGGCCGGAGCTGACCTACAAGATCCGGCAGGTCTGGCGGGACAAGATCAACAGCCCCGGCATCTCCACCCAATTGGTCAAGGATCAGTACGGCGTGATCCGGCGGATGGACATCGATGAGGTGGCGCAGGCCCTCGGGCCGGGCACCCGGATCGTCTACTTCCACCCGGTCGATCCCGCCAACGACCACACCGTCCGGGTGGACCTCGTGCAATCGACGTTGGCCACCCTGGCCGAGCAGGTCGACCTGAGTCTGCGGTTCGTCGCGATCCCCGGCGGCCACCATGCCAGCGCAGAGACGAACGCCGCCCAGTACCGGGCCGCCATCGATGCGGTCAACGGAACCGGAGGTCTCTGACGGGTCGGCTGGCAGCCGCACCAGCAAGCGCCGCCCGGTCCCAGCGGCCGGCGGCCGCGTCGCGGCACGGCACCCGCCCGGCCGCCCCTGCTGCAGGTCCCGGCACTCCACCGCCCGGTCCCGCCGGCCGGCGGCCGCGTCGCGGCACGGCACCCGCCCGGCCGCCCCCGCTGCAGGTCCCGGCACTGCACCGTCCGCTCCCCATCCTCGCCGCCGCGCCGCAGTGCCCTGCCATCGGGACCCGCTCCGATGGCAGGCGCCCGCACCACACCCCGGGTCAACCCGACGGCGCGAGCACTCCATCCGAGTCGTCGGCCGGCTCCGCTGCCTGGTCCCAGGCGGCCGGTTCCTGGTCATGACCGCTCGGCCACGGGGACGCAGCAGGGGCCGCAGACGCTGCGGTGTCACCGAACTCCCCGGCGGGCCCGACGGACGTCTCGGTGTCGCTCGCCGCCGCTGCCTCCGCCGGAGCGCCGTCGGTCACGGTACGGGTGAATCGGGAACCGAGCCGTGCGGTGTCCAGCCCCACCAGGTCGGCCCTGACGTCGGTGAAGTACTGCGTGACGCCGTTCTTCTCGAAGCGCCGGTTGGTGATCCGGCCGATCACCACGATCGGATCACCCTTGCGCACCGTGGTCATCACAGCCTTCGCAAGTCCTTGCCAGCAGACCACCGTGAGCCAGCACTCGTCGCCGTCCACCCAGGTCCCGTTCACCTTGTCGAACCTCCGATCGGTGGAGACCACCCGGAAGTTCACCCTGTCCCCGGTGGAACCGAGTGACACCTGCGGATTGGTGCCGGCTCGGCCCACGACGGTCACCGTGGTCGCATCCCTGATCATTGCTCTCTCCTTGCCTGTCGGGCGGCCCGGTGTGCGGGCGCTGCGGGACACGGTCGCAAACGTCGCTCCGCTCGGGCGGAACCGTTGGCCGGAATGGGGATGAGAGACGGCGTGGGGACGAAAACGCGGGGTCGGCGGGTACGATCGCCGACCCGAACGACAAGCGGCGATCACCCTCCCCGCGGCGCCGCGCAGGCCGCACTACACGAGGTCGAACGGCGGAGCGCAGGCGAAACGACCGGTCGGCACTGGGACATCGGTGCGGAGCACCTTGATCTGGAAGTGGTCGCCCCAGTGGGGCTGTGGCGGTTGGATCCCGACGGTGGACGCAGGAACGAAGCCGAATCGGCCGTAGAACTCGGGCGACCCCAGCAGCACGAGCAGCGCTTCGCCGGCATCGACGGCTCGCGCGATGACCTACTCCAGCAGGCTGCTCCCGACGCCGCTGCGCCCGAAATCGGGCAACACCGCCACCGGGCCGATCGCGGGCGCCACTGTCTGCCGGGCCGGATCCTCGAGGGCATGCACGACGCCGTCGCTGCAGGTCAGCTGACCCACCACCGTCCCGTCCAGCTCGGCGACGAGGGTCAGATCGCCCCGCCGGGCCGAGCTCGTCCGGAGCCGGTCGTTCAGCACCGCTTCCGGAACCGGACCGTCGTGATCGATGCGGAAAGCCGCCGAGATGAGGGCTCGGACCGCGTCCACGTCGTCGAGCCGTTCGGGCCTGATCAGCACCATCGCGCCGTCACCGCCGGCCTGCATCAGCGGCATCCGGGGTGGGGACGGCATCGCCGATCATCGGCGCTCGTCGCGCTGTCACGCACCGCCCGGCCGGTGATCGTCCGGCGGGTGGGCGCCCGTCGGTCCCCCGGCCGCGACGGGTCCCTCGCCCGCGGTCAGCACCGCCTTGGCGGGGACGCCGTCCCGGTCGGCCAGGCCGGCCAGCATGCGGTTGTAGGCGTCGAGCTCCTCGTCGGCCTTCCGGTCGCCGATCCGGTCCGAGCGGCGCGCCTCCCGTTCGTCGCTGCGCGCCCATTGCGACAGCAGGGCGATCATCACGATGATCATCGGGATCTCCGTCGCACCCCAGGCGATCGAGCCACCGAGCCGTTGGTCGGAGGCCAGGTCGGTGACCCAGGGCAGTCGGAGACTGTTGAAGTAATCGGTCGCCATCGCGGTCTTCGAGTTCATCAGGGCAAGACCGAAGAACGCATGGAACGGCAGAGCCCCCAACAACATCGCCAGCTTGATCATGGGTTGCACCTGACGCGGGGACGGGTCGACACCGATGATGACCCAGTAGTACAGGTACCCGACCAGCAGGAAATGCAGGTTCATCACCAGGTGCCCGAGATGCGAGGAGATCATGATCTCGAACAGGGAGGTGAAATACAGGGCGTAGAACGAAATGACGAACAACGGAAACACGAACAGCGGATGGGTGATCACCCGGGCGAACCTGCTGTGCAGCGCGCTGACGATGGTTTCCCGCAGGCCTGGCACTTCCCCTCGACCGGCCGCCGGCAGCACCCTGAGCGCCAGGGTCACCGAGCCGCCCAGGACGAGCATGATCGGCGCAATCATGCCGAGCAGCATGTGCGCCATCATGTGGATCGAGAACTGCGCCTCCGCATAGCGTCTGAGGCCGGAGGACGTTGCCAAGAGCACCATGAGGCAGCCGGTCACCCAGGCGATGGTGCGGCCCGCCGGCCACGGAATGCCGCGCCGACGCAGGCGCAGCACGCCGACGACATACAGCAGCGCCGCGACCGCGACACCGATGCCGAGCAGCCAGTCGATGCGCCAATCGAACAGCAACTTCAGGAATGTCGGCGATCCGTCGAGGTCGAAGCCCAGCACCAGTTCGACGTCGCTGGGCACCACACCCGAAGGCGGCGGGCTCGCGGTACCGGACAACGCCGCGGCGACACCGATCGTGGCCGCCATGACCGCCACTTCGACCACCGCCAGCCGGATCAGCGGGCGGCGGTTCCCGGACTCCGCGATGGCCGGCAGCGTGCGTCGCCGGTGCAGATAACCGGCCGCTCCGAGAGCGATCAACAACGCAGCCTTCAACAGAACCAGCCGCCCGTAGTCGGTACGCCACAGATCGGGCAGGTACGTGAAGCGCACCCACGCGCTGCCGAAGCCGGACAACGCCACGGCCACGAACGCCCAGAAGGCGATGGACGAGTAGCGATGGGCGACGACCGATAGATGAGGGATGTTCTGGCGGGCCAGGCCCACCAGTGCGACCAGGCCACCGATCCACAGTGTGATGCCGATGAGATGGAACACCATGGTGTCCACGGCCACGTCGTGATCGCCGGACTGCGCTGAGTGTCCGGTGTTGGCCTGGGCGATGACCGCGACGAACGCCAACCCGAGCAGCGCAGCCGCCCAGCCCGGATGCAGAACCACCCGTGCGATGACGGCGATCAGCGTCGCCGCAACGGCAGCGATCAGGGCCGCGCGCACGCTGTCCAGCAGCGAGATGCCACTGATCACCCAGTTCGCGGACAGGGACTGATCGATCGGGCGGCCGAGCGCATCGGAGAGGATGAGCGGGACGAGCGAGAGCCCGGACGCGGCCCAGACGGTCGCGGCGATGGACGCAGCGCGGATCGAGCGGTACCCGCCGACGTCCAGGAATCTGGACCGCTGTGGCGGTACCAGCCACGCGGCGGCGAGCAGCCACCCGACGGTGAGGGCCGCCGACAGGTCGAAGACCGCCTTGACGGCGGGCAACGTCAACTGCGTGACCGACCCCGCCGACGGCAAACCCGGGATCTCGGTCCGGGACGGCACGACCGCTGCGAGACCGGCCGCAACGCAACCGGCCACCAGCGCCGCGGCAATCACGAGGAAGGTCACCGTCCACGGATCGCGGCGGTCGCCGGCATCATCGCGGGATGCGCCGGAAGGGCGCACCGGCGTCGCACGGTCCACCGGCGAGGCGCTGGGCACGGCGGCGCCGGGGGCGTCGCCGGCGTCGGTCGACGTCACATCGGGCACCGCTTCACGATACTGCCGTCGACCGGGGCACCCCGTCGGTTGTGAGGTGGGCGACGCGGACCTCACAACGCGGCGGAGCAGGCAAGTGATGCGTGCGGTTCGGGCCCGTTCGCTAGGCTCGACGACGCCATCGGCGCTCGTAGCTCAGCTGGATAGAGCAGGGGACTTCTAATCCTCAGGTCGCAGGTTCGAATCCTGCCGGGCGCGCTGCCGGTGTCTTCGATCCGGTCGTGTCTGCCATTCCGGCTGGTCTCGGGCTTCGGTCGACACGGACCCGCCTCGACTCATGCCTGGCCCAGCCTGCTCGGTCGCACGTTCAGAACCCGAAGTCACCACCGCCGAAATCACCACCGCCGAAATCACCACCGCCGTAGTCACCACCGCCGTCGTACCCGGAGGCATCGCCGCCGCCGTCCCCCGCGTCGGCCATGCCGGCGTCATACCCGGCCTCGTAACCACCGCTCCACCCGATGCCCGCCATCCCGGAGAACAGCGACGAGGCGACGAGGTAGGTGCCGACACCCCAGGCCCCGGCGACCAGCGCCGGCTTCCACCAGGGTTCGGAGTACCAACCGCGGGGCACCGGCCGACCGGCGACCATGCCGCCCGGGTAGTAGTGCTGGGTCCGCGCCCCCGGCTGCGGCGATGCCTCGTACTGATGACCCTCGACGGTGACCGACCGGTCCTCCGACACCGCGCCCGCCTGCTGCTGCCCGGGAATCGGCGGAAGATCCGGTCCCGGGTCCAGGCCGAGCGACGTCCGAGCCGCCCGCACGTAGTACAGACCCTCGTACGCCGTCTGTTGCGCAAGCCGGTACTGCTGAACGGATCTGGCCTGGTCCACCTGTGAGCCGGCCGCGATGAAGCGTTCCGAAGCGTCGGACAGGGCCTGCCGGGCGGCCGCGTCGTCCTTGGGATCGAGTGAGTACACCTGACCGCCGAGCCGTTCCACCCACCGACGTGCCTCGGCTTGCGCGTCTTCCAGCGATCGAGCTGTGGTGGCGCCCTTCTGGCGCTGATACCAGACAAAGGCGACGGCAAGCGCCGCGATGATGACGACCCACAGGAGCGTGTCCACGGACGTTCGTTCCCTTCTGATGAGAGTGCCGGCACGGACAGCCGTGCGGAGCGCTCTTCGGGCGATGATCCGGGTGACGGCACGGGTCCGTGTACGAGGACAACGATCACGGGCGGGTGATCGTTCCACTCACGGCCGTGCCGGTTCGGCGCGGGGCTGCGGTTGCGCTGGTGGTCCGCGTTCGGCGCAGGTGGCTGTCGTCCGGGGTGACGATGCGCCGGTCGGGGTCAGCGCCGACGCCTGCGGGTGCCGAAGACCGAGCGGCCGAGGGCTCCGCCGAGCGAACTGCCCAGTGACCTCATGAAGGACGTCACCGCCGGGTTGTCGAGGAGGTCACCCAGACCCGACCCGGGAGCGACGTCCGGCCGGCTGCGCGCATCGCCGGCAGGCGCGGGCGCCATCAGCGACCGGGGCGCCCGGACCAGGGTCCAGGCAACCGGCGTCGGTGCGCCGCGCTCGGACAGCACCGTGACGATCGCCTCCCCGGTGCCCAGGCTGGTCAGCGCCGCGGACAGGGCGTAGTCCTTCGTCACCGGATAAGTCCTGACGGTGGCGGCCAGCGCCTTCTGGTCGTCCGGGGTGAATGCGCGTAGGGCGTGCTGGATACGGGCGCCGAGTTGGGACAGCACCGGCCCGGGGATGTCAGTGGGCAGCTGGCTGCAGAAGAAGACCCCGACACCCTTGGACCTGATCAGCTTGACCGTCTGCGCAACGGCCTGCAGGAACGCCTTGGAGGCATCGGCGAACAGCAGGTGAGCCTCGTCGAACAGGAACACCAGTTTCGGCCTGTCGACGTCGCCGACCTCGGGCAACTCCTCGAAAAGCTCGGCCAGCAGCCACATCAGGAAGGTGGAGAACAGCACCGGGTTCGTGTGCAGTGCGGCGACCTCGAACAGCGTGATGATGCCGCGGCCGTCGTCGGTGCACCGCAGCAAGTCCGTGACGGCCAGTTCCGGTTCGCCGAAGAACTGATCACCGCCCCGGGCGTCGAGATTCGTCACCGCACGCAGGATCACTCCTGCGGTGGCCTTGGACACCCGACCCAGCTCGCGCAGCTCCGCTTTGCCCTCGTCGCTGGTCAGGTGCATGATCACCGCCCGCAGATCCTTCAGGTCCAGCAGCGGCAGCGCGCGGGCGTCCGCCCAATGAAAGATCAACCCTAGGGTCGACTCCTGAGTTGCGTTCAGCCCCAACACCTTCGACAGCAGGATCCGGCCCGAAGGAGTCGATGGCCGCGCGGATCAGAACCGCCTCCCCCTGGCCCGGAAGGCTCACGAACTCGACCGGGAAGGCCGCCGCCGTCCAGTCGTCGCCGGTGTCCCGAGCCCGCCGGCTGATCCGGTCCCCCGGTTCCCCGGCGGCCGACAAGCCGGTGAGATCACCTTTGACGTCCGGGATCAGAACGGGAACACCGGCGGCGGAGAGTTGTTCGGCAAGAAGCTGCAGGGTTTTCGTCTTCCCGGTGCCCGTCGCGCCGGCGACGAGCCCGTGCCGGTTGAACGTCGACAGCGGATGCGGACCAGAGCCGTGGGGTCGGCGACCCCGTCAGCGATCACCGACCCGAGGACGACCGCATCGGCCGACGTCCGGTAGCCATCGGCGATGCGCTGCGCGGCGCCCGCGCCGCCGGGCGATTCCGATGAGCTCATGCGTCCCCCACGTCGGGCATCGGCGCGAAGCCTGGTGCCGATGCCCGACACCAGGCGTGCGGTGCGCACCGTGACGGTCGTCAGGACAATCATCGGTCCGTGACCGCGCAGGTACGGTGCGCACCGGTGTCGGCGTCGGCGACTATCGTCCGGAGGGTGAACGACCGACTGGTGTGGGTGGACTGCGAGATGACCGGCCTGAGTCTGCGGACCGACAAGCTGATCGAGATCGCGGCTCTGGTCACCGACAGCGATCTGAACATCCTCGGCGACGGCATCGACGTGGTGATCCATGCCACCGAGGAGGAGCTGGCGGCCATGCCGGAGGTGGTCGTGGAGATGCATGCCCGGTCGGGGCTGACCGAACGAGTCCGGGAGTCCACCATCACGCTGGAGCAGGCCGAGAAGATGGTGCTCGACTACATCCGCCAGCACGTGCCCGAACCGAAGACCGCGCCGTTGGCGGGAAACTCGATCGCCACCGACCGCGGCTTCATCAGTCGGGACATGCCTTTGCTGGACGAGCATCTGCACTACCGCATGATCGATGTGTCCAGCATCAAGGAACTGTGCCGGCGCTGGTACCCGCGGATCTACTTCGGGCAGCCCGCGAAGCAGATGACGCACCGGGCGCTGGCCGACATCACCGAATCCATCCGGGAACTCGCCTACTACCGGGGCACGGCCTTCGTTCCGATCCCGGGGCCCAGCAGCGAGCAGGTGCTGGCCGTCGCGACCGAGGTGGCCGGCAGGTACTGACCCCGCCGGGCCGTGCCGCATCGGTTAGACTTTCTCGGTCCGCGCGCCGACCGGCCCCTTTGGCCGATGCGCGCAGGCGTGGTGGGCGTAGCTCAGCTGGTAGAGCTCCGGCTTGTGGTGCCGGTGGTCGCGGGTTCGAGCCCCGTCGCTCACCCCGATGTCAGGCCCCCGACTCCGGTCGGGGGCCTGACGCGTTTCCCGGGCCGTGAGGATCGGCGCAGCTGACCTTCGGCCCTACCGCCGATGGCGCACCCGGCGTTATGTCGACAGTGCCGGCCGTCTCGACGCGGCGGCAGCGGTTGTCGCCCGCTCCCCCAGCGAAAGCCGGCGACCTCACCCGTCGTGTCGTGAGCGGGCCGGCGTGCCCAGTGACGCATGCCGGATCCGTTGGTAGGGGGGCACCATGTCGATCTCCCAGCCGCAGGTGCCGCCGGTGCCGGACACTGCGGACCCGGACCCGCGCGAGCCGATGGCGTTGTTGTTGCGTGGTCTGGGTTCCGCGCCCACCGGGCTGTCCGAGCGGGAGGCCGCCCGCCGGCTGGACCGCTTCGGCCCGAACGAGCTGCACCCGGGCGGCGGCGCCACCTGGCCACGCGCGCTCGTCAAGCAGTTCACCCACCCGCTGGCCGTGCTGCTGCTGCTGGCCGCAGTGCTGGCCTTCGTCGCCGACACCCCGCAACTGGGGTGGGCGATCCTGATCGTCATCGTGCTGAACGCCGGATTCGCGTTCGTCCAGGAGCGGCAGGCGGGAAGGGCCGTCGAGGCCTTGGTGCGGTATCTGCCGCCCCAAGCCCGGGTCCGCCGGGCCGGTCAGGTGCGCACGCTACCGGCGGTCGAGGTCGTCCCCGGTGATGTGGTGCTGGTGGCGGAGGGGGATCGGATACCGGCCGACGCCCGGCTGATGAGCGGTGATCTGCAGGTCGATGTGTCGGCGCTGACGGGCGAGTCCGCGCCCGTCGAGCGGCGTGCGGACGCCGTCGACACCGCCGAGCGCCTGCTGGATTCACCGGTTCTGGTGTTCAGCGGCACCAGCTGCGTCGGCGGAGTGGCGGAAGTGGTCGTACACGCCACCGGCGCCCACACCGAGATCGGCCGGATCGCGGCGTTGGCCGGGCGGCACCCGGCCGGCGACAGCCCGCTGGAGCGGCAGGTTCGCCGGGTTGCCTACCTGATCGCCGCCGTCGCTCTCGCAGTTGGCATCGCGTTCCTGCCACTCGGCGTCGTCGCCGGTCTGAGCTGGGCCCAGGCCGCCGTCTTCGCGGTCGGTCTGCTGGTCGCCAACGTTCCCGAGGGGCTGCTGCCGACGATCACTCTCGCCCTCGCAGCAGGGGTGCGGTCGATGGCCAAACGGGGCGCGCTGGTGAAACGCCTGTCGGCGGTGGAGACCCTCGGCTCGACCACGGTGATCTGCACGGACAAGACCGGCACCTTGACCCAGGGGGTCATGCACGTGCAGGAGATCCGGGACGCGCACGGTGTGCGGTTGGAGGCGGCCGGCGCGGACCTCGCCTCCGCCGTCGCCCGGTGCTCGACCGCCGATGTCGACGCCCGCACCGGGGATCCCACCGAACTGGCGCTGCTGGACATGGCCGGGCGGGCCGGTGTGCACCTGCCACCCCCTGTCCGCGACGCAGATCGCCTGCGGCTGTTCCCGTTCGACTCACGACGCAAGTCGATGGCCACCCTGGACGTGATCAGCGGGGAGGTCCGGGTGCACGTCAAGGGCGCCCCCGAGGTCGTCCTGCCCCGTTGCCGGCTCATCCCGGCGGATCGCGAGGCGTTGACCGCGGCCCTGGACGACCTGACGGGTCGCGGATTGCGGGTGCTGGCCATTGCCGGACGGAAGTGGACAGGACATGACCTGCCCGACCGTGACGAAGCCGAGGGTCCGGGACTGGCGCTGCTCGGGCTGATCGGCCTGCTGGATCCGCCGCGGCCGGAGGTCCCGCCCGCGATCGCGGCGTGCCACGCGTCGGGGATCCGGGTCCACATCGTCACCGGTGACAACGGCCGCACCGCCGCCGAGATCGCTCGGCGCGTCGGCATTTCCGTCGACCGTGTCATCGACGGTCCGGCGCTGGACGAATTGTCGGACGCCGAGCTCGAGCGGCTGCTGACCGGCGGCGGCGAGATCGTGTTCGCCCGGGCGTTGCCGGAGGCAAAGCTGCGCATCGCCGATGCGCTGGAGCACGACCGTCATGTGGTCGCGATGACCGGCGACGGTGTCAACGACGCACCCGCGCTGCGGCACGCCGACATCGGCGTCGCGATGGGGCGCAGCGGCACCGAGGTCGCTCGCGAGGCCGCCACCATGGTGCTCACCGACGACAACTTCGCCACCGTCGTGGCAGGCATCGAAGAGGGCAGGCGGGTCTACGACAACGTCCGGAAGTTCGTGCTCTACATCTTCGCGCACGCCGTACCGGAGGTCATCCCGTTCCTGGTCTTCGCGCTGTCCGGCGGCGCCATACCGCTGCCGTTGACGGTGCTGCAGATCCTCGCCATCGACCTCGGCACCGAAACCCTTCCGGCACTGGCACTCGGCCGTGAACCCGCGGAGCCGGGAATCATGGCCCGCCCGCCCCGTCCGCGCGGGCAGAACGTCATCGATCGGCCGATGCTGCTGCGCGCCTGGGGACTGATGGGTCTGGCGTCGGCCGCCCTGACCTTGGGCCTGTTCCTGCTGATCCTGGTGACCGCGGGATGGGCACCAGGTGACCCGACCGGCCCGGGCTCGCCGCTGCACGACGCCTACCTGCAGGCCACCACCGCCAGTTTCGCGGCCATCGTCGCATGTCAGATCGGCACCGCGTTCGCTGCCCGGACACAACACTCCTCACTCCGCCAGATCGGGCTGACCACCAACCGGTTGCTGCTGGGCGGCATTGCATTCGAGGTCGTGTTCGCCGCCGCCGTCATCTATCTGCCTGCGCTGCAATCGATCTTCGGAACCGCACCGCTCCCCGGGTGGGCGGTGGCCGCCCTGCTGCCGATGCCGGTGATCGTGTGGGGCGTCGACGAGATCTACCGTGCGATGCGGCGCACCCGCACTCCCCGAGTGGCTGCCGTCCGTCAGCGGGCAGATCACGAGAAATAGTCCATGCCCATGGCGGTCCGGACGCGGTCCAGGGCGTCACCGGCGACCTCGGCGGCGCTCTGCACACCACCACGTAGCACGGCGTCCAGCGACGCGGCATCATCGAGCAGTTCCAGGCGCCGGCGACGCAGAGCGCGCAACGACTCGTTGACCACGTCGATGGTGCGGTCCTTGAGCGCTGCCGCGCCGCGGTCGCCGATCTCGTCGGCAACGGCCTGCGGCGTCGTCCCGGCCAGTGCCGCGGTGATGGACAACAGGTTCGCCACCTGTGGCCGGGTCTGCGGGTCGTACCAGATGTGCCGCTCCGGGTCGGTGCGCGCGGCCCTGATGGCTGCCGCGGTGGCGTCCTCGGTGTCGCCGAGCACGATCGCGTTGCCGCGGGTCTTCGACATCTTCGCGCCGTCGGTGCCCAGCACCGCAGGGGTCGCGGACAACAATGCCTGCGGCTCGGCGAAGACCTGGCCGTACCTGGCGCCGAATCGGCGTGCGATGAGCCGGGCGAGTTCCAGGTGCGGCAGCTGGTCCCGGCCGACCGGCACGAGATCGCCCTGCAGGGCGAGCATGTCGGCCGCCTGGTGCACCGGGTAGGTCAGCAGCAGAGCACTGAGCGCCGCCGGACGGGACGCGAGCGATTCGGCCTTGACGGTGGGATTGCGTGCCTACCGGACTCTGCGCCTGGGCCGCGTCGACGCCCTCTACGCCGGTGCCCTCGGGCGTGCGGTGGTCGACGCGGCGCAGCATCCGCGGACCGCTCAGGGCGTCACGGTGTACCAGGGACAGATCACCCGGGACGATCTGCGCCGTTACCGTGCGCAGCTGCGCGAACCGACCAGGAGCACGTACCGGGGCCTCAGCGTTTACGGCATGCCTGTCCCCTCGTCCGGTGGCATCGCCGTCGGCGAGTCGCTCAATCTGATCGAGTCGTACGACCGGCAGACCGGTCGGGCCCTGTCCGATGTCGACCAGGTCCAGTACCTGCACCGGTTCGCCGAGGCCACCGCGACCGCGTTCGCCGATCGCAACCGGTGGGTGGGTGACGTGCCGGGGGTTCCGACCCGTGATCTGCTGTCCCAAGCCTTCGCCGACGAGCGTGCGTGCCAGCTCTTCAGCCCCGATCAGGCCCATCCGCGGCCGATTCCGTTCGGGAACCCGGACGGCAGCTACTCCGATTGCACCGCTGCGCCGTCCGTGGCGCAGCACATCAACCCCGAGCACGGCACCACCAACCTCAGCGTCGCCGACCGCTGGGGCAATGTCGCGGAGTACACACTGACCATCGAGTCGACCGGCGGGTCGGGCATCACCGTGCCCGGCTACGGGTTCCTGCTGAACAACGAGCTGACCGACTTCAACTTCGTGCCGGCCAGCACGACGGTTCCCGACCCCTATCTGCCGGGACCCGGCAAACGACCGCGTTCGTCGATGAGCCCGACCATTGTCCTGGACTGCGGCCGACCCGTTCTCGCGGTCGGGTCGCCGGGCGGGCGACGATCATCACCACGGTGACGCTGGTGCTGCTCGGTGATCTGGATCGCGGACTACCGCTGGTGGATGCCATTGCCGCACCGCGACTGTCGTCCAGGAACGGCACGAGCAGCCAGGCCGAACCGACCATCCTGAACGGCCCGGAGGGTGCGGGCCTCGTGGCGTAGGGCCACACCCTCTCGGCGACACCGGAAATCGGCGCCGCCACCGGCATCCGGCTGCTGCCGGGCGGCCGGTTCGAGGCTGCAGCGGAGACCACCCGCCGGGGCGGCGGTTCGGCGATGGTGGTCCACCCGAACTGACCCGGGCCGTTCTCCACGCCCTGATCACCGAACCGCCGCGAGGTCACCGGGTCGAGGCTCCGGCGCGCGGAGGCCATCCGCCGGCGCGACGTCGCGCCGACAAGACCGGACACGGGTCGACCGCACCGCCCCGGGGATCGCCACGGCGGTGCGGTCGGGTCTGCGGGGTGGTGGCTCCGGGCGCCGTAGAGAGTGACGCGGTAGAGAGTGACGCGGTAGAGAGTGACGGCGGCGGGTCAGCCGCCGTGTGTCACCTCGTCGAGCAACGCGGATTCCTCGTCGGTGAACAACCTGGACCTGATCAGGAAGCGTTGGCCCGTCGGTGATTCCACGCTGAACCCGCTGCCGCGCCCGGGAACCACGTCCACGGTCAGGTGGGTGTGGCTCCAGTAGGCGAACTGTGACTCGGACATCCAGAACGGGATCGGTTGCGGTAGACCGGCATCGAGCTCGGCCAGCAGCACATCGACCTGCCCCGTGCGGAACTCGCCCTGCGGGTAGCACATCGGCGACGACCCGTCGCAGCAACCGCCGGACTGGTGGAACATCAGCGCGCCGTGCAGCTCGGTGAGTTCCGCCAGCAGGGCGACCGCCCGGTCGGACAGCTCGACGCGAGCCACTGCGGACCCCGGCCCCTGTGGCATCAGAAGAATCCCAGGGCGTTCTGCGAGTAGGACACCAGCAGGTTCTTCGTCTGCTGGTAGTGATCCAGCATCATCTTGTGGTTTTCCCGTCCGATGCCGGACTGCTTGTACCCACCGAACGCGGCGTGCGCGGGGTAGGCGTGGTAGCAGTTCGTCCACACCCGTCCTGCCTCGATGCCCCGACCCACGGTGTAGGCGGTGGCGTTGTCGCGGGTCCACAGGCCGGCGCCCAGCCCGTACAGGGTGTCGTTGGCGATCTTCAGCGCATCGTCGGCGTCGTCGAAGGAGGTCACCGCCAGCACCGGCCCGAAGATCTCCTCCTGGAAGATCCGCATGGAGTTGTCGCCCTGGAAGATCGTCGGGGTGACGTAGAACCCGCCGGCCAGGTCGCCGGACATCTCGGCCCGGTGGCCGCCGGTGAGCACCTTTGCGCCCTCGGCCTTGCCGATCTCGATGTAGGACAGGATCTTTTCCAGTTGGTCGTTGGACGCTTGCGCGCCGATCATCGTGGTGGTGTCCATCGGGTTGCCCTGGATGATCCGCTCGGTGCGGGCCACGGCGTCGGCCATGAATTCCGGGTACATCGAGGACTGCACCAACGCACGGGACGGGCAGGTGCACACCTCGCCCTGGTTGAACGCGAACAGGTTGAAGCCCTCGAGTGCTTTGTCGTAGAACGCATCCCGCTCACGCATCACGTCGGCAAAGAACACATTGGCAGATTTCCCGCCGAGTTCCAGGGTGACCGGGATGAGGTTCTCCGAGGCGTACTGCATGATCAGCCGGCCGGTCGTGGTCTCGCCGGTGAACGCGATCTTGCGGATCCGGTTGGACGAGGCGAGCGGCTTGCCGCACTCGACGCCGAAGCCGTTGACGATGTTCAGCACGCCGGGTGGCAGCAGGTCGCCGATGATGTCGATCAGCAGCATGATCGATGCCGGGGTCTGTTCCGCGGGCTTGAGGACGATGGCGTTGCCGGCGGCCAGCGCGGGGGCGAGCTTCCAGACGGCCATCAGGATCGGGAAATTCCACGGGATGATCTGCCCGACGACGCCCAGCGGCTCGTAGAAGTGGTACGCGACGGTGTCCTCGTCGATCTGCGAGAGCGAACCCTCCTGGGCCCGGATCACGCCGGCGAAGTACCGGAAATGGTCGATGGCGAGCGGAATGTCGGCGCCAATGGTCTCGCGGACCGGCTTACCGTTGTCCCAGGTCTCGGCGACCGCGATCTTCTCCAGGTTCTGCTCGATCCGGTCGGCGATCTTGTTCAGGATGACCGCGCGTTCGGCCGGTGCGGTCTTCCCCCAGGCGGGAGCGGCCTGATGTGCCGCGTCGAGGGCGAGTTCCACGTCCTCCTTGGTGGAGCGGGCGACCTCGCAGAACGGCTGACCGTTCACCGGGGACACGTTCTCGAAGTACATGCCCTTGACCGGCGGGACCCGCTCGCCGCCGATCCAGTTGTCGTAGCGGGCTTCGTACGTCACGACACTGCCGGGCTGCCCGGGTGGAACATAGACAGTCAAAGTCGACCTCCTCGTCGATGGACGGCTCCGATCGAGCCGGCGCTGGGCAGCACGGTAGGCAACGCAACGTTGCGCAAACGTTGCGAGCGAAAGCACTTTGGGAACTGGCGCGGCCGTCGCCGTGCGTCGTCGGGCAGCTGCCGGTCGACCTCAGAGACCGAGAGCCAGATCCATCCGGCGCAACTGTTCCCGCACCAACGGACGGACGGCCGGATCGGCGATCTCCACGGCGTGCCGCCACACCAGCACGTCGTCGCGGCCGCTGCGGCTCTCCGCGAACAGCAGGACCACCTCCGGGTCGGTGCAGCGCAGTACGGCAGTGCGGACCTCGCGGTGCAGCAGTTCCCGTTCGGCCTGGACGGCCGGCGAGTCCGACGACGGCAGGATCGGCCCCCGATACCTGGCGACCGCCGCGGCGGTGTCTCCCGCGCCCAGCGCTTCCCGGACAGCACCGGCATCGGTGCGCAGCCCAGCGGCGATCCGATACGGCCGACCCTCCAGCCGGACGCCCGGCAGCAGCGAGCGCAGCCGGCTCAATTCGGCGCGGACCGTCACGGCAGGGACGTCGCGCTCGTGCAGCGCCACCGCCAGCTGCTCGGCCGTGTACCCCTGCGGGTGCAGCGCCAGCAGCAGCAGCAATTCCGAGTGACGCACGGAAAGCTCGGTAGTGGTGCGGGTCTGGCCATCATCGATGGTGAGCATGGCCCGATCCCTGCCGAGCACCGCAAGAGCAACCGCGCCTGCCTGCACAGCGCCGTTCGGCGGGACGGCGCGCAACCGGCGCGGTCTCGGCACGGCGCGCGGCGCTCGGTCCAGGGCCCGCAGCCGAAGCTCGGTTTCCGCCGCTGCAACCGCGGCACGGACCAGGCCCAGCACCGCCGGCGCGGCAACGTCGTCCCGGCCGGTGATGTCCAGCGCACCGAGTACCAGCCCGGTGGTCGGGTCGTGGACCGGGGCGGCCGTGCACGACCAGGCGGCGACGTTGCTGGCGTAATGCTCGCGGGCGAAAACCTGCAGCGCGTGATCCAGGCGCATCGCCGCCGCAGGCGCGTTGGTGCCGGCGGACCGCTCATCCCAGCGGGAACCGGCAATCCAGTTCATCCGTTCCGCTTCCCGGCGCAGAACGGGGTCGCCCTCCACCCAGAGCAGCCGGGCGTCGGCGTCCGCGACGACCACGATGGCACCGGCGTCCTCGGCCTCCTCGATCAGCAGCCGACGCAGCAGCGGCATGACCGCGGCCAATGGGTGCGCGGAGCGGTACTCCTCCAGTTCGCTGTCCACCAGGTCGACGGACGGCAGGACGCCGTCCGGGCTGACTCCGCTGGCCCGGGACAGCCGCCACGACTCGGCGACCACCGGCCGCAATGACGCGACGGACCCGGTCGACATGAAGGCGTCATAGGCGCGTTCGAGCGCTCCGCGGTGGCGTCGCGGGTTGGCACCGCTGGGCAGAGCCGACCACGGTCCGAGGGCGCCGGCGGCGGCCAGCGGGATGCGGGACCGAGGAGGACGAGTCTGCCCTGCGATGGCGACCACCGCCTCCCTCCCGCGCCGGCGGCAGCACCGTCGCCGGCCCGAAGTGACCCGGCTCACCATACCTTCGCGGCGGGAAGGACCAGCCTCATCAGCGGATTTGGAGTCGGACCGGGCGGTGCCTGTACAGTCAGGTCCGGTTCGGCTGCACGTCGCGCCACGCGCCATTAGCTCAATTGGCAGAGCAGCTGACTCTTAATCAGCGGGTTCGGGGTTCGAGTCCCTGATGGCGCACCAGGTGGGAGCGTTGTAGGCGATCTTGAGCCTCCTTTGACATCTCGGTTTGACATCCACGTGGTGTTACGAGAGTGCATGGTCAAGATCATTCAGAGCTTTCCTCTGGGTCTCAAGGTTGATGTGTCCGTAGACGTTCATGGTCACTTCGATTCCGCTGTGACCGACGATCTCCATCACGACTCTGGGGTGGACCCCCATCGACAAACTGGTAACCGGCGGTGTTCCAAACCTGCGAATGCCCCTCCCGGACTGGATTGCAGATCGAGCATTCGTCGTGGTTGGTGATTGCTGGTTCGGGAGAGTTGAGCGGCGTAGCGGTTCCAGTCGCCGCCTGCGTCGTGGACCCAGTTGACGGCGGTGGTGGGGGCGATGCCGAGTAGGTCGGCAAGGACGGCGGCGGGAAGTTGGGCGGCGAGGTGGGTCAGCGCGGCCCGGCGGCCGGGTTGTGCCCGGATCCGGTGTTTGCGGAGGCGGGCGCCGAGCCGGGCGGCGGTGAGCGGTCGGCCGGGTTGCATTCCTGGGAATAGCCAGTGGGTGGCGGCTGGGGAGCCGACGCCGACGTAGGGCCGGCCGTCGCGGGTCAGGGTTGTCAGGAGCCCGGCCAGCGGGGTTCGGGGATGTGTAGGTCGTCCCGACCGAGGCGTAGGAATGTTTGTGGGCCAACGGTTTTGATCTGGTCGAGGGTGATTGCGGCGATGCGGGAGAGTTGCTGGCCGTAGAGCAGCAGCAGGGCTCCGGCGACCCGGTCGGTGGTCTGGATGGTCTCCTCGTGCAGGAGTCGGGCTATCTGTGCCCAGCGTTCGTCGCTGCTGGCGGCTTTTCCTGCGGTGCGGCCGGGCGTGGGGACCGTGAGGGGGTGGGCGTGGCCGCTGGCGGCGGCCCAGTGCAGGAAGTCCCGCACCTGGTAGCGCGCCGGCCCGACGGTCAGGTAGTCCTCGATGTCGCCCTGCCCGACGTCGGCCAGGGTGGTCCCGTGCTCGCTGAGCCAGGCAAGGAAACGGGCGGCGGCGGTGATGTTGAGGTGTGCGTGACGGGTGTAGCTGCGTTCCCGGTGGGCCAGTTCGGCGGAGGCACGGAGCCGGCGCAGCACCCGCCAGGTGGCGTAGGCATGCACGAGCCGCCGGTCGTGTTCGCGGGTGATACCGGCCAGGGTGTCGGTCGTGAATTTCTCGGCAGTGGCCAGTTGTTCGTCACGGGCCGGCAGCACCTGGTTGGCCACCAGCACGGCCCGCAGGTAAGCCGCGGCCCGCGGGCGTGCGTGGGCGTCCAACGCGTGATGGGTGCAAGCCGTTGCCCCGGAGGTCACCTCGGCCAGCAATCGAGCGCCGGCACCGTTGCGGAGCCAGTTCAACGCGGTCCGCGGGGGGTCGGTGGTGGTGATCGCCTCGTAGACCGGTGCCAGTGCGGGCGGGATCTGTTCGGCGCCGGCGCAGAGCAGGTCCCGGGTGCGGCGGCGCAGCGCGCAGGGTGCGCATCTGCCTTTCTCGTAGAGTTTGTCCTCGATCCCGCAGCCGGTGCAGGTGTGCGCGGTGCTGGGTGTGCCGGCGCAGTCGGCGCAGGTCGTGGCGTCCGGGCCGGGTGGGGTGACGAGCCGCCGGATCACACCGCAGGAGCCGCAGTGGCCGCGGCGGCGGAGCGCGGTGGTGTAGCAGGGGTCGCAGACCGGTCCCTCGGGCCACCGGGCGGCCGGTGGCCGGTCCGCGCCGCAGTGCGCGCAGACCGCCGTGGACCGTGGGGCGCAGCCGACGCAGACCGGTTCGGGTTCGGTCGCGAACGAGCACGGCCTTCGTCGCTGGCAGCGGCCGCAGACAGCGTCGGGCATCCGGTGGCAGCCGTCGCAGATGTCGGCGATACCGTCGTGGGCGCGGCGGGCGATCCGCCGTGTCCGTCCGCACCGCCCGCAGGGCCGTTGTGGTCGGTCGGCGCACCGCGCGCAGAACGGGCGGTCCTGTGCGTCGCGACCCGCGACCGGTTTGACCACACCACATCGGGTGCAGGAGACCGCGAGTTGCCGTCGCCGGCACCGGGCGCAGACCCCACTGGACGGGGAGCGGGTCAGCGGCTTGCTGGTGCGCCCGCACCTGGTGCAGGTCGGGTCGGGCAGGTCCGCGCCGCGGGCCCTGAGCTCACCGACCAGTTTGCCGATCACCGGCGGTGCCCCGACCAGCAATCCGGCCGGGTCCGCGGTCAGCGCCGCGGCCAGATGCCGGGTGACCGCCGGGTTGGTCAGCACGGCATCAACCGCTTCGGCCAGCGCCGTTACCGGCAGACCTGGAACGGCGGCCGTGACCGCGGTGATGATCTGGGCTCGCCCGCACCGCGAGCAGCACCCTCCGGGAGGGCAGGTGCGGCAATCAGTCTCGGTTGGCGACACGGGTCAGTTGTCGGTGCCGGGCAGCACCCGGGCCCGGGTCGGCCGGGGTGGTGCGGTGCCCGCCGCGGCCCGGCAGGGCGGCTGTCCCCGTGTGGCCCGGTAGGGCTCGATCAGCTCCGACGGGCCGCAGGACAGGATGTCGCACAACGCGGACAGGGTCGTCAGCGACAGCCGTTCCGGGACCCGGGCGACCAACCTGTAGACCTGTTCCCGGGACAGCACGACTCCGCGTTCGGCCAACAGTGGCACCAGGTCGGTGGTCGCGAACATCCCAGCCTGGGCCATCAGGACCGCAGATGCCAGTGATACCGCATGTCGATGCTCACCGCGGTGATGATTCCGCACCGAGCGCGACATCCAACGCGGCGCGCAGCATCCGGTTCTTCGCATCCGCCCCGACCTGGGTATACACAGCCGTCGTCGATGCCCAGGAATGCCCGACCTGCTGCTGCACGAACAGCGGGTCCACCCCGTTCTCGATCAGGTGTGAAACATAAGAATGACGAAGGCAGTGCACCGACAATTCCCGTGGCAACCCGGCCGCCGACCGCCAGAGGGCGAACCGGTCATCGACCTGCCGCGGAGAGATCCGGCCGCCCCGCTCGGTCAACCACACCGCCGGGTGCGCGGCCGCCTCATACCGCGGACGGACCTCGGTCAGGTACTGCTCGAGAACCTCACCCGCCCACGGCATCACCGCCGCCACCGACCGCCGCCGCGGTGGTGAGCCACGCATCGCCTTGCCGAACCGCACCTGACACACCCCCAGCCCACCCAACTCCGGCGCGGCCGGGTTACCGCTGAAATCGGTGACATCGAGCATCGCCACCTCCCGCCGGCGCAACCCGAACGCATAACAAACCTTGAAAACCGCGGCGGCCCGGAACGCCGCGAGCCAGCCCTTCCGGCCGGACGCGACGACCGTCTCCACCCGGTCGTCGGCGGCGTCGAAGAACAACTGCAACTCCGCGCGGGTCAACGGCCGCCGGGCCGGGCGTCCCTCGTAATCGGACCCGTGCCGGGCCGTGTTCCATTCATGGCAGACCTGCACCGGGCGCGCACCGACCCGTTGCTCGCACTCGGCGACCCACCCGTACCGGGCGTCGCACACGTACTCCAGGAAAACAGCGACCGCGCCCTGATAGCTGCGCACCGTGGAATGCGCCCACCCACCGGAGGCGATCCATGCCTCCACCTGGCCAGGGTTCCACGACCACGGCCACCCGCCGGTGAACTCAGCGAACCGGCAGACCGTGCGATCCCGCGACGCCACGATCGACTCGCTCAGCCGACGGGACTGCTGCTGGGTCCGCCAACCGGCCAGCATCGACTCGAACAGCGCCGGCTCCACCCGCAACGGTGTCGCACCGGTCACCAACGTCAACGCCGCCGACCCCGCCACCCGATCATCCGCCACGCCGTCTCCCGCCCCACCGCTGGCATCGGACGCCACAATGAAGCAACAGACGCAACAAACCCAGATGCCTCATCGTGTCAGCAGACACCACCCGCGCGATCACACCGCAGGTCAGGCAGCGTGTCGACCCGACAATCAGGCCACCGCCGGCAACACCCGAAACCCCAGATCCCTTACCGTGTCCCGATCACCGACCAAGCCGAACGATGCATCAAACGCAATTCCGCGCACTTGCAGCAGACTGACGCAGGTGTGCCGAAGGCTGTGAAGTGGCAATCGACGCAGGTTCTTCGACAGGCACAGATTGGTCCACATGCGCGTCAGGTTCCGCGGCTCCAACGGTGTGCCATTCCTGGTGCGAAGACGTAACCGTGGCCACCAATCGCGCCCGGTAACACGTTGTGGCCCAGGGCGCGCTCCGTCAGCGCCGCCAACACCCGGGGCGGTAACGGAATCGTCCGATTGGAGCGCCGCGTCTTCGTCGGTAACTCATGGAGCTTGCCGTCAAATCGTTGGACGGACTGGGCCACCCTGAGTGTTTGCTTTTCGAAATCGATGTCCTCCCATCGCAATCCGCACACCTCGCTCCGCCGAAGGCCGAGCATCAGCATCGTGGTCCACAGCACGTGGTTGCGTTCATCCTCGATGGCGACGAGCAGGTTCCGGGCCTCCCCGATCGACAACGGTTCCTTGACCGCCGGCCGTGGCGATTCGAATTCGTTCGGGCCACTGGCGGCCAAGACCGCGCACTGGGACGCCAACCCGTACGGGCGGACCCTGCACTTCGGGATTCGCGAGCACGCCATGGGCTCGATCCTGACCGGCATCGTGAAGCACGGCCCGACCCGGCTACTGGATAGCACCTCTGCGCAGGGTGTGGCCAACGGCGCCTACGTGCTCGCCGACTCAGACGACACAGAGGCGACCTCCACGTCATCCTGCTGCCGGCGGGTCCCAGGTGCAGATCGCGGTGACGGCCAGGGTCTCCATCGAGGCCGGCATCGCGCCACCCTGGTGGCGGTGGCTGGGAAGTCACGACCGCCCGGTGCCGTTCGAACATTACGGTGCGTCCGCGGACTTCAAGACCCGATACAAGGAGTTCGGCATCACCGCCGATGCGGGCAGTGGCAGCAGCCCACGAGTCGCTGGCGGCCGCGCCCGCCGGGTCCGGCCCCAACACCGTGTCGAGCGCGGATCAGTTGGCGCACGCCGGCACCGACAGTCCCAATCCCTGAATCCGAATCCCTCAACTCCGATCCTTGAATCCCCCTCCCTGATCCACCCTTGAACCCACCACAAAACCCGTCCGACCTGGTGGGGAAGTTGATCTCGACCACTAGGCTGCGCGGCTGCTGGTGAAGCAGTCGCTATGGACCCGGCTCGGCGGAATCTGCCAACACCTGCTGGCGCAGCATGTCTCGCAATCTCGTCCAGGTCGGCTCGTCACGTGCGAGCTGGCAATCGGGCTGACCACCTACCGGGCCGCCTTTCCGGGCGGCGAATTCGTGCCAAAGCACTGCGCGCGCTGTCTCCAGCATCGGGTTCACCTGCTGATCGAACGTCGCGGCGGAGGCTGTCAGGGTCGGCGTAGTCGCGGAAGGTCCGGGGCCGGAGGGCTTCCAGTCCGACCCCGACGAGGGCTGTGACATAACGGGAAAGCCGTCGTAGGTACCGCGCTTCGTCGGTGTCCTTGGCTGACGAGCCGGCCGCGAGAGTCCTGCTGATCTCGCGGACCCGCTGATTGACCGTGATCGCGGCGGCCGTCTTGAACAGCTCTTCCTCGGGCCAGCGCTCAACTTCCTTCCCGTTGATACCGAACGCTTCTGCGTACCGCAACTCGCGGTCGAAGAACTGCGCCGGCTCCCGATAGCTGGGGACCGGCCCGTACAGGAAGGCGTGCCGGATCCCCGCGAGATGCTCGATCGTGATTCCCTTGCCGGCTCCATCCTCGGCGCGATGCCCGGACCGGTGTCGGTAGTGCATAGCGGGGACAGGGCCACGACCGGAGATCACCACGAAATTGTCGGCCAGCCACCGTTGAATCGGGTCGTTGGAGAACAAGGCCGGTATCTTCAGCGAGTTCTGGGTGTTGGTGTTTCGGGTCACGTTGTCGGTGAACGGTCCGCCATAGGAATCGGCGGCCGCGGCCAACCTGAACAGCAGGTACACACCGGCGTTCGGCTTCCGGTGCAGCGCCTGCGCGAGCGCGGTAACGGTGCGGGCGCCGTCCACGACCTGGAACCGCTTGGCGGTCACTGTGTTCTCAGAGATGGTGTACTCGGCGCAGACCGCCGACACCCCGTTGTTGTAGTAGAAGGAGCGCGCCGCCCCGATGTCGGACAGCGCGGTCTCCACGATCCTCGGGTTGGCCCTCCTGCTTCCCAGAGGCCGGATGTTCACGTGGAAGAGCGCGCTTCCCACCCCCGCCCGGTTGTACAGATCCACCAGCTCGTTGGCCTTGATGGCCGCCACGAGAGAGCGGAACGGAGCGTCAAGCGCCGTGAAATGACCGGACTGAAGGTTCAGTGTGACCGGTTCGAGCAGACCACCACCAGCAGCCGCACCCAGTTCCTGCTCCCGTTTGGAAAGCTCGGCAGCTCCGTACACTTCACACGTGATCGGCCGCCCGGTGTTGTCGTAGTCGCGGTTCTTCGCGTCCGCGGCGGCCGCTGATTGCGCACGCCGAGCTGCCGCTACATTGGTGACGAAACGCAACAGTACCTCGTATCCGTCGTCGACCTTCTCAGCGAAACCCGCGAGCAAGTCTGGGATCTGGGCGCCGCCGCTGACCGCGTCGCCGCGGGCCAGCATGCGGTCGGGCGCATCAAAGAACGCGGCTATTCTGCGCTCGTCGAGATCTTTGTGTCGCCAAGCAGCGTGAATCAACAGCAGCCGCCGACCTACCTCGTCCTCCAGCACCGCATCAATGTGCAGGTCGTTGGGCTTGCACAGGTGCAGTGCCAGGTTCGCCTGGGACGCCGCGTCGCCGTCCAGGGCGGTATCGAACCCCGGTTCCTGAGCGAACAGGTGCACCGCGTACGCCGCAGATCCTTCTCCAGCCGCTCCGGCCGACCGTGATACTTCTGCGCGTAGAACTCGCACCGCGCCCGGATGTCGAACTCCGGAGGCTTGTTCCCTGACATCACACGCTCCAACTCCCGGCACGACGAAGTCTCTCAGCCCGCGTCCGGAAGCCGTCGAGACCGGTGAAGGGCAGACCGATCGGTTGCTATATAACGATTTCTGGGCGTTCATGATGCGGACTGCACTACCGGGAATGAACGTTCGGCGTCGCTTCTCCCGGCGGACAGATACAGCCTCCGCTGGCGTCGGGTGGACACATCCAATGCCACTGCCGGCCCACCCCCTGCGGTACATCTCACGAATATCCTCGCGAATTGCTCCCCATTTCCGCAATAAAGTCGTCCACTATCTCTTCATGCCCGAATTCGGCTTCCCAACCCGGTTCCTCCCGGGGCGACGCTGTCGTCAACAGGGTGAAGGAGCTTGTTCAGTATCTGCTGCAAGTCCGGATCGGGTTCGAAATCGATCTGCGCCCCCCGGGATTCGTGACCTGATGACCTCGGCGAGTTCTCCGGCCGTCGCCACAGGTTTTGCCCCGGCAACAAGATAATTGACCGTCTTGATGGAGTCCCGCGGAGCGCGGGCCAATTCGACCACGGCGAGCGCGGCATCCTCGAAATACATGACGGGCGTTCTGATATCAGGAGAAACACGCACGGTGAAGGGTTTACCTTTGACGCAGTCCTCGATCATCCAGTACGTATACTGCACGACCCCGGGGGTCTTGACACCCGGCCCGACGATCGATGGGTAGCGAACACCGCGGAAATCGAGGCCGAATCCATCTTCGATAGAATTGACCCATCAATACGCTGAATACTTTCGTGGTGCCGTAGAACAGTCGCGGCCGCTGGAGCGAGTAGTCGTCGACAGTCGTTCCCTCCTCCAGGTCGAGACCGTAGGTGGCAAGCGTACTGCTGAAGATGACCTGCTCGACCCCGAACAGTCTGGCCGCCTCCAAGATGTGGAACGGTTCCCATGGCGTTCGCCCGGAACGAGGCTGCATGATCGGCGTCGGATGGAACGGAGAGCATGCCGCCCAAGTGAAAGATCGTCCTGGGTTTGCAGGAAGAAATTGTGAGGTGCCGATCAAGCGGATCCTCGCCGGAGCCGATGTGTCGTCCTTCGATCTGGTGGCCGCCGTAGGTGATGAAGTTGAACACAAAACCCATGTGCCTAGCTCGGCCGGGAACTGGCGCATTCCGTCCTCGCATCCCGGTGTTATCCCAGTTGAACGAGGGCGAGAGGTTTGTATGCGAGCACTTTATCTGGGAAAACGGCGCGGATGACATCGGCGAATTCGCGGGCCTCGCCCTATTCAATTCGGCTGACGACAGGTAATTTTGGCTGACGACGCTACCCGCCCCCGTGCGGCCGGCGACCGCTGAATTGCGTTGTTGTCATCTTGGGAAATTGATCACTGGGGACGGACTGCGCCTGGCGGCAGCGGCCGGTCATGGGTGCCCAGGCCGGTCGGCCTGCACCATCTCGCGGATCTGCTCGACGATTTCCGGATTGGCAAGGCTGGTGACGTCCCCAACCTCCGTCCGGTTCGAAACGGACGCGAGCACCCGCCTCATGATCTTGCCGGAGCGGGTCTTCGGTAGGTCGGGGACGAGCCACACCCTTCGCGGCCTGGCTATCGGGCCGATGTCACGCACGATCGCGTCGATCACCCGTTGACCCAACTCCTCGGACGGCAGCACACCGGGCGCAAGGGAGACAAATATCTCCGGCATGATCCCCTTGATCTCGTCGCGAGTCGCGACAACCGCCGCCTCGGCAACGCCGGTAACCGTCAGAGCAGCCGATTCCAGCTCCTTGGTGCCGAGGCGATGGCCGGCAACGTTGATCACATCGTCGATCCGGCCGAGGATCCGGAAATAGCCGTCGGAGGCCAACATGGCCCCGTCGCCCGCGAAGTACGGCCAGTCACGCCAGTCCTTGCTCTCGCGGTTCTTGCAGTAGCGGGCGTAGTAGGTGTCCACATAACGATCCGGATTGCCCCAGATCCCCATCATGGAACCCGGCCACGGATTCCGGATGCAGATGTTGCCACCCTTGCCGGTGCCGGCGGGGACTTCGTTGCCGTCGTTGTCGTAGATCACCGGGTGGATGCCCGGCACACCAGGTCCGGCGCTCCCGGGCTTCATCGGCTGGAGCGCCGGCACGGTGCTGCAGAGGAATCCGCCGTTTTCTGTCTGCCACCAGGTGTCGACGATGGCCGACTCCCGCTGGCCGACGACGTTGTAGTACCACCGCCACACGTCGGGCTCGATCGGCTCGCCGACGGTCACCATGAGCTTGAAGTGGTAGTGGTACTTCTTCGGCTCCTCAGGTCCGTCCTTGCGCAGCAACCGGATCGCAGTGGGGGAGGTGTGCAGGATGTTGACGTCCAACCGCTCGGCGATCCGCCAGGGCCGGCCGGCGTCGGGATGGTTCGGAACCCCTTCGTAGATGATCGAGGAGGCGCCGAGCGAGAGTGGCCCGTAGACGATGAAGGAGTGGCCGGTGATCCAGCCGATATCGGCCATGCACCAATAGACGTCGGTCGGCTTCAGATCCAGGATGAGTTTTGACATCGCGGTGACGTAGGCCAGGTAGCCACCGGTGGAATGCTGGGCCGCCTTGGGCTTTCCGGTGGACCCGCTCGTGTACATCAGGAAGAGGGTCTCGTCGGCCCGCATGTGCTCGGGCTCCACCCGCTGCCCGCGGAACTCGCCGATGACGTCGTCGATGACCACGTCGCGACCTCCCACGAGGCCGTGGTCGCTGCGGTACTGCCCGGGGTGGCGCTCCCAGATGAGAACCTGCTCGACACGATGCCCCTCCCGGACGGCGAGATCGCACGCCTGGTCGGCCTTCTCCTTGTGGTCGATCCACTTGCCGGCTCGCCAATAGCCGTCACTGGTGATCAGCACGGAGCTTCCGGAATCGACGATCCGGTCGGCGCAAGCCTGCGCGCTGAACCCGCCGAACACCACCGAGTGGATGACTCCAAGCCGGGCGCAGGCCAGCATGGTGACGGCGAGTTCGGCCACCATCGGCAGGTGGACCGTCACCCGATCCCCCCTGCGCACGCCGATACCGTCACGCAGGTAGGCGGCGAACTCGTTGACCCGTACGAACAATTCCTGATAAGTGATGGCCTCTATCGGCTCGTTCTCGGAGTCGGGGATGAAGTACAGGGCGGTCTTGTTCTTGCTGCCCGCCAGATGCCGGTCCACGCAGTTGTAGGCGGCGTTGAGCTCCCCGCCGACGAACCAGCGCCAGAAGGGCGGGTTGGTCGAATCGAGAACAACATCCCACGGCTTGTACCAATCGAGTAGGTCGCCGAACTCGTGGTAATAGTCCGGAAAATTCTCGAGGGCGAACCGTTCGGAGACCTCCGGGTCGGTCAGGTTGGCCTGGGCGACGAATTCCGCCGGTGGCTGGTAGTACTCCTCCTCCTGCCAGTGAACTGCGATCTCCGAAGCGGAAACGTCACCACTACCTTCAGTCATGAGATCCTCCGTGTCCGACTCTGTGGTCTGAAGTGAGGCGTGGTCTGCAGTGAGGCCGTCAACACAGTCGCGGCTTCACAGGGCGGCGAGACAGTCGTGGCCAGACGAAAAGCAAGGATGCCGTCCTCCTGGGCACGACCGTAGGGGGCCTGTTGCCAAAGCCCATGGCCTGCAGGAACTGTCAACCTGATCGGGTGGTTGCTGCCGCCTCCCTGAGACCGTATCGGCGTTCCGAATGAATGAAGGCCGTCTCACGAACGGATCGTCGCCAGTCCGAGTGCGCAACTGACTTCTGGGCGCTTCACGCCGCCGATACCCGGCAAGACTCGGACAAGAAGATAACTATGATCGAAGCATCACTTGCGGATCGTCGCAACTTCTCGATTGCGAACTGCGCTGATCGGCACAGGTCAAGCGCTGAACGTTGACGGCCTGCTACGCTCCGACAACAGTTGCAGATCTGCGCAATTGCCGACGGAGGTTCCCATGTCGACACCGCTCTACCAGTTGAAGGCGGAGTTCTTCAAGACACTGGGGCATCCGGCGCGGATCCGGGTGCTGGAGTTGCTGGGTCAACGAGAACACGCGGTGTCCGAGCTACTGCCTGTGGTCGGGGTCGAGGCAACCAATCTGTCGCAGCACTTGGCGGTGCTGCGCCGGGCGGGTCTGGTGGTGACCCGGAAAGACGGTGCCGCGGTGTACTACTCGCTGACCAGCCCGCGGGTGGCGGAGTTGCTCGCGGTGGCCCGGGGCATTCTCACCGAGGTCCTCTCGGAGCAGGTGGGGTTGTTGGCGGACCTTCGCGCACCGCTCGGCGAACCGGATGCGTCGCCGGTGGCGGAGAGCCTGGTGGATGACGCGGTGGCGGTGTAGGTAGCGCTCCCCTCATGGCGGTGCCGCCTGGGCGTCCAGGAGTGTCGGCCGTATCGCTGTCCTTCCTGGTCACCGACCTGAAACCGCAGTACGTGACTACGCGTGACTGTGACACAGATCGCTCGTTTCGTCACTTGCCAAAGTCCGCAACTGCGAACAGTGTCAACATGACACTTGCGGAGTGGGCCGTGGTGAAGGAGGAACGCAGTGATCATGACCAGCGAGTTCACGGCGGTGCTTCGGGATCAGATCGGGTCAACCGAGCGGGCGCTGGTAGCCGCTGAACAAGCCGCACAGCCGCGCGAGGTCTACCGACACAGCGCCCGCCTGCTCGACCTACTGGACCGCGCGTCCCGCAACGGAGTGGACACAACCGGGTGGGTATCCGAAGAGGCGAGGTCCGCCGCGCTGACGGCCTGCCACATCGGAGCATGATCGGCCCAACGGCTACGCCGGGGGTCAATCAGCGCAGCCGCTCGTCAGCGCGTGAAAGAAAGGGACTCCGAAGAAGGCTCTGGAAATAGGCTCTGGAAAGGGCACCGGTGACGATTCGCGACGTCGGCACGGTCTCCCCGCCGACCCATCCGTGCGGGGCGGCGGCCAGGCCGCCAATCACATCCCGGGACGTCGCGACCTCGCGGTCGACAGCCTTTCAATCTTCGAGCGGACCTTCATCCACCACAAGTAGCGGTGCCTCGGCCCCGCGGGCAGGGAGAGCACGTGACCATTGCCGGCATCATCGGCCGGGATCAGGCACCCACCACCCATGGCGCTCTGCCGGCCTGGGTCCGTGACGTGGCCGCGCTGACCAACCCGGACGAGGTGGTGTGGTGTGACGGATCCGACCGAGAACGAGAACGTTTGACCCGCAGGCTGATCGATGCGGGCACACTCATCCCGCAACAGACCGGGCCGCGATCCTTCCGGTGCGCCCTTGATCGGGACGACGTGGCGCAGGTCGGTCGTCACACCTACGTCTGTACACGCGACGAGGCTGCTGTCGGTCCGGCCAGCAACTGGATGGAACCGGTGGATATGAAGATCATCCTCACCGAGGAGTACCGCGGCTGCATGCGCGGACGCACGATGTATGTCGTCCCTTTCTACCTGGAGCCATCGACGGCTGGTGGTCGTCCGATGCTGGGCGTGCAGATCACCGACTCGGCATACGTCGTGGTCGCGATGCACCTCATGTCCAGCGACAGCGATATGGGTGAGCCCACTTTCGGTGAAGGCGCCGAGTTCCTGCGATGCCTACACTCGGTGGGCGCGCCGCGCCGCGCCGGTCAGGCAGACGTGCCGTGGCCCTGCGACCACACCAAGTACGTCGCCCAGTTCCCCGAAACGCGCACTATCTTCAGCTACGGGTCCGGCTTCCTCGGCAATGCCTTGCTGGGCGACGACCTCGACATCTCTGGCCTGCCGCTCAACCGGTCCGACACGGACACAGTTGCCGTCATACCCGATGCGCGACAGACCGGTATCGCCACCATGGAGTCCTGGTTCACCCGCGCCGGCCGCGGGTGAACATCGCCGTCCCCGGCCAATGAGCCCTCCGTTGGTGATCTGGGATCCCCGCATGCTCGACTACGACTTCGGCGTGAATCACCCGCTTGATCCGCTGCGGTGGGAGTTGACCTGGCTGCTGGCGCAGAGCCTCGGCGTCACCGCCGGATTCGAGGTGTTCGCGCCTGGCCCGGCCGATGTCGAAACGCTGGGTCTGATCCACACCCTGGGTTACATCGATGCGGTCCGCCGCGCCTCGAGACCGGGCTTCCCCTTCTCCGTTGGTCATGGGCTCGGCGGCTCGGACAATCCGATCTTCCCGGGCATGCACGACGCGGCGGCGCTGATCGCCGGAGGCTCGGTGGCCGCGGCGCGGGCAATCGCCCGCGGCGAAGTCGATCGCGCCGTCAACTTCTGCGGCGGGCTGCATCACGCGATGCCCGACTCGGCCTCAGGGTTCGGTGTCTACAACGACGCCGCGTTGAGCATCGCCGCGATGCTGCAGTCCGGAGTGCGCAAGATCGCCTATGTGGACGTCGACGCGCATCACGCCGACGGCGTGCAGGCCGCGTTCTACGCCGACCCACGAGTGCTGACCGTGTCCATCCACCAGAGCCCGCTGACCCTGCTGTTCCCCGGCACCGGCTACCCCACCGAGTGCGGCGGCGGCGCCGCGGACGGTACGTCCGTCAACATCGCGCTGCCGGCGGGCACCGCGGACGCAGCGTGGTTGCGGGCCTTCCACGCGGTCGTCCCAGGCGTGGTGCGTGCATTCCGGCCGGAGGTACTGGTCACCCAGCACGGCGCAGACTCGCACCGGGAGGATCCGTTGGCCGACCTGAACCTCACCGTCGACGGACACCGCACGTCGTACGAGGCGCTGCGCGAGCTGGCCGAAACCCTCACCGGTGGCCGATGGCTCGCTCTCGGCGGCGGCGGGTACTCACCGGTGCGGGTGGTGCCCCGTTCGTGGACCCACCTGCTGGCCATCGTGTCCGGTCACGACATCGACCCGGCGACGCCGCTGCCCACCGACTGGCTATCGCTGGCCGCGGCGGCCCGTCCGGGGATTGCCATTCCGGCGGACATGTCCGACGGCACACCGCACCCGGTAACCTTCAGTCGCTGGGACGGGACCATCGATCGTGACATCGACCGCGCGATCCGTGACACCCGTTGTGTGATCTTCCCCCTGCATGGGCTGGATGCCTACGACCCCCGCGATTAGTCGTGGGTCACCCTGCGGGTGGGCCCTTCGGGCCTGGAAATTGATGTGGCCGTCCGTTGACGTCGTGAGTCCTTCGAGGCCGTCGATTAGTCGGGCGCCGGGAGCTGCGTGTGTGGGCCGTTCACTGTTGCTTCGGGCACGAGGATTAGATTCGCCGTTCCCCTGCAGCTCCCACGGGCGACCCCTGGTTGGTTGGTTCGTCGAGTGGAGGTGGGCACGGTGGAAGTCGCGCAGGACGAGCAGGAGATCATCGCGCGGGTCGCGGCACTGGATATCGGCAAGGCCGAGGTGGTGTGCTGCGTCCGGGTGCCCGGTAAGGGCGGCAGCCGGTTCCAGGAGGTCCGGACCTTCAACACGATGACCCGGTCGCTGCTGGTCCTATCGGATTGGCTATCCGGGTTGGGTGTCACCCGGGTCGTGATGGAGGCCACCAGCGACTACTGGAAACCGCCGTTCTACCTGTTGCAGAACACCTTTCAGACATGGCTGGTGAACGCCAAAGACGTCAAACACCTGCCTGGAAGGCCCAAGACCGACCTGTTAACCGAACTACCGGACCCCATTCCCGGGGGATACCCGCAGTTGCCGGTCGCGGTGGCTAGGTTGCGTGCTCATGGTGAACGACGGGGATGGGCCGCGGGAGTTGTCGCGGTTGGTGGTGCCGCAGCACGGGTCGCTTGAGGCGACCGGGGACGTGTTCGCGCCGTTCCGGCTGGTCGACGCCAACGGGGTGATCGTCGGTGCTGTGGCGGCGTTCTTCGCCGAGTTGTCCGCGTGCGGGAGACCGGCGTCGACGCAGCGGTCGTATGGGATGGATCTGCTGCGTTGGTTTTCGGTTCGGGTGGGCGGTCGGCGTCAGTTGGGAGGAGGCGACCAGGGTCGAGGCGCGGGACTTCTGCAGATGGTTGCAGGTCGCGGACAAACCGGTCCGGCCGCATTGGCGGTATCCCGGTGGCGGCGGTCCCGGGGTGGCTTCCGCCCTGCAAAAGGCCGGGGCGCCGAACCCGGTGACCGGCAAGCGATCGCCGGGCACGGGGTATGACGTTTCGACGGCGGCGCATTCGGAGAGCGTGTTGCGTGGGTTCTACGACTTCCACCTCGAGGCGGGCACCGGCCCGATGGTGAACCCGTTCCCGATGTCGCGGCATCGGGGCGTCGGTCGGCATCACAACCCGATGGACCCGTTTGTCGGGCAGCGCAGCGGCCGGTACCGGCCGAAGGTAGTTCAGCGGGTTCCGCGGTGCATCCCGGATCAGGGGTTCGACGAGTTGTTCGCCCAGCTTGGGTCGCACCGGGACCGAGCGTTGGTGGCGTTCTGGGTGTCGACCGGGGCGCGGGCGGCGGAGTTGTTGGGTGCGACGGTGGCCGATGTGGATTCGAGTCCCTGATGGCGCACTCAGCGTGGCAGACCCGAGTGGGCAGGCCGGGCACCGCACCGGCCGGGATTCGTTCGATCCCGGAGAGCGAACTGCGGCGGCCTTCGATATCCCGGTCGCATCGTCGGTTGAACAGAAGCCATACAGGACAGGACGCTCGAGCAGCGTTCCGCCAGCTGTTGCTCCACGAATCGACAACACCACGACCAAGAGCTCAGATCACAGGAAACGCCCCCACGGCACTTGGTTTCGAGCGCGGCACCGCCACCGTCCGCCGATCCTGCGCAGTCGTACACTCCGTTCTCCGTCCGTCGAAGACCTGAGGAGGATGCGAGCGATGATCGACTACGAGCTCGGCGACAAGGTCGCCGTGGTCACCGGTGCTGCGTCCGGCATCGGGAAGGCCTGCGCACGAGCGCTGGCGAGATCTGGTGCCACCGTGGCCCTGTGGGACCTCAACGCGGAGAGCCTGCAGGAGACGGAAGCTGAACTGCGCGGGACGGGCGCTCGGACGTCCGTCGCGGTTGTCGACGTGAGCGACCCCGACGCGGTGGACACCGCGATGTCCGGCGAACTCGACCGGCACGGTCGGGTCGACATCGCGGTGGCCAACGCCGGCATCGGCGGTGAGCAGAATTCGTCCGGCGACTACAGCACCGAAGGCTGGCGACAGGTCATCAGCGTCAACCTCCACGGTGTCTTCCACACGCAGCGCGCGGCGATCAGGGCGATGCGCCGGTCCGGCGGTGGTTCGGTGATCAACATGACTTCGATCCTGGGGCAGGTCGGCCTTGCGCAATCCAGCGCGTACACGGCGGCGAAGCACGGCGTGGTCGGGCTGACCCAGACCGCTGCCTGGGAGCACGCGTCCGACAACATCCGGGTCAATGCGGTCGGTCCCGGCTTCATCCTGACGCCGCTGGTCGAGCGGAACCTCGACCCCGCCGCCCTGGAGTTCGTTGCCGCCCAGCATGCGCTGCAGCGGCTGGGGCGCCCGGAGGAGGTCGCGGAGCTCGTCGCGTGGTTGGCCAGTGACGCCGCGTCGTTCGTCACCGGGGCCTATTACGCCGTCGACGGCGGGTATCTCGCCCGCTGATCAACAGCTTCCTCGTCTGCTTCCTTCGGTTCCGCGATGGGTCGCGGCGTTCACCGGGGACCTGGTGTGGCTGCGGTCGCCGTCACCGCGCGTTCACCGTTGCCGCGCCCGCATCGGGGACAGCGGCCACCTCGGGCCGGCGGGTCCGCCAGATGTCGCGCGCTCCGCGGACACCGTCAGCAGCTCGCGAGCGCCCGGCGGCGCTGGTCCGTCCGTTGTCGAGCACCCGGATGCTGCCGGCCCTGCCCAGCGCCTCCCGCCGGTTCGACACCATCAGCAGCGCGCGTCCGCGCGCCGCCGGGTTGGCCCAGACCTTCGCGTCCTCCGATCGACCCATCACCAACCCCTGTAACGAAATAGAACCCAACTGCCGCGTATTTGTCGAGCGTTGCAAGGGGGCCGACCGCGCATGTACCGCCTCCCCAGTGCAGGCAACCAGCCAGCCCCCGCGGGCTCATTCCCCACCCGGATGCAACGGGCGGCCCGATCCACGACCTGACTACGGCCTGCGGCGACACCAACTTCCAGGCTGGCTTTACCCATACCTCGCACTGTCAGGTATGGTACCTACCAGTTCTAGGTATCCGACATCGACAAGGTGAGACAAGGTGCAACTCGCAAAGGACCTCGTTGCGGCGTCCGCCACGCCGCTCGTGCTCGCCGTACTGCGCAGGGGCGACAGCTACGGCTACGCCATCCTGCAGGACATTACGGCGGCGTCGGGCGGACAGCTCGAATGGACCGAGGGGATGCTGTACCCGCTGCTGCACCGCCTCGAATCCCGGCGCTACATCGAGCACTACCAGGCAACGTCGGACGCCGGCCGGGTCAGGAAGTACTACCGCCTCCTGCCTGCCGGAGGCGACCACCTCGACGCCCAGACGCGTGACTTCGACCTGATCTCATCGACCCTCGCCGTCCTGCGCGGCCCGTACAGAGGAGGAACCCATGCCATCGCTTGACGCACTCATCGGCCAGTGGGCCGGGCAACTGCGCGCCACTCACCCCGACCTCATCCCCCACCTCGACGAGCTCGAGGACCACGTGCGCACCAGCGCCCAGGCCCGCATCGGCGCCGGCGCCGCCGTCGAGGACGCCTTCGCCTCGGCGCTGGGAGCCTTCGGCGCTCCCGAGGACCTCGGCGCGGAGTTCCACAAGAACTCAACCGTCATGGAGGGCAAGGAGCGCGTGGCCGTGGGCACCTACCTGCTCATCACGGCACTGTTCACTGGTGCGGTGCTCCTGGTGGATTGGCGCTTCGACCTCGGCAACCAGGCACTGCTGTGGCTGCTCGTGGTGTGGGTCGTCACCACCGGGTTGCATCAGGTGCTCCTTCGCCGGGCGCGTCACGGACTCTCACCTGGCTGAGCTCGACACGTGTCGGTCTCCGACGCGCGTCTGAGAGCAGGGAAACCGCAGGCGTCTGGTCCGCCAGTTGAACAGGTCTGCGCCGACGTTGGATCGCCCGGGACTACCTCACCACCACCAGGCTCGACCTGGGCGGGGAGACCTAACTGGACCGGGTCCACACCGAACGCCGGACCCGGTGGGCGGCCTCCCGCGGCCCCGCGGCTGTCCGGACCGGCCGGGTGCGATCACCCAGGCTGTGCTGCCGCAGGTGCCGGGCGATGCGGAGCAGCATCTGGCGCAGGTGCGGTGGCTGCTGGCCTGGTGCGGCGGTGACGGTGCGCCGTTGACGGTGAATCACACCCTGGGCCGGGCCCTGCTGACCCCTCGATCACCGAGCGACGCCAGGGCCGTCGACGAGCCCCTCCCGACCCGCCCACATGGCCGCTTGAGTGCGGCTGGACAGCCCGAGCTTGGTGAGGATGTTGGAGACGTGCGTGCGGGCAGTCCGCTCCGCGACGCCCAGCCGCCTGCCAATCTCGCGGTTGGTTCGCCCTTGGGCGACCACCAAGAGAACCTCTCGCTCGCGTGGTGTGAGGTCAGCCAGGGCTGATTTCGGGCCCGTAGGCCCGCGGCGAGAGCGGCAGCCGCAGCCGGATCGAGCCGGACCTCGCCGGCAACCGCGGCACGGATCGCATCGGTGACGTCCTGGGCGTCGGCGTCCTTCAGCAGGTAGCCCGTCGCACCGGCCTGGAGCGCTGCGCGGATGCGCGCCTCCTCGACGAAGGAGGTCACCACGACGACGTCGATCTAGCGCCGCTGCTCGCGGCTGGGCCACCCCGCGATCTGCCCTTACCATCCTGGTCAGGGCAGATCGGCCCGGGTCGGCAGGCAGGCACCCGGCAACCATGAGGCGAGGTCACTGCGCGATGGACGACGCAGACGGTCGGGTCGGCGTGTACAGCATCGGCGCCGTGGCGCGGATGGTGGACGTTCCGGCGCAGACGCTGCGTGCCTGGGAGGAGCGGTACTCGTTGATCGTCCCGGTGCGCAGCGCCGGTGGGCAGCGACTGTACAGCCGGGACCACGTCGATGAGCTGCGCTTCCTGCGGGAGCAGGTCGATTCCGGTCTGCAGCCCGCGGACGCTCACCGGTTGCTCGCCGAACGGCGGCGCGGCACCCCGGCGGGCACCGCCGATCACCCGGCGGGTGTGGCCGCCGAGGACCGGAGCGAGGGAGTGCCGCTGATGATCCTGCTGGCCGAGCGTGACCCGTACGCCGCCGAATTCGCCGAGTACTTCCTTCGGACCGAGGGATACACCGCCGAGGTCCTGCTGGATGCGGAGCAGGTGACCGAGCGACTGCGGACCCGGCCGCCTGACCTGCTCGTGCTGGATCTGATGATCTCCGGCGGGGCGGGACTGGAGCTCTGCCGGACGATCCGCCGCGCCGGGTCGCTGCCGATCGTGGCGGTGTCGGCCATCGCGTCGAGCGACGCGGCACTGGAGGCCGGTGCCGACGCGTTCCTGCAGAAGCCGGTGCCGCCGTTGCAGTTCGTCTCCGCCGTCCGGGACCTGCTGGGTACCAGCGCCTACCTGCGCAGGTCGGACCGGGTCCGATGAGCGGACGGCTGTCGAGCGGGTCCCACCGACTCGACCTGGTGCTGGGTGGCGGCCTGCCGCTGCACGGGATCACCATGCTCAGCGGCCGGCCCGGGACCGGGAAGACGATCCTTGCGCAGCAGTACGTGTTCCACAATGCGACCCCGGACCAGCCGGCGATCTATCTGTCGACGGTGTCCGAACCCCTGGAGAAGTTGCTGCGGTACGGGCAGTCCCTGGAGTTCTTCGACAACGCGGTGCTGGGCTCCTCGGTACTGTTCGAGGATCTCGGGGCGATCCTGATCGACGACGGGCTGAGCGGCGTGCTGGCCAGGATCACCGAGTTGGTTCGCACCAAACAGCCCGGGTTGATCGTGATCGACAGCTTCAAGGCGCTGCGCGCCTACGAGCCTGACGACGGCGCGTTCCGGCGATTCCTGCATCACCTGGCGGGGCTGCTCTCCGCCTTCCCGGTCACGTCGTTCTGGGTCGGGGAATATGACGGCGCGGAGGGCGTGGAAGCCCCCGAATTCGCCGTGGCCGACGCGATCATCGCGTTGAGCACCGACCGTATTGCCGAGCGCGAGACGCGCATCCTGCAGGTCCTGAAATTGCGTGGCAGCGATTATCTTGCGGGCAAGCATTCATACCGGTTGTCCGGCCGGGGGATGGAGGTCTTCCCCCGGCTCGCCGATCGCCGCAACCTCGATGCCTACGGCGCCCCGGCCGAACGCATGTCGTCGGGTGTTCCGGCGCTGGACGGGATGCTGTCGGACGGGTACTGGCGGGGCAGCGCGACCGTCATCGCCGGACCCTCCGGGATCGGGAAGACCCTGCTGGCATTGCATTTCGTCTTCGCCGGAGCACAACGCGGTGAGCCCGGCTTGATCGCGACCTTCCAGGAGAACCCGGCTCAACTGGAGCGCATCATGGCCGGCTTCGGCTGGTCGAGCCGTGATCCGGGCGTCGAGCTGATGTACCGCACACCCATCGACCTGTATCTGGACGAATGGGTGCACGACTTCTTCGACACCGTCGAGCGAACCGGTGCCCGGCGGGTGGCGATCGACAGCCTCGGCGATCTGCGCGCGGCCTGCGGTGACGAACTGCGCTTCCGGGAATACGTCTATTCGCTCCTGCAGCGCTGCGCGCGCGCCGGGGTCAGCGTGATGCTGACCCAGGAGGTTCCGGAGTTGTTCGGGATCACCAAACTCTCCGAATACGGGATTTCTCACTTGTCGGACAACGTCGTGCTGCTGCAATTCCTGCGGGGCGACTCGGAATTGAAACGTGCGATCACAGTGCTGAAAACGCGCGGCAGCCACCACGTCCAACAGGTCCGGCAATTCGAGATCAGCGCAGCGGGGGTGGTCCTGGGCGCGCACTTCTCGGCCGGGCAGAGCCTGCAGTGAGTGGTGCGTGCGGGCCGGGCGGGACGGCGGCTAGCGCCAGATCCCGGCCCGTCGCACCGGGGCGGAGACGACTGAGGCCACCGTCATGGTGAGCCGACGTTGTGCGTCGAACGCTGCTTGCAGGGCGTCGAAGTAGAAGCCCAGGACGCGCACCGGGTCGAGCCACTGCAGCGCCGCCCACGTGTCGGTGGCCTCGCGGGCCGAGCCGGCAGCCGACCCTAGCGGCGGGACCGGGGCGCCCATCGGCGGCGTTGACGTGGTCGCGGTCGGCGTGCTGCGCTTCGCCCGCTGCGAGCCCGTCGGGGCCGTCGGACCGGCCGACCTCGACGAGCCGGACGACCCCGCCGACCCGGAAGATGGCGACGGGTCGGCCGACTCTCGGTCGGCCGATTCGGGTGCCCGCAGTGCGGCGGCGATGCTGCTGGACCGGTCGGGCGGGGTGCTGCCGTTGAACAGGCCGCCGAGGTTGGGCCGCGAGGCGGCGCTCATACCGCCACCTCGACGTCAGGACGGTCGTGCTCCGCGATCGCTGCCATCATCTCCGCCGCCAGCGCGGCATAGTCCGCCGCCAGCCCGGCGGCCGAGGAGTCCCTGCTCAACAGGCTGTCTGCGGTGTTCGCCGTCATCCCCTTGCGCAGCCGCTTGATTCGAGCGGAGGTGTCCTCGCGGTGCACCTGCTCCAGTTCGTGCGGCAGCAATCCACGGCTGCGCATGTCGACAGCGGCGCTCTCCAGGTACCGGATCGAGGTGCCGAACACCGGGGCGGCGCCGCCCAGGGTGTCCTCCAGTGCGGCCCGCACGCGGGTGATCAGCCGGGTGCTGCCGGCCCGTACCCCGAACAGCACGACCCCGAGCAGCGTCAGGGCGGGATTGACGGCGCGAGCGGCCGCGAACCGCTGCGCGACCACTACCAGCCCGTCCAGGCTCGCCTCATCCGACCGGGTCGGGATGATGAGGTAATCCGATGCGGCGAACACCAGCTCCTGCAGGATGGGTTCGCCGGGCGGGGTGTCGACGAGAACGAGATCGTAGTCGTCGCCCGTGCCGTCCGGCCGGACCTTGTCGATGGCCGGGCGGAGGCCGGGCAGTGCGGCACCGCGGGCACCGCGGGAGGTGAACGCCGGGGCGACATCCCACAGCGCCGGGCCCCCGGACACCACGTCGAGCCGTTCCCGCACCCCCCTGCTGACATCCAGTGGCAGGCCGTGGGTGATGGCGAGCCCCAGGCTGTTGCCATCCTGCTGCCCGTAACCGAGGTCCCGACCCAGGTTGCCCTGGGGATCGGTGTCGACCACCAGCACCTGGCGCCCAGCCGCGGCGACCTCGCCGGCGAGCCCCGAAGTGAGCGTGGTCTTGCCGACCCCACCCTTGCCGTTGGCGATCGCGACGACTCGTCGCATGCCGCACATCCCTTCGTCCGGTTCGTTGACCGATGGTCCCGCGGGTCGGCCGGCGTGCCCGGCAAGCCACGCCGCGTCCCTGTTGAGGAATGCGGCACATCGGTCGGCCCCGCGCCGACGCGGACCCACACCAGTGTCGCCGCCGAGCCGGTCCTATGCTCGCGCGATGGCGAAACGATCGTGGTCGGAGCTGAGCACCCCTGCCCGTGCAGGCATCGTGTTGGTGGCGGCCGTTGAGGCCGTGCTGACCACGACTGCGCTGCGGGACTTGCACTCGCGCAACGGATCGGACGTCAGGGGCCCGAAGTGGGTGTGGCGCCTGGCGCTGCTGGTGCAGCCGGTGGGACCGGCCGCATACCTGTTGCTGGGGCGCAAACGCGGCTGACCGCCGGCCGGTTCGCGGGTCAGCCCGCCCGTTCGGCCGGTGGGTCCGCCCGTTCGGCCGGTGAGTCAGCCCGCCCGTTGTCGGTGGGTCAGCCCGCCCGTTGTCGGTGGGTCAGCCCGCCCGTTGTCGGTGGGTCAGTCCGCCGCCGGCTTCGGCGGCACCGGCCGGTCCGCCGGAGCTCCGGATGGCCGACCACCGGGCGGCTTCCGCGCCGCCTGCCCGGCGTGCTGCCCGGTCAGCCGCAGCGCGAGGTACCCCACCAGCGCCGCCACCCCGGCCACCGGCAGCACAGCGGGCGGCACGACCAGGAGCACCAGCAGGGCGGATGCGGCGACCCGTCGCAGCGTGGCCATGAGTACGCCCGCGGACACCGCGGCCACCGCGACCACCGGGTTCAGTGCGCTGACCAGTTGCGACACCGACAGCGCGGCCGCCGCCGCGACGAACAGCATCGGATAGAAGTGACCGCCCTTCCAGCCCGCACCCAGCAACAAGGCGACCAGCACGAGCTTGATCGCGGCGAGCAGTGCCAGCTCCCCCGCCGACCGGACCGGCAGCGTCTCGATGAGCTGCTCGGTGCCTTCCTCGCCCGAGAACAGCAGCAACCCGTTCCATGACCCCAGCACCCCGAGGATCACCCCGCCGGTGACGGCCAGCAGCAACGGACGTCCGGCGCGCGCCCGCAGACGACCGAACCAGTGGTGAACCTGCCCGTACAGCAGGCCGACGGCCAGGCCCAGAAGGCCCATCGGCACCGCCCACAGCGCGTCGGTGCCGTCCCGGACCGGGTCGTAGGGCGGCCACGCCGCCGCGATGGCAAACCCCGGTGTCGGCACCATCCCGAACGCCGTGAGCGCGGCCAGTCCGCTGATCAATGCCAGCAGCACCCGCTCGGCCCGGGGCCGCACGGGTGCGCCCGGCTTCTCGACAGCGGTTGCGACCCCGCCCAGCGGAGAGGCGAACAGCGCCGTGAACACGCCGGCGATCGCGATGTCCCGGCCCACCTGCCGCTGGTCGGCGGAGGCTTCCCGCCGCAGCACCCGGCTGAATGCGACGGCGATGCTGCCGCCCATGAACACCAATCCCAGCTCCGGGCCCAGTGCGCCGCCGAACACCAGCGAGACGCCGAGCAGGTACAGCGCCTGCGGTAGGACCCGGATGTCGAACCCCCGGCTGCCCTCTTCATGGGCGAGCAGTTCCTCCAGCGGCGCCGGATGGTCGCCGAGGAACCGCTGTCCCAGTCCCACCAGCAGGCCGCCGGCTGTGCACACGACCAGGGCGAACCAACCGGTCTGCACACCGAGTGACTGTGGCAGGTCGGTCCACAGCAGCGAGATGAGGGTGTCGATCGCCCAGAAGAATCCAGCGGTCAGCCAGCCGAGCAGCAGCCCCCCGACGGCCGCGGTGACGGCCAGCAGGGCCAGCCGGCGAAGGCGCCGCGACCTGGTCCCGCCGCGATCGACGTCCCGCGGCGGGCCCGATGTCACGACGACGCCCCGTCTTGCGTCACCGTGACCCCCGCCCGCTCGACCCGCCGAACCAGTTGCCGACCGTTCTCCGTGATACGGCAGAACGGCGCGAAACGCCCGCCGGAATGGACGGAGATTACCCCCTGCGCGGCACCGATCACCCGTCGGACGTCATCGCGATCGCCACCCGGTTGGACGTGCAGACCTTCGTCATCGCAGGGCATTCCGGGGCGCCGAACGCCCGGCCGTCGCCGCGACGCCGGGGACGATCTGGCACGGTGGCTCCATGTCCGCGCCGCAGCCCCGCTCGCTGCCGCCGCACCGCAATCGCGTCACCCCGATGGCGGACATCGTCGCCCCGCCGCTGCGCGGCGCCTGGCTCGGCAACCGCGGAATCCTGCACCGAGGAACCGACATCGTGAGTTCTCACCGCAGCGATCTGTGGATCGTCTGCGCACTGCGGCACAAGGACTGGCGACTGCCGCAGTGGCAGCCCGGGCACTTCACCGTGCTCTTCTTCCACGACGAGGCGGTGGCCCTCGCGGCCGGCCACCGGCCGTGCACGCTCTGCCGGCGCGACGCCTACGGTGCCTTCCGTCACGCCGCCGCCGACGGGTCTCCGCTCCCCGACTCCCCCGCCGACAAATCCCCTGCGCACGAATCCCCCGCGCGCCGAATGCCCGGCGGCCCGTCCGTCGGCAGGTCCGCGAAGGACCTGGACCGGCAGTTGCACGTCGAGCGGTTGTACCCCCGCACGCACCGCCGGTGCCTGCACCGGCGCGCCTGGACCGACCTTCCGGACGGCGCGTTCGTTCTTGCGGACGGAACGCCAGCGGTCACGCTCGGTGACATTCTGATCGACTGGTCGACCGCCGGGTATGCGGGTGCCCGTGCGCGGCCCGGTTCGGGCACCGCGACGGTGATCACGCCGCCGACCACCCTGGTGGCGCTGCGGGCCGGCTATCCGGTGCAGATCGACGACGCGGCCATCGATCTGGCGCATGGACGTGCTCAGTCGACCCGCCCGGCCAGCGCGTCCGGGCCGAGCTCCGCCGGCGAGCCGTAGCCGCACAGCGCGAGGGTGAGGTCGAGTTCGGCGAGGATGTTGGCCAGCACCTCACTGACGCCGACCCGCCCGGCCAGCCCGAGGGCCAGCGCGTACGGCCGGCCCAGGCATACCGCGGTCGCGCCGAGCGCGACGGCCTTGACGATGTCGGCGCCACCGCGGATCCCGGAATCCATCAGCACCGGTATCGCCCCATCGACGGCCGCGACGACCTCCGGCAGCGAGTCCAGCGCCCCGCGGGCGCCGTCCACCTGGCGGCCGCCGTGGGTGGAGACGATGATCCCGTCGACGCCGGCGTCCACCGCGCGACGCGCGTCCTGCCCGTGCTGCAGCCCCTTGAGCACGATGGGCAGCGACGTCATCGCCCGCAGTGCCGGCAGGTCGTCCCAGCTCAGCGTCGGCCGGGAGTAGGTCTCCAGAAACGTCTGCACCACGGCGCGAGCGGTACCCAGGTTGAGCCCGGCGGGCCCAGGAATGTTCCTTGACATTCGGGCGAGGGACCGCACGGTCGCCGGCATCCGGCTCAGCCGGGGGCGGGCCCGCTCGGCCGATCCGGTGCGCGGCGCGACCATCGCGGCGAACACCGGGTCGGAGGTGTACTGCGCGATGCCGTCGGCCAGCGCGAACGGCAGGTACCCCTGGTCCAGATCACGCGGTCGCCACCCCAGCATCGACGTGTCCACGGTGACCACGATGGCGTCGCACCCGGCGGCCTCCGCGCGCCGGACGAAGCTGGCGACGAGCGCGTCCGAGGTCGACCAGTACAGCTGGAACCAGCGCGGCGCATTCCCCATCACCGCGGCGCAGTCCTCCATCGAGCGCGACGCCTGGTTCGAGAAGATGTACGGCACACCGTGATCGGCGGCGGCCCTGGCGACCGCGACATCGGCCTGCGGGTGCACGATGCCCAGCGCGCCGATCGGCGCCAGCAGCAGCGGCGCGGGCAGCCGGCGGCCGAACAGGTCGACCCCGGCGTCCCGCGTCCCCAGCCCCCGGAGCATCCGCGGCACCAGCGTCCGGCGCCGGAAGGCCGCCAGATCCGCCTGCATCGTCTGCTCCGCGCCGGCCCCACCGGCGATGTAGCCGTACGCCCGGCGGGACAGTCGGCGACGCGCCAACCGGTCCAGCGCCGGCCACGACGTCGGCACGGCGGGCCTGCCACCGAGGACCCCCCGCTGGTAGATGTCGGCCTGCCGGCGGCGCCCGGGCCCGGCCGCCGCGGGCTCCGCCGGGGGCCGGGCGACGTCCCGCACTCCGAGGGAGGCATCGGGGATCATCCGGGCACATCCCCTTCCCGGCGCAGTATCTGGGCCACCACCCGCATCAGCATCACCGACGAGATCACCAAACCGATGTACCCCACGGCGAGCAGCCCACCGACCTCCTGGTCGGGCCGCGCCAGCGCGACCCCGCCCAGCATCAGGGTGGAGGCGAGCAGGCCGACGCCGGCCACCGCGGTGAACACCACCTGATCCAGCCAGCGCGTCACATAGCTGCGGCTGGTCCCGGAAAACGCGTCGATCTGCAGGCGGATGCGGCCCGATCGCAACTGCAGCCCGATGTCCTCGGTCAGTGCGGGAAGCGCCCGCAGGGACGGCAGGCTGCGCAGCAGTTCATGTTGCAGCGCGTCCCTCGCGGTGGCCGGTGACAGGTCCAGTGCCGCGCCGAAATGCACGGCCGCCGCGGTCGCGAGGTCGACCCTGGGGTCGAGTACCCGTAGCGTGCCCTCCAACGTGACCAGGGCCCGGGCCAGCAGCGTCAGGGTCGGCGGTACCGGCATCTCGTGCCGCCCCATCATCATGATGATGTCCTGCAGGCTGCGCGGGTCGAACCCGCCGGCGTGCAGTTGTTCGCTGAGGATGCGGCTCAGCTCCGCCTCCAGCGACTGGGTCGCGACCGCCTCCCCGCCGGCCCCGGCCAGTGTGCGCAGCGAACGGGCGAGCAACGCGGGCTGCCGGGTGGCCATCCCCGCGGCCATCATCTGCAGCGCGTCCATCGTCACCGGATCGACCAGGCCCACCGCGCCGAAATCGATCAGCCACAGCGTTCCGGTGGCGTCGATCAGGATGTTGCCCGGATGCGGATCGGCGTGGAAGACGCCGGCGGTCATCACCTGCGCCAGGAACGCGGACAGCAGCCGGTCCGCCAGCACCGGGCGTTCCACGCCGCAGGCATCCACGGCCGCGGCGTCCGCCACCGACCTGCCCTCCACCCGCTGCAGCACCAGCACGCCGTCCGAGCTGACGTCGGTGATCACCTCCGGCACCTCGACACCGGCACCGGTGGTGACGGCGGCGACGGCGCGTGCGTTGGCCGCCTCGTGGACGTAACTGAGCTCGAGGTCCACCGATTTCACCAGTTCGTCGGCGAGCGCGACCAGGCCCAGCGAGCGGGCCGCCTCGGACCGCCGGACCGCCGCGCGGCTGGCCCACCGCAGCACCGCGGAATCCCGGGCGACACCCACCTCGATGTCCGGCCGACGCACCTTGACCACCACCCGGCGGCCGCCGTGCAGTTCCGCGGTGTGTGTCTGACCGATCGACGCGGCGGCGAGCGGCGTGTCGGCGAACGTGCTGAACACGTGATCGACCGGTGCCCCCAGTTCACTTTCGATCCGCTCGCGAATCTGGCCCACCGGAACGGGTTTCACGTTCGACTGCAGATCGGCCAGCTCGGCGATCAGCGGCGCCGGCAACAGATCCGTTCTGGTGGATGCGATCTGACCGAACTTGATGAACATCCCGCCGCAGTCCTCGAGGAAGCCGCGGATCCGCAAACCGCCCTCCGGGCTGGACAGTGCCGACCTGGAGGCCAGTCTGGGGCCGGCCAGGCCGTGCCGGCGGGCGATGCGGGAAACCTCGAACAGCCGGCCGCCGATGGTGACCAGGGCCCGCACCCTGGTGCGCAGCGATCCACGGCGCCGCCGGCGCCGCGGCCGCAGCACCGCCTCGAGCGACACGCTGACCACCATCGTCGCCAGCAGGGCGAAGCCGAACGCCACCAGCACCACATCGTCGAAGGTGGCGTTCTGGTCCCGTTGCAGCACGATGGCCGCCACGACGAGGCCCACCAGGCTGCCCAGCACCCCCGCCGACGTGGCCCGCAGGAAGCCGCGGCGCACACCCAGGATCCGGCCGGAGACGAACCCGACGCCCATCATGAAGACGATGGCGCCCACCCACTGCCAAAAGGACAAATCGAGTTCGATCGACATTGCGCCAGAGTGCGGACCGGCGCGTGGCTTTGTCCAGTACCGCCGCCCGATCGGGTCCCGTGTCGGTGCGGTCGCTGCCGGTGGCCGGAGGTGATTGAGACCGGTTGCAACGGGGTACCTGGGCGCCACGCGGGTTTATCGGGCGGTGCGACGAAGGTGCCGACGCGGCCGGCGGTGCGGCCGATGCGGTGCCTGGACCCGACCGGCGAGCACGCTCCGTCGGTCCGGGGGCCGGGCCGCCACAGGGGCACGACGTGCGTCCCGCCAGGACCCGCGCGGGACACAGTGAAGGGGATATCGATGGGTGACAACGACGTCAGCAAGGGCGACCACGTGTCGTGGAAGACGCACGGCACGACGACGCACGGCGAGGTCGAGAAGGAGATCACCGCGGACACCGAAGCGGCGGGCCGGACAGTGCGCGCCGGCAAGGACGACCCGCAGTACCTGGTCCGCAGTGACAAGAGCGGCCGGGAAGCCGTGCACAAGCCCGATGCCCTGCACCCAGAAGCATGAGCAGCCACGGTGGTTCGGCCGCCGGCGACGCGGCCTCCCGGGCCGCGGACGCCGGTGAAGAGCTGTCCGACTCTGCGGAGGACGCCGGGCAGCAGGCGGTGGCCAGCAAACCGTTCCAGATCCTGCTGACCGTCGGCCTGGTGGCGTACGGAGTGGTGCATGTCCTCGTCGGCTGGATCGCGCTGCAGCTCGCCTGGAGCGGACTCACCGGCGGCAGCGGTCAGGAAGCCTCCCAGCAGGGAGCCCTTGCCGAGTTGGCGAGCAAACCGTTCGGGGCGGTGCTGCTGTGGATCGTCGCGGTCGGGCTCTTCGCACTGGTCGTCTGGCAGGCGTTCGAGGCGATCTGGGGTCACCGCGACCGGCCGGAGGGGTCGAAGAGGGTGCGTAGGCGCCTGGGTTCGGCCGGTCGTGCGATCGCCTACGCCGTCGTCGGCGCGGCCGCCGTGCGGACGGCGACGGGCAGCTCCAGCTCCAGCAGCAACAAGGAGGAGGGCTGGACCGCCAGACTGCTGTCCCTGCCGTTCGGTCGGGTGCTGGTCATTGCCGTCGGCATCACGATCATCGTGCTCGGCGTCCGACTGGCGGTCCGAGGCGTCAAGAAGAAGTTCACCCAGGACCTGGCCGGGGGCACCAGCCAGGGCGTCATCCGGTTGGGCGAGATCGGGTACATCGTCAAGGGAGTCGCCTACGTGATCGTCGGCTGCCTGTTCGGCTGGGCGGCGATCACCTACGACGCGCAGAAGGCCGGAGGTCTTGACCAAGCACTGCGCACCGTGAACGGCGCACCGTTCGGATCGGTGCTGCTGACCTTGATGGCGCTGGGACTGATCTGCTTCGGCATCTACTGCTTCTTCTGGGCGCGGCACCCGCGGGTCAGCACCGGCGGGGACACGGCCGGCGGGCGCTGACCAGGGTCCGCCCCGTCGAACGGGCACACCACGGGTGACGGCGCGGGCGCCGGGCCCTCTTTCCGTCCCTGTCGCTGCGCCGCGTGGTCGTGCGTGACAAGCTGACCCCTGCGGTCGCCGAGGCCGCCCAGAGCTGCCACCCGATGGAGCAACCGATGTCAGTGAAGTCCAAGGACGGCGACGACTCCCGCAAGCTGCCGAAGATCAAGAAAAAGGCGTACGAGGCGGAACTGCGCCGGCTGCAGACCGAGCTGGTCACCATGCAGCAGTGGATCAAGGCGTCCGGGATGCGACTCGTGGTGATCTTCGAGGGGCGGGACGCTGCTGGGAAGGGCTCGGCGATCAAGCGGATCAACGAATACCTCAACCCGCGCAACGCCCGCATCGTGGCGTTGCCCGCGCCGACCGAGCGGGAACGCACGCAGTGGTACTTCCAGCGGTACATCGAGCACCTGCCGGCGGCCGGTGAGATCGTGCTGATGGACCGGTCCTGGTACAACCGTGCCGGGGTGGAGCGGGTCATGGGCTTCTGCACCAGCGACGAGTATCGCCGGTTCCTGCATCAGGCACCGATCTTCGAACGGCTGCTCGTCGAGGACGGCATCCTGCTGCTCAAGTACTGGTTCTCGGTGTCCGACGTCGAGCAGGAACGGCGCTTCCGGTCGCGGCTGACCGATCCGATGCGGCGCTGGAAACTCTCCCCGATGGACGTGCAGTCCATCAGCCGGTGGGAGGACTACTCCCGGGCCAAGGACGAGATGTTCATCCACACCGACATTCCGGAGGCCCCGTGGTTCACCGTGGAGAGCGAGGACAAGAAGCGCTCCCGGATCAACGTCATCTCGCACATCCTGTCGACCGTGCCGTACCAGAACATCGAACCGGAGCCGGTGACCATCCCGGATCGCCCCAAGTCGATCAACTATCAGCGGCCGCCGCGGGATGAGTTCCGCTACGTGCCCGACCACGCCGCATCGCTGGTGAAACCGGCGATGTAGCAGCCCGTTCCGGACGTCAGCCGGATCCGGCCAGCGGGGGCAGGGCCAACTCGGCCCGGATCCGGCTGACCCGGGCCAGCGCATCCGCCCGGATCGCAGGCTCGTCCAGCGTGGTCAACCGGCGGTCCGCCAGCAACCGGCGGCCCGCGACGAAGATGTCGGTCACGTCCGAGCCCCGCGCCGTGTAACCCAGGTGCGACACCGGATCCGGCATCGGGGCGGCGGCGCTCGCCCGAGTGTCCAACACGATCAGATCGGCCGGTTCACCGACCGCGAGCCGCCCGCTGAGCCCGCCGCCGAAGGCCGCCGCGCCGCCGCTGGTCGCCATCGTCAGGGTGTCCGCGCCGGCGAGCAAGGCAGGATCCTGGTGTGCCCCGCGCTGTAGCAGCGCACCGAATTTGATCTCCTCGAACAGGTCGGCGCTGTTGTTCGACGCCATCGAATCGGTGCCCAGGCCCATGGTGACGCCGGCCGCCAGGTACAGCGCCGCCGGGGCGATACCGGCGCCGAGCTTGAGGTTGGACACCGGGTTGTACGACACCGTCACCCCGGGCCGCGCGAGCAGCGCGGCATCGCCGTCGGCGGGGTGCACCGCGTGGGCGACGTGGGCACGGCCGTCGAACAGTCCCAGTTGAGCGGCCGACGCGACGGGTGACCGGCCGCGCTGGGCAACGCTGTCCCGCACCTCGCCGGCGGTCTCGGACAGGTGGATGTGCACGCCGAGTCCGGTGGCCGCCATCCGGCCGGCGACGTCGGCGAGCAGTTCCGCGCCGGCGCTGTACGGCGCGTGCGGGCCGTAGGCGATGCTGATCAACCGATCTCCGGCGAACTCGGTGGCGAGTGCCGGCGTTGCGTCCAGCACCTGCGCGCCGGTCATCGGGCTCGCCGCCGGATAGCCGACTGCGTCGTACCCGAAGACGGCCGGCGCCGCCAACAGCCGCAACCCGGCGTCGTGCACGTCGGCGAGCAAATCGCTGTCCCATAGGTACATGTCGGCGAACCCGACGGTGCCGCAGCGGATCATCTCGGCCATCGACAGCAACAGACCGGCCCGGATGTCGGCACGCGTCATCCGCAGCTCGAACGCCCGGACGTCGATCAGCCACTGTTGCAGCGGCTGGTCGTCGCGGTGCCCTCGCAGCAGGCTCATGCCCGCGTGCGTGTGCGCGTTGACCAGGCCCGGTGCGACAAGTCGACCGGCGCCGTCGAGGTCGCCGCGGCCGGCGGGCCCGCGTACCGGGCCCAGGTAGGTGATCAGGCCCGTGTCCGGGGAGAAGGCCACTTCGGCGGTCCCGTGTACCTGCGCGGCGTCACCGACCACCGTGGCGCCGACGACGCGCGTCTCCGCCGTCACCGACGGTCCGTCCGGCTCACAGGTCCTCCGGGTGAGAGCGCACCGGGTCAGAGCGCAGACATCGTCTGCCACTGGTCGTACGGCAACGCCCAGATGTAGATCTCGCCGTCCTCCGGGCCGAGCTTCACCGAGGTTCCGCTGACCTCGACCGGATCGCCCCACAGAGCGGACTTGAAGTACGCCTCGGCATCGGCGAGGGACAGATTCACGCAGCCGTGGGTGACGTTGGCGGTGCCCTGAGCGGCGGTGCTGGCCGGGTTGGCGTGGATGAACTCGCCGTTGTTGCTGATCCGAACGGCCCACTTCTCCGGCTGGTTCGAGTAGCCGTAGCGGGGGTTGTTCATCAGTTTGGTCTCGAAGAACTCGTTGACCACGTGGATCCCGGAGCGGGTGATGAGGTTCGGGTCGCCGGTGTCCTCCCCGCGACCGTAGGACGCCGGGTAGGTGGCGACGGTCTTGCCGTCCCGCTTGACGACCAGCTCGTGCGAGTTGACGTCGGCAATCACCACCTGATTCCGGCCGATGCTGAAGTCGGTGGTGAGATCGGCCGCGGCGTAGGCGTTGTCGGCCAGTTTCAGGCCGTAGATGTTCGCCTTGACGTTCACCTCGGTGCCCGCCGGCCAGTACTTCTCGGTGCGGTAGTCCAGCGACCAGCGGCCGTCGTCGTGCTGCACCCAACCCCAGGAACCCTCGACCTCGGGCTCCGTCGTGATCGACACGTTCTTCTGGATCAGCGCCTTGTCCTGCGGCTCAACACCGAACGTCACGCTGATCGGCGCGGCAACGCCCACGACAGCTTTGTCGACGGGGTAAATGGTGTTGCGCACCTGGGTGTTGGTGCCCACCGTGGTGAAGGTGCCGGACACCGGCACCTTCTTGCCGTCGGTGCCGGTGGCGCTGCCGCTCAGCTTGTACGTCTTTCCGAACCCCAGCACCTCCGCGGTCTTCCACGTCGTCCGGTCGGCGGAGAGCTTTCCGTCGACGGACGCGCCCTCCGGATTGGTGAGCGCGACGTCGTCGAGCGTGCCCTGCGCGACGGTGACCGAGATGGGTTGGGCCGGCGCGATTCCCTTGGAGTTCAGCGCCGGGCTGGCGGTCACCGACGCCACCGGCGGGACCACGGTGGTGCTGGGGGCCGCAGTGGAGGCGACCACACCGCCGGAGGGCGGGGTCGCGGTGCCCTGGCCGGGAGACCCGGTGCCGTCCGGGATGGCGTTCGCGGTCGAGGTGACGGTGACCTCGGCCAGGGTGTTCTGTCCACAGCCGGTCACCAGCGCCAGCAACGCCACCACTGCCAGGACCATTGTCAGCAACGACGCCCGACGTCGTGCGCGCATGGTTCCTCACCGCCCATCACAGACCGCCCATCACAGGTTCCCACCGGCGCGGAGTCCGCCTACGCCGCGACAGCCGATCGGATCCGGCCTGCGCCCAGGGTAACCGGCACCGCCGTCAGAGCCCGGTGAGCCGGGTCCCGCAGGGGAGCCGGGTGAGGTCGGTCAGCGGAACAGGCGGCGGATGACGACGGCAGCGAACAGCGCGCCGACGGCGATCAAGGCGTACTTGACCTTGGGGTCGGCGAGGGTGGTGGCGAGCGTTTCGCGGCCCTGCTCCACCACACGTCGCGGGTTCGCGCGGGTGGTCAATTCATCCACGGCCGTGGCGAGCGAGTCACGCGCCCGTTCGATCTCGGCCTGGATGGTTTCCGCGTCGCGCGTCACGGCGCCTCCCGTGCTGTGGTGGTTCCTTCGGTCACAACGTCCGCGCACCCCTGGTCTGCGGTCCGCGGGTGTTTACCCTAGCCGCATGGACAACGCACCCCTGGACGTGGGCGACGTCGCCCCCGGCTTCACTCTTCCGGACGCCGACGGCAATGCGGTTTCCCTGTCGGACTTCACCGGCAAACCGGTCATCGTCTATTTCTACCCGGCCGCTATGACGCCCGGCTGCACCACGGAGGCCTGTGATTTCTCCAGCGCTCGCAGCCAGACCGAGAGCGGCGGCTACACGGTCCTCGGCATCTCGCCGGACACCCCGGAGAAGCTCGCGACGTTCCGCGACAAGGAGAACCTCAACGTCACGCTGCTGTCGGACTCCGACCGCTCGGTGCTCACCGCCTACGGCGCGTACGGCGAGAAGAAGCAGTACGGCCGCACGGTGCGCGGCGTCATCCGTTCGACCTTCGTCATCGGCCCGGACGGTCGGCTGCAGCAGGTGTGGCGCAACGTCCGGGCCACCGGGCACGTGGCGCGGGTGCTCAAGGAACTCGGTCTGGCAAGCTGACACCCGCCAAGACAGCGGGAATGTGACATCCGGGGATCGACACCTTCCCGTTGACACCGAGTTGACATCGCGGGCGGCAGGCACGCCGACGCCCGCCCGAGGGGCCGTAGCCCAATTGGCAGAGGCACACGGTTTAGGTCCGTGCCAGTGTGGGTTCGAGTCCCACCGGCCCCACTCTTGACGAGTGCTGAGTCACACCTCATCGGTTCGCCCCCGCGGGGCGGCGGCGCGGGGCAGCGGCGCGGGGGCGGGGCTGCCCGGGCCCTGGCTCGCGCCGGCGGACTCTGAGAACTTTCTGAGTGGCCGCCGTTAGACCTTGTTGCATGACCAACGACCCCGGACGCGGCCGATGACCGAGATCAACGGGCTGCCGGCCCATATCCTGCTCGTCCACCTGATCGTCGTCCTCGTCCCGCTGACCGCGATTTCGCTGCTGCTGTGCGCCTTCTGGCCGGCGGCGCGGCGGCGGCTGGTCTGGCCGACGCTGGTGCTGGCCTTCGCCGGCATGGTCGCGACACCCGTCACCACGGAGGCCGGCGAGTGGCTTCAGCGCCGGGTGGCCGACACCCCGCTGGTGCGCACCCACGCCTCACTGGGCGACACCCTGCTGCCCTGGACGGTGGGGCTGTTCCTGCTCAGCGCGGTGATCGCGGCGCTGCACGTGCGCAACCGACGCCGCGAACGCGCCGACGCCCTCGATGCCGGCGCGCCGGCGGCCGCCGGTGCACCGGGCTGGCCGCCGACCGGTGGCGGCGGCGACGAGGTGATGACCGTTGCAGCGCCCGTTGCCGTGGCGCCTCGCCGAAGCCGGCTGGACACCGTCGCGGCGATCGCGGTGCCGGTGTTCGCCGTGGTGCTGGCCGTCGGATCGTCGGTGGCGGTCTACCGGATCGGCGACTCCGGCGCGCAGGCCGTCTGGCACAACCAGTTCAGCAGCACCCCGAACACTCAGCCGGCAGGCCATCAGGACGGCGGCTGAGCCGCACCGGCATCCCATGTCGCGGCCGACCGAGTCCGGAATCGGGCAACACGCGGTCCGTTGCTACCCGAATGTCGGGCTCGGTCGACGCACGATAGGGGTGCCTCACCGCGTCGGTGCAGGCACCAATCGCAGGCCGAAGGGGCGAATCATGACCGGAGCGGAGAACGCGAAGCCGTCGGAGGACCGCGGCGACGACAGCGGATCGGGCGGCGCAGTCACCACGGTCGCGCCCGGCACGGCATTCCCCGCGCCGTCGACGTTCTCCGACGACACCCCGCACAGTCCCTACAGTTCCGGGAGCCTCTCCGCCGACGCGACCGCCACCAATTCGCGGGCGTCATCCACCTGGACCGGCAGCCCGTACGAACCGCTGCCGACCGACTCCTCACCGGGCTACCCGCTGTCCGGGGTCGACAGCTTCGGATCGGCACCGACCTACGCGGACCCGCAGCCGACCTATATCCCGCCGTCATCGGATGCCGAACCCGTGCCCGCGCCCACCGGCGGCAAGCAGACCAAGGCACGCGCCATCGCCGGTCTGGTCAGTGCGGCGATCGGAACGCTGCTGGTCGCCGGGGGGCTGTACCTGGTCGGCGAGTTCGGATTCCGGATCTTCGACGTCATGCTCAACGGCGGCGGCCGCCCCGCTCCCTGGGACATCGTCTGGACTTCGGTCGGTGCCGTGCTGATCTTCGCCGCCGTGCTGCTCAACGGCTGGTCGCCCTGGGCCACCCTGCCGGCGGGCCTCGGCCTCACCGCCGCCGGCGTCTGGTCCATTGCCTGGTACGACGGCGCGGACCGGGTCGCGACCGCCATCGACCGGATGTTCGCGCGCCCCGAGATGGTGGTCTGGGGCATCACCGGCTGGCTGCTGGTGCTGGGACTCATCCTCACCGCCGCCAGTGGTGCCGCGGTGATCGCGCGGGCGGCGGGCCGCCGGCGCGGATTGCCGTCCCGACGGTAGGTCGGCGGCACACCTCCGGTCGGGTCGGGTCGTCCGACCCGACCCGGTACCCCGTCCGTGTCGGCAGCCGTGCGATGACGCCGCTGCTGCGCCACCCGACGTCAGCCGGTGGTGCGCCGCTGCAGCATTGCGGTGAGTTCGGGAAGCATCGCGGCGAGCGCCCTTCCGCGGTGTGACAGCCCGTCCTTCTCCGCCGCCGCCAGCTCCGCCGATGTCCGGCCGTCGCGCGCCTCGTCGCTCTCCGCCGGGACGAAAACCGGGTCGTACCCGAAGCCGTTGGTGCCGGCGGGCGCACGCACGATGCGGCCCCGCCACACACCGCGGACCACTCGCGGTGGCTCCCCCGGCACGGCCAGCGCCAACGCGCAGATGAAGGCGCCGCCCCGGCGTTCGTCCGGGACATCCGCGAGCTGACCCAGCAGGAGAGCGGTGTTCGCGTCGTCGTCCCCATGCCGACCGGACCAGCGCGCGGACAGCACGCCCGGCATCCCGTTCAACGCGTCGACGGCCAGACCGGAATCGTCGGCGAGGCTGATCTCACCCGTCTCCCTGGCCGCCTGCTCCGCCTTGGCGATCGCGTTCTCCTCGAACGTCGCGCCGGTTTCCGGTTCCTCCGGGAACGGGCGGACGTCGGCCAGGCCGAGCACCCGCACGCTGTCGCCGAGGATGCGCTGCAGTTCGGCCAGTTTCTTGGCGTTGCGGCTCGCCAGCAACACCCGGCTCACGTGGCGGCGGGCTGGCGGGCGGTACGGGCGTCGACCCGGGCCGGACCGGGGAGCATGGCCGGCCCGGAGCCGAGCGGTTCGGCGAGCACCGTCCGCTGCAGCGCGGTGAGCTGCTCGATGCCGGCCAGCGCGGAGTCGATCATCGCGTTGAGGGTCGACCGCGCGAAGGTGGCGCCCTCCGCGGTGCCCTGCACCTCCACCAGGGTGCCCACCTCGGTGGCGACCACATTCATGTCGACCTCCGCCCTGGCGTCCTCCTCGTAGGGCAGGTCGAGCCGCACCCGACCGCCGACGACACCGACGGACACCGCGGCGATCTGACACGACAGCGGCTGCGGATCGTTGAGCTTGCCCTGACCGCGCAGGAAGGTGACGGCGTCGGCGAGCGCGACGTAGGCACCGGTGATCGCGGCGGTCCGGGTACCGCCGTCGGCCTGCAGGACGTCGCAGTCCACGGCGATGGTGTTCTCACCGAGTGCGCGGAGGTCGACGCAGGCCCGTAACGACCGACCGATCAGCCGGGAGATCTCGTGCGTCCGGCCGCCGACGCGGCCCTTGACCGACTCGCGGTCGCTGCGTTCGTGGGTCGCGGACGGCAGCATGGCGTACTCGGCGGTCAGCCAGCCGAGCCCGGATCCCTTCCGCCAGCGCGGCACCCCGTTGGTCACCGATGCGGCGCAGAGCACCTTGGTCCCACCGAACTCGACCAGCACCGACCCAGCTGGATGCTGCTGGAAGCCCCGGGTGAACCTCACCGGGCGCAGTTCGTCGTCGGCTCGGCCGTCAGCTCGCGTCATGGCTTCGAGGTTAGTGCCCCGCCGCCGGCGCCCGGTGCCGCCCGCCGGGGCGCGGCAGGACGGCTCACACCGACACCCCGTTTCCGGCGGGCAGGCTCAATCCGGTGACGGAACTGATCTCCGGACCGAGGAAACGCTGGCCGAGCCGGGCGAACGGCTCCGGATCGCCCGTCGCCAGGAACTCGTGCGGACCTGCCGGCGTCGCCCCGGCGGACAGCAGATCGAGCTCCGTCAGCCGGCGGTAGACGTCCTTGGCGGTCTCGTCGGCGCTGGACACCAGCGTCACCGCCTCCCCCATCACCAGCGACAGCGCGCCGGTCAGCAGCGGGTAGTGGGTGCAACCGAGCACCAGGGTGTCCAGTCCGGTGCGCTGCAACGGCGCGAGGTAGGCCTGCGCCAGGCCGATCACCTGCCGGCCAGAGGTGATGCCCCGTTCGACGAAGTCGACGAACGACGGGCAGGCGACCGCGTGCACCCGCACCCCCGGTGCCACGTCGAAGGCGTCCTGGTAGGCGCCCGACTCGATGGTGGCAGACGTGCCGATGACGCCGACGTCCCCGGTCCTGGTGACGGCGACCGCGCGGCGAACGGCGGGCCGGATCACCTCCACCACCGGGACGTCGTACCGCTCGCGGGCGTCGGCCAGGCATGCGGCGGAAGCGGTGTTGCACGCGATGACGAGCATCTTGACGCCGCTGTCGACGAGCCGGTCACCGATCGCCAGGGCGTGCCGGCGGACCTCGGCGATGCTCAACGGTCCGTACGGCCCATTGGCGGTGTCACCGACGTACCGGACCCGCTCGCCCGGCAGTTGGTCGATGATCGCGCGGGCGACGGTGAGCCCGCCGACGCCGGAATCGAAGATGCCGATCGGCCGGTCGTCGGACGGCGCGGTGCTGCCGGAGGTCACGGCACGACGCTACCGGCCGGATCGGCGCAGCAGGCGCGAATCAGGCGATCGCCGTCCGGGCGGCTGCGCGGCGCGGACCATCGGCCTTGCCGACCAGGAAGGCGGCGAGCAGGCCACCGAGCGCGCCGAACAGGTGGCCCTGCCAGGACACCGACACGACGCCGGTGATGTCGGCCGCGGCAACGGTGACGATGCCGGTCCAGAAGATGCTGCCGTAGACGGCGAGCAGGACCAGGCCCAACAGGATGTGCTGCCAGGAGCGGGTCCAGATACCGCGGGCGATGAGGAACGCGAGCCAGCCGAAGACGATGCCGGACGCACCGACGGTGACGCTGCCGGACGGGGCGGTCAGCCAGACCCCGATTCCGGCCACCAGCCAGACCAGCACGGTGACGGCGAGGAACTGCCGCACCCCACCGAGCATGATCAGCACGCCCATGATCACCAGCGGGACCAGGTTGGACCACAGGTGCGCCCAGGAGCCGTGCAGCAGCGGCGCGGCGAGCACGCCCCACAGCCCCGACCAGTCGCGCGGCTCGATGCCGAACTGGGTCAGCCGGTAGCTCATGGCCCAGTTGACGAGCTGCACGATGATCAACAGCGCGGCGAACACACCGACCGTGATGAGCGCGGGCCGAACCCGGTCGGGCAGCAACGCGGAGCCGCGTCGCTTCGGCGACTGGTTGGAGCCGGTGGGCGTGAGCCCGGAACCGGCGGGCGGCACCGAGGCCGAGGGGATGTACGGGCGCGACGGGTCATACGGCTGCGGCGAGCTCATGGATCCAGGCTACCGACCGGAGCTGTGCCGGACATCGGGGTGAACCCGGAGCCGATCGGGGTTGCCGGGGCATCGCGGTGCCCCGGACGGGCGGTCAGGCCCAGAGCTGGCCCTCGAGGCCGTGCGCCGCGGCGGCGTCGTCACCGGCTTCGTAGACGCCCGTGGACAGGTACTTCCAGCCGCCGTCACAGACGATGAAGGCGATGTCGGCCTCGACTCCGTCGCGCACCGCCCGGGCCGCGATGCCCAGCGCGGCGTGCAGGATCGCGCCGGTGGAGATGCCGGCGAAAATGCCCTCGACCTCCAGCAGCTCGCGGGTGCGCCGCACGGCGTCGTCCGGCCCGACGGAGAACCGGGACGTCAGCACCGACTCGTCGTACAGCTCGGGAACGAAGCCCTCGTCGAGGTTGCGCAGGCCGTAGACCAGTTCGCCGTACCGTGGTTCGGCAGCGACGATCGCGATGTCCGGGACCTTCTCCCGTAGGTAGCGGCCGGCGCCCATCAACGTTCCGGTGGTGCCCAGTCCTGCGACGAAGTGGGTGATCGTGGGCAGGTCGGCGAGCAGTTCGGGGCCGGTGGTGGCGTAGTGCGACGCCGCGTTCTCCGGGTTGCCGTACTGGTAGAGCATCACCCAGTCCGGGTGGTCGGCGGCGAGCTCCTTGGCGAGCGCCACGGCGGCGTTGGAGCCGCCCGTCGCGGGCGAGGAGATGATCTGCGCGCCGTAGGCCCGCAGCAGCAGCCGCCGTTCCTCCGAGGTGTTCTCCGGCATCACGCAGATCAGCCGGTACCCCTTGACCCGGCACACCATGGCCAGCGAGATGCCGGTGTTGCCGCTGGTCGGCTCGATGACGGTGCAGCCGGGCCGGAGCAGACCGTCGGCCTCGGCCTTGGCCACCATCGCGAGCGCGGGACGGTCCTTGATCGAGCCCGTCGGGTTGCGGTCCTCGAGCTTGGCCCAGAGCCGGACCGTCGGGGACGGCGACAGCCGCGGCAGACCCACCAGGGGTGTGCCGCCGACCGCTTCGACCAGGCTGCCGTACCGCGCCACGGAACTTCTCAGACCCCGGCGTCGGTCGCCGCTGCGGCACCGCCGGCCACCGCCGGCAGGATCGTCACGTTGTCGCCCTCGCCCACCGCGGTGTCCAGCCCCCCGGTGAACCGCACGTCCTCGTCGTTGACGTAGATGTTGACGAACCGGTGCAAAGCGCCGTTCTTGATCAGCCGGTCCCCCATGCCGCTGTACCGGCTGTCCAGATCCGTGATCACCTCGGCGAGCGTCGACCCCTCGGCGGTGACGGTCTTCTCCCCCTTCGTGACCGGTCGCAGGATTGTCGGCACGGACACCGAAACGCTCATCGACTTCTCCTCAGTGCTGCTGCGCGCTCTTCCGCGGGAAGGCGCCTGCTGTGTCGGGATGGGTACTGCGGGTCAACCGTCATTGTCGCCGATCCTGCCGGCGGACCGAACTGCGCCGGCGGCTCAGCCGACCGCTCTGGAAGGTGCAACGTCATCGGTGGACGGAACAATTTCCACCGTCTCCTCCGTCACAGCGCCGTCGACGATCCGGTAGGAGCGGAACTCGTGGCTGTCCGGCTCGCGGGTGGACACCAGGACGTAGTGTGCCTGCGGCTCCCCGGCGTAGGAGATGTCCGTCCGGCTCGGGTAGGCCTCGGTGGCGGTGTGCGAGTGGTAGACCACGACCACTTCCTCGTCGGCCGCGTCCAGCTCGCGGTACAGCCGGAGTTGCTCGCCGGAGTCGAAGCGGTAGAACGTCGGCGAGCGCTCGGCGTTGGTCATCGGGATCAGCCGGGTGGGGGTGTCCGAGCCGGCCGGCCCAGCGATGATCCCGCACGCCTCGTCGGGATGGTCGGCTCGCGCGTGCGCGACGATGGCGTCGACCATGTCGGCCGGGATGCGTAACACGCAGCGAGCTTATCGGGCGGCGGGGTCCGCACCGGCGGCCCGCTCGGCCGGTCACCGTGTTCGGCCCGTGCAGTGGGTCTGCGGCGTGCCGGTGGGGAGCGGGTCGCGGGCGTCAGTCGAGCATTGCGGTGACCAGCGAGTCCTGCACCGCGGACAGCCACCGGTAGGTCTGGTACATCGCCGCCTCGGGGCTGTCGTGGTCCACGACGCCGGGCGGCAGGGCGTCGTCATCGGTGATCTCGAGCCGCACGCCCAGCGCGAGTCGCACGTCGTTCAGCGCGGCGATCCAGCCGGCCGCAGCGTCGTCATCGAGTCGCACGTGCCCGCCGCCGCGCGGCAGCGAGTCCAGCAGCGCCAGCGCGGCAGCGTCCTTGGCGGCGATCAGTTCCGGCTCGTGCAGCACCCGCAGCCCCGCCGACAGTTCGGCGTCGTCCCGGGAGAAGTCCGGCAGCAACCGGGCCACCGCCGGGTCGGCCGGCGGGGCGGTCGGGCCGACGGTCATCCCGGTGAGCTCGGCCAGCGGGTCCGGCGGTGTTTCCGTCCGGCGGGCCGCCAGCAACTGCCGCACCTGGTCCACCAGGTCGGCGATGAGCGCGGCTTCGGCCGGTTCGAGCCAGGCGTTGTACCGGCCGAACCTACGGTGGAACGGGCGCACCGGTCAGCTGTCCCTGGCCATCGTCGCCCACAGCCCGGCGCCCTGCAGTTTGGCGACGTCGGCTTCCATTTTTTCCCGCGGGCCGGCCGAGACGGTGGCCCGGCCCTTGTGGTGCACGTCCAGCATCAGTGCCTCGGCCTTGGGCCGGGGGTGTCCGAGCAGCTTCTGGAACACCAGGGTCACGTAGGACATCAGGTTGACGGGGTCGTTCCAGACGATGGTCACCCAGGGTGTGTCGGCGGCGTTGACCGCGTCGGCGATCTCGGTCTTCTCCGGTGCAGGCGCGGTGAGCACCGGCCCGGCCGCCGGCGCCGCGGCTACCACGACCCGACGGACCCCCACAGAACTCGATGTGCCGACCACGGGACCCATTTTCGCACCTCCCCGCCCCACGGGGAAATAACCGGGGCTACATCCGCCGGGCGCCGTCGGAGTCCGCCCCCCACATGGTGACCGCCGACGTGGTGCGCTGCAGGCTGCCGCTGTCCTCCTCCGGCGACGAACAGGCGGGCCCGGCGGTGAGCGGGCACCAATGGTACGGCGGGCCGACGTCCTGCCGGGACGGCACCCACGCCACGTCGCTGGTGGTCCACCGGCCGTCGGCGCCGCGGCTGAATTGCACCCGCACCAGCAACCCGTCGCGGGTTCCGGTGACCTCGGTGGATTGCGCGGCGATGTTGTTGCCCAGCCCGTAGATCGCCCACTTGCCGTTGATCTTCTCCATCGGCTGCACGACGTGCGCATGGTGGCCGTAGACGAGGTCGATGTTCGGGTCCGCGAGCAGAGCCTTCGCCGCCTGCTTCTGCTGGGCGTTGGGGGTGACCTGGTATTCCTCGCCGGCGTGCAGCGCGACCACGACCAGGTCCGCGCCGGCCGCCCGTGCCGCCTTCGCCTTCGCGATGATGGCCGGCGGGTCGATCGCGTTCGCCTGCCAGGGGTGGTCCGGGGTGGCGCCGTTCCAGTCGTACGACGCCGAGATCAGCGCCAGGCGACCGTGCCCGGTGTTGATCACCAGAGGCGTGCCCGCGTCCCGTTCCGTGCGGTAGGACCCGTCGTGCAGGATCCCGGCCGCGTCCAGGTCGTCGAGCGTCCGGTTCACCCCCACGGTTCCCTGGTCGAAGGTGTGATTGCTGGCCGTGCTGCATGCGTCGTACCCGGTTGTCTTCAGCGCGGTCAGCACCTGCGGCGGCACCGAGAACGACGGGTACCCGGAGAACGGCCCGCCCGGCGGGGCGAGCGGCGTCTCCAGGTGGCAGATGCCGATGTCGGCGCCCTGAACATAGGGCTGCTGCCCGGCGAGCATCGGGAAGAAGTCGAGCTGCCCGTTGCCGTCGAGCCGCGCCTGGTCGACCAATTGGGGGTGCAGCAGCACGTCCCCGGTGACCGCGATGGTGAGGCAGCGGGTGCCGGGGCACGGCTGCGCCTTCGCCGTCGGACCGGTCGGTGCGGGTACTTTCCGCTCCGGCGCCGGGGTGACCGCCGGCGCGCGGGGCGGCGGTGCGGCGGGTCGGGTGCCGGGGCTCGAGCCGTGCGCGGCGCCGGTCGATGAGGCGCTCGGCGACGCGCCGGTGGGGGTCGGCGTGGCGGCCGGCGGGCCGGCCGTTGCCGACGGTGCGGTCGTCGCCGATGGCGTGGGCGGCGAGGTGCCGTCGGGAGGGTCATCGGGCGCCCGCGATGTCTGCCTTGCGGCGGGTCTCCCGTTCGGTGACCCCGCCAACACAGCCGACGGCGTGCCGGCCGAGGTGGCGACCGGCGCCGGCGTCCCCGCGGCGGACCCTACCGGCGACAATGCCTGCCGGCTCAACGATCCGCCGGAACAGCCGGCGGTGATCAGCACACACACGGCGCCGGCCACCAGCATCCGACCGCGCCGCGATGAAAAGTGCTTGCTGCGGAGCCGTTCCACTGTCCCCCCGGCATATGTTGCGTCCCAGCGCACGTCGCTCCGTCGCGACATCCCCGTGCCGCCCACGCTAGATGCCCGGGGGCGGCACCGGCCGGACGTGGGCGCGGCGCGTTGGGGTGGACAGCGAGCCGGCGGGGCGATCCCCGTCCGGAGTGCGCGAGGGGGTGAGGGTAGAGGCCCGCCCGCCGCCGACTTCCAGGCGCCCCGTCCGGAGTGCGCGAGGGGGTGAGGGTTCGTCCACGACCGCCCGGCCCCCCACCCGGTGCCGGATCGGCTCGTGGCCGCCTACGCTCTCGCAGATGACGGACGCGTCGACGGCCCTGTTCACCGACCACTACGAGCTGACCATGCTGAAGGCGGCCATCGCCAGCGGCAGGGCGGACCGGCCATGCGTCTTCGAGGTGTTCGCCCGCCGGCTGCCGGCGGGCCGGCGGTACGGGGTGGTCGCCGGGATCGGCCGGGTCGCTGAGGCGTTGTCCCGCTTCAGGTTCGGCGAGGCCGAACTGGCCGCGGTGCGGCCGTTCCTGGACGAGGCGACGCTGGAATACCTGGCCGGGTACCGCTTCGACGGCGACGTCGACGGCTATCCGGAAGGCGAGTTGTACTTCCCGAACTCCCCCGTGCTGACCATCCGTGGAACATTCGGGACTGCGGTGATCCTGGAGACGCTGGTGCTGTCGATCCTCAATCACGACTGTGCCATCGCCTCCGCCGCAGCCCGGATGGCCTCGGCGGCGGCGGACCGCCCGCTGATCGAGATGGGCACCCGACGCACGCACGAGGCGGCCGCGGTGGCCGCGGCCCGCGCCGCCTACCTGGCCGGCTTCTCCACGACGTCGAACCTGGAGGCGGGCCGCCGCTACGGGATCCCGACGGCGGGCACCGCGGCGCACGCCTTCACCCTGCTGCACGACTCGGAGGAGGCGGCCTTCGCGGCGCAGGTGGCGGCGCTGGGCGCCGGCACGACGCTGCTGGTCGACACCTACGACATCACCGCCGGCATCGAAACAGCGGTCAAGGTGGCCGGCCCGGAACTGGGCGCGATCCGGATCGACTCGGGTGACCTGGGGGTGCTGACCCGCGCTGCCCGCCGGCAACTGGACTCCCTCGGCGCCGTGAACACGAAAATCGTGCTGTCCGGTGACCTCGACGAGTATTCGATCGCCGGGCTGCGCGCCGACCCGGTCGACGTGTACGGGGTCGGCACGTCGCTGGTGACCGGGTCGGGATCGCCGACTGCCGGCATGATCTACAAGCTCGTCGAGGTGGAGGGCCGGCCGGTGGAGAAGCGGAGTACCGACAAGACATCGCGGGGCGGGGCGAAATCGGCCTTCCGCCGGCACAAGCCCAGCGGCACCGCCACCGAGGAGGTCGTTTTCGTCACCGCCGGCGGCGCGCCTGCGCTGGAGCCGACCGACCGGGTGGTCCCGGTGCCGCTCATGCGGGCCGGCGAGCCGGTGGACCTGCCGCCCCTGCAGGCTTCCCGAGAGCACCTGCGTCGGTCGATGGTCGGGCTGCCCTGGGAGGGACTGACCCTGGCGGCCGGTGACCCGGCCATCCCGACCACCGTGATGTCCCTCGGCGCACCGCGGCAGAGCCGATGACGAACGAATCCAGCCGGCCGATGTCCGCGCACGGCACTCCCGACCCGCAGGCGGTGCAGACCGGACCGGATCATGCGCTGCTGGTGGTCGACATGCAGCACGACTTCGGCCACCCGGACGGCTCGCTCTACGTCCGCGGCGCGGAGGACATCGTCGAGCCGATCGTGGCGGCGATCCACGCCACCAAGGCCGCCGGCGGCCTGGTCGTCTACACCCAGGACTGGCATCCGGAGCAGACCCCGCACTTCGCCGAACACGGCGGGCTGTGGCCGGTGCATTGCGTCATCGACTCACGCGGCGCCGCGATGCTGCCCGGCGTGCCGGTGCACGGGCCGGTGGTGCGGAAGGGTTCCGGTCCGGAGGACGGGTACAGCGGCTTCTCGGTGCTGCACCTGCCGACCGGTCAGAACCGGGAGACCGAGCTGTCGGAGATCCTCGATGAAAACGGTGTTCTGGCGATCACCGTCGTCGGATTGGCCGGCGACTGGTGCGTCAAGTCGACCGCCGTCGACGGGGTGCGGCTGGGCTACCGGGTCACCGTTCCGCTCGGACTGACCAGATTCGTCGAGCTCCGCCCCGGCGACAAGGAAGCGGCGATCGCCGAGATGCGGTCCGCCGGCGTCACGCTGATCGAGCCGAACTGAAGGGCCCCGGGATCTCCCCGGATCCGCGTGGCACCAGCCGCACCGGCACCACCACGTCCCGGGTCGGCACCGCGCCGCCCAGCCAGCTGAACAGCTCACCGGCAGCGATCCGGCCGAGCGCCTCGGGGTCCTGATCGATCACGGTCAGCGGTGGGTCGAGCACCGCGGCCAGCGGCAGGTCGTCGAACCCGACCACCGCCACCTTCTTGAGCAGCCGGCGCCGCCGCAGCGTGGTGAGCACCGCGACCGAGAGCAGGTTGTTGCCGGCGAACACCGCGGTCGGCGGGTCCGGCCGCTTCAGCATGTCCGCCAGGGCGTCCCGTGCGTCGTCGATGTCGGACGGGCCACGCCACTGCAGGTCCGGATCGGGCTCGAGCCCGGCCGCGTGCAGCGCACGGTGATAGCCACGCTGTCGCTCGTCGGCGGTGTACAGGCCCGGCCGGTCACCGAAGAACGCGATCCGGCGGTGGCCGTGCGCCAACAGGTGCGCGGTCGCGTCCGCTGCCCCCTTGCTGTTCGCCACCCGCACCGTGGGGCACGCCAGGTGCCGCGGCGGCCGGTCGACGAACACGATCGGCATACCGCGGTCCAACTCGGGTTGCAGGTAGGCGTGGTCGCGACCCGACGGCATGATCAGCAGCGCGTCCACCGCCCTGGCCAGCAGCCGGTCCACCAGATGCCGCTCACGCTCCGGGTCCGCGTTGCTGCTGACGGCGAGCACCAGGCTGCCCTCCCGGCCGGCCACCCGCTCCACCGACCGGTTGAGCGCCGCCGCGAACGGGTTCGCGACGTCCTCCAGCACCAGCCCGATGGAGGCGGACCGGCCGTCGGCCCGGCGCAGCGCGTGCGCGGCGTCGTTGCGCCGGTAGCCCAGCTCCGCAGCAGCGGCCAGCACCTTCTGCCGGGTCTGCGGCGAGGCGCCGACCTCGTCGTTCACGACGCGGGACACCGACTTCAGGCTCACACCGGCGGCGCGTGCGACGTCATTCATGGTGGGACGGTGCAGCTTCTCCGCCCGTATCTGCCCTGCCATGGCAATCCTCCCCTCGACAGGAGGCGAGCTTCCCACTTCCAGTTCCCCCTGGCCGGTCTGCCGTCACGGCACGTGCCGGTCGATCCCGACCGGAACGGGAACCCCGGCGGCCGGGTGTCGCACGTCACACCCGCTCGGGCACAATCGGCGCCATGCAATCGGCGCCGGCGCACATCCATCACGAAGCGCAGAGCGTCCTGGCCGACCATCCCTCGCACCTGCAAGACCTGTTCGCCCTGCGGTTGGACCGGTGGTGGAGCGACCTGCACGACGGGTTATCCGCGGTGTACCGGCCCGATCAGGTCGACCACCTGGAGCGTCGGTTGATCCGGTCGGCGGCGGCGGCGTTCCGTGACCGCGACCCGGAGCTCGTCCGGCTGGACCTGCAGCGAACGCTGGATCCGGCGTGGTTCCAGGACGAGTCGATGCTGGGCTACGCCTGTTACGCCGACCGGTTCGCCGGCGACCTGCGCGGTATCAGCGACAAGGTGCCGTATCTCACCGAGCTGGGCGTCAGTTACCTGCACCTGATGCCGCTGCTGCAACCGCGGGGCGGCGACAACGACGGCGGTTACGCCGTCGCCGACTACCGCACCATCCGCAGCGACCTCGGCACCATGGACGACCTGCGCAAGCTGGCCGCCGACCTGCGGCGCAACGGCATCAGCCTCGTCCTCGACCTGGTGCTCAACCACGTGGCGCAGGAACACGCATGGGCCCGGGCCGCGAGCGCCGGCGACCCGCACTACCGGGACTACTTCTACGTCTTCCCCGACCGCACCCAGCCGGACCGGTACGAGGCGACCCTGCCGGAGGTGTTCCCGGATTTCGCCCCGGGCAGCTTCACCTACTCCGAGGAGCTTCGGGGCTGGGTGTGGACGACGTTCAACTCCTGGCAGTGGGACGTCAACTGGTCCAACCCGGACGTGTTCGCCGAGTACACCGACATCGTGCTGTTCCTGGCCAACGCCGGCGTCGAGGTGCTCCGGCTCGACGCGATCGCCTTCGTGTGGAAGCGCATGGGCACCAACTGCCAGAACCAGCCGGAGGTGCACGCCATCACCCAGGCGCTGCGGGCGGTCGCGCGGATCGCGTGTCCGGCGGTGCTGTTCAAGGCGGAGGCGATCGTCGCGCCGCAGGATCTCGTGCACTACCTGGGACAGGGTTCGCACCACGGCAAGGTCAGCGACATCGCCTACCACAACAGCCTGATGGTGCAGATCTGGTCGATGCTCGCGTCCCGCGACGCAAGCCTGGCGGCCCATGCACTGCGCGCGATCCCCCCGGTGCCGTCGACGACCACCTGGGTCACCTACGTCCGGTGCCACGACGACATCGGCTGGGCCATCGACGACGCCGATGCGAGCGCCGTCGGGCTGAGCGGCTACTGGCACCGATCCTTCCTGTCCGACTACTACTCCGGCGTGCATCCCGGGTCACCGGCGCGCGGGCTGGTGTTCCAGGCCAACCCGGAGACCGGTGACCGGCGGATCAGCGGGTCCGCCGCCAGCCTCGCCGGGCTGGAGGCGGTGTCCTGGCGGGACGCACCCCACGACACCGACATCGGTGCGGTGGTCGGCCGGCTGTTCCTCGCGCACGCGGTGATCATGGGCTGGGGCGGGATCCCGGTGATCTGGATGGGCGACGAGATCGCCACGGTCAACGACCCGCTGTGGGCGGACGAGCCCGGCCACGAGGACGACAACCGCTGGGCACACCGGCCCCGGATGGATTGGCAGCGCGCCGAGCGCCGGCACGACCTGCACACCGTCGAGGGCCGGGTGTACCTCGGCATCAAACACCTGGCCCAGGTTCGCGCGTCGCTGCCGCATCTCGAGTCGTCGGTGGCGGCCGAGGTGCCGCTGCTGTCCGACCCGGGCATCCTGCCGGTGCTGCGGCGTCATCCGCTCGGCCCGATGCTGGAACTGTTCAACGTCACCGACCAGTGGCGGCCCTTCCCCGGCTGGCGGCTCGCCGAACTCGGGCTGGTACCAGCGCAAGATGCGCTCAGCGGCAACATGATCGAGCCGGGCCCGGACGGGAACGTGTGGTTGCACCCGTATGCGGTGCTGTGGTTGCTGACGCCATCCTGACCGCAGTCCGCGCGCCTTCGGTGCCGAGCAGAAGTCGGCGACGCATCGGCATTCCCGGACCGAATCGGTCCGGTCGGGTCGGGTCCGGTCGGGCTCCGGTCCGAAAGACTTCATCAAGATCAGGCGCTACGCCCCCATCAGGCGGACTGCGGCGCCCTGCCGATGACGGTGACGGTCCCCGGCGCCACCTCGGTGAAGCCGGCGTCCCGGACGGCGAGCAGCCGGTGCGAGCGCCACGCCGCGGCCTCATCCGCGAGCGTCGACGTCAGCTCGGCCCAGTGCGCGGGATCGGCCCGGTGCCCGACTGCCGGACACCCGGCCTCCCGCCACCGTCGCAGCCCCGCCTGATCGGTCCCGGCGAACAGCGCCGCAGCGATCATCCCGGCGTGCCCGGACTGAGCCATGGCCTTGCCCAGGGTCATCGACGTGCCGGCGGACAGCCAAACGGTCAAGGCGTTCGACGGCGGGCTACCGGCCGGTGGGTCGTCGACCGGCGCGTCGGTGCCCCCGACCTGCAGCCGGCTGATCCGCGGATCCAGGTCGGTCACCCGGCCGGGCAGCAACGCCCGCAGCTGGGTGCCGTCGATGTCCACCGTGATGCCCGGCAGATCCTGCGCCGCCGTCCAGTGCGCCCCGCGAGCACGACGGGTGACCTTGCGGATGTGGCCGAGGCAGTAGTCGCGGATGGCCTCGTGCCACTCGCCGCCTGGTTCGCTGCGCCGATCGAGGCAGATGGCGGCAGCCGCGGTGGCGGCGCCGGCCAGCGCGCGGTGCCACGACGGCGGGTCGGCACGTTCCATCCGCAGGATCAGCTGCATCGCGCGGATGTCCTGCGCGGCTTCATCGCGGTCGGTGACGACCTGTTCGGCGTCGAGCCGGAGCCAGTGCACGTACCGATCGCGGAGCGGCGCCAGCGCGGTGCCGAGTTCGGAAACGGCGTCGCCGCTGCCGTCGACCGGATCCGTGCTGTTTCTCGCCGATTCCGTACCGGCGGTTCCGACGGCTGGACCGTCAGTCAAGGGGCACCCTGCGCAGCGTGCCATCGGCGGCGTCCGCGGCCTCGATCTCCTGCCGGGAGATCCCGAGAATGAACAGAACCGGATCCAGGAACGGCTGGTTGAGCGTGGTGTCGGCGAATCCGGCGACCACCGGCTTGGCGTTGAACGCGATGCCGAGGCCGGCGGAGGTGAGCATGTCGATGTCGTTGGCCCCGTCACCGACCGCCACCGTCTGGTTGAGCGCGACACCCGACTCCCGGGCGAACCGCTCCAACGCCCTCGCCTTGCCGGGGCGGTCGACGATGTCGCCGACCACCCGGCCGGTCAGCCGGCCGTCCACCACCTCGAGCGTGTTGGCGGCGGCGAAGTCGAGGTCCAGCTCCTCCACGAGGTGCCTGGTGACCTGGGTGAACCCGCCGGACACGATGCCGCACCGGTACCCGAGCCGCTTCAGCGTGCGTACCGTGGTGCGCGCGCCCGGCGTGAGCACCAGCGACTTGCCCACCTGGTCGAGGATGGCGGCATCCAGACCCTCCAGCATCGCGACCCTGGCCCGCAGCGACTCGGCGAAGTCGAGCTCCCCGCGCATCGCGGCGGCGGTGATGTGCTCCACCTGACTGCGGGTTCCGGTGTGGTCGGCGAGCATTTCGATCACCTCGCCGGTGATCAGCGTGGAATCGACGTCGAACACGATCAGCCGTTTCGCCCGGCGCGCAATCCCCACCCGCTCCACGGCGATGTCCACACCGGCAGACGCGCCGATCTGCCCCACGGCGGCACGCAACACCTCGTCGTCGGGAGCGTGAACGGACAGCTCCAGACCGGTCACCGGGTAGTCGGCGATCCGCTTGATCGCTTCGATGTTGACGCCGAGTTGCCCGAAGCGCAGCGCGAGCCGGCCGATCGCCCTGGCTTGCAGCGGTCTCCCGAGCACCACCACCGCATGCGTGGGGAACCGGCGCCGGTCGCTGCCGGGCTGGTCGATACCCACCCGGACGCCCATTCCGAGCGCGCTCATCGCCTGCTCGACGTCCTCCTGCAGGCCCTCGGGATCTTCTGCGGTGCCGACCAGCACGCCAAGGGTCAACTGCCCGCGGATGACGGCCTGGTCGATGTCCAGGACATCCACCCGGTGCGCCGCGAGGGCCGTGAAGAGCACACCCGTGACACCGGGCCGGTCCGGCCCGGTCACGGTGATCAGCACTGACGACACGGACGCCCCAGGGGTACCGACCGGCCGGGGCGACCGGGGTTCATTCCCCGTATGGCGCCGAGGCCGGCCCCGTCCCGCCAGTCGGGATCTTCAGGTGCGGGCTGGCTTCGGCCTCGGCGAGTGGCGTCCAACCTCTCGACGGGTGCGCCTCGGCCTTCATCCGATCGACCATGTACGGGTGGTGCAGCTCGAACGCGGGGCGCTCGGAGCGGATCCGGGGCAGCGAGGTGAAGTTGTGCCGCGGCGGCGGGGAACTGGTGGCCCACTCCAGCGAGTTGCCGTACCCCCACGGGTCGTCGGCCGTCGTGATCTCCCCGTACCGCCAGGACCGGATGACGTTCCAGATGAACGGCAGGGTCGAGGCGCCGAGCACGAACGCACCGATGGTGGAAATCGTGTTGAACGTCGTGAACCCGTCCGTGGGCAGGTAGTCCGGGTACCGGCGGGGCATGCCGATGTTGCCCAGCCAGTGCTGGATGAGGAACGTCAGGTGGAATCCGATGAACGTCGCCCAGAAGTGCATCCGGCCGAGCCGCTCGTCGAGGAACCGGCCGGTGATCTTCGGGAACCAGAAGTAGATGCCGGCGTAGGTGGCGAACGCGATGGTGCCGAACAGCACGTAGTGGAAGTGCGCGACCACGAAGTACGAGTCGGAGACGTGGAAGTCGAGCGCCGGCGCGGCGAGGATGACCCCGGTCAGACCGCCGAACAGGAAGGTCACCAGGAAGCCGGCCGCGAACAACATCGGCGTCTCGAAGCTGACCTGACCCTTCCACATGGTGCCGATCCAGTTGAAGAACTTCAGCCCCGTCGGGATGGCGATGAGGAACGTCATGAAGCTGAAGAACGGCAACAGCACAGCGCCGGTGGCGAACATGTGGTGCGCCCACACCGCAACGGACAGGGCGGCAATGCCGAGCAGGGCGTACACCATGCCGCGGTAGCCGAACAGCGGTTTGCGGGAGAACACCGGGATCACCTCGGAGATGATCCCGAAGAAGGGCAAGGCGATGATGTACACCTCCGGATGCCCGAAGAACCAGAACAAATGCTGATAGAGGATGGCTCCGCCGTTCGATGGGTCGAACACGTGTGAGCCGAATGTTCGGTCGGACAGCAGGCCGAACAGTGCCGCCGTCAGGATCGGGAATGCGATCAGGATCAGCACCGAGGTGACCATGATCGCCCAGGTGAAGATCGGCAGCCGCCACATGGTCATGCCGGGGGCACGCATGCAGATCACCGTGGTGATCATGTTCACGGCACCGAGGATGGTGCCGAGGCCGGACACGCCGAGGCCCATGATCCACAGGTTGCCGCCGACGCCGGGGGAGGCCTGGATACCCGACAGCGGCGGGTACGCGGTCCAACCGAAGGCGGCCGCGCCGTTGGGGGTGAAGAAGCCGGACGTGGAGATGAGGGCGCCGAAGAAGTACAGCCAGTAGGACAGCGCGTTCAGCCGCGGGAAGGCAACGTCTGGTGCGCCGATCTGCAACGGCAGCACAAAGTTGGCGAAACCGAAGACGACGGCCGTCGCATAGAACAGCAGCATGATCGTGCCGTGCATGGTGAACAGCTGGTTGTACTGCTCCGGGCTGAGGAACTGCATCCCTGGCCGGGCCAGCTCGGCGCGCATGAACAGCGCCATCAGGCCACCGATCATGAACCACACGAACGACGTCGCGATGTACATGATGCCCAGGACCTTCGGGTCCGTCGTGTGCAGGTACTGCAGGAACTTCGCCCCGCGCGGAGCGCGCTGCACCGGGTATGGCCGGGTGACCACAGGGCGGGGAGCGACGGCGGTCAAATTGGCCTCCAGCAGTTAGACGCACACACACATACCCGGAACAGACCCGGACCCTAGGCAGCTTAGTCCGACGTTGCGTAGAACAAGCGGCCCGGGTCCCAGATTTTCCCGCACCGTTACCGATGCTCTCCACATTGTGTGCCGAGGCACCGACAGCCGCAGATGCGGGTCCGTCGACGGGCGGTCGCTCGTCCGACAACCTCTGCGACAACGGCGATCAGCGCTGTGATGCCGTGGATCGCCGCGACCCGCGCCGGCCGCGGCTACACCGTCACCCGACCAGCCCGCCGAGCACCATCAACACCGTCGCGAGCAGCGTCATCGCGGCACCCGCAGCCACGACCAACGGTCACCGGAGCAGGACAACGCGACCCCCGCGATCGCCCCGAGCGCGCGGAATTGGTGATCGAGGCCTTGGTTCACGCCCACAGCCGGATCCAGCCGCGTCGTGCGGAGTCCGAGCCGCGCCGATCCGATCCGGTCCGGATACCGATCGCCCGCCAGCCCTTGGGGACGCCGAACACCGACGACTCCAGCACGATGGTTTGCCGGTGCACCGCAGCGGCGAGAAGCGGGAAGACGAGGTGACGACCTGAGCATCACCGAAGATGTCGGTGCTCCGGCGAAGGACCCGCCTTGGGTGGAGCTGAGGGGACTCGAACCCCTGACCCCCACACTGCCAGTGTGGTGCGCTACCAGCTGCGCCACAGCCCCAAGCTGCGGGCAAAGGTTATCAAGCCGCCGCGCCGCCACCTAATCGCCGCCGGACTGAGAGATCCGGTTGAACCGACCCGCGCCGGCGGACGATCACTGCTGTGCCAGCAGCTTGCTCAGCCAGTCCACGGTCAGCTGCACCGGCGCGCCGTTGTGCACGACCGTCGGGGTGGCCACCTGGCCGCCGGTGGCCTGCTTGAGCTGCTCCCGGGACGCCGTGTCGGCGGCAACGGCGGCATCGACGTTCTTGCCCGACGTGATGCAGTCCGCCGCCGCGGGAGCACCGGACTGGGTGGCGAGATCGGCCAACTGCTGGTTCGTCAGATCGGACGACCCGCGTTCCTCCGGTTGTGTTCCGGTCGCGAACAGGGCCGAGTGGAACGCCAGATAGGCCCCGGGGGTGCTGCCATCCTGCTCGGCCACGCACAGCAGGGCCGCCGCCGCCCGGGTCGAGTAGTCCTTGGAGGAGGACTGCGGGTTGAGGAAGTTCAGCATGTGCACGTTCACGGCGAGCTTGCCCTCGTCGACGGCCTGGTTGATCTGCTGACCGAACTGGCGCTCGAATTCCGCGCAGACCGGGCACAGCGGGTCCTCGTAGAGATCGATCGTGACGGCGGGCGTGCTGCCGGCCTTGGTGACGGTGACAACACCGTTCTGAGCGGTCGCAACGGACTGCGTGGAGCCGCCGTAGCCCTCGCTCTGGACGGCGCTCTCCTTCTTGTTCAGCACCAGACCGATGACGATGATCGCAACGATCACGGTGATGGCGATGCCGCCGATGATCAGCTGGGTGCGGTTGCGGCCGGCGGAGGACTGCCGGGCGGCGGCGACGGACTGCCGGGAGCCGGCGGGCGTGCGCTTCTTGCCCGACGGAGGGCGGTTCGAGCCGCCCTTCTTCTTGCCGCTGTTGTCCTGCGCCACGTCCCGCGTCCTCCCGGTAGGACCCGGTCGATCCGGGTCGTCTGCGGCGCGCCCCCGGGGCGGCCGCATGTCCACTATGCCGTTCGTCCCGAACGCGACCCGGCCCAGCGGTCGACGGACAGCGGCGTGTCAGGACGGAAGATCAGGTAGGCGGCAAGCACCAGGAACCCCAGATCCCGCAGGATCTCCGCGGCGTAGGCCGTCTGACCTGCGTCGACGGCGCCGCCGCCGCCGAAGCAGCCACAGTCGATGGACAGCCCGCGGGCTGCGGCGGAGATCACTCCGGCGATGAAGACGACCATCAGCACGGCGCCCAGCACCGCGGCCAGCCGGGTGGCCAACCCGACCAGGAGCAGCACGCCGACGGCGATTTCGAGGTACGGCAGGGTGGCGGCGACCACCGAGACCAGCGACTCGGGCAGCAGGTCGTAGGCCCGGACGGCCACCACGGTTTCTCGCGGGTCGGACGCCTTCAGCGCGCCCGACACCAGGAAGACGGCCGCCAGGCCCAGGCGTGCCAGCACGCCCAGGCCGTCGAGGACGGCCCGGCGCCTGGACACCTGCGGCGGCAGGCTGACGTCACTCATGGCCGCGTCTCATGGCCGCGTCTCATGGTCGGATCTCATGGTCGGCTCTCATGGTCGGATCTCATGGTCGGCTCTCATGGTGGGCTCTCTGGATCGGCGGGTCCGACGGTCAGCCGGCGGGTGAAACGCTGGTCGCCGCGCCACTCGCCGGTGCCTCACTGGCGGGCGCCTCACTCGCGGGGGCCTCACTGGCCGGCGCCTCACTGGCCGGTGCCCCACTCGGCGCAGCCGCACTGCTCGCGGCGCCGGGCGCCGCGCTGCCCGACGGAGACGGCGTTGCCGGCGTCACGGTGGTCTGCAGCAGGATGTCCACCACGGCCGCGATGGCGGGTTGCGCCTGACCGGACTGCGGATCGGTCTGGCCGGGCACCTGAACGAGCACCCGGCTGCCGATCGGCACGCCGACCAGACCGGCGAACGGCCCACCGGTGGCCACCGGCAGCTCCTGCGGGCCGTCACCGCTCTTGGTCGGATCGGTGCCCGGCCAGGTGGTGCCGGCCGACTCCCCCGCCCAGGTGACCGCGGTGTACTGCACGAGCACCTGTCCCAGCTGCACCGACTCCCCGGTGCCGGTCGCGATGACCGTCACACTGGGCGCGGTCGGCTCGGGTGCCCCGCTCGGGATCTTCACGGTCGCCTGGGAGCCGAGTGGTCCGCTGACCTGGGGAGCGTCCTTCGGCAGCGCCGGCGCGGGCTTCGCGTCCTTCTGTCCGCCGGCGTCGGCCGCGATGGCGTCGACGATGTCCACGACGAACACCAGGGTGTCGGTGCCCTTGATACCGGCGCTCTCGTTCCCGGCGGACCCGTAGCCGTCGGCCGGCGGCAGGCTGAGCATCACCCGGCTGCCGACCGGCACGCCGACCAGCGCGGTGTCCCAGCCCGGGACGACCTTCTGCTTGCCGATCTGGAACACCGATGTCGAGCCGCGGTCATAGGAGTTGTCGAAGACCTCGCCGCCCCACACCTGTCCGAGGTAGTTCGTGACCAGCCAGTCACCGGCGACGGTGTCCGGCCCGGTGCCCTTGGAGAGGATGACCCGCTGCAGGCTGGGAACCGGGTTGCCGTCCGGGAACGTCAGGGTCGGCTTCTCGCCGAACTTGCCGCTGGCGGTGGGCAGCTGGGAGGCGGGGACGGGCGAGGCGACGGCGGTGGCGGGCGGCACCGCGGGTCCGAGCGTGGCGGCGGTCGATCCGGATGTCGAAGCACCGGTGGGCGTGGTGTCGCCGCCGGAGGAACACGCCGCCAGGACCACCAGCGGAACAGCAACGAGCAGAGCGCGCATGCGCATGGAGAAGACCTCAGATCTCGACTTCGGGGCGCTGACAGACGCCAGGGCAGACGTCAGGGCGCTGGAACAACCCGCAACCCTACGCAGTCGGGCTGTTCTGTTGCTGTGTGCGGTCCGTCCGAACCGCGTTGGAGTCCTGTGCGTTCGCCTGGCCCGCCTGGCCCGCGCGGCGCCCTAACCTGATGCTCGTGCCGTCCAACACCAAGGTCTTCGTCGCTCAACTGGCCGGACTCCCGGTTTTCGGCCCCAGCGGCGAGTCGATCGGCAAGGTCCGGGACGTCGTGGTGGCGCTGCGGTTGGACCGCAAGCCACCGCGCGTGCTCGGCCTGGTCGTCGACCTCCCGACCCGCCGCCCGATCTTCGTCCCGATGCTCCGGGTCAGCAGCGTCGAAGCCGCGGCGATCGCGTTGACGACCGGGTCGGTGAGCCTCCGCCGCTTCGAACAGCGCGCGCTGGAGCTGCGGCTGATCGGCCAGCTGATCGGTGTGCAGGTGCAGTTGGCCACCACGGCCAGTTCGGCCGTGATCGTCGATGTCGCGATGGAGAAGACCCGGAGTCGGGATTGGGTGGTCTCGCGGCTGGCCGTCCGGGAGCGCACCCGCCGCATCGTCCGGCGCGCCCCGGTGCAGATCGTCGGCTGGAGCGACGTGCGCGGAATGGACCCGGCGCAGCTGACCGGGCAGTCGGTGCGGGGCGCGCCACAGGTGCTCGCGTCGGTGGAGGGGCTGCGAGCTGCCGACGCTGCCGGCATTCTGCGGGACCTCACACCGGCGCTGCGGTACGAGGTCGCCGACGCGATGGACGACGACCGGTTGGCGGACGTCATCCAGGAGTTGTCGGAGGACGACCAGCAGGAGCTGCTGGCCCACCTCGACGAGGCCCGTGCCGCCGACATCCTCGAGGCGATGGACCCCGACGACGCGGCCGACCTGCTCGCCGAACTGCCGGTCGGTATCCAGGAGCGGCTGCTCGGCCTGATGGAACCAGAGGAATCCGCGCCGGTGCGCCGGCTGCTGCAGTACTCCGCGGAATCCGCGGGCGGTCTGATGACGCCGGAACCGGTGGTCCTCACGCCGGACGCCACGATCGCCGAGGCGCTAGCCAGGATCCGCTCCCCCGACCTGACGCCCGCGCTGGCTTCCATGGTCTTCGTCTGCCGCCCGCCGCAGGCGACGCCGACGGGCCGCTACCTGGGGTGTGTGCACACGCAGCGACTGCTGCGCGAGCCGCCTTTCGAGCTGGTCGCGGGCGCCCTGGACACCGAGATGGCCAGGCTGTCCCCGGACGCAGCACTCACCGACGTCACCCGGTTCTTCGCGTCGTACAACTTGGTCTGCGCGCCCGTTGTCGACGATGAAGATCACCTGCTCGGCGCGGTGACGGTGGACGACGTGCTGGACCACCTGCTGCCGGACAACTGGCGCGACCAGGGCACGGACGACGGCCAGGCCGACGCCGAGCCGGCGCTGCTTCCCGGCGCCGCGGGTCGGGGTGGTCCACGTGGCTGAGACCAGGGCCCGGCGCCGGCTCGACCAACCGCGCAGCGGCCGCCGATTCGGGTTCGAGATCGACCCGGAGTCGTTCGGCAAGTTCTCCGAGAGCCTGGCCCGGTTCATGGGCACCGGGACGTTTCTGTTCTGGCAGACCATGCTGGTGCTCACCTGGATCACGCTGAACCTGTTCGCCGTCAGCTACCGCTGGGATCCCTATCCCTTCATCCTGCTCAACCTGGCCTTTTCCACCCAGGCCGCGTACGCGGCGCCGCTGATCCTGCTGGCGCAGAACAGGCAGGACGACCGGGACCGGGTGACGCTGGAGGAGGACCGGCTACGGGCTGCACAGACCAAGGCGGACACCGAGTTTCTGGCCCGCGAGCTGGCGGCACTGCGGGTGGCGATCGGCGAGGTCGCGACCAGGGATTACATCCGCGGCGAACTCGACAGGCTGCGAACCGACCTCGAGGAGATGGCCGATCCCGATTCGGCCGAGAAGCCGGCCAAACGGCCCGCCGACAAGCGATCGAAGTCCCGCTCCAAGATGGCGCAGAAGGGCTCGCCGCCGAAGGCAAAGCAATCCGCCGGCGCAGACGGCCGTGAGGCCGGCGCCGAGGTGTCCGCGGCGACGGCCGACCGGGAGCGGCCCGTCTGACGGATCGGCTCACGGCAAACCACGCCAGACCAACGAGAAACGGCCCCACCTCTCGGTGGGGCCGTTCCCTGGTGCATCCACGAGCTCGTGGAGGTGGCGGGAATTGAACCCGCGTCCAACGTTGCTTCGTGAGGGCTTCTCCGGGCGCAGTCCGCGTTGTCCCTACTCGGCCCCACCAGTCATGCGAACGTGCTGGTGCGACAGGCCCAGTCGCTGTTTGCTGTCCCTGAAAGATCCCGCGACCGGATCTTTCGGTAATCCTCCTAGCTGGCGCCAGGATCCGGGGCGGAGGAACCCCCGGTCTGACGGACTCCTTACTCGCTCAGGCGGCGAGGGCGAAGTCAGTGCGACTGTTGTCGGCACTTGATTTTTTGCAACGGATGGTTAACGAGATCATCGTTGCCTTCCTCGGCCCGCTTCACCTCACTCGACAAACGCTGTCGAGACCGATCACCCCCAAGGGGAGAACAGCCCCACCATCATACGTGTTCCGCGCACCGGAAGCGCATACGTGTTCCGCGCACCCGACGCGCCGGCGGTCAGGGGCGTCGGGTGCGGCGGCGGCGGTGCGGCGGCAGCGGCGCGGCGGCAGCGGTGCGGCGGCAGCGGGACCGACTCCCGTCCCCGTCGTGGGTCTCGCTCAGCCAGCACCGACTGCTCGAGGCGCTGACGCCCTGCTCACTCTGCAGCGTGAGCAGGGCAGACTCGGGCCGAGTGAAGGCCCGCCGCCGCGGACCGGCTCAGGCCGGGCAGCCCTGCTGACCCGGCACCAGCGGTCCGAGCGCGAGCACCAGCGTGCCGTTCCCGTCGGTCCAGCTGTGCGACGCCGAGCGACCGCCGAGAGCATTCAGCACAGCATCGGCCTCCGCACCCGTCAGCACGGTGCACGGTGATCTCCCTGTGCCGAGCGTCTGCTCGATGCCCCGGTCGAGCGGCCAGTGGAGCGCGCCGGCCGGGTCCGCCGGGACGCCGTAGCTGGTCAGCCGGAGCCGGTCGGGGGTCCACGGCGCGGTGTCGGTCATCGAGGTTCGCAGCGTGTCGATCAGCGCACTCAGCGAACGTCGGGCGTCCTGCTGCGGTGCGGGCAGCAGCTCGTCACCGATCCCGAGGGCGTAGGCATCCACCCGGACCTCGCCGTCGGCGAGGCGCAACACGACACTGGTGGTGCCCTGATCGGTGACACCCGGGCTGCCGAGGTCGGCGGCGGCCAGCATCCCGATGGTGGCCACCGCATCGGCCAGCCGGCAGGGATCGATCCACCCGATCGTCAACCCGGCGATCGGCTCCATCGCCGTTCCGGCGTCCTCGGAACGGATCGCGGTTCCGTCGTCGTACACGGCAACGGCCAGCGGCTCGGTCCGTCCGCTGCCGATCCAGGCGTTGGTCCCCCGCGTGACGGTGATCATCGGAGCGCCGGCCGGGGCGGTCGAACGGGTGGTGATCGGGGGGCCGGCCGGTGTTGCGCCGGTCGTGGCGGTGTCGCAGCTGCTCCCGTACGGACCCGACGGCGCGGTGCCGGACGCGGGTCCGGGTGTTCCCGCGATGCTGCCCGCTGCGCAACCGGCGAGCATCACCACGAGGGCAGCGACGCCGACCATGTCCGCGAGGCGTTTCATGTGGTGAGGATGCGAGCGAGGCGTTTCATGTGGTGAGGACGGACGAATCCCGCGCCGTCGTTGCATGGCGACCGGCATCGATCTCCGCGCTGCGTGCGGATGCGTCGACCATCGCGACGAGGCCGGTGAGTGTCGACCTGATCGCAAGGCGGCGCCTGCCGGACGTCAGTCGGACATCCCCTTGGAACGCCGGCCGGCGTATCGCTCGAGTTCGCGAGCAGCGTCCCGCTTGGCCATGGTCTGGCGCTTGTCGTAGTCCTTCTTGCCGCGGCCGAGGCCGAGTTCGACCTTGACCTTGCCGTCGATGAAATACATCGACAGCGGCACCAGTGCGAGCCCACCCTCGCGCAGCCGGGCGGCGATCTTGGTGATCTCCAGCCGGTGCATGAGCAGCTTGCGCTGGCGGCGCGGGGCGTGATTGGTCCAGGTGCCTTCTGCGTACTCGGCGATGTGCACGTTGCGCAGCCACAGCTCGTCGTCGGTGACGGTGACGAAGCCGTCGACCAGCGACGCCCGGCCGGCCCGCAGCGACTTGACCTCGGTACCGGTGAGCGCGATACCGGCTTCGTAGGTGTCCAGGATCGTGTAGTCGTGCCGCGCCTTGCGGTTGCTCGCGATGACCTGGCGGCCGGTGGGCCGGTTGCTGCTGCGGGAGGGACGGTTGGCGGTGTGCTGCGCGCGGGTGGATGAGGTTGCCATGGCGGGTCCAGGGTAGTTGCTGCCGCGAGGCATTGACCCCCGCGTCCGGACGGCCGGTACCGGGCCCGATGTCACAAACGCACGTACAGCCGCAACGTCACGTACGCCGACACCGCCGCCAACCCGGCGCCGATGGCCAGCAGGATCGGGGATACCCACACCAGGGTGGCCGCGTCGATGGCCGGCAGGATGCCGGATCGGATCACCGGTCCCAATGCCTGGTCGACGAACAGGAACTTGGCCGCGACGAGGCCGCCGATGGCCAGCGCGGCGCCGACCACGCCGGCGATCACGGCCTCGAGCATGAACGGCAGTTGGGTGCGCCATCGTGACGCGCCGACCAACCGCATGATCGCCGTCTCGGTCCGGCGGGTGTAGGCGGCGACCTGCACCATGTTGGAGATCAGCAGCAGCGCCGCCAGCGCCTGGATCAGCGCGACGATGATGGTGGCGTTGCGCACGCCGTTGAGCAGGCTGAAAAGCCGGTCCAGGAAGGCGCTCTGATCGGCGACGGACTGCACCCCTGGGCGGCCGCTGAAATCCTCGGCGATCACCCGGTACCGCTGCGGGTCGTACAGCTTGACGTGGAACGAGGCGGACAGCGCCGACGCGGTGCCGATTTCCAGCAGTTCTGGCTGACCGGCGAATTGCTGCTTGTACCGCTCGAACGCCGCTGCCTGGCTCTCGTAGTCGACGCTTTCCACGTCGGTGTTGGCCTGCAGTTGCTTGTTGATGTCCTGGCACGGCGATTTGCGGCAATCGGGATCCTGCGCGGACTGGTCGGGCGTCAGGTAGACGGTGACCTCGACCTTGTCGCCGTAGATGTCCCGCATCTGATCGGTCATCCGGGCAATGATGAGCCCGCCGCCGAGCAGGCCCAGGGAGATGGCGGTGGTGAGCACCATGGCAATGGTCATGGTGATGTTGCGGCGAAATCCGTTCAGGACCTCGGTGACGACGAATCCGGCGCGCATGTGTTCCTCTCGTGTGCCGAACAGCAGGGAAATGGATCGGTGACGCTCTTACCGGCCCACCCCGTACACGCCCCGTGCCTCGTCCCGGACGACCTTGCCGAGCTGCAATTCGATGACCCGCCGTCGCATGGAGTCGACGATGGTGTTGTCGTGCGTGGCCATCAGCACCGTCGTTCCGGTGCGGTTGATCCGTTCCAGGAGCAGCATGATGTCGGCGCTGGTGTCCGGGTCGAGGTTGCCGGTCGGCTCGTCGGCCAGCAGCAGCAGCGGCCGGTTGGCGAACGCCCGGGCAATGGCCACCCGTTGCTGCTCGCCCCCGGACAGCTCGTGCGGCAGCCGGTTCGCCTTCCCATCCAGCCCCACCATCTCCAGCACTTCGGGCACCGTCTGCTTGATCGACGCCCGGGAGCGGCCGATCACCTCGAGCGCGAATCCGACGTTCTGCTCGACAGTCTTGTTGGTCAGCAACCTGAAGTCCTGGAACACGCAACCGAGCCGGCGCCGATGCGCGGCGACTTTGGATCGGCGCAGCTGCACGAGGTCCTGACCGTCAACCTCGATGGTGCCCGTCGTCGGCACGTCCTCCCTGATCAGCAGGCGCAGAAACGTCGACTTCCCCGATCCCGAGGGACCGATGACGAAAGCGAATTCGCCCTTGTCGACGTCGATGGTGACGTCGTCGAGGGCGGGCCTGGTGGAGGCTTTGTACAACTTCGAGACGTGCGACAAATGAATCACAACGAGGCAGTCTAAGGGCTTCACCGTTATACCTACGTGACATCCGCGCCGCGCGGGGGTATCGGATGGGCGGCTCCGCCGCCGCAGCGAAGTCGGCGACCTGACGTTTTACCGGCCGTGCGAGGGTTGCGTCACCCTTCCAGGCGAGCGAGCATCGCCTCGTGCAGGAGGCCGTTGGTCGCCAACGCGCTACTGGCCGTGCCGCCGGATGGCTGACCGTCGATCGACGTGAACCGGCCCCCGGCCGCGGTGACGATGGGAACCAGCGCGGCGACGTCCCACAGACTCAATTCCGGCTCGGCCGCGATGTCGACGGCGCCCTCGGCGACCAGCATGTAGGAGTAGAAGTCGCCGTAGGCGCGCGTTCGCCAGCACTCGTTCAACACGATGTCGAAGGCCGCGCCGCGGCCCGAGTGCTGCCATTCGGCCAGGTCCGAGTAGCTCAGCGAGGCGTCGGAGAGAGTGCGGACCGCCGACACGGCGCACCTGCGGGGCGGCGCGTCGGCGAACCGGGTCCAGGCGGCGCCGCCGACCGCGGCCCACCAGCGCCGCGAGAGGGCCGGCGCGGACACCACACCGACAACGATGTCGTCGCCGTCCAGCAGCGCGATGAGGGTGGCCCACACCGGAACGCCGCGGACGAAGTTCTTGGTGCCGTCGATGGGATCGATCACCCACCGCCGGCCGGTCGCGGTGGATCCGTCACCGCCGAACTCCTCCCCCACCACGGTGTCACCGGGACGCTCGCCGGCGAGCATGTCGCGGATGGCGGCCTCCACCGCCAGGTCGGCGTCCGACACCGGCGTGAGATCAGGTTTGGCGTCGACCCGGAGGTCGGCCGCGCCGAATCGCGGAAGACTGATCGCGTCCGCGGCGTCGGCCAGCCGAAGGGCGAGCGCGAGATCGTCGGCGTAGCCGGGCGACTCGCCGGAATCAGACGCGGTCGCGTTGCCTGTCAACGGTTCGTCGCCGGATTCGGCAGGAGAAGAAGCATGGTGGTTCACCGGCGGACCTGCTCGCCGCTGGCGGCCACGGTCGAGATCTCCTCGACGAACGATGGCCACAACGCGTCCGGCAGGTCGTGCCCCATGCCGGGGTAGGTCCGCAGCCGCGCTCCGCGGATCGCGTCCGCGGTCGCGCGGCCGCCGGACACGGTGATCAGGGGGTCCGCCTCACCGTGCAGCACCACGGTGGGGACGTCCAGCCGGCGCAGCGCCGCCGTCCGGTCCGGGGTGCCGAGGATGGCGGCGAACTGTCGGGACACTCCGGCCGGGTCGTAGCACCGGTCGTACGCCTCCCCCGCGAGCCGCTCGGCGCGCTCGCGGTCGAAGGGGTATCCGGGTGACCCGATGCGCCGCCAGGTGTCGATGCTGGCCGCGATGGCCTCCTCGCGGCTGCCGGCGGCGCGCCGGAAAAGCATCATCGCCGCGATGTCCAGCCGGGGCCTGCCCACCCGGCGCGACGCCGTGCTCGACGACATGGAGGTCAGGCTGCGCACCAGGTCGGGGCGCTGGATCGCGAGGGCCTGGCTGATGCAGCCGCCCATCGAGACGCCGACCACGTGCGCCCCGTCGGGCAGCAACTGCTCGACGAGACCGGCTGCGTCGTCGGCCATGTCGGGGATCAGGTAGGCGGGTTTGCGGCCGACGAAGGCGGCGATCGGCCGGCCCGGGCGTTCATCGCGAAGGTGCGTGGACAGGCCGATGTCCCGGTTGTCGAAGCGGATCACGTAGTGACCACGATCGGCGAGCAGCTCGCAGAACCCGTCGTGCCAGGCCAGCATCTGGGTGCCCAGCCCCATCACCAGCAGCACCGGCACGGCGTCGGGATCACCGAACGTCTCGTAGGCGAGGGTGATGCCGTTGGACGGCACGGTGCGGATGGCCATGGGGAGATTGTGACAAGGCGGGTCGGCCGCGCCGCGCAGGGTCGATCATCGGGGCTCACTCGGGCGCCCCGGACCGGTTGTCGCAGCGCCGATCACGGTGGAGGGCCGGCGTCCCGATCGGGCCGCCGGCGGTCCGTTCGCCGAGCACCGTCATCGACGCTGTGGACAGATCGGGCGCCCGCGGGATTCCCGGTTACCGTGTCCGGGACCCGCGCCTGCCCCCGGTTCGTCGAGCACAGCAGGGAGTTCGCCGATGGCCGCACCGACCGCCACCGAACACATCCACGACGAGGTCCGCGAACTGATCCGGCGGCGTGGGATCGACCCGGTCATCGATCACCGCGGCACCCGCTCGCTGATCGACGAGGTGATCGCCCACTACGAGGAACGGGTGCCGCTGTCGGCCCTGCCTCCGTTACTCGACCGGCCGGCGGCGGTCCGCCACGTCTTCGACTCGCTGGCCGGATTCGGCCCGCTGCAACGGTTTCTGGACGACCCGGCGGTGGAGGAGATCTGGATCAACCAGCCCGGCCGGGTGTTCGTCGCCCGTCACGGCCGCTCGGAATTGACCACCGTGGTGCTGACCGCCGACGAGGTGCGTGACCTTGTCGAGCGGATGCTCAAGCCGTCCGGTCGGCGGCTGGACCTGTCGTCGCCCTTCGTCGACGCCCTGCTGCCGGACGGCAGCCGGCTGCACGCGGTGATCCCGGACATCACCCGCGACCACCTGAGCCTGAACATCCGCAAGTTCGTGGTCGCGGCGAACGGCCTGGAGGACCTCGTCGCGCTCGGCACGATCACCGCGCACGCGGCGCGGTTCCTGGAGGCGGCCGTCACCGCCGGGCTGAACATCATCGTCGCGGGCGGCACGCAGGCGGGGAAGACGACCCTGCTCAACACCTTGATCAACTCGATTCCGGCGCAGGAGCGGGTGATCACCTGCGAGGAGGTGTTCGAGCTGCGCCCCAACCTGCCGGACGTCGTCGCAATGCAGACCCGTCAGCCGAACCTGGAGGGACACGGCGAGATCCGGCTCCGCCGGCTGGTGAAGGAGGCGCTGCGCATGCGCCCGAGCCGGATCATCGTCGGCGAGGTGCGGCAGGAGGAATCGCTCGACCTGCTGATCGCGCTGAACTCCGGCCTGCCCGGGATGTGTTCGGTGCACGCCAACGCCGCGCGGGAGGCGGTGGTCAAGTTGTGCACGCTGCCGTTGCTGGCCGGCGAGAACGTCACCGACGCCTTCGTGGTGCCGACGGTCGCGGCGTGCATCGACCTGGTGGTGCAGATCGGCGTGCAACCGGACGGTTCGCGCCGGGTGCGGGAGATCGTGGCGTTGCCCGGGCGGGTGGAGGGCGGTGTCGTGGAGACCGAGGACATCTTCACGTCTGTGGACGGCACACTCGTTCGCGCGCAGGGCTTTCCGCCGCACGCCGACCGGTTCCAGCAGCACGGGCTCGACCTGGCCGAGCTGCTGGAAGTCCGGTCGGGTGGGCAGGCTGTTCGCCCCCGGACGGACCGGGGGTCGGCTGCCGGGACGTCCTAGCAGCCGGTCACAGTCCCGTCGGGGAGGTTCCGGGCAGCGTTTGCTTGCGGACGTCGGCGGCGTACTCCCTGGCCTCTGCGCTGGCGTCCTGACTGGAGTGCAGATTCTCGGTGGCCCTGCGCATCTCGTCGTTCTCCAGGGCCGGCCCGTCGAGTTCGACCTTGTCCGAGCGCCTGCCCTGCGATTCTGGGTTCAGGTCGTCCTGGGCCTTCACCGGGTCGAGCCCCTCGACGGCGCCTTCGGGAGTCGACGTGTCACCGGGATGCGGGCCCTCCGCGTCGGGCGCGGCCGGAGCCGCTGCGGCGCTGGCGTCAGGGGCGCCGGAGTCACCCGGCGCGTCATCGTCGTCTGCTCGGGAGGTCCGGGACCCGGCCGCGGACGACACGCCGGCACCGGCGGGCGTGGCACCTCCGGAGGCGCCGGAATTCGATGAATCGGTCCGCTCGCGATCGGTGTCGGCAGCGTCATCGGCAGTCGAACCGGCGGTGGGGGCCCCCGCAGCGGTCGTGCTCGCGCCCGCCGCGTCCGGCGCGCCGGCACCGTCCGGCACCGCATCGGCATCGGGTGACGGCGCGGTGTCCGACGCGACGGACGTGTCGGGAGCGGCGGACACCTGGTCCTCGCCGGCGGCTGTGCGTGCGGTGTCCGGCTCGTTGCCGGTGCTGGGCACGGCGCCCTCGTCGAGCGCGGAACTGGGCCCGGTGCCTGTCGATGTCCCGTCACCGGAGGGCAGGCTGGAGGTCATGATCGGTTCCCTTCGTCGCGGACCGGCGGCGGCGTGATCGGCCGGTCCTCAACGACATACCCACCCGCGCCCGGTTTCACACCTGACGCACGGTGCCCGACTGGTCAGTCGAGCGACCGCAACCCACCGGGTCCGTTGGCGGTCCGGGCGTCGAGTGCACCGGCGATGACGGCACGCAGGTCACCGCCGACGTTGGCGGCGATCGCCGCGGAGACCGCGCCCAGCACGAACGGCGCGTCGACGATCACCACCCGCTCCGCCTGCTCGGGCTCGAGGAACTCGACGGCTGTTTCGGCCGTCAGGAAGCCGCTGCCGAGGTCGTAGAGCAGGACGGCGCCGTCACCGGAGTCGGCTTCCGCGATGGCTGCGCTGATCAGCTCGAACGAGGTGCCGATCGACCCGTCCTCCTGGCCGCCGGCCGTGGCGATGGTCACCGACGGCGCCATCTGCCCTGCGACGTCGGCCAGGCCCTGAGCCAACTGCTTGCTGTGCGAGACCAGGACCAGGCCGACTGTCACGGGGAACCTCTCTGTTGTTCGATCAGGACCCATTCCGGGATCGGAACTGCTTGCGGGAGTGAGAATCGTTGCCGCTGTGCGGGTTGCGGTCACCGAAGCCGATGCGGCAACGGGCCGGTCTCCGCCGATGGGCGCGAACGGTCAGCCGGCGGCGGCCCCGGCGAGAGCCTGCAGCAGGTACCCGGTGCTGGTCGCGCCGGGGTCCTGATGGCCGATGGAGCGTTCGCCGAGGTAGCTGGCCCGGCCCTTGCGCGCCTGCATCGGCACGGTGGCGGCGGCGCCGGCGGTGGCCGCCTCGGCCGCCGCGGACAGCACCGCCGCGACCGAGGCACCGCCCGCCGCAGCCTCTTTCGCCGCGTTCACCGCCGGGGTGAGCGCGTCGACCATCGTCTTGTCCCCTGATTCGGCCTTGCCGCGCGCAACCACCCCGTCACGGGCGGCGGTGAGGGCGGTGACGACGGACTCGCCGTCGATCTCCGTGGCGTCGCCGAGCGAGGTGGCCGCCCGCAGGAAGCCGGTCCCGAACAGCGGGCCGGCCGCCCCGCCGACCGTCGAGATCAACGTGGTGGCAACGAGTTTCAGCACGGCAGCTGGGTTGTCCGGTTCGGCCGCGTCCAGCTTCGTCAGCACCGCGGTGAAGCCACGGGCCATGTTCTCCCCGTGGTCACCGTCGCCGATCTCCCGGTCCAGGTGGGTCAGTTCGGCCCGGTGCTCGGACACCGTGGCGGCCACCGCCCGGATGGCGGCCACGGTTCCGGCGGCATCACAACTCATCGATCACACGCCCCATCTCAGCGCGGCGGTGTGCACCGGCGCGTCCCAGAGTTCGGTCATCTCGTCGTCCAGCTTGAGCAGGGTGATCGACATGCCCTGCATCTCCAGGGACGTGATGTAGTTGCCGACCAGTGACCTGCTGACCTCGATTCCCCGCTCGGCGAGGAACTTCCGCGCCGAATGGTAGGCGAGGTATAGCTCGATCTGCGGGGTGCCCCCCATGCCGTTGACGAACAGCAGGGTCTTGGCGCCCGACTCGAACGGCAGGTCGTCGACGATGGAGCTGAGCATGATCGACACGATCTCGTCGGCGGACACCAGCTTCATCCGCTCGCGGCCCGGCTCGCCGTGAATGCCGACGCCCATTTCCATCTCGTCGTCGGCCAGGGTGAACGACGGCTCCCCGGAGTGCGGGACGGTACACGGGGTCAGTGCCATGCCCATCGAGCGGACCTGCGAGCTGACCCGCTCGGCGATGGCGGTCACCGTGGCCAGGTCGTCACCGCGGGCGGCCGAGGCACCGGCGATCTTCTCCGCCAGGACGGTGCCGCCGACACCGCGGCGGCCGGCGGTCCACGTCGAGTCCTTGACCGCGACGTCGTCGGCGATGACGACCGACTTGGTCTCGATGCCCTCGGCCTCGGCCAGTTCGGCGGCGGTCTCGAAGTTCAGCACGTCGCCGGTGTAGTTCTTGACGATGAGCAGCACGCCCGCCCCGCCGCTGACGGCCTGGGTCGCGGCGATCACCTGGTCCGGCGTCGGTGAGGTGAACACCGGTCCGGGTACGGCGGCCGCCAGCATGCCCTCGCCGACGAAACCGCCGTGCAGCGGCTCGTGACCACTGCCACCGCCGGACACGATCGCCACCTTGCCGGCGACCGGGGCGTCGGCCCGGGCGATGAACGCCGGGTCGAGCTGCACGGTGATGAGGTCGGCATGCGCCTCCGCCATGCCCTGCAGAGCCTCGGTGGTCACGGTGGTGGGATCGTTGATGATCTTCTTCACGACAGTCCTCTCGACGCTGATGGGAACCGGGTCACGGCTATCGGGCGACCCCCCGGATCGGGGTGGCCGCGCTGCCCTGTCGATCTTGCACCCCACTGTCCGAGTCGGCCAGGCAGATCCAGGTCCCTTTCCGGGTGGTCTTCGCTGCGAGGATCGACCACCTGTGGGCCCGGCAGGTCACCGGGCGCCCGGCTGGTGACGCAGCCGGACGGACAGGCAGGTGACGCAGCCCTCGAGCTTCTCGAACTCCGAGATGTCGACCGGCACCGGCGTGAAGCCCAGGCCGGCGAGCAGGTCGGCCGATCTCGGTGCGGACGCCGCCATCAGCAGCCTGCCGGCGCCGAGGTCGACCACGTGCGCGCCGCCCTCCTCCGGCATCGGCCGGAAGTGCGGCCAAAAGCCCGGATCGTCCACCAGCGGCGGGTAGCCGATGATGCTGCCGTCGGGCAGCGCGGTCACCGCCGACTTCAGGTGCAGCACCTTGCTGACCGGGACCGCGATCACCGGGTAGCCGAGCGGGTCGCAGATCGCCCGCAGGCTCGCGATCCCGGCCGCGCTGGTGCGCAGCGTGCGACCCACGTACACGGTGCGGCCGACCTTGAGCACGTCGCCGCCGTCGAGGGTGCCGCCGGTGATCCGCTCGACGCGGTAACCGAGCCCGGTGAGAGTGCTTGCGGTGCCGTCGACCTCGGGCTTGCGCTGGTCAGCACCCGGGCTGGTGAGTACCGCCGTGTCGCCGATCATCACGACGGTGTCCTCGACGAAGACGCCGTCGGGGCACTGGTCGACCTCCGGGACGTCCACCGTCTGCCAGCCCGCATCGGTGAGCGCTCCGAGGTAGTTCTCCCACTGCGCCTGGGCCAGCACCGGCTCGACGGCGACGCGTTCCAGATGCGTGAGCAGTCCCTGCGCCAGCCGGGACGACGGCCGGCGGACGAGGGCACGCGGAGAGGCTGACACGGCGGCGGCTCCGATGCGTTCCAGGGGTGACAGGCCGGGGAGGTGGGTCCGGGCGAACCTACGCTCCCAGACGAACCCCGCCGCGGGCGCCTTCATTGAGTGGCGGGGTGCTCGGCCCTACGGTGGATCCATGACGGTCGACGGTTCCGGCGAGAGCCTGGTGTCGCTGCCGCCACCGCCGATTGCGGCACGGGCCGTGCCGACGATGATCGGCTACCGGATGGCGCCGATGCCCGGCGTGCACCGTGGGTTGCCCAGCCCGTACCTGACGCTGGTGATCTCGTTGTCCGGGCCGCTGCCGATCGAGATTCCCTGGCGGGCAACGGGTACTCCGTCGCAGTTCGGCATCCCGGTGGGCGGCCTGCACACCCGACCGGTGCTGCTCCCTCCGCCCGGAGGCACCCGCCCCGTTCATCAGCGGGGCATCCAACTGGCGGTGCACCCGTTCGCGTCGCGGGCGCTGTTCGGCGTGCCGGCGGCGGAACTGGACAGTGAGGTACTGGAGCTTCGCGAGCTGATCGGCAGCGACGGCGAGTTCTTGGGCGAGTTGCTCGACAGCTCTTTCTCGTCCCCGGCGGCGGTGGCCCGGGTGCACCGCTGGCTCGCCGGGCGGCTGGCAGCCCTCGAGCCGGGGCTGATCGCCCCCGAGCTCCGGCGCGCGTGGCAGCTGATCGCCGAATCGGGCGGAACCATGCGGATCGCGGACGTTGCCGAGGACGTCGGTCGGTCCCGTCGGCATCTGACGGCCCTGATGCGGGCCGAGATCGGCATCGGCGCGAAGGATCTGGCGCGGCTGACCAGGTTCACCAGATCCAAATCGTTGCTCACGAACGGGATGGCGCTGTCCGATGTCGCCGCTGCCTGCGGTTACGCCGACCAGCCGCACCTGACCGCGGAGTGGCGGCAATTCGCCGGCTGCACCCCCGGTCAGTGGATGGCCGCGGAATTGCCGTCGCTCACCGGGTGAGGCGTGCCGGTTCCGCTTTTTCCAAGACCCGGCGCGTGCGCGGTGTGACCCTTGAACTCATGACGACAACCATCAGAACCCACCCAGGTGTATGGCCGACCCTGTCCTACCGGGACGGGGAAGCAGCCCTGCGCTTCCTCGTCGACGTGATCGGCTTCCAAGAGGTCGAGGTCTATCGCAGCGAGGATCGCCCGATCGCGCATGCCGAACTGGCCTGGCCGGACGGCGGCGGCATCATGTTCGGCTCCGAACCGAGCGGAGAGCGCTGGTCGGGCCGGGCCGGCGCGCCGGGGACCTCGTCGGCCTACCTCGCCACCGACGACGTCGACGCGATCGCCGCGCGAGTGACCGGCGCCGGCTGGGAAGTGCTGCGCCCGGTCAAGGACACCGATTACGGCAGCAAGGAGTTCGCGTTCCTCGACCCGGAGGGCAACGCGTGGAGCGTCGGGACGTATCGGGGCGGACGCGGCTGATCCTTCGGTGGATCAGCGGGCGCCGTTCGGGTCCGCGGGTGCTTCGGCGGAATCGCCGGGCGCCTGCGAGCGGCCCGGTTCCCGGATGGTGCTGCGATCGAACACCGCCGAAGGTCGGCGAGATGCGTCGTACAGTCGCACGCCAGCCCGAATGATGCGAACATGTGTTCGTGGGCGCGGTCGTTGCGGGAACCGAGGCGACGATCCTGCATGCCGACCTCGACTCGTTCTTCGCCTCCGTCGAACAGCGGGACAACCCCGCCCTGCTGGGCCAGCCGGTGATCGTCGGCGGCGGGGTGGTCCTCGCCGCCAGCTACGAGGCCAAGGCCCGTGGGGTCAAGACGGCGATGGGCGGTGCCCGAGCCCGCGGTTTGTGTCCGGACGCGATCGTCGTCGAACCCAGGTTCGCCGCCTACTCCCGTGCCTCCAAGGACGTCTTCGAGGTCTTCCGGCGGACCACCCCGCTCGTCGAAGGGCTGTCCATCGATGAGGCGTTCCTCGACGTCGGTGGCCTCGGCCGGGTCTCGGGGCAGCCGCGGGAGATCGCCGCGCGGCTGCGCCAGGAAGTGGAGGACAGCGTCGGCCTGCCGATCACGGTGGGCGTTGCACGGACCAAGTTCCTGGCGAAGGTGGCCAGCGGGGTGGCCAAGCCCGACGGGCTGCTCGTCGTCCCGCCGGCGGAGGAACTGGCGTTCCTGCACCCGTTGCCGGTGCAGCGGCTGTGGGGTGTGGGGCCGAAGAGCACCGCGAAGCTGCACGAGTTGGGCATCTTCACCGTCGGCCAGGTCGCCGGGCTGGGCGAGGCGGGGCTGGTGTCGATCCTCGGGCAGGCATCGGGGCGGCACCTGCACGCGCTGGCGCACAACCGTGACCCGCGACGGGTGCGGGTCGGAGTCCGGCGCGGGTCGATCGGATCGCAACACGCGATGGGCCGCCGTTCCCGGCACCAACCGGAGGACATCGACGCCGTCGTCGTCGGCCTGGTCGACCGGGTGACCCGCCGGATGCGCAAGGCCGACCGGGTGGGCCGCACCGTGGTGCTGCGGTTGCGGTTCGACGACTTCAGCCGGGTGTCGAGGTCCCGCACCATCGGCCGGGCCACCGCGGACACCGCGACCGTTCTCGCGACGGTGCGGTCGCTGGTGCGGGACGCGATGCCGATGATCCGCGAGCAGGGCCTCACCCTGGTCGGCATCGCCGTCGGCAACCTGGACAGCGAATCGCTGCAGCTGGAGCTGCCGTTCGACGATTCGACGGGCGCTGCGTTGGACGCCGCCCTCGACGGGGTGCGGGAGAAGTTCGGGTCGTCGTCGGTGACGCGGGCGGTGCTGTTGCACCGCCGCAGTGGCCCGGAGATGCCGGTGTTGCCCGAGTAGTCCGGTCCTCCCGCCCGCTGTCGGTGGTGGGTGGGACAGTTCGGTCCATGACGCAACTGCGCAGTGGCATCGTCATCAGTCAGGCATCACCGAAGGAGTTCGTCGAACTGGCGGTCGCCGCGGAGAACGCGGGCTGGGACGCGATCTTCGGCTGGGAGGCGCTCTGGTCCACCGACCCGTGGGTGCTGCTCACCGCCGCGGCGATGCGCACCGAGCGGATCCGGCTCGGCACGATGCTCACCCCACTCCCACGGGTCAGGGCGTACGAACTCGCCGGCACGCTCGCAACGCTGGACAACCTGTCCGGCGGGCGGGTGCAACTCGCCGTCGGGCTCGGCGCGCTGCACGACGGCTGGCTGGCGTTCGAACCGGAAGAGGACCGCAGGGTTCGGGCGGAGAAGCTGGACGAGGGTTTGACGGTCTATGACGGCTTGATGCGCGGTCAGCCGTTCTCGTTCTCCGGCAGGCACTATCAGGTCCGGCCGACCGACTTCCCGGGACCGCCGAAGCCGGTCCAGCAACCCCGGGTTCCGGTGTGGGTGGTCGGCGCGTACCCGTCGCGCAAGTCGATGAGCCGGGCGGCGCGGTGGGACGGCCTGTTGTCCACCAAGGTCGGGTACGGGGCGCAGACCCCGTTCGGCCCGGCCGACCTCGCGGATGTCGTCGCCGCCGTCCGGCCGTTGCGGGAGGCCGCCGGTCTGCCGTGGGACGGGTACGACGTGGTCGCGGAAGGCACCAGCGAACCCCGCAGTGCCGGCGACGCGGTGGTGCGCGAATGGGTCGACGCCGGGGCGACGTGGTGGGTGGAGTCGGACTGGGCGATGGGCGACGACGCGGTGCACCGGCACCGGAAGCGGATCGAAGCCGGGCCACCGTCGCCGTGACGGCTGTGATTCAACGGCCGCACCGGGGTCAGCGGCGCACCGGGCTCACCGGACGGGGTGGTTCAGGAAGGTCGGTCATCGGTGCCCGACGACACTGCATCGACCCGAGGCGGTCGGCCCACCGGTCCTGAATCGGCCAGCGCCGAACAGCCGTGCGGCGACCGCACTGCGTCGACCCGAGGCCGCGGCCGGGCCACCGGTCCGCCCGCCACGCATCGTCCGGCGAACATGCGTGGCGACGAGTCGCGGCGCATCTTTGGTGGCGCCGTCACCTTGTGGCGCACGGGCCGCTTCAGCAGCTGCACCGCTCCGCTTCTGGCCCACCCCGAATGGTCGTCAGGGGTCAGAACGGTTGCACCGACGAGAATCATTGCTGCAAATGATGCGTGCGCATCGGCATTTCTCCTGTTGTCGGCAACGAACTGCGGCGAAATGGAGACGTCGAATCGAAGGCAAGTCAATTGCTCGGCGGTCGCCCGTCACTCTCTCGGGCTTGAATTCGTCAGATGCCCGGCGAGCGTCGTCGCTGCTGAGACGTCACGCACCGACAACATCCCGGTCCGGGCAGCACTTGTGGTCAGTTTCGGCTCCCGGCGACGGCGCGGAGGAACACAAATTGTCACCGTTACCGGCGGGTCGCGCGTTATCCACATTACTCAAAGTGAGAATTGATTGCTGAGCTCATTCATGGGTTAGGGTCTGCCGACCGCGCGACCGACGCGGAAGGGAGACGCGATCATGGGCGCATTCCTCGGGCTGGTAGCCGGGGTCGGCCTGCTCCTGATCTGGCACGGCATCACCGCTCGACCGTCGCGTCAACGTACGCGAGTGCGCTCGGAGCGGATGCGCGAACACCTCATCCAGGCCGGACTTCCGGGGGTGACCCCGGCGCAGATCGTTGCATTGCAGGTCCTGGCGGCTGCCGTGGTCGCTGTGCTCGGGCTGGCTCTGACCCAATCGGTCACGGTCACAGCGGTGTTCGCCGTCTTCGCGTCGTTCATCCCCCGCATCGTCGTCGGCCGCCTCCGGCACAAGCGGCAGGCGGACCTCCGCGAGCTCTGGCCGGAGGTGGTGGACAACCTCACGTCCGGCGTGCGCGCGGGGCTGTCATTGCCCGAAGCGCTGTCCGCGATCGGCGTCCGCGGACCCGAACAACTGCGAGAACCGTTTCAGCAGTTCGGTTCCGACTACCGGACGACCGGCCGCTTCAACGGCTCACTCGACCGGTTGAAGGACGCCCTGGCCGATCCGGTTGGCGACCGGGTCTGCGAGTCACTGCGCGTCGCCCGTGAGGTCGGCGGCACGGATCTCGGCCGGTTGTTGTCCACGTTGTCCGGCTTCCTCCGGGATGACGCACGAACACGCGCCGAACTGCTGGCGCGGCAGTCCTGGTCGGTCAACGCCGCGAGGATGGCCGTGGCCGCTCCATGGCTGGTGCTGGTGTTGCTGGCGACTCAGCGGGAGACGTTGCAGGCCTACGACACTCCGACGGGAGCGTTCATTCTCGCGGCCGGGGCAGCATTGTCGCTGGTCGCTTACCGGTTGATGATCCGGATCGGTCGGCTCCCCGAGGACCGCAGGGTGCTGAGGTGAACGTCGTGCTGCTGGGAGCCCTGCTCGGTGGTCTCGCCGGCGCTGGGTTGCTGATGGCGATCCTGGCGGCGCCGCCCCTGCGTCGGCCGACAATGTCCGACCGGATCGCGCCCTACCTGGCTGACGCGGCTCAACCCTCCCGACTGTTGTCGGGTCAGGAACAGGGCGGCACCGTCACTGCCCTGGGCCGCCTCACCGCGCCGCTGATCAGGGATGCGGTGCGAATCATCGACCGGGTGGTCGGCGGCCGGGCATCGGTCGAACGGCGGTTGACGGCTCTCGATTCAGCCCTGACTGTCGACCAGTTCAGAATCGAGCAGGTGCTGTGGGGGTGCGCCGGCGCCCTGTTGGGCGGTGGAGTCGGACTACTCGCGGTGCTGTTCGGGCAGTCGAATCCCGTCATCCTGATTCTGCTGATCGTCGCGTGCAGCGCCGCCGGCGTCCTCGCCCGCGACTGGTGGCTCACCCAAGCAGTCAGTAAACGCGACGCCGAAATCATCGCGGAGTTCCCGGTGATAGCGGAGATGCTGGCTCTGGCGGTGACCGCCGGCGAAGGGCCGATGAGCGCCATCGACCGCATCACCCGCCTCGCGCAAGGCCCACTGGTCCGCCAGCTCGGTGGCGTTCTCGCCGAGACACGTTCCGGCACACCATTCCTCACCTCGATCACGCACCTGCGTGACCGAACCCGACTGGAGCCGCTCGCCCGTTTCCTCGACGGCATGGCCGTCGCCATCGAACGCGGAACCCCGCTCGCCGATGTATTGCGGGCCCAGGCCGCTGACGTCCGCGCCCTGGGCAAGCGGCAACTGCTCGAGTCCGGCGGCCGCAAAGAGATCGCGATGATGGTCCCGGTGGTGTTCCTCGTCCTGCCGATCACCATCCTCTTCGCCCTGTACCCGGGGCTGCTCGCCATCACCGCGGTCGCCCAGTGAGCGCCCTCGTCCGGCGTCGGGACATCGACGCACCGGCCCTGACCCCTACCCGCATACCACTCAGTTCTGCCCTGCGACCGCGGGCGGACCAGACCGGAGGCCCGCATGAATCAACGAATCACTCGCGCCCATCAATGGCTGACGGCGATGACGCTGCGCCTGCTGAGCGGTCTCGGCGACCACTCCACAGCCGGCGACCGATCCCGACAGGACAACGATCGCGGCGACGTCCCAGGCTGGGTGATGATCACCGTGATGACCGCCATCGTGGTGATTGCACTGCTCGCAGTCTTCCGCGAACAGGTGGTGACGGCGGTACAGAACGCGTTCCAGTCGGTGTCCGGCGCCGGCTGAGGCGAGTCGACGACGACTGGGTGGTCCGTCGGCTGTCCGACCGATGCAATGACCGCGGCTCTGCGGTCGCCGAGTTCGCCCTCGTGCTCGTGCTGCTGCTGATGTTGTTCCTGGCCTTGGTGTCGGTCGGTCTGTGGGCTTACACGCAAACCCTGCTGACATCGGCGGCCGCCGACGCCGCCAGGATTGCCGCCAACTACGACAACCCGGGAATCGCGGCGACGCAACAGGTCTCGACACTCATCGGCGGCGGGATCACCGGGTCGACCCGCTCGACGTTGAGCTGCTCATCCGCTGTTCAGGGCTTGGTCGTGCGCGTGGACTGCCGGATGGAGGCTCCGGGCATCATCTCACTGCTCGACGGCGTGATGCCGACGATCGAGGTCACCGGCCACTCCGCGAAGGAGTCGTTGGGATGATCGACACTGGCCGGCGGGACGACCGGCGGCCGAACCGCGGCACACCAGCAGTCCAAACGGTGCGACGTGGTGTCCCGGCGGGCTCCACCACCTACTCCGAGGATGCGCTGTCACCGCCAGAGAACGGCGACGCGGGACGCGCGCTCATCGAAGTGGTCTTCCTCGCGGTTCTGCTGCTCATTCCCACCGTGTACATCCTGGCCTGCGTCATGCGTATCCAGGCGGCCACGTTCGCGGTGTCGCAGGGTGCGCGGGACGCCGGCCGAGTGATGGATTCCGCGCCCACGCCCGCCATCGGTGTGGCCCGGGCGCAGGAGATCGCCCAGCTGGCACTGACAGATCAGCGGGTGCCCGCGGACGGCATGCAGGTTCGCTTCGTCTCGCCCGGGAGCGACTGCGTCTCTGCCCCGCAGGTTCCCCCTTCTCTCCGCCCCGGTGCCGTGTACGACGTGTGCGTCGTCGCACTGGTCACCTTCCCCGGCGTCCCGTCGGTGGTGACCGGCAGCCAGAACACGGTGACGGGCGTCTTCACTTTGCACGTCGGTGACTTCAGGGAGGGCCAATGACCTCCAACGCGCCTGTGGCGTTCCCGGCCCACGCGGAGAGAGATGCCGATGACCGGGGATCCGTGACGCCGCTGGTTCTCGGCATGATGGTGTGCCTGCTGGTTCTGACCGCGGGGGTGACGGCCGCCGGGTCGGCATTCCTCGCCGGCCAACGGTTGCAGCGACTGTGCGACGGTGCGACCGCCGCGGCCGCCGGCGCCGTCGATCCGCGCCGCTCGAGTGCCGAGTCCGTCGGTGTGGCGGACCCGGTCGCAGCTGCCAATCGCTACCTGCAGGTCCGGGGCCCGGACGTTGGTGCGGTTGTCACCCTCGGGGCGACTACCGTGTCGGCACGCTGCAGCAACGAGGCGGCGATCACCTTCGGTGCCGTCTTCGGTTTCCCGACCATCAGCAGGACCGTGACGTCGACGAGCCAACCCGTGTTGCGCCAGAACGCCTCGGGCTCTGCCCAAGAGGCACTCGCGGGATCTTCGGCCACCGCAGGGGGGACAACAGTATGAGAGCGACTCCATCGCGGTGGGCGCTCGTGGTGACCACAGCACTGGTGGCGACCGTGGCGGGATGTACGTCCGCGGACACACCGGCGCGGAGTACCAGCGCCCCCGGCACCGTCAGCGCCTCGGTCATCCAGCCCTCGACGCCGATTGAGTCATCCGGTTCAACTGCTGGGTCCGCCACCTTGAGCGGAAACGTGACCTCCACGAGTGCGGCATCCCCGACCGCAAGCGTCGCGGCCCCGACAACTGCTGCTGTCACTGAGTCACCGACACAGTCACCCGGTGGATCGCGCGCGTCAGCCCTCACGTCACAAGAAGACACCGATCGCGCAGCGATTGAAGCTCAATGGCGACACTTCTGGGATCTCTATCTCGAAAGTGTCAAAACGCCTGCCGATAACCGGAAGGCTGTCCTCTCGCAAGTCGCCGTGGACCCCATTCTGTCGGAAATGCTCGATGCCGCGGCTGATTTCGATCGGCAAGGCCTCGATTACTTATGGAGATGTCAGGATCAACCCATATTGGACGCTCCCGGTAGAGGGCGGGCAGCTTTTGCAGTAATGCGCTGACTGCCAGGATCAGAGCAAATATGGCTCCTTATATATCGCCACAGGTAAGAAAAGAACGGTCGGGGTGGCGCGCGACAGTGTGCAGGTCGGATACCTGCTTGGCGATGACAACATCTGGCGAGTCCAGCAATTGCATACTTTTAGAGAACGTGCCATGCTGAAATTCCCGACTGGGACTATTCTTATCGCTCTCCTTTATGGCACTTCTACCACTGGTTCCCTGGTCGGGACCTTCTGCTGATCATCCGGTGATTCCTCGGTAGGCGTGAGAAATGGCAATTCCACCCATCCGTCAAGCAGCCTCGGCCTAGATGTTCGTGTTCCTGCCAAATCGACAGCCGGTGAGAAGTCGGAAGATCGTCCACTCAATCGGACGACGACGAGGGGCCAGGAACTGTCGCTGGATTGGTCCAGAGAACAAGACGACCAGGCATGTGGCTGGACACCTTACGATGACCGCCAGCGAGTGCCCTATGGACTGGCTAAGTCAGCGAAGCGGCGCATGTAGAAGAGTTGAGGTCTATTGCCTGGACCGCTGACGCTCCGGCAAGGGCGGCAACTGTAGTATTTTCAGTTTTTTTCGAATGCCCGAACAGTTCCGGCCTGCCCAGCTCCGCCAGATCCTGCGGTGCTGGCGCAGCAAGCAGTTGGCCAACTGGCCGTTCCGAACCCCAGAATTGGCGTCGGTCCGGATCGCACCAAGCTTGCAGTGAATCTCTGGACGTGGTTCTGGATCAATGACCCCGGACCGCTCACAGCGACGGTTGCTGCTGGTGGCGTATCCGTGACTGCGACCGCGACGCTGAAATCGGTGACCTGGTCACTGGGTGAGCCGACGACAACCGGCGATACCTTTGCACCGGGCAAACCAGCCACCGTCACCTGCCAAGGCTCGGGCGTGGCACCAACACCTGCGGACGATTGGAAGACCGAACCGCCCTGCGGCTACCAGTTCCGCTGGCGCTCCACGAAAGAGCGGACCGGTGGTGCAGGGACGTGGCCGGTCACCGCGACGTCGAACTGGGACGTGGTCTGGCAGTCCAACACCGGTGTGACCGGGGTGACCACACTGGCGGCGACCTCCCCCGACGCGTTCGACGTCGGCGAATTCCGCACCGTCCTCGTTCAGCAGCCAGGCGGCTGAGGCTGAGATCTGACGTCAGGGCACGAGCACGCTGACTGCCGCCGGCTGAACCCTGCACCTCACGGGCAGCGCGGCGATGTACTCCCCGTCCGCATACCCCGACACCGCCGGCGCCGAAATGGTCAGTTCCGAGCAGCGGAACGTCAGCACCTCGGGCCGTTCCACGTGCGTCCCGGGATAGACGCGGTGGAACAACCGGAGCAGCTTGGCCCGGCTCAACGTGGTGATCACGGTGACGTCGAACAAGCCGTCGTCGATCCGCGCGGCGGGGCAGATCCGCATGCCACCGCCGTAGGTCGACCCGTTCCCAACGGCGACCAGCATCGCCTCGACTTCGCGTCGGGCACCGTTCACCTCGAGCACGAACTGCAGCGGCCGGAACGCGGCCAGTTCCGCGACGAGCGCCGCGTGATACCGCGCTTTCCCCCGCGGCCACGCCATGGCGTTCATCCGCTGGGTCACCCGCGAGTCGAAACCGGACGCCAGAACGGTGCCGAACCGGCGACCCGAAGCGACACCCAGATCGACGGCGACGCCGCGACCACCGCGGATCGCCGTGACGGACGCGGCCACATCACCGAGCGGGACACCGCAGGCCCGGGCGAAGTCGTTGCCGGAACCCGCCGGGATCACGCCCAATGCTGTCTGCGTACCGGCAACCGCCTGCAAGGCAACATGAACGATGCCGTCACCGCCGCAGACCACCAGAGCGGGGCAGCCGTCCGCGACCACCACCCGAGCGAACCGCTCGGCATCGTCGACTCCGCTGCTGACACATTCCCGCACCGCCGCACCGGATTCCCGCAGCAGGGCGGCCGCCTGCGCACCCACCCGGCCGCCGCGGCCACGCGCGGCCGCAGGGTTGATGAGCAGCGCAATGTCGTCCATCTACCGCTCGCCGAGCGGGCGGAAGCGCGAACGCCGACCGCAGGGTGCAGACATCCTCGTCACCGCTGCTCCACTCTTGGCCAACCGTCGCCGCGCATCAGCGCGTGCGCGCTACCGGGAGTGTAGGTCGCCGAACAACCCATTCCGGTCAAGCGGACCACGCCAGGATCCACTCAGCCGCCACGGCCGACACACCGCGGCGATTCCGGCCCCGCTACACCGAGAGGCGGTCGGCGACCGTCCCGGTGAACCTCACGCCGGCCTCGCCGGTGGCCAGCTGGACACCCATGGAGGTCAACGAGTGGTACACCCGCGCACCCTCCCGCGAGGAGGTGACCAACCCGGCGGAGCGGAGCACCGACGCATGCTCGCTCGCCGAGGCGGTGGGATGCAGATCCGCCGGGCCGGCTCGGAGGTTGTCAGCATACGACCCAGCAGAGCGTCGAGCACCGTCGCCCTGGTGGCCCCCAACAAGTCGGTCAACGCCTGGTGGCGGCGTGCGTCCACCGAGCATCCCCAATCCCAGGGCACGGGGAAGGTCAATTCCCACGACCGGCCGTCGTCGTCCCTCGTGCACGGCTTGGTGACGCTGATTCCCGTCGCCAGGACGGACGGCACCAGTGCCAGGCCCCGGCCTTCCAGCGACACCGGCTCCGGGAGGAGCGTGGGCACCGGGACCGTCCAATGCGGGCAGGTGGCAGCGCATACGTCGCCCCGCTCGCGCGGATCGTCAAGATCGGGTCGTCCCAGGTCACCCACGGATGGAGCTTGCGCAGCACCGCGTCGGCACCGCTGACGGCCAGCAACTGCGCCAGCGCGTCGGCGTGCGCCGCGGCGGTCGCCTGGATCACCGGCCAGTACGGCCGCAGCGCGGCGTCCTGGAAACGACCGACGACATTCGCGGACTGGTCCACCCGGGCGCGATCGCCGGCCATGGACCCTGGCCGGCCGGGTGGAATCCCCCATTCCACCAGGTCGTCGACCTCCGCCTGCCGCCTGCCCAACGGGACGCCACGGATGGAATCCGCGAGGCCATCGAACTCGACGGCGAACCGTGCCGGTGTTGCGCCAGATCCGAGCAGATGCCCAACCCGGAGCCCATCACCTCCAAGATCAGCGCGCCCGCCGGTCCGAGCGCGGCAGCCGTGCGACGTGCCCACCCGGCGGCGGGCGCGTCGACGCTGCGTCCGAGGGCGATGCGGTGAGCCGCGCTCTGCACTTCGTCGAGGGGATCGGCGGCGCTGATGATCCTGAGGCGGGCAAGGTCCTCGCCGGTGAGCTCCAGTCGCAGCACGAAATCCATGGCAGCGGCCCTCTCGGCGTGCGGGCGCGGATCGAACGTCCGTTTCGCGCCCTCAGCGTGACACGGCCGACTCGGCCGGACCACCCTTTCGGTTGTGGCCGAAACCCGGTGACATCGTCCCGTTTGACCGAAAGGGTGAGTCCTGTCAGTCCGGCACCCGGCCGGGTGGGAGGAGTTCAACCATGAGTAACGGAGCAAGTGACAGCGTCGTCAGCACTCCCGCGCCCCCTCGCACCTCGGCGGCGTCAGCGCGTCTGCCGATCCTCACGTTGGTCGTCGCCTGCGCGGCGGCGGCGCTGGCGGTGGTCGCAATCGCCACCGACGACGTCGGCGCGCCGGCCGGGGTCAGCGTGGCCGTCCAGCAGACCGCCGGCAAACCATCCCCGGCGCAACAGCCGGCGGCACCCGGGTTGACCGCTCCCGCCGTCCACCGCAACGTCGACGGATGCGGCCGGGTAATCGTTCGTGGGCAGGACTCCTGCTGGTAGCGCGTGCCGCTCAGCGCGGATCGCGGACGACCGCCGTACCCCAGCCGAACTGCGCTACCGCAGCAGAACTGCCGTACCGCAGGGCGATCGATCCGTCGATGCACCACCCCGGACAGCACAACGCCCGCCGGACCCCGAGGGGTGGCCGGCGGGCGCTGGGCCCGCTATCGGGTCAGACGGTGGCTCCGACCTCGGGTGCGTGAACCCCGACCGGGGCGTTCGGGATGATCACCACCGGGCAGGCGGCACGACGCACACACTCGGCGGAAACCGAATGCCGCAGGATGTCGACCACCCCGCTGCGGTGGTTGCGGCCGATCACCAGCAGTTCGGCGTGCCGGGACTGTTCGACCAGGACCTTAGCCGGAGCGCCCTTGACGCTGCGGGTGACGATCTCCGGGGTCACGCCGGCCTCCCGGACCGCGGACTTGATCGCGGCGTCCAGCATGCAGTCCGAAGCGGTCTTCTCCTCGCGCGCGGTCATCCGGCCGGCATCACGGGCCGGGATGTACTCCCAGGCATGCACGACAGTCAGCGGAACCCCGCGCAGCGCGGCCTCACGCACCGCCCACTCGAGAGCCCCCTGGCTCACCGCGGTGCCTTCGATGCCGACCACAATTCCGTGGCCAGTGCGATTGGTCATGGCTTCTCCTCTTCGAGCCCCGGGCTCAGCCATGAGCCCTTTCGATACTCGACGGTAAGCCGGGTGAACAGAGCCTGGCAGGGCCGAAAGTCCCAGGTCCGGGCACCCTTCCGCCCCCGGCGCGGGGCGGTTCCGCCGCCCGCGACCGGTGAGCGAGCCGGGCCGCCCGCCGATCCCGCGTAGGCTGATCCCTTGTGAATCTCGACGACGCAGCCGCCGTGAAGGCCCTCGACGCCACGCTGACCAGCATCGAAAAGGTCATGGATGTGGAGAAGATCAGGGCCAGCATCGCCGAACTTTCCGAGGCAGCCAGCGCGCCCGACCTGTGGAACGACCAGGAGAACGCGCAGCGCGTCACCAGCAGGCTCTCGCACGCCCAGTCGGAGATCCGGCACATCGAGGAGCTGCGGCAACGGCTGGACGACCTCGGGGTGCTGTTCGAGTTGGGCGACGAGGACCCCGACACCCTGGTCGAAGCGCAACAGGAGCTCCTGGCGATGAAGAAGGAGATCGACGCGCAGGAGGTGCGCACCCTGCTCTCCGGTGAGTACGACGAGCGGGAGGCCCTGGTGACCATCCGCTCCGAGGCCGGCGGGGTGGACGCGGCGGACTTCGCCGAGATGTTGATGCGAATGTATTTGCGGTGGGCGGAGCGGCACGGCTACCCCACCGAGGTCTACGACACGTCATACGCCGAAGAGGCCGGCATCAAGTCCGCCACGTTCCAGGTGAAGGCGCCCTACGCCTACGGAACGCTATCGGTGGAGCAGGGCACGCACCGGCTGGTCCGTATCTCGCCGTTCGACAACCAGGGCCGCCGGCAGACCTCCTTCGCCGGCGTCGAGGTGACGCCGGTCGTCGAGACCAGCGACCACGTCGATATCGACGAGAAGGAACTGCGTGTCGACGTGTACCGGTCGTCCGGCCCCGGCGGGCAGGGCGTCAACACCACCGACTCCGCGGTGCGGATCACCCACATCCCCACCGGCATCGTCGTGTCCTGCCAGAACGAACGCTCGCAGATCCAGAACCGCGCCTCGGCGATGACGGTGCTGCAGGCCAAGCTCCTCGCCCGCCGCCGCGAGGAGGAGAAGGCGACGATGGACGCGCTGAAGGACGCCGGCAACTCCTGGGGCAACCAGATGCGCTCCTACGTGCTGCACCCGTACCAGATGGTCAAGGACCTGCGGACGAACTTCGAGGTCGGTAACCCGTCCGCCGTTTTCGACGGAGACATCGACGAGTTCATCGAGGCCGGCATCCGCTGGCGCCGGTCCGCCGAGAGCAACTGATCCCGCCGCCCGCGGTGGCGCGACGGGCGGGAGCCGGCCTCCTGACCGGCGGCACCGGGCGGCAGGCGGCCGCATCGGCACAGCGGGAACCCACCGCGACGAATCGACCGAGCTGCGTCTGGACGGCATGGCGAATCGCTGACCATGCCTGTCCCGCGCCGCCCGGACACGGCGGCACCGCACCCCCGGCACCGGCCACCCGACGTCGCCGCGACAGCCTCAGATCGCCGGCAGCAACGCCAGCCCTTCGGCGAGTTCGTCCTCCTCGTAGGCCAGATGCGACCGCAGCACGTCACCCAGTTCCGTTGCCAGGACGCCGATCTCGGCCGTGCCCTGACGGGCCGGGGCCTCGGCATGACCGTCCCGCTCGACAACCAGGTCAACCAGCGCACGATCGAAGCGGTCGAGGACCTCGGCGATGACGTGATGTTCGGCCTCGAGGCGGTCCAACACCGGCTGCAGCGTCGGCGCCACGGACCCCAGACCCGGGAACATGAAGGCGTCCTCGATGCTGTGATGCACCGTCACGATGCGGCAGTAGGCCGCACAGAACGAACCGAGCGTCCAATGGTTTTGCCGCATCGCCATCCGGTTGATCAGCGACCGGGCCGCGCCCGGATCGAGGTCACCCGCGGCGACCTGCTCGACGGCATCGGCGATCTGCGCGAGCTCGGAACGCAGATGGTCGTGAATGGCCACCAGGTTGCGGTGATTGTCCGGACCGACGACCGGGCCCGCCGTGGCGGGCTCCAGCGGCGCGGCGCGAGGCCGGGCGTCGACCGGGAGGCCACCGGCGTTGCCCCAGCTCCCGTCCCGTTCGGGCGCCGGGCCGGCAGCGGCAGGCACGCCCGGCGGCGGCGAGACCTCAACGGGCACAGCGACCCGCTGGGCGTCCAAGGGCTCGCGCTCAGCGGGGGCCGTCGGTGATGTGCGTTCCGCCGACACCCGTTCCCGCACGTCCGGCGCGACTTCCTGGGCGAAAGTGCTGATGATCGAGGCCATGTCACCGGATGCGCCCACCACGAACGTGGAGAATCCCTGCTGCAGAACCAGTTCGGTCAGTTGCTCCGCCCACACCGTCGGCGGCCCGTCCAGGAAGCCCCGACCGCGTGCGGAGAACCTGCCGTTGACGTTGTAGATGCGTTGGATGTCGGCGGGTTTGCGGCCCGCATCGACGGCCATCGCGTCGATCCGCTGGTTCAGCCGCGCGGTCCTGGCCGCATCCGCGTACGCCTGTGACGGCACCCACCCGTCGGCCAACCTGGCGGTCAGTGACAACATCCGCGGCCCGTACGCCCCCACCCAGATCCCGATGTCGTGCGCCGGCGCGGGACCGGAGGCGGCGGCCGTCAGGGGATGGAACGGGCCGTCGGCGGTGACCGGACCGGCGGCCGACCAGCGAGTTGCGCCAGCCGGACGACGCCCGCGGCTCGACCGACCGGGTTCGGCAGGAAGACACCGAAGTTCACCTCGTGACCCAGGTCCGGCATGCCCCTCCGTTCGCCCGTCGCCCACTGATGACCCGCCATTGTCACCCGCCGGCGGCCGGCGGTCCGCAGCGCCCGTGCGAGTCCGACGGGTTCGACCCCAACGTGGAGGGCGGACAACAGATCAGCAGTCGGGCGTGCTCGAGTCCATGCTCGGGCCCAACCCACGGCTGTCGGCGGCCCAGCCAACGGTCGGGACCAGCACTCAGACGGCCGGATGGCCAGGAAGGTGGGCACGGAACCCCGCCGCTGACCGTCACGCCTCGTCGGGTGACAGCGCCGCACGGGCCACCCGTCGGACGGTAATCGGGCCACCACCGGGGTGGACAAACCCGCCACGGACGGCTGGAGTTCACCGGTTCGGCAGGGTCGCATCGCTCTCCGGCGGTACTTTCAGTAGCGCAGAGCGCACCGTGCGTATCTGGCCGGAACGGCAACGACACCGATCGCGAGGCGGTAGCTGGTGCACAGGTTGATCACCGTGGTGATGACCATGACCATGGCCCTGTCGCTGCTGGGAACCACCGGATCAGGGACCCACGTCCGCCTGTCGGCGCAGACCATCGCGGCCGCTCCGTCCGTGACCCGTCCGTTCGCGGCGACCAGCCCGTTCAACGTGCCCGTGCGCACCAGACCGAAGGTCGATGCCAAGAGCGCCGTCATGATCGCTCAGCTCGGTCGGGCGGGACTCGGATACGCCAATCTCGTCGAATTCGGCATCCCGATCTTCGTTGCTTCCCCGTCGACGCCGCGCCTCCCGGTGGACTGCACGATCACGACCTGGGGGCCGTGCCAGCTCGAGGTCGGCCCGAGACCGTTCCCCACGAACGCCGCCCCGAACTCGGGCAGCGACGGCGTGATGACCATCATCGACCCCGCCGCCGGCACGGTGGACGAATACTGGCAGGCCAGTCGCACCAGTGCGGGCTGGTCCACGAGTTGGGGCTCCATCAGTTCGCTCTCCGGGTCCGGATGGGGCAGCACCAGCACCGGTGCGGGAGCCTCCCGCCTCGCAGGCGTCGTCCGGGTATCCGAAATCGCGGCGGGGCAGATCCCGCATGCGCTGGTCGTGCAGAGCGACACCGCTTGCGCCAAGGTCTTCCGTGCGCCGGCGACCAAGACCGATGGTCTGTCGACGCGATCCGACTGCGTGCCCGAAGGGGCCCGACTGCAGCTCGATCCGGCGATCAATGTGGCCGCGATCCCGAACATCACCCCGGGCGAACGCGCGGTCGCCAGGGCGCTGCAGGTCTACGGCGCCTACCTGATCGACCGCGCCGACGCGCCGTTGTCGATGAGCTTCGAATTGGCTCCCGACGCGAGCGGCAACAGCCCCGGCACCGTGTATCAGCAGGCCGGGTTCGCCTGGGACTACTTCGGCATGCCGCACATCCCGTGGAAGAAGCTGCGGGTGCTGGCGTCCGGCACCGGCTGATCAGGCCGGACCGGCACCCCGCCCCGGCCCCGACGGGACGACGTCGCGGTAGGACGTCACCGCTTTCTCGGCCACCGCGGTCCACGACGCCGCCTCCCGCACCCGCTGCGCGGCGTGCGCGCCCAACCGGTCGGCCAGTTCGGGGTTGTCGAGCACCTCGACGAGCGCCGCCGCCACCGCAGCCGGATCCGGGGCGGCCAGCAGGCCGGTGACCCGGTCAGGCACCGCATCGCTCATCGACCCGACATCGGTGGCGACCACCGGCCGCCCGAAGGTGTAGGCCATGTGGACGCTCCCGCTGATGTTCACCGTCTCGTATGTGAACACCACGACGCGATGCGCCGCGAACAACTCCGGCAGCTCGGCCATCGGGACGTAGCCCGGACGCAGGTCGACGTTGCCGATGCCGGCGGCGCGCCGGCTGATCGCGGGGAGCTCGACATCCGGCATGACCGGCCCGGCAATGGTCAGCCGCGCATCGGGCAGCCGCCGACGGACCAACTCGAAGGCGTCCAGCAGCAGCGGCAGGTTCTTGTACTTCGTCCACGCGCCGAAGAACAGGGCATGCGCGGGTGCGGCCGAGGGCGGCGGCACGCTGTCGGAAGCCAGCACCGCCGAATAATCACCGTGCCCGACCACGGCAACACGATCCAGCTTCGGGAAGGCCGCCAGCAGGTTCACCCGCGGGCCGTCCCCCAGGACGACGACCAGCTTGCAGGCACGGTAGGCCGCCCCCAGCATCGACCTGGTGAGTCGACCGCTCTTTTCCACCGATTCCGTCTTGCCGTTGACGTCGTAGGGCAGCGGGTTGTGCGCGACGTCGACCAGCGCGGTACCGGGACAGCGTCGGCTCAGCAGCAGGAACATTCCGGTGTCCAGTGGGTAGCGGAACTCACCGAATTGCGCGATGTCGGGACGCAGCAGACGGACAAACCGGGTCGCCCGCCGCCAGGATTCGGCCAACAACACTGCTCGGGAGAGCCGCCTGGCCTTCCGCCGCAGCCCGGAGCCGCCCTCATCCGCGGTCGGATGCCAGGTGGGGAAGATTTCCACCACCTCGAAACCCGGTGTGGTCGAGCGAAGTTCGGGGTCCGGCCCGGTCAGCAGGAGCACCTCGTGTCCCTGCCGGGCCAGCGCCTGACCGAACAGGAACGAGAATTGGAACATACCGCCGCTGGGAAGGAATTCCACCAGCACGATCTTCAGGCGCGGTCTTGCGGAAACGTCTGCCGCTACCGGCGCCGACGGTGACGCGAACTCCGCTGGTCTCACCGTGGCCGAACCGGCCGAATTCGGCGGGGGCAATTGCCCGGAGGCGGAGTTCAGTTGCGCCGAGTCAACTGCCATGGGTGCCGGCCGTTCGTTCCGGGACCAGCGTCTGCCCCACGCTGCCCAGGTCGTCCGGGGTTACCCTGCTCGCGTTCCTCCTCCGCGACTTCCGCATCGCCACCAGTAGGTGGTACACGCCCTGCTGGATGGCGACCCCGGCGACCAGCGCCACCACTACGGCGAGCAGCAGCAGGGTGGTCGGTGAGGTGCCCGACGAAAATGCCGAACCCTCGGCTGAGTGCACCAGTTCGGTCCGGTACGGCTTGGCCAGGCCGGCGAGGTATTTGGAGGCCACCGTCGTGGTGGCGTCGGCCATCTGTTCGGCGACCACCGCCGTGCCGGCGGTCGTCCGCACCAAGATCACCGACGTGTCCGGTACCACACTGACCGTCGTCGTCACGCCGGCACGCTGGGCTTCGCTCAACTGGAGGCTCTGCTCGGCCTGCTGCTGGAAGCGGAGGTTGTCCGCGACCTCGGCGAAGGTGGCGACGATCTGCCCGCGGCTGAGCGTCTCGTAGTACGCGGCGGAATCGGCTGCGTTCAGATCCGCGCCGGGCAGCACCACCAGGGCCGACTCCGCCGTCCACTTCGGCGTAGTGGTCAGGGCCAACCAGGCGCCCGCCGCCATCACCAGCAGGGCGACGACAGCGCCCGCCACCACGCTGATCCCGAACTCACGCCGGGACGAGGCACTCTGCGCACTGCTCACGGGATCGCCACCGATCCATCGACCGTGCCGGCGGCCTTCGCGCCGGCCAGCACTGCCCGATACAGCGATCCCAGGCGCGCGGACAGCCGGTCGAGACCATGGGCCTGTTCGGCCCGCTCCCGTGCGGCGTGCGCCATCCGGCGCCGCGCAGCCGGATCTTCGATCACCTCGCCGAGCGCGTCCGCGAGCGCATCGGCGTCGCCCGGTTCGACCACCCGACCCTCGATGCCGTCACGGATGAGATCCGGAACGGCGCCGATCGAGGTGCCGACCACCGCCAGTCCCGACGCCATGGCCTCGATGATGGCGATCGGCTGCCCCTCGAGAAATGATGGCAGAACAAAGATGTCGGCCTGAGCGAGCCTGCACTTGATCTGATCGCCGTACTCCGGCCCGACCATCGCAGCGCTGAGCCCGGCGGCCTCGAACTCGGCCACGATCTCGTCGTACTCGGCCTGCGGAGTCGGTCCCTGGCCGCCGACCACCACCAAATGCCAGTCGCGGACGCCGCGCTCGCGGAGCGCCCGTCCCGCCCGGGCAAGCTCGAACAGTCCCTTGCGTCGGCAGATCACGCCCACGAAGAGCACCGTCGGTGGATCACCGTCCGCACTGCCCGCTGGGAACTCGTCGAGATCGACTGCGTTGTCCACCGTCTCGACCCAGGTGCCGGGAGCCAGCGATCGCATGGTCGCGGTTCCGACCGTCGACACCGTGCACACCAGATCCGCCAAGCGCAGGGTGCGCAACGCCCATCGGTCGACCCGCCCGTAACTGGCGAACTCCGGTCGGCCGGCATTTCCCACTGCCGAGTGCACATGGGCGATGAGTTTCGCCCGACCGGCAGCAGCCGCGAGATTCAGTGCAGCGGCACGCAGACAGGGCAGTCCCGGGTCGGCCACCAGCTGCAGATGCACGATGTCGGCCGTGCGCGCCGCGCGGGACACCCGCCAGGCATCGGTGATGGCGTAGCGCACATTGGCCGCGTTGAACCGGCCGCCCTCGCGGGTCGCGACCCGCGCGGTGTTCAGCAGGCAGACATCGAAGTCCCTGCCCAGCAACGGATCCGCGGTGATGGTCTCGGCGAAGGTGGCGATGCCACCGCGCATCGGCGCGGCCTCCGCGACGACCACCACCTCCGGGCGTTGTCTGGTCATCTCGACACCTCCACGCGCCCCTTGGCATCGATGGCCTTCTGGTAGACGGCTCGCAGCGAACCCGCCCACAGTCGCGCGTCGAACAGGCGCTCCATCCGGCGGCGACCCGCCCCGCCCATCCGGTCCCGCAGGGCAGCGTCGGCGAGCAGTTGCAGCACCGCCGTCGCGATCGCCGGCACATCACCCGGTGGAACCAACAGGCCCGTCTCCCCGTTCGCGACGATGTCACTGATGCCGCCGACATCACTGGCCACCACGGGCCGACCGCAGCCGCCCGCCTCCATCAGCACCGTCGGCAGGTTCTCCCCGTAGATCGACGGGAGCAGGACGAGATCCGATCCCCGCAGGACGGCGGGAATGTCGCTGCGCATCCCGGCGAAGAGAACCGAGTCCGCCAGCTCGAGCCGCGCGACCTGGGCCCGCAGGGACGGCTCCTGTTCCCCTGAGCCGACGAGCAGCAGCCGCGCCGTGGGCTGCTGCTCGAGCACCGCCGGCCAGGCATCGATCGCGTGGGTGATGCCCTTGAAGTCGCGCAGTGCGGCCAGCACGGTGACCACCGGAGCGTCGTCGATGCCCAGGTCCGGCGGCAACGGTGACCCCCCGGGGGTGGTGGGAGCGGGCGTGAAGTACTCGAGATCGATGCCGTTGTGCACCACCGTCCACGATGCCGGGACCGGCCGTGAGCGCCGATAGCGTTCGGCGAACGAGACCAGCGATGCCTGCGACACGAAGATCGCCGCGGCGCTGCGGGTGGCGATTTCCACGGCGAGCCGCTCGCGGGCGGACGACCGTCCGGCCAGCGGGCGGTGAACGTGGTGGAAGGTCCCGACTGCCGGGATGTCGGCGCGCCGAGCTGCCGGAATGGCCAGGGTCATCGCCATTTCCAGGTGCGCGTGAACGACATCCGGCCGGTGTTCCTTGAGATAGCCGACCAGGCGACGGAATCCTGCGATGTCCAGGGTTCGCTGCACGTCGAGGTATTCGGGAACGACGCCGGCGTCGCGGAGCAAGGGCTCGAGCTTGGAGAGTTCCGGCGAGCGGCCGTGCAGGCTCAGCACCGACAGTTCGATCCCCGCCCCGGCGCTGACCCGGCCGAGCTGGGCGATGAGCGTTTCCGCGCCACCGAGCCGTAGTGCGTCCACCACCGTGAGCACTCGCACGCCCGTCTCCTTCGGTTGTCGTGGGCCGTGCGCCCGATTCGCGAAGCGCGCATACTGTTGTTCCCGTTTAGCCCGTTCAGACTACACTCACGCATGTCTCGCCAGGCTGATCTCCGTACCGCCGTCTCGGCGCGACGACAAACTTGCCAAATGGGGTATGCGACTCCCCCAATGCTCACACCCCGCTGGCAACCGACATGACCGATCGAGCCCGAAGGACTGGCCCGGCCACCGAAAAGGGTGGCCGCCGTTGCACACCGTCGTCCGCCGGCTCCGGCCCGGGGAGGAGATCGGCCATTCAGATCATCGACAGCGGAGACCTCGCGCCGGACGCCCATCCCCCGGGGCAGCCAGTGCCGGACCTGCCCGACACCCAGAATTCCGCAGCCCTGGACTCTTCGACGGCCCTGGACTCTTCGGCGGCCCTCGACCCTTCGACGGCCCTCGACTCTTCGACGGCTCTGGAGTCTTCGGCGGCTGTGGATTCGTCAACGGCGTTGGCCCGCAGTTCGGTCGGCGGTTTCCTGTGGACCACGCTGGCCTGGGGGTCCAACCGCATCGTCATCCTCGGGCTCACCCTGCTGTTGGCCAGGCTGCTCACCCCCGAGGACTTCGGCGTGGTCACCGCCGCGGTGACCATCATCGCGATGCTGGACGCCGCCCTGGATCTGGGGGTGGGCGCCGCGGTGGTCGCCCGTCAGGAGCAGGGGATCACCCCGGCCACCCGGATTGCGATGACGCTCAACCTCGGCATCAGCGCGATCATCTGTGTGGCAGGCATCGTGGCATCGCCATGGATCGCCGCGCTGTTCGATTCCAGCTCCCAGGCCGACGTGTTCGCCCTGCTGTTCCTCTACCCGCTGTTTCGCGGAGCCGGCCAGGTCAGTGACGCGGTCCTCAAGCGGGACCTGCTCTTTCGCCGGCGGACCGCAATCGACCTGACGCGAGCCGCAGTGCGCGTTTGCATCTCGGTGCCGCTGGCCCTGACGGTCGGCGGTGCCATCAGCATCGCGGCCGGCATCGTCGGCGGCGAACTCGTTGCCATGCTGCTGCTCTGGATCCTGGTGCCCATCCGGCCTGCCTTCCTCGCGCACCGGCACCTCATTCCCGGCCTGCTGAAATTCGGTGGCCTGGTGACGGTCATCCGGGTGCTGGGTTCGATCCGCGCCTCCGCGGACTACCTCGTCGTCGGCGCGATGGTGGGCACGACGGCGCTGGGCTACTACGGGATGGCCTACAAACTGCCCGAGCTGGTCATCGAGAACGTGCTCTGGATCTTCTCCGCAGTCGCATTGTCGGCCTACTCCAAGGCGCGGGTGATCAGCCCCGACGTCCTCACCGCCGGCATGCTGCGCGCCACCCGCATGCTGTCCATCTACGGACTCACGGCCGGCGCGACGCTCGCCGTCATCGCGCCGGATGCCGTTCCGGTGCTGTTCTCACCCCAATGGCAGCCCGCCGCGACGCCGATGGTGTTCATCTCCCTGGCCCTGGGCTTCATGGCGGTCGGCTGGGCCAGCGGTGACGTCTTCACCGCCAACGGCCGCCCCGGAACACTGGTGGCACTGGACATCCCGGCGACCGTCGTGCTGATCGTCGGCTTCATCGTCGCCGCCGGGCACGGCCTGGTCGGTGTCGCGGTGGCGTTGTTGATCTTCAACGTGGCCTACTGCGTGGCGCGACTGGCGCTGGTCCGATACGCGCACGGGACCGCCTGGAAACGACTGCTGACCGCCGTCGCACCGGCCGTCGCCATCGCCACCGCGACCGGCGGGGTCGGGCTGCTGGTGCGCTCGCTGCTGCCCAGCGGCCAGTTCGCCACGCTGGCCGTCGTGTCGTTGGCCTGCACCGTGACGGCCATCGGGGCGAGCCTGCTCTTCGCCCGGTCCACGGTGCTGGAGATGACGTCCCTGCTCCGCCGGCGCGGGATCGGTGCCCGGTGAGCCCATCGACGAGCTCGGTGACCCGGACGTCACACAGCCCCGGACCCCGCCGCTCCTGGAGAGGGAACCCATGACCGCAACGGCGAGCGCCCCCACCACCCGAGCGGTGCTGATCACGGCGACCGAACCCGAACCGCGTTCCTTCGGCAAGCAGGTCGTGCTGGGCGGCATGCTCGACCACCTCTGCGACCGGCTGGGTCCGGAGCAGGTGCACGTCATCCTGATCGGCCGCACCGGCGTGGATCGCCCGGCCGTGCCATATCACTTGCACGTGATCGCCAAACCGTCCGCCGCCGAGCAGCTTCGCGCAGTCGTCAACCGCGTGCTGCCTGCCCCGCACTGTTCGCTGCAGGAAGCAGCCCTGTGGTCCGATCGCATCCTGGCGGCGCTCGCGGAGAAGCTCGCGGAAATTCGCGCCGATCAACAGATCTGGGACACGATGCGGACCGGTCAGTACGCCCGGCAGCTCGGCCGCAAGCGGCGGGTGCTGTACGCCGACGACCTGTTCTCCAAGCGGTATGCCACCATGGTCGAGCGCATCGAGAACGACCCGTCGAAGGTCGCCGACCCGCTCGGCGAATTCGGGAAGTTGCTGCCACGCGGGGTCGCTCGAATCGTCGGACGCAAGTCGGTCTATCGGCGCCTGCTGCAGCTGGAGCAGCGGATGACCAGCCGATCGGAGGACCGGGCACCCGACGTCTTCGACGGGACGTTCCTGGTCAACGCCCAGGAGTCCGACGAGCTGTTCCAGCGCACCGGCAACCCCACGATCGGCACCCTCCTGCCGCTGCTGCGCGACACAGCCTCTGGCGAGCGGCGATGGGACGGCACACCGGTTTTCGTCTTCCTCGGCGGGCTCGATTTCGCCCCCAATCGGGACGGCCTGACCTGGTTCCTGGCCAACTTCCGCGACGAGGTGCTGGCAGCGATCCCGGATTTCCGATTGCTCATCGTCGGCCGCGGGTCCGCCCGCGCACTGCCGGAGGCGACGGCATGGGGTGACCATGTGCAAACGCTCGGCTGGGTCGACGATCTCGACGAGGTGCTCGGTTCCTGCGCCGGTCTGCTGTCTCCGCTGCGCATCGGCAGCGGCACCAAGATCAAGGTGCTCGAGGCGTTGGCCCGCGGGCTCCCGGTGGTGGCCACCCGGGCGGGCGTCCTGGGGTTGCCGGTCGGTCGTGCGGACGGTTGCCTGGTCGCGCCTTCTCCGCAGCACCTGGTGGACCTCCTGGTGCAGGCGGCCGATCCGGTGGTCAACGAGGAATTGGCGGCGGCGGCCCGGGCGAGCTGGCGTCGGAACTTCGCACCGGACGTCGTCGGCCCGGCGTACGACTCGGCGTTCGGGATCGAACGGGCCCAGAGCACGGTGGCGCGGTCGTGAGGGTCGCAGTGTCCGCGGAGATCCCGGTGTTCAAGGGCACCGCGATCCTCAAGGGGATTGCGCCGTTCACGCAGGTCGCCCTGCTCACGGGGATCGCGCTGTCATGAAGGCTGCTCTGTCATGAAGGCTGCTCTGTCATGAAGGCGGCTGTGTCGTGAAGGAGCTGCTCCTGGTCGGCGCCGGGGTGCTGGTGGCAGCATTTGTGGTGCTGGCCATCAGATTTCCCCGGATCTCGTTGCTGAGTCTGATTGCGCTGGACGTTTCGAACATCAACGGGGTGATCGCCGACCAGGTCGGCATCAGCCCGTACAAGCCGCAATTGGCTCTCGCCGTCGTCGCGGTGCTGGTGATGGTGCGGCGCCGCATGTTTCGTTTTCATTGGTCGCCGGTCCTGCTGGGTGCCATGGTGTTGTTCGCCGGATTCTGCATCAGCTTCATCGCCGCGGCCGACCCGGTGACCTCGCAGGACGTGTTGGCCGGTCAGGCCCGGGACATCCTGTATTTCGTCGTCGTGTACGCGCTTCTGCTGTCCACCGACCAGATCAGAGCGGTCGCCTCGGTCGTGGTCTTCGTGCTCGCAGGCCTGGCCGGACTGACGGTTGTCCACGAGTTCGTGCTGCACAACTCGGGGACCCTCTACGGGCTGAGCCGGGTTCCGCTGATCCAGGAGGGCGGGGCACTGACGCCCCGGCACGCGGGCACGTCGTCGGATGTCAACTTCTGGGCCCGGCTGCTCATCCTGTTCACGCCGATGTCCTTGTCCCTGCTGGCGATCAGCCGTTCCTGGCGCGATCGAGCGCTCTGGTCCGGCTGTTTCGTGGCTCTGCTGCTGGGTGTGTATCTCACCCAGTCGCGCGGTGGGTTCATAGCACTGTTCGTCGGGCTGGTGGTGTGGGCCCTGCTGGCCGGTGGCCGGTACCGGAAGTCGTTGCTGTACGTGCCCATCGCGCTGCTCGCGCTCGTGCCGCTGACCGGCATCGGCAGCCGACTCGGCACCTTGACCGCAATTGTCTCCGGCTCCACCGCCGGCGCCGACCCTTCGGTGGTCACCCGCAAGCGATTCCAGCTCGATGCCTGGAACATGTTCCTGGACAGTCCGATCACCGGTCACGGGATCGGCAGTTACGGGACGCTCTTTCCCGAATACGACCGCATCGCCAACTTCTACGAGCCGGTCACCATTGTGGTCGCCGCACACAACTTCTACCTCGAGCAGGCGGCGGACGGCGGCATCATCCTGCTGCTGTGCTGGGCATTCTTCTTCGGCTGCGTCATGTTCGTGTGCTTCCGCACGATGCTCGGCGCCCATCAAGGTGAGGACGTCATCGATCGGTTCCTGGCGGTGGGGATCCTCGGTGGCCTGACCGGCTGGTTGATCGCCAGCGTCTTTCTGCATCTGTCCGATTTCCGCGCACTGCTGGTGATGGCAGCCCTCGCGGCCGCGGTCGATGTCCGCAGCCGAACCGCCGCCGACCCGGCGGCGGCCGATCCCGAAGCAGATGACGCAGTGGATCAGGCAATCGATCGACCGCGCCGACGTCCGAGTCGGTTGCTGGTGACCGGTCTGGCATGCGTCGCCGCGCTCGCCCTGGTGGGTCTGACGTTTGTCGTCGCGACCGAGAAAACTGTCTACACCAGCTCGACGACCCTGGGCGTTGCGGGATCGGGAACGGCGGATGGCGCCAACGCCTACGGGCTGGACGTCGTCAGTCGTGGATTGATCGTTCCCACCATCGCCGAGGTGCTCAATCGGTCCGTCGACCCCGGGGCGCTGCAGGCACAGGCCGGGCAACTGTCGCCCGCCGGGGAACAGGCGGATGTCGGCGTGTCATTCGCGGAGTCCAGGCTGGGCGGCGCAGTGGTGGTGACCGTCAGCGCGGATGAACTGGCCACCGCCACTGCTTTGATGACGGCAGCGGTGACGCTCAGTAAGACCGAGGTGGCGAATCTGCAGATGGGTTACGAGCTGACCGGGGATCCAGCTGTCCCGCAGGCGATCTCGTCGCCCGAATGGTGGTGGACACCTGCACTGACGGTGACAGCTCTTGGTTGCTCGGCGTTAGCACTTGTTGCACAACGCCGGCGCACTGCATGGACCGCCAGGCCAGTAGGCCTATAGAGTGATGGCAGACGGCCACATGGGGGATCTCCGGGGCCAACCGGGCATTGCATCATTCGTTTCGCGACATGGACAGGCAAACATGACCGCATTGGGAACGACTCCGACCGCGTCAGACACGGACGCGCGACTCAAGCGGCCAGAGCGACGACGGTCTCTGATCCGCCGGTTCCTGTGGCGTATCCGCGCCTGGATGATCGTCCTGCCGGTGGATGCGCTCATGCTGATGGCGCCGATGCTCTGGGCTCCCGATCAGTACGCCGCCACCATCGCGATGACGGTCCTGTCGCTGTTCCTCATCGTTGATCGCGGTCGCTATCACGCCCGCCTGCATGTCAGCGTCCTTGACGAGTTGCCGACCCTGCTGGCCAGCCTGCTCGCGGCTGCGGCAGTCGTCGCGACGGCGATCGCGCTGCTGCCGGGACGGGCCATGGTCACCGATTTCCTGCAGAACGCAGCCATTGCCACTGCGCTGGTCATCGTCGGCCGCGTCGTCACCTCGCAGCTCATCATCTTCAGCCGGCGCCGGCGCATCAGCCACCATCGCACGGTGCTCATCGGGGGAGGCCCGACCTCGGCCGAGCTGATTCGCATCCTCCGGCAGCATCAGCGCTACGGCCTGTCCGTGGTCGGTTTCGTCGATGACGCACCGGATTCGACTGCCGGCAAGATCGCCACCCGCCTGGGCAACCTCGGCGACCTCGACGCGGTCGTCGTCAAGAGCAGGGCCGATGTGCTGCTGGTCGCCGACTCTGCCTCGCCCGAGCGCACCCTCATCCAAGAGGTGCGTGCACCCGCGGCCTCGAAGTGCGACCTGCTGGTCGTGCCCAGGATGTACCAGTTCCGCACCGAGTCCGGACGCTCCGACCACATCGGCTCCATCCCGATCATGCGGATCGGTTCGCCTCGGCTCAGCGGCCCGGCGACCGTGGTCAAGCGCATCTTCGACACCGTCGTCTCGGGCCTCGCGCTGATCCTCCTGTCACCGGTGCTGGCGGTCTGCGCGCTCGCCGTGCGCCTCGACGGCGGACCGGGTGTGCTCTTCCGGCAGCCGCGGGTCGGCCGGAACGGGGAGTTGTTCGACTGCCTGAAGTTCCGGTCGATGCGGCCCGCCACCAGCGCCGAGTCCGCCACCAACTGGTCCATTGCCAACGACCATCGGGTGAGCAAGGTGGGTCGTTTCCTGCGCAGGACGTCGTTGGACGAGCTGCCCCAACTGTGGAACATCGTGCGCGGCGACATGACCCTGGTGGGACCACGGCCTGAGCGACCGCATTTCGTCCAGCAGTTCTCCGAGCAGTACGACCGCTACAGCTATCGCCACCGGGTGCAGGTCGGCCTGACGGGTCTGGCTCAGGTCAGCGGTCTGCGTGGTGACACCTCGATCGCCGACCGGGCCCGGTACGACAACTACTACATCGAGAACTGGTCCCTGTGGCTCGATGTCAAGATCCTCATCCGGACCTTCTGCGAGGTTGTCTTCGCCCGCGGGCGGTAGCTCTCCCGCGCCTTTATCGGTCGGCAGGCCGTACGAACTGCCTCGACGGCCACATCTGCTCGCACGATCAGCGGTCGGCACATGTCCCGATGGGCGACCGCGAGCCTTCCGCATGGCCGAATGCTCGGCCGCCGGACCCCAGCGCGATTAGAGGGTGACCACGATCCGTTGTCCGGCAGAGTGTCCCGTTCGGCCCCAGGCACGCTCGACGGCGGCCAGCGGCGACTCGACCTGCTCGACGGCCAGCGCACCGTCGGCGGCGTGCGACAGGATCGCCGTCAACGCAACCGCCCGCTGGGTCGGCGTCAGGGCATTGTTGGTGTATCCGAGAATCTCGATGCCTCTTCCCCGCAGCAGCGCCGAGGAGAACTCGGCCGTGTCCCCGGACGCCCCACCCAGGTTGACCAGCCGGCCGCCGACCCCGAGAGTGCGGGATGCGGCGGTGGCCGTGGTGCCGAAACCGGGTCGATGACGATGTCGACGTCTCCCCCGGCGGCCCGGGACACCTCCTGGGCGAGGCGGTCGACGTCGTCGACGACCGCCACGACATCGTCCGCCCCGGCACGGCGAGCCCGGTCGACCGACGGCCCGGTCCGGCAGACCGCGACGACCCGGGCGGCCACGAGGAGCCGCGCGGCACCGATGGCCACCTGACCGACGGCGCCACCCGCCCCCAGCACGACGACCCGCTCAACCCGACGGAACCGGGCACGACCGGTGAGCGACATCCACGCGGCGACGGCAGACAGGCCGAGAGCCGCGATCGCCACGTCCGGTAGATCGGCGGTGACCGGCACGAGATCCTCGTCGGCGACGGCGCATCGCTCGGCGAGACTGCCGTCCCCCGGCGCCATCCCGGCTGACGTGGCAAACCACGCGGGAGCCGGCACCGATCGTCGATGAACTCTCGACGACGCCCACGCCTTGCACGCCCGGCACGTAGGGGACGGCGGGGCGGCCGAAGTAGGACGTTCCCGAAGCGAGGTCGGGGACCTGCGGGACGGCCTGCGGGTGCGCACCCGGGTCAACGGGCACCACCGTTCAGGACAGCAACACCGACCGGATGGTCTACGCGGTCGGTGACACCCTGGCGCTCATCTCACGCACCTTCACCCTCGAGCCCGGCGACCTGTTGGCCACCGGCACCCCTTCCGGGGTCGGCTACGCGCGCACTCCACCGTGGCTGCTGCAACCATGTGACGTCGTCGAGGTCGAGGTGGAACGGCTGGGCGTGCTGCGCAACACGATCGTCGGCAACCATGACCGGACCGCGCGGTAGGCGCGGGTCGGACCCGCCCGGAGTTCAACCCGGCCGCTCCCAGCCCCGGTCGGCGTCATTAAGGCCAGTGCGCTGCAGTTCGAGGCTCGCGTCCGACACCCGGGCCCACGAACCACCCCGAAAACAACGACAGCCGGACCCACAAGTGTGGGTCCGGCCGAGGCCAATGTCCTGAGACATCGCATTTGTAGCGGGGGCAGGATTCGAACCTGCGACCTCTGGGTTATGAGCCCAGCGAGCTACCGAGCTGCTCCACCCCGCGTCGTTGTGGTGACACCACTGTAACAAGCGGTGTCACCACGACCAAATCGGTTCTGCCACAACGGATGTGACAAGAACGACAGCCCAACGAGAAGCCGTCACCCCCGATTCGGGTCGACCGGCAGCCTAGCCGCCGCTGCCGGACGGCGGCGGCGGCGCCAGGCTCGCGCTGTTGTTCGTCGAGTTCGCCTGGTTGGCCAGCGTCAAGTAGTTGTTGACCGCGTCTTCGAGTTGCTGCGTTGCCGTGCCGATCTTTCCGAGATCACCGGAGGCCTTCGCAGCGTCCAGGTTCGATGCGGCGCTGTCCATCGCGGTCAGCGCCGCTGCAAGATCGACCGGGGGGGCCTGTGCGCTGGTGGTCGGCGATGTGGCACCTGACTGCGCCGGGGTCGTCGGTTGCGGCGTGCCAGGGTCGCTCCCATCGGTCGGCGCCGCGACGGGGGCGGTCTCGGCCGCCTGCGTCAACGCCTGCTCCAGCGTGCTGCCGACACCCACCCGGCCGGCGTACCAGACCAGCACCCGGTTCAGCTGCGGGAAGGACGTCGTCGACGCCTGCCCCTGGATGTAGAACGGCTCGACGTAAAGCAGGCCGTCATTGACCGGCAGGGTCAGCAGGTTGCCGAAGATCACCCGGGCGCCGCCCTGTTGCGTGGACAGCGTGACGAGACTACTGACCTCCTGCGTCGTCCGGAACAGCTGCTGTACCTGCGTGGGACCGGGCGTCTGTGTGGACGTCGGCAGCCGCAGGACGGTCAGCTTGCCGTAGTTGTCCGGGTCGGAGGACGCCGCCACATAGGCGCTCATGAATTCCCGCTGGAAGCCGGTCAACACGCTGGTCAGTTCGAACTCCGGCTTGTCCGAACCGGGGAGCTTGACCTGCAGGTAGTACGGCGGTTGCGGAGCCTGGATGGCCTCGCTCACCGTGGGGTCGTTCGGCACCCGCCAGAAACCGGAGCTCTGGAAGAAGTCGACCGGGTCGTCCACGTGGTAGCGAACCAGCAGCGACCGCTGCACCTCGAACAGGTCCTGCGGGTAACGGAAGTGCGCCTGCAGGTCGGGTGAAACGTCGCTGGCCGGCTTGACCAGTCCGGGGAACACGCCCTCCCAGGCCTTGAGCACGGGGTCGTCCTTGCCGTCGAGGGACTTGACCTCGTACAGCGTCACGGTGCCGTCATAGGCATCGACGGTCGCCTTCACCGAGTTGCGGATGTACGACACCTGCGTATTGGCCTGACCGGTTCCGCTGCGGGCCGCCAACGAGTTGTTGGTGGCGTCGGACAGCGTCACGTTCTGCGCGTAGGGGTAGTTCTGCGCGGTCGTGTAGGCATCGACGATCCACACGATCCGTCCGTCGACCACGGCCGGGTAGGCCTTGGTGTCGGTGGTGAGGAACGGTGCGGCCTTCTGCACCCGGGTCAGCGGATCGCGGTAATACATGATCTTGGACTCGGCGTTGATCTCCGAGGAGAACAGGAAGTTGGCCTCGCCGTACTCGGTGGCAAAGACGGCGCGCTGGAACAGGTTGCCGACCGGGACACCGCCCTGGCCGGTGTAGGTGTAGCGCGTCGTCTCGGTGTCGTACTCGCGGGCGACGCCGCCCTCCGCAGCGCCGACGATCGCGTAATCGGTGGTCAGCTGGCCGTAGTAGGTGCGCGGTTGCTGCACCGGGATCGGGTTGTTCGGCTGACCGATGCTGGCGATGTCCGAGACGTTGTAATCCGGGTACCCGTTGTTCACCTTGTTGGCGGGCGCGGCCACGAAGCCGTCGCCGTGGGTGAACACCATGTGCTCGTTGATCCAGTTCTTCTGTGCATCGTTGAGGCCTTCGGCGTTGAGCTCACGCGCCGCGACCACGTAATCCTGTGTCTTGCCGTTGACCATGTACCGGTCCATTGCCAACTGGTCCGGGAAGCCGTAAAAGTTGCGGAGTTGCTGCTGCTGGGTGAAGGTCGGCGACAGCACGTTGGGGTCCAGCAGCCGGGCGTTCGGCAGAGTGTCGGTGTCGCTGATGATGTCCCGGGGATCGCCCGCCAGCACGGCGGGGTAGTCGACGTAATTGATCTGGTCGTCGCGGATCTGGTACGCGGTGCGGGTGGCCTCGATGTTGCGGGCGATGTACTCCGGCTCCCGGTTGATGCCGTTGGGATTGACGACCACCTGTTGCAGCACGAGCGGCCATACGCCGCCGATCAGCACGCTGGACAGGACCAGCAGTCCGAGCGCGATGGCGGGCAACTTGATCGAGCGGGTGAAGGCGCCGACGACGAAGCCGATGGCACAGATCGCCGCGATGAGCATCAGGATCAGCTTCGCCGGCAGGACCGCGTTGATGTCGGTGTACGAGGCACCGGTGAAGGTCCCGCCGCGGTTGGAGAACAGCAGCTCGTACCGGTCGTACCAGTACTGCACCGCCTTGAGCAGCACGAACGCCGCCACCAGCAGGGACAGCTGCAGGGTCGCCTGCGGGGTGATGCGCCGCCCGGGGCCGCTGAGCCGGACGCCGCCGAACAGGTATTGCACGACGGCGACACAGATGAAGCAGATGGCGATGATGACGAACAGCCAGCTCAGCACCATCTGGATCAACGGCAGGGTGAAGACGTAGAAGCCGACGTCGTTGCCGAACTGCGGGTCGGCGGTGCCGAAATCACCGCCGTTGAGCCACAGCTGCACGGTGGCCCAGTTCGATTGCGCGGACAGCCCGCAGATCAGTGCCACCAGGCCGGAGATCCCGAACAGGAACAGCTTCGGCCGGGTGCTGACGATGGTCCGGTAGGGCGCCAGCGGGTCGATCTCGTTGGTCGGCACGAACACCGGCCTGGACCGGTAGGCGATGTAGAGCGAAGCCCACACCAGGCCGCCGCCGAGGATGCCGGCGATCAGGAACAGGATGATCCGGCTGATGGCCTGCGTGGTGAACACCTCGCGATAACCGACCTCGCCGTACCAGAGCCAGTCGACGTAGATGCCGACGAACTGGAACCACAGGATCGCCAGCACTGCGAGGGAGACCAGCGCGATGAGTACCCGCTTGGCACGGCGCGACATGGTGGGCAAACCAACGGGGGGCCGCATGGCCACGGGTGAACTCCTTGGGTCGACACTTCTCTGCACTGCACGCGGGCGTGATGCTCGGGACTGCGCCCGTTGGAAACCCGGCGAACGCCGGGCCCCGCCACCTCAACTGTAGGCATCGCCGGGAGGTTCCCCGGCGGTCGGATCGGGTCGCAACGCGATTGTTGTCCGTCCACCGCGACCGACCGCCCCGCGCGGCGCCGCCGGCGACAGTCCAGCAAACGCGGGAGCGGAACCGCTGTGAGCCGCGTGCGAAGATCATCGGTGTGAGCACGCCGGACTGGTGGGAAGATCCCGATCTTGCGGTGGCGGTGGCCGAGGTCGAGGAGTTCGCGGCGTCCGCCGGGTGGGACGCTCCCCCGCAACTGTTCGCACTGGTCGCCACCGAGGAGCTCCGGGTTGCCCAGCCGGACCTGGCCCCGTCGCTCGGCGCAACGGTGTACACGCCGATCGCCCAGGAGTCGCTACCGGCCGGCGAACTGTCCGAGGCGCTCGCACAGATTTCCTGGCCCGCGGAGGTCGCCGGCTGCGTGCTGGTTCAGGAGATCGTCGTGCTACCGCCCGCTGTCGGTGACGATCTGCCCGACGACCCGACCGCCGCCGCCGAGGTGGCCGCCACCCACCCGGACCGCGCCGAGGCCAGGCTGGTCGCCGGGGTGCTGCGGGACGCCACGGGCGGCGCATGCCTGATGCGGTTGCGCGGGGAGCACGATGACGCCCCACTCCGCGGCGGCGACCTGGCGCCCAACCTGCTGGCGACCCTGCACCTGACGTTCGAGGACTGACCGGCCAGCTCTCCGGTCGGCGCCGATCATGGCCGAATGGCAGGCGCGGACCTCAGCACCGCGTGCGGGTCAGCCCGGTAACCGCCTCAGCAGCCCGGCGGTGTGCCGCCTTCCCCGAGCGTCTTGAGCGCCGCCATCGCGTCATCGACGGTCGACACCTTGACCAGTTGCAGGCCGTCCGGCACCTGCGTGACTGCCTCCGCGCAGTTGTCGGCGGGAACCAGGAAGACCGTCGCGCCCGCCTCCCGAGCGGTGACCAGTTTCAGCAGCACACTGCCGATCGGGCCGACACGGCCGTCCGGATCCATGGTTCCGGTGCCGGCGATGAACCGGCCGCCGGTCAGGTCCTCGTCGGTCAGTTTGTCGATGATCCCCAGGGTGAACATCAGGCCCGCGGACGGGCCGCCGATCCGTTCCAGCGCAATCGATGTGGTGAACGGCGCGATCGGCCGTTCGACCGCGCCGATGCCCAGGAAGCCCTGCTTGCCGACCTCCGGGTTGCTGCCGAGGGTCACCTTTTCGGTGATCTCCTCCTGGTTCCGCAGGACTTTCACCGCCACCACCTGGCCGGGCGTCGTGGTCTTCAGCGCCGCCTGCAATGACGGGAAGTCGGTCACCTTGGCCCCGTCCAGGGCGATGATCCGGTCCTGCGGCTCCAGGACACCGTCGCTGGGTGATCCGTTGGGGACCTCGCCGACATAGGTGACGTCGGGGTAGTTCAGGTACCGCAGGGAGGCGATCTCGGCCGCCGACTGCGAATCCCGGAAGTCCCGCGCGTCTCGTTGTTTCACCTCGTCGACGGTTTTGTCCGGCGGGTAGTACTCCTCCCGCGGCGCGAGCGCATAGCGACCGGTGGCCCACAGCCCGAGGGCTTGGAACAGCGCAATGTGGTCGGTGATCGAGACGGTCGTCATGTTCAGGTGCCCGTCGCCCTGATCGCGGGTGGCCGACGCGGGGATGTCCGGGCCGCTGAAGGTGATGACCTCGGTGCCGTCCACCGATCCGAGCGTGTTGTAGGTGACGCCCGGCCCCACTGCGACGTACGGAACGGGGACGACGGCGGCCGCGACGACCAGCACCGCGGTCACCGACGACCCGACCAGAACGGTGCGCGCGCGCAGCGTCATCCGTGAGAACCAGGACATGGGTCCCGAGGGTATTCGGTGCCGACCTCGGAATTCCGCCGCGAGCACCCGTGCGAGTGCTGTGAACCCGTTCGCCCACGGCGATCAGCCCACCGCGGAGTGCCTGGGAGGGGCGTTGTTCAGTACCGTGACCCTATGACGAATCTGCCGTTCGGCTTCTCCCCTCCAGGTGACGACGACCCTGAGGGCAAGGGCGGTCAGGGACCGGTGCCAGGCGGTTTCGACCTCAACCAACTTGGCTCGATGCTCTCCCAGCTGGGCCAGATGATGTCCCAGGCGGGCGCGTCCGGGACGCAGACCGGCCCGGTCAACTACGAGCTCGCACGGCAGCTGGCCACCTCGCAGCTCCCGGCGTCGCACCCTGCCTCGTCCATCGACGTGGCCAAGGTCGTCGAGGCCGTGAAGCTGGCCGAGGTCTGGCTCGACGGGGCCACCTCGCTGCCCGCCGGGGCCCGCACCATCACCGCATGGACGCCGCGTCAGTGGATCGACGCGACGATGCCGATGTGGGAGAAACTGTGCTCGCCCATCGCCGAGCAGGTGTCCAAGGCATGGATCGACGGGTTGCCGGATCAGGCCAAGGCCCAGGCCGGCCCCCTGCTGGCCATGATGGGGTCGATGGGGGGCATGGCGTTCGGCTCGCAAATCGGACAGGGACTGGCGCAACTGGCGCCTGAGGTGCTGACGTCCACCGACGTGGGGTTGCCGCTCGGGCCGGACGGCACCGCCGCGTTGATGCCCCGGTCCATCGCAGAGTTCGGGTCCGGGCTCGACCTGCCCGAGGACCAGGTCCGCCTGTACCTGGCGGTGCGGGAAGCAGCTCACCATCGGCTCTACGCCGGCACACCGTGGCTGCGGGACCGGATCATCTCGCTGATCACCTCCTACGCCCAGGCCATCTCCGTCGACTTCTCCGCGGTCGAGCAGCTCGCGTCGTCGCTGGATCCGTCCGACCCCTCCAGCATCGAGGCCGCGCTCGGTCAGGGCATGTTCGAGCCGAAGATCACGCCCGGCCAGGAAGCCGCGATGGCGCAGCTCGAGACGCTGCTCGCCCTGGTCGAGGGCTGGGTGGACACCGTGGTTGCCGAAGCGGTCGGCAACCGGCTGCCGGGTGCGGGGGCGCTGCGGGAGACCCTGCGCCGGCGCCGGGCGACCGGTGGACCCGCGGAGCAGACCTTTGCGACGCTGATCGGCCTGGAACTGCGGCCCCGACGGCTGCGGGTCGCCGCGGACCTCTGGCGTGACGTCACCACGTCGAGGGGCATCGAGGGCCGGGACGCGCTGTGGGCGCATCCCGACCTGCTGCCGTCGTCAGCGGACCTGGACGATCCGGCAGGTTTCCTCGACCGGGACAAGCAGTTCACCGATCTGCTGGCCGGCCTGGAGGATCTGGAAGCCGAACTGCTTCAGGACAACGGGACTGCGCCGGACGACAGCCCCGGCGGTCCCTCCGCACCCGACGGGCCGGGCTCGAAGCCGCGGTCCGATTCCGACGACGACCCGGACGGTGGCTCGGCGCCGCGCCCCGTCTGATTCCTCTGCGTCTGATTTCCCTGCGCGCGCTCGGACCTCACGTCAGGGGACGGCTGCGGCCCGCGGGTCTGTTTCCGCCCTTCTCCGCGGGTCACCGCCGTGTCGGGTGCTCAGAGCACCATGATCGATGCGGCGGTGGCGGGCGGTTGTTGTCGAGGCGGCGGCGTCGGGTTGCTCAGACGGCGCTGGACGGGCTCCACAGGTTGATGCCGGAGTCCACGGCATGTGACTCGATCGCCGAGAGCTCGTCGGGCGTGAACGTCAGGTTGTCGATGGCTGCGACGTTGTTCTCCAGCTGACCCACCGACGAGGCACCGATCAGCACCGACGTCACCCGGGCATCGCGTAGCGCCCAGGCCAGGGCCATCTGCGCCAGGGACTGCCCGCGGGCCCGCGCGATCTCGTTGAGCGCCCTGATGTGCTCCAATGCCTCGTCGGTCAGCAGGTCGGTGGACAGTGAACCGCCGCGGGACGCCCGGGAGTCGGCCGGGATGCCGTTGAGATACCGGTCGGTGAGCATGCCCTGCGCGAGCGGGGAGAACGCGATGCAACCGACGCCGAGCGTGCCCACGGTGTCCAGCAGGCCGTCCTCGATCCAGCGGTTGAGCATCGAGTACGACGGCTGGTGGATCAGCAGCGGCGTGCCCATCTCCTGCAGGATCGCGGCGGCGCGCTCGGTCCGCTCCGGCGAGTAGGACGAGATGCCCGCGTACAGCGCGCGGCCGGACACGACCGCGGTGTGCAGGGCGCCCATCGTCTCCTCGAGCGGCGTGTCCGGGTCCGCGCGGTGCGAATAGAAGACGTCGACATAGTCCAGTCCCATCCGGTGCAGCGAGGCGTCCAACGACGCGAGCAGGTACTTGCGCGATCCGCGATCGCCGTACGGTCCGGGCCACATGTCGTAACCGGCCTTGGTGGAGATGACGAGCTCGTCGCGGTGGGGCCTGAAATCCTCGGCCATCAGCCTGCCGAAGTTCGTCTCGGCCGAGCCGTAGGGCGGCCCGTAGTTGTTGGCGAGGTCGAAGTGGGTGACGCCGAGGTCGAACGCCCGGCGCAGCACGGCCCGTTGACGGTCGAGCGGGTCCACGTCACCGAAGTTCTGCCAGAGCCCCAGCGACACCGCCGGCAGGTGCAGGCCACTGCGACCGACCCGGCGGTAGGGCATGGATTCGTAACGATCGGCGGCTGCGAGGTAGACCATCGGGCCAGTTTGCCAGCCACCGCTCGGCCCGGGACGCTGCCCATCCACCGGCCGGGACGGAAGCCGTGGCGAATCGCCCAGGCGAACATTTCCGTGACCGCCGAGGGCAGGATGCCGATATTCACGCTCAGCGACGGGTACGGTGAGCGCCGGTCCGTTGGAAGGATCACTGGCTACGGGCTGTGAACTCAGGCGTCCGTCGTGCAACTCGCACGTGGACTCCCCGATGAAAGGAAGGCCAAATGGCCGAGACCTACAACGGCTACTGCGTCAAGTGCAAGGAGAAGCGCGATTTCGAAGGTGAGGTCGCGGAGACCAATGGTCGGCGGATGGCCAAGGGCATCTGTCCGGTCTGCGGCACCAAGATGAACCGGATCCTCGGCAAGGCCTGATCACGTTTCGAACCGGCGTCGGCCGGTCGGCTTACCGGCGGCCGCGGTGGCGCACCGGTCGAATCATGTCGGACGCACCGCTCGGGCGTACCCGGGCGGCGCTCGGCTCCCGGACTGTCGGCGGCCCGCCGGATCGCACCCGTCGATGCGCTGTCCGATACCCGCGCCCCCGGTTCCGCTGCTCGAGCACACCGCTGCCTGACGGACGCCGCTCTGTGAGCGTGTGACAGACGGGCAGCGGCTCAGCCGTCCCCGACCGAGTCCGTCGCTGTGGACAACCACTCCCCCAGGCCCGCCCGCTGTTGCACCCTGTGCCGGGGTGATGAGCGTGGCAATGCAGCAGGACGTGGCAATCCAGCAGGACGTGGCAGTGCAGCAGGACGTGGCAGGGTTTGCCGCCGGCCAACCCGACGGCGGCGCGGGCGGCCAGGACGCGGCCATTGCAGCGCCTTCCACCGATCCGACAGAGCCAGGCGGTGCTCCGGTCGAGGCGGCCGGCCCGGCGCGGCAGCGGCCGGTACGGCCCCCCGGGCCGGCAGCCGGTGGCCCGGGTGGCCGCCGGCACCCACCGCTGCACGCACCGCTGCACCCGGGGACGGCACCGATCGACGTCGATCTGGACGCGCGCTATGCGTTGCCCTTCGGTACCGCCGTCATCGAGCGAGACCGGGACTGCGTCCAGATCGGGACCGATCCGCCGCGCACGGTCGTCGTCCGTAATGCGCCGGCGCGCACGGCGGCGGTTCTGGACGGGCTGAACGGCCTGCGGACGGCCGCCGAGGTGCTGCGGGAGCATCGGCAGCCGGACAACGACGCACGGTGGATCGGGCTGTTGGAGCAGCTGCTCGCCGCAGGCTTGCTGCTGCCGGTCAGCGAGCGGGGCCATGTCGGGTCGCCCGTGACGGTCGGGTCCCACCTCCGCGAGGAGCGAGCCGGGCTGACCCACCGGTACGGGCACGCGGCGGCGGCTCGGATCCTGCAGGCCCGGGACGACGCACTGGTCGTCGTCCGGGGCAGTGACGAGGTTGCGGTGGCGGTCGGGGCGCAACTGGCTGCCGCCGGCGTCGGGCATCTGCATCACGACACCGCGCCGAGATTGCCGTGGCTGCGCGCAGGCCCGGCAGCGGCAGCAACCATCGGCATCGGCATCGGCATCGGCATCGGCATCGGCGAGTAACCGGTGGGCCGAGCTCCGGTCCCGGTTTCCCGCGGTCCGGCTGCACACCCCAGCGGCCCATCAGCAGCCCACCGCCGTCGTCCTCACCGGTGGAGTCGTTCCGGATCTCGGCATCGCAGCCGGGTACAGCCGTTCGGGGGTCCCGCATCTTTCGGTGGCCAGCGGCCCGGTCCGGGTGGTGGTCGGGCCGTTCGTGCTGCCCGGCCGATCCGCGTGCCTGTCGTGCGTGCACCGTCACCGCACCGACGCCGACCCGCAATGGCCCGCGGTGGCCGGCCAGATGAGCACCACCCCGGGCGGAACTTCAGCAGCGCTCACCGCGGCCGCCGTCTGTCTGGCCGTCACCGAGGTGCTCGAGCACATCGATGGTGTGCGGCAACCACACACGGTCGACGGGACGCTGGAGTGGCGGGCGGGCGGGACCGGGCCGCGCCGCCGGACCTGGCCCGTGCACCCGGAGTGCGGGTGCCGCCCGGCGCCGGGGAGTTGACGTGCGAACGGCGTGAGGTGCAGCAGAACCAGCCGCATGCCGGAGTGCAACCGCGCTGAGGGACCGGCAGGACCTGCCACGGTGAACGCGGGCAGGGTTGCCAGAAACCACGTCCGGCTGGGCGATCACTGCGCCGCGGACCGACCGCATCGCGCCTCACCACAGCCTCGACGGGTGGCGCGACGCCCGATCAGGTGCCGGCCGGGCGCGGCTCGGTCAATTGGAGCCCGCCCGAGCCACCTCTGGGTCACAATGGTCCGGTGGCCGACATTCCCCGAGGCGCCCTGGGCAGAACTGCTCGGCTGGCCAGCCTCCCGCTGTCGGCCGCCGGTCGCGCCACCCTCGGCCTCGGGCAACGACTCGCCGGCCGGGACAAGGACGAGATCTCCACCGAACTCCAGCGCCGCACCGCCGAACAGGTCTTCGAGGTACTCGGCACCCTCAAGGGCGGCGCGATGAAGTTCGGCCAGGCGCTGAGCGTGTACGAGGCGGCGATCCCGGACGAGTATGCCGCTCCGTATCGGGAGGCACTGACCAAGCTGCAGAATGCGGCGCCGCCGATGCCGCCCGCAACGGTGCACCGGTTGATGGCGCAGCAGTTCGGCACCGGTTGGTCGTCACGGTTCCAGGAGTTCGACGACCGCGCGGCCGCTGCCGCGAGCATCGGTCAGGTGCACCGGGCGACATGGCGTGACGGCCGCGAGGTCGCCGTGAAGCTGCAGTACCCGGGCGCCGACGCCGCCCTGCGCGCGGATCTGGACCAGTTGTTCCGGGTGTCCCCGCTGATCGGGGTCGTCATTCCCGGATTGCAGATCCGGCCGCTGCTGGCCGAGTTGCGCGACCGGATCCTCGAGGAGCTCGACTATTCGCAGGAGGCGGACAACCAGCGGGCGTTCGCCGCCGCCTACGCCGGGGACGAGCATTTCGCCGTGCCGCGGGTCGTCGCGAGCGCACCCAAGGTGATCGTGTCGGAATGGGTGGACGGCACCTCGCTCAGCCGGATCATCTCGGGCGGCACCGCCGAGCACCGCGACCGCGCGGGAGCGCTGCTGACCGAACTGCATTTCGCCGCCCCGCAACGGGTCGGTCTGCTGCACGCCGACCCGCACCCGGGCAATTACATGCTGACCCCCGACGGCCGGCTCGCGGTCATCGACTTCGGTTCGGTGGCAAGGCTTCCCGAGGGCGCTCCGCCGATCATCGGGCGGGTCACCCGGCGCGCCCTGGAAAGGGACGCCGACGGTGTGCTGGCGGCGCTGCGGCAGGAAGGTTTCGTCGCCGCCGACTACCACCCCGATCCGCATGCCCTGATGGACTACCTGGTCCCGTTCGTCGAACCGTTACGGCACGAGACATTTCACTTCACCCGCAACTGGATGCAGGCCCAGGCCGCGCGGATGTCGGATTTCTCCAGCGACGAGTCGAAGATCGCGCGGCGGCTCAACCTGCCGCCCGCCTACCTGTTGATCCACCGGGTCACCTTCGGATCCATCGGGGTGCTGTGCCAGTTGGATGCCCACGCGCCATTCCTGGAGATTGTCGATCGCTACCTGCCCGGGTTCAATGAGGGCTGAAAGCCCCGCCGGTCACCACCACTCGCGGTCCAACCGCGATTCGATGCCGCGCAGGTTCTCCCGCGCGCATCGGTCGCAGACCCAGACCGCGCCTCGCCGCGGATCGACCTCACGCATCCAGGTGATCGGCGGCGGGGCGGCGACCGTTCCGCACAGCGAACAACCGGCGGCCGCTTCGGCGTCGGGCATGCCGGCACCTTAACCCGCCGAACCAGGTCGACCCCCGCCTGCCGGTGGCAAAGCGGGGGTCGATGCTGTTCGGTGGACGGCCGGGGACACCGGGACGGCTGGTCCGGCAGGCAGTTGCCGTCGGCTCAGCGGTGCAGCAGACGGGCCGTCCGCCGAGCCGAACGCGCGCGCCGCACCTGACGAGCGCGCTCGGTGTCCCGCTGGATCTCGCGCATTCGGTCGCGAGCCAGATCTTCGATCAGGGAACTCATGTCTTTCCTCCGGGGAAGCTGCGCGGCGGTTGACGGTCGCGCAGAAGCGTTGCGGATGTTGGTGTTTCGTCGTGCTGGCCGGTACAGCACAGTCGTCCCGACCGGCTGCGGCGCTGCTTCACCGTGCCGCTGCGAGCCGGTGACCGTTCGCCGGATGACGTGTCGTCGCGGTACTCGGGTGAGCCGGGTACCGGTCATGCCGCGATCTTCCGGGGACGTCCGCGCGGACGCTTGCGGGCGATCACGACGCCGTGGTCGAAGATCTCACCGCCCCAGACGCCCCACGGTTCCGCCCGTTCGAGGGCGGCTTCGAGGCACTGCTGACGGATCGGGCACTCGACACACAGGGCCTTGGCCCGTTCCAGCTCGTCGGGCCGTTCGGCGAAGAACAGGTCCGGGTCACCGGTGTGGCAGGGCAGGTCGTCGATGAAGGAGGTCTCGGGTAATTCGAGGAGCTGCATCACGGGGGGTCCTTCTCCGTGAGAGGAATGGATGGTGAACAGAAGCTGGATCGGTCCCGCATGGGGGTCAGAGTCCGGTGACGGTGCAGCAGATACGAAACGGCCGCGAATTCGTCGAGGAGGACGAACCGCGGCCGGAGGCGAACGTGAGCCTGGCGATCAAGCCAGGTGCCGCACTCCGTACCGCTGGTCGGCGATGCCGACGCCGAAGACAGCGAGCTGCCCCGCGCGCGGTCGCGCCATCACGGTGGGAAAGGCCTCGAACCGCGCCATCGACGCGACGCCGGTGCCGACCCAACCGCTGGTGTTCACCAGATTGGACATTCGGCACCTCCCTTGCGTCCGCCGTCTCCGCCCTTGCGGAGAGGTTGCGCGGCGAATTTTCGCTGCGCCCATGTGGATCTTGCTTGATCACTTCTGCCGCTGCGCCACGGCTCACCTGCCGCTGATCACGCACCAACCGAGGAAGACATTAGGGCGGCGCGGTGATGCGGCGCAACTGAATTAACCGAGAAAGTTGAAGAAGTTTTCGGCGTTGCTTCTGCGGCGATCGTGGCCCGGGCCCGTAAGGCATCCGGCCAGAAACTTTCCGACGCAACGATCTTCACGGAACCGAGCGGAACCGCCGTGCCGCGGCCGGGACCAGCCGCCGGCCGGGGTCAGCGGGTCGCGCTGACGATGCCCAGGACGTCCTTGCCGTAGGCGTCGAGCTTGGCCCTGCCGATCCCAGGAATGGACAGCAGTGCCGCGTCATCGGTGGGCCGCCGTTCGGCGATGGCCAGCAGGGTCGCGTCGGAGAACACCACGAACGCCGGCACCGAGGCCTCGCTGGAGCGGGTCTTGCGCCAGGTGCGCAGCGCGTCCACCAACTCCGGGTCGGCGGACGACGGGCACGATGCGCACCGGCCCACCTTCACCTGCGCCGGTGTCAGCAACCGGCCGCCGCACCGCCGGCAGCGCCCGGGACCATTGCTCCGTGCGGCAGAGCCGGAGGGGATCGCCGAGTCGGGGGCGATGCCGGTGAGAAACCGGCTGCGTCGCCGAGTCCGGCGCCCGCCCTGGGTACGGGACAGCGCCCACGACACGGCCAGCCTGGTGCGGGCCCGGGTGACGCCGACGTAGAACAGCCGGCGTTCCTCCTCGATCTCCTCGGGCGTCTCGGCGTGCTGGATCGGCAGCGTGCCGTCCGTCAGGCCGACGAGGAACACCGCGTCCCACTCCAGGCCCTTCGCCGCGTGCAGGGACGCGAGCGTCACCCCCTCCACGGTGGGCGCGTGCTGAGCCTCCGCGCGCTGATCCAGCTCGGCGGACAGGGCCCCGACCGTCGCGGTGGGGACGGCGTCGGTCAGCTCCTCGGCGACAGTGACGATCGCGGTCAGCGAGTCCCACCGGTCGCGCAGCGCACCGGCCGGCGGCGGTTCGTCGCTGAGCCCGATGGTGCCGAGCAATCCGCGGACCGTCGGTACCAATGGGGCACCCGATCCGTCGGAGCCGCCGTCATCGGGACGGGATTCGGCCATGGTGCGCGCCGCGTTGCGCAGCAGCGCCATCGCCTGCCGCACCTCGGCCCGGGCGAAGAACCGTTCCCCGCCGCGCACCAGGTACGGCACGTTGTGCTCGGTGAGGGCCGACTCGTAGACCTCGGACTGAGCGTTGATCCGGTAGAGCACGGCGATGGACGAGGCCGGCATGCCGCCTTCGACCAGCGCCGACGCCGCGGCGGCCACCGCGCTGGCCTCGGTGTGCTCGTCGGGGTGCTCGGTGAAGGTGACCTCGGGCCCGTCCGGTAACGCGGCGGTGAGCCGCAGCCGGTAACGGGAGGCGATACCGCTGGAGCCGGCGATCACCCGGTTCGCCAGCGACACCACCTGCGGTGTCGACCGGTAGTCCCGTTCCAGCCGGACGACGGTCGCGTGCGGGAAACGCCGTTCGAAGCCGAGCAGGTAGCCCGGCGATGCGCCGGCGAACGAGTAGATGGTCTGGTTCGCGTCGCCGACGACGGTCACCTGGTCGCGACCGCCGAGCCAGGCGTCGAGTGTTCGCTGCTGCAGCGGCGTGACGTCCTGGTACTCGTCGACCACGAAAGACCTGTAACGGGAACGGAACTCGCGTGCGACGGCCTCGTCGTCCTCGAGGACCGCGCAGGTGTGCAGCAGCAGGTCGTCGAAGTCGAGTTGCTCGGCGTCCTGTTTCACCGACTCGTAGATCTCGAACACCTTGGCCACGGTCTCGGCCGGCAGCGGGGTGTCGCGTTGATGTTTCGCGACGGCGGCCAGGTAGTCCTGCGGTCCGGCGAGTGACGCCTTCGACCATTCGATCTCGCCGGCCAGGTCGCGCAGTGTGGCCGCGTCTGTGCCCGCGTTCGCCCGCCGGGCGGCGATGGCGACGAGCCGCAACTTGTGCTCCAGCACCGGCCACAGCTGGCCGCCGACCGACCGCGGCCAGAAGTACCGCAGCTGCTTCAGCGCGGCGGAGTGGAATGTGCGGGCCTGCACCCCACCCACCCCGAGCGAGCGCAACCGCACCCGCATCTCGCCGGCGGCGCGGGTGGTGAAGGTGACGGCCAGCACCTCCGAGGACGCATGGGCTCCGGAACCGACCAGGTGCGCGATGCGGTGCGTGATCGTCCGCGTCTTTCCCGTCCCGGCACCGGCCAGGACGCAGACCGGGCCAGGTGGCGCGAGAACGGCGGCCCGCTGTCCGTCGTCCAGCCCGGCGAGCACGTCCTGTTTCACCGCGCCATTTTCGCACAAGTGTACGCCGGTTCCGCTCCGGCAACGCCTGTTGTGGACAGTGCGGCCCCGGTTGCTCGTCGACCCGCCGACGACCTGGCTACCGCTGTGCCACCCAGCCCTCCACCATCCGCCGGGCGATCGACACCTGCCCCGGTAAGATGACCGCGCTCGCCCCCTCCCCGGCCACAGAACCTGCTGCGGCCAGCCATCTGTCGCCGCTGCCGGGATCGGCCGCCTCGGCGGCCAAGGCGGCTCTGATCTGGTCGCGCCGATACCACCGGGCCTCCTCGATCTCGCCGTCCCGTGGCAACAGCGCAGCGCCGGGTTCGGCGCGGGCCTCGAAACCGATCATCAGCGACCGGGGGAACGGCCACGGCTGCGAACCGAGGTAACCGACATCGGTGACGTGCAACCCGACCTCCTCCAGCACCTCCCGCACCACGGTGCCCTCGAGCGACTCTCCGGCCTCGACGAACCCGGCCAGCACCGACATCCGTCCCGCCGGCCAGATCGGTTGGCGGGCCAGCACCATCGACCCCTCGCCGTCGTGCACCAGGACGATGACGGCGGGGTCGGTGCGCGGGAACTCGTGGTGTCCGCGGGGGCAGATCCGCGACCAGCCGGCCGTTGTCGGCGTGCTCGGCTCGCCGCAGCGGGGGCAGAAGCCACCGGCAGCGTGCCAGGTGAGCAGCGCGGCCGCCGTTGTCAAGAGTCCCGCGTCGACGTCCGGCAGCACGGCGCCCCATTCCCGGAGCCCACCGCCGTCCTGCACATCGCCGGCGACCGCCCAGTGGTCGATGCCGTCGACGGACCCGAGCAGCACCGCATCGGCCGGCGGGCGCGGCGCGACGGTGAGTGCGTCCACCGTGTGCAACCGGACGGCTGACGTGTCGATCGCAGCCCTGCCGCGGGCATCGAGGGTGAGTACCCTCGCGCGCGGCCATTCCCGTTCGGTGCGGTCGGCGTCACGCAGATCCTCCGACCGGTCGGCGGTGCCGCGGGACAGCAGCGGCGTGGCGATCCGGAAGGTCGCCGGCGCTGCGGACGGTGCTACCGGTGTTCCTTCATGAGCGGGGACCCGGTGGGGTGCGCTCACGCGAACTCCACATCGCCCAGGCCGCGCAGCTGGGGTTCCAGCACACCGATGTCACCGACGACGACGCCGGTGAACCGGGCCGGCGCCAGCATGGCGGCGGCCGCGGCGGCGACATCGTCAGCGGTCACCGCGGCCAGCTTCAGCGGGTACTCACGCAACCAGTTCTCGTCCAGTCCGGCGCCGGCCAGCATCGACAGCGTCGAGGCGTATCCGGACTGCGTGGCCAGCGAGGTGGCCAGGGTGCCGAGTGCGTAGTTCCGCGCCGATTCGATCTCGTCCGCGGACGGCGGGACGAGGCTGATCCGGCCCAGTTCGTACTTCGCCTCGAGCAGCGCGGGCGCGGTGGACGGGGTCGTGGTGTCGAACGCGACGGACACCGCGGCGGTCTGCGGCCAGAACTCCAGCGACGACCGGGCGCTGTAGGTGTAGCCCTTGTCCTCCCTGATGTTCTCCACCAACCGGGACGAGAAGTAGCCGCCGTATACGAGATTCGCCAGCTGGTACGCCGGGTAAGCGGGGTCACTGCGCGGCACCGCGGGGCCGGAGAGTCGGATCTGAGACTGCACGGCGCCCGCGCGGTGGTGGGCAAGCAGGTCGCTGCCGACGATGGCAGGCGGCGGCTTGAGGGTGCGGGCAACGGTCCCTGTATCGGTCCACCCGGCCAAGGCCTCCGCCGCCACGTCCACCGCCCTGGCCGGGCTGATGTCGCCGACCAGCACCAGCGTCGAGCCGCGTGGGACGAGACTGCGCTCGTGCAGCCGGCGCAGCACCGCCGGTCCGACCGCGGCGACCAATTCCGGATCGGGCATGTCCCAGGCAGCAGGGTGTTCGCCGAAGCGCCGCTGCTGCAGGAACCGGTGCGCAACCGCGGACGGTTGAGTGGCGGCGATGGCCAGATGCTCGACCAGCCGGTCCCGCTCGCCGAGCACGTCGGGTCGCCGGTACGCCGCGTCGGTCAGGCAATCTGCGAGCACCGCGAGTAGCACCGGCAGGCCGGTGGACAACACCGACCCGGTGACCATCAACCGCTGCGGATCGACGGAGGCGTCCAGGTGGCCGCCGACGAGCGCGAGTTCGGCGTCGACCTCCTCCCGGTCGCGGGAGCCCGTGCCGAGAAGCATGGTGGCGGCGAGCATTTCGGCCCGAGCCGCGTGGACGGGCGTGGTCCCGGCGAAGGGCACCCGCAACCGCACTTCGACCAGCGGGCTGCGTGGCTTGCGGGCGGCGACGACGGTGAGACCGGAGTCCGATTCCGCCCGCCGCAGCGTCGGCGGGCGGACTCGGCCGGTGAGCGTCATGGGTGGGATCGGGCGCGGCCCGGTCCCGGTGCGGCCGATTTCCTCGGCGGTGCGGGGGGCCATCATCGGGTCTGCGCCGGGACGACGCGAAGGACGGCGCAGCGTTCCGGATCCAGCGAGCTGGCCGCGTCGGCGACCTGCTCGGCGGTGACGGCGTTCAGTACCTCGGGCAGTTCACCGAGCAACTCCGCCCTGCCGTGCAGCAGTTCCAGTGCGCCCAGCGATCGGGTGCGGCTGGCGATGCTGTCGTTGTCGCGGTACAGCGAGGACGCGAAACGTGCTCGCGCGCGCTGCATCTCGGCCTCGTCCGGGCCCTCGGCGGCGAGCCGCGCGATCTGCTCGGCGCTGGCGTCGATGACCGCCGCCGCCGGCACATCCGACGGGTGCAACGCCCCGAGGACGAACACGTCCGGGTCCCGGGAGTCCAGCGGACCGCCGAGCAGGCCCGGGGTCGCCCAGATGTCGGTGGCCAGGGACGCCTTCGCCACCACCGCGCTCTGCAGCCGGGATGACTCGCCCTCGGTGAGCATGCCGGCGAGCACCACGAAGGCCAGATAGTCGGACAGGTCCGCCACCGGGTCGGGCAACCGCCAGCCCACCGCCAGCGCGGGGGTCGGTGCGTGCTGGTCGATCACCTCCTCGTCCCGGACGGAGGTCGGATACGGCTCGTGGAAAGACGGCCGGACGGGCGCCGGCCGGTACGGGACGTCGGCGAAATGCCGGTTGACCAGCTCGGTCGCCGCGTCCACATCGAGGTCGCCGCAGACCGTCAGCACGGCATTGTCCGGTGTGTAGTACGTCTCGAAGAACTCCGCGCAATCGGCCACCGTCGCCGCCTGCAGATCGACGAAATCACCATAACCGTTGTGGGAGTTGGCGAACGAGTCGAACATGATCGCCGGCAGCTGAATCCACGGGAACCCACCGTACGGCCGATTCAGCACATTGAGCCGGATCTCCTCACTGACGACATCGACCTGATTCGTCAGGTTCTCGGCGGTGATCTTCGGCGCGCGCATCCGGTCCGCCTCCAGGAACAGGCCGCGTTCCAGCGCGCCGGCGGGCACGACCTCGAAGTAGTCGGTGTAATCGGTGTGGGTGGAGCCGTTGAACACCCCGCCGGAGGATTGCACCAACCGGAAGTGTTCGAGCTTGGGCAGCGATTCGCTGCCCTGGAACATCAGATGTTCGAACAGGTGGGCAAACCCGGTGCGACCCTGGGGTTCCGAGCGGAATCCGACGTCATAGTGCACGGCAACGCCGACAACGCCGGCACCCGTGTCCGGGGCCAGCACCACCCGCAGGCCGTTGTCCAGCCGAAAGCGCTGGACGGGATAGTCGGCTCGGGGAATGCGACCGGTCGTTCGGGAAGCGCGGGCGGTCTGCCTCGTGGCGGTGGGCACGCGCCCCACCCTAACCGCGGCCCGGGCCGGGGCTGCCCACACGCCGACCGGCGTGGTCAGCCGGACACGCTGCGGTGGGTGAACAACTCGTCGTGCAGGCTCGCGGCGAGCTCCGATGACGACGGGAAGATCAGGTTCACGCTCGAGATCTCGCGCTGCCGCCGGCGGTCGTCCACCAGCCGGGGAACGACCGTCGCGGAGCCCGACACCGCTTCGCTGCCCGTTCCGGCGTCCCGGAGGGGCAGGTCGGCGACGGTGTCGACGGGCGACATCGTCCGCGCCTGAGCGGCCGTGAACGGTCCGTGACCGTTGTGGTCCGGGAACTGCGTCGATTCCGGGTCGGCCGGAAAGGCATCCTCGGCGAAGAAGTCCCAGCCGGTCATCGAGGCGTCAACTCTCGCCCGGGCCCCGCGGCGAGCACGATGGCGCCATCGGCCATCGTGCCCGGCCGACAGGTCCTCGGGATCTTCGCGCTCGACGGCGTCCTCCCACGTGGGCGCATCGTCCGCCGGCTCTCCCGGGGCGCTCGGCGACCCCGGATCGGTCGGCTGGTCGTCGCCGTTCGTCAGCCGCCGACCGTCCGGACCGGCGGCGTGCCGGCGCCGCAGGGCGCCGCGACCGTCGGCGTACACCGCCAACGCGGCACCGACGGCGAGCAGGCCCGCCACCGTCAGTCCCAATGGCAGTAACGCGCCCGAACCGGTACCGGCGCCGCTATCGGTATCGGCGAGCGTGACATTGGACGGCTCGCCCGGGCGGTACTGCACCGCCAGTTGCTCCCCCTCCTGGTATCCGCAGCCGTCGAGGTTCGCGCGGACCGTCGCGGCACCAGGGCCGGAACCGTTGGGCGTCAACACGTCCAGTAAGGTTTGCCCCGAGCCGGACACGCAGGCCAGCGACGACACCACCACTGCGGAAGCGGTGACCCTGCCCCCGTCCGCGACCGAATCCGCATCGGAATCAATGCGCGAGCCGAGCCACGACCCGAGCGCGAGAACCGCGATCACCAGGCCGGCAACGGCACCGGCAACCACCCGCACATGCGAACGGGACGCCCCCCTGGCATGTCTCCCCATACCAAGGATGATGTCACAGCGCGCGCCGGCAGGGGGGCGAATTGTGTGATTCGGACGACCCGGCGCGCCCCTGCCGCAACGGTGTGAATCGGTCGATATCGCCGCACCGAGGCGTCAGAGATCGAAGCCCAGTTTGCGCAACTGTCGGGGGTCCCGTTGCCAGTCCTTCGCGACCGCGATGTGCAGGTCCAGATACACCCGCTTGCCGAGCAGCGCCTCGATCTGCAACCTGGCCCGCCTGCCGATGGCGGCCAGCCGGGACCCCTTGTGTCCCAACACGATCGCCTTCTGCGAATCGCGTTCGACGAAGATCGTCACGAACACCCGGGTCACCTGCGACGAACCCGGATCAGCGGTCACGATCTCGGTCACCAGAGCGGCCAGCGAATGCGGCAACTCCTCGCGGACGCCGTCCAGCGCCGCCTCCCGCACCAGTTCGGCGATGCGGGTGTCCACGGGTTCGTCGGTCACCTCGGCGTCCGGGTACAGCCGTTCGCCCTCGGGCAGGCGTGCGATCAGCAGGTCGGCCAGCAGATCGACCTGGCTCCCCGCGACGGCCGAGACCGGCACGATCTCGGCGAAATCCGCGAGCGCCGCCACGGCGACGAGTTGCTCGGCGATCCGGTGCCGCGGCACCCGGTCGGTCTTGGTGACGATGCCGATGAGCGGCGTGCCGGCCGCCTGCTCCTTGAGCTCGGCGGCGATCCGCCGGTCCCCCGGGCCGACCGCCTCGTCGGCGGGCATGCAGAACCCGACCACGTCGACGTCCGACCAGACCGTGCGCACCAGGTCGCCGAGCCGCTCGCCGAGCAGTGTCCGCGGCCGGTGCAACCCCGGGGTGTCGACGATGACCAGCTGCGCGTCCGGCCGGGTCAGGATGCCGCGCACCGCCCGCCGGGTGGTCTGCGGCTTGTCCGAGGTGATCGCGATCTTCTCGCCCACCATGGCGTTCAGCAGCGTGGACTTCCCGGCGTTGGGTCGCCCGACGAAGCAGGCGAACCCCGCGCGGTGCACCGGGGAGACGATCCCGGTGGGGGTGTCCGCGCTCACCGCCCGCTCCGGGATGTGATGCTGCCGTCGGGACCGGCCAACACCGTGACCACGGTGCCCATGTCGTCCGCCGCCGCCCGGGAGGCGGGATCGAGTTCGGGCGCGTTGCCGACGACGACCAGCGCCTCCAGCTGCTGCGCACCCGACGCGACCGCCGCCGCGACGGCCGCCTGCGCCGCGGTGAGCCGCAGGGACGGCAGCGCCACGGTGGCCGCCGCGTAGGTGCGTCCGTCCTCGTCCCGGACGGCTGCGCCCTCGGCCGCAGCGGCGCGGGCCCGCGCGCCGCGGGCCAGCACCACGAGCTTGGCGTCCTCCGCACTCAGCGCCCGGTCGGCGCCGCTCGCTGACGTGCCGTCGTCGGCGGTCGCACTCATCGGCCGACCGCCCGCTCCTCCGCGGACGACACCGGGACCTGCCGGTGCGTCGCACCATTGGCGTGCTGCGGCGCGGCCGGAGGGTCTTGGCCGGCCGAGGTCCCGGCCCGTGAAGCACCGCCCCTGTCCACAGCGCCGATCCTGTCCACGGCGCCGGTCCTGTTGGCAGCGCCGGTCCTGTTGGCAGCGCCGGTCTTGTCCACGGCGCCGGTCGTGTCGGCAGCGCCGGTCTTGTCCATAGCCTCCGTCCTGTCCACAGCCTCGGCCCGGTCGGCAACCGAGCGCTCCACACCGTCCACGGGCGCGGCTGCCCCCGGCACCCCGCCCGGCCCGGGCTCCGACCCGGCTCCCGCCGGCTGCCCGATCCGCCCGAAGGTGGGCTCGTCGGCCGGCTTCCGTGCCAGCGCGTGCGTCTGCTGCCGTGCAAGCTCCTCGGCCCGTTTCCGCGCCTGCTTGGCGGCCTGCTTCTCGGCCCGTCCCTGCTTGCTCTTGTCGGCCCTCGCCGCCCGCTTGTCGGCGTCCGCCTTCTGTGCCTTCTCCCGCTTGTCGGCGTCGGCACGTCCGGTCTTCTCCCGGCGCTCGGCGAGCTCAGCCTGCTCCGCGCGTTCCGCCCGTTCCACACGGTCCGCCCGATCGATTTCCCGCTGGGTTGCCTCGTCCGCTGCCTCCTGGCCGATCTCCTGCGGAGTGAGCCTGCGAACCAGCAGCGTCTGCACCCGCGGCCGACCACGCCGGTCGACCCCGGGTTCGCCCAGCAGGTGCAGCGTGTTGACGGTCGCCTCGGACCCGGGCAGCGGGACCCGGCCGAGCAGCTGGGCGAGCAGACCGCCGACCGTGTCGACGTCCTCGTCGGGAAGTTGGACGTCGAACAACTCGGCGAGATCCTCCACCGACAGCCGCGCGGAAATCCGGTACTGCCCGTCGGCGAGAGGTTCGATCCGGGCGGGGGTGTCGGCGTCGTACTCGTCGGTGATCTCGCCGACGATCTCCTCCAGCAGATCCTCGATCGTGACAATGCCTGCGGTGCCGCCGTACTCGTCGACGACGTTTGCGAAGTGGGTGCGGTCGCGTTGCATCTCGCGCAGCAGCGCGCCGACGTTCTTGGACTCCGGGACGAACACCGGAGCCCGCATCACCTCGCCCAGCATCGGGCCCCGCTCGCCGGGGTCGAGCGAGAGCGCTCGGGCGATCAGGTCTTTGATGTAGACCACGCCCAGCACATCGTCGACGTCCTCGCCGACCACCGGGATCCGGGAGAATCCGGACCTGGTCGCCAGGTGCAGCGCCTGCCGCAACGTCTTGTCCCGCTCGATCCACACCACCTCGGTGCGCGGCACCATCACCTCGCGCACGATCGTGTCATCGAGATCGAAGACGCTCTGCAGCATCTCCCGCTCGGTCTCCTCGACAACGCCGCTGCTGCCGGCCATGTCGACCAGCTCGCGCAGCTCGACGTCGGAGGAGAACGGGCCCTCGCGGAAGCCGCGGCCGGGGGTGATGGCGTTGCCGATCAGGATCAGCAGGGACGCCACCGGGGACAGCACCTTGGCCAGTGCCCGGGTCGGTCCGGCGAGCGCCAACCCCACGCTGTACGGATGCTGGCGGCCAAGGGTTCTGGGCAGCACGCCGATCGCGACGTAGGTGACGACGACGACCAGGGCAACCAGGGCGATGCCGACCCACAGCTGGAAACCGATGACGCTGAGCGCGACCTTCGCCGCCATCACGGTCGCGGTGATCTCCGCGGCGGTCCGCAACAGCAGCAGCAGGTTCGTGTACCTCGGCCGGTCGTCGGTGATCTTGCGCAGCGAAGACGCCCCACGGCGACCCTCGCGTTCGAGCTCCTCCACCCGGGCCGGCGACACCGTGGTGATCGCGGAGTCCGCGGCGGCGAGCACACCGGCGATCGGCACCAGGGCGGCGGCCAGCACCAACAACAGCACATCCATGCTGTCCATGGCGCGGTCAGCTCATCCCGTGGACGCCGGCGCCGGGTTCGCCCGGCCCCTCGGCCAGCCCCACCGTGTCGAGGACGGCGGCATCGACCGCGGCCAGCCGCTCCTGACGCGCCAGCGCGCTGCGATGGTCGCGCCAGGTGTCCAGCAGTTCGTTCTGCAACCGGAACATCTCCCGCTCCTCGGCGGGTTCGGCATGGTCGTAGCCGAGCAGGTGCAAGACGCCGTGCACCGTCAGCAGGTGCAGTTCGTCGTCCAGCGAATGGCCTGCCTGTTCGGCCTGGGTGGCGGCCACCACCGGGCACAGCACGACATCGCCGAGCAGCGCCGGGCCGGGTCCGGACTCGTCCGGGCGGCGCGCAGTGTCCAGCTCGTCCATCGGGAAGCTCATGACGTCCGTCGGTCCCGGCTCGTCCATCCACTTCACGTGCAGCTCGGTCATCGCGTCGACGTCGACCAGCAGGACCGACAGCTCGGCCAGCGCGTTGATCCGCATCCGATCGAGCACGTACCGGGCCACCGCCACGATCGCGATCTCGTCGACGTCGACGCCGGACTCGTTCGCGACCTCGATGGTCATCGACCGGACTCCCGATGATGCCCGCCGGCCGCCGGCCCGAAGCGACGCTGCTGGCGCTCCGCGGCCGGGTGCGGAACACCGGCAGCGGAGTTCTCGGCGTCCCAGCGCTCGTAGGCATCGACGATCCGGCCGACGAGCCGGTGCCGCACGACGTCCGACGAGGTCAGCACGGAGAACAGCACGTCGTCGACGTCACCGAGGATCTCCCGGACCACCTGCAGCCCGGACCGCTGACCGCCCGGCAGGTCGACCTGCGTGACGTCACCGGTGACGACGATCTTCGAACCGAATCCCAGCCGGGTCAGGAACATCTTCATCTGTTCCGGCGTGGTGTTCTGCGCCTCGTCGAGAATGATGAACGCGTCGTTGAGGGTGCGGCCGCGCATGTACGCCAGCGGCGCCACCTCGATGGTGCCGGCGGCCATCAGCCGCGGGATCGACTCCGGGTCGAGCATGTCGTGCAGGGCGTCGTACAGCGGGCGAAGGTAGGGATCGATCTTGTCCGACAGCGTCCCCGGCAGGAATCCCAACCGCTCACCCGCCTCGACGGCCGGCCTGGTGAGGATGATCCTGGTGACCTGCTTGGCCTGCAGCGCCTGCACGGCCTTGGCCATCGCCAGGTAGGTCTTGCCGGTGCCGGCCGGGCCGATCCCGAACACGATGGTGTGCTGGTCGATGCCGTCGACGTACCGCTTCTGGTTCAGCGTCTTCGGCCGGATGGTCCGACCGCGCCGGGAAATGATGTTGAGCCCCAACACCTGTGACGGCGAATCCGTCCCGACGTCGGGATCGGCAAGCATGCCGATGGTGCGCCGCACCGCATCCGGGGTGATCACCGAGCCGGATTCCTGGAGCGCCAGCAACTCACGCAGCGTCCGCTCGGCGAAGGCGACGTCCTCGGCGGTGCCACGCAAGGTCACCCGATTGCCGCGGACGTGGATGTCCGCGATCAGGTGCTCCTCCAGGAGCCGCAGCAGCGAATCGCGAGAGCCGAGCAGGCCCATCATCTGCCGCTCGTCGGCCACCACCAGCGTCGACTCCCCCACCGAGCGTTCGCTCGTCCGGGCCGAGAGCTCGGCAGCCGTCGGCACCGGGTTCGCCGCGCTCAGCTGACCGCCGGCGCGCTCGGCCGTATCGGGGCGACCGGTCGACGGCGCACCGCCGGAGCCGGCATTGCCGCCGCGCATGCCGACGCCCGGGGGGAATTCCACCGGAGAACGGGTTGCACCGGATTTGCCGGTGGGGGAATGGGCGGTGAAGTCGTCACCGCGGGGAAGGTCGGACCGCGCTGCGGCCGACGAGGGATCCGGCACCTGGTGCACTGCCTACTTTCGCTGGTTGTCGGTGGTCTACGACGAGTTGATTCTACCGTCGGGTAACGCCCGCGCGGCCAGCAAGTTCCCCGGTGCCGACGTGTCCCGGCCGATTTCACCCCGCCGACACCGGGGCGCCATCCCGACCGGTGTGCGCAGCGCAGTGTCAGTCGGTGCGGTGTCAGTCGGTGCGTTCGTCCAGTTTGCGGCCGCCCAGCAGGTGCAGGTGGGCGTGGAAGACCGTCTGTCCGGCTCCCTCGCCGGTGTTCGACAGCAGCCGGTAACCGGCACCGGCGATGCCCTCGGTCTCTGCTACCGCTCGGGCGGTGAGCACGAGTGCCGCGAGCGCGTGCGCGTCCTCGGCGGCCACCTGCGGCAGGTTCTCGTAGTGATTGGTCGGCACCACCAGGACGTGCACCGGCGCCTGCGGCCGGATGTCCCGGAACGCGACGACGTGATCGTCGCGATGGACCTCATCGGCGGCGAGCCGGCCGGTGACGATCTTGCAGAACAGGCAGTCGTCGCGGGTGTAGGGCATGGCCGACAACCTATCCAGGCCGCCGCCGACGTGCGCCACAAGGCACGAATTCATCATCTGTTGACCTCCGGTCCCGGATGGCGCTACGCTCGCCGCAGCAATTCATCACGAGATGAATTCTCTCCCCAGGAGGAGTCGTGAACGACGCCATCACCGTCACCGATCTGACGGTCGTCCGTGGACGGAACACCGTGCTCGACGGCCTGAACTGCCACATCCCGGCCGGCCGGATCACCGGCCTGCTCGGGCCCTCCGGCTCCGGCAAGACCACCCTCATCAGGGCCTTGGTCGGTGTACAGCGGGTGCAGTCGGGCACCGTCACGGTGCTCGGTCAACCGGCGGGCTCGCCGGGGCTGCGGGCGGCCGTCGGGTATCTCACCCAGGCACCGTCGGTCTATGCCGACCTCACGGTGATCGAGAACGCGCGTTACTTCGCCGCCGTCGCCGGCGCCTCGCCGGCCGCCGCCCACGCCGCCGTCGACCAGGTCGGGCTGAAAGCGGCGCAGCACCAGCTGGTCAGCACGCTGTCCGGCGGCCAGCAGTCCCGGGCGTCGCTGGCCTGTGCCGTGGTCGGTGACCCGGCGGTGCTGGTGCTGGACGAACCCACCGTCGGTCAGGATCCCGTGCTGCGCGAAGAACTGTGGGCGTCGTTCCGCGAACGTGCCGACCGCGGAACCACCCTGCTGGTGTCCTCGCACGTGATGGACGAGGCGAACCGGTGCGACCGACTGCTGCTGATCCGCAACGGCAGCCTGCTGGCCGATGAGACCCCGGACCGGGTCAAACAGCGCGCCGGCACCGACGACCTCGACCAGGCCTTTCTCACCCTCATCCGACAGGGAGCCGGATCATGAACGTGCACATCCTGGGCGCCTCGATCACCCGCATCCTGCAGCAGCTCCGGCACGACCCGCGCACGGTCGGCATGCTGGTCGTTGTGCCCGTGGTGCTGATGGGGCTGATCTACGCCATGTACGACGGCACCGGACCGGTCCTCGACCGGGTGCTGCTGATCATGCTGGGGATCTTCCCGTTCGTGATCATGTTCCTGATCACCAGCATCGCGATGCTCCGGGAACGAAATTCCGGAACTCTGGAGCGGCTGATGTCCACCCGCACCGGCAAGGGCGACCTGCTGTTCGGGTACGGCATCGCCTTCGGCGGCGCGGCCGCGCTGCAGGCCGGCGTCGCCACCGCCTGCGGCTATCTGCTCTACGACATGAACACCGCCGGGTCCGCTGCCCTGGTGGTGCTCGTGGCGGTGTTCACGGCCCTGCTCGGTGTCGGCCTCGGCCTGCTGTGCAGCGCGTTCGCCCGAACGGAATTCCAGGCGGTGCAACTGATGCCGGTCGTGGTATTGCCCCAGATCCTGTTGTGCGGGCTGTTCGTGCCGCGCGCGGACATGGCGGGCTGGCTGCAAGCGATCTCCGACGTGCTACCACTGAGTTACGCGGTCGAGGCGCTGCAACAGGTCGGCAGCAACGTGGACGCCACATCGACGTTCTGGCTCGACCTGGTGATCATCGGCGGGTGTGTGATCCTTGCCCTGACGCTGGCGGCTGGCACGCTTCGTCGACGGACACCCTGACCCTCCACCCGGAACCCGGGTGGCCGACACCCATGTGGAGAACATCGATGGCTGGCCGATCGGCCGCGGCGACCCACTCGCCGCGGCCGACCAACACTGACCGGGCTCCGGCGCGCACCGGGCGACGGCCGGGGAACCCGGACACCCGGCGGGCCATTCTGGACGCGGCAAGGTCCACCTTCGCCGATCGCGGCTACACCGGCGCCTCGATGCGACGGATCGCCACCGCTGCCGGGGTGGACCCGGCGCTGGTGCACCACTACTTCGGTACCAAGGAGAACCTTTTTCTCGCGACGGTCGAGGTGCCGGTCGACCTTCCTGCCCTGCTTCAGAGGGTTGCGGCGCAGGGCTCGGACGGACTGGGGCTGCGATTGGCCCGCACGATGGTCACCGTCTGGGAGTCACCGACCGGGGCGAGCCTGGCCGCGGCCCTGCGGTCGGCGATGGCCGATCCGGCGAGAGGGCGCATGCTGCGGGAGTTCCTGGTGCCGCGCATCGTCGGTCCGCTGGTGAGCACGTTGGCATTGCCGCCGGATGAGGTGGAACTGCGCAGCGGATTGCTGATGACGCAGATCCTGGGGGTGCTCGCCGGCCGGTACCTGCTCGCGGTGGAGCCGCTGGCCTCCCTACCGGCGGACCAGCTGGCCGCCAACGTCGGCGCCACGATCCAGCGGTATCTCACCGGGCCGCTCGCCGAGCTGACACCGGCCGCCGAGGCGACGCTCGCCGGCGATGCGGTCCAGGACGAGGCAGTGCAAGCGGGTGGGACGACGCCGGCCGACGGGATGCCGGCCGAGGGAACGCGGAAAGCGCCGCGCGCTCGAGGCGCCGCTCACACCATCCGCAGCAGCTGATCGCGGCATGCCACCCAGGCCGGATGCCGGTCATCGATCAGCTCGAAGTGCCCGGTACCGGGGAGCACGATCAGCCGCGCCGGGTCGCCCGCCCGCAGCGCGGCCTCGACGTACCGCTCGGACTGGCTCAGCGGGACGGTGTCGTCGGCATCGCCGTGCAGGCACACCACCCGCGCCCCGTCGCCGACCTGGGCCAGCGGAGACGCGTGGTGGTAGCGCTGCGGCAGGGACCGCGCCTCACCCTCCATCAGCGCGATGACGGCGCCGTCACCGAGCCGTTCGTCGGCGGCAGAGACCAGGTCGAGCAGGCCGGCCTGGGTGACCGCCCCGACCACCGGGACGTGCATCTCCCCCGGTCCGACCGATCCGGCCGTACCCGCGCGCAGCGATCCGCGGTGCGCCAGCCACGCCGCCAGGTGCCCGCCGGCCGAGTGCCCCACCGCGGCCACCCTGTCCAGCACCAGGCGACCCTCGGCGATCTGCTGACCGGGACCGGCCAGGGAGTCCACGGCCCGGGCCACGTCGGCCAGCGTGGTAGGCCAACCGCCGCCCTCCCCCACCCGGCGGTACTCGACCACCGCCGCGGCAATGCCGAACCGGGTCAGGTCGCGGCCCAGCGGGTCGGCCAGCTCACGGCCGTACGCCGCCCGCCAGTACCCGCCGTGGATGACGACGGCGACCGGCAGGTGCGATCCGGTGGGCAGGAACAGCTGCATCGTCTGGCTCGGGTGCGGGCCGTACGCGTACTCGTGGGTGTCGATCCTCATCGGGCGTCAACCGCCGCCGCACCGTGACGCCGGGCGGGGTCCGTCATGTCCACCTGCCGGTCAGCACACCGAGCGCACCGAGGGCGACGGCGGCAGCGGTCGAGGTGCGCAGCACCTGGGGTCCGAGCCGCACCGCGATGCCGCCGGCAGCGGTGAGCACCGTCAGTTCCTCCTCGGTCAGGCCGCCCTCGGGCCCGACAATCAGTACCACGTTCCCGGCGGCGGGGATCGGCGCGGTCCGCAGCGGACCGGCGGCAGCGGCGTGCAGCACGAGCGCGGAATCGGCGCCCTCGACCAGCCCGCGCACCCCCTCCGTCGATGCAAGGTCATCGACCCGTGGCAGGTAGGGCCGGCGGGACTGCTTGGCCGCCTCCCGCGCGGCCGCCCGCCACCGTTCGACGCCCTTGCCGCGCTGTTCCGGCGTCCGCCACCTGGCCATGCAGCGCTGCGCCGACCACGGCACGATCCGGTCGACTCCGGCCTCGGTGGCCAACTCCACGGCGAGTTCGCCACGGTCACCCTTGGGCAGCGCCTGCACCAGCGTGACCCGCAGGGCCGGCTGCGGAGTATGCCCGGCGGCCCCGACGTCGACCGTCAACTCGGCCCTGCCGACGTCCAGCACCGTTGACTCCGCGCTGTTCCCGCGCCCGTCGGTCAGCACCAGCGGCTCACCGACCCGCAGCCGGCGGACCGACGCTGCGTGCCTGCCTTCCGGGCCGGTCAGCCGGAAGGCACCCGGCCCGGGAACCTCGGGAACGAGGAAGAACGGCAGCCCCAGTAGCGACGGACCGTTCCCGGAGCCGGCAACGGCCGCAGCGGTGCCGGCTCCGGCATCGGGCCGGGACGCGGAGGTGCTGTCGCTCACTTCCCGACGAAGGAATCGCGGATCCGCGAGAAGAACCCGCCGTTGTGCGCGCGGGCCGCCAGTTCGGGCTGCTCCTCACCGCGCAGCACGGCGAGTTCGCGGAGCAGTTCGGCCTGCCGGCTGTCGATCTTGGTCGGGGTGACCACCTCGATGTGCACGTGCAGGTTGCCGACCCCGGTCCCCCGCAGCCGGGGCATGCCCTGACCGCGCAGGGTGAGCACGGTGGCGGACTGGGTGCCCGGGTTGATGTCCAGATCCTCGACGCCGTGCAGCGTCTGCAACCCCATCGATGTGCCCAGCGCAGCAGCCGTCATCGGGACGTGCACGGTGCAGTGCAGGTCGATCCCGTCGCGGGTGAACCGGTCGTGCTGCAGTTCCTGGACCTCGACGTAGAGGTCACCGGGCGGTCCGCCGCCGGGCCCGACCTCGCCCTGGCCGGCCAGCCGGACCCGGATGCCGTCGCCGACGCCGGCCGGGATGTTGGCCCGGACAGTGCGGCGCGCCCGGACGCGTCCCTCGCCGTTGCACTGCCGGCACGGATCGGGGATGACCTCGCCGTAACCGCGGCACACCGGGCAGGGCCGCGAGGTCACGACCTGGCCGAGCAGCGACCGCTGGATCTGCTGGATCTCTCCGGAGCCCTTGCACATGTCGCAGGTGGTCGGCGTGGTGCCCTCGGCGCAGCCGGAGCCGTGGCACACCGAGCACAGGGTCGCGGTGTCGACGGCCAGATCCTTGGCGACGCCGGTGGCGCATTCCTCGAGGGTGAGCTCGATGGGGATCAGCGCGTCGTCACCCTGCCGCACTCTGGACCGCGGGCCGCGGGAGCGTCCGCCGCCACCGCCACCACCGAAGAAGGCGTCCATGATGTCGCCCAGGCCCATCCCGCCGAACGGATCGCCCATGCCGCCGGGCGCACCCTGCCCGCCGCCGCTGCCCAGCGGGTCGCCGCCGAGGTCGACCACCTGCCGTTTGGCGGGATCGGACAGCACCTCGTAGGCCGCCGTGACGTCCTTGAACTTCTGCTGGGCGGCGGGATCGGGGTTGACGTCGGGGTGCAGCTCCCGCGCCAACTTGCGGTAGGCCCGCTTGATCTCGTCCGCCGACGCGCCCTTGGCGACGCCGAGCAGGCCGTAATAGTCCCGTGCCACGCTTTGCACCAGTTGCCTTCCCGCGGGCGTCGGCCCGCTCCGCTCCATCATCCGCCGCGCGGATGACGCCATGCCATCGGCCTTGTCGGCCGGTCCTGTGTTGTGAACTTCGCTGCCGTCCGGCCCTGCAGTGGAACCGGAGCCGGCCGCCCGGGCATTCCCCGGCGCTCAGCGGCCCGCGACGATCTCCCCGACATAGCGGGCGACGGCGCGGACCGCGGCCATCGTCCCGGGGTAGTCCATCCGGGTCGGACCGACCACCGCCAGCCCACCCATCAGGGTCGTCCCGCTCCCGTAACCGGCCGACACCAGCGCCGAGGTGGACAGGTTCGCATCGGCATTCTCCCGGCCGATCGACACCATCACAGCGTCCGGGGCTTCCAGCGCGGCCAGCAGCTTGAGCAACGTCACCTGCTCGTCCAGCGCCTCGAGCACACCGTGCAGGCTCGCCGGCTGGTCGGCCCAGGCCCCCGTCGCATGCGAGGTCCCGGACAGCACCAGGCGTTCTTCGGGATGCTCCACCAGGGCGTCGAGCAGCACATTGACCGCCGGCGCCACCACGTGCCGCACCGACGGCTCGGCGTTCGCGGCCAGTGAACCGACCGCGGAGGCGGCGTCCGCCAGCCGGCGTCCGGAGATCTGGCTGGCCAGCAGCGAGCGCAGGATGGCCAACGCCTCGTCGGTGACGTCGTCCTCCAGTTCCACCATGCGCTGCTCGACCCGGCCGGTATCGGTGATGACGACCAGCAGCAAACGGCGACGGTCCAGCGCCACCGCCTCGACGTGCCGGACCAGCGACCGGGACAGATTGGGGTACTGGACGACCGCGACCTGACGGGTCAGCTGGGCGAGCAGGCGTACGGACCGGCGCAACACGTCCTCGAGGTCGACGGCCTCGGACAGGAACGCCTGGATGGCCCTGCGTTCACCCGGGGACATCGGCTTCACCTGGGAGAGCCGATCGACGAACAACCGGTAGCCCTTGTCGGTGGGGATCCGGCCGGCCGACGTGTGCGGTTGTGCGATGTACCCCTCGTCCTCCAGGACCGCCATGTCGTTGCGGATCGTCGCCGGCGACACGCCGAGCTGGTGTCGGTCCACCAGTGACTTGGAGCCGACCGGCTCGCGGGTCGCGACGTAGTCGGAAACGATCGCGCGGAGAACCTCGAACCGTCTGTCGTCCGCCGTCATGATCACCTCCGGGCGCTCGTACCGTCCGCTGTGCGCCGCGGCGACCCGCGGCGACACCGGTGAGAACTTCCCGCTGCCCCGAAGGGGTACGGGAAACGGGGCTGGCACTCGCGCAGCCCGCCTGCCAAGTGTAATCGCCGTCGGTGCTTCTCCGGCGGGCCGAAGCCGCCGCTCCGGTGTGTGCTGCGCCGCGGCGTCGCAGGGACACCGCGCAGATCCGGATACCCTGGGACCCGGCAGATCCGGCGGAGGGCCCCTCATGATCTTCAAGGACGTACGGGAAGGGCGACCGTACCCCGACCACGGGCTGTCGATGCGCGACTGGGCCCGGATCCCACCGCGGCAGATCCGGATGGACGAGCTCGTCACCACCAAGCGGGAGCTGCGGCTGGACGCACTGCTGGACGAGGATTCGACCTTCTACGGCGACCTGTTCGGCCATGCCGTGTTGTGGCGCGGCGACATCTATCTCGAGGACGGCCTGCACCGCGCGCTGCGCGCGGCCCTGCAACAGCGCACCGTCATCCACGTCCGGATCTACAACCTGGACGCGGCGACGGCCGGCGTCGGCGCCGGTGCCTTGGCACCGCCCCGCGGCTGACGGAGCCACGACCCGGGCACGGCGGCGCCCGGTCACGGGTCAAAGTCACCCCGGTGCCGCAGGCCCCCATGGCGGGTCGCGGGCGGCACATCGGCCGCCGTCAGTCGGCCAGGTCCAGTGCAATCCCGTCGGCGAGCAGCCGGCCCCGTGGGGTCAGCACCGCGCGCCCGTCGTGCAGTGCTCGGTGGTACAGCAGCCCGTCGGCCGCGGCTTGCTCGGCGGCGGCCAGGCCCGCATCCGTCAGCTGCGTCAGCGGCAGTCCGGACGACAGCCGCAGCCGCAACAGCACCTCCTCCAGCCGCCTGGTCTGCGGGTCGAGCACCTCCCTGGCGTGCCCCGGACTGCGCCCCTCGGCCAGTGCAGCGGCGTACCCGGCCGGGTGCTTGACGTTCCACCAGCGCACCCCGCCGACGTGCGAATGTGCGCCCGGGCCGACGCCCCACCAGTCGCCGCCAGTCCAGTAGGCGATGTTGTGACGGCATCGAGCCGCTTCCCCGGTGGCCCAGTTCGACACCTCGTACCACTGGAAACCGGCTGCGGACAGGTCCGTTTCGGCTTGCAGGTAGCGGTCGGCGAGCACGTCGTCGTCGGGCATCGGCAGGGCGCCGGACCGTACCGAGCGGGCCATCCGGGTGCCCGGCTCGACGATCAGTGAGTACGCCGACACGTGGTCGACCCCGCTGCCCACGACGGCCGCAAGGGAGTCGGCGAACTCGGCGTCGGTCTCCCCCGGCGTGCCGTAGATGAGGTCCAGGTTGACGTGCTGGAAACCCTCCGCACGCGCCCACCGCACCACGTCGAAGGCGCGGCCGGCGGTGTGCGTGCGGTCCAGGATCTGCAGCACCCGGCGCGACGTCGACTGCAGACCCAGCGACAGCCGGCTGTACCCCGCGGCGCGGACGGCGGCCAGGAACGCCGGGTCGGTGGATTCGGGATTCGCCTCGGTGGTGATCTCCGCGTCCGGGGCCAGCCCGATGCGTTCGTCGATGGCCGACAGCAGCGCGGTCAACGGTTCCGGGCCGACCAGCGAGGGAGTACCGCCGCCGACGAAGACGGTCGACACCGGCCGGTGGGTGCCCTGCGCCGCCAGGACCTTCGCCGCGAGCTCGATCTCGGCCAGAGCGGCGGTCAGCCAACTGTGCGGTGACGCGGCGGAGCCGAGCTCGCCCGCCGTGTAGGTGTTGAAGTCGCAGTACCCGCACCGGGTGGCGCAGAACGGGACATGGAGATAGAAGGACAGCGAGCGGTCGGCCGCTCCGGCGTAGGCCTGGTCCGGCAGGGACCCGTCCGCGGGAACCGGCTCGCCTTCGGGCAGGGTGGACGGCACCCCGTCATTCTGACCCAGCCCGGAGGACTCCCATGGCCGATCCAGCCGCCGACCCGGCGTCACCGCAGCAGCTGGTGCGGGTGGAGGTCAACCGCGGCGTCGGCACCGTCACGCTGGATTCGCCAGGCAACCGCAACGCGTTGTCCGCCGCTGTCCGCGCGCAGCTGCGCTCCGCACTGGACACGGTCGCCGCCGATGACTCCGTCCGGGTTGTCGTGCTCACCCACCGCGGGCCGGTGTTCTGCTCCGGCATGGATCTCAAGGAGGAGGCGGTCGCCGCGCCCGAGCGGCAGGGCGTGCGGGAATTGCCGGCCATCCTGCAGCGGGTCGCCCGGTGCCCGAAGCCGGTGCTGGCCCGGGTCGCCGGACCCGCCAGGGCCGGCGGGATCGGGATGCTCGCCGCCGCGGACATCGTGGTGACCGTGCCGTCGGCCACCTTCGCCTTCTCCGAGGTTCGAATCGGGCTGATCCCCGCCGTGATCACCGTTTGCGTGCTGCACCGGGTGCAGGCCACCGCGGCGCGCGAGCTGCTGCTGACCGGTGAGATCTTCGACGCGGCGCGCGCGCAGCAGATCGGTTTGGTCAACGCCGTCACCGAGGACATCGACGGCACCGTCGAGCGCTATCTGACCTCGCTACTGGCCGGCGGCCCGACCGCACTGGCCGGCACCAAGGAGCTGCTGCGGGCCACCCTCGACGATTCCGACCACCGGTACGCTGCGCTGCTGGAGATCTCCGCGGCGCAGTTCGCCTCCGCCGAGGCGAGGGAGGGTGCCGTGGCGTTCACCGGGAAGCGTGCACCGTCCTGGGTGACCGGCTGAGGCGTTCCCGGCCCGCATGCACGGCATCCGCGCGCCGAGACCGGCTCGCCGCCGAACGTCCGGACCTGTGCGGATGCAGCTCGTTCCGGGGGCCGCCCGCGATCCAGGGCGCGGTCAGCGGGTGAGCGCGACCACCACCGCGATGACGAGCATGGCCAGCAACGCGATCGACATCCAACGTCTGGTCAGCACCGGGAGCGGGCGGCGACTCATTCGCCGGCCGTTGCCGTCGTGGCACGCCTGGTGGGCTCTGCCGCAGCGGCGGTCGGGGGGACCGGCACATCCGGACCGGCAGCTGCTGGACTGCGGGTCGAGATCGGATCGCGCCGGCTGTGCCAGGCGAGCACCGCTTCCACCAGGCGGTCGATGAACCCGGCAACCAGATAGCACAGCGGGCCGAGCACGCCCAACAGCAACAGCACCTGTACCCAGTACGACTGGCCGGCGACCCACGACTCCACGGCGTCGATGACGTCGAGGACGGTCTGCCAGAACACGGGTTCAGCCTACGGCGGCACGACCGTTTCGGATGATCGCGAGCAGACGGTCACTGGGGCGATGGAGCGGGCGGCGACGGTGCCGCTGTGCTCGGCTGCACCCGGGTGGCACGACCCGTTCGGCCGCTCCATTCGTCACAGCACGAACCGAACAGATTGGGCCATATTGGCCGCAAACGCCCATCTCATCGAGTCGACCGGGTGGTTGTCGCCGCGCGACGCCCAGGGGTATTGCCCTGGTACGCGCCACCGATTACGGTCCCGCCTGTTGTGACCTACGCCATGCGCGCAGCGTCGCAGGAGGCAGTTCGGTCGGGGACCACCGTGGGTTTCGGCTGCGCCCAGCCACTTCCTGGGCGCACCGCCGGCCCCACCCTGGAGAACGCCGATGCACCGTCCGCGACCCGCTGTCCGCCCCCACCGGGCACTGTCCCTGATCGTCGCGGGAAGCCTTGCCGCCTCGATGCTGTCGCTCCTGCCGGCTTCTCCTGCCGCGGCGCAGGAGCCGGATCAGCCGGCGGCACTGCCCGGTTCGGTCACCTTGGTCGGCACCATGCAGTCCGAGTTGGGCTGTTCCGCCGACTGGCAACCCGACTGTGCCGCAACCCATCTGCAGCTCGACCCGGCGTCGCAGACCTACCACCGCACGTTCGCTCTGCCGGCCGGCGCGCAGGAATTCAAGATTGCCGTCAACAACAGCTGGGACGAGAGCTACGGCGCCGACGGGGCAGCGGGTGGCGCGAACATGCCGCTGACGCTCGCCGGTCCCGCGGCGGTCGACTTCGGGTACCACCCGGTCTCCCATCGCGTGTCGCTGACGCCGATCGATCTGCCCACCACCTCCGGGCGAGAGAACGCCGCACTCGCCGGCCAGAGCCTGCGGACGGATCTGACCCGCGAGCAGTTCTACTTCGTCATGGCCGATCGGTTCGCCAACGGTGACCCGGGCAACGACGCCGGCGGCCTGACCGGTGACCGGCTGACCACCGGTCTTGATCCCACGGCGAAGGGCTTCTACCACGGCGGCGACCTCAAGGGGATCACCGAGAAGCTCGACTACCTCAAGGGTCTGGGCGTCACCTCGATCTGGATGACCCCATCGTTCAAGAACAAGCCGGTGCAGGGCACCGGTGACGACGTCAGCGCCGGGTACCACGGTTACTGGATCACCGACTTCACCCAGATCGACCCGCACCTGGGGACGAACGAGGAGTTGAAGACGCTGGTCGACAAGGCCCACGGCAAGGGCCTGAAGGTGTTCTTCGACATCATCACCAATCACACGGCGGATGTGATCAGCACGCCGAGCGACTACATCACGAAAGAGGAACGGCCGTATACGGACGCCGCCGGAAAGCCTTTCGACGACATTCCGTTCGCCACCGGGAACACCTTCCCCACGCTGGATGCGCAGACCTCGTTCCCGTACGTGCCGGTGCTCGCACCGGGCGACAAGAACGTCAAGGTGCCCGCGTGGCTCAACGACCCGACGTATTACCACAACCGCGGCAACGCCAACTTCGACGGCACCGAGGGTGACGTGTACGGCGACTTCGTCGGCCTGGACGACCTTTTCACCGAACAACCAACCGTCCGCGACGGCCTGATCGACATCTACAAGACGTGGGCCGCTTTCGGCATCGACGGGTTCCGCATCGACACCGTCAAGCACGTGAACATCGGTTTCTGGCAGAAGTTCTCGCCCGAGGTGCTGGCCGCCGCCGCGAAGGCCGGCAAGGACAAGTTCTTCATGTTCGGCGAGGTGTACGACGCCGACCCGAGAAACACGTCAAGGTTCACCACCGAGGGAAAATTGCAGGCCACCCTCGATTTCGGGTTCCAGGCGCAGGCCACCGCTTTCGGGCAGGGCAAGCCGACCGTCGGGCTGCGGGACCTGTTCGCCGACGACGACTACTACACCGACGCGGATTCCAACGTCTATTCCGCGCCCACGTTCCTGGGCAACCACGACATGGGGCGTATCGGCAACTTCCTCACCTCAGTCTCCAGCGACCCCGGGCAACTGCAGCAACGCGACGACCTGGCCCACTCGCTGATGTACCTGACCCGTGGACAACCCGTCGTCTACTACGGTGACGAGCAGGGTTTCGTCGGTGACCTCCAGTCCCCCGGCGATCAGAATGCCCGCCAGGACATGTTCCCCAGTCGCGTCGCCAGCTACAACGACGACCCGCTGATCGGCACGGACAAGACCACCGCCGACGACAACTTCGACACCACACACCCGCTCTACCGGTATATCTCACAGCTGTCGGCACTGCGCAAGAGCAACCCGGCGCTGGCCGACGGCGCCCAGATCCACCGGTACGCCTCGGACAAGGCGGGCATCTACGCGTTCAGCCGGATCGACGCCAAGAAGCAGATCGAATACGTGGTGGCGGCGAACAATTCGACGTCGGAGGCGACCGCCACCTTCGACACCTTCACCGCGAAGGGGCAATTCCGCGGGGTGTGGCCGCGGGGGCAGCAGGCGCTGCGGAGCGACAAGGAGGGCCGCGTCACCGTCACCGTGCCGCCGCTGGCCGTCGCTGTGTGGAAGGCAACGGCACCGGTCAAGCCGTCGAAGTCCGCACCCGCGGTGTACTTCCGCTCGCCGAGCGCGGGCGGCGTGGTCGGTGGCCGCGCCGAGGTCGGGGTCTCCGTCCCGGCCGGCGGATTCAACCAGGTATCGCTGGCCTGGCGCCCCGTCGGGACCACGACATGGACGCCGCTGGGCACCGACGACAACGCCCCGTACCGGGTGTTCCACGACGTCAGCGGGCTCGCGAAGGGCACCTTGGTGGAGTATCACGCCGTGCTGAAGGACAACGCCGGCCACCTGTCGGACGCGAGCACCTACGCCGTGGTCGGTGATCCGACCCCACCCGCACCGGCTGACGGTGGCGGCGGCGGCCCGGTCGACCAGCCGGAGTTCGTGACGGTGGCCGGTTCGTTCAACAAGGCGATCGGTTGCACCGAGGACTGGCAGCCGGCCTGCGAGAAGGCGCACCTGACCCTCGACCCCAACGACCAGACCTGGAAGGGAACGTTCGATCTGCCCGCCGGCACCTGGGCCTACAAGGCGGCCGTCAACAACAGCTGGGACGAGAACTACGGTGCCGGCGGGGCTGCCAATGGCGGCAACATCGGGATCACCGTGCCGGACGGCGGCGCGCGGGTCACGTTCTACTACGATCACCGAACCCATTGGGTGACATCCGATCTGCAGGGCCCGATCGTCACCGCCGCCGGGTCGTTCCAGGACGAGTTAGGCTGCCCCGCCGACGCGGATTCCCCGGACGGGCACCCCGACTGCCTCATCTCCTGGTTGCAGGACCCGGACGGGGACGGAACGTTGACGTTCTCGACCTCCGGCATCCCCGCCGGCAGCTACCAGGTGAAGGCGGCGCACAACCTGTCCTGGGACGAGTCCTACGGGCAGGGCGGAGCCCTGGGCGGTGACGCGATCCCGTTCACCGTCGCGGCGGGTGACCGGGTGACCTTCAACTACGTGCTGGCCACCCACCAGTTGACCGTGACCAGTCGGCGCGCGGGCTCTACGCCGGACCTCGCCGCACGAAAGGGGCAGTGGCTGCAGACCGGTCTGCTGACATGGGATCTCGGGCTGGACGAGACGACGGCGCGCGGTTCCACGTTCCGGCTGCACTACGCCGCCCAGGGCGGCATGTCCATCGACGCCGAGTCGATCACCGGCGGCTCGTCGATTCCGCTGACGTTCGACCCGGCCGGGCTCCCGCCGGACGTCAAGGCGAAGTGGCCGCACCTGGCGGACGACAACGCCCTGCGGTTGACTGCCAAGGACGCCAGGAACCGCCGGCTGCTCAGCCAGATCCTGACCGGGCAGGTGGTTCTGGCCGAGTACGACGACCTGGGCCGGCTCGTCGACGCCACCGGGGTGCAGATCCCGGGCGTGCTCGACGACCTGTACCGCGGCGCCACCTCCCGGCAGTTGGGCCTGTGGTGGGTGTCCCGGATGCCGGTCTTCTCGCTGTGGGCACCGACCGCGCAGTCGGTGACCCTGCTGGTCGATCCGCCCGGTGACGCGCCGGAGGCGCGAATCAGGATGGGACGGGACCGGGACGGCATCTGGACGGCGCGGGGACGCGCGAACTGGCGGGACGGGACCTACCGGTACGAGGTGAAGGTGTACGTGCCGGCCACCGGCAAGGTGGAGACGAACGTCGTCACCGACCCGTACAGCGTCGCCCTGACCACCAACTCGACCGCGTCGGTGATCGCCGACCTGGAGTCGCCCGCCCTGACCCCCGACGGCTGGTCCACCCTCGCCAAACCCGCTCTGGCGCAACAGGAGGACTCCACGATCTACGAGCTGCACATCCGGGACTTCTCCATCAACGACGCCTCCGTCCCCGCCGCCAACCGCGGCACGTATCTGGCGTTCACCAACCGCAACGGCGCCGGCATGAAGCACCTTGCCGCGCTGGCCAAGTCGGGGCTGAACACCGTGCACCTGTTGCCGGCGTTCGACATCGCGACGATCGAGGAGAACCGCTCGGCCCAGCAGCAACCCGCTTGCGACCTGCCCGCACTGCCGCCGGACAGCGAGCAACAGCAGTCCTGCGTCTCGGCGGTTGCCGACAAGGACGGCTTCAACTGGGGTTACGACCCGCTGCACTACACCACCCCGGAGGGCTCGTACGCGACCAACCCGGAGGGCGCCGGACGGACCCGGGAGTTCCGGCAGATGGTGGCCGGGCTCAACGGCGCCGGACTGCGGGTGGTGATGGACGTGGTGTACAACCACACCGCAGCGTCCGGTCAGGACCCGAAGTCGGTGTTGGACCGGGTGGTTCCCGGTTACTACCAGCGCCTTTCGGCCACCGGTGAGCAGGAAACCTCCACCTGCTGCGCGAACACCGCGTCCGAGCACGCAATGATGGAAAAGCTGATGATCGACTCGTTGGTCACCTGGGCCAGGCAGTACAAGGTCGACGGTTTCCGTTTCGACCTGATGGGCCATCACAGCAAGCAGAACATGCTCAACGTCAGGGCCGCGCTCGACAAGCTGACCCTGCGCCGGGACGGCGTCGACGGCAAGGAGATCATCCTGTACGGCGAGGGCTGGAACTTCGGCGAGGTGGCCGACAACGCCCGCTTCGTGCAGGCGACGCAGGCCAACATGGCCGGCACCGGGATCGCCACCTTCTCCGACCGGCTCCGCGACGCCGTCCGCGGCGGCGGCCCGTTCGACGAGGACCCGCGTATCCAGGGCTTCGGCACCGGGCTGGCCACCGACCCGAACGACTCCCCCGCCAACGGCACGGCCGACGAGCAACGCGCCCGACTGCTGCACTACCAGGACCTGATCAAGCTCGGACTGACCGGCAACCTGGCCGACTACTCGTTCGTCGACGCGAGCGGAAAGACCGTCACCGGAAAGGATGTCGACTACAACGGCGCCCCAGCCGGATACGCCGCCGACCCGTCCGAGGTGATCAGCTACGTCGACGCGCACGACAACGAGACGTTGTTCGACGCGCTCACGTTGAAGCTGCCGACACCCACCTCGATGGCCGACCGAGTCCGCATGAACACGGTGTCGCTCGCGACGACGGCGCTGGGTCAGGGACCCGTCCTCTGGCACGCCGGGACGGATCTGCTGCGGTCGAAGAGCCTGGACCGCAACAGCTTCAACTCCGGCGACTGGTTCAACCGGATCGATTGGACAGGACGGGAGACCACGTTCGGCTCCGGGCTGCCACCCAGGGCGGACAACGAGTCGAAGTGGCCCTACCTGCAGCCACTGCTCGCGGACCCGGCGCTGGCCCCGCCGCCGGGAGCGATGTCGGCTGCGACCAAGGCGGCGCGGGAACTGCTCGCCCTGCGGTTTTCTTCCCCGCTGTTCCGGCTCGGCTCGGCGGACCTCATCGGGCAGAAGGTCTCGTTCCCGCAGGGCGGGCCGCAGCAGCCGGCCGGGGTGATCACCATGGTCCTCGACGACACCGTCGGCCCGGACATCGATCCGGCGCTCGATCAGATCGTGGTGGTCTTCAACGCCTCTCCCCAGCCGCAGACCCAGACCGTCGCCGGTGCCGGTGGGCTGCAACTGAGCCCGGTGCAGGCGCGCGGCGCCGACCGGGTCGTGCGGGACGGGACCCTGGTCGACGGGCCGGCCGGGACGGTGACCGTGCCCGGTCGCACTGTCGCGGTGCTGATCCGACCGAGCCGCTGAGCCGTCTCGGCCGCCCCGCGCACGAGATGCGGGGCGGTCGAGAGGCGGCGGGCTGCAGCACCGGTCTACCGTGTCGGCCATGCTGGCCGTCTATGCCTCGGAACCCCATCCCGACAACCCGCTGGAAGGGGTGCAGTTCGGCGACCGACCGGAACCCGACGTTCCGCAGGGCTGGGAACGGGTGCGGGTGCGTGCCGCGTCACTGAACCGGCACGACCTGTGGACGCTGCGCGGCGTCGGGATCAAGCCCGAGCAGTTCCCGATGATCCTGGGCTGCGACGGCGCCGGCGTCACCGAGGACGGGCGGAGCGTCGTGATCTACCCGATCATCGGCACGCCGGGCTTCTCCGGTGACGAAACCATGGACCCGGGTCGCACCCTGCTCACCGAGAAGCACCAGGGCACCTTCGCGGACTACGTGACCGTCCCACAGCGGAACCTCTTGCCGCTGCCGGATTCCCTCACCTTCGAGCAAGCGGCCGCACTGGGGACCACCTATTTGACCGCGTACCGGATGCTGGTCACCCGCAGCGGCCTGCCCGCGGGGTCCACCGTCCTGGTGCAGGGCGCCAGCGGCGGGGTGTCGACCGCGCTGATCCAGCTGGCCAGGGCCGTCGGGATGCGGGTCTGGGTGACGTCCCGCTCGGAGGAGGGACGCGCCAGGGCCGCGGACCTCGGGGCGCACCGGGTGTTCGAGCAGGGCGCCCGCCTCCCCGAGCGGGTGGACGGCGTGTTCGAATCCGTCGGGAAGTCCACCTGGTCGCATTCGATGCGGGCCGTCCGGCCGGGCGGGGTGATCGTGTGCTGCGGCGCCACCGCGGGCGCCGACCCGTCCGCGGACCTGCAGCGGTTGTTCTTCCTGCAGATCTCCGTCATCGGTTCGACGATGGGCACTCTCGACGAATTCCGCCGGCTGATCGCGTTCTGCGACGCGACCGGGGTGCGGCCGGTCGTCGACCGCACCTTCGCACTGGAAAAGAGCCGGGACGCGCTGGAGCTGCTGGAAAGCGGCACGCCGGGCAAGCTGGTGCTCACCGTGCCGGCCGACACCCGGGGCTAGATATCCCACGGCTGCAACTTGTCAAGCAGCCTGTGCGATCGGGGTCGGCCAGGCGGTCTGCTCGTCGTATTCGTTGTGATGGCGCAGGCAGCCGTGCAGGATTCCGACCAGTCGGTTACCCAGTGCCCGCAGGGCTTGGTGGTGGGTGTTGCCGCGGGCCCTGTGTTCGTCGTAGTAGGCACGCGCCCCCGGGGAGGCGCTGAGTGCGCAGAACGCCTGCTGGTAGAGCGCATCTCCGAGGCGCCGATTGCGGGTGTGTCTGGCGAGCACGACCCGGCTCTTCCCGGACGTCTTGGTGACCGGTGCCATCCCGGAGTAGTTCTTCCTGGCTCGGGAATCGTTGTAGCGCTGGGGATCGTCGCCGAACTCGGCAAGCACCCGGGCACCGAGGATCTCCCCGAGCCCGGGCTGGCTCAGGTAGATCTCAAAGTCCGGGTGCCGGCCAAAACCCTCACTCACCTGCTCGGCCAGCACATCGACTTGCCGGGACAGCTCGGCCAGCACCGCGACCAACGCGGCGGTGCTCGCCGCGTACGCGGGCACCACTCCTGGTCGGGCCGTCAGTTGCTCGGTGTGCAGCGCGGCCACGATCCGCTCCGCGGCGGCGTGGTGATTGCGTTGCCGTCCCGCTCGGCGCAGCACCGTGACCACCCGGGTGGTGGTCAGTCGCTTGCCCTGGTCCGGGCTGGGTGCGGCGGCCAGCACGGCAAGTGCGTCCCGACCGGTCAGGTCGTCGCCGAAGGCGAGCAGCGCCGCGGGGTAGAACTCCCGCAGCATCGATCGCAGCATGTTCGCCTGCCGCTGCCGCGACCAGATCATGCTCTGATGGGCCCTGGCGAGCACCTTGACGTGTTCGGCGATATCGCTGTCACCTGCGACGGGCCGGTGATGCGCCCGGTCCAGTCGCACCAACTCGGCAAGGACGTGCGCATCACCCGGGTCGCTCTTGGACCCCGATGTGCCGTGTCGCTCCCGATACCTTGCTGCCTGCAACGGGTTCACCGCGTACACCGTGTACCCGGCGGCGATCAACGCCTGCACCCAAGGACCGCGGTCGGTCTCGATGCCGATCACTACCTCCGACGGGTCAGCGTCCTCAGGCAAGTGATCAGCGATCAACGCGTGCAAACCGGCCAGCCCCGTCACGCCCTCGGGAAACCGCTTCCGGCTCAGCCGGCGGCCCTCGTCGTCGACGAGGTCGACGTCGTGGTGGTCTTCAGCCCAGTCATCACCCACGAACAGCACCTGGCGTCCTCCTCACGCCGCAGGAACATCGGCGAGCCACGAGGAGACCGGGTGCGACCTAATGGATCAGTGCTCACAACGGCACGACATCCCACCAGCCCTGCAGACTCCTCACCCACCGGCGCGGGACACGATCTAGCCCTAGGCGTCAGACGCCGGGTCCAACCAGTGTTCACCGCGCCAGCGGCTCGGACAGCAGACTGGCATAAGCCCGCCTGTTGCACCCCCATTAGGTCCAATACCGTTCAGTTAGGCGGGCGGATGGTATAGGTCGGTGCGCCTGATTGGGGCTGTGGCCATGCCGCGTGGTGTGCACGTTTGACGTGCCATTTGGGCATCTTGCGTTTGATGACGCGGGGAGCAGCTCGTGCGCGTCGAGGGGGATTGAGTCGACGCATGATCCGGGTGAGGAATGCCTGCCAGCCGTGGTCTGGGTGTTCTGACTGGTCAGGGGGGAAATTCGCCCGCGTGGGCGATGGTCCGTCGGGTGATCCGCAGCGCGGCGGTGAAGCTGACCCGGTCGGGGTCGTGTCCGGCGTGCCGGGCTGCGTCGGTCATCAACGACCGGATCGCGAAGTGGCAGCACAGGTGACCCCAGATCTCCTGCCGAACCAGGTCGGGAGACTTGGAGCGGAGCACCACTTTTCGTCCTCGCTGGTGGGTTTTGAGCTCGTCGAACGTGCTTTCGATCTCCCACCGTTGGGCATAGCCGGCGGCCAGTTCGGCGGCCGGTGCCTGTTCCGGATCGAGCAGGGTGGTCAGCAGCCGGTACTCGGTGGCGTTCCCGCGGCCGTCGTCGATCGTGTAGTCGATCACCCGGGCCAGCACGGGTTCACTGGTCCGGTCCGTGGAGCGCCGCAGGTGGGCCAGCCAGGACCCGTCGGGCAGGTCCCGCACGTGCCGCGGTCGGGGACCGACCGGGTCGGTGCGGATCCGCCACAACAGATCAGCGCCGGTGCCCGAAGCCTTGCGCCACAACTCGAACGAGAAGAACCCACGATCGGCCAGCAGCACCATCCCCGGCCCAAGCTCCGGCAGCAGCTGCTCGGTGAGTGCGGCCTCCGATTCCCGGTACGCCCCGACCCGGGCAGCGAAGATTGCATGCGTGCCGCACTCGGCCAACGCCAGCACCCGGGCCTGCGGGAACGCGGACTTCTCACCCTTGCTCACCCCGGGCCGGCCGAACTCGGCGTCGTTGACCTCGGTGTCCGCGACATCCAGGCATGTCCCGTCGATCGCGAGCATCCGCCGCCCAGCCATCCACACCCCAGGCGTGTCCGGCCCACCCAACGGTCGAGCGACCCGAGAAAACAAGCCCTGCAACGGCTCCGAACCCAGCCGGGCCCGGGCCTGGAAGATCGCCGACTTACTCGGCATCGGATAGGCCTCCGCCCACCCGGACGCCCAGGACAACCCATCGGTCATCTGCCCCAGCACATCCTCGTACGACCCGTCGGAGAACAACGCCATCCCAATCGCGAAGTACGTCATCACCCGCGCCGGCAGAGCCCGATGCCGTTGCTGCGTCCGACCGGTCTCGGCGACGACCTCGTCGACCAACTCCGGCGGGAACACCCTCGTCAGGACACCCACCGACACCAGATCGGACAAGCGACGGTCCGACTCCGGCTTCCTCCACCCAGCACGCGGCATACCACCAAACTACACCGATGTAACCCTAACTGAACGGTATTGGGGTTAGCTCCACGGGCGGTCCAGATCGTGCACTCGTCGACGCGCGGCTCACGGGATATCGAGCACATCGGTTCAGCACACGACGATGCCGAGCTGGAGAAGTTGAAAGTGGTTGCGGAGCAACGCATCCACGCCGGACAGCAGGAACTCGACCTCGTCCTGGACCGGGTGGGAGGGCCGGTCCGGGCCGGTGCCGCGCTGCCGATCACCGGTTCGGCGATGCAACACCTGTGGGACGCGTTGACCGCCGGGTACCGGGCGTTGGGCTTCGACACCGCCAGTGACGGCGATCCGGTGTTCGCTTCGTTGGTGCTGGCCAGGATCATCGAGCCGACCAGCAAGCTGGACTCGCTGCGTGTCCTGGCCGAGGTCGGTGTGCCGCCGCCGGCGTACCGGACGCTGACCCGGCGACTTCCCGGGTACGCCGCCGACGCGTTCCGGGAAGCGTTGGCCGCGATGTGCGCGGCGCACGTCGGTCTGGGCCCGGGCGTGCTGGTGCTCTACGACGTGACAACCCTGTACTTCGAGACCGACGCCGGTGACGGGTTCCGCGAGCCCGGATTCTCCAAGGAACGGCGGCTGGAACCGCAGATCACCGTCGGGCTGCTGACCGACGCGGCGGGGTTCCCGCTGATGGTGCAGGCGTTCGAGGGCAACAGGGCCGAGACGACGACGATGCTGCCCACCATCCGTGCGTTCCAGGCGGCGCACGAACTCACCGACGTCACGGTGGTCGCGGACGCCGGCATGCTCTCCCAGGCCAACCAGGACGCGATCGAGGACGCCGGGCTGTCGTTCATCATCGGCGCCCGGATCCCGCATGTGCCCTACCTGGTGCAGCAGTGGCGCACCGAGCAGCCCGGCCAGGAATTGCCTGATGGGAAGGTGTTCACCCAGCCCTGTGCGGCGACCACCAAAGAACGGGAACGGGGCTGCGGCGACAAGAAATTCCATTACCAGTACCGGGCCGACCGGGCCCGGCGCACCCTACGCGGCATCGATGAGCAGGTCGCGAAGGCCGAGCAGGCGGTCGCCGGGAAGGCAGCGGTCAAGCGGAACCGGTTCGTCACCCCGTCCGGCGGCGACCGGTCGGTCAATCGTGACCTGGAGGCCAAGGCGCGCGCGTTGGCCGGGCTCAAGGGCTACGTCACCAACCTGTCCGGGGCGTCCGCGGACACCGTGATCAGCGCCTACCACCAGCTGTGGCACATCGAGAAGTCGTTCCGGATGTCCAAGCACGACCTGCAAGCCAGGCCGATCTACCACCACCAGCGGGAGTCCATCGACGCGCACCTGAACATCGTGTTCGCCGCGCTGGCCGTCTCCCGCTGGATCGAACACCAAACCGGTTGGAGCATCAAGAAATTCGCCCGCACCGCACGCCGCTACCGCACCATCCAGATCAAGACAGGCAAGCACACCCCGACGGCCGCACCCAACGGACTCACCGTCACCGGATTCGCCGATCAGGTCCGCATCATGACCGGCCTGAACACCCGCGACTACAGCACCCGGCACGCCTCTTGCCACCTGCGCAAGGTCCGCGGGAACCACCTCGTCGAGAAGCCCGGTAGGACCCGCCGCTACCACGTCCCACCCGACGCCGCCCGCACCATCGCTGCCCTGCTCACCCTTCGGGATCAGGTCATCGCGCCGATCGTCGCAGGGGTCCGTAGCCCACGAATGGGTCGCAAACCGATCACCTGGACCCCGGTCGACCGCGACTACGAAACCCTGCGGATCCACCTGCAGACCCTGTTCACGCACCTCGGCATCGCGACAACCCAAGCAGTAGCGGCATAGACAACACTTTGTCGATCGGAATCTCGCAAGCTCCTAGCGATGCGTGGTCGGGCCGTCAGCCGGTGGCCCACACGGTCGAGGTGACCGTCAGCAGCCTGGTCGCTCCCGACGGCACGCCGCTGAACACCCTGAGCCGACCGTCATTGCCCAACTCGAGCCGCTCGACACCTTTGCCGACCGCGCTGGATTGCCACTTCACGATTCCGTCCGGCGCAGTGACCTGCAACCTGCCGTCACCGCGCACGACGAGACGCGAGCCGGGCGTCCGGGTCTTGGTCCACCAGCGCGGCCGGCCTGCGGCGGTGTAGACGACGAAGTTGCCGTCCTTCTGCATGGCGGCGAAATACCCGCCCTTCGAGCTGCGAATCGTGCGGCCGGCCGGAAGGGTGCTGTATTCCAGGAGCTGGTCGTACGGGCCGGCGAGGCGGCCCTGCAGGCCGGTGAGACCGGCATTGTTGCCGAACTTCGGCCACGCATTCGTGCCGAGCTTCCCCGACGGGGTGGTGTAAGAGCTCACCCGCCCACCGAGGCCGTTGTAGCCGGCGATGGTGACCCGCAATCCGGTGGGCTCCTGGGTGATGACGGGGGTGTTCTGCACCACGATGTCGGTGGGAATGGTTGCCATCACAGCCCGGGTGCGGCCGTTGAGGACGACGAACTTCCCCTGCTTGGCCGGAACTACCATGTCCTGCGCGCCATCGGCGTTGAAGTCCGCAGTGGCGATCGAGGTGCCCTGCGTGTAGGCGATGGAGGTCGCGCCGTACGGCGACAGCGCTCCACCGGTGTTGGCGATGACACGACCGTTGGAAGGGTCGATGACCAGAATCCGCGGGTACTTTCCACCGCTGTACGAGACGGAGACCAACTCGATGATCTGCGGATGACCCGTGCCGAGCACGTCGGCGAAGGTCGGCGACGTATTGGCCCTACCCCCGAGGTCAACGGTGGCCCACTTCAACCGGCAGGATGAGTCGTAGGCGACCAACTGATTTCCGCCGGTCCCGTATTGCTTCGGCCCGGTGGAGCCGAAGACGATCAGCGGCTGACCGCCGATCTCCGCCACGGCCGGCGAGGAGTTGTTGTAGCCGGAGCTCGCGTAGGCCTTGCCGGAGACCAACTGGGTGGCGCTGCAGATCTGGTAGCCGGTGTCGGTGAAGATGCGGAAGATTCCGCCGTTCCGGTCACCGGTGAATTCGGCGGTGGTGTCGCTGCTGACGATCACCTGCGGTCGCCCGGCGCCGTACAGGTCGGCCAGCGCGGGGGTGGCCATCGTGGAGTCAGCATTTCGGGCGCCCCAGAGCTTCCCACCGCGGGCACCGTCGACGGCGAAGATCCAGTGACCCGACGACCCGCCGAAGCCGCGAATCTTACCGCCGATGCTGGCGATGGACAGACCCGACAGCAGGAAGCCGCCGCTGGCCGGGATGACGGTCGCCGGATTCGAGCTCCACTGCACGGCACCGGACGCGGAGTACTTGCGGAAGAGGGGGTACTTGTCCTTGCCATCCACGGCCACCGGCACATACACCGAACGCCCGTCCGACGACAGCGGCGCCCGCACCTGCGGGCGATTCGCGGCACCCGCACCGGCGTTGACGGCCCCCCAGCCGGGCACCGGCGTCCCGCTGTCCAGGTCGAACGCCCGGAGGGCACCGTTGTTGGCGCCCACTGCGACGAACGGATTGCCGCCGTTGGCCACCACGACCGGGGACGACTCCGCGATGAAACCACCTGCGGGCTGGGTCCAATCCCTGGTAAACGTCGGGGCGAGCGCGGTGGCGGCGGCCCGCGACGGCGCGGCGGTCACCTCGGCAGCCACTGACCCGACACTCACCAGGCCGACACTCAGCAGGGAAGCGACCACTCCGAAGACGAACAGCGCCGTAGTGCCTCGTGATCGGCGATACATGGCATTCCTTCCGTATGGCGGTGTGAGCGGTCGGACCGCTCGCACCGGACCGGCAACCTGAGATTCAGGCACCGAACCTGACGCGGACTTGTTTCCACGATGCGACGGCGGTGAAAACTCCACAATGCCGGCCATGGCACTTGCACGAATTGCCCAGATGCCAACGAATTAACGTGATCCGCGTTCCGTGACATTACGCGAACCTCCCGAAAAGCCCCTTCGGGGTGTGGGCGGACAATTGCTCTGACGCAGGTCACGCGGCCGGTCTCGAAGGGATCATGACAGTTGTCCAGCAGCAAGTACATCAATGCGGCAACATACAGTCGGAAGATCGCAGGCCGCCGAACCGACCGACAGTGCAGCGGCGCCAACCACACCCGTGGCCGCCGATCACCGAGCATTCCGTCAGGAACGCCTCCTGGCGCCCCTCGCTCGCGTCGCGTCATCGTCATTTCCTCGATCGTCACCACTGCAATGACACCGACAGTAACGAATTAATTACAGACAGTACATGAGGCGTGCGAACGAAATTCTCGGCACATGGGCCAAGGGACGATGGTGCGGAAAGCCTGGCCGGACCAGATGCAGGTGAACTATGTGAGACTGAGCCGAATGCACCAGCACGACGCGCAGTCGTGACGCTGATGTCAATTTGCGCGCGCCGATGCGTCCCAACGGTACGGCGCGAAGGCCGACACCATGAATGCACCGACTTTGCGAGGGAAGTTCCCACTCCGGCGATCACGCACCGTCAATCCCGCGTCATGGCCACACCGGAACGGCCCGGTGGCGGTCCCGGTCGACGGATCGGCAGCGCCGGTTCCAGCAGGATCCCCCGGTTGCATCCGGCCTCGTCCAGCCCGTTCCACGGCGGCCCGCCGCATGCCGGGCATGCTGATCCGGCAGCCGGCTCACGGTGACCGGGTTCGGGTGGCCGAGATCGGTCCGAGGCAGTGGTCGTATCCCATGATCGACACGTCATGTGGCACGCACGCGCGGGCCCGCTGGAGCGCATCCATCACCCGATCGCACTGCGGTCGTCGGCGGCGACGACGGCGGTCGACCGCCTCGGTTCGGCCAGCAGCTGCCCAGGCGGGCGCACCGGTCGCAGGCGGCGGTACTGCTCGAGGCCGGCGGCACCCTGGCCGGACTATTCGCGAGCTAACCCTGAGCTAACCCCAATACCGTTCAGTTAGGGTTACATCGGTGTAGTTTGGTGGTATGCCGCGTGCTGGGTGGAGGAAGCCGGAGTCGGACCGTCGCTTGTCCGATCTGGTGTCGGTGGGTGTCCTGACGAGGGTGTTCCCGCCGGAGTTGGTCGACGAGGTCGTCGCCGAGACCGGTCGGACGCAGCAACGGCATCGGGCTCTGCCGGCGCGGGTGATGACGTACTTCGCGATTGGGATGGCGTTGTTCTCCGACGGGTCGTACGAGGATGTGCTGGGGCAGATGACCGATGGGTTGTCCTGGGCGTCCGGGTGGGCGGAGGCCTATCCGATGCCGAGTAAGTCGGCGATCTTCCAGGCCCGGGCCCGGCTGGGTTCGGAGCCGTTGCAGGGCTTGTTTTCTCGGGTCGCTCGACCGTTGGGTGGGCCGGACACGCCTGGGGTGTGGATGGCTGGGCGGCGGATGCTCGCGATCGACGGGACATGCCTGGATGTCGCGGACACCGAGGTCAACGACGCCGAGTTCGGCCGGCCCGGGGTGAGCAAGGGTGAGAAGTCCGCGTTCCCGCAGGCCCGGGTGCTGGCGTTGGCCGAGTGCGGCACGCATGCAATCTTCGCTGCCCGGGTCGGGGCGTACCGGGAATCGGAGGCCGCACTCACCGAGCAGCTGCTGCCGGAGCTTGCGCCGGGGATGGTGCTGCTGGCCGATCGTGGGTTCTTCTCGTTCGAGTTGTGGCGCAAGGCTTCGGGCACCGGCGCTGATCTGTTGTGGCGGATCCGCACCGACCCGGTCGGTCCCCGACCGCGGCACGTGCGGGACCTGCCCGACGGGTCCTGGCTGGCCCACCTGCGGCGCTCCACGGACCGGACCAGTGAACCCGTGCTGGCCCGGGTGATCGACTACACGATCGACGACGGCCGCGGGAACGCCACCGAGTACCGGCTGCTGACCACCCTGCTCGATCCGGAACAGGCACCGGCCGCCGAACTGGCCGCCGGCTATGCCCAACGGTGGGAGATCGAAAGCACGTTCGACGAGCTCAAAACCCACCAGCGAGGACGAAAAGTGGTGCTCCGCTCCAAGTCTCCCGACCTGGTTCGGCAGGAGATCTGGGGTCACCTGTGCTGCCACTTCGCGATCCGGTCGTTGATGACCGACGCAGCCCGGCACGCCGGACACGACCCCGACCGGGTCAGCTTCACCGCCGCGCTGCGGATCACCCGACGGACCATCGCCCACGCGGGCGAATTTCCCCCCTGACCAGTCAGAACACCCAGACCACGGCTGGCAGGCATTCCTCACCCGGATCATGCGTCGACTCAATCCCCCTCGACGCGCACGAGCTGCTCCCCGCGTCATCAAACGCAAGATGCCCAAATGGCACGTCAAACGTGCAAACCACGCGGCATGGCCACAGCCCCAATCAGGCGCACCGACCTACACCATCCGCCCGCCTAACTGAACGGTATTGGGGCTAGGTCTGGGCTAGCTCAGCCGAAGATCTCTGCGAAGAAGTCCTGCATGGCCGTCCATGACCGGCGTTCCGCCGCGGGCTGGTAGACCGCCCCGTGCCCGGGGGCATCGGCCTCCGGTTGGGTGAAGGAGTGCATGGCTCCGCCGTAGCGGACGAGTTGCCAGTCGACGTGCGGAGCGGCCCGCATCTCGATCTCGAATCCGAGCACCTGTTCGTCCGGCACCACCGGGTCCGAGGCGCCCGTCAACACCAGCACCTTGCCCTTGATGTCGGCGGCGTGCTGCGGGTTCGACGAGGTCAGCGCGGCATGGAACGTCACCACCCCGGCCAGTTCGGCGCCGCTGCGGGCCAGTTCGAGGGCGACCCAGCCGCCGAAGCAGTAGCCGATGGCGGCGATGCGGTCGGGGTCGACCAGCGCGTGCCGTCGCAGCTGTTCCAGTCCCGCCGCCACCCGGGAGCGGGTCAGCCCGGGGTCGCGGTAGTAGCCGCCGGCGACGCCGGGTGCGTCCTGCGGGCCCGGACGGACATCGGCGCCGTAGATGTCGGCGGCCAGCGCGACGTATCCCAGGCGCGCCAGCATCTGGGACCGCGCCATCACGTACTCCCCCACTCCCGACCAGTCGTGCACGACCAGAACGCCGGGCCGGCGGTCGGTGCGCGCACCGTCGTCGGCCAGGTAACCGCGCAGCGAGGTGCCGTCGAGTTCGTAGTGGACGTCACCGGTCCGGATGTCGGCGCCGGCGGGCACGGGAGCGCGACTGAGCAGGGCAGTGTGCGCCGCGGAGAACGGGGGCTCGGTCATGTCGGTGTCTCCTGAGGTCGGATGCGGGCCCGGACATTGTCGACCGCTCCTCGCTCGCTCCGGTCAGCGGCCTGCCGGTCGCCGGCCGGCCGCCGGGCAGCAGGAGGACGATCACCATCCGGTCGATGCTCGCGTTGAGCTCCGGTGTCCCGACGCCGACCACCGCTTCCACAGGCAAAGCAACGGCCGCGAGCACGCGAGCACCCCTCGACTGGTGCGGGCCCGGGGAAATTTCGACGCCGTCCGCATCAGTCCGGTGGACCCATGGCGCCGAACCCTCCTTCGTGGCAGGGAGATAGACCTGCCGACCAGTTCCCTGACGGTGTCGCATCAGCGGTGCACCGTCGCGCCAGCGGCAGCCAGAACCGATGACCGGCGGCGCGGGGCATGAGGGGCGGCCGTTCCGGTGCCCCGCGCCGCAGCAGACTTCTCGCCGTCGTCGCGGTGGTCCTGATTCTCGCCGGTGCGGCGGCGCTGGCCGTCGGGTTGCTCGGGCAGCAGTCAGCACCAGAGGTATCGGAGGCGGCGACCGGTTCCCGGTCGTCGCCTCCGACCACCGCCGCTTCCCGACGTCCATCGCCATCGTCGGCGCCGGCGGGCTCGTCACCCGATGCACCGCCGCCGATGTCCAGCGCCACCGCATCCCCCCGGGCCACCGTTCCGCCCAAGGGCTCGCCCCCGCCCGAGGGCTCCGCCCCGCCCCACGCCCCTCCGCCCGCCACGAGGATCACCACCGCCGCGGGGGCCGTCGCGGTCCGGGTGCCGGCGATCGGCGTCGACTCGGAGCTGGTCAGGTTGGGACTCAATCCGGACGGATCCCTCGAAGTCCCGCAGCCAGGGGCCGATTACGACAAGGCCGGTTGGTTCACCGGCTCACCGGCGCCGGATGAGGTCGGCCCGGCGGTGATCGAGGGGCACATCGACAGTGCCGCCAATGGCCCGTCGGTCTTCTTCGAACTCGGCGCAATACAGCCAGGGGACCGGGTTGACGTCGACCGGGCCGACGGGTCGACGGCCCACTTCACGGTGCGGAAGGTGGCGTCGTATCCGAAGAACGACTTCCCGACGCTGGAGGTCTACGGCAACACCGCCGGCCCGGAACTACGGTGGATCACGTGTGGTGCGGACTTCGATTCCACCAGAGGCGGTTACCGGAACAACACCGTCGTGTATGCGCGGCTGAACTCCCGACCAGGTGCTGCCCGGACGGCCGGGTGCGTCCTGCGGACGGGACGGACGTCCAGGCCCGTTCTACCCGCGTCCTTCTCCCTCGTTCGGCCGCAGATCGCCGCACCGTGAAGTGATCGCGCCGCTCGGCGGCCTCCCGATCGCCGACCGCCGTTCAGTGGGACGGTGTCGCCGGCCGGCCGTCGGACAGCAGGGTGACGATCAGCATTCGGTCGATGGTGGTGAAGAAAGCGACGATGCGCGGCGCGCACCACAGCACACCCACGCCGAGAAGCGCGAGAACCGCCATTCGCGGCCAGGTGTCGATGAAGAATTCCGGCCACCACCGGGTTACCCGGTGCAGGGAACCGTCCAACGCCGCCTGCTCCGTCAGATACGGCTGCCACAGCGGGTAGCTGATCGCTCCGAGCCCCCCGGCGTAGGTCGCCACCGCCACCGTGAAGGTGATCGGCGCCAACACGAGTTTGATGATGAAATACCCGATCGCCCGCCACCCGGCGGGATCAGCGAGCACGGTGGTCACGGCGCTGACCGGCCCGGGGCGGCGGGCGGCCCGGAAGCCGGGTGCAGTGGTGGGTAGGTCCAGCAGCGCCAGGGCCATGGTCCGCTGCACCAGGCCGCCGAACCTGGCGACGAGCAGCGCGAGGGCGAGGAGGGGCACCCCGATGTAGATCACCACCAAGCCGAGCCCGGCCGCCAGGAGCGTCACCGGCAGGACGAAGAACGCGATCGACGGCACGAGGTCGAGCTGCGCATACAGCAGCTCGGACCACGACCGCGGCGACAGCAGGCCGCGCCTCGGCGGCACACTGACCGGGCGGCCGGTGTACGCGGTGGGCGCGGTCCCCGACGGGTCCGGGAGGGAGCCGTCCGGCCGGGCGAACGTCGATGTCATGCGTCGATCCTGTTCCGGTGGCGCACCCGGCACCCACCGTCCATCCCGCCGACCGGGGTGGGGCCAGGCCCCCTCTTCGCGGGCCGTGTCACCGGCCGGGCGGGCCCTCTTCGCACCGGCTTCGTCGGCGGGCATCGACGGGTCGGGCCGCGTCGGAGCACCACCAGCAGCGGGCCCCCCAGAATTCAGCCGACTGCCCGGAGTGGCGCGCGGCTGTCGCGCTCGCGGTTCACCAGTCGCTTCGCCCGACACCGCTGCCGGCCGCGATGATTCCGGCACCGCAGTGCGGTCAGCAACCGCGTGAGCCGACCGGTTCACCCGGCGAGCGGGAGGACAACCATGGGTCGAGTCGTCGCTGCGGCTTCGATGTCGTTGGACGGGTACATCGCCAAGGAGGACAACACGATCGGCCGGCTGTTCGACTGGTACCAGGTCGGCGATGTCGAGGTGCCCCACGGCCACGCCGGCCGTCACGTTCCGCCTCACGCCGGTGAGCGCTGCCTACTGGCGAGGGTGGACGTCGGGCCTGGGTGCGGTCGTCTGCGGCCGGACCCTGTTCGAACTCACCGACGGATGGGGCGGTCGGCACCCGATGGACGCGCCGGTCGTCGTGGTCACCCACCGGGTACCCACCCAGTGGGTGCAGGACCACCCGGGGGCACCGTGCGAGTTCATCACGCAAGGGGTCGCGGCAGCGGTTGCCAGGGCCCAGCAGATCGCCGGTGACGGAACCGTCGCGGTGACCGCGGGGACGATCGCCGCGCAGTGCCTGCAGCTGGGTTTGTTGGACGAGGTGGCGATCGACCTGGTGCCGGTCGTCATGGGCAGCGGCCGGCCCTTCTTCGCCGGCATGCCCATCGCCGACGTCCGGCTCGGCGACCCCACCGTGTGCATCTCGAGCGAGCGGGTCGTCCACCTCCGAATGCCGGTGCGGCGACCCGAGGCCGGCTGACCATCGCCGCTACTTCTTGTCCCGGCCGCCGGCCGATCCGGCCGGCTCGCTCGACAAGGCGGCGATGAAGGCCTCCTGCGGCACCTCGACGCGGCCGACCATCTTCATCCGCTTCTTGCCCTCCTTCTGCTTCTCCAGCAGCTTGCGCTTGCGAGTGATGTCGCCGCCGTAGCACTTGGCCAGGACGTCCTTGCGCATCGCGCGAATGGTCTCCCGGGCGATCACCCTGGAACCGACGGCGGCCTGGATCGGCACCTCGAACTGCTGCCGCGGGATCAACTCGCGAAGCTTCGCCGTCATGGAAACGCCGTAGCCGTAGGCGGACTCCCGGTGCACGATCGCCGAGAACGCGTCGACCGGCTCGCCCTGCAGCAGGATGTCCACCTTGACCAGATCGGCCGGCTGCATTCCGGTTTCCTCGTAATCGAGCGAGGCATACCCGCGGGTGCGCGACTTCAGCGCGTCGAAGAAATCGAAGATGATCTCGCCCAGCGGCAGCGTGTACCGCAGCTCCACGCGCGTCGCGGACAGATAATCCATGCCGCCCAGCGTTCCTCGCCGGGCCTGGCACAGCTCCATGATCGCGCCGATGTAATCGCTCGGCGTGATGATCGTGCATTTCACGATGGGCTCGGTGATCGTCGAGATCTTGCCGGCCGGCCAATCCGACGGGTTGGTGACGACGTGCTTCGTGCCGTCCTCCATCGTGACGTTGTAGACGACGTTCGGCGCCGTGGAGATCAGGTCCAGCCCGAATTCCCGCTCCAGCCGGTCCCGGGTGATCTCCAGGTGCAACAGGCCGAGATAACCGCAGCGGTAGCCGAATCCGAGCGCGGCCGAGGTTTCCGGTTCGTACGTCAGGGCGGCGTCGTTGAGCCTGAGTTTGTCCAGCGCGTCACGCAGCAACGGGTACTCGGAACCGTCCAGCGGGTACAGCCCGGAGTACACCATCGGCCTCGGCTCCCGGTAACCGCCGAGCGGAACGGTGGCGCCCTTGGACGCCGAGGTGATCGTGTCACCGACCTTGGACTGCCGGACGTCCTTGACGCCGGTGATGAGGTAACCCACCTCACCGACCCCCAGTCCGACCGTCGGGATCGGCTCCGGCGAGATCACCCCCACCTCGAGCAGCTCATGGGTTGCCCGGGTGGACATCATCTGGATCCGCTCCCGCGGCGTGATCTTGCCGTCGATCACCCGGATGTAGGTGATCACGCCGCGGTAGATGTCGTACACCGAATCGAAGATCATCGCGCGGGCCGGCGCATCGGGATCGCCCACCGGATGCGGGATCTCGGCGACCACCTTGTCCAGCAGTTCCTTGACCCCGACGCCGGTCTTGCCCGACACCTGGAGCACGTCCTCCGGCGAGCCGCCGACGATGTGCGCGATCTCCTCCGCGTAGCGCTCCGGTTGCGCGGCGGGCAGGTCGATCTTGTTCAGCACGGGGATGACGTGCAGGTCGTTCTCCAGCGCCAGGTACAGGTTCGCCAGCGTCTGCGCCTCGATGCCCTGCGCGGCGTCCACCAGCAGCACGGCGCCCTCGCAGGCGGCCAGCGACCGGGACACCTCGTAGGTGAAGTCGACGTGGCCGGGGGTGTCGATGAGGTTGAGGACGTGGTCCCGCTTGACCCCGTCGAGTCCGGGCGCCGCCCACGGCAGCCGCACCGCCTGCGACTTGATGGTGATGCCGCGTTCCCGCTCGATGTCCATCCGGTCCAGGTACTGGGCGCGCATGTCACGGCCTTCGACCACCCCGGTGAGCTGCAGCATGCGGTCGGCCAGCGTCGACTTGCCGTGGTCGATGTGCGCGATGATGCAGAAGTTCCGGATCATCTCCGGCGGGGTGAACGTGCGGTGAGCACGCGAGGCGAGGCTTCCAGAGGTCACGGGAGTCTTTCTCTTACAGGCGATCGGTCCCCTCATGCTCCCACGGGGCAGCGCACGATGACGTCGCCGGCCACCTACGGCGTCCACAGGTGCCGGACCAAGAATCCGAATGTGTGTCCTCGCCGACCGGTGAGCTGGGCACACGTCGCAGCGTTGCCGGCCACCATCGGCGGCCGTCACGACCGAGAGATCAAGTTCTGCGCCCTCAGGCACACCGTGGCGGACAATACGTCGAACTGTCGCGACGGCCCGTGATACCACTGACCGGTGGATAGACCGATACTTCGTGATGCTCAGCAGACCCCGGCGCATGCCCGGTCCATACCCCGACCGCGCATTCAGGGCCTTGATCTGCTTCGCGGACTGGCCATTGCACTCGTGCTCATCCGGCACTCCCAACTCTTTCATTTCGGTGGTGGAGGGATCGTCGGCGTAGTCATTTTCTTCGCGTTGTCCGGTTATCTGATCACCGGTCTACTGGTTAGAGACCTCGCTACGTACGGGCGGATCCGCTACGGCAGGTTCTACTTGCACCGCGCCACCCGGCTGTTACCGGCGCTCTTCGCTTTGCTTGCGGTGTTTTCGGTGATTACGTTCATCTGGAATCCGCTGCGTGCGGATCGTGGTCACGCGTTCGGTGTCGTGTTGACCGGGTTGACCTACACCGCCAACATCCCGTCGCTCCCGCAAGGTGGCGCCTTGGGGCACCTGTGGACGTTGGCAACCGAGGAGCAGTTCTACCTCGTGTGGCCGATCCTGTTGGCGCTGGGCATGCGGTATCGGCGGATGAAGTTGTTCGCCCTTATCGCGGCGGTCGGTGCACTCGCAGGGCTTGTCCTCGAGTTGTGGTGGAAATCCGGGCACATTGTCGAGATTTACACGATGCCGTTCTCTTGGGCGTTGGCGATCGTGATTGGCGCTGTTGCCAGACTTGGCCGAGACCGGATTCGGCAGGTGCTGCCAGGCCCCGGTGTGATGCGCGCGGCGCTGTCCAGTGTCATGCTGGCCATCCTGCTCGGCATCTGTTTCCTGCCCGACAGCAAGGGCCAGCCGTTGATGTACCTTCTGGGCGGCCCCATCATTGCACTTTGCACCGTGGTGCTGATCTTCCACATGGAGACTTGGGTGACTGTTCCGTATCAGTGGATGCGCCCGGCGCTGGCGTTGGGGACCATCTCCTATGCGGCGTACCTGTGGAACTATCCAGTCGCCAACTGGCTCGCAGGCCCAGATCGGGGCCTGACGACCGTCGACCGCGTCGCGACAATCGTGGTCACCATCGCCGTCGCGGGCGTGTCGTGGTTCGTAGTGGAGCGACCCGCCCAGCGCTGGCGCCAACGCATCGAGGCCGGCAGAGTGGCGCACGACCCAGCGGCCTGAAGGCCGGCACAGGAGCGTTGTCGCACTCGGGCGTGGACCAGCTGCCGCAAAGCAGCTCGTGCAACCGGTGACACTCGCTGCCGGGCCCGGCTGGCAGAGTTGGGCCATGCCAGACGCCGGGTCGTCGACCCCCACCACCAACCCGCCCACGACTCCCGCGATCGCCATCACCGGCGCGCACGTGGTGCCCATCGACGGTGCGCCCTTCGATGGCACGGTGCTGCTGCACGGCGGCCGGATCGCCGCGATGGGCGGTGACGTCACCATCCCCGACGACGCGACGGTGATCGAGGCCGACGGAAAGTGGCTGCTCCCCGGGTTCATCGACGCACACACCCACCTCGGTGCGCATGAGGAGGGTGAGGGCTGGGCCGGCAACGACACCAACGAGCTCACCGACCCGGTGACCGCCGCGGTCCGGGCGCTGGACGCCATCAACCCGGCGGAGATCGGCTTCGACGACGCGCTGAGCGGCGGCGTGACGGCGGTCAACGTCAACCCCGGATCCGGCAACCCGATCGGCGGGCTGACCGTCGCGGTGCACACCCACGGCCGGACCGTGGACGAGATGGTGCTGCGGTCACCGTCCGGGCTGAAGTCGGCCCTGGGCGAGAACCCCAAGCGCGTGTACAGCGAGAAGAAGCAGGCCCCGTCGACCCGGCTCGGCACCGCGCAGGTGATCAGGGCCGCGTTCGTGGAGGCGCAGAACTACCTCGACAAGCATGCCCAGGCGGAAGCGGGCATAGCGCCGGCGCGGAACCTCACGTCCGAGGCGCTCGGCCAGGTGCTGCGCGGCGAGCTGCCGTGGCGCCAGCATTGCCACCGCGCCGACGACATCGCCACCGCCGTCCGAATCGCTGACGAGTTCGGCTACCGGCTGGTCATCGACCACGGCACCGAGGCCCATCTGATCGCGGACCTGCTGGCGGCCAAGAAGATCCCGGTGCTGATCGGCCCGCTGTTCACCTCCCGGTCGAAGGTGGAACTGCGGCACCGGTCGCTGGCCAATCCCGGCAAGCTGGCCGCGGCAGGCATCGAGATCTCGATCATCACCGACCACCCCGTGGTGCCCATCAACTTCCTCGTTCACCAGGCGACGCTCGCCGTCAAGGAGGGATTGGACCGGGACACGGCGTTGCGCGCACTCACCATGAACCCCGCCCGGGTGATGGGCCTGGACAGCAGGATCGGTTCGATCGCCGTCGGGAAGGACGCGGACGTGGCGCTGTGGAGCGGTGACCCGCTCGACGTGATGCAACGGGCTGTGCGGGTGTTCATCGCCGGGCGGGAGGTCTACAGCTTCGACGAGTCGACCGGCGCCGGACGGGTGCTGGGCCGGTGACCGGGCACGAACGGCCGGAGCAGGAACCGGCGGGGCAGGAACCGCCGCAGCCGGGGACGCCGGACCGCGGGCGGCCGGCGTCGGGTGGACTCGCGCCACCGGAGCCGGCGCCGACACTGGATCGGGCGGCGATCAACCGGTTGGCACAAGGGCTCGCCGACCTCCTCGATGCCGCCCGCACCGACCTGGCGACCGGCCCGCCCTCGGCGCTGATCTCCGCGCTGTCCGCGCACCTGGGCGTGGACGCGAGAGAAGCGGTCATCGTCAGTCACCACTGGGCCCCGTGGGAGCACGTCTCGGTGCACCGCGGCATCACCGCGCACCTTGAAGCGGTGACGCCGGGGGCACGCTGGATCGGCCTGCCCGGCGGGCCGATGCGCATGCACAACGACCTGCCTTCGGTGTTGCGGATGGATTCCTCGGCCGACCGGCTGGCCAGCGCGGACTATGTGCTGCTGCCGACCAGCCCGACCCGGACACAGGATGTGGTGGCCAACGGACTGGTGCGGACCACCGACGGTGCGGGCGATCCGGTGGTGCTGGCGGTGCGCGAAACGCAGATGACCGGGCCTGCGCAGATCTCCGTCGACGTGATCGCGGCCGACCGCACCGTCGCGTCCGGAGTGCTGTCGGACCTGCAGGCGCTGATCGCCGAGCACGACATTCTGCGCGGGCAGGTGCTGTCGTTCTCGGTCAACGAGCATCAGCGCAACCAGATGGTGAGCTTCCTGCCGCGGCCGTCGGTTCCCGCGTCGGACGTCGTCCTGCCGCCGGACGTGCTGCCGACGATCGAGAAGCACGTCTCCGGACCGGCCGAACAGGCGCAGCGGCTGTTGCAGCTCGGCATTCACCTCAAGCGCGGCGTGCTGCTGCATGGCCCGCCGGGCACCGGCAAGACCCACACCGTTCGCTACCTGATGGGCCGGCTGGCAGGCAGCACCGTGCTGGTCCTCACCGGCAACGGCCTGATGTTCATCGACCAGGCGGCCGCGCTGGCCCGGCGCCTCGCGCCGAGCGTGGTCGTCGTCGAGGACGTCGACCTGATTGCTCAGGATCGCGCGTTCTCCCCGATGGGCAATCCGCTGCTGTTCAGCCTGCTCGACGCCATGGACGGCGTCGCCGCGGATGCCGACGTGACGTTCGTGCTGACCACCAACCGGGCCACCATGCTGGAGGAGGCGCTGGTGCAACGGCCCGGCCGGATCGATCTCGCGGTCGAGATCCCGCGACCCGACGCGGACGGCCGGCGGCGGTTGGCCGATCTCTACCGGGGGCGGACCAGGGTGACGGCGGACCTGGAGCCGTTGATCGCGGCGACCGAGGGCGCAACCGCGTCCGCGATCAAGGAACTGATGCGCCGGGCCGTCCTGCGGGCGCTGGGCGCCGACCCGGCCGCAGAGATACCGGTCATCGACGATGCGGTGCTGACGGCGGTGCTCGCGGACTTCGTCTCCGAGACGCAGGCGCTGAGCCGGTCGCTGCTGGGTGCGGGCGGTGACGGCGCGGACGACACCGCCGCCGAACAGGTCGCCGACGTCGGCGGGTACTTTGGCGCGAGCGCCGGTCCGGACGCCGGTTTTCCCGCACCGACGTTCGTTCACCGGGCGATGCCGGCCGGCCCCGGCGGCTGGTCGGCGGGCTGACCCACCGAGCACGGTTCCTGGCGGATCAGCCGTCGGCGGAACGACCGACCCGCAGCGCCCACAGCACCAGCGGCACCTGCAGCGGCAACCTGGCGACCAGCGCCGCCCGGTACCACCACGGTCGGCCGCCCGATCGCAGCAGCATCGAGACGTTCGCCGGGAACACCGCCGTGAACAGTGCCGCCGTGACCGGTCCAGCCCAGCGCCGGGTCGCCGGGTGCGCCAGCAGAGCCGCGCAGGCGATCTCCGCCGCGCCGCTGACGGCGACCAGTTCTTCGGGGCGGGGCAGGGCATTCGGCACGATCGCCACGAACGGCGCCGGCCGCACGAAGTGCATCACACCGGCCCCGGACAGCAACGCGACGAGGAACAGCCGCACCTTCGGCACGTCGATCTCCGAGCCGGACAGGACGCGTAACAGATGCATCCGCCCATCGTGCACGTGCGCGGGCGGTTAGCGTGACGGTGACATGCTGAGCCGACCCGGCGGTGCGGGCCCTGCCCACCGCAGAACGACCCCGATGGCGATCGTTTTTGCCGCCGCATTGGTGTGCCTGGTGGGTTGCTCGACCTCGGGGTCGGCGGCCCCACCGTCCGTGCCGGTCCCGACTTCGGCCTCGGCTCCCGGATCGGCACCGGAGTCCGGGCCGTCGTTGCCGGGAGCGGAACCGGTGACGCCGTCACCGGCGAACGGGGGTGCATTCCGAGCGCAAGTACCGTTCCCTGATGTGGGACTTCCCGGTGTCAACGACCCCTCATGCAGCTCCGAGCACCGCCCGGTGATTCTGCTGCACGGCACGCTCGCCACCGCGAAAGGCGACTTCGGCACGCTGGCCCCGGCACTGCAGGCGTCGGGTCGGTGCGTCTTCACGGTTGATTACGGCATGGGTGGCGTCCGGTCGGTCCGCAGCTCGGCCAAGACGGTCACCGCGTTCATCGACCAGGTGCTGGCCGCCACCGGCGCGGACCAGGTCGACGTCATCGGGTATTCGCAGGGTGGCCTCGTGCTGCGCACCGCACTGCGACTGGAGGGACTGGCCGCCAAGGTCGGGGTGGCGGTGCTGATCGCGCCCACGTTCCACGGCAGTGACTCACCGTTGCTGACCGCCCTGCCGCCGGCGTTGTGCCGCGCGTGCGCGGACCAGGCGGCGGGTTCGGAGTTGCTCGAGGAACTCGACGCAGGTGGTGACCTGGATGGTGAGGTCCGCTACGCGGTGATCTCCAGCGCCGGCGACACCGTGGTGACGCCGGTGTCGGCGCAGGCGCCGGTCGGCCCGCCGGACCGGGTCACGTCATTGCTGGTCCAGGACCGGTGCCCGGACAGTCGGTTGGACCACTTGGCGCTACGCAATGACGCCGGCGTCGCGAACTGGGTCGTGCTGGCGCTGGAAACCGACGGCAGGCCGGATCCGTCGGCGTTCACCTGTTCGTGACTACACCGGTGTCGGCGACAACCGCGGCCGCGACCCCATCACGGATTTGGGGTGGCAGAACACCAGCTGGTAACCTCAAAGGTCGCGTGTGCCGGTCCGGCAGACGCCTCGAGTATTCGAATCCCCCGACGAAATGAAGGCAATCCGGCGTGGCCAATATCAAGTCCCAGATCAAGCGCATCCGCACGAACGAGGCTGCGCGACTGCGCAACAAGTCGGTCAAGTCTGCGCTGAAGACTTCCGTCCGGCGCGTCCGTGAGGCCGCTGCGTCCGGCGACAAGGCTGCCGCGCAGGTCGAGCTCGTCGCCGCGTCGCGCAGCCTGGACAAGGCCGCGTCCAAGGGCGTCATCCACGCGAATCAGGCCGCGAACCGCAAGTCGGCGCTGGCTCAGCTCGTCAACCAGATCTGACCTCCGAGGCGGCACGCCGCCGCCTCTCACCGAGGCGCCATCAGCCACCTGCCGTCCGGCACCACGCCGGGCGGCATTTCGGCATTGGGGGCAGGGGCCGGTCCAGCGCAGTTCTCGGGGCGGGGAACGCCGGGCCGGCTGCACCGGCGCGGGCGGACCCTGCGTATCGAGAGCCGCCGGCAAGCCGGATCCCGCTGTGCCCGCGGCGCGACCGAACGCCCTGTCCGCGGCGGGACCCGAACACAGCAGGGCGGAAGGCCCCCCGCGGGCTCAGCGGCGCTGCCGCGCGGCGACCAGGTCCAGGACCGCCTTCTCCAGCGCGTACTCCGCATCCACCGCCGCGCCCTTCACGTCCGCGTTGAGCTGTGCGACGACCGCCATTCCGACGACCAGCCCGGCGCTGTTCCAGCCGCGGCCGGCCATTCTGGCCTTGTCGATCTTCCACGCCGGCATGCCGAGCTGAGCGGCCAGCGCGTAGGAGTTGCCGCCGCGCGCTCCGGACACCTTGGCGATGGTGCGCACCCCGTCGGCGAGCGCGTCGGCGACCAGCACCGGCGCCACTCCGACACCGATGGCCCAGCGAAGGGATTCCAGGGCCGCCGCCAGATCGCCCGCCATCGCGGCGTCGGCGACGGTGAACCCGCTGACCTCGGCGCGCCCCCGGTGGTAGCGGTGCACCGCGTGCTCGTCGACCATCCCTGCCGTGTCGGCGACCATCTGACTGGCCGCGGACGCCAGTTCCCGCAGGTCCGAACCCACCGCATCGACCAGGGCCGCGACGGCCTCGGGTGTGGTCGTGCCACCCGCCCGACGGATCTCCGACCGGACGAAGTCGATCCGTTCGGCCGGCCTGGTGATCTTGTTGCAGACCACCACGGTCGCGCCGGCCTTGGTCATGGTGTCCGCGATCGCCTTGTTCCTGGCGCCGCCGGAGTGGTGCACCGTCAGCGTGACGCCGTCCACCGGTTCCGCGACGTATCCCACCAGCGCTGCCGCGAGGTCCTTGGCGGACTCCTGCGCGCCCCTGACGGCCACCGCCCGCGGCTCGGCGAACAGGCTGGGCGACACGAGGTCCCAGAACTCCCCCGCGGTGAGACCGGCCGCATCGGCGTCCCGACGTTCGACACCGGGATCGGCACGCCGCGCGGCGGCGGCCACCCGGGCGATCGCGCGATCGACCAGCAACATCTCGTCGCCGGTGACCAGCACCAGGGGCGGGGGCGGCGCCGTTTCGCCCGACCGGGCGGACGACGTCGCTGCTGCCATGATGGTCATGGTGCCATCGCGCCCCGACAGGCCCGGTCCCACACCCCCGGGTGTCACACCCTAGCCCGTATCGTCACACATTCCGGCTGACCGCATCGACCCGAGGACGCCCACGTGCCGCTTTCACCCATCCCGCCACGCGGCCGGCTCGGCGCCCTCGTCGCGGCGGCAGCCCTTCTCCTGGTCGGTGGTTGCGGGTCATCCGGCTCCACTGCGTCGAGCCCGTCGCCGACGGTGCCTGCCGGCAGCACCACCTGTACCTACCTGCCGAGCCAGCGACCGGCCGCGAAGGAGGTCTCCCTGCCGCCGGCGGTGGAACCGGCCACCGGAACCACATCGGCGACCATCGCCCTCACCGGCGGCGATGTCGTCCTGACGTTGGACAGCGCGGCGACCCCCTGCACGGTCGGCAGCTTCGTGCACCTCGCACAGAGCGGCTACTTCGACAACACCCCGTGCCACCGACTGACCGCGTCCCCGTCGCTGTCGGTGCTGCAGTGCGGTGACCCGTCAGGCACCGGCGGAGGCGGCCCCGGGTACACCTTCCCCGACGAGACCCGGCCGGACATGCGCTATCCGGCAGGCACTGTCGCGATGGCCAACGCCGGACCGGACACCAATGGCTCGCAGTTCTTCCTCGTCTACCAGGACTCCGAACTGCCGCCGGACTACACCGTGTTCGGGACCATCAGCTCCGGATCGGACGTGCTGCAAAGCATTGCGGCGCAGGGCATCACCGGCTCCGGAAACGCCACCGCACCGGTGCAACCGGTCACGATCTCCACGGTGACCATCGGCGGCTGACCCGGCGCGGGCAGCCGACGCGGCTCGCGGTGGGCAGCGCCGAGGGTGGCCCGGACCACGGTCACGCACCGACGTTCATGCGCTACCATCAGCGGACAACTTCATCCCACTCATCCAGAGGGGCAGAGGGACACGGCCCGACGAAGCCCCGGCAACCACTGACGATGATCACTTTCTCGTGACGGCACTGCGCCCGAGCGAGGCCGATCGTCAGCAGGTGCCACTTCCGTCCCGCGAAAGCGGGGAAGATGAGGAAAGGCCTCGCCATGACCACTGTTCTGCCCAACCCTGTGCCCTCCAACGTTGTCTGTGCTGACCCCACGCCCGGCGTCGACCTCGGCCCCGCCATCGCGTTGTCCTGCCGGGAGTGCGGCCACCGTGTCGACCTCGGCCCGTTCTACGCGTGTACCGAGTGCTTCGGACCGCTCGAGGTCTCCTACGACTTCGCGCTCCGCGGCCAGGCCCTGAGGAACCGCATCGAGGCGGGCCCGGACAACATCTGGCGATACGCACCACTGCTGCCGGTGCCCGCGGACGTCGCACAGACCCGCAACATGAACCCCGGCGGCACCAAGCTGATCAGGGCCGACAACCTGGCCCGCGAGCTGGGCATGAAAACCCTGTGGGTCAAGGACGACTCGGGAAACCCGACGCACTCCTTCAAGGACAGGGTGGTGGCCGTCGCCCTCGCCGCGGCTCGCCAACTCGGGTTCACCGTGCTGGCCTGCCCGTCCACCGGCAACCTCGCCAACGCGGTCGCAGCCGCAGCCGCCCGCGCCGGCATCCGATCCGTCGTACTGGTTCCCAGCAACCTCGAGCAGCAGAAGATCCTCACCACCGCGGCCTACGGCGGAACGCTCGTCGCGGTGGAGGGCAACTACGACGACATCAACCGGCTGGCCGGCGAGATCGCCGCCGAGCAGGCGGACTGGGCGTTCGTCAACGTCAACGTCCGGCCGTACTACGCCGAGGGGTCCAAGACGTTGGGCTACGAGGTGGCCGAGCAACTCGGGTGGCGGTTGCCGAAGCAGCTCGTCATCCCCGTCGCCTCGGGCGCGCAATTGGTCAAGGTGGACAAGGGTTTCACCGAGCTCGCCGAGCTCGGCCTGGTGGAACCGGCGCCCTACAGGGTGTTCGGGGCGCAGGCGACCGGCTGCTCGCCGGTGTCGGCCGCCTTCAAGGCCGGTGAGGACACCGTGCGGCCCGTTCGTCCGGACACCATCGCCAAGTCCCTCGCTATCGGTAATCCCGCCGACGGACCGTACGTCCTGGACGTCACGAGGCGCACCGGCGGCGCGGTTGAGGACGTCAGCGACGACGAGGTCATCGACGCCATCAAGCTTCTCGCCCGCACCGAAGGAATCTTCGCCGAGACCGCCGGCGGGGTGACGGTTGCCGTGCTGCGCAAGCTGCTCGCGACCGGCCGGCTCGATCCGGACGCCGAGACGGTGCTGTTCAACACCGGGGACGGCCTCAAGACTCTCGACGCCATCGCCGGGTCGGTCGGTCCCACCGCCACCATCGCCCCTACCCTGTCGGCATTCGACCGGGCCGGGCTGGCGTGACCGCGCCCGGTGGCTCCGCTCAGCCGGTCACCGGTACCGGCCCGGCCGGCGGCGCCGGGGCGGGGCACCACGTGCAGGTGCGGATCCCGACCATCCTGCGCGCCTACACCGGCGGGGCGTCCGCGGTGTCTGTGCGGGTGCGAAGCGGCGCAACGGTTTCCGACGTGATCACCGCGGTGGAGGCCGACCACCCCGGGGTGCGGGCGCGCGTGCTGGACGAGACCGGGCAGATCCGGCGGTTCGTGAATCTGTACGTCGACGACGAGGACGTCCGCTTCGGGGACGGGTTGGCGACGACCGTTCCCGCCGGCGCCACCCTGTCCATCATCCCGGCAGTCGCCGGCGGCTGAATCAGCTGCCCGCAGCCGGTCCTGCACAGTCCGGCCGCGCGGATCAGCTCACTGCCGTCAGCTGCTCAGCCGCAGTGCACCGTGGTGACCGCCCGGCTCGTCGGTCAGGTCGATGCCGAACAGTGTGTGCAGGGCCTGCAGGTAGTCGGCGGTGTCGCCGGTCCGGGCCAGTTCGCCGGCGCGCATGGTGGGCGTGTGCAGCAGCGACTGGGTGAGCCGGTGCAGCGACAGTTCCACGTCGGCGGCGACCTCCGGCGGGTACTTCGCCCGCAGCCTGGCCATCTCCTTGTCCACGGCGCCGGAGACATGTTGGCGCAGCGCGACAATCGCCGGGTCGAGCTTGCGCACCGCCATCCGGTCCTCGAAGTCGGCCACTCCCGCGATGACGATGTCGTGCGCCTCGCCGACGGCCGCAAGGTGTGCCGGATCCACCTGTTCGGAAACGGTGTTCAGGTCGATGACGCGGACGCCGGGCACCGCGCGGGCGGCCGCCGAGACATCCGAGTGCAACGCGAGATCGATGATGGGCAGCGGCGTCTTTCGTTGCGCGACAGCCGCGGACAGCACCTCGGGGGTCAGCGTCTCGGTGGAGGTGCCACTGCAGGTGACGACCACCTCGATGCCGGCGAGCGTGTCCGCGAGCCGATCCGGCTCGACCGGGACGGCGCGGTGCCGGTCGGCGAATCCGCTCGCGCGGCCACTGGGCGAGAAGACCGACAGTGCGCCGCAACCGCGCGACCGCAACTCCGCGGCGACCACCCGTGCGTACGCACCGGTGCCGATGACGAGCGCCTGCGCACCGTCGAGTCGCACTGTGCCGGAGGCGATGTCGAGCGCCACCGAGGCGATCGACCGTCCCGCTGCGCCCACCCCGGTGTCGGTGACGACCTTCTTGGCGGTCCGAGCCGCGTACTGGAACAACAGGTTGATCGCCGGTGTGGCGGTGCCGAGTGCCTGCGCATCCCGCAGTGCCCTGGCCACCTGACCGCCGATCTCCGCCTCGCCGACCACCATCGAGTCGAGGCCGGACGCCACGGTGAACAGATGCGCGACGACGGGCGCTCCGACGCGAACCTTCAACGCGGCGCTCACCTCGTCCGCGGGCATCCCCGAGGTGGACGAGACCACCGTGGTGACCTCGTCGATGGCGTCATGGAATCGGACGGCGTCCAGGTAGATCTCCAGGCGGTTGCACGTCGAGACCACCACCACCCCGGATACCGGAGAGTCCTCGCGTCGGGTCAGCGGCACCAGGGCCTGGCTGAGCGCCTCCGAGCCGTTCGTGAGCCGGTCCAACTGCGTCAGCCCCAGGTCGTGGTGGCTGGCGCCGAGAACCATGAGCATGGGTCAATGATATGGGTGTCGTCACGGGTTCCGGTAAGAAGGCAACCCTAAGTCGCTCCGAGCCATGGCATTTGACCTGCGCTTTTCCGGTGAACGTGAGGAGCCTCGCGGACCGCGGTCCACGCCGGGCCGCCGATCCGTCCGGCGCGGCGGGCCGGGATGACACCATGGACGGCACCATGACTGCGACTCCCCCACCCACCGTTGCCGGCGGTCCCATCGACGCTGCGGAGCCCGCCGGGGCGCCGCAGGGCAGCTCCGGGCCATCCGCCGCCGCACAGCAAGCGTCCGCCGCCGGACAGCCATCGCCGGCCGCAGAGCCATCCGGGTCCACGGACCCGCTGCCGGCCGCCCACCCGCTGCGGGACGGACGGACCGCCGACTCCGCGTTGATCACCGCCTACCGCGGCCGGCGGCCCGCCACCCGGCCGGTGTGGTTCATGCGCCAGGCTGGTCGCTCGCTGCCCGAATACCGCGCGGCCAGGGGCACGACCGGAATGCTGGAGGCCTGCCTCACCCCCGACCTGGCGGCCGAGATCACCGTGCAGCCAGTTCGCCGGCACGGCGTGGACGCGGCCATCCTGTTCAGCGACATCGTCGTCCCGCTGAAGCTGGCCAGCATCGATGTCGAGATCGTGCCCGGAACCGGCCCGGTGGTCGCCCATCCCATCCGCACCACGCAGGACGTTCGCGCCCTCCCAGCTCTCGATCCGGCCGCGCTGCAACCGATCTCGGCCGCTGCTGCGGCGACCGTCGACGAGCTGGGCCGGACGCCGCTCATCGGCTTCGCCGGGGCACCGTTCACCCTCGCGTCCTACCTCGTGGAGGGCGGCCCGAGCCGGGACCACCTGCGCACCAAGGCGTTGATGCACGGCGAGCCGGCCACCTGGCACGCGCTGATGGCCTGGGTCGCGCAGGTCACGACTGCATTCCTGCGGGTGCAGGCGCTCGCCGGGGCGTCGGCGCTGCAGCTGTTCGACTCCTGGGCCGGCGCGCTGTCGCTGCCGGACTATGCGCATGACGTCGCACCGCATTCCGCGGCCGTGCTCGCCGGGGTGGCGGATCTGGGCGTGCCACGCGTGCATTTCGGCGTCGGCACGGGTGAGCTGCTGGTTGCCATGCGCGATGCCGGCGCGGACGTGATGGGGATCGATCACCGGGTTCCGCTGGATACCGCGAACGCCCGGCTCGGCGGCCGTACACCGCTGCAGGGCAACATCGATCCGGCGCTGCTGTTCGCCGGCCGGGCCGCCCTGCAGGAGCAGACCGCCGACGTTCTGCGGCGCGGCGCCGCCGCGCCGGCCCATGTGGTCAACCTCGGCCACGGGGTTCCGCCGGACACCGACCCCGACGTGCTGACCCGACTGGTCGAATTCGTGCACGCCCAGCAGATCACCGACCCGGCACCGGCGGATCGAGCGGCGTTGCAGCCGTGACCCTTTCGGCCGTTTCACCGGTCCCCGGTGAGCTGCGGGCCGACGTCCTGGTGATCGGCGGCGGCGTCGCCGGTCTGGTCAGCGCGCTCGATCTGGCCCGGGCCGGTCACCGCACCGTCGTGCTCGAAGCGTCCGACTCCTTCGGCGGCGTGCTCTCCTCGCATCGGGTGGGCGGGCTGACGCTGGACGCCGGCGCGGAATCGTTCGCCACGGCCCGGCCCGCGGTCGCCGACCTACTCGGCGAGCTCGGCCTGGCGGACCGGATCGTGCCGCCGCACCCTGCGGGTGCGTGGGTGCGTCACGCCGGTGGCACTGCGCCGCTACCGGCGGTCGGACTGCTCGGCATCCCCGGACGCTGGTGGGCTCCGGACGTCCGGCGGGTGATCGGCGTGGCCGGTGCCGTCCGCAGCGCCGCGGACGTCGTCCTGCCGGCGACGGCGGGTGTGCCGGCCGGAACGACGCTCGGCGAACTGGTGCGCAGAAGGATGGGCCCACGCGTGGTCGACCGGCTGGTGGAACCGGTCGCCGGCGGGGTGTACGCCGCCGACCCGGACCGACTGGACGTACGGACCGTCGCGCCCGGCCTGGACGCCGCCCTCCGGCAGGCCGGGTCCCTGTCCGCCGCCGTGCGCCGGCTGCGCGGCGGCGGCGAACGCGCCGGGTCTGCGGTTGCCACGGTCACCGGCGGACTGCACACCGTGGTACCCGCGCTGGTCGACGCGGCGAGGGCGGCCGGCGCCGTGCTGCGCACCGGCTCCGCGGTCCACTCACTCAACGGAGGCGGCGACGGCTGGCGCGCCGCGCTGTCCGGGGGCGGGACCGTCACGGCCGGGGCCGTCGTGCTCGCCGTACCGGCACCGGCGGCGGCGGAGCTGATCACCTCTGCCGCACCCGGCGTCCCGGTCACCGTGCTGCAGGCGCCGATCAGCCGGGTGCTCATCTGCACCCTGGTGGTCGACGACCACCGACTCGATCGTGCACCCCGCGGCACCGGCGTCCTGGTCTCCGCGCACGCGGCCGGCGTGACGGCCAAGGCGCTCACCCACGCCACCGCGAAGTGGCCATGGCTGGCCGAGACCGCAGGTCCCGGCCGGCACGTGCTCCGGTTGTCCTACGGTCGCGGGATGGATCTGCCGCCGGAGCCGGAGCTGCCCGCGCTCGCGGTGCGGGATGCGGGCACCCTGCTGGGCGTTCCGCTGGACAGCGGCAGCGTCGTCGATACGGCGGTGGTCCGGTGGACCTCCGCGCTGCCCGCCCCAGGCCCCGGGCATGCCGCGGATGTCGCCGCCCTGCGGAGTGCCCTGACACCGATACGGCTGTCCGTCGTGGGCGCGCCGGTCGCCGGCAGCGGTCTGTCCGGTGTCGTCACCGATGCCCGTCAGCAGGCCGCGGCGCTGCCGGACGCAGGCGGACCTGTGGCAATGATCGCGTCCCCGTTCCCGGCCGCGACCCGGGAGCCCGACCGCGGGTGGGGGAGGATGGAACCGTGACCAACGAGACCACCGATCCCGCCCCGACCACGGCCGGCCCCGCAGCGAGCATGCCCGCCCGGACCCGTCCAACGGCGCGGGAGATCAACGCGCAGATCGTGTACACCGGTTTCGCGGTGTACCGGCGGGTCGGCGAGCTGGACGCGCCGCGGGACAAGGCGGCCGCCGAACTCGTCGACACGGCGGCGGAGATCGCCGCGCAGGGCGTGACCGTCCGCGGGTTCTACGACGTTTCCGCCATGCGAGCCGAGGCCGACCTGATGGTCTGGTGGCACGCGCCGACGGCACAGGCGTTGCAGGCGGCGAGCCGTTCGCTGCGCCGTACCGCCGTCGGCCGGACACTGGCCCCGTCGTGGTCGGCGATGGGACTGCACCGGCCGGCCGAATTCAACAAGGGCCACGTGCCCGCCTTCCTGGCCGGCGCTGCACCGCGAAACTGGGCGACGGTGTATCCGTTCGTCCGGTCCTACGAGTGGTACCTGCTGCCCGACGAGGAACGCCGCGGGATGCTGGTCGAGCACGGAATGATGGGCCGCGCGTACGACCAGGTGCTGTCCAACACCGTCGCGGCCTTCGCGCTGGGGGACTACGAGTGGCTGCTCGCCCTGGAAGCGGACGAACTGCACGACACCGTTGACCTGATGCGCCATCTGCGCAGCTCCGGCGCGAGAATGCATGTCCGCGAGGAGACCCCGTTCTTCTCCGGCCGGCGGATCGACGAGGCCGGCGTGGTCGAGGTGCTGGCGTGAGCCCGGTGGTCCCCGACGACATCCCCGTCGCCGCAACGGCTCCGGACGGCCTGACCCCGGGGTACGACGCCGTGCTGCTGGCCGGCTTCGGTGGACCCGAGGGACCGGACGACGTGATGCCGTTCCTGCGCAATGTCACCCGTGGCCGCGGCATCCCCGAGGAGCGGTTGGTCGAGGTCTCGCACCACTACCAGGCGCTCGGCGGTGCATCCCCGATCAACGAGCAGAACCGCGCGTTGCGGGCGGCGCTGGAGGCGGAACTGGCCCGGCGCGGCGTCGGGCTGCCGGTGCTGTGGGGCAACCGCAACTGGTCGCCGTACCTCGCCGACGTCATCACGCAGGCGCGCGCGAACGACTCGGTGCGGTTGCTGGGTTTGGCCACTTCGGCTTACTCGTCCTATTCGTCCTGCCGGCAGTACCGGGAGGACTTCGGGATGGCCCTGGCGTCAACGGGTCTCGTCGGGTGCGTGCGGATCGACAAGGTGCGCCCGTACTTCGACCGGCCGGGATTTCGGCAGCCGTTCGTCGACGGCACCATCGAGGCCGTCCACAAGGCGGCCGCCGCCGGGCTGCACATCGCGGACGTGCAGATCGTCTTCACCACGCATTCGGTGCCGACGACCATGGCCGACACGTCGGGGTCCGTCGAGCTCGGCGACCACGGCTCCGGCGGCGCGTACGTCAAGCAGCATCTGGCCGTCGCGGCCGCCGTGATCGATGCCGTCGCCGCGGAGATCGGCGAGACCCCGACCTGGCAACTGGCCTATCAGTCCCGGTCCGGGCCGCCCTCGGTCCCGTGGCTGGACCCCGACATCAACGACGTCATCGCCGATCTCGCGGCCCACCGGCGACGCGGGGTCATCGTGGTGCCGATCGGGTTCGTCTCCGATCATGTCGAGGTGATCTGGGATCTGGACAACGAGGCCGCCGAAACCGCTGCTCGGCACAACCTGTTCTTCGCCCGGGTGCGCACGCCGGGGGTCGATCCGCGGTTCGTCGGCGAACTGGTTGACCTGATCCAGGAGCGACTCGACAACGCCGTGGTCCCGATCGGGGAACTGCCCGGTGCGCGGCGGCGACCCGACTTCTGTGCGTCCCGCTGCTGCGCCAACGCGCGGACCACCAAACCCACGACGGCGGCGGTCGACTCCGCCGCCGACTGGGCGGAGGTGAAGATCGACGGCGCGCCGGTGGACCCGGCCCTGCTGGCGGCGTCCGGGATCCTCGGCGCTCTCCCGCCGGAACCCGCGGTGGGCGGGTGACCGACCGCGTGCTGCGCGTCGGCACCAGGGGCAGCGCCCTCGCGTTGGCCCAGTCCGGCGCCATCGCCGGGCGGGTGGCCGAAAATGCTGGCAGCGGTTACGAACTCGTTCGGGTCAGGACCGAGGGCGACGTCAATACCGGACCACTGGCGGCGATCGGCGGCACCGGCGTCTTCGTCACCGCGGTCCGGTCGGCGCTGGCGCAGGGCCGGGTGGACGTCATCGTGCACTCCTACAAGGACCTGCCCACGGAGCCCGCCGCCGGGCTGGCCCTGGGCGCGGTTCCGGCCCGGGAGGATCCCTCGGACGCACTGTGCGCCCGGGACGGCGCCACCCTGGAAACCCTGCCGAACGGAGCCCGGATCGGCACCGGTTCACCGCGCCGCGCTGCGCAGTTGTTACTCCGCCGACCCGACCTCGAGGTACTGCCTGTCCGCGGCAACGTTGACAGCCGGCTGCGGATGGTGAGCGAAGGGACCGTCGACGCCGTCGTGCTGGCCACCGCCGGACTGTCCCGACTCGACCGGACCGACGCAATCACCGAGACCTTTTCCTTCGATGTGATGCTGCCGGCGCCGGCGCAGGGCGCGCTGGCCGTGGAATGCCGGGTCACCGACGTGGGATCCGCGTGGTTCGCCGGCGGCCTGGCCGGCGTCGATGACGCCGATACCAGCGCCGCCGCAACTGCGGAGCGCACTTTGCTGCGGACGCTCGAAGCGGGCTGCATCGCGCCCGTCGGTGCGCACGCCGCCGTCTCCGGCGGCACGGTGACGCTGACGGGGGCGGTGATCGCCGTCGACGGCAGGTCCGCGGTCCGCGGCGAACTGTCCGGGGCGGCCGGCGAGGCCGCCGTCGTCGGCCGGGAGTTGGCCCTCGACCTGCTGTCCCGCGGCGCGGGTGAGTTGCTCGGAGCCGCGCGATGACCGACCGATCCGATGCAGACCCAGCCCGCGGAACAGATCCGGTGCCCACCGACGGCCAGCTCCGGGGTTGGCGGGTGCTGGTCCCCCGGGCCGCGGAACGCTCCGGCGAACTGGTGCACCTGCTCGCCGCGGCCGGGGCGGTTCCGGTAGCGGTCCCGTTGATCGATCTGGCGCCGCCGGAAGACGAGGCGGCACTGGACTTCTCGCTGGTCGAGCTGTCCCACGGCAGCTTCGCGTGGGTGGCGTTCACGTCAGGGTCCGCAGTCGACACCGTGCTGCGCAGGGCCGCCACCCTCGGATTGTCGCCGGTGGTGCCGGCCGACACCCGGATCGCTGCGGTCGGACCGGCGACGGCGACCGCGCTGCGGTCGGCCGGGCTGCCGGTGGACCTGGTCCCACCAGCAGGCGGCTCGGCCGCGGCACTGGCCGCGATCTGGCCCGCGCCGAGCGGTGACGGCGCCGTCCTGCTTCCCCGCTCCGACCTCGCCGCGCCCACCCTGCCGGATGCGTTGTCCCGGTCGGGCTATCGGGTGCACACCGTCGTGGCCTACCGCACCCGGGTGATCCCGCCGCCGGCTCCCCTCGCGGCAGACCTGGCCGCCGGGCTGTTCGACGCGGTGCTGTTCACCTCGCCCAGCACCGTCCGGGCGACGGCCGGGAGCGGCATTGCGGCAACGACATTGCTGTGTGCGATCGGCCAACCGACCGCTGCGGAGGCGGCGCGGCTGGGACGCCCCGTGCACACCGTGGCCACCGATCCCACCGCGCGCGGCCTGCTCCGCGCGCTGGCCGACCTCGCCCTTGCTCACCCTCGACACGTGGAAGCGTGAACTGATCCGATGACCGTTTCCGGCTCCTTTCCCGTCGTCCGCCCGCGCCGGTTGCGCCGCACCTCGGCGATCCGCCGGCTGGTGGCCGAAACCCGTCTGCACGCGGCCGAACTCGTACTGCCGGTGTTCGTCAAGGAAACGCTGGACGAGCCCGCTCCCCTGACGTCGATGCCCGGCGTGCTGCAGCACACCAGGGACTCGCTGCGCCGGGCCGCGGTGGAAGCGGTCGACGCCGGGGTCGGCGGACTGATGCTGTTCGGCATCCCGGCCCACCGCGACGCGACCGGCTCACAGGCGACCGACCCGGACGGGATCCTGAACGTCGCGCTGGCCGACCTGCGCGCGGAGGTCGGTGCGCAGACGGTACTGATGGCCGATCTGTGCCTGGACGAGTTCACCGACCACGGGCACTGCGGCGTGCTGACCGCCGCCGGCGCGGTGGACAACGACGCCACCCTGCAGCGGTACCGCGGGATGGCCGTCGCGCTCGCCGCATCGGGCGCGGACATGGTCGGCACCTCGGGGATGATGGACGGTCAGGTCGGCGCCGTCCGGGATGCCATGGACACTGCCGGGCACGTCGACACCGCCGTCTTCGCCTACGCCGCCAAGTACGCCTCGGCGTTCTACGGGCCGTTCCGGGAGGCGGTCGACTCTGCGTTGACCGGTGACCGGCGGACGTACCAGCAGGACCCGGCCAACCGCCGCGAGGCGGCCCGGGAGGTCGCCCTCGACGTCGCCGAAGGCGCCGACCTGGTGATGGTGAAGCCGGCGATGTCGTACCTGGACGTCCTGGCCGACGTCGCCGCCACCGCGACCGTCCCGGTCGCTGCGTATCAGGTTTCGGGTGAGTACGCGATGATCGAAGCCGCCGCCCGGAACGGTTGGATCGACCGGGACCGGGCCATCATCGAATCCGTGATGTCCATTCGCCGCGCCGGGGCGCAGATCGTCCTGACCTACTGGGCCACCGAACTCGCGACACAACTGCAATCCGGGCGGGAACCGTGAGAATCCGGCGCGCCGCTCGACCGCCCGCCACCGCTCCGGAGGCCACCCGATGACCGATTCCGCCAGTGCCGCCCTGTTCGACCGCGCGCTCGCCGTCACTCCCGGTGGGGTCAACTCACCGGTGCGCGCGTTCCGTTCCGTCGGCGGCACACCACGTTTCATGCGATCCGGTCACGGCCCGTCGATCACCGACGCGGACGGCAACGAGTACGTCGACCTGGTCGGATCCTGGGGCCCGATGATCCTCGGGCACGCGCACCCAGCGGTCCTCGACGCCGTGACCGCGGCCGTCGGTCGTGGGCTGTCCTTCGGCACCCCGGGCGAGGGCGAGGTGCTGCTCGCGGAGGAGATCGTCTCCAGAGTCGCTCCGGTGCAACAGATCAGGCTGGTCTCCTCCGGCACCGAGGCCACCATGTCGGCGATCCGACTGGCCCGCGGCTACACCCAGCGTGCCAAGATCATCAAATTCGCCGGTTGCTACCACGGGCACGTGGACGCCCTGCTGGCCTCCGCCGGGTCCGGTGTGGTGACGTTCGCACTCCCCGATTCCGCAGGTGTCACGGCGGCGACGACCGCCGAGGTCGTGGTGCTGCCGTACAACGATCTCGCCGCGGTCGAGGCCGCGTTCGCGGCGCACCCCGGAGAGATCGCCGCCGTGATCACCGAGGCGGCGCCGGCCAACATGGGCGTCGTCCCGCCCGAACCGGGTTTCAACGCCGGGCTGGCAAGGTTGGCGCATGCGGATGGTGCGTTGCTCATCACCGACGAGGTGATGACCGGGTTCCGAGTGAGCAGGTCCGGCATGTTCGGACTGGACGGCGCAGTGGAGGGCTGGCAGCCGGACCTGATGACGTTCGGCAAGGTGATCGGTGGCGGGCTGCCGGTCGGGGCGTTCGGTGGGCGGGCCGACATCATGGCGCACCTGGCTCCGGTGGGTGCGGTGTACCAGGCCGGGACACTGTCGGGGAACCCGATCGCCACCGCCGCCGGATACGCCACCCTGCAGGCGTGTGACGACACCGTTTACCGGCACCTGGACCGCACCGCCGACACGGTGGGGCAGATGGTGTCCGACGCACTGCAGCACGCCGGCGTCCCGCACCGCCTGCAGCGGGCCGGGAACCTGTTCTCGATCTTCTTCGCCGGACACCAGGTGAGCAATGACGACCAGGCCCGCGGACAGTCCGTGGCCGCGTACGCAGCGTTCTTCCACGGCATGCTGGATGCCGGTGTGTACCTGCCGCCGTCCGCCTTCGAGGCCTGGTTCGTCTCCGCCGCGCACGACGACGACGCGCTGTCCCGGATCGCGTCCGCCCTGCCGGCCGCGGCCGCGGCGGCGGCCGCAGCGCTGGGCTGAGCACCCGGTGCGCTCCTGGGTGTTCGCCTCGGCCGGCGCGGCGCCGATCGCCTTGATCGGGGGTTGGATCTGGGCGCAAACCAGGCAGCCCAACGGGTTCGACGCGACGACCGACACCATCAGTGCCCTGGCCGCTGAGGGAGCGACGGACCGCTGGATCATGACCACCGGCCTGGTGGTGCTCGGCGTGTGCCACATCGCGACCGCCGCCGGCCTGCCGGAAGCGGCGCGGTGGGGGCGGATACTGCTGGCCATCGGCGGGCTCGCCACGCTGTCCGTCGCGGCCGCGGCGCAGCCCAACCCTCTGCACAGTCCCGCCGCGGCCGTCGCTTTCGTCGCTCTCGCGCTCTGGCCGGCATTCTCCCGGCTGCCCCGCCCAGCGGTCGCAATCGGCGCGACGGTGGTGCTGCTGGTCCTGCTGGGTTGGTTGGCCATCGAGATTCGCGGTGGCGATGCACTGGGGCTCAGCGAGCGGGTGCTGGCTGCGGCACAGGCGCTCTGGCCGTTGATCGTCGTGTCACTGGTGGCCATCGCGCAGCGACGGGCCCGCCGGGCCGCGCTCGTTCGTGCGGGCGACGCCGGTCCGCGGGCGCCCACCACGGGGTGAGCGGGTTCAGCTGAAGCCTTGCGGCCGGTCCCACCGCGGGCCCCACCCGCGAAGATCGTGCAACAGGTGATTCCGCTCGGCCGCGCCGGACGGGTGGTGTCGGTGGGCGGTGGCAGGATCGGGCCATGCCCGCTCGCCGACGCACCCCGGATCCCCCGCCCGTCGACATCGAGGCGGTCCGCCGAAAACTGGCCGAGGGCAGGATCGTTCGGGTGGGAATCAGCCGCTCGGCACAATTCCCGGACGGTGGGACCGGCAGGGTCCGCAGCGTCGGCGACCCGGAGACAGATGGTGACGAATACGTCCAGGTTGAACTGAGCCTCAACGGCACCCGCGACATCCTGCCGTTCACTCCCGCGGACCTCACGCCCGCCACCCGGGGACGGCCGCCCGGGTCCGGACGCAAACCCGCTGCAGTGAAGGGGGAAGTCGCGGCAGCGGCCGCACCGGTTCCGTCGAGCACCGCGCCGCCGCTGCCACCCGAGCACGGCACGCCGGCACCGCCGCTCCCCGGGACGCCGCAACGACCATCGCCCGCGCAGGCCCCCGGTGATGGCGCAGAAACGCAAGGCGCTGAGCGTGGCACGCCACGGGCGGTGCCGGCAAGTCCCAGGGCCGAGCGACCGGCGAGTCCCAGGGCCGAGCGTCCGGAAGGTGAACGCGCTGCGCGGCGGATCGGTTCTGGGCAGCCGAAGACTCGACCTGCCCGCGGCGCGAAACGCGCTGTGCCCGTCTCCATCACGGTCAACACCACGGCGACGGAGCCCACGCGATGGCGTATCGAGGCAAGGATCGGCACCAGGGTCGCGGTGAAGTCGGCCGCCGTGTCTCCCGCCCGGGTGTGGCAACTGGTGCAGACACTGGACAACGAGGATCTGAATCGGGCGGTCGGCGCGATCCTCGAGGAGCATCGCTGGGCTGCGCAGGCGAGAGCAGATGCACTGGCCTCCGAACTCGCCGCGGTGCAGGCGGAGTTACAGGCGCTGCCACCGCCGGGCGAATGACGAGCACCACCGGAAGGTTTCCTCGTGGCCGTGGGCAAGGTCCCGTGAGAGTGCCCGGGGTGACGGGGCGTGACACCCGTCCGACGGGGCGCGGCCGCGGTGCTCCCGGACTAAGCCGCGGAACTGCCGGACAAAGGCGGCCGCGGTGCTCCCGGACAAGGAAGGGTGCTCCTGGACAAGGTGGCCGCACCGCGTCCAGGCGGCAGCTGCAGCGTCCCCTGCCGATCACCGGTCACCTTCCCCGTGCCGCGTCGGTCGCACCGCGACTGGTGACGGTCAGCTCGCCGCCGTCGGTGCCGACCGAGACGTCTCCGTCGGTGTCGGTGCGCAGGACCGTGCTGATGCCGGCCCGTGCCAGGGTGTCCAGTGCCCGTGGCGAGGGCTGCCCGTAGTCGTTCCCCACTCCCACCCCGATCACCGCGACATCCGCCGAGACGGCCTGTACGAAGCGGTCCAGCAATTTGGACGACCCGTGGTGCGGCACCTTCAGAACATCGGCGTGAAGGTCGACGTGGGCGTCGAGCAGCGCCTGCTGAGCCTCCCGTTCGATATCCCCCGTCATCAGGATTCGTTCGTTCGCGTGATCGGCCATCAACACGACGGAGTCGTTGTTCGGGTCGGAATCGGTTCCGTGGAACTCCCTCTGCGGTCCAAGCGCGGTCATCGTCAGAGCCCCGACCGTCCACCGCGCGCCCGGTGCGACGTGCACGATGGGTAGCCCGTGCTGCTCAGCCAGCGCCGTGACCCGCGCCCACGACGCCGCCGGCTCACGACCGGCGCCGACCGCTACGGCACCCACTTGCCGGCCGTCGAGGACACCCGGCAGGCCATCGACGTGGTCGGCGTGCAGGTGCGTGAGGATCAGCAACGGAATGACCTGGACGTCGAGGCGTTGCAGGCAACCGTCCACCAGTCCGGGGTCCGGTCCGGTGTCGATCACCACCGCGGTGTTGGCCAGTCCGGTGGACAGCACCATGGCATCCCCCTGGCCGACCTCGCAGGCGGTCAGCACCCACCCCGGCGGTGGCCAGCCGGGACGGACGAACTGCACCGGGATCAGCACCACCACCATCCCGGCCACCACCGCGGCGAACGCCCACCGAAAGTGCCGACGGCGCAGCAGGATCAGCAACAGCACCGTCAGCCCGGCGATGCCGAGGCCGCCGACGACGCTCGCCGGCCACGGCACGGTGGCGTTCGGCAGGCCTGCCAAGGTGTGCGCCACCGCGGCAATCCATTGCAGCAACGGCGAGGTAGCCGCGGCGAACATGCCGGCCGCCGCGGGCCACCACGGGCCGATCAGCGCACAGAGCACACCCAGGACGAGGGCGGGGGCGACCACCGGGGCGACGACGAGATTCGCCAGCACGCCGACGACCGAGATCGAGCCACTGATCAGCACGATCACCGGCATCGTGACGACCTGTGCCGCAACCGGAATCGCGATCAGGTCGGCCCACCCGCGCGGAACCCCACGCTGCTGCAAGGACTGCGACCACGCCGGAGCCATCAGGATCAACCCGGCCGTCGCAAGCACCGACAGGGTGAACCCCGCCGACAAGGACAGGGCCGGTTCCACCAGCAGCAACACCATCACGGCGGCGGCCAGCGCAGGTACGGCCGTCCGGGTCCGACCGGTGAGGATCGCCAGCATCCCGATGCCGCCCATCACCGCCGCTCGCAGGACCGATGGCTGCGGCCCGACAAGCACGACCAGGCCCATCATCGTCACTGCCCCGCCGACGGCGGCAATCCGTGGACCGGCACGGCGGAGCACGATGACGACGAAACCGCAGAGGATGGCGAAGTGCGACCCGGAGACCGCCAGCAGGTGCGCGATGCCGGTTGCCTTCGCATCGGCGTCCAGCGCATCGGTGATCCCGCTCGTGTCGCCGACGACCAGTCCGGGCAGCAGGCCCCGGGCGTCCTGATCGAGCTCCGCGGCGCTGCCGGACAGTGCGTGCCGCATCATCGCTGCCGTTGCGTACCACCACGGCGCAGCGGTGATCACCAGCGGCGGATCACGGGCCCGGACCAGCAGCGAGGGAAGCGGCCCCCGGTCCTGAACCGCCAGGGTGCCGGCGACCGCGACGTGTTGGCCCGGAACAAGGGTGGGCCAGCCGGAGCCCTGGCCGTACACCGTCACTCCGGTATCGCCTGACCAGCGCAGGCCCCCGACGGTGGCCTCGTTCACGACGATCTCCACCCGCCACCGGTCCGCCGCCCCCACGCCTGGTCCAGCACCTGCGCCGGCCCCGATTGCGGGCCCGAGCCCGACTGCAGAACCGGCACCAGCCCCAGCTCCGGTACCGGCGGGCTCGTCGCGACGGTGCGTCACGGGGTCCACCGGAACCGGGAAACCGGCCACCGCCGCATCGAGTGCGGCCCACGATCCGTGCGCGGCCGCCGCCCGCAACGGATCGGCGTCCCGCTGCTGCGCGGCCAACCCGGTGACGAGCACAGACGCCATCAGCAAGGCGATGGCTGCGGCCACCCCGCAGCGCCACCCCGGCCGTCGGTGCCAGATCAGCCGGAGGCCGACCCCCGCGCCGGCCGCCACGGCAACCGCAACCGGCCACCGCGGGGCCGGTGTCACCAACATGGCCAGCGCACCGGCCCACGTCGCGAGCGCCGCGGGCACCATCCGGAGGTCGACCGGTGGTGGGGGCTGTTCCTCCACCCACCGCTGCCGACGACCGGGAGTGCGCGTCACGACACGGTGACCAGGGCGGAGATCTGAGCGAATCTGGCCGGTCCGATGCCGCTGATCTCCTGGAGTTGCTCTACCGACGCGAAGCGCCCATTGGTCTGACGCCAGGCCAGGATGTTCGCCGCCATCACCGGGCCGACACCGGGCAGCGCGTCGAGGACGGCCGCGTCGGCGGTGTTCAGGTCGACGAGTCCGCCCTGCGGTGCGGTCGCCGGGGAAGGCGCCGCCGTTCCGGCCGCGGACGATCCGCCGGTCGCCGGTGCATCACCGACCACGATCGAATCGCCGTCGGCCAGGCGCGCCGCAAGGTTCATTCCGGTGATGTCGGCGCTGCCGGACGGTCCGCCCGCCGCGGCGATGGCGTCGGCGACCCGCGACCCTGCCGGGAGCCTGACGATGCCCGGCCTGCCGACCAGCCCGGTCACCGACACGATGATCGGTCCGGCGCCGTCAGCAGCTCCGGACCCTGTTCCCGCGGTGCGGGGCGCTGCCGAAACCGTTGACCCCGCGGGCTTCTGGCCCGGAGAGAGCGCCGCCCAGGCCGGATCCGTCGTTGCGACGGCCATCCCCGCCAACGACGCCGTGCTGGTGCCGGTGATCGGGACTGGCTCCGGTCGGTCCCGCCAGACCCCGACCGCCGTGACCACCGCCGCGACGGCGGCGACGAGTAACAGGATCCAGGTTCCGCGGCGGCCGGGATCGACCCGTGCGTCCCGGAGCGTCTCCGGGATCCACAGGTCGGCGAAGCGGCCCCAGGTCCGCGCCGCCCGTGGTGCCCGGATCACCCGGCGAGCCGCGATTCCCCCGCGTTCGTCGGTGGGCATCGCCGATGGCTCGGTGACTCCGTCGGCGTCGTCCGCAGCTTCTTGGGCACCATCGGCGTCCATGTCCGACCGCCGGGAAACCTCGGGCCAGGCCTCGGCACTGTCGTCGCTCGGCACCGATTTCCGCATCGGACGCCACTCGGGTAGCTCCTCGAGCCAACCCAGCGCATCGCCCGGCCAGGCATCCACCAGGTCCGGCGCGGAACAGGCCTCGCGATCACCGTGCGCGGCGGCGGAAGCGGCGCCCTCACCGACCGGATCTCGATGGTGGTGCCGGCCTGCTCCCTCCCGCCGGGCCGGCGCCGCCTGGACCGCGGCGGCGGCCACCTCCCGCGGGTCGCCGGGAGATGCATCGGGGGCACCTCTCGAGACGGGCTGCACCGCATCGGTCACCGGCGCCGCAGCGGAACGAGTGGCGGGCGGCGTTCGCAGCACGGCGATACGGCTGATCGGATCCGGTCGGGGACGCACCGTTCAGACGCTAGGAACGCGCAGATCCGCGCGGGCAGAAGGTGTCCGGAATGTGCAGAGAACCGGCTGTGGGAACCAATTGCGGCGGTCGGTGCCTGTCCCAGGACAGGACCTTCGACCCTCCCCCGGTTATTTCGAGGTCCTTACGATCGATCCGGTCGTCGTTGGGCCGTCGGGACGAGCGTCCCGATCCGTTGACGCACAACGACACCTGAGCACAGGACGAAGGCACCGAGGAGGCGGACAGAGCACACCGGCGTGCCGACCTACACCGTTCGCGAACCGATGAGCGTCCCCGTACCAGCACCGACCCTGTGACTCATGTCCTGCGGCAGCCGATCGGCGGCCCGACACCAGAACCGCACAAGGAGATCTTGATGTCCTCAGCCGTCTTGACCGGCAGCCCGACGACACTGCTGTCCGCGGAGTCGGCCGATGTCGTGGCCGCCACGGCCGGCGTCGTCGCGGCACACGCCGAGCAGATCACCGCTGTCTTCTACCCACGGATGTTCGCCGCGCACCCGGAACTCTTGCGGGTGTTCAACAAGGGCAATCAGGCAACGGGCGAGCAGAGTCGTGCGCTCGCGGCCTCTGTGGTGGCGTACGCGGTGCAGCTGATCGACCCGGACGCGCCATCGTTCGACCATGTGATGAAAAGAATTGCGTACAAGCACGTCTCGCTGGGCATTCGGCCCGAGCAGTACACGATCGTCGGGCACCACCTGCTGGCCGCCGTCGGCGAGGTGCTCGCAGATGCGGTGACACCGGAGATCGCCGCGGCGTGGGACGAGGTGTACTGGCTGTTCGCCGCCCAGCTGATCGCGGAAGAGGCACGGATGTACCAGAAGGCGGGCGTCGACCCGCATCAGCCGACCCGCCCCTACCGAGTGGTGCGCCGGATCGAGGAGACCGACGACGTGGTGTCCCTGGTGCTCGAACCGGCCGACGGCCGGCCGCTGCCGGCCATCAGCCCCGGCCAGTACGTCTCGGTGTTCGTCGACCTGCCGGACGGATCTCGGCAGCCCCGGCAGTACACGGTTTCCTCCACCGCGCTGGGCGGCCGCATGCAGATCACGGTGCGGCGTGTCCGGGGGGCGAACGGTGCGCCGGACGGCCAGGTGTCGAGCTACCTGAACGACATCGCCGCCGTCGGCGACACGCTCGATGTCAGCGCACCGGCGGGCGACTTCGTGGTCGACCGGTCCGACAGTCCGCTGCTGCTGGCCAGCGCCGGTGCCGGCATCACCACGGTGCTGCCGATCGTCGAGCACATCGCCCGGACCCAGCCCGAGCGGGAGGTGATCGTCGCGCACGCCGACCGGACCGCACAGGATCACGCGCTCAAGGAGACCGTGGCGCACGTCGGCCGGCAACTGGACCGGTTCTCGGTGCACACCTGGTACGAGACCGTCGGCCCGGACGACCATCGGTCCCGCCGCGGGTACATGGACCTGTCCGAACTGGCGCTGCCGCATGACGTTCAGGTGTTCACCTGCGGGCCGCTGCCGTTCATGCGGCACGTCCGCGCCACCCTGTTGCGGCGCGGTGTGCCGGCCGAGGCCATCCGATACGAGGTGTTCGGTCCGGATCTGTGGGCTGCCAGGATCGACGGCAGCGACGCCGCGGAGCAGGCCCGGTAGGTACCGACGCCGGTCAGGTGCCGGCGACCTCGTCCTCACCGCGGGGCAGCACGACGCCGCCGAGACCGGCGTTGTAGGAGTGCAGCCGCCACCTACCGGCGTAGCGGTGCAGCACCACCCAGTGGCAGTTGCCGACGCCGATCAGCGTCCCCCAACTGTCCTCGGGCAGCGCCAGCAGCCAGCCGGTGAGGCCGACGATCAACCCGCCGTGCGACACGATCAGCGCCCGGCTATGGGTACCGGCGTCGAGCTCGTCGACCACTTCGTTGGCCCGCTGCGCAACCTGCCAGCGGGACTCGCCCTTCGGCGGGGAGGCATGCGCCGACGTCGTGCGCCACCGGTCCCACTCACCGGGCCACTCGGCGATCACGTCGTCACGGGTGAGCCCCTCCCATAGGCCCATCGACGTCTCCCGCAGCCGCATGTCGGCGGATGCGTCGATACCTGTGAGAACTGCCACAGCTGAGGCGGTTTCGCGAGCGCGTTGCAGGTCGGAGGAGATGATCACCGACGGCCGGAGCGCCACGATGGACGGCGCGGCATCGAGCGCCTGGTGATGGCCGACCGCGTTCAGCGGGATGTCCCGATGTCCCTGCAGCCGGTGGGTGCGGTTCCAGTCGGTCTCACCGTGCCGCAGCAGGATCAGGTGTTCGAGGGTCATGGGGATGCGACGACGTCGGGATCGTCCACCGTGACGGCGGAGCGGGCAGCGGCATCATCCCCGGCCGAACGGTCCACCACAGCAGGACTGTCCGCCCCGGCCAACGCCGCGTCCACGAACGGCAACGTCGGGCAGTCCTTCCACAGCCGGTCCAACGCGTAGAACACGCGTTCCTCCGCATGCTGGACGTGTACGACGACGTCGACGAAGTCGAGCAGCACCCAACGTCCGTCCCGCTCGCCCTCCCGCCGGGCGGGCCTGGCGCCGACGGCGCGCATCTTCTCCTCGACGGCGTCGACGATCGAGCTGACCTGGCGCTCGTTGCCGCCGGTGACGATCACGAACACGTCGGTGATCGCCAGCCGATCCGAGACGTCGACCAAAAGAACATCTTTCGCGAGCTTGTCGGCAGCAGCCTGGGCTGCCACCCGAGCCAGCGCAATCGCCTCAGAAGTGGCGGTCATCTCTCTCCCTGCTTGGAATGGTGCGAACAACAAAGTTGGTGGTGCGGTCTCCGGCGCGGACACGGCAGGCAGCGGGCAGCTGATCGGCGTGCGGTCCGCCGCACCGCGAGCCCCGGCGCGGCCGTCACGTCTGCCCCGCGTAGAGGCCGTGCTTGGCGATGTACTGCACGACCCCGTCCGGCACCAGGTACCAGACGGGTGCGCCGCTGTGCACCCGCGCGCGGCAGTCGGTGGACGAGATGGCAAGCGCCGGAACCTCGATCAGTTCGACGGTTCCGACCGGCAGGTGCAGATCGTCGAGCTGGTAGCCGGGGCGGGTGACACCGATGAAATGGGCGAGGGTGAACAGTTCGTCGACATCGCGCCAGGACATGATGGCCGCCAACGCATCCGCGCCGGTGATGAAGAACCACTCGGCGGTCGGCTCGGCCGCCCGAAGATCGGTCAGGGTGTCCTTGGTGTAGGTGGGTCCGCCCCGGTCGATGTCCACCCGGGAGACGTTGAACCGCGGGTTGGCGGCGGTGGCGATCACCGTCATCAGGTAGCGGTGCTCGGCTGGGCTGACGCTCGTACTGCTCTTCTGCCACGGCTGCCCGGTCGGCACGAAGATCACCTCGTCGAGCCCGAACTGGTCCGCGACCTCCGACGCCGCGACCAGGTGGCCATGGTGGATCGGGTCGAACGTTCCGCCCATCACACCGATCCGGCGCGCCGTCTGAGCTGTCACGCCGCATCCCATCCGGACGCCAGGACGCCGGACGACGCCGGGAAGCCGGGTGCCGGGAAGCCGGACGCCGGGAGCGCTGCGGTCCGGTCGACCTGCACCGGCACCGGGTACGCACCGGTCTCGGCCCCTGGACGCCGGGTCATGACGATCCCCGGATCTGCCCGTTGCCGGTCACGACGTACTTCGTGCTGGTCAGTTCCGACAGCCCCATCGGGCCCCGGGCATGCAGCTTCTGCGTCGAGATGCCGATCTCAGCACCGAATCCGAACTCACCGCCATCGGTGAACGCCGTCGACGCGTTCACCATCACGGCGGCCGCGTCGACGCGGGCGACGAACTCGTCCGCCGCCGCCAGCGACGACGTCACGATGGCCTCGGTGTGGCCGGTGCCGTGCGCGGTGATGTGGCTGATCGCCGCATCGATCGATGGGACAACGGCCACGGCCATGTCCAGCGACAGGTATTCGGTGTCGAAGTCCTCGTCGGTAGCGGGCACGACGCCCGGGACGTCACCGACGATCTCGCGGACCGCCGGGTCGGCGTGCAGGGTCACGCCCGCCTCGCGAAGCGCTGCGACCGCCACGGGAACGAACGACTCGGCGATATCACGGTGCACCAGCAGGGTCTCGGCGGCGTTACAGACGGACGGACGGCGGGCCTTGGAATTCACCAGGATGTCCAGGGCCATCGCCCCGTCCGCCGACGCGTCGACGTACACATGGCAGTTCCCGACGCCGGTTTCGATCACCGGCACGGTCGATCCGTTGACGACGGCCTGGATCAGCCCGGTCCCGCCGCGCGGGATGATGACGTCGACCAGCCCGCGCGCGGTCATCAGGTAGTCGACCGAATCGCGGTCCGTTCCGGGCACCAATTGCACGGCGTCGGACGGCAGGCCGGCCGCGGTCGCGGCCGCGGCGAGAATCTGCACCAGGACCTGGTTCGACCGGTGCGCCGACGCCGAGCCGCGCAGCAGGGCGGCGTTGCCGGCCTTGAGCGCGATGCCGGCGGCGTCCACCGTGACGTTCGGCCGCGCCTCGTAGATGATCGCGACGACGCCGAGCGGCACCCGCACCTGGGTCAAGTGCAGCCCGTTCGGCAACACCGATCCACGCACGACGGCGCCGACCGGGTCGGGCAGGCCCGCGAGATCGCGCAAACCGGTTGCCATGGCGTCGATCCGGGCTGCGGTGAGCCGGAGCCGGTCGATCAGCGCGTCCGGCGTACCGGCCTCGGTGGCCGCCTGCACATCCGCGCCGTTGGCGTCGAGGATCTCGGCGCGGTGATCGAGCAGGGCGTCCGCCATGGCCAGCAATGCCGCGTCCTTCACCGCCCGCGGCAGCAGCGCGAGTTCAGCGGCCGCGGCCCGGGACGCGGCGGCAGCGGCCAGCACCTCGTCACGGGTGGCGGAGCCCACGGCCTCCCGGCGGCCGACCTCGGTGTCGATCACTGCCATCTGGGTTCTCCTTCGTCCGGCCGCACCAGTGCGGGGGCGTTGGCACTGGCGATCGGTGCCGCCGTCGACGGCACCGCGATCAGATCGTCCGCGTGCACGACGGGATGCCGCAGCTCGGGCGGCAACTCGGACAGCGAACGCCCCATGATGGCGGGCATCTCGCCGGCGTCGTGCCCGACGAACCCGCGGGCAACGACCTGCCCACCGACCGCGACGAGATCGACCACGTCACCGGATTCGAAATCACCGGTGGCTGCAGTGATACCGGCGGGCAGCAACGATTTGCGGCGGTGCAGCACGGCCGCGACGGCGCCGTCGTCCAGGGTGATGGAGCCCGATGCGTTGGCCGCGTGCCGCAACCAGAACAGCCGAGCGCTCGTCCGACGGGTCGCCGGGGCGAACGCGGTACCGGCCGTCGGCCCGTCGGAGTCGTCCTCCGGATCCGAGAAACGGAGCGCCGCAACGGCATCGGCAGCGGACGCCAGCAGCACCGGGATACCGGCGCCGGTGGCGGTGAGCGCCGATGTGAGCTTGGATTCCATCCCACCGGTGCCGACGTCGCTGCCCGGAGCGCCGATGCCGATGCCGGCGAGCACCTCCGCATCGGCGACCTCCGGCACCGGCACCGAACCGGGCAACCGCGGGTCACCGGTGTACAGCGCGTCGACATCGGACAGCAGGATCAGGGCGCCGGCACCGACCAGGTGCGCGACAAGAGCGGCGAGCCGGTCGTTGTCGCCGAACCTGATCTCGGCGGTGGCGACCGTGTCGTTCTCGTTGACCACCGGGATGACGCCGAAGGACAGCAATTTGCCGAAGGTCCGTTGCGCATTGCGGTAGTGCGCTCGGCGCACCACATCGTCGCTGGTGAGCAGGATCTGGCCGACGGTCAGGCCGTGCCGCGCGAACGACCCGGCATATCGCTGTGCCAGCAACTGTTGCCCCACGGATGCGGCAGCCTGTTGGGTGGCCAGATCACGGGGCCGGCGCTGCAGCCCGAGGGGGGCCAGCCCGGCGGCGATGGCCCCCGACGAGACCAGCACGACTTGCGAGCCGGCCATCACCCGAGCGGCGACGGCGTCGACGAGCGCGTCGAGCCGGGCCGGATCCAGCCCGCCGGCGGATGTCGTCAGCGAAGACGACCCCACCTTCACCACCACGGTCTTCGCGCGACCGACAGCCAACCGGGCGGCGGACAGCGCCCCTCCCCTGTCACCGGTACCGGCGGCGGTGGGCCCGAACGACGTCCCGCCGGCGGCACCGGTCGCCACCGATGCCGCGGTCGGTACGACGGGGCCCCCGGGCAGCTCGTCCCGGGTGGCCTGGGTCGCCGCGCCGACCGTCACGGGCAGGTTCACCGCCCGCTGCCTGCGGAACCGGCGTCGGGCCCGTCGGCCTCCGCACGGTCACCGAGGTCGTCGTAGCTGTGTCCCGCCACGCCCAGCCCGCGTCGCAGCCGATGCATCGCCTTGCGTTCGGCGGCCCCGACGCGGTCGGGTTGATCCAGCCGCAGGTCGGTTCCCCGACCGGTGGGCACCATGTCGACCCCGGCGAGGGTCGTCGGCTCCCAGTCGAAGGTGACGTCGCCGATGGTGACCGGTGCACCGGGCCGGGCGCCCTGTTTGGCCAGCTGCTCCTCGACGCCCAACCGCGCCAGCCGGTCGGCGAGGTACCCCACCGCCTCGTCATTGGCGAAGTCGGTCTGCCTGATCCATCGCTCGGGGCGGGCGCCGGTGACGATGAACCCGCCGTCCAGTTCGGGATCGGGCTCGACATGGAACTGTTCGGAGTCCACCGGCTGCGGCCGGACGACGATCCGCGGCGCCACGGCGGCCGGTTTGTCGGCGCGGTCCGCGGCCACCACCTCGGCCAGGGCGTACCGCAGCTCGGACAGCCCTTCGTGGGTCACCGCGGAAATGGGGAACACCCGGTAGCCGGCGGCCTCGAGGTCCGGACGGACGAAATCGGCGAGTTCGCGGGCCTCCGGGACGTCGATCTTGTTGAGCACCACCAGCCGCGGCCGGTCGGCGAGATCCGTGCTGAGCGCGGGGGTGTACTCGGCCAACTCGTGCTCGAGCGTCAGGATGTCCGACAGCGGATCACGGTCGGCCTCGTAGGTGGCGCAGTCGATGACGTGCACCAGCACGGAGCACCGCTCGACGTGCCGGAGGAATTCCAGGCCGAGACCCTTGCCCTGGCTCGCGCCGGGGATGAGGCCGGGGACGTCGGCGATCGTGTACACCTCGGAGCCCGCGGTGACGACACCCAGGTTCGGCTCCAGCGTGGTGAACGGGTAGTCGGCGATCTTCGGCCGGGCGGCCGACAGCACGGAGACCAGCGACGACTTGCCGGCGCTCGGGAACCCGATCAACCCGACGTCGGCCACCGACTTCAGTTCCAGGACGACATCGGCCGCTTCCCCGGGCTCGCCGAGCAGTGCAAAACCCGGAGCCTTGCGAGCCCGGGAGGCCAGGGCGGCGTTGCCGAGCCCGCCGCGGCCGCCGCGGGCGGCCACGTACCGGGCGCCCGGACCGACGAGATCGGCCAGCACGCGGCCGTCCTCGCCGAGCACGACGGTGCCGGACGGAACCCGCAGTTCCAGCCCGTCACCGTTGGCTCCGTCCCGGTCGTCACCCATGCCGGGGCGGCCGTTGCCCGCCCGCGCGTGCGGCCGGAAGTGGAAGTCGAGCAGGGTGTGCACGTTGTCGTCGACGACGAGCGTCACGTCACCGCCGTTGCCGCCGTTGCCGCCGTCGGGGCCGCCGAGCGGCTTGAACTTCTCCCGGTGCACCGACGCGCAGCCGTGACCGCCGTCGCCGGCCTGCAGATGTAGGACGGCGCGGTCGACGAACCTGGCCACGGGACACCTCCTCGGGTGCGGGGACCGGACGGACCGGCCGTGCTGCTGAACTGACTGGAACGGAACTGACTGATGCTGGACAACTGCTGCCGCCTGATCACTGCCGGGCGGGCGGCGACTTCCGGTGACGGCGGCGATGCGCCGTCCCCCACCGCTGGTCAACGCCGTCACACCGCGGGGAAAGTCCGTGGCCGCCGGCCGCTGCCCGCCGTGCGGGAGGTTCCCGCCCGCCGGAGACGCCGCAAGGGGCGGGCCCGGTCTCGGGCCCGCCCCTGGAAGCGATCTGGATGACGCGTCGCGGATCAGGCCCCGGCCGGGACCGCTACCTGATCGGCCGACGGCTCGGCAGCCACGACGGCGTCACCGACGATGTTGACGGTCTTCCGGCCGCGCTTGGAGCCGAACTCCACAGCGCCGGGGACCAGCGCGAACAGCGTGTCGTCCTTGCCGCGGCCGACACCCTCGCCCGGGTGGAACTTGGTCCCGCGCTGCCGCACGAGGATCTCGCCGGCGGCGACCGTCTGGCCGCCGAACCGCTTGATCCCCAGCCGCTGGGCGTTGGAGTCGCGGCCGTTCCGGGAGCTCGACGCACCCTTCTTGTGTGCCATGGTGGTGGCGCCTTTCTGGTGAAGAAGTGAACTCAGGCGGTGCGGTCAGGCCCGGTGGATCGGGCCCAGATGGCTCAGGTCAGACGGATCAGGACCCGGTGGATCAGGACGCGGCCGCGGCCGACCCGACGGAGATCCCGGTGACCTTGACCTGCGTCAGCTTCTGTCGATGACCCTGCCGCTTGTGGTAGCCGGTCTTGTTCTTGAACTTGTGGATGACGATCTTCGGACCCTTGGTGTGGGCCACGACCTCGCCGGACACCGTCACGCCGGACAGCGCCTCCAGCGATGCGGTGACCGAGGCACCATCGACGACGAGGACGGCCGGCAGGGTGACGGCAGCACCGGGCTCACCCTCCAGCTTCTCGATCTCGATGACGTCACCCTCGGCGACCTTGTACTGCTTGCCGCCGGTCTTGACGATCGCGTACATGCTGGACGCGCCTTCCTGCCTGTTGTGATGCCGGGGTATCCGGTTCGGTGGACTTCGTTCGTGCGGTTTCGTGCTGCCGGGCGGTGCTCCGACCGATTCGCGTGCTGTGCGGCGCCGCGGGATGCGGCGACCGTTCGGCCCGTGGCGCCGCAGCGGACCCCGAGAAAGGGCAGCGGCGACAATCGGATCTTCTCAAGCCCTGTCGGATGCCTCCGGACGATCGTCCGGTGGCGATCCCGCCCACCGGTCATCCGGAGAACCAGGGCACCGCAAAACCCGCTGCGCAGCAGCGGCCGACCGCCTACAGTACGCGGCCCGGGCGGGTCGGGGCAAACCAGCCGCCGCCCGGACCGGTCACCCCGGCGGCCGGGTCTGACCTCATGACGGCGGCTGATCGGCGGGAACGGTCAGCACCAGTGCCTCGCCGCCGTCACCGGCGGCCGGACCTGCGGGTCGGGAGGCCGCGCGACGTCGACGCGGTGCCGCGGATGCGGCGGGCGCGGCGCCGTCGGTGCCGACATGCCCGTTGTGCGGGCTCTCGCCGCCCGACGGGCCGTCACCCGCCGACGAGAACCCGGCGGTGACGGCGGCCGCGTCACCGTTGCCGGCTTCACCGTTGCCGGCTTCACCGGCGGATGAGTCGGCGCGGGTGACGGCCGGTTCCGGAACGATGATGTCCACCGGCCCCGACGTGCCTGCGGGCGCTCCTGCCGGTCGGCCGGCGGCCCGGCGCCGCCGGGCCGGCCGGCCGGCCCGGGCAGGCCCGCTCTCCGACCCGGTCACGCCCTGGTCGGCGCCGGATGTGCTCGTCTGCGCCGGTGCCGGGTCGATCACGGCAGGCTCGGTCGCCGCGGCTTCGGTCGGTGCGGCTTCGGTCGGTGCACGATCCCCTGCGCCGGAGCCCGCCGCTGCACCATCCCCCGATGCCCCGTCCGCGGGCATCGATGAGGCTGACGCGGCGCGCGCCGACTCCTGCGACTGGGACGCGGCCGCTGCGGTCGCGTCTTGGGTGGGCTCACCGAATTCGAAGTCATCGGCGTCGGCGGCGTCCGCGGCAGCGATGCCGGCACTGGCGGCCGCCTCGATCCAGTCGACCTCGCCGGCGTCCTCGCCGGACAGTCCCACCGGCACTGCGAGCGGGCGGGCGTCCTCGAGCGCATCTGGGGAACCCGCCGAGGTGCCCCGCTCACCCACCGCGGCGATGGGCGGCTTCGGTCCGCGGGGGTCCGGACGCCGGCCGGGAGCCTGCTCGACGACGCGCGGCACCACGATGTCGTCACTACGGTCCTCGCGGCTGCGGTTGCGGCGGGACTTGCCGGTGCGGCGTTCGGCGCGACCGTCGTCGACCGGCGTGGAGACCATCGGCATGTCGTGCAGCACGATGCCGCGGCCGCCGCAGTGCGGGCAGGGCTCGGAGAAGGCCTCCACCAGTCCGGTGCCCATCCGCTTGCGCGTCATCTGCACCAGGCCGAGCGAGGTCACCTCGGCGACCTGGTGCCGGGTGCGGTCCCGGCCGAGCGCCTCGGTGAGCCTGCGTAGCACCAGCTCCCGGTTGGACTCCAGCACCATGTCGATGAAGTCGACGACGATGATCCCGCCGATGTCGCGCAGCCGGAGTTGCCGGACGATCTCCTCGGCGGCCTCCAGATTGTTCTTGGTGACGGTTTCCTCGAGGTTGCCGCCGGAGCCGGTGTACTTGCCGGTGTTGACGTCGACCACCGTCATCGCCTCGGTGCGGTCGATCACCAATGAGCCGCCGGACGGAAGGTGCACCTTGCGTTCCAGGGCCTTTGCGATCTGCTCGTCGATGCGGTAGGTGGCGAACACGTCCGGCCCGTTCGGGGTGGCGCTCTCGTAGCGGACCAGCCGGTCGGCGAGTTCGGGGGCGACGGCGTTGACGTACTCGGCGACCGGTTCGTACGCCTCATCGCCATCCACGACCAGGCGGGTGATGTCGGAGTTGAACAGGTCACGGACGACCTTGATCAACGTCCCTGGCTCGGCGTACAGCTGGGTCGGTGCACCGGTCTTCTCGGCCGCGCGCCGGGAGATCTCCTCCCACTGCCCCTTCAGGCGTTCGACGTCACGGGCCAACTCGTCCTCGGCGATGCCCTCGGCGGCCGTCCGGATGATCACTCCGGCGTCCTCGGGCACGATCCGGTCCATGATCGACTTGAGCCGCTTGCGCTCGGTGTCGGGCAGTTTGCGGGAGATGCCGGTGGCGCCGCCCCCGGGCACGTAGACGACGAACCGGCCGGGCAGCGAAATCTGGGTGGTGAGCCGGGCGCCCTTGTGGCCCACCGGGTCTTTCGAGACCTGCGCCAGGATGGTGTCACCGCTGGACAGGGCCGTCTCGATCCGGCGGGCCTTGCCGTTCAGCCCGGCGGCGTCCCAGTTCACCTCACCGGCGTAGATGACGGCGTTCCGACCGCGGCCGATGTCGACGAACGCCGCCTCCATCGACGGCAGGACGTTCTGCACCTTGCCGAGGAACACGCTTCCGATCATCGAGTCGGAACCGGTCTGTGACACGAAGTGCTCGACCAGGACGCCGTCCTCGAGCAACGCCACCTGCGCAAGGCCGCCGCGTTGCCGCACGGCCATCACCCGTTCGACGGACTCCCGGCGGGCCAGGAACTCCGCCTCGGTGAGGATCTGCGGGCGCCTGCGGGAGGAGTCGCGCGAGTCCCTGCGGCGCTGTCGCTTGGCCTCCAGTCGGGTCGACCCGCGGACGCCCTGCACCTCGCCGGACCCGCTGCCGAGACCACCGGTGGCCGCCTGCGACAGCCGCGGTTCCCGGACGTGCACGACCGTGTTGTCCGGATCGTCCTCGCGCGGGGTCTCCTCACCGTTCGCGCGGCGACGACGGCGGCGCCGGCGGCGGTTGCCGGAGCCGACCTGGCCGTTGTCATCGGCCCGGTCGGTGTCCCGGTCACCGTCGCTGTCGTCCTGCGAATCGGCGCCGGGCTCCGAGCTGTCCTCGGTGCCCGTGCCCTGGTCCGTCGCGTCGGCTGCGCCGCCCTCGGCGGTGTCGCCGCCCGGCGAATCGCTCTGCTCATCGTCGGCGTCGGCGAGACGCCCGCGTCCGCGGCGGCCGCGGCGACGGCGGCGGCCGCGACCGGAGCTGTCGTCCGTGTCGGTGTCGGTGTCGGTGTCGGTGTCGGAATCGGGGCCGGACGAGTCCGCGCTGCGTGACTCCGCGTCGTCAATGGTCGTTTCGGTGGTGGCGGGCTCGGTCGGGACCTCGGCGGGAGCGGCGTCGCCGACCGTGGCGGTGTCGGCACCGGTGTCGGCCCCGTCGCGTTCCTCCTGGCGCCCCCGGCGACCTTTGCCGGAACGGCCACGGCGACGGCGACCACCGGCGGGCTCGGCATCGGTGTCAGCCGGAACCGCGTCGGCCTCTGGTTGGGGCGCCGCCGGTGCCTGCACCGCATCGGGATCCACCGCCTCGGCCGGCGGGGTCGCTGCGCGCCGGCGACGCGGTGGACGGGTGGGTACCACTTCCGCGGGCGGCAGGAACAGCGGGTTGATCTCCTGATCCGCGCCGGCTGGTGTGTCGGTGGGGATGGCCGGATTCTCCGCGGCGGCGGGTTCGGCGCCCGCTCCGGCCGCCGACTCCGCGGCGGCTGGGGTGTCCGGTGCGGCCGGGTTGTCCGGTGCGGGCGGGGTGTCCGGCGCGGCCGCGCCACCGCCCAGCAGCGTCGTGATCAGTTCCTGGGCGACCGGCAACGGCACGGACGCGGAGGCACTGGTGATGGTCAGGCCACGCTCGGCCAGCAGCGACAGGACTTCCTTGTTGGGGATGCCGATGCGCTTGGACAACTCGTGCACCCGCGGCTTGGCCGGTAGGCCGGCGAGTGCGGTTTCCAGGGTGGGCGTCATGAAGACAGTTCCTCTCCGAAGCCCCCGGGCGCGTACTGGACGCGTCCGCACAGGGACTTCGTACGTTCGTGGCCCGCCGCCGACGTCCAAATCGACGCCCACAGCGGGAAGTCTGGTGATGGTCGGGCCGATCGGTTCCCCGGCGGCCGTTCGCCAGCGCCCGATGTCTCACTCACCGGGGCCGGCGGGAAGCTGCCGCACCCACCATGCCCGGGCCCGTCACCGCACGTCGCGGCGCCGAACCGTTTCGAGTATCCCACACCGCCCCACGACGCCGGCTGGGCGCGACGGGGCGCGCACGTGGCACCGTGACGGCGCGTAGCCGGCGGACCGGGTCAGCGCAGCAGCAGCCGCACCAACCGCCGGGACGTCACGACGATCCCGATCGCCGCCATGACAAGGAAATACAGCACGTGCCACAGCAGGTCCCAGGAGACGATGCCGAGGCAGAGCCCGCGCATCAGCTCGATCCCCTGATACAGCGGCAGGCACCGGACGACCGCCGCGACGGCCGGCGGGTAGACGCTCAGCGGATAGAACGTGGTGGAGAACAGGAACATCGGCAGGATGGCCGTGTTGATCCACTCCATCTGCTGGAACGTCCGCATGAACGAGGTGATCGCCATCCCGACGGCGCCGAAGCCCAACGCGATCAGCAGCGCGGCCGGCACCGCCAGCAGCGCCCACCATGACTCCAGCAGGCCGAGCACCATCATGATGACGACGAAGCCACTGGAGTAGATGCCGCCGCGCAGCAGCGACCAGGCGATCTCCCCCAGTGCCACATCCATCGGCCCGAGTGACGTGGCGAGCATCGCGTCGTACAACTTCGCGTACCGCATCTTGAAGAACACGTTGACCGTGGAGTCGTAGATGGCGCCGTTCATCGCCGACGTCGCGAGCAGCCCTGGCGCGATGTAGGCGGCATAACTGACCGGCCCGGCGCCGGCGTCCACGGTGCCGACCAGGGCACCGAGTCCCTGGCCGAGCGCCAGCAGGTAGAAGACCGGCTCGAAGAACCCGGAGACGATGATCATCCACCCGCGCCGGTAGACCCTCAGGTTCCGCTCCAGCACGACGCCCGCCCGTCCCGCGTACAGCTCGAACGGGATGATCCGCAACAACAACGGTGCTTTGCGGCGCGGGATGGGCGGTGCGTGACGCACGGCGTCGCTCATACGACCAACCGCGCCCGGTACAGCCGGCGGGCAACCAGCAGTCCCGCGACCAGCAGGGCGGCCAGATAGCCGAGGTGACCGACGGCGGGCCAGCACCGCAGGTCGCCCAGCGCCGCCGCCCGGGCCACTTCGTTGCCGTGCCACAGCGGGGACAGCCAGGCGAGCCAGCGGAGCACGAGTGGGATCTCGGTGATGGGAAAGAACGAACCGGAGAACAGCGTCATCGGCACCAGCACGAATCGGAAGAGCACGTTGAACGCGCCGCCCTCCGACCGAATGTGGGCGCCCAGGGCGAGCACCCACACCGCGCAGGCGATCCCGGTCAGTACGCCGGCCGGGATCATCAGGACACCACCCGGCCCGCCGGCCACCCCGAAGGCGAGCAGCACCAGGTAGTACAGCGTGGACCCGGCGACCATCCGGGTGGCGATGAACAAGGTCTGCCCGTCGCAGACCTCCCCGGGAGTCACCGGGGTCGCCGTCACCCCCCAGAACACCCTCGTCCACTTGAACCGGCTGTAGGCCGGGTAGGACGACTCCCCCATGCCGACCTGAACGGCGGCGGCGACCAGCAACGCAGGTGCGATGTACTGCACGTACGGCACACCGCCGAGCGCGTCACCGCCGCCCCCCGGCCCTGAGTCGACCAGCGTCCCGAGTCCCACGCCGAGAGCCAGCAGGTACAGCAGCGGGGTGCCGACCGCTTCGGCCAGGCTGGATACCAGGTACCGGCGCCAGCAGCGGACGAGGTACTCCCACACCACCCACCTGCCGCCCGGCGACCGGCGGGCGGAGGGCGGCGTGCCCACGGGCGGGCGTGACGCGCTCAATCGATCAGGCTCCGTCCGGTCAGCCGGAGGAACACGTCCTCCAGGGTCGACCGGCGCACCAGCGCAATCACCGGGTGCAGGTTCAGCTTGTGGACGTCGGCCAGCGTGGCGTCGCCGTCCTGCGTGTAGAGCAGCAGACGGTCCGGCAGCACCTCGACCCGCTCCACCAGCGACAGCGCCGCCCGCTCCGCCGGTTCCTGGGTGCCCGGCCGGAACCGCAGTTCCAGCACCTCACGGGAGCTGTGGGCGGCGATCAACTGCTGCGGCGTTCCGTGCGCGACGATCCGGCCGCCGTCCATCACGACCAGCCGGTCGCACAGCTGCTCGGCCTCGTCCATGTAGTGCGTCGTGACCACCAGCGTCGTCCCGTTGTGCTTGAGCCGGAACAGCCTGTCCCACAAAACGTGTCGGGCCTGCGGGTCCAATCCGGTGGTGGGCTCGTCGAGCAGCAGGAGTTCCGGTTCGTTGATCAACGAGCGGGCGATGGTGAGCCGGCGCTTCATACCGCCGGACAGCGTCTCGACCTTCGTCTCGGCCTTCTCCACGAGTTGCGCGAATTCCAGTAGCTCGACCGCCCGGCGCCGGCACTCGGCGCGGGAGATGCCGAAATACCGCCCGTACACGATGAGGTTCTCCCGCACCGTCAATTCGGCGTCCAGGTTGTCCTGCTGCGGGACGACACCGAGCCGGCCACGGATCCGCACGCCGTCCAGTTCCGGGTCCAGGCCGAGGATCGACAGGTCACCGCCCGTCCGCGGGGACACGCACGCGATCATCCGCATCGTCGACGACTTGCCTGCACCGTTCGGCCCGAGGAACCCGAACGACTCGCCGCGCGCCACCTCGAGATCGATGCCGGCGACGGCTTCGACCTCGGTCCCGGACTTCACCGGGAAACTCTTGCGCAGGCCGCGGGCGACGATCATCGGGGAGGTCGCGGACCTGCCCTGCGGCCCCCGGCTGCCCTCTGCGGACGGGGCCCGACCCGATGTGCTCCACGACGTCACGCCGAGAGACGGTACGCCGGGGCAACGACAGCAGGTGCCACCTGCAGCTGCGGTGCGGGCGGGCGGTGGATCCTCGTGGCGGTGTCCGGGCACTGCGGTGACGCGCACAGCGTTGTCCGGACGACGCAACCCACGGGGCGGCTGGACCGTCCTTGTGGTGGCGTGTGCTGACACCGGCGCCCGCCGACCGGCCGCATCATGGAACGGGCACCCACGGGCTGCGGCGCGCCGCAGCGGAGCATCTTCGGGTCGGCAGGGCAGACCAGAACGACAGAGGACAGCACCAGGACAGCAAGGGAGGCCAGCGATGCGATCCGTCCGCAGCCTTCGGGCATGGCTGACCAGCGCTGTCTTGATGGCTCTCGGAGTGGTGCTGGCCGTGCTCGCGTCGCCGGCCGCGTCGGCCGGCGCCACGTCGGAGCGGGCCGTGAGTACGACGGCCACCGCGACCACGGCCACCGCGACCACCGGCACCGCCACCCCGTCGCTGCCGCCGGGTTCCACGCCCAGGATGCTGGCCAGCACCGGACTGGACATCACTGTGCCGGTGGTGGTCGGCCTGGCGATCCTGGTGCTCGGCACCGTGATGGTCGGATGGGCTTTCCTGGCCACCGGCCGGCGCGACGCACGGCCGGCCGGTCGGCACCGCTGATCCGCATTGCGACCGGACAGTGCGACCGGACCGGGCCTACCGGCCGGTCACCCCGTCGGGTGTCATCTCGAACACTTGCGGCAACAGGCGCATCGCGGCCGGCTCCGACCGTCGCGCCCCGGATTCAGTCGCGCCCCGGATTCAGTCGATAACGGCGAATGCACGCACCGGGAACGTACCCAACCCGCGCACGGCGGGCGGCGCCGCGGTGAAACGGAACCCGGTGACCGGCAGCTGCCGCAGCCCGGTGAGGTGTTCGACGATCGGGATCCGCGCCGCGAGCAACCAGGAATGCGCCGGCCGCCGTCCCGTGTGCGTGCTGTCGATGTTCAGCGAATCGATGCCGACCAGCGCCGGCCGCGCCGACACCAGGTACTCCACGGCGTCGTCGGTCAGGTACGGGTGATCGGTGAAGTAGTCCGGTGACCCCCACCTGCCGCTGTGCGCGGTCTCGATCAGGACGGCACGGCCCGCCGGGTCGACGCCGGCCAACGCGGCCCGCAGGCCTGCGGCGTCGATGGCGCGTCGGTCCGGCGCGGACCGCGGGCCGAGCCGCGCGACGACGGCGTCGAGGTCCACCATGCGTTCGAGTTCCAGCCCCGCGAGGTCGTCGCCGTCGCGGTACCGGTGGGCCGGTGTGTCCAGGTAGGTGCCGGTGTTCGCCGCCATGCTGATGGTGCCGATGAAGAACTCCGTGCCGGTGGCGTAGTGCGATGCCGACTCGTCGAAGGACAGGTGCGTGCCGAGCACCGGGCCCGGGATGCCGGGGTAGGTCACCATTCCGTCGGTGATCGGGTGGGACAGGTCGACGATCCTGCGGCGACGTCCTCGGTCTGCCGGTGCAGCATTCACCGCAACCTCCGACGCAGTCGAGCGGACTGCATGGACATCACCCCGCGCCGGTCAGGGTCGCGCCGAGCAGGATCTCGTCTCGCTCGTCACCGGTGCCGAGCCGGAGCCAGAACGGCCGCCGACCCCATTCGGTGAAGCCGAACCGCCCGAAAAAGGCGGCGAGCCGGTCGTCGTCCTGCATTTCCAGGTCGACCCGGCCGACACCGCGGTCCGTCGCGGTCCGCAGCAGGTCGGTCAGCAGCGCGCTGCCCAACCCGCCCCCGGCTTGGTCCGGATGCACCAGCAGCACCTCGATGCGCCCGGTGTGCCGGCGGATGCCACGGCCCGGACGGAGCAGGCCGACGCCGACGAGCCGGCGGGCCCGATTGGCCGCCACGCCCACGACAGTGCCCTTGCGCAGCCCCTCGATGAGTTCGGCGACCCGGGCGGCGACCTCCAACCGGGACACGGGTGTGGCGAACCCGACCGGTGCTCCCGACTCGGCGACATGCTGCCACAGGCCCACCAGTGCCACCCCGAAGGCGCTGTCCGAGGCGACGGTGCCGCCCGGACCGACCCGGTCGACGGTCGTCCGCGGTGAAGTCGCCGGGTCGAGGTCGCCGCCGGTGACGTCCGGCCCCGCCGGGTGTCGGGGCCGCGGTCCGGGGACGGCGCCGTCGTTGCTCACAGCTGGGGGAACCACAGGCCGATCTCCCGGACCGCCGACTCCGGCGAATCCGACCCGTGCACCAGGTTGTATCGGGTCTCGAGGCCGAAATCACCGCGGATGCTGCCGGTGGCGGCCTTCTCGACCGGGTCGGTGCCGCCGGCGAGCTGCCGGAACGCCGTCACCGCCCGCGGACCCTCGACAACCATGGCAACCAGTGGTCCGCCGGTGATGAAGTCGAGCAGGCCGGAGTAGAAGCCCTTGCCCTGGTGTTCGGCGTAGTGCTGCTCGGCGACCGCCACCTCGACCGTGCGCAGCTCCAGCGCCGCCAGCCGCAGTCCCTTGCGTTCGATCCGACTGATCACCTCGCCGACCAGGCCGCGTGCGACGCCGTCCGGTTTGATCAGGACGAGGGTTCGTTCGACAGCGGTACCGGAAGACATCGGTCAGGACTCTCCTTGTTTCAATAGTGGGTTTCCCAATGGCGGGCGGATCGATCAGCGGTCGGACGAGAACTCGGTTCGGGCCGGCGGAACCACTGTGCGGTGCCGGACGGTCCACCGGCGGCATCGGAAAACGCAACCGGTCAGGGCCCGCTGGGTTGCGGCGGCCCCGGCAGCGTACCGGCCGCCAACCGCCGCCGGAATTCCGCGCGGAACCACAGGATCACGCCCCACGCGACGGTGAACACGATGCCCATCACGCCGAGGGTCGGGGTGATGAACCAGCACGCGATGGCGAACGCCTGCAGCCCCAGGATCAGCTGGATCGCGTACGGCCGGGCCACCACCCAGCAGGCCAGGATCAGCAGCACAGCGAGCAGCAGGATGATGCCGACGCCCACCGGTCCGACCCCACCCCCGGTGTTCGCGGCCACCGGAAGGGACAGCAGCACGGCGATCGACTCGAGGATCAGGGTCGCCGACATGACGCCCCGCAGCCCGCGCTCCGGATCGTACGGTCGCCCGGCCGGCCGCCGCGGCGCCTCACCCGACCGGCCAGCGACGGAGCCGTCCGGACCTGGACCCTGCGCACCGTGGGCCGGACCGCCATCGTCCGGGCCGGGGCTCTCCGCCGGGATGCCGGTCATGCCGGCGCCAGTCCGGTCAGCGCACGACCGTCACCGGCCGACACCACCGAGCCGGTGATCACCACACCGGTGCCGCTGACGTCTGCGGCGTCCGACTCCACCAGGTCGACGGCCAGTGCGATCGCCTCGTCCATCCGGCCCGCCACATGGACCTTCTCCTCACCGAAGACATCGACGGCGATCTCGGCCAGCTCGGTGGCGGGCATCGACCGCGGCGAGGAGTTGCGGGTCACCACGACCTCGTCGAAGGAGTTGGCCAGCGCCTCCAGGATCCCGCGGGCGTCCTTGTCGGCCATCACCGCCAGCACCCCGACCAGCCGGGAGAACGAGAACTCCTGCTCCAGCGCCGCAGCCAGCGCCGTTGCACCGTTCGGGTTGTGCGCCGCGTCCACCATGATCGTCGGTGACGTGCGGACCCGCTCCAGCCGGCCCGGCGAGGCAACCGCGGCGAAGCCGTCCTGCACCGCGCCGGTGTCCAGCTGCCGGCTCGCACCGGCGCCGAGGAACGCCTCCACCGCGGCGAGCGCGACGGCGGCGTTCGTCGCCTGATGCGCACCGGCCAGCGGCAGGAACACGTCCTGGTAGACACCGCCCAGCCCCTGCAGGGTCAGCCGCTGGCCGCCGACGGCGAAAGACCGCTCCAGCACGTCGAACTCGCTGCCGAACCGGGCGACGAACGCGTCCACCTCGATGGTCCGGCGGAGAATGGCGGTCATCGCCTCCTGTTCCTGTGGACCGACAACGGCGACCGAGTCGGCCTTGATGATCCCCGCCTTGTTGGCGGCGATCTCGGTCAGCGTGGAGCCCAGGTACTCGATGTGGTCGATGCCGACCGGGGTGATCACCGCGACCTTCGCGTCGGCCGCGGTGGTGGAGTCCCAGGTGCCGCCGAGACCCACCTCGATGACGCCGGCGTCGACGGGAATGTCGGCGAACGCGGCGTAGGCCATGGCGGTGAGGATCTCGAACTTCGACAGCGGCAGCCCACCCTCCTCGACCGAGCCGGCATCGACCATGTCCACGTACGGTGCGACGTCGGTGTAGAACTCGACGTACTGCTCGGCGCTGATCGGGGCGCCGTCCAGCGCGATCCGCTCGGTGGCCAATTGCAGGTGCGGTGAGGTGAACCGGCCGGGCCGCAGCCCGAGCCGGCTGAGCAGTGCGTCGATCATCCGCGCGGTCGACGTCTTGCCGTTCGTGCCGGCGATCTGGATCACCGGGAACGAGTTCTGCGGATTCCCGAGCAGGTCCAGCAGCGCGGTGATCCGAGCCAGCGTCGGCGAGATCTGCACCTCCGAGCGCCGCCGGTCGAGCAACGACTCGACCACCTGCAGGCTCAGCGGCGGCGCGTTCGGCACCACGGTGGTGGTGCCCGGCGGAACGTCGTCGTCCAGATCCGCGGTGGCCGCGGCGATCTCGCCCGTCGGGTCCGGTTCCGGTTCATCGGCGTCCACCGGCAGACCGAGATTGCCGGCGTGCCACGGAATGCCCGGCACGAGATCAGCGTCGCCGTCATCGGCGGGGATCACCTCGTCGGGACCGCTGCGGGAATCGTCCGGAGCAGACCGGTCACCCGAGAACTCATCGGGATCGGGCTGACCGCCCCGCTCATCCGGGCCGGTCACGACGCCGACTGCCGGAGCACGGCTAGCCGGCCGGACAGCGCGGCGACGTCCGCGGCCGCCCGGGCCGCACGTTCCCGGATCTTCGCCACCGCTTCCGGTTTCGCCTTCTCCAGGAACTGCTGGTTCGCCAGCTTGCGCGCGGTGTCGGCGATCTCCTTCTCCGCAGCCGCGAGGTCCTTGCTCACCCGGGCGATCTCCGCCCCGGTGTCCACCACCCCACTGGTGTCGAGCTCGACCTCGACGCTGCCGAACGACAGATTCACCGGCACCGTGATCGTCGGGTGGTAGTTCTCGCCGGGTTCGGTGAGCCGGGTCAGTGCGCGCACCGCCGCGTGCAGCTCGGCGCGCGGATCACCGTCCGCCACGATCCGCCGCGACGGGATCCCCCTGCTGGGCGGGATCTTCTGGTCGGCACGCAGCCGGCGCACCTCTCCGGTCAGCGTGACGACGTCCTGCACCCAGGTCGCCGCCGCTGCGTCCCGGCTGCGTCCGGACGGCACCGGCCACGCACTGATCACCAGGCTCTCGCCGCCGGTCAACGACGTCCACAGCGTCTCGGTGACGAACGGCACGAACGGATGCAGCAGCCGCAGCAGGGTCTCCAGGACCGTGCCGAGCACCTGCTGTGTGACGGCGGTGCGGTGCGGGTCGCCGCCGGTGGCGGGCATCTGCACCTTGGCCAGCTCCAGGTACCAGTCGCACACCTCGTCCCAGGCGAAGTGGTACAACCCCTCGGCCGCCTTGCCGAACTGGAAGTCCCGCAGCAGGTCGGTGGTCGCGGCGATCACCTCGTCGAGCCGGTCCAGGATCCACCGGTCCGCGGGGCTGAGATCCCGGTCGGCGAGCGGACCGGTCGGCACGACAGCACCATTCTTCAGGGCGAAGTTGGTGGCGTTGAACAGCTTCGAGCAGAACCTGCCGGATCCGGCGACCCACTCGGTGGCGATCGCCTGGTCGGCGCCCGGATTCGAGCCGCGGGCCAGCGTGAAGCGGACCGCGTCGGCCCCGTAGTCCTCGATCCACTGCAGCGGATCGACGGTATTGCCCTTGGATTTCGACATCTTCTTGCCGTGCTGATCGCGGACCAGTCCGTGCAGTGCCACCGTGTGGAACGGGACCTGCGGGCTCCCATCGGCGTCCCTGGTGGCGTAGAGGCCGAACATCATCATCCGAACCACCCAGAAGAACAGGATGTCGTAACCGGTGACCAGGACCGACGTCGGGTAGAACGCCCGCAGGGTGTCCGTCTGCCGGGGCCAGCCCATGGTGGAGAACGGCCAGAGCCCCGACGAGAACCAGGTGTCCAGCACGTCCGGGTCCTGCGTCCAGCCCTCCCCGGGCGGCTCCTCATCCGTTCCCACGCACCGGGTTTCGCCATCCGGGCCGTACCAGACCGGGATCCGGTGGCCCCACCACAGCTGGCGGGAGATCGTCCAGTCGTGCATGTTGTCGACCCAGTCGAAGTACCGGGCGGCCAGTTCCGGCGGATGGATCGTGGTGCGGCCGTCGCGCACCGCGTCGCCGGCTGCCTTCGCCAGCGGCGCGACCTTGACGAACCACTGCGTCGACAGCCGGGGTTCGATGACGTCATCGGACCGGGAGCAGTGTCCCACCGAGTGCACGTAGGGCACCCGCTCGGCGACGATCCGGCCCTGCGCCCGCAGCTCCTGCTTGACCGCCGCCCGCGCCTCGGTCCGGTCCATTCCGTCGAAACGCGTTGCCGTGTCGACGATCCGGGCGGCGTCGTCGAGGATCGTCGGGGCCTGCAGCCCGTGCCGCCGGCCGATCTCGAAGTCGTTCGGGTCGTGCGCGGGGGTCACCTTCACGGCGCCGGTGCCGAACCCTGGATCGACGTGCGCGTCGGCGACGACCGGGATCTCCCGGTTCACGATCGGCAGCAGCACGGTCCGCCCGACCAGGTGCCGGTAGCGCTCGTCGTCGGGATGCACCGCGACGGCGGTGTCGCCGAGCATCGTCTCCACCCGGGTGGTGGCGACCACCACCGACGACGACGGGTCGTCCAGCGCGCCGTACCGGATCGAGACGAGCTCGCCGGCGTCCTCGGCGTGCTCGACCTCGATGTCGGACAGCGCCGTGCGACATCCGGGGCACCAGTTGATGATTCGCTTCGCCCGGTAGATCAGCCCGTCGTCGTAGAGCTTCTTGAAGATGGTCTGCACGGCGGCGGACAATCCGTCGTCGAGGGTGAAGCGCTCGCGGTCCCAGTCCACCGAGTCACCGAGCCGCTTCATCTGACCGAGGATCGCGCCGCCGGACTCGGTCTTCCAGTCCCAGACCTTCTGCACGAACAGGTCCCGCCCGAAGTCGTGCCGGGTCTTGCCGTCCACCGCCAGCTGCCGCTCGACGACGTTCTGCGTCGCGATGCCGGCGTGGTCCATGCCCGGCAGCCACAGCACCTCGTCACCCGACATGCGGTGCCAGCGCGCCAGGATGTCCATCAGGGTGTGATCCAGTGCGTGACCGACGTGCAGGTTGCCGGTGACGTTCGGCGGCGGCAGCACGATCGAGAACGGCCGCCGCGCACCGCTGAGCACCCGCTGCTCGTCCGCACGGAAGTAGCCGGCGTCCATCCAGCGCCGGTACAGGGTTACCTCTACCGACGCCGGATCGTATTGCTTGGCCAGATCCCTGGTCGGGTGCTCGTTCCGATCGGCGGTGGTGGTCACCGGGTCAGTTTAGGTGCGCAGAACGGCGTCACCGCACCCACCGGACGGCCGGGACGACCGGGACACCGCACCGGCACCGGCCCGGCGAACGGACGGGTCGTGGACCGACGGTGGCGATCCGAGGGGCCCAGCATCCGAGGGTCTCAGGATCCGGGGGTCTCAGGATCCGAGGGTCTCAGGATCCGGGGGGCTCAGTACGACCGCGGCAGCTCGAGCGTGTGCTGGGCGACGTAGTTGAGCACCATCTCGCTGTTGACCGGCGCGATCCGCAGCAGCCGGGCCATCCCCCACATCGGCAGCAGGCCGTACTCGACGGACAACCCGTTGCCGCCGTGCACCTGGATCGCGGCATCCACCGCCTCGATGGCCGCCTCGGCCGCGGCGTACTTCGCCATGTTGGACGCCTCCCCGGCCGGCAGTCCGTTGTCGTACAGCCAGGCCGCCTTCGCGGTCATCAGGGCCGCGAGTTCCACGTGGATCTTGGCCTTGGCCAACGGGTGCGACACCCCCTGGTGGCTGCCGATCGGCACGTCCCAGACGCTCCGGGTGCGGGCGTACGCGGCCGCGGCGTCCACCGCGTACCGGCCGATGCCGACGCCTAGTGCCGCGGCAGTGATCCGCTCCGGGTTGAGCCCGTCGAACAGCGGCAGCCAGCCCTTGCCCTCCTCGCCGATCAGGGCGGTGGCCGGCACCCGGACGTCGTCGAAGAACACGGTGTACTGGCGGTCCGGGATCTGCGCGGCCACCTCGAGGCGGTTCCAGCTGACACCGGGGGCGTCCATCGGGACCAGGAACAGCGACAACGCCGCCTTTCCGGTCACCGGGTCGGTACCGGTCCTGGTGACGGTGATGACGGCGGCGGCCTCCTCCACACCGGAGATGTAGTACTTCTGGCCACTGATGACGTAGTCATCGCCGTCCCGCCGCGCGGTGGTGGTGATGTGGTGCGAGTTCGACCCGGCGTCCGGCTCGGTGATCGCGAACACCACCTTGGTGCCACCGTCGGCCAGCCTGGTCAGCCATTCGCGTTGCTGTGCAGGCGATCCGTGCCGGCGCAACACCTCGACGCCGATCGCGCTGGACACCAACAACAGCAGCAACGGGCAGCCGGCGGCGGCCGACTCCTCGGTCACCATGGCCAGTTCCGCCATGCCGGCGCCACCGCCACCGAACTCGGCCGGCACGTTGATGCCGATGAAGCCGGCCTTGCCCAGGTCTTGCCAGAGGCCGGTCATGGGAGTTCCGGTGCGCCCGTGCTCGGCGTACTCGGCGGGCCCGTGGGTCAGGGTGATCTCGCGGATCGCCGTGCGGAGATCGGCGTATTCGGCTGGTTCGGCGAAGTTCGTCATGGTGTGTTCACCATGACAGATGTGAACCGTCGTTAACAACAGCTCGCGGGATGAATCACCCGAACGGAGATGGTTATTCGGTCAGCGCCATCGGGCCGTACAGTGCCTGCTCGTCGTTGAACAGCGAGACCGCCGAGATACCGCCTTCGAGCAGATCCGGGTAGCTCTCGCTGAGCCAGGCCTCGGCAGCCTCCTGCGATTCGAACGACACCGCCGGCCCGTCGGCCACCACCCCGGCCTCGTCGGCGTAGCGCCACAGGTACACCATGGTCAGATCTCCGATCGATTGTCTGCGGTCACCAGCGGGCCGCATTTCCGACGGTAAACCGGTCCTCCGGGCACCGGGCCGGCGGACGGGATTTCCCTGGTGTTTACCGGTTTTCTCACCCGTCTCCATCACACAGCGGGCCGCCGGATCGGCCGGGTGCGTGTCGCACCAGTCAGCCGCGGCGGCACTATGGCGGTCAGACTGATCGTTCACCATCGTCGACACACCTCGTTCGCCGTCGGCGACACAGCTCGTTCGCCATCGGCGACACTGCACCGCATCCGCGCGGTGTGCACCGCAGGAGCCGGCCCCATCCACCGCAGCACGGGAGAGCACATGCCGTTGGACCTGCCCGCCGTTCCGGCCCTGGACGGTGACGCCGCCGCGGCGGCGGCTGCGGTGCGGCAGTCACTGCCCGTCGGCGCGCTGGGCGTCTGGGGTTCGGTGATCGACCTGCTGGCCGCTGCCGCCGGGTCCGCGGAGGGACCGCTGGCACCGCGCCGCCCCCAGTTGGTCGTACTGGCCGCCGATCACGGCGTCGCGGAGCTGGACATCTCCGCCGCGGTGGCGGGCGAGACGGCCACCCGTGCATCGGAGCTCATGTCCGGTCGTGGGCTGCCCGCGGCGCTGGCCGCCGCGGCCGGGGTGGGCGTCAAGGTCGTCGATGTGGGCATGACCGATCCGGCGCCCGCCGTGCCCGACCGGTCGGCGGACGCCGCACCCAGCAATCGGATCGACATCGCCGACGCGATGACCCCGCAACAGACCGAGGCCGCGTTCGACGTGGGCCGCCGGATCGCCGATGCCGAGGTCGACGCCGGGGCTGACCTGTTGATCGGCGCGGTGTGCGGGGTGGGCGTGAGCACGCCGGTCGCGGTGCTGACCGCGGCGTTGACCGGGATGGAACCGGTGGATGCGACGTCGCGAGGTTCCGGCGTGGACGACGGCGCCTGGATCCGGAAGGCGGCCGCCGTCCGCGACGCGCTGTTCCGGGTTCGCCGGGACGATTCCGACGTGCTCGGCATGCTGGCCACCGGCGGCGGGCCGGACCTCGCCGCGCTGACCGGGTTCATCGCCCAGGCCGCCATCCGGCGGAGCGTCGTGCTGATCCACGACATGCCCAGTACGGTCGCGGCGGTGCTGGCTCACCGCATCGCCCCCGGTGCCGACAACTACCTGCTGGTGGCCGCTCTCGCCCCCGACCGCAGCCACCGCCGGCTTCTGGACCTGCTCGGTCGGGAACCGCTCACCGATTGGTCGGTCACCGGTCACTCGGGCGTCGCCGCGCTGCTGGTGGTGCCGGCGCTGGCTGCCGCGGCGCAGGCGTTCGACGACATCGACCGGCGGCGGTCCGCTCCGCCGCGGTCTGCCGCGGCCATCGATTCCTGGGACGCAACGCTGCTCTGACGCACCGGCGCCGCGCGAAGCGGGCAGACTGCCCGAGTCGGATGATTCAGGCGGCAGCCACACCCGAGATAGTGGCGACGGAGCGACTCCCGCCTGTGTCGCTGCGCGCGAGCGCACGCCCTGGGCCCGGCGAAAGAGAGACCGCGAGATGCCCCAACCCACCCTGCCCGACGGCACCGGACGGCCGGCGGCGGCCGCGACAGACGGGACCGGACCGGCCGCGGAGCCGCCGACAGCAGCTGCCCCCTCCCCGGCACCGGCAGCACCGTCGGCCGCGGCCGCAGCGATGGAACCGTCGGCCGTCATCCGGTCGAAGCCGTATCTGAGCGCGCTGATCCTGGCCGCCCTGCTCGGCATCCCCATCTCGGCTGTTGCCTACGGGTTCCTGGCCCTGGTTGCGAACATCCAGCAGTACGTCTTCACCGATCTTCCGGTGTCGGTGACAGGTGCGCCGGCGCCAGCGTGGTGGCCGCTGCCCTGGTTGACCCTCGCCGGGCTTCTCACCGCAATGACCATCCGCTACCTGCCCGGTAATGCCGGACACTCGCCTGCCTTCGGTTTCGTCACCGGCGGCGCACCACCGTCGGGTCGCGAGCTGACCGGGGTGTTCCTGGCGGCGCTGACCACGCTGAGCCTGGGCGCTGTGCTGGGGCCGGAGGCACCGCTGATCGCGATCGGTGGTGGACTCGGGGCACTTGCCGTCCGCCTGGCCAGCAAGGACGCCCCGCCGATGGCGGCGACCATCATGGCCTCGGCCGGCAGCTTCGCGGCGATCAGCACCCTGCTCGGCTCACCCATCCTGGGTGCATTCCTGATCATGGAAGCGGCCGGGATCAGCGGCGCGACGCTGAGTCTGGTTGCGCTGCCGGGGCTGCTGGCGTCCGGGATCGGGGCGTTGATCTTCGTCGGCCTGGACTCGTGGACGGGACTGGGCAACTTCTCGCTGGCCATCGGGTCGGTGCCGCCCGCGGTCGCGCCGACGGTGGCGACCATGTCCTGGGCGGTGGCGATGGGCGTGGTCGGTGCCGGGCTCGGCTGGGCAATCCGCTGGATCGGCCTGTCCCTACGGCCCGTCGTGCACTTGAACCGGGTGCTGGTCACAACCGGTCTCGGCCTTTTGATCGGTCTGTCGGCGATGCTGTACCAGCTGGTCAGCGGCAAGAGTTTCACCGACGTGCTGTTCTCGGGACAGGACGCGCTCCCGCGCCTTGTGGAGGACGCGGCGGGCTATTCGGTGGCGGTGCTGGTGCTGCTCATCGCCTGTAAGGCGCTGGCGTACGGATTGTCGTTGAGCGCGTTCCGCGGTGGGCCGGTGTTCCCGGCAATGTTCATCGGAGCGGCCATCGGTATCGCGGCGAGCGGGCTACCCGGGATGAGCCTGGCTCCAGCGTTGGGCATGGGCATCGGCGCGATGTCTGCCGCCATGTTGCGTCTGCCGCTGACCTCGACCCTGCTGGCCACGCTGCTGCTGGGCACGGACGGGGTGTCCGTCACGCCCCAGGTGGTGGTCGCGGTCGTGGTGGCGTACGTCGTGGTCAACGTGCTGCCGACCCCGCGGGCCGGCCGCCGGGCCGCCGCAGCGACGGCCGTTCCCGGAGGCGCGGTCGCTTCCTGACCGACGACTGAGCCGAGATCCGGGTCGTCAGCCGGGTTCGGTCGGTTTCTGGCCGGCGTCCCGGACCGGCGGCTGATGCTTCTTCGCGACGCCGCGCTGGGCGGCGGACGACAGCAACCGGATGATCAGTCCGAGTACCACCAGGTTCAGCACCATCTGCACCGTGACCAGGCCGCGCATCCCGTCGGTCGCTGCCACGAAGTCACCGAACCCGACGGTGGCAAACACCGTGACGGTGAAGTACAGGGCCGTGGTGTGGTTCAGCGGGTGGTTGAAGACGGCGGGGTCGTTCAGCGAATTGGACAGGTAGATCCTGGCGAAGATGAGCAGGTACAGCGCGATGACGATGGTCAGCGCCTCGATGGCACGCATGATCGGGTACCGGGCACGGACGATCGCGGGGACCTGCAGCCCGACAATGACCCCGAAGACGACCAGCGCCAGTACGACGTAGAGGACATCCGACTGCTCGGTGCCCCCGTCCTTCGTCGGCAGGAAGAAATACGCGCCGAACAACAGGGCCAAGGACACCGTGATGCGGGCCGCCATCATCAGGCCCAGCTTCCACGCCGTTCGCCGATCTGTCGGCAAGGCCGGTATGGGCGAATCTTGAGTCATGGGGAGACCCTCCCTCGTCGCGACGGGCTACGCCACGCGCGGCGCGCCGAGAGCGGCGAGCGTTGCGGCGGCACCCGAGCAGGTGATCACCATGATCATCGCGCCGATCCAGCCCGCGCCGTCGTAGATCGATGCACCGACGAAGCCGAGGACGCTGGAACCGGCGTAATAGGCCAGCGAGTACAGGGCGGAGGCCTGCGACCGGGCCGCCGGCACCCGCTCGCCCGCCCAGGTGGCGGCGATGGCGTGCGCGACGAAGAAGCAGAACGTGGTGACCACCAGCCCGGTCAGCACGATGCCGAGGGGTGCGGCCAGCATCAGCACTGCCCCGGCGGCCATGCCGTACCCGGCGCCGGCCAGGATCCGGCGCCGGCCGAAGCGGCCCACCAGCCGCCCCACCCCGGAGGACCCGACGGTACCGACCAGGTAGGTGAGGAACAGCAAACTCACCACGGACGCGGGCAGCCGGTATGGGTCGTCCAGGAGCCGGAATCCGAGCAGGTTGTAGACCGTGACGAACGCCCCCATCAGCAGGAACGCCTGCGCGTAGAACACCAGGACGGTGCGGTCGGCCAGGGCGAGGGCGATCCGTTGCCGTTGCCCGCGCTGTCGACTCGGACGCCGACGCGCGCGCGGACCCCCGCCCGCATCCCCGATCCGGCCGGCGCGGGCATCGCCACCGCGGGGCAGCAGCGCGACGAAGATCACCACGGCGACCGCGACCAGCGCTGCCGTGGTGGCCACCCCCCAGCGCCATCCCGCGACCGATGCGACGGCACCGGTGAGCACCCGGCCGGAGAGCCCGCCGACGGTGGTGCCGGCGATGTACAACCCGCCGACCGCCGACGCCCTGTCCCTCGGGGCGGTGGCCACCAGATGCGCCATGGCCAGTGCGGGCAGCGCGCCGAGCGCCAGCCCGGACACGGCCCGCAGCCCGAGCAACACCCCGAAAGTCGGCGCGAACGGCAGCAGCGCACCGGCCACCGCCGCGATCACGGCAGACACGGTCATCGCCCGCGCCCGGCCGATTCGATCGGCGACCGCCGCCCACGGCAGCACCGATACCGCCAGCGCACCGGTGGCAACGGACACGGCGAGCGCCGCGGTGGACTCGCTCAGCTGCCATTCCTCGGCGAGCGCGGGCAGCACGGCCTGCACGGCGTACAGCTCGGCGAAGGTGGCGATGCCGCCGGCGAACAGGGCCGCCGAGAGCCGCCGTGACGTGGCCGACCCGGCCGGCTGCGCGGGTGGCCTCACGGCTCGAGTCGCCCGAGCCGCTGTGGGTGCGGGGTGACCGCCCGAGCCTCCGCCGCCCGAGCCGCCGCCGCCCGGGCCGGAGTGCGCCGGTTGCTCACACGGCCCAGTCGACCGGCCGGCCGCCCTGCTCGCGCAGCAGGGCGTTGGTCCGGGAGAAGGGGCGGGACCCGAAGAAGCCGCGGTCCGCGGACATCGGCGAGGGGTGCGCGGACGCGATAACGGGCGTTCCCCCCAACATCGGCCGCAGCGTCTGGGCATCCCTGCCCCACAGCACGGCCACCAGCGGACCACCCCGCTCCACCAGGGCGCGGATCGCGATTTCGGTGATCGGCTCCCAGCCCTTGCCGCGGTGCGATGCCGGCCGGCCGGGTTCGACGGTCAGCACCCTGTTGAGCAGCAGCACGCCCTGCTCCGACCAGGCGGTGAGATCGCCGTGCACGGCCGGGGCGATGCCGAGGTCGCTGTGCAGTTCGCGGTAGATGTTCGCCAGTGACCGCGGCACCGGTCGGACGTGCCGGTCGACCGCGAACGACAGCCCGATCGGATGCCCCGGTGTCGGGTAGGGGTCCTGACCGACGATCAGCACCCGGACGCCGGACATCGGTCGCTCGAAGGCGCGGAGGACGGCCGGCCCCGCGGGCAGGTACGTCCGGCCGGCGGCGACCTCCGCGCGCAGGAACTCGCCCATGGCGGCGATCCGGTCGGCGGCGGGATCCAGTGCGGCCGCCCACTCCGGGTCGATGATCGTGTGCAGCGGGGCGGGCATCGGTCCTCCGGGATGGGCTGGCGGGTTTCGGGGCGGTGTCGCCGGGCCCGGCTTGTCGCGGCCAGGGGCCGGCAACCGGTCACGCTGGACGGGCCGCGGGTCGTGGTGCGACGGCAGGCAGGTCCTCGGGCGAGGAGACGACCGGTCCGGCGGGGCGGTGGGCCGGGCGGAGCGCAGCCCGCTCAGCCGAAGTGATCCCAGCCGCCGACAGCCGCCCACAGAGTGCCGTCGACGGAAACGCCGCTGCCCTCACCGACCGCGCCGATCACCGTCCAGCCATCGGGCAGGTCCGCCCCCCGTGGGAAGGTCGCCGCCAAGGCGTGATCGTCCCCTCCGGTCAGCGCCCACTCCAGGTGGTTCTTGCCCAGCGCGGACGCAACCTCGACCAGCCGTGGGTTCACCGGCAGTGCCGTGGTGCGGACGTTGATCGCCACCCCGGACGCGGCCGCGATGTGACCGAGGTCGGCGAGCAGCCCGTCTGAGACGTCGATCATCGAGGTGGCCCCGGCGGCAGCGGCCAGCAACCCGGCCGACAGCGGCGGATCCGGCACCCGATAGGCACCGACGGCCGCGGCCGGGGACCGGAACCCCCGCGACAGCACCGCGAGACCCGCTGCGGCCCAGCCCAACCGGCCGTTGACGGCGACGACATTGCCCGGCTCGGCACCCGACCGGAGGACCGGTTTCCCGCCGCGCAGGTCACCGAGCACGGTGACCGAGATCATCAGGACGTCAGAGCGGGTCAGGTCGCCGCCCACCACTCCGGCGCCGGCCGCGACGGCCTCCGCGTCGAGACCTCGGCCGATGTCCGCCAGCAGCGTGGTCGGGGTCTGCGGTGGGGCACTGATGCCCACGAGCAGTGCGGTCGGGGTCGCGCCCATGGCGGCGATGTCGGCCATCGAGGCCAGTGCGGCGCGCCGGCCGATCTGCTCGCCGCCGGCCCATTCGGTGCGGAAGTGCACGCCGTCGACCAGCAAGTCGACGCTGGCGACCACCTTGCCGTCGGGTGCTGCGACGACCGCGGCGTCGTCACCCGGCCCGAGCAGCGTGCTGGCCGGTTGGCCCATTGCGCCGGCAACGGCGTCGATGACGGCGAACTCACCGGCTGCGGCGAGGCTGCCGGGGAGCGGCCCTGCGGTGGTCGTCGACGCTTCGGCGGCGCGGCCGGCACCGCCGGGTGATCGCCTGTTGTCCGTGGGTGGTGTGGGGATGGGGCACCTCGCTGCAACAGTCGCTGTCCTGCGGTCGTCATTCCGGGATGCCATCGTGCCCGACCCGGGCGGGTCCCGACACCACCCGCCCCCGCGACCCGGGCCATCGGCCGCCCGGCGGCGGCGTCGAGACCTCATCGCGGTGGCGGCCGGCGGGCCGCTACGCTCGGGCGGCGAACCCATCGCGAGACTGCTGAAAGGGGCACACCGTGGTGCAGGCGTTCATCCTCATCCAGACCGAGGTCGGCCAGGCCGCTGCGGTGGCCAAGGCGATCGCCGAGCTGCCGGGGGTCACCAGCGCCGAGGACGTGACCGGGCCCTACGACGTCATCGTGCGCGCCGAGGCGAACAGCGTCGACGAACTCGGCAAGCTCGTGGTGGCCAGGGTGCAGGGGGTTTCCGGGATCACTCGTACCCTGACCTGCCCTGTCGTGCATCTCTGAGTGGCGGCGCAGAAGTTCGCCCGCCAGCGGTAAGAATGTCGGAGCACACCCAAGGGTCCGGCGGCGAGGCCCCGGACGGACGGTCCGCGCCGTCGACCCGTCGTGACGGACTGCCGCGGTGGCGGCTGATCGCGGCCATCGCCGTGCCGCTGGTAGCGATCGCGGTGGTCATCGTGCTGGCCTCGGTGGTCAACTCGCGCCCGCTCAGCACGGTCAGCGATCCGCTGCCCGTCGCCGCTGCCGACGCGCCGGGCGCGACCAGCCCGGCCTGCGCGGCCCTGACGGCGGCGCTGCCCGAGCAACTGGGTGGTCTGCAGCGCCGGCAACTCGTCCAGGGCGACGAACCGCAAATGGCCGGCGTGGCCGCATGGGGTGAGCCGGCGGTGGTGATGCGCTGCGGGCTGCCCACACCGCAGGAGCTGACCTGCTCGGCGTCCATCCAGCAGGTGGACCAGGTGGCATGGCTGCCCCTGGCCGGCAACGGCGCCACCACCTACCTGGCGGTGGACCGGTCAGTGCGGGTCGCGCTGACCATCCCGGACACCGAGACGAGCACCGGCCCTTGGCAGCAGATGTCCCGGATCATCGCCGCCACTCTGCCGGTGCGCCCGATCTGCGAGAACGGCGTACCGGTGCCGGTCACGGGCGACTGAGCCCGGCCGGTTCGGCCTCGCAGGCCGACGGCGCGCAGGCCGGCGTGCCCGCCGGGTCAGCGCAGCCCCGTGCCCCTGGCCAGCGCAGTCCGGATGAGCACGGTGATCAACTCGCGGTAGGAGACGCCGCCGACGGCCCACATCCGCGGGTACATCGAGATGGGGGTGAAACCGGGCAGCGTGTTCACCTCGTTGATCACCACGTCGCCGTCCGGCCGGACGAAGAAGTCGACCCGCGCCAGCCCCTGCGCGTCCAGCGCGGCGAACGCCCGGCGGGACAGATCCTGGATCCGCTCGGTCACCTCATCCGGCAGCTCGGCGGGGATGTCGAAGGTCGCGACGTCATCGAGGTACTTCGCGTCGAAGTCGTAGAAGGCGTGATCGCCGCTGACCTTGATCCGGGCGATCGGAGACGCCTCCACCCGGCCGTCGGGGAACTCCAGCACCCCGCACTCGACCTCGCTGCCGATCACCGCGGCCTCCACGAGCACCTTGGGGTCGGTGCGCCTGGCGTACTCGATCGCGGCATCCAGGTCGTCCCAGTAGTCGACCCGGCTGACCCCGAGCGAGGACCCGGCACGTGCGGGCTTGACGAACACCGGCAGGCCCAGCCGCCCTCGTTCGGCGTCCGCCAGCGTCGGCATCCCCGGCCGGAGCACCACCCAGTCCCCCACCGGCAGCCCGTCCGCCGCGAGCAGTTTCTTGGTGAACTCCTTGTCCATGCCGACGGCGGACGCCAGCACACCCGCCCCCACGTACGGCACCCCGGCAAGCTCCAGCAGGCCCTGGATGGTGCCGTCCTCGCCGTACGGCCCGTGCAGCACCGGGAACACCACATCGACCTCGGTGACGGCCAGTGCGGCCGCTGGATCCAGCGACACCATGGCCGCAGATGTCGGGTCGGCGGTCAGCGCCACCGCGGCACCCGTGGCCACGGTCGGTAGTTGGCGGCCGACGGGCTCCGGGATCGCCGCGGGATCCATCACCAGCCAGCTGCCGCCCGGGGTGATGCCGACGGCCGTGACGTCGAACAGGTCGGTGTCGATGTTGGCCAGCACACCCGCGGCGGAGATGCAGGAAACGGGATGCTCACCGCTCCGCCCGCCGAAGACGACGGCCACCCGGATGCGCTCGGAACTCATGAGCACAGACCCTAGGGGCTCAGCCACCGGCCGCTCGCGTCCGACTCGCTGGCCGCCCGCGGTCCTGGGCCGGGGGCAGGGCGCCCGGTGGACCCCGGACGGATGACACCCGTTGAGGGTGTCGCCCGCCGCGTCGGGCGGATCACCCGCAATTCGTAAGGATTGACCGAGGCGCCCGACCGCGTACCACGGGCTAGGAAGATGGCATGGGCAAACAGCGGTGTGATCGGTGATGCTGACACTGATGCTGACCGGCGTGCTGGCAGGCGCGGTCACAGCCGTTTCGCCCTGCGTCCTGCCGGTCCTGCCGGCGGTCTTCCTGGGCGCCGGTAGCGCGGCCCGTACTCGAGGTGCGACTGGCGATACCGATGCCTCCAGGTCCGGTAGCGCGGTGCTGATCGTCCTGGGCCTGGTCCTCAGCTTTGCGACGCTGACGCTGTGCGGGTCGATGCTCGTGACGGCGCTGCGCCTGCCCGACGGGGTGCTGCGTGCGGCCGGTCTGATCGTTCTGTTCCTGGGCGGTCTCGGCCTGGTCAGTCCTGTTGTCCAACGGATCCTGCAGCACCCCTTCGCCAGGGTGCCGCAACCGGACGCGGCCAGGGCGAGCGGCCCTTTGGTGCTCGGGGTGGCGCTGGGAGCGTTGTACGTGCCTTGCGCGGGCCCCGTCATCGCGGCCATCGCAATCGCCGGCGCCAGCGGGCGGGTGGATGGTGGCGTCGTCGTGCTGACGGCCGCGTTCTCGGTCGGCACGGCCATTCCGCTGCTGCTGTTCGCCAGTGCCGGGCAACGCATCGGCGGTCGCCTCTCTCACGTCCGGACCGGCGCCCGCCGATTCCGCGTCGCCAGCGGCGTAGCCCTGATGGTGCTCGCGGTGGCACTGACCTTCAACCTGACCGACGCTGTTCAGCGTTGGGCACCGACCTACACGGCGACCATCCAGGACACCGTCGAGAACAACGACGCTGCACAGCAGGCGCTGCACCGGTTGTCGGCCGACGGACCGGAACCCGGCAGTGCGCCGGATACCGACGCGGCCGCGGCACCTGGGGTCGTTCCGGCCCCCGGGCCGGTGCAGACCTGCCGGTCCGGGGCCGAGACGTTGGCGAACTGTGGGCCCGCGGCGGAACTGGTCGGCCTCGACACCTGGATCAACACCCAGGACGGACAACCGGTGACCATGTCGGAATTGTCGGGAAACGTGGTGCTGGTCGACTTCTGGACGTCGGCCTGCATCAACTGCCAGCACGTCCTGCCCTTTGTGACCTCGTGGTTCGACACCTACCGCGGTGTGGGACTCGAGGTGATCGGCGTGCACACCCCGGAATTCGCCTTCGAACGCGACCCGGAGACCGTCCGGGCTGCGGTGACGGAGCAATCCATCCATTACCCCGTCGGTCTGGACAACTCGTCGGCGACCTGGCGGAATTACCACAACAGCTATTGGCCGGCCGCCTATCTCATCGACGCCACGGGCACTTTGCGGTACGTCAAATTCGGTGAAGGGGACTACCAGCACACCGAAGCATTGATTCGGCAACTGCTCCGGGCGGCGAATCCGTCGGTCGTGTTACCCCCACCGGGGATGCCGCCATCCTGAGCTGGCCACCCGCAACTGCCGAATCGGTGGACAACCACACAGCGCGGGTACCCAGCGACCACCGCCGGTCGACTCCAGGCCACCAACCCCGAAGTTTTCTCCGCTTGCCTCCGCCGCCTCCATCATTCCGGGCTGTGCGGCCGGTCCATCATGTACCGGATCATCTGCGTAGGCGGCAGGTGCCGGTAGCAGACCTGGTACACCGACTCGGTGATCGGCATGTCGACCTTGTGCCGCAGTGCCAGGTCGCGGACGGAACGGCAGCTGACGACGCCCTCGGCGACCTGGCCGCCGGTGGCATCCAGCGCCGCCTCCAACCCGATTCCCGCGGCCAGCCGGCCACCCAGTGTGCGATTGCGGGACAGCGGTGACGAGCACGTCGCCACCAGATCCCCGAGGCCGGCAAGCCCGGCGAACGTTGCCGGGGTCGCCCCCAGCTCCACCCCGAGCCGGGTCACCTCGTTCAGCCCGCGGGTGATCAACGACGCCGACGTGTTCAGCCCGAGGCCGAGTCCGTCCGCGATGCCGCAGGCGAGTGCGACGATGTTCTTGCCGGTGCCGGCGATCTCCGCGCCGATCACGTCGGTGATCGTGTAAGGCCGGAAGTACGGCGTTGCGCAGGCGACCTGCACCGCCATCGCCCGCTCGTGGTCGGTGCACGCCAGGACGGCGGCGGTGGGCCGCTCCAGGGCGATCTCCACCGCCAGGTTCGGCCCGGTGAGCACCACGATCCGGGACGCGTCCACCTGTCCGACCCGCTCGATCACCTCACTCATCCGCAGGCCCGTGCCGATCTCCACGCCCTTGGCGAGCGAGAGGATCGGCACCGCCGGCGGCAGCGAGTCACGGAACACCCGCAGGTTCTCCCGCAGCGCCTGGCTGGGCACTCCGAGCACCACCGCGTCGACGCCGTCCAGCGCCTCGTCGAAATCAGCCGTCGCGGACAGCGATTCGGGCAGCCGCACCCCGGGCAGGTAGTCCGCGTTGTGGTGCCGCTGTCCGATCGCGTCGGCGACCACCTGGCGTCTGGCCCACAGCGTCACCGACCGGCCGGCATCGGCCAGCACCTTGGCGTACGTAGTGCCCCAGGATCCGGCACCGAGCACCGCGACCCGATCGATCGGCCGCCCGGCACCGGTCAACTGCCGGTTCCGCCCGCGGCAGAGGAGTCGTCCGCCGGCGGACCGGTCTCGGCGGCCGCGGTGGGCGACCCGCCGGCTGCACCGTTCTGGGCCCCGGTCGGCGCGGTGCTGGGAGCAGGTTCCGGCAGCGCGACCGGGTCGCTGCGCTCCGCCACCCCGGCGCCCTTCCCGGGCCCGTCGGCGGTCGCAGCGGCATCGGCCGGCGCCGCCTGCGCAGCCCCGGCCGGCACCGCGTCGGCGGCCGCTGCGTCAGCCGCCCGTTTCGCCAGTCGCTCGGCCTTCTTCAGGTCGAAGAACTCGGTGGGCGGCGTCTCGCCGCGGATCTCCGCGACCATGTCCCGCACCGCCGACATGATCAGCAGCGATGCGTCCCGGACGGACCGGGCATCGACCGGCCTGGAGCGGAGCTCGGTGAGGTCGACCGGGTCACCGAACACGATGTGGATGTCCTTGCGCGGGAACGGGTGGAATCGTCGGCCCTTCGCATACGAGTCGTAGACCTGGTTGGTCCCCCAGTGCGCGACCGGGATCACCGGGAAGTCGCCGGACAGCGCCAGCGCACCTGCACCCGGACGCGGACGCATCGGCCAGTGACCCGGATCGCGGGTGACGGTGCCCTCCGGGTAGATCAGCACCACCCGGCCCTTGCGCAGCGCCTCGTTGGCCAACTCCAGGCTGGCCTGGCCGGCGCCGGCACCAGCGCGCTCCACCGGGATCTGGTCGGAGCCGGCCAGCGCCCCGCCCAGGACGGGGACCTTCCACAGCGACGCCTTCGCCAGGAACCGCGGGATCCGGCCGGACTTGCGGACGGCCACCGAGTCGTACAGCGGGTCGAGATGGGAGATGTGGTTGGCGACCAACAGGAAGCCGCCGCGCCGCTGGATCTTCTCCAGTCCGCCGATCCGCTTGCGGCCCAGCAGGAACGCCAGTGGGTACATGACCACCTGGCAGAACGTCAGCCAGGCATTGCCCTTCTCGTGCACCGGACTGCGTGCCACCGTCGGCTCCTCTACGCGTGCGTGCTGCCGGCAACCACCCGGGCCCGTTCCCGCGTCGGCAGATCTGTCGATCACCCTAAGGCCTGCGGCGCGGGCACTGCCGAGTCCGGTCGCCGCTGCGCCGTCGGCCCCACGGTGTGGCAATTGCCGGTTGGCGCACGGGAGAATGACCCGGTGACTGCCAGCAGAGGTTCCCGGACCACCACCAGCACGCCCGCCGCTGCGCGCCCCGGACCCCGTCCGGCGGCGACCGGTGCGGCGGCGGAGCCCGCCCGGCGGCGGGCCGGTTCCGCGGAACCCGCGACGACGGACGGACCCGCCGGCGCGGAGAAGCAAACCGCGGTCCCCGCAACGGCTCCCGCAGCTCTGCGACCCGCTCCGGCGGCCGCGGCCGTCACCGACGCGATCGGCACCGACGCGATCGGCACCTTCACCGGCCGAATGGCCGAGGAACCCGCCGTCGAACCGTTCCACGGCGGCCCGTCGGAGGCCGTGCGGGCGACCGACGTCGACGACGAACCACTTCCCGAGGACCGGTTCTCGAACCGCGAATTGTCCTGGCTGGACTTCAACGCCCGGGTGCTGGCCCTGGCCGAGGACCCCGAGCAGCGACTGCTGGAGCGGGCGAAGTTCCTGGCGATCTTCGCCTCCAACCTCGACGAGTTCTACATGGTGCGCGTCGCCGGCCTGAAGCGCCGCCGGGACATGGGTCTGTCGGTCACCAGTGCGGACGGCCTGACGGCGTCCGAGCAACTCGCGCTGATCTCCGCCCGCACCCAGGAACTGGTGGACCGGCAGGGCCGCTGCTTCACCGACGACGTGCTGCCCGCCATGGCCGACGCCGGTATCCGGATCGTGCACTGGCAATCGATTGATCCGGAGGACCGGGCCCGGCTTGCCGACTACTTCACCTCGCAGATCTTCCCGGTGCTCACGCCACTGGCCGTCGATCCGGCGCACCCGTTCCCGTACATCTCCGGGCTGAGCCTGAACATGGCGATCATCGTTCGGGACCCGGAGACCCGCGCCGAGCGGTTCGCCCGGGTCAAGGTGCCCAACAACGTCGACCGGTTCGTCCGGGTGCGGCGCGGGGTCGACGATTTCCTGCCGCTGGAGGACCTGATCGCTGCGCACCTGGCGGAACTGTTCCCCGGCATGGATGTCGTCGAGCACCAGGTCTTCCGGGTCACCCGCAACGCGGACCTGGAGGTCGAGGAGGACCGCGACGAGGACCTGCTGCAGGCGCTGGAACGGGAGCTCGCCCGTCGGCGGTTCGGCCCGCCGGTGCGGCTGGAGATCACCGACACAACCAGCGAACGGGTGCTCGCGCTGCTGCTCGGCGAGCTCGACGTCGACCCGTCCGATGCGGTGGAAGTGCCGGGGCTGCTTGACCTGTCGAGCCTGTGGCAGCTGTACGGGCTGGACAAGCCGACGCTCAAGGACGCGCCGTTCGTGCCGGCGACCAACCCCGCCTTCGCCGAGGGTGAGACGCCGAAGAGTGTCTTCGCGACGCTGCGGGACGGAGATGTGCTGCTGCACCACCCCTATGAGTCGTTCGCGACGACGGTGCAACGGTTCATCGAGCAGGCGGCCGCCGACTCGCAAGTGCTTGCGATCAAGCAGACGCTGTACCGCACCTCGGGTGATTCGCCCATCGTCGACGCGCTGATCTCCGCGGCCGCCGCGGGCAAGCAGGTCGTCGCGCTGGTGGAGATCAAGGCGCGGTTCGACGAGCAGGCGAACATCTCCTGGGCCAAGGCGCTGGAGCGCGCCGGGGTGCACGTGGTCTACGGCCTGGTGGGGCTCAAGACGCACTGCAAGACGGCGCTGGTCATCCGGCAGGAGGGCAATACCTTGCGCCGGTACTGCCACATCGCCACCGGCAACTACAACCCGAAGACCGCCCGGATCTACGAGGACCTCGGTCTGCTGACCGCCGACCCGGATATCGGCGCGGACCTCACCGACCTGTTCAACGTGCTGACCGGGTACTCGCGGCAGACCGAGTACCGGAACCTGTTGGTGGCGCCGCATTCCATCCGTAGCGGCATCATCGCTCGGATCGAACGCGAGATCGAGCACCAGCGGGCCGGTCGCGGCGGGCTGGTCCGGCTCAAGATGAACTCCATCGTCGACGAGAAGGTGATCGACGCGCTGTACAGGGCTTCCCGCGCCGGGGTGACCGTCGACGTCACCGTGCGCGGCATCTGCGCGCTGCGCGCCGGGGTGCCCGGACTGAGCGAGAACATCACCGTCCGGTCGATCGTCGGCCGATTCCTGGAGCACTCGCGGATCTTCTACTTCCGCAACGGCGGCCACAACGAGGAGTACTGGATCGGCAGTGCGGACATGATGCACCGCAACCTCGACCGGCGCGTCGAGGCGCTGGTTCAGGTCAAGGACAAGGGCGCGACCGACGTGATGGCGGCGCTGTTCGAGATGTCCGCCAGGCCCGAGACCCGTTGTTGGGTGCTGGGTCCGGACGGCTGGTCGAAATCGCCGCCGAACGGTGGCGGCAAGGACATGCAGGAAGAGCTGCTCCGCCGGGGCGTCGCCCGTGGCGAATGATTCCTTCGGTCCCGTCATTCAGGCTGCGGGAGCCGTGCTGTGGCGACCCTCGCGCCGGTTCGGCGTACGCGTGGCCCTGGTGCACCGACCGCGGTACGACGACTGGTCGCTGCCGAAGGGCAAGGCCGAGCCGGGTGAGGTGCCGATCGTCACCGCCGCCCGCGAGGTGGAGGAGGAGACGGGGTGCCGCGCCGCCATCGGCCGGTCGCTGACCACCGTCTCGTACAAGGCGAACGGCGGCCCGAAGACGGTGCACTACTTCGCAGCCCGGCGGATCGGCGGCACCTTCGTGCCGAACAAGGAGGTCGACCAACTCGAGTGGCTGCCGGTGCCGAGGGCCGCCGAGCTGATGACGTACGAGTTCGACCAGGCGGTGTTGTCGACCTTCGCGCTGGAACCGGCCGCGTTGACCGGCATCGTCCTGGTCCGCCATGCCCGGGCCGGCCGCCGGGACGACTACAGCGGCGACGACGCCATGCGCCCGCTGGATGCCAAGGGCCGCAAGCAGGCTCAGCAACTGATCGGCGAGCTCAGCGCGTTCGCGCCGGATGCGGTGCACTGCGCACCGCTGGAGAGATGCCGAGCGACGGTGGCGCCGCTGGCCGAAAGGCTCGGCAGGGAGGTCGTCTTCGAGCCCGTGCTGGCCGAGGATGCCTACCGCGACGATCCCGCCGGGGCGCGCCGCCGGCTGGTGGAACTGGCCGCCGAGCAGGAGGAGGGCGGCACGATCCTGGTGTGCAGCCAGGGCGGCGTCATCCCCGGAGTGGTGAAGTCGCTCGCCGGCCGGTCGGATGTGCCGATCGGCGAGGTCGGCACGCCGAAGGCGGCCTACTGGTATCTCTCGTTCGACGACCGCCGGATGGTGCAGGCGGATTCGTACCCGGCGCCGAAGGTCTGAGCTCCGGCACCCGGGCGTCGGCGACCGGGCCGTGATTGCTGCCGCATTGACCGTCGGCGACGTGACCCTCGGCGACCGGTGCGACACCCTCGGCCCGGCATCGGTCACCCGTCGCAGAGGAGCAGCGGGTGGCCGGGCATGGTGCCCGGCCACCGGCGCGGACCGTGCCTGTGGCCGGCTGGGATGGGGGTACTACTTGGCCTTGGCCGGGGTCCGGCGGGTGGCGGGCTTCGTGGCAGCGGCCTTGGGCGCCGCAGCCTTCCCGGCGGGAGCGGCCTTGGCGGCGGTCGCCCTCGGCGCCCTGGTGGTGGTCGTCTTGGCGGCGGCCGTCTTCGGCGCCGCGGCGGCGGCCGGCTTCGCGGCGGCGGCCCGACTCCGTGTCGTGCTGGCAGCGGGCTTGGCGGCAGCCGACCGGGTGCGGGTGGTCGTCGTTGCGGCGGTCTTCGGTGTCGCGCGAGTTGCCCTGCCGGCCGGGGCCTTTGCCGGTGCGGCGGCGGTCGTGCCGGCCTTGGCAGCGGCGGCGGCAGCCCGGGCGCTGGTCGGCTTGCCGGTCGGCTTCGGCAGCTTCACCGTTCCGGCAATCACGTCCTTGAAGTATTTGCCGGGCCGGAACGCGGGCACGGTGGTCTTCTTCACCTTGACGGCTTCGCCGGTGCGCGGGTTCCGAGCGGTACGCGCTGCACGCATTCGCTTCTCGAACACTCCGAAGCCGGAGATGGAGACGTTCCGGCCCTTTTGCACTTCGCGCTGGACCAGATCGATGAAGCCCTCGACCGCGGCCTGCGCGGCCTTCTTGTCCCCGTCCAACCGCTCGGCGAGCTGGTTGATCAGATCGGTCTTGTTCACTGTCCCTCCCAGGACTCTCCGGCCACGGCAGAGTGGGGGCCGATTGGTCGCACACGGTAGGCGCAAAATCGCGCGGGCGCTAGTGCGGCACGCCTAGGAGTCACTGCGTTCTAACGGTTCTCACACAATCCGGAGCAGTCACCGAACCGTTCGGCCGAAGGCAACCGTTGCTCAGAGTAACAATCTGATGGGACGAGAACGGTTGACTTGCAACGGGTTTGGCGACGCCGACACGACTGACCTGCCCTGATCGGGGTCCGTGGAGCAGTCAGCCGGTGGTCGGCAGGAATGCCGGACGACGCCGCTCAAATTCTTTGATCTCATCGGCGTGCCGCAATGTCAGCGAGATGTCGTCCCAGCCCTCGATCAATCGCCACCGGGTATAGGAATCCACCGAAAAGCTGATGACCAGAGATCCGGCCGAGATCGTTTGCTGCTCTAGGTTGACCGTCACCGAGGTGCCCGGCTGGTTCTCCAGCAGCTTCCACAGCAGTTCGACGTCGTCCTGGCCGACCTCGGCGGCGAGCAGCCCACCCTTGCCGGCGTTTCCGCGGAAGATGTCCGCGAACCGGGGCGAGATCACCACTCTGATCCCGTAATCCATCAGTGCCCAGACCGCGTGCTCCCGCGACGATCCCGTACCGAAGTCGGCACCCGCGACGAGCACGGAGCCACCGGCGAACGCCGGCTGATTGAGCACGAACGTGGGATCGGCACGCCAGGCGGCGAACAGTCCGTCCTCGAAACCCGTGCGGCTGATCCGCTTGAGGTACACCGCCGGGATGATCTGGTCGGTATCGACGTTGCTGCGGCGCAGCGGGATCCCGATCCCGCTGTGGGTGGTGAAGGCGTCCATGGGTTTCCTCGCGTTCGACGGTGAGCCGGCGGTCGTGCGGTTCAGGTTCTCGGGATGGGGCTGCACGGACGCCGAGAGTGGTGGATCTCCCGGCGGCCGCCCTGCGGATCAGGCCGGGGCACCGGTCAGCACCTCGACCGGTTCCAGATCCGCCGGGGACGACAGCGTCCCGCGGACGGCCGTGGCCGCCGCAACCAGCGGCGACACCAGGTGCGTGCGGCCACCTTTGCCCTGCCTGCCTTCGAAGTTCCGGTTCGAGGTCGATGCGCTGCGCTCCCCCGGGGACAACTGATCGGGGTTCATGCCCAGGCACATCGAGCACCCCGCGCTGCGCCACTCGGCCCCTGCCGCGGCGAACACCGCGTCCAGGCCCTCGGTTTCGGCCTGCGCCTTGACCCGCATCGAGCCCGGCACCACGAGCATCCGCAACGAGGGATCGATGTGTCTGCCGCGCAGCACATCCGCCGCCGCCCGCAGGTCCTCGATCCGGCCGTTGGTGCAGGAGCCGAGAAAGACGGTGTCCACCCGGATGTCTCGCAGCGGCGTGCCGGCCGTCAACCCCATGTACTCCAGGGCCCGCTCGGCGGCGCTGCGTTCGTGGTCGTCAGTGATCAATTCCGGGTCGGGGACGCTGGCCGACAGCGGCAGTCCCTGCCCGGGATTGGTCCCCCAGGTGACGAACGGCGCCAGCTCATCGGCGTTCAGCACGACCTCGGCATCGAAAATCGCGTCGTCATCGGTGGTCAGCGACGACCAGTACGCCATTGCCTCGTCCCACAGCGCGCCCTTCGGTGCGTGGTCGCGACCGGAGATGTAGGCGAACGTGGTCTCGTCCGGCGCGATCATCCCCGCCCGGGCGCCCGCTTCGATCGACATGTTGCAGACCGTCATCCGGCCTTCCATCGACAGCGCGCGGATCGCCGCGCCGCGGTACTCCAGGACGAAGCCCTGTCCGCCGCCGGTGCCGATCTTCGCGATGACGGCGAGCACGATGTCCTTCGCGGTGACGCCCGGTGCCAGGTCGCCCTCGACGGTGATCGCCATCGTCTTGAACGGCTTGAGCGGCAACGTCTGCGTGGCCAGCACGTGCTCCACCTCGCTGGTGCCGATGCCGAAGGCCAGCGCACCGAAGGCGCCGTGCGTGGAGGTGTGCGAGTCACCGCAGACGATCGTCATCCCTGGTTGGGTGAGTCCGAGCTGCGGCCCGACGACGTGCACGATGCCCTGCTCGGCGTCGCCCATCGGGTAGAGCCGGACGCCGAACTCGGCGCAGTTCGCGCGCAGCGTCTCCACCTGGGTCCGTGAGATCGGGTCCTCGATCAGCAGATTGACCCCGCTGGTCGGGACGTTGTGGTCCTCGGTGGCCAGGGTCAGATCGGTGCGGCGTACCCGGCGGCCGGCCTGCCGTAGGCCCTCGAACGCCTGCGGGCTCGTCACCTCGTGCACAAGATGCAGGTCGATGAACAACAGATCCGGCTCACCCTCGGCCGCGTGCACGATGTGTGCGTCCCAGACCTTCTCGGCCATCGTGCGCCCCATTGCGGACCCCTTCTGCTGTTCGTGTGTCGTCGCGGATGTGTCGCCGTGCTCGCCGTACGGCTCCCGGCCGCGCCGGCCGGTTGGTAGACATCCCAATATGCGAGAATCTAGTATCGCTGCATGGGAAAGTCTAGTGGCATCGGGGTTCTGGACAAAGCCGTGCAGGTGCTGCAGGCGACGACCGTTGCGCCCACCGGACTGGCCGATCTGTGTGCTGCGACAGGACTTCCGCGGGCGACCGCGCACCGGCTCGCTGTCGGGCTGGAGGTGCACGGACTGCTGACCCGGGATGCCAATGGTCGCTGGTGCCCCGGCCCACTTCTCGCCACCCTGGCCGCCGGCGCCCCCGACCCGTTGGTCACCGCATCGGCCGATGTGCTGCCCCGGTTGCGGGACCGCACCGGGGAGAGCGTGCAGGTGTACCGGCCGGACGGGCTGTCCCGGATCTGCATCGCGGTGGCCGAACCCACGTCCGGGCTGCGGGACACCGTCCCGCTGGGGGCCCGGCTGCCGATGAGCGCCGGCTCCGGAGCGAAGGTGCTCACCGCCTGGGCGGACCCGACGATCCAGCGGGCGGTGCTCGCCGAGGCCGCCTTCACCGAACGCACCCTGACGGAGGTGCGCCGGCGGGGCTGGGCGCAGTCGGTGGCGGAACGGGAAGCCGGCGTTGCGTCGGTCTCCGCCCCGGTCCGCGACCCGAAGGGGCTGGTGATCGCCGCGGTCTCGGTCTCCGGGCCGGTGGAGCGAATCGGCCGCCGCCCGGGCGCGCGGTGGGCCGGGGACCTGGTGGAAGCTGCCGACGCGCTCACCGCCCGGCTGTAGGCCCACCGGCGCCCTGGGGGTCCCGGCCGGAGTCCTGCAGCCCGAAGCTCGGCTCTGAGGTCCCGGCAATCCGACGGGTGGCGCCTGACCCCCCGGCCGCGGTCGGTGAGACGGAAGATCCCGGAGCGCTGGGCTCCGGGACGGATCGTGCTGGTAGCCCCGAAGGGATTCGAACCCTCGCTACCGCCGTGAGAGGGCGGCGTCCTAGGCCGCTAGACGACGGGGCCCTAGAAACTTCCAACAGCAACATGCGCTGCCATGTCCGGACCGGCGACCTGATCCGCGCCGCTTGATCCGAAGGAAAATGCTACACGACCTGACGGCCCGCGCGGGACAATCGTGGTTGTCAGCACATCGCTGGGGTACTAGGACTCGAACCTAGAATGAGGGAATCAGAATCCCTAGTGTTGCCAATTACACCATACCCCAAGGGCACCCGGCATCGACTTCGCCGGGCAGCGCCGAGCAACGATACTACCTGCCCCGCAGCCCAACCCAAAATGTGCCGGCGACCCCCCACCGCTGCACGTCAGTCCGCCCCCGCTGGTGTTGATCATGGCAAAACTCGCACGATTTGCCGATTTCGGGCGGCGTGTCGTGCGAGTTTCGCCATGATCAACAGCGCTCGCGGTGAGGGCCGGTTCCGGCGCAGCACGCTGCGGCGGGCGGCCCAGGCGGCGGGCGGCCCAGGCGGCGCGGAGAAGACCAATCGGGCTGCCGTTGGTCAGCCGAGGGCGTCCAGCGCCGACCGCAACCTGCGGACCGTGACCTCGCGCCCCAGCAGCTCCAGCGACTCGTAGAGCGGCGGCGAGATGGTGCGGCCGGTGACCGCCACCCGCACCGGGCCGAAGGCCACCTTCGGCTTCAGGCCGAGCCCCTCGACCAGCGCCGCCTTGAGCGCCGGTTCCAGCGCCGGTGCGGTGAACTCCGGCACCTGCTGGGCCACGCTGAGTGCCGCGCCCAGCACAGGGGCGGCGGCGTCGGTCAGCACCTTGCCGGCCGCCGCGGGGTCGACGGTGAATTCCGCGTCGGGCGTGACGAGGAAGCCGATCATCGTGGCGGCCTCGGAGAGCAGGGCAGCTCGCTCCTGCACCAACGGTGCGGCAGCCCGAACGACCGCCAGCTGCTGCGTCGACGCTTCGGCCGGCAGCAGATTGCGCTGCACGAGGTAGCCGGTGAGCCGGTCCGCAAAGTCGTCGGCGGTCAGCATCCGCAGGTGGGTGCCGTTGATCGCCTCGGCCTTCTTCCGGTCGAAGCGGGCCGGATTGCCGGAGATCCGCCGGCCGTCGAACGCCGCCACCAACTCGGCGGGCGTGAAGATGTCCCGGTCGTCGGCGATCGACCAGCCCAGCAGCGCCAGGTAGTTCACCATGCCCTCGGTGATGAAGCCGTCGTCCCGGTACTGGAACAGGTTCGACTGCGGATCCCGCTTGGAGAGCTTGCGGTTGCCCTCACCGGTGACGAACGGCAGGTGGCCGAACTCCGGTACCACCTCGGCCCGGCCGATGGCGATCAGCGCCTCGTACAGCACGATCTGCCGGGGCGTCGAGGGCAGCAGGTCCTCACCGCGCAGCACGTGTGTGATGCCCATCAACGCGTCGTCGACGGGGTTGACCAGTGTGTACAGCGGCTCACCGGTGCCCCGCACCAGCACCGGATCGGGCACCGAGCCCGCGGGAAAGGTGATCGGCCCGCGGACCAGGTCGTTGAAGGTGATGTCCCGGTCCGGCACCCGCAGCCGCAGGACGGGCTTGCGGCCGGCGGCCACCGCGGCCTCGATCAACGCGGGATCCGGTGTGCGGTCGTAGTTGTCGTAGCCAAGCTGTGGGTTCCGGCCCGACGCCACGGAACGGGCGGTGACGTCGTCATTGGTGGAGTACGACTCGTACAGGTGCCCGGCACCGAGCAGCTCCGCGGCCAGCTCGCGGTAGATGTCGCCCCGCCGGCTCTGCCGGTACGGGGCGTGCGGACCGCCGACCCCGGGGCCCTCGTCCCAGTCCAGGCCCAGCCATGTCATGGCATCGAGCAGCGCGGCGTAGGACTCCTCGGAATCCCTTGCGGCGTCGGTGTCCTCGATGCGGAACACCAGCGTGCCGCCGTGGTGCCGGGCGAACGCCCAGTTGAACAGCGCCGTGCGGGCCAGCCCGACGTGCGGGGTGCCGGTGGGCGACGGGCAGAAGCGAGCCCGCACGGGTCGCTTCCCGGGTACCGGGGTGGCGGAGTCGGACGGGCGCTGCGGGGTCTGTGTCATGGCAGACCAACCCTAGCGGCGCGGTTCGACCGGGTTGGTCAGCGTGCCGATGCCCTCCACCGTCACGGACACCGTCTGCCCGGCCGCCATCGGTCCGACACCGGCGGGCGTGCCGGTGAGCAGCACGTCGCCCGGCAGCAGCGTCATCACAGCGGACACGAACTCCACGATCTCGCCGACGGTGAAGACCATGTCGCCGGTCCGGCCGTCCTGCACGACCTCGTCGTCGAGCTCCGTGCGGACGAACAGGTCCGACGGGTCGAGCTCCGTCTCGATCCACGGGCCGAGCGGGCAGAACGAGTCGTATCCCTTCGCCCGGGTGAACTGAACATCGGCGCGCTGCTGGTCGCGGGCCGTCACATCGTTGGCGACGGTGTAGCCCAGGATCACCGACGAAGCGTTCTCCGCCTTGACATCCCGGCACGGCCGGCCGATGACGACGGCCAACTCGCCCTCGTAGTCCACCCGCTCCGACGACGGCGGCAGCTGGATCACCGACCGCGGTCCGATCACCGACGTCGAGGGCTTGAGGAAGATGATCGGTGACGTGGGCACGTCGTGGCCGAGTTCTGCGGCGTGGTCGGCGTAATTGCGGCCGACGGCCACCACCTTGGACGGCAGGATCGGCGCGAGCAGTCGGGTGTCCGCCAGCGGCCACGCCCGTCCGGTGAAGGTCGGGGTGCCGAAGGGGTGGTCGGCGATCTCGCGCGCCTGCTCGGCGCCGTCGGGGCCGTCGATGGTGACGAAGGCAACCCCGTCGGGGTGGGCGATCCTGGCCAGGCGCATGTGGCGGTCCTCCATCACAGCTGGGTCCGAACCGGTGCTCCGGTCCGGTCATCGGCTTGGCGAGTATCCCCGACAGGGTGTTGCCGGTCGGCAAGCGCCCCGGCGGCCGCGCCTGTGCACCGGTCGCCGGGGCAGCGGCGGCTCGGCACCGACGACGGCGGTCGACGGTGCCGACACCCATCACCGACAGCCGGTGGCGAAACCCGGCCTGTCAGACCGACAACGGCACACCGGCCTGCGTGGCCACGCCGACATCGTGCGCCGATGTCGCGCCGCCGGCGTCCCGGTCACCCGCCGCGGCTGCCTCGGGCCGCAGCGCGTACAGCAGGGCGTCCACCAGCGCCTGCCAGGAGGCTTCGACGACATTGGCGTGCACGCCGACCGTGGTCCATTCCCCACCGCCCCGGGCGGACGACACCAGCACCCTGGTGATCGAGTCGGTGCCGGCGGATCCGGCGAGGATGCGGACCTTGTAGTCGACCAGCTCGACGTTCGCGAACTCGGGGAACTGCTCGGCCACCGCGGACCGCAGCGCGGAGTCCAGCGCGTTGACCGGGCCGTTGCCCTCGGCGGTCGCGATGATCCGCCGTCCGCCGACGTGCACCTTGACGGTGGCCTCGGAGCTGACCCTGGGGGTCGGCAGTTCTGTCTTCTCCACGATCACCCGGTACGACTCGAGCCGGAAGGCGCGTGGCGCCGCCACCCCGACCGGATCCGCGCTGCCGCGGGCGAGTTCGTCACGCATGAGCAGCTCGAAGGAGGCATCGGCGGCCTCGTACGACCACCCGGCCGCCTCCCGTTCCTTGACGGTGTCGACGATCCGCGAGATCGCCTCGGGACGGCCGGTCAGGTCGACACCGAGCTCCCGAGCCTTGAGTTCGACCGACGCCCGGCCCGCCATCTCGGTGATCAGGATGTGCATGTCGTTGCCCACCAGCGCCGGGTCCAGGTGGTTGTACAGGTCGGGATCCACCTTGATCGCGGAGGCGTGCAGGCCCGCCTTGTGCGAGAACGCCGACGACCCGACGTACGCCTGGTGGGTGTTCGGCCCGATGTTCGCCAGCTCGGCGAGGGCGTGCGACACCCGGGTCATCTCCGCGAGTGCTCCCTCGGGCAGCACCGGCAGGCCCATCTTCGTGACCAGGTTGCCCAGCACCGCGAACAGGTCGGCGTTGCCGGCCCGCTCGCCGTACCCGTTAGCGGTGCACTGGACGTGGGTGACACCGGCGTGCACGGCGGCGACGGAATTGGCCACCGCACAACCGGTGTCGTCCTGGCAGTGGATCCCCAAGCGGAAACCCGTGCGTCGCAACACCTCCGACACCACCCGTTCGATCGACATGGGCAGCATGCCGCCGTTGGTGTCGCACAGCACCATGACGTCGGCGCCCGCCGTCATCGCGGCCTCACCGACCCGCAGGCCGTAGTCGCGGTCGGCCGCGTAGCCGTCGAAGAAGTGCTCGCAGTCCAGGAACACCCGGCGGCCCTCGCCGACCAGCAGGGCGACCGTGTCCGAGACCATCGCGAGGTTCTCCGCCAGCGTGGTCCGCAGCGCGCGTTCCACGTGCCGGACGTCGGACTTGGCGACCAGGGTGACGACCGGCGCCCCGGAGTCGAGCAGGGCCCGCACCTGCGGGTCGTCGGCCGCCCGCACCCCCGCCTTGCGGGTGGCGCCGAAGGCGACGAGTTGTGCGGTCCGCAGCGGCAATTCCCCAGAGGTGGCGCGGGCGAAGAACTCGGTGTCCTTGGGCATGGCACCCGGCCAGCCGCCCTCGATGAACCCGACGCCCAACTCGTCGAGCAGGCCGGCCACGGCGATCTTGTCCGCCACCGAGTAACTGATGCCCTCACGCTGGGCACCGTCACGAAGCGTGGTGTCGAAGACGTGGAAGGCGTCACCCAGCGGTGAGCGACGCACGGGTGCTGTCATGGGATCAACTCGGTTCGGAAGGCCGGTGACGGGCCGGCTGGCTGGGACGTGACGGGATCAGCTGGAGGCGAGCGCGGCCAACCGGTCGCCGATGGCGCTGGTACGGCCCACCGATCCGCTCTGCCGGGTGGCCAGGTCGAACGCGACCGCTGCCTCCACCCGGCGCGCCGCCTCCGGCAGGCCGAGATGGTCCAGCAGTAGCGCGATCGACAGCACGGTGGCCGTGGGGTCGGCGGTGCCGGTGCCGGCGATGTCGGGCGCAGAGCCGTGCACCGGCTCGAACATGCTCGGGTTGGTGCCCGAGACGTCCAGGTTGCCGGAGGCGGCCAGCCCGATACCGCCGGAGACGGCCGCGGCGAGGTCGGTGAAGATGTCGCCGAACAGGTTGTCGGTGACCACGACGTCGAACCGGCCGGGGTCGGTGACCAGGTAGATCATCGCCGCGTCGATGTGCGAGTAGGCCACCGAGACGTCGGGGTACTCCATCGACACCTCTTCGACCACCCGGCTCCACAACTGGCCGGAGTGCACCAGCACGTTCGTCTTGTGGATCAGCGTCAGATGCTTGCGCGGACGGCGGGCCGCACGCTCGAAGGCGTTGCGCACCACCCGCTCGACGCCGAAGTAGGTGTTCAGCGACACCTCGGTCGCGATCTCGTGCGGGGTGTCCTTGCGCAGCAGGCCGCCGTTGCCGACATACGGCCCCTCGGTGCCCTCACGCAGCACGACCAGGTCGATCGCCTTGTCGCCGGCCAGCGGCCCGGGCACCCCCGGGTAGAGCCGGGCCGGACGCAGGTTGACGTGGTGGTCGAGCTCGAACCTGATGCGCAGCAACAGCCCCCGCTCGAGGATGCCGGACGGCACCGTTGGGTCGCCGACCGCGCCGAGCAGGATCGCGTCCTGCTCCCGGATCTCGCGCAGCACCGAGTCGGGCAGCAGTTCACCGGTGCGGTGCCAGCGGGCGGCACCGAGGTCGTACTCGGTGGTCTCCACGCCCGGAACGACGCCACGCAACACCTTGAGGCCCTCTGCCACCACCTCGGGACCGATGCCGTCACCTGGGATGACCGCGAGCTTCATGGTTGACCTTCCTGCCGCGCTGTCCGCGGGGACCGCCCGCAGGGGCGGTCGTACTGGTGTGGACACGAATCGGTAGCTGCTGCTCACCCCTACCGGCTGTCACCGGTCCGAGCACGCGTCAGGGTATCCGTAGCCGGGACGATCCGGACGCAGGGAGGCCCATCAGCCCGCCGGGATTCCCCGAATGGCGCTCGCGTCCACCGTGCGGCCGATCGTCTCGAGCAACTGCTGGCCCGGGACGCGATCCACCCGCAGCACCATGATCGATGCCCGGCCGTCCAGTTCCTGCGAAATCTGTGCCGCCTCGATGTTGATCTGTTCCTCACCGAGCAGGGCGCCGACCGTGCCCATCACGCCCGGACGGTCGGCGTACGCGACGACGACCAGGTTGCCGGCGGCGCGCAGGTCGAAGTGCCGGTTGTTGATCTCGATCAGCTTCGCGACCTGGTTCTCGCCGGACAGCGTGCCGGACACGGTGCGGAACTCGCCGTCGGCCATCGCCCCGCGCAGGGTCACCGACGACCGGTAGTCACCGGTCTCCTCGGTGGTCGTGCCGGACAGCGCGAGTCCGTGTTCGGCGGCCAGGGCGGGGGCGTTGACGAACGTGACCGCCTCGGTGATGACGCCACCGAAGATGCCGCGCACCGCGGCCAGTTCCAGGATCGAGGTGTCCTGCGACGCAAGGTCCCCGCGCACCTCCACGACGACCTCGCTGGGCACCGCACCGGCAACGGAGGTGAGGATGGTGCCGAGTCGGGACACCAACGGAATCCACGGCTGCAGCTCGTCCGGGACCGGCCCGGCGGCCTGCACGTTGACCGCGTCGGGAACGAAGTCGCCGCGCAGCGCCAGCTTCACCGAGCGGGCCACCGCGGTGCCCGCCTTGTCCTGGGCCTCTGCGGTGGAGGCGCCGAGGTGCGGGGTGAGCACCGTGTTCGGCGCGGTGCGCAGCGGACTGTCCGGGCCGAGCGGCTCTTTGACATAGACATCGATCCCGGCCCCGCCGACCCGGCCGGACACCAGCGCCTCTGCAAGGGCCTGCTCGTCGATCAGGCCGCCGCGGGCGGCGTTCACGATCAGCACGCCCTGCTTGACGCCTGCCAACTCGTCGGCCCCGATGAGGCCCAGCGTCTCGGGCGTGCGAGGCAGGTGGATGGAGATGATGTCCGCGGTGGACAGCAGGGTGGCCAGGTCGACGAGCCGGACACCCAGCGACGCCGCCCGCGCGGGCTGCAGATACGGGTCGTAGGCGATGACGGTGGTGCCGAAGGCGGCGATCCGCGCGGCGAACAGTTGCCCGATCCGGCCGAGCCCGACCACGCCGACGGTCTTGTCGGCCAGTTCGACACCGGTGAAGGCGCTGCGCTTCCACTCCCCGGCGCGCAGTGAGGCATCGGCGGCCGGCACCTTGCGGGCCACCGCGAGCAGCAGCGCGATCGCGTGCTCCGCGGCCGTGACGATGTTCGATTGCGGCGCGTTCACCACCAGCACCCCACGGGCGGTCGCGGCCTTCACGTCGACGTTGTCCAGCCCGATCCCCGCCCGGGCGACCACCTTCAGCATGGGTGCGGCAGCGAGCGCCTCGGTGTCGATGGTGGTGGCCGATCGGATCAGCACCGCATCGGCGTCGGCGAGCGCCGGCAGCAGTGCCGACCGGTCCGCACCGTCCACGTGCCGGATATCGAATTCGGTACCCAGGACGTCCATGGCGGACTGGGCGAGTTGCTCGGCGATCAGCACGACGGGCTTGGGCACAGCTGTCATCTCCGTTAGGTGGGGCGGGGCGGCCCGCGGGCGGGTCCCGGACGGGCCGACGGGCCGGGATCGGTCCCGGCGCAACACTGCGAGGAAGCACGGGCGCTGCAGGCCCGGCGGATCATGCTAACCGTGCGTCAGGGGGTGATTCGCACCCCCCGGTCGTATCACGGTGGTGACGAACGCCTCCTTCTGCAGGTCCGAGGCGTTATCGTCAGCGGACGACGAAACCGACATCCCGCCCGAAACCTGCCATTGCGCCCCGCCCGACAGTCCCGGTCGGTGATACCGACATCCCGGTCCCGGCACCCGCCGGTCCGGTTCTGGATCGACACCGTGTCGACCAGAGCGGCACAGAAACGGAACCGCCATGAGCACACCCACCGGCTACCCGGGATCCAACGAGCCGTTCGGCTCGGCGGGTCAGCACCCTTCCGCCGCGCCGGCGGGCCCACCGTCGGCCCAGTACCCGCAGCAGGGGTACCAGCAGCCCGGCTATCAGCAGCCCGCCCCGCAGTACGGGGCCGGCCAGTACCCCGCTCCTCAGTACGGAGCACCCCAGTACGGAGCGCCCCAGTACGGAGGACCGGCGTACCCGGCCGGATACGGCGGCCCGCCCGCCGGCTCGGCGCGACCGGGCATGGTCACCGCCGCCGCCGTCCTGGCCTTCATCTGGGGCGGCCTGGGCATCCTGTTCGGCCTCATCGCCTTCGCGGCCGGAAGCGTGCTCAGCGCCGCCAGCAGCGCCGTGTGCGACAGCACATCGCTGGACCGCGACACCGCGGCGGCCTGCGACACCGTCGGCGGTGCCGGCACCTTCCTGGTGATCGTCACCATCGGCACGATTGTGGTTGCGGCGCTGATGATCTGGGGCGGCGTGGTCGCCCTCAACGGCAAGAACGGGCAGATCCTGGTGATCGCCTGCGCCATCTACGCGGCGCTGGCCATCCTGTCGATCATCGCGTCCAGCTTCGGATTCACCAGCCTGCTGGGCTTCGTCATCCCCGTGCTGATCGTGGTCTTCCTGCTCAACCCTGCGTCGAAGGCCTGGTTCAAGGCGAAGGGCGGCAAGACTTTCTGACCCGAGCACGTTCTGACCCGGGCACCTTCTGACAGCGGGCCGTGCCGGCGCCCTGCCTGGGCAGCAGACGGTGCGTCACAAAACCCCCGGGACCGGCGTCCCGGGGGTTTTTTTGTCCTCAGGGACGAGCTGTCAGCCGCGGTCCGCTGTGCCGGTGTAGTCGTCCTCCTTGGCGACCCAGCTCATCAGCCCGCGCAGGTGCCGCCCGGTCTCCTCGATGGGGTGCTTCTCCTGCTCGGCCCGGAACTTCTTGAACTCCGGCGCACCGGCGTCCTGGTCGGCGATGAACCGGGCGGCGAACGTGCCGTCCTTGATGTCGGCCAGCACGCCCTGCATGTTCTTGGCCACGTGGTCATCGATCACCCGCGGGCCGGAGACGTAGTCCCCGTACTCGGCGGTGTCCGAGACCGACCAGCGCTGCTTCGCGATCCCACCCTCGTACATCAGGTCGACGATCAGCTTCAGCTCGTGCAGGCACTCGAAGTAGGCGATCTCCGGCTGGTATCCCGCGTTGACCAGCGTCTCGAAGCCGAGCTGGACGAGCCGGGACATGCCGCCGCAGAGCACGGCCTGCTCACCGAACAGGTCGGTCTCGGTCTCCTCCGGGAACGTCGTCTTGATCACGCCGGCCCGGGCGCCGCCGATCCCCCGCGCGTAGGACAGCGCGAGCGCCTGCGCGCCGCCGGTGAAGTCCTGCTCGACCGCGATCAGGCACGGCACCCCCTTGCCGTCGACGAACTCACGACGTACCAGATGACCGGGGCCCTTGGGCGCGATCATGATGACGTCCACGTCCTTCGGCGGCTTGATGTAGCCGAACCGGATGTTGAAGCCGTGGCCGAACGCCAGCGCGTTCCCCGGCTTCAGATTGGGCTCGATGGCCTCCGCGTAGACGTGCCGCTGCACGTGGTCCGGCGTCAGGATCATGATCACGTCGGCCTCCGCGGCGGCCTCCGCGGGGGTCACCACGCGGAGCCCCTGGTCGGTGGCCTTGACCCTGGACTTCGAGCCCTCCGGAAGGCCGACGCGGACGTCGACGCCCGAGTCCCGCAGGCTCAAAGCGTGCGCATGGCCCTGTGAACCGTAGCCGATGACGGCGACCTTGCGCCCCTGGATGATGGACAGGTCGGCATCGTCGTCGTAGAAGATCTCCGCGGCCATTACTGGTGTCCTGCTTTCCTTGCTGTCTGAGGGTGGAAGCGCGAGCCGTGCGACCCGCGGTCGGTGCGTCTGGCGTCGGTCAGTCTGCCCTGCTGGTGGAGGAGGTGATGGACCGCGGCCCGCGGCCGAGCGCCACCATCCCCGACTGCACCAACTCGCGCACCCCGAACGGTTCGAGCATCTTGATCAGGGCGTCGAGCTTGTCGCTGGTGCCGGTGGCCTCGACCGTGACGGCCTCCGGGGTGATGTCGATGACCCGGGCGCGGAACATCTCCACGATGGAGACGATCTGCGGTCGACTGGTCGCGTCTGACCGCAGCTTGATCAGCAGCAGTTCGCGCTGAACCGCCTGCGCCGGCGGTAGTTCCACGATCTTCAGCACGTTGATCAGCTTGTTGAGCTGCTTGGTGACCTGCTCGAGCGGCAACCCCTCGACCGCCACCACGATGGTCATCCGGGAGACGTCGGGGTTCTCCGTCGGGCCGACCGCGAGCGAGTGGATGTTGAACCCACGGCGGGAGAACAACGACGACACCCGAGCCAGCACACCGGGTTTGTTCTCGACCAGCACCGAGAGCGTATGGCGTGTCACGGTGGCATGGGCTCCTTGGTTCGGACCGCCGCGCTGATCGCGGCCGGCGGGCTGGTGGGTGGCTGACCCGGCCGGCGGTGCGGTCCGGGCGGCCGGCGGCGTGACGGTGGGCGGTCCCTGCGGAGGCACCGGCAGCACGGCCGTCGCCCGGCCGGAAGATGCTGCTGCCGAGGGACTCTCGACTGCGGTGAAGGCGCGGGCCCAGGGGGCGTCACCGAAATGCGTCATCGGCTCGTTCCTCGCCGAACGGTACTCATGCCGTTCGGACTCATTCTTCGTCGAAAGGTATTCACGCTGTTCGGACTCATTCTTCGTCGAACGGTATTCACGCTGTTCGGACTCATTCTTCGTCGAACGGTATTCACGCTGTTCGGACTCATTCTTCGTCGAACAGGGGCCGGATGCCGCGTGCGGCCATGATCTGGTCGTTACCGGTGCCGGCGGCCACCATCGGCCAGACCTGCGCGTCGGCGCCGACGACGAAGTCGATCACCACCGGCCGGTCGTTGATGGCCATCGCGGCCTCGATGGTCCGGTCGACGTCCTCCCGGGATTCGCAGCGCAGGCCGACGCACCCGTAGGCCTCGGCAAGCAGCTTGAAGTCCGGGATCCGGTGCTTGTGGGTGCCGAGATCGGTTTGTGAGTAACGCTCGCCGTAGAACAGCGTCTGCCACTGCCGGACCATGCCCAGGTTGCCGTTGTTGATCACCGCGACCTTGATCGGGATGCCCTCGATGGCGCAGGTGGCCAGTTCCTGGTTCGTCATCTGGAAGCAGCCGTCGCCGTCGATGGCCCACACGGTGGTCTCCGGTGCCCCCATCTTCGCGCCCATCGCCGCCGGCACCGCGTAGCCCATGGTGCCCAGACCGCCGGAGTTCAGCCATGTTCCGGGCTTCTCGTAGGAGACGAACTGCGCCGCCCACATCTGGTGCTGGCCAACGCCCGCCACGTAGATGGCGTCGGGACCGGCAATGGCGCCGAGCCTTTCGATGACGTACTGCGGCGCCAGCGAACCGTCGGACGGCCAGTCGTAACCGAGCGGGAAGGTGGCGCGCAGCTCCTCGAGTTCTGCCCACCACGCGGTGAGGTCGGCGACCACGCCGGACGCCTGCTCAGCACCGACCGCGGCGATCAGTTCGGTGATCACCTCCCGGGCGTCGCCGACGATCGGCACGTCGGCCACCCGGTTCTTGCCGATCTCCGCCGGGTCGATGTCCGCGTGGATCACCGTGGCGCCCGGCGCGAACGTCGAGAGCTGGCCGGTCACCCTGTCGTCGAACCGGGCACCCAGCGCGATGATCAGGTCCGCGCGCTGCATGCCCGCCACTGCCGTCACGGTGCCGTGCATCCCGGGCATGCCCAGGTGCTGGACGTGCGAGTCCGGGAAGGCGCCGCGAGCCATGAGAGTGGTGACGACCGGGATCCCGGTCAGCTCGGCCAGCTGCAGAAGAGCCTCGGTCGCCCGGGCCTTCAGCACCCCGCCGCCCACGTAGAGCACCGGGCGGCGCGCTGCTGCGATCAGCCTGGCGGCGGCGCCGATCTGCCCCGAGTGCGGCCGCATGGTCGGCCGGTACCCGGGGAGGTGGACGTCCTGCGGCCAGACGAAGGTGGTCTCCGACTGCAGCACGTCCTTGGGGATGTCCACCAGCACGGCGCCGGGTCGGCCCGTTGATGCCAGGTGGAAGGCGGCCGCGATCGTTTGTGGGATCTCGGCCGGATCGGTGACGAGGAAGTTGTGCTTCGTGATCGGCATCGTGATGCCGCAGATGTCGGCCTCCTGGAAGCCGTCGGTGCCGATCATCGTCCGGCCGACCTGACCGGTGATGGCGACCAGCGGCACCGAGTCCATCTGGGCGTCCGCAAGCGGCGTCACCAGGTTGGTGGCACCCGGACCGGAGGTGGCGATGCACACCCCGACCTTGCCCGTGGCCTGGGCGTACCCGGTGGCCGCGTGTCCCGCGCCCTGCTCGTGCCGGACGAGCACGTGCCGCACCCGGGTGGAGTCCAGCAGCGGGTCGTACACCGGCAGCACGGCGCCACCGGGAATCCCGAAGACCACCTCGGCGCCGACCTCCTCGAGGGATCGGACGACCGACGCCGCGCCGCTGAGCCGCTCGACCGGCCGCTCGACCGCGCGGGCCGGAACGCTGGGGACGACGTGACCCGGTGGATGGACTGCCGGTGGTCGGACTTCGGCGGTGCGGCCCTGCGTCATCGGAACCTTCTCTGCTGGCTGCGTCGGATTCAGGCTGTGGCTGTGGTGCTGCGACTCTCGGTGATGCGGCTTTGGTGATACGGCTCTGAGTGATGCGGCTGCTGTCGTGGTGGGTGCTGTCGTGGTGGGTGCTGTCGGTCGTGGTGCTGTTCCGGCCGGGTTGATCGGTGCCCCCGGCGGCCGACCGGATCCGGACAAGAAAAAACCCCTCGTCACCGGGGTGACCAAGGGGTTGCGCGCCTACACCTTTCGGCGTGGACGCGCTAACTGATTACGAGGAGGAAAGCCATGGGTGGAGAGTAGGACCGGCTCCGGAGTGTGTCAACAGGACGAGACGTCGATCTCACCTGATGGGATCGGCCATCCGGTATCCGGTACCGGGGCGCGGCTGGCAGCCGGGCGCTGCGCTGGCCCGGCCCGGCGCGGCGGGCGTGCCCACCGAAGCACGGCGAGTGCGACGGATCGGCGGTGTCACCATGGAGCTCATGTCCCACCCCGAGCGTCAACGGCCGCAGCGCGCCACCTTCCGGCTGCCGGCGCCGGCTCTGCTGTTCCCGGCGCTGCTGATGTTCTGCGTCACACCGCTGGCCACCAGCGGTGGTGCGTGGGCCGTCGTGTTCGTCATTCCCGTGCTGGCCTTGGCGTGGGTGGTGGTGACCAGGACGAAGGCCACATCCGACGGGGTGACCGCGTACGGCCTGCTGGGCGCCAAGCGGATGCCGTGGACCGACCTGGCCGGCCTCGAGTTCAACGACGCGCGGTGGGCCATCGCGGTCGGATTGGACGGCAGCCGGGTGCGGTTGCCGATGGTGCGACCGCGGGACCTCCCCCGGTTGGTCGCCGTCTCCGGCGGCAGCTTGCGTCTCGGGCCCGACGCGCCCTCGGATGATGGGGGCTCCGGCGGATCCGGCGGTGATGCGGGAGCCGCCCACGCAGAAGCCGGTGAGGCGGACAGCGGCGGCCAGGAACACGACGGTCCGGTCGGCGGCGGCGCATTCGAAGACGCCCGTCACGACGGCGTGGACAACGGCGGCGCGCAGTCGGACGCTCGCGCCCCGCATGGCAACGGCCCGGGCGCCGACCGCCGCGCAGGCGACGGTGCAGACAACCGGGGCGCCCAGGCCGACCGAGCGGGGGCGGACGGCGCCGAGGACGACCGTGCCGGTGGCCACGGTTCCGCGGCCGACCATGGAGATATCCCCGCCGCCCGCACCAACGGCGCCGCGCCCCATGGGGCGGTCGGCCCGACGCCGGGCGGCACCGGCGACCACGGGGCTCTCGCCGGGAACGCGCCGTCCGCCGACCGGTTGACCGGCCGACAATGTGACATTCCGGCCGATCCGGGCCGCGCCGTACGCTGAGCCCGTGACCAGCCGACCACCGACCGCGTCTTCCGCGGTGGGGATGGCTCGGTTGCCTCCGGGCGCCGCAATCCGAGATGCCGCGCCGGATGGCGTTGCGACGGCGGGGGCCCCGGCCAACGGTCGTCCGACGGACGGCGCTCCAGCGAACCCCACTGTGGGGCAGGGTGCCGCGTCGAACGGGGGCCGTCCGGACGGCATTCCGCCGGACGTCGGCCCGCCGGCTGACGGTCCGGCGGACGGCACTGCGGAGTTCAGCGGATCAGGCGGCGCGCAGTCAACCGGTGTCGGATCAGGCGGTGCTGCGTCGGGCGGTGCTGCGTCGGGCGGTGCTGCGTCGGGCGGTGCTGCGTCGGGCGGTGCTGCGTCGGGCGGTGCTGCGTCGGGCGCTGCATCCGTGCACGTCGGCCCGGTTGACGGCTTGCCCGCCGCGGAGGCTCCGGTCTTCGTACCGCTGGCCGGGGACGATCCGGTGGAGCGGCACCGGCTCTCCGATCAGGCCATCTGGTACTGGCGGTGGCGGGCAATCTTCTCGCTGGCGCCGACGCTCCTTCTGCTCTGTGCCTTTGCGGCCGTCGCGCCGTGGGGTCCGCCGTACCTCTGGTGGGGAATTGCCGCGATTTACGGGGTCGTCCTGGCCATCGGCATCGTCGTCCTGCCACCCATCCGGCAGCGGGTGTTCTGGTACGCCCTGTCCCCGCGGGAGATCGACATCCAGCACGGCATCATCTTCATCAAGCGGACCGTTGTCCCGATGCACCGGGTGCAGAACCTGCGCACCGAGCGCGGCCCGGTGGCCGACCACTACTGGTTCACGAACCTGACCATCAAGACGGCGGCCGGCTCGGTCACGCTGAGTGCGTTGGACCGGGTCGAGGCGGACGATCTGTGCAACCGGATCAGCCGGCTGGCCGACGTCGCCGATGATGTCTGACCCGCTCGACGCCGGTTCTGCGTCGACAGCAACCGACTCTGCGTCACAGGCCACCGGCTCAGCGTCAGAAGCAACCAGCTCAGCGCGGCAACCGGCGACCGCGGCGACCCCATCTGCCGGTGCGGACGGTGCCGGCCGGATCTCGCCTGCGGCAATGGGGGTGGCCATCCCCGACACCCGGCTGCACCCGATCTACCTGATCATCGAGACGGCGCGGGCGCTGCGCTCGGCCATCCCGTTCCTGGTCGTCACGATTCTCGGCGGGGCCCCGTGGTGGGTCAACGCCGCCCTGTTCGTCATCGTGATGATCGTCGCGGTCGCCCAGTGGCAGGTGAAGAAGTACTCGGTGATCAGCGGGGTGCTGCGGCTGCGCACCGGGGTGTTCAACCGGATGGTGCGGGTGGTGCCGATCACCCGGATCACCGCCCTGGATGCCACCCGTTCCTTCGTCCAGCGTCTGGTCGGGGTGTGGGGCCTGAAGGTGCAGTCGCCGGGTGATCGGCACGGATCGGCGGTCGTGCTCGGCAGCCTGTCCGGCCGGCGCCTGGACGAGTTGCGAGCCGCCCTCGACGTCCGGGAACCGACCCCCGCCTCAGCTCCGTCACAGCAGCCCGGGACCTCCGCCGCGGCATCATCATCCGAGTCCCCGCCCTCCGCCGCCACGGCCACCGGTCGGTCGCGTTCCGACTCGTCGACGATCCAGCGCTACCTGTCCTGGCGGCGCAGCGAGTCCACCGCAGCACCGACGGCCAGCCCGGATGTGGTGGCGGTGCTGCGCACCAGGGAGATGCTGTTCGCCGCGGTCACCAACAACACCATCCCGTTGATCTTCGGGGTGGCCGTGGTGGTCTGGTACCGGTTCTCCGCGTTCGTGCCCAGCCGGGCAGCGGACTTCATGCACACGACCGTGGAGCCGCGCGGCAGCGTCGCGGTGCTCGTTGCCCTGGTGGTCGTGGCGGTCGTTCTCGGGATCATCAACAGCGCATTGCGGCTCAACAATTTCACCCTCGTCCGGGACGGCGCCGTGCTGCGCAAGCACGCCGGTCTGCTGGGCACTCAGACAGGCACCATCCCGGTCAAGCGGGTGCAGGGCGTGCGCATCGTGGAAGGGCTGTGGCGGGCGCCGTTCGGGTACTGCAGCCTGCAGGTGGAGGTGGCCGGCATCGGCGCGGCCAACGTGACCCACCGCACCCTGTTCCCGCTGCTGAAGACGGCGCACGCGCGAGCGCTGATCAGTCGGGCGCTGCCCGAGATGCACTGGCCGGACGCGCCCCTGCGTCGGCTTCCGGAACGGATCCACCGGCGGTACCGGACCGTGCCGCTGGAGTACGGAGCGGGTTTCACCGTGCTGTTGCTGTTCCTGCCCGGATGGTGGCGCCTGCTGGCGCTGGCGCCGCTCCCGTTGGCGTGGCTGCTGGCCGCGCTGCGGGCCCGCGAGTCTGCCTGGCATCTGGACGACAGGTCGGTCATCCTGCGCTGGCGGCGGGTGCTCGCCCGCAACACCGTGATCGCGCACCGCACGGGAGTGCACCGCACCGAGTGGGAGAGCTCCCCGTGGAAGGCGAGGGCTGGGGTCGCCGGCTTCACGATGCGGTTCTCCTCCGGCCGCCGCGCACAGATCCGATACATGGTCGACAGCGACGCATTGCTGCTGCTGCGGGTCGTCGGCCGCACCCCGCCGACCGGGTCCTCGCCCGCGAGCCGTCGGGCGTCCACGATCGGCCAGTACCGTTGACGACGATGCCTGCCTCCAGCCCGCGCCGCGCGTGGCGCCTGCGCCGCCGGTCCGGCACCGGCCGGTTGCGGGGCGCCCGGCGCGCCTCGGCGGTGTGCGTCGCCGTGCTCACCCTCACCGGGTGCGCCGACTTCTCCAGTGAGGCACCCTCTTTCACGGTGCAACCGTCGCTGACCGCGCGGGCCGCCCTGCCGGACGAGACATCACGTGGCCCGTCCAGTTCCGTCCCGCCGACCACGCCTCCCGGCAGTTCCGGTGCGCCCGCGCCGAGCGGCTCGGTGGCCCCGCCCGATCCCTGCGCGCCCACGGACGAGGCCGTGATCGCCACCTGCCTGAACGCGCCCTTCGGTCTCGTCCCGATGGCGGACGGGGCCTCGGCGCTGGTCGGCGAACGGACAACCGGGCGCCTGCTGCATGTGGCCAAGGGAGCCGATCCGGTGCTGGTCACGACGTTCGCGGGCGTCGATCCCCGGGGCGACGGCGGCCTGCTGGGTATCGCTCTGTCCCCGTCCTATGACGAGGACGGCCTGATCTACGCCTACGTCACCACTGCGAACGACAACCGGATCGTCCGGATCGCCCGGGGTGACGTGGCCAAACCCATCTTCACCGGCATCCCGAAGGGCGCCACGCACAACGGCGGGCGCATCGCGTTCGGGCCGGATCGGTTGCTGTACGTGGGCACCGGGGACACCGGCCGGCCGGCCGCCGCGTCGGACCGGAAGTCGCTGGCCGGCAAGGTGTTGCGGCTGGACGAGTTCGGCAAGCCGGCCAAGTCGAACCCGGTTCCGGGCTCACCGATCTTCGCGTCCGGTTTCACCCAGGTCGGCGGGATGTGCCCGATGCCGGACGGCACGATGGCGGCTCTTGACCGCCGGCCCGGCAAGGACGTCCTGCTCCCCCTGTCGGCCGGCAAGGATTATGCGAAAGTGCCTTCGGGCACGGCGTTGTGGACGTGGACGACAGCCGACGGCGGCGCCGCCGACTGCTCGATCGCCGGCGGGATCCTGGCCAACACATCCCTGGACAAGCAGCAACTCACCGGTGTCCGGATGGGCGCGGACGGGACGTTCACCGGGTCCCCCACCGTGCTCCTCGACAACCGGTACGGGCGCCTGCTGACCGTCGCGGCCGACCCCAGGGGCCTGCTGTGGCTCACCACGTCCAACAAGGACGGCAAGGGCGAGCCGGTGCCCAGCGACGACCGGGTGGTGGTCGTACCGTCCGGCAGTTCCGGTGGTGACGGCGGGCCGGACTGACGGCAACATGCTGCGGCGGCGTTCTGCAGCTATCCGCCGGCCGGCTCAGAACCGCCGGTTGGCCAGTACCGGCAGGGCCGCACGTGCCTGCGCGGCCCGCTGCGGATCGACGTCGACGACCAGCAGGCCCGGCTTGTCGTCGAGCTGCCCGAGTACCTGGCCGGTCGGCGAAACGGCAACGCTGGCACCGATTCCGGAGGGTGCCGTCCCGCGGGGCTCACGGCCCACCGACCGCGGGTCACCCTGCGCGGCGGCGAGCAGGAAGCTCGTGCTGTCCAGCGCGCGGGCCCTGGTCAGCAGGTCCCATTGCTCCCGCTTGCCCGGCCCGCTCCCCCAGGACGCCGCAAGCAGGATGATCCCCGCCCCTCGGTCGGCGAGCGTCTGGTACAGGCCCGGGAACCGGACGTCGTAGCAGGTGGTGAGTCCGACCGGAACATCGTCGACGTTGATCGTCACCGGGTCGGCGCCCGGCGCGACCGTGTCGGACTCACGGAATCCGTAGGCGTCGAACAAATGGATCTTGTCGTACGCCGCATCGACGCCGCCGCCGGTGGCCAGCAGGGTGTTCCGCACCCGGCCACGCCCGTCCGGCCGGGCCGGACCCGGGGTGAACATGCCGACCACCACGGTGATCCCCTGCTCTTCGGCGATGCTTCGGACGCGGGTCGCCCACGGCCCGTCCAGCGGCTCGGCCACCGGGCCGAGCGGCACGCCGAAGGCGCACATCGTTGCCTCCGGCAGCACGACCAGCCGCGCGTCGGCGGCCACCGACCGCTGGACCGCGTCGGCCACCAGGTCGAGGTTCTCCGCGGCGTCGTAGGTGCTGACGATCTGCGCCAGCGCGATTCTCATCGCGCACCTCCATTCGCGTCGCCCTGTCCTGCACCAGCCATCCTCGGCATGACGGCGAGCGGGGGCAGGTGAGGGCGCCGCATCCCTGACGGGACAGCCGTGGCGCCGCCTGCGCAGGTGATCAGCCCTGCACACCCAACGTGGACAACACCAGCTCCCGGACCCGGCCGGCGTCGGCCTGGCCCCGGGTCGCCTTCATCACCGCACCGACGATGGCACCGACCGCCTGCACCTTGCCCGAACGGATCTTGTCCGCGACCGCCGGCTGCGCCGCCAGCGCCTCGTCCACCGCCGCCTGCAGCGCCGAATCGTCGGAGACCACGGCGAGTCCGCGGGCGGCGATGATCTCGTCCGGCGCGCCCTCACCGGCCAGCACGCCGTCCACCACCTGCCGGGCCATCTTGGTGGTCAGCGCACCGGAGGAGACCTTGCCGATGACATCCGCGAGCTGCACCGGGGTGATCGGCAGTTCCTCCAGCGGAACACCGCGGGTGTTGGCCTGCTGTCCGAGGTAGGACGCCCACCACGACCGCGCCTCCGCCGGGGACACGCCCGCGTCCACGGTCGCGGCGACCAGCTCGACGGCGTCGGCGGCCACCAGGTCGCGCATCTCCGCGTCGGTCAGGCCCCACTGCTGCTGCAGCCGGTTGCGTCGCAACCACGGCAGCTCCGGCAGTTCGGCCCGCAGCTTCTCCACCCACTCGGCCTCGGGGGCCAGCGGGACCAGGTCGGGTTCGGGGAAGTACCGGTAGTCCTCCGCCGTCTCCTTCGAGCGGCCCGGGGCCGTCGTCCCGGTGGACTCGTCGAAGTGCCTGGTCTCCTGCTTGATCCGGCCACCGGCCGCGAGAATGGCTGCCTGTCGAGTGATCTCGTAGCGGACGGCGCGCTCCACCGAACGCAGCGAGTTGACGTTCTTGGTCTCAGTGCGGGTGCCGAACACGGGGTTGCCGGCCGGCGTCAGCGACAGGTTGGCGTCACACCGCAAGGATCCCTGATCCATCCGGACGTCGGATACGCCAAGGGTTTTCAACAGGTCGCGCAGTGCCGCCACGTACGCCTTTGCGACCACCGGAGCCAGCCCCTTGGTCCCGACGATCGGCTTGGTGACGATCTCGACCAGCGGCACGCCGGCCCGGTTGTAATCCAGCAGCGAGTACTCCGCACCGGAGATACGCCCGGTGGACCCGCCGACGTGCAGCGACTTGCCGGTGTCCTCCTCCATGTGCGCGCGTTCGATCTCCACCCGCACCGTCTCGCCGTCGACCTCGACATCGAGATAGCCGTCGTAGGCGATCGGCTCGTCGTACTGGGAGGTCTGGAAGTTCTTCGGCATGTCCGGGTAGAAGTAGTTCTTGCGCGCGAAGCGACACCACGGCGCGATCGTGCAGTTCAGCGCCAGGCCGATCAGGATGGCGTACTCGACCGCCGTCCGGTTGATCGTCGGCATCGCACCGGGCAGGGCCAGGCACACCGGGCACACCTGGGTGTTCGGCGGCGCACCGAACTCGGTGCGGCAGCCGCAGAACATCTTGGTCGCGGTGCCCAGTTCCACGTGCACCTCCAACCCCATCACGGGGTCGAAGCGCGCGATGGCCTCGTCGTAGTCCATCAGCCCGTCGGGCGCGCGCAGTGTCGCGGTCATCGTGCCATCGCCTCCAAGTCCGGGATCCGGTCCGGGACCAACCCGGAATGCGCTGCCGCGTAGGCATTTTCGAAAGCTGCTGCGGCGCGGTAGATGGCGGCCTCGCCCAGCGCGCGGCCCATGATCTGCAGGCCCACCGGGAGCCCGGTGTCCGATGCGATGCCGCTGGGGACGCTGAGCGCCGGGATGCCGGCCAGCGAGCCCGGGATGGTGGCGAGGTCGTTGAGGTACATGGCCATCGGGTCGTCCACCTTTTCCCCGATCCCGAACGCCGTCACCGGTGACGACGGCGAGATCAGCACGTCGGCGTCGGCGAACGCCCGGTCGAAATCCTGCTTGATCAGGGTTCGGACCTTCTGCGCGGACCCGTAGTACGCGTCGTAGTAGCCGGCCGACAGCGCGTAGGTGCCCAGGATGATGCGCCGCTTGACCTCGGGGCCGAAACCCTTGCCGCGGGTCAGCGACATCACCTCCTCGGCGGACGCGGTGCCGTCGTCGCCGATCCGCAGCCCGTACCGCATGGCGTCGAACCGGGCGAGGTTGGACGAGCACTCGCTCGGCAGGATCAGGTAGTACGCGGCGAGGGCGTACTGGAAATGCGGGCAGTCCACCTCGACGATGTCGGCGCCGGCCGCCTGCAGGGTTCCGACGGCCGCCTCGAAAGACTCGAGAACGCCCGCCTGGTAGCCCTTTCCACCCAGCTGCTTGACGACCCCGATCCGCATCCCGGCGACCCCGTCGGTCTGCCCGCGGCGCACCGCGGCCAGCACCGGCGGCACCGGCTCCGGGATGGAGGTGGAATCCAGCGGGTCGTACCCGGCGATCACCTCGTGCAGCAGCGCGGTGTCGGCGACGGTGCGCGCGCACGGCCCGACCTGGTCCAGTGACGACGCCAGCGCGATGACGCCGTACCTGGACACCCCGCCGTACGTCGGCTTCGCGCCGACCGTGCCGGTGACGGCGGCGGGCTGCCGGATGGAGCCGCCGGTGTCGGTGCCGATCGCGAGCGGTGCCTCGAACGCGGCCAGCGCGGCCGCCGACCCGCCACCCGAACCGCCGGGAATCTTGGTCAGGTCCCACGGGTTCCGGCTCGGGCCGTACGCCGAGTTCTCGGTCGACGAGCCCATCGCGAACTCGTCCAGGTTCGTCTTGCCGAGGATCACCACGCCGGCGTCGAGCAGTTTGCGGGTGACGGTGGCGTCGTACGGCGGGATCCAGCCCTCGAGAATCTTGGACCCCGCGGTGGCCGGGATGCCCTTCTGCACCACGATGTCCTTGAGCGCGAGCGGCACACCGGCCAAAGCCGACGCCGGCGCCGCCCCATCGGCGCGCGCCCGGTCCACCGCCCTGGCCTGGTCCAGCGCGGACTCCGCGGAGACGTGCAGGAACGCGTGCACCGCGCCGTCCACGGCGGCGATGCGGTCCAGGTGCGCCCGGGTGACCTCCTCCGCGCTCACCTCGCCACCGGCGATCGCACCGGCCAGCCACTCGGCCGTCCTGCGGGTCAGGTCGTCACCGGCGCTGCCGCCGGCCGCTGCACTGCTCACTGCTCTTCTCCCAGAATCTGCGGAACGCGGAACCGGCCGTCCTCGGCCGCCGGGGCACCGGCGAGGGCCTCGGACTGGCTCAGCCCGGGACGGACGACATCCTCGCGGTAGACGTTCGTCAGCGGCACGGCGTGCGTGGTGGGCGCGATGTCCTCGGAGTCGGCCACCTCGCTGACGGCGGCGACGGAGTCCAGGATCACCGACAGCTGCCCGACGTACAGGTCCAGTTCCGCGTCGGTCAGGTCCAGCCGCGCCAGGTGGGCGAGGTGGGCGACGTCGTCACGGGTCAGCGCCGTCGCGCCGGCTGCCTGGTCGGCGACCGGGCTGCCCGCTGATGGGTCGGCGGCCGGGACGGCCGCGGAACTGGCGGCGTCTCCGCCAGGTGACTCGGGCACGGGAGCGGCGGACGACCGGCTGCCGGTGGGCGGTGACACGCTGGACACGGTTCTCCTGGGCTGGTCGAGGGTCCCGGTGGGGATCCGGGCAGGGATGCGGCGGGTCGCCGGGCGGGCAACACGCGGCAGGGCCGGCGTCGCCGGCGAGCACCGACCGGCTTCGATCCTAGGGCTTGGCCGATCCCGCTCGTCGCCGCGCGAAAGTTGAACAGGTAATCCGACATGACCACCGTGGTGATCTCACCGAAACGCCACGCGCCGACAATGATCGACGTCGGTATCGGAATGTCCCGTGCCGGGAGGCTGATCAGCGGGTACATCTGTAGCACCACCGCACTCTGGGAGGCGAGCCAACCGCCATGTCGTACGTACTGCGCCTGTTGCTACCGGATCGGCCCGGCACGCTGGGCGCCGTCGCCACCGCCCTCGGGCTCGTGGATGCCGACATTCTCGCCATGGACATCGTCGAACGCTCGCCCGATCAGGCGGTCGACGACATCGTGGTGGCCCTGCCGGCGGGCCGGCAGCCCGACGTCCTGATCACCGCCGCCGAGAAGGTTCCCGGTGTGCGGGTGGAATCCGTCCGCCCGGATCCCGGCATCGCCGCCCGGCACCGGGAGTGGGAGCTGGTCGAGGCCATCGCCGCCGACCCCAAGGACGCGGTGCAGATCCTGGCCCGGATGCTGCCGCAGGTGCTCCGCGCAGGTTGGGCCATCGTCGTGCGGGTGGCGACCAACGGCGACGGTCGCACCATCAGTTTGTTGGCCGGCGGCGGCGGTGTGCCGAACCTGGACGGCGTGATCCCGGGCTGGGCGCCCGTCGACCGCGCGACCGTGCTCGATCCGGACGGGCCCTGGGTGCCCGACGACTGGAAGGCCATCGGCACCGAGATGGCCGCCGCACCGCTGTGGGACCCGGACACCGCGGTGATCGTCGGCAGGCCCGGCGGCCCGGCCATGCGGGACTCCGAGGTCGCCAGGCTCGCCCACTTGGCCGGCCTGACGTCGGTGGTCGCCGGCCGGACACCGCTGGCCATCGTCACCGACTGACCGGTCGGCAGCGGCTGTTCAGCCGACCGAGGCGGGATCGAACGCCGCGACCGAACCGATGACGGTGATGGCCGGTGCCCTGATACCGGCCCGCGTCGTCGCCGCAGCGATCTCGCTCAGCGACGCCCGCACCGTGCGCTGACCGGGCAGGCTGCCGTCCGCGACGGTCGCCGCCGGCGTGCCCGCATCCATACCGGCGTCGATCAGCGCGGAGGCGATCGCGCCCAGGTTCGCGACGCCCATCAGCACCACCAGCGCGGTGCCCGACCGGGCCAGCGCCGGGTAGTCAAGCATGGACCGCGGATCACCCGGCGGCACGTGACCGGTGATCACGGTGAAGCCGTGGTTGGCGGTGCGGTGGGTCAGTGGGATCCCGGCCAGCGCCGGCACGGCGAGGGCGGAGCTGACACCGGGAATGACGCGCACCTCGATGCCGGCATCGGCGCAGGCCTGCCACTCCTCGCCTCCGCGGCCGAAAACGAAATTGTCGCCGCCCTTGAGTCGCACCACCGTCCGGCCGGCCAGCGCATGGTCGACCAGCAGCCGGTTGATCTCCTCCTGCGGGGTCGTCGCGCCGCGGGGGACCTTGGCCACGTCGATGATCTGGGTCCCCGGCCGCACCTGGTCCAGCACCGCGAGCGGCGCAAGCCGGTCGTGCACGACAACGTCCGCGGCGCGGACCGCGGCCAGCCCGGCGAGGGTCAACAGCCCGGCATCACCCGGCCCGCCGCCCACCAGGACGACCCGGCCCCGGCCCGCCCGGCCATCCCAACCGCCGCCATCCCTACCACCGCCAACACCGCCGCCACCAGCACGACCGTCACCACCGCCGCCAGGACGTTCGGCGACCGAGCCGGTCCCTCCCGTGCGGCCGGCCGCCTGCACGGTGCTACCGGTTTGCCCGGCGTCCGCCGCTGTAGCGGCCGCCGCCGCAGGTCCGCCGACCGGTTCGGCCGGAACACCGAACGACCCGGGCAGGCAGAACCGCTGCCGGGTGGCGGCGACCCGGGTGACCGCGGCGTCGGCGTCGCCATCACCCGTCGCCGCGATCACCAGCCAGGTGCCGTCCAGGTCCTCGATCTGCAGCTCACGGCGCTCCCACCGGATCAGGCCACGATCGGCGAGGTCGGCGATCGACGTCACCGCCTGTGCAGCGACGACGGTGACCTCGGCCTCGCCGGCCCGCAGCAGGGCCACCTTGCCCAGCGCCTGCGGGCCGCCGCCGACCACCAGCACGGGTCGCCCGGCCACCGGCAGCTCGACCGGAAGTCCCGGGTGGCGCTGCATCTGCATCCCCCGCATCGCTGTGACGGAGCCGTCGCCCGACGTGTGGCGGACGTGGCGATCGTTGATGATCCCGCACCGGCCGGCCGAGCGAACCGGTGTGCCGTGAAAGCTCACAGCGTAGGGGCCGGCCCGACCGGGTTCCGGGGCCCCGCTCGAGTCGCATGGTTCCGCCGCATCCGTCCTGGTCCGCCCTACCCGTGCGGTAGGGCTGACCCGACAGGCTTTTCCGGCCAGCGGGCCTGCCGCCGCCGGCACCGGCGAGAAAACCTGAGGTGGCCAGCACACCACTCCAGGAAGGCACCATCATGGCGTCGATCACGGTCGGTCAGCAGAACTCGCAGCCCATCGAGTTGTACGTCGAGGACAACGGTGCGGGCAGGCCCGTGGTCCTGTTGCACGGCTGGCCGTTGGACAGCCGGTCGTGGGAGCCGCAGCTGCACCCGCTGCTCTCGGCCGGGTACCGGGTGATCACCTACGACCGCCGCGGGTTCGGCCGGTCGACCCGGCCCACGGTCGGCTACGACTGGGACACCCTGGCCGCCGACCTGGACCAGGTGATGACCCAGCTGGACCTGCGGGACGCGACGGTGGTGGGCTGTCGTTGGGCACCGGTGAACTGGCCCGGTACATCGGCACGGCCGGCACCGACCGGTTGCGCAGTTGCGTGTTCATCGAGACCCTCGCACCGTCATTCGCGAAGTCCGAGGCGAACCCGCAGGGTGTGGACGCCGCGGGAGTCAGCGGCGTGCAGAACGCCATCCTGGACGACCGGTTCAGCTGGCTCACCGGGTTGGTCAGCGACTTCCCCAATCTCGAGGACTACCTGGGCAAGCGGGTCAGCGAGGGCACCGTCCGGGCCATGTGGAGCGGGCGCCGAGGCCGGGGCCTACGCCACCTGGGCGTGCCCGCCCGGTTGGCTGGCCGATTTCGGCGATGACATCGCCCGCATCGACGTGCCGACGCTGATCATCCACGGCACCGCCGACCGGATCCTGCCGATCGACGGGCAGGGCCGCCGCCTGCACGCTGCACTGCCGGCCGCGACCTATGTCGAGGTCGATGGCGGGCCGCATCTGGGCGTCGTCACCCACGCCGCCGAGATCAACGAGGCACTGCTGGCGTTCCTGGCCGAACCCGCCGGCGGCACTGCGAACGCGCGCTGAACACCGGTGTTCCCGCATTTCACCGAGCAGCACGTGGCCACCGACCGCGGGCCGGTCTTCGCCCGGGTCGGGGGGAACGGCCCGCCGGTGCTGCTGTTGCACGGTTACCCGCAGACCCACCTCATGTGGCACGCCGCCGCCGACCTGCTCGTCCGGCAGTACACCGTCGTCGTGGTCGACCTGCCCGGTTACGGCGCATCCTTCCGGCCCGTCCCGGCGCCGGACCACGCGCCGCACTCCAAACGCGCGGGCCGCGGCGTCGACGCCAGTCACTTCCTGGTCGAGGACCAACCCGAGCAGGTCGCCGACGAACTGCACACCCTGCTCGGTGCGGCGGCTGCCGCACCGTCGACACCATCGAAAGGCCCGTCATGACATCGGATGTCGATTCCACGAAGCCCGCCGACGCGCTCGCCGCCGGCCCGCACCGGACGGAGATCCAACGGCACGACGCGTCGATACCCGGCCGGATCGTGGTCCAGGTGCGCACCGAGATCCCCGTCGGGGTGTCCGCGGGCCGGCACACCCACCCGGGGGAGGAGATCGGCTACATCCTGCAGGGATCCGTCCAGATGGAGATCGAGGGTTCCCCGACACTGCAACTCCACGCCGGTGACGGATTCCTCATCCCACCGGGCGTCCCGCACAACGCCCTGCACCTCGGCCCGGATGTCGGCCAGATGCTGTCCACGTACCTCGTCACACCGGAGGAACCGATCGCTTCCTTCCCGCACTGACGTTCCGGGGCCGGACGCGCCGGTCGGCGTGAGCACCGACCGGCCATCGGCCGCCGGCGAGCGGAATCGGCGAAGAACGGGAGGGGAGGTTTCACCGGCCGACGACCGGCCAACCCCTTGTGGCACCCGGCGGGGCCCGCTCGTGAGAGGGTCGGGAGGTGCCGACCAGCCTGCGGATCGAGATCTTCCCGTCCGATCTGAACGCGACGGTGCGGTTCTACGTCGACCTGCTCGGTTTCTCCCTTGTCACCGACCGCAGGGCGGACGCCGCGCCGTACCTCGCCCTGCAGCGCGATGATGTCCATATCGGCGCCGCTGCGATCCCGGGTGGACACCATCTGTATCGCCGGCCGCCGACCGGTGTGGAGATCGTCCTCGAGGTCGACTACCTGCATGCCGAACGGGACCGGATCCGGCTGGCGGGCTGGCCCATCGAGGAGGACATCATGCGCAGGCCATGGGGACTGCAGGACTTCCGGGTGCTCGATCCGGACGGGTACTACCTCCGCTTCACGTCAAGGGCTCGGTGACGACATGGCCTCGCGCACCTTCACCGCAACGGTCGAGCAACCGGACGAGGGTCCCGGTCATGCCGTCGCCGTCCCGTTCGACCCGGTCGAGGTCTTCGGCCGGTCGCGGGCCCCGGTGCTGGTCACCGTGCCCGGGCACGACCCGTTCCGGACGACCATCGCCAGCCACGGCGGGACGGGTTGGATCGGGCTGCGCAAGGCGCAGCGGGACGACCTGATGGTGGGCGCCGGCGATGAGATCACCATGACGGTCGAGTCCGACGACGTGCCCCGGGTGGCAGCCGTGCCGGAGGAACTGGGTGCGGCGCTCGCATCGAATCCCGATGCCGCGATGGCGTTCGAGAGCCTGTCGTTCAGCCACAGCCGGGAGTACGCCGAGTGGGTCGGCGAGGCGAAGCGCCCCGCCACCCGGCAGCGACGGGCCACCGAGGCAGTGGAGCGCATCCTCACCCGGTCGGCGAGCCCGCGACCGGCACGCCGAACCGTCAGGCCGGCCGCCACCAGCGGTTCCGACCCGTCAGCGCCAGCAGCTCGGTGAGGTCGTCGGTGCAGCCTGGCACCGGGATGGGCGGCGCGTAGCGGTCCGCCGTCAACCAGCGGTCGGCGCAGCCCTTCCCCTGCTCGAGGACGGCGGCCAGCAGGTCGTTGGGAAACTCGTCGCCCGCAGAGATCGCCCTGGCCAGATCCCACGCGTGCACGGTGAGGTCGGTGGCCAGCCGCCAGCCGTATTCGCCGACCGGCACCCGGCCGTCGGGCAGGTCGACGGGCTGATCCCAGGACGCCACCGCCCGGAACGCCGCGGCCGCCGACGACGACGCGGTCGCCCAGTCGTCGACCAGGTCGGCCCCGCTCTCGTCGTCCCAGGGAATCGATTCCTCGAGGTCCGAGCCGTCCAGGGTCAGCGGGACCAGCCGCTGGCCATGAACCACGTGCCGGACCAGGCGGTGGACGTCCCACTCCTGCGCAGGGGTGGGTGCCGACCACTGCTCCGGCCGCACCGCGCGGACCCGGCTGTCGAACTGGTGCACGGCACTGCGGTAGATCGGCAGCAGATTCATCGGTCCGGTCGAGTTCATCGGATCAGTCGAGCACACCGGTGCCGCGCCGCTGTCGTCGCCCGGGCCGGCCGGAGGTTGACGGAGGGTCAGTACGTCCGCGGTTTGGGCTGGTACCGGTGGCTGCCGTCGCTGTTCTGCAGGATCTTCGGGTACCGGGCGGCCAGCGTCAGGGGTGTCTGCTTACCCTCCAGCCGTTCCAGCGGGGTGGCCGGCAGCAGGTCGATCACCTGCTCGAGCACCGCCGGCGGCCACAGTTGACCGGACAGCAGCAGCGCGCACCGGCCGTCCCGGTCGAGGAGGATCAGATCGGTGGTCCGACGGCCGAACCTCTTGCGCACCAAGCTTTCCACGAGCACGGCGGACCGCACCTCAGACCGGTCGGTGGCATGGCCGGTCTTGCCGTCCGACACCCGGACGACTTCGTCGGTGACGGTCAGCCTGATGCGGCTGGCCCGCCTCGCGGCGAGGCCCATCGCGCCGAGCACCGCCACCGGGACGGCGATCAGCAGGAGCCCACCGATCGCCGGGAACAGCGTGGCAAACAGGTAAGCGGCGGCCAGCACGAGCGCGATCATCGGCCAGCCGGTGATCAGCACCGAGACGAACGGGGACGGGGTGCGGACCTCCAGTTCCGTCCGGTGGGCGGCGCCGGACGGATTTGCGGCCGGCCGCCCCGCCTCCCTCGATGGGTCGGGGGCCGCCGGCTCCCCGTGGTCCGCCGACGGGCCGAGGACGGGATCGGGCGCACCGGATTCGGACACGACGGTCACGTTACCGGTGCCAGGGGCGCGGTGACCGGACGTTGTGCGTGCAGCACCAGGCGTGCCAGGCCCCAGATGACGGAAAACGGCTGGTGCTGCGGAAGTTCGCAGGGCTCGAGCGCCGGGGCCGCCGCGGGCAACCGGGCCGGCGACGCCGCCATTCCGGCCGGGCCGGTGGCGCGCCGATGCAGAACTGGATGCCGCCGCCGAAGCCGCTGTGCGTACTTGTCGCCGCGGCCGAGGCCGAAGGGGTCCCGTTCGATCAGGTCAGCCATCTGGGTCGGCGTGCCCCGCGCCCGCCACGCCGTCGGCCGTCCCGTCGCCGACCTGCGCCACCTGCCTGGCCGCGTCCGGGCCGTCCCGCAGCAGCGCCCGGAATCCGTCCTCGTCCAGGATCGGCACCCGTAGCGACACCGCCTTGTCGTACTTGCTGCCCGGGCTGTCCCCCACCACGACAAATGCCGTCTTGCCCGACACCGACCCGGCGGCCTTCGCGCCGCGCTCGAGGATCGCGGCCTTCGCCTCGTCCCGAGAGAAACTCTCCAGGCTCCCGGTGACCACCACGGACAGGCCGGCGAGGGTCTGCTCGGGGCGGTCGGTCTGGTCGTCCTCCATCCGCACGCCCGCGGCGGCCCAGCGGTCGACGATCGCCCGGTGCCAGTCGACGGTGAACCACTCGGTGACCGCCGCGGCGATGGTCGGGCCGACCCCCTCGCTGGCCGCCAGTTCGTCTTCGGAAGCATGCCGGATCCGGTCCAGGGAACCGAACTGCTGCGCCAGCGCCCTCGCTGCGGTCGGGCCCACGTGCCGGATCGACAGCGCCACCAGCACCCGCCACAGCGGCTGCTCCTTCTGCTCGTTCAGGTTCTGCAGCAGCTTGCGCCCGTTGGCCGACAGCGCCCCGGCCTTGGTCCGGAACAGCGGCACGGTGAGCAGCCGCTCCTCGTCCAGTCCGAACGGCCGGCCGTCGGCGTCGACTCCGGGGAAGATGTCGCCCTCGTCGGTGATGGCACCGGCGGCGAGCAGTGCCGTCGCCGCCTCGTAGCCCATGCCCTCGATGTCGAACGCCCCGCGCCCGGCGAGGTGGAATACGCGTTCGCGCAGCTGCGCGGGGCAGCTGCGGGCATTGGGGCAACGGATGTCGACGTCGCCCTCGCGCATCCGGCGCAGCTCGGTGCCGCACTCCGGGCAATGCGTCGGCATCACGAAGTCGCGTAGGTCGCGGCCATCGCGGAGCTCGACCACGGGCCCGAGCACCTCGGGGATCACATCACCGGCCTTGCGAACCACCACGGTGTCACCGATCCGGACGCCCTTGCGCACGACTTCGTCGGCGTTGTGCAGCGTCGCGAGAGAGACCGTGGACCCCGCGATCAGCACCGGCTCGAGGAACGCGAACGGGGTGACCCGACCGGTGCGGCCGACGTTCACCCTGATGTCCTTGAGCAGCGTGGTGGCCTCCTCCGGCGGGTACTTGTAGGCGATCGCCCACCGGGGGGCCCTGGAGGTCGCGCCGAGCCTGCGCTGCAGCGCCGTTTGATCCACCTTGATGACCACGCCGTCGATGTCATGGGACAGGTCGTGCCGGTGCTCGCTCCAGTACGCCACCCGCTCGGCGACCTCGTCGGCGGTGTGTACCACGACGTTGTGCTCCGAGATCGGCAGACCCCAGGACCGCATCCGATCGTAGGCCTCCGACTGCCGCTCGATCTCGAAGCCGACCCGGGCGCCGATGCCGTGGCACAACATCGTCAACGGCCGGGATGCGGTGATCCGCGGGTCCTTCTGTCGCAGCGAGCCGGCCGCGGAGTTGCGCGGGTTGGCGAAGGGCGCCTTGCCGGCGGCGACCAGCGAGGCGTTGAGCTGCTCGAAACCGGCCAGCGGGAAGAACACCTCACCGCGGATCTCCACGAGCTCGGGGACGCCGTGTGCACCGTCGTCCCGCAGCCGCTCGGGCACCGCGTCGATGGTCCGGACGTTCAGCGTGACGTCCTCCCCGACCCGGCCGTCGCCGCGGGTCGCCGCCCGCACCAGCCGGCCGCGCTCGTAGGTCAGGTTGACCGCCAGCCCGTCGATCTTCAATTCGGTGAGCCACTGCACCGCGGCACCGGCCTCGCGCTCCGTGCGTTGCAGCCAGGCGGCAAGCTCCGCCGAGGAGAACACGTTGTCCAGGCTGAGCATCCGCTCGGCGTGCTCCACCGCGGCGAAACCGGTCGCGAAGCCACCACCAACCCGCTGAGTCGGGGAGTTCGGCGTCAGCAATGACGGACGGGCCTGCTCCAGCTGCTCCAATTCACCCAGCAGGGCGTCGAACTCTCCGTCGGTCATGGTTGGCGCGTCGAGCACGTAGTAGCGGAACTGCGCCTCGGTGATTTGCTCCGCCAGCTCCGCATGCCGGTGCGCCGCGGCGTCCGGCACGTCCACCTCCGGCAGCCCCGCGCCGCCGGCCCCGTCCGTATGAAGATCGCCCGCTGACGGGGCCACGGGGTCGCGTTGCCGCGTGTTCTCGGTCACTGGTAGTCAGGGGCGCAGGAACCGCGTGGCGGCCCTGTTTCCCCATCCCCCTTTCAATCCGTACGTGCGGTTTTCCCGCATACGGCTTACCGACGGTCTTCTTGACATGGTTACGCCGCCTTCGGGTAGGAAATGGTGCCCATGAGCTGGTGTAGTCCCTGGTCGTGGAACCAGGTTCGGGTCCAACGGTTCGCCTGCCCTGCTCGCAGGTTGCGGCCCCGCTTGGTCTTCAGCAAGCGTTTGAGCCGCCACGCGACGTGCCGGTCCAGTGCGATGAACTTGTTGGCCGCGTTCCCGGTACGGAAGTAGTTGCCCCATCCCCGCAGGAACAGGTTCAGGCCCTTGATCAGGTCCTTCAACTCCAGTCCGGCCCGGTGCCGACCGGTCAGTGCCTTGATTCGAAGGCGTGCCCTGCTCATCGACCGCACTGAGGGCCAGCGGTGCAGGTAGTAGCGGATGACCCGCTGCCGTTCCCACAGCCGACCCGACATGCGAGCTCGAAGATGACAGCCTAGGAAATCAAAGCCCTCCTGGCCTTCCCGCAGATCGACCACCCGGGTCTTGTCCGGATGCAGATCCAGACCCAACCCACCCAGCAGGGCCGCAGCCTTGCCCCGGGCGTGCTCGGCCTGAGCTGCGGACCTGCAGATCACCACGAAGTCGTCCGCGAAGCCGACCAGTTCTCCGGTGCCCCGCTCGGCCCATGCCCGATCGAACGCGTGCAGGTAAACGTTGGCCAGTAGGGGGGACTCCACCCGCCGCACCGGCGACGGGCGATAATCCCCGCGGAAGAGATCAGCACGCAGTTCCGCCAACAAGCGGTCCACGCCGTACTCCTCCACCCCGGCCAGCGTCACACGATCAACACCGGCCGCTCCACGATTAGCTCGCACCCGCTCCCATGCCTCCGCCAGGACGTCAACCCGGCAGATCCGGTCGAACAGAGCACGGAAACGCCTACCCTCAGACTGCTTGGCCGCAGCCCATAGCTTGCGTTGAAGTTCTCGCACCTGCCCCACCGGCGGAAACCGGTGCAGCTCAACGGACCTAGATTGCCCGCCGGGGTTGTTGGACCGGGCGGTCCCGGTCATGCCCTCACGCTTACCTCCACCACCAGCACGACCGAAGTCGGGGCCCTTCCCTCCCGGCGCGTTCTGTTGCACGCCGATCACCGGTACTCCGACCCCGTCGGACTCCCGCTGCCCTCCACAGGACTTCACCATCGGCTTATACCTGTGGTCTTTGCCCGACGAAGGCCAGGCAGACGGGTCTCTCCTGATCCGGACCAAACCGTGATCACGTGCCGCCCCCCATACCCCGGAAGGACCCGACGAGCTGACCCCGGACCAGGGCTCGACGGACATGGCCTCCGCCGTGAAGTGAGCGGCTCGGCTCCCTCATTGTGGGTGTGACGAGGCTGCAGGGTTCGCTCAACGCTGCGGCCCGCGATCTTGCTCCCTCCAAAGAGGCTCTTGACACCCCGCTCAGCCCGCCACCTCTCAGCGACGAACCGGGGCCTGCTACCCGGCGCTCCGGTACCTACCGGGACGGGACTCACACCCGCAGGTTTGACACAGCTTGCAGGACGCACCACCCGATCACCCTAGAGCGGGCCACCGACACCGTGCGGGAGCTCTTTCCCCGCTGCCCCCCATGGATCTCCGCGGCTGCCTCCCGGTTCGGGTTTGCCGAGACCAGCGTCACGGAACGCATCCGGAACATTTCAGCTCGCTATCTGTTGAACACTCATGTATTGACCGTGCAGCAGCTGATCATCATCGAAGAGGCGATTTCCCCATGACAACGTTGAAGATCATCCTGGGGTCCACCCGGCCCGGCAGCCCGGCCCCCGCCATCGGCTCGTGGATCGCCGGGCGTGCCGACTCCGGCTTCGACCTGGTCGAGGTCGTGGACCTCGGGAAGGTGAACCTGCCGTTCCTGGACGAGCCCGAGCATCCGCGGCTGGGCCGTTACACCCACCCGCACACGTTCGCGTGGTCCCGCACCGTCGACGATGCGGACGCGTTGGTCATCGTGACCCCGGAGTACAACGGTGGCTTCCCGGCGCCACTGAAGAACGCGTTGGACTTCCTGCACGCGGAATGGCGGAACAAGGCGCTGGGCATGGTCAGCTACTCCGGTGGCCCCGGCGGCGGTCGGGGAGCGGCCGCGGCGCTCGCGCCGGTCACGGCGGCGCTCGGACTGGTCACGATGGATGCCTCCGTCGCCCTCCCGAGGGCCGCGAGCCGCATCGTCCACGGCGAGTTCGTCCCGACCGATGCCGACAATGCCGGTCTGGCAACGATGCTCGGTCAACTGGTGAACGCCGACAAGGAATTGGCGTCGCTGCGCTCGCAACTGGCAATGGCGAACTGACCGTTCCCGAGCGACCGTCACTGCGCGGGTCGATGGCACCATCGGATTCCGTGACCATCGACCCGGGCAACATCACCGACGCAATGTGGCAATTTCTCACCGAACGCCAGCTGGCAACCTTGACGACACTGCGAGCCGACGGCTCCCCGCATGTGGTGGCCGTCGGCTTCACCTACGAACTCGAGACCGGCACCGTCCGGGTGATCACCAGCGACGGGTCGGTGAAGGTGCGCAATGCCGAAAGGCCTTCCGCCACCGGTGGACCCGGCCGCGCGGCCGTCTGCCAGGTGGACGGCCGGCGGTGGCTGACGCTGGAGGGCACGGTGCGGGTCAGCCGACTGCCCGCCGACATCGCTGACGCCGAAAGGCGATACGGCGTGCGCTATCGCGTGCCCCGGGAGAATCCCCGACGGGTCGTGCTCGTCATCACCGTGGACCGCGTTCTCGGCTCTGCCTGAGCCCTGTCGACGACGAACGGTGCCATCGACACCCGCCGGGGCATGCTTGGCATACCGCGCATCGGGCCCTACCATCGGGTTCATGGACAAGTCCAATGACATGGCAGCGGCTTTTGGCGCGTTCGTGAAGGCACAGCGCCAACTCGCCAACATCTCCCAGCGGCAACTCGCCGCGGCCAGCGGCATGTCCGACTCGTACCTCAGCCAGATCGAGCGTGGTCAGTACAAGCCGTCGGCAGAAGTGTTGCGCGGCATCGCCCAGGCGCTGAGTATCGCGCCGGCCGCGCTCTACGCGCAGTTCGGGCTGCTGGACACCGACGACGACCACACACCCAAGGTCAGTGTCGAGGAAGCCATCAGGCTCGACGAATCGCTGAGCCGGGAGAAGAAGGATGCACTGCTGCACATGTACCGGACACTGCGCGACTCTGCTTGATCAACCAAAGTTTGCGCTTGACATACCGCGCATTGCTTGGCATACTGGGCACTGTCAGACGAACAGCCCCCCGAAAGGACCGAGCCATGACGGATTACGTCGCAGAAGCCAACAAGGCCACCGAGCAGTACCTCTCCGCGCTGGCGAAGACCCAGGACGAGTTCGTGAAGGCCTTCGAGACCTTCATGAAGCAGATGCCCGCCCTGCCGCAGGCCGCGGTTCCGGCGCCGGTTGCCGACCTGCCCAGCGCGAGCGAGGTCAACACGGTGACGTTCGACTTCGCCGAGAAGGTGCTCGCCCAGCACCGGGCCACCACCGACAAGCTGATCGAGCTGTTGGCCGCCAAGAGCTGACCGGCCCGACGCCGCAGATGAATTGCATGACGCCCAGGGGCCTTTGGTCCCTGGGCGTTTGTGGTCAGTACTGAGATATTTCAAGTCTCTCCGGATGATTTTTTCATCATGCACCCGTCGGCGACTGCACGAGATGCGGCCGTTCGGCGCCTTCTGAAAAGAGCGCAGCAAATGGAATCCGAGGTCAATCGCCACGTCGTCCACATCACCGACGACCGACGTCCGGGGAACGCTCCGCACATCCGGACCGCTGCCGGATCGATTCGCCAGCAGCCGACCCGGCCAGGATCGACCTACCCGGGGTCGAACGTCCAGGGTTCGGGCCATGCCGGCTCAGGCCGTCCCGGCAACGGCCATTCCGGCAACGGCCATCCCAGTAACGGCCATCCCAGTAACGGCCACCCCGGTTCCGGCGTTCCGGGTTCTGTGCTTTCCGGAGCTGCTCCTCCCGGACCCGGGCGGCCCGCGCCGGCCCGAGGCACCCCGCCCATGCCCGGCGCGATCCCGCCGGTCACCTCGACGCTCGCGCCGGCCGCGGCCGCCGCTCCCGTGCCTGCGACGCGGCCGCCCGGATCGACACCGAGCATCGCCGATCGGTTCGCCGACCTCCTGGCACCGCTGAGCAACAAGCGCAGGCGCGGGTTGATCGCCCGGCTCTCCGTCGGCTACTACGAGGGCTGGCATCCGAGCCGCGCGGAGGTCACCCAGCTGGTGAACGAAGAGCTGCGCCGCAGCCCGCGCTGATCGCCCCGCACCGTCGGAACGCGCCGCGCCCGTCGGAAGGCGCCTCGTGTCACCAGCTTTCGGGCAGGTCCTGCAGCGCGTCGGACAGTTCACGGCAGATGGCCATCGCGCCGCGGGCCCCGTCCCGGTTCGCGCCCGCGAGACCGCAACTCGGTGTGGGCACCACCGCCGAAGCCAGTTGCGTTCGCGGGAAGCCGAGCCGGTCCCAGACCTGGAGCACCGGTGCCGCCCAGGTCTGCACCGGCACCGGCGACCCGCCGGACCGCACCGCGGGAACGACGCCCGCGAGCAGCACCGCCCCTGTCTCGATCGCCTCGCCGATGGGATCGAGCACCGCGGCCGCCGTTGGCAGGGTGGTCATGTCGATCGACAGCGCGTCGAACCCCGCGGCGCGGAACAGCCGGAGCGGGGCGGCGCTGTCGCAGCAGTGCGCGACGGTCGGGTGGCCGGTGACGGTTCCGGTGACCCTCGCCAGCACCTCGATGGCCCGGACCGCGGCGACCGACCGCACCGTGCCGAACCCGCTGGCGGTGCTCAGGCTTCCGGCGAGCACGGCCGGCAGCGCCGGTTCATCGATCTGCACCACGACGCCGGCACCCGGGATGCGGGCGGCGATGTCGGCGACATGCGCGGCGAGCCCTTCCCCGAGCGACGTGGCCAGGTCGTCCACGGCTCCCGGATCGGTCAGCGCCCGATGCCCCGAGCCGAGCTCCACCATCGCGGCGAGCGTCCACGGCCCGCACACCTGCACCTTCACCCATTCCGCGCCGGCATAGTGCTGCTCGGCGGCATCACAGTCCCAGGCGAGGAAGTCGGTGGCCCGGCGGACGTCGCGGCCGGGGCGCCGGGTGATCCGCCAACCCGACGGCACCACTTCGGCGTAGAGGTCGACCAGCATCCCGACGGCGCGCCCGATGATGTCGGCGCCGACCCCCCGGTCGGGCAACTCGACCAGGTGCGGCAGCGCGGGCAGTTCACCGGCCACCATCGCGGCCGCGTCGTTCGGGTCGGTGCCGGGCAGCGACCCGATACCCGTTGCCGCGCCGGCGTTCCACACCCGCTTGACGGGGAACAGTTCGGTCAGGCCCGGCCGCCGGCCGGGCTCGGGAAGCTCGAGGCCGCCGGTGGGATCTTGCGTCATCAGGCCGCCCGCACGATGGTGCCCGCGCCGACGACGTAGTCGTTGCCGTCGTCGTACAGCACGACCGTCTGCCCGGCGGCGACGCCGCGGACCGGCTCGTCGAACACCACCCGCAGTCGCCCGTCGACCAGGTCTGCGGAGCCGCGGACCGTGCCGCCGTGCGCGCGGAGTTGTGCGACGGTGCGGAGCGGGAACCCTGGCGGCTCACCGCGGGAGAACACGACCCGCTCGGCGGTGATGACGCCCACGTCCAGGCCACTCGCCGGGCCGACCGTCACGGTCCCGGTCGCCGGCTCGATCCCGAGCACGTACCGCGGCCGCCCGTCCCGGGCCGGCCGCTGCAGATTGAGGCCCTTCCGCTGGCCGATGGTGTACGCGAAGAAGCCGTCGTGCTGCGCGAGCACCTCGCCGGACTCGGCGTCCACCACCGAACCCGTTCTGGCGCCCAGCTTGTCGACCAGATAGCCGTGGGTGTCGCCGTCCGGGATGAAGCAGATGTCGTACGAGTCCGGCTTGGCCGCCACCGCGAATCCGCGACGGGCCGCCTCCTCGCGCACCTGCTGCTTGGTCAGATCTCCGAGCGGGAACATGCTGTGCGCCAACTGATCCGCGGTCAACACCGCCAGCACGTAGGACTGGTCCTTGGCCGGATCGACGGCGCGGTGCAGGATCCCGTCCCGCATCCGCACGTGGTGGCCGGTGGCGACGGCATCGAAGCCCAGGGCGATCGCCCGGTCGAGCAGGGCGGCGAACTTGATCTTCTCGTTGCACCGCAGGCACGGGTTCGGGGTCCTGCCCGCCGAGTACTCGGCGAGGAAGTCCGCGACCACGTCGTCGAGGAAGTCCTCGCTGAAATCCCAAACGTAGTAAGGGATGCCGAGCAGGTCGCAGACCCGACGCGCGTCGAACGCGTCCTCGACGGTGCAGCAACCACGCGACCCGGTACGCAGCGTGCCCGGGTTCCTGGACAGCGCCATGTGTACACCCGTGACGTCGTGACCGGCGTCGACGGCCCGTGCGGCGGCCACCGCGGAATCCACCCCGCCGCTCATCGCGGCCAGCACCCGCATCACTCGTTCCGCTCGGTGCAGCAGGAGCAGGTCGGGGCGACCGGGACCGGCGACGGCGTGCCGCCAATCGCTTTCGGTGCCCGGCCAACCATCACCACGGGGCGGGTCATCGGCGCCGGGCGCCGGCCAGCGCTGCCCGGCGGGCCCGCTCGACCACCGGCCCGAGAACCTCTGCGACGGCGGCCACATCGGCCGGGCCGGAGGTGTGACCGAACGACAAACGCAGCGCCCCCCGGGCGGCCCGTTCGTCGACACCCATCGCCAGCAACACATGCGACGGGCGCGCGACGCCGGCCGTGCAGGCCGATCCGGTGGAGCACTCGATGCCGTTGGCGTCGAGCAGCATCAGCAGCGAGTCGCCCTCGCAGCCGGGGAAACGGAAGTGCACGTTGCCCGGCAGCCGCGAGGGCGCCCCGTCGACGAGCGACTGCCCCGGGTCACCGGACACCAGCACGTCGGGGACCAGTGCGACGACCGCACCGATCAGCCGATCCCGCAGCTCCGTGTACAGGGCAGCGCGCTCGGCACGATGGTCGACCGCGTTCTGCACGGCAACGGCGAGGCCGACGATGCCGGCGACGTCGAGGGTCCCGGACCGCACGCCGCGTTCCTGCCCCCCGCCGTGCAGCAGCGGCACCACCGGCACCTCCCGGCGCAGCAGCAGCAGGCCGGTCCCGGTCGGGCCACCCACCTTGTGTCCGGTCACCGTCAGCGCGTCCGTCCCGCTCTGCGTGAAGTCGACCGGGAGCTGCCCCAGCGCCTGGACGGCATCGGTGTGGAAGGGGATCCCGTACCCCCGGGCGACCGCGGCGAGCTCCCGGATCGGGTTGACCGTGCCGACCTCGTTGTTCGCCCACATGACGCTGATCACCGCGACGTCCGACGGGTTCTCGGCGATCGCGGCGGCCAGCGTGTCGGCGTGCACCCGGCCGAAGTCGTCGACCTCCAGCCAGCTGACCGTCGCGCCCTCCTGTTCGACCAGGAACTCCACGGTGTCCAGCACCGCGTGGTGCTCGACGGCGGCGGCAATGATCCGGTGACGTGCCGGATCGGCGCGCCGGCGGGCGCGGAAGATGCCGGCAACGGCGATGTTGTCCGACTCCGTGCCGCCCGAGGTGAACAGAACCTCACTCGGCCGTGCGCCGAGCGCCACGGCAATGCTTTCCCTGGCCTCCTCGACCCGCCTGCGTGCGGCACGACCCGAGCTGTGCAGCGACGAGGCGTTGCCGGTCATCGACATCGCCTGCGACATGGCGGCGACCACCTCCGGCAGGACCGGGGTGGTGGCGGCATGATCGAGATACGTCATCGCCATTGAGGGTAGGTGCCCTCTCGCCGGGAACCCAATCGCGGTTGGTTGCCCGTGCCCCGGGCCGACGTGAGGTCGGTCTGAGCACGGCCCGGACAGGCCACGTGAACCCGACGCGGGGACGCGCCGCCGTCGGCGCCGGCGGGGGCACCGAGGCTGACGATCAGCCGTGCGGGAGCGGGAGTACCTCCGGGTCTGCGTCGCCGCCGTCCAGGATGACCACGTCGAGCCAGGACAGCCCGTTGGCGACCACCAGTGACGGTCCGCTGCGCAATGCCCCCTTCGACGCCACCCTGCTCCGGCGGGAAGGGCCTAATGGGGGTGCAACAGGCGGGCTTATGCCAGTCTGCTGTCCGAGCCGCTGGCGCGGTGAACACTGGTTGGACCCGGCGTCTGACGCCTAGGGCTAGATCGTGTCCCGCGCCGGTGGGTGAGGAGTCTGCAGGGCTGGTGGGATGTCGTGCCGTTGTGAGCACTGATCCATTAGGTCGCACCCGGTCTCCTCGTGGCTCGCCGATGTTCCTGCGGCGTGAGGAGGACGCCAGGTGCTGTTCGTGGGTGATGACTGGGCTGAAGACCACCACGACGTCGACCTCGTCGACGACGAGGGCCGCCGGCTGAGCCGGAAGCGGTTTCCCGAGGGCGTGACGGGGCTGGCCGGTTTGCACGCGTTGATCGCTGATCACTTGCCTGAGGACGCTGACCCGTCGGAGGTAGTGATCGGCATCGAGACCGACCGCGGTCCTTGGGTGCAGGCGTTGATCGCCGCCGGGTACACGGTGTACGCGGTGAACCCGTTGCAGGCAGCAAGGTATCGGGAGCGACACGGCACATCGGGGTCCAAGAGCGACCCGGGTGATGCGCACGTCCTTGCCGAGTTGGTGCGACTGGACCGGGCGCATCACCGGCCCGTCGCAGGTGACAGCGATATCGCCGAACACGTCAAGGTGCTCGCCAGGGCCCATCAGAGCATGATCTGGTCGCGGCAGCGGCAGGCGAACATGCTGCGATCGATGCTGCGGGAGTTCTACCCCGCGGCGCTGCTCGCCTTCGGCGACGACCTGACCGGTCGGGACGCACTTGCCGTGCTGGCCGCCGCACCCAGCCCGGACCAGGGCAAGCGACTGACCACCACCCGGGTGGTCACGGTGCTGCGCCGAGCGGGACGGCAACGCAATCACCACGCCGCCGCGGAGCGGATCGTGGCCGCGCTGCACACCGAGCAACTGACGGCCCGACCAGGAGTGGTGCCCGCGTACGCGGCGAGCACCGCCGCGTTGGTCGCGGTGCTGGCCGAGCTGTCCCGGCAAGTCGATGTGCTGGCCGAGCAGGTGAGTGAGGGTTTTGGCCGGCACCCGGACTTTGAGATCTACCTGAGCCAGCCCGGGCTCGGGGAGATCCTCGGTGCCCGGGTGCTTGCCGAGTTCGGCGACGATCCCCAGCGCTACAACGATTCCCGAGCCAGGAAGAACTACTCCGGGATGGCACCGGTCACCAAGACGTCCGGGAAGAGCCGGGTCGTGCTCGCCAGACACACCCGCAATCGGCGCCTCGGAGATGCGCTCTACCAGCAGGCGTTCTGCGCACTCAGCGCCTCCCCGGGGGCGCGTGCCTACTACGACGAACACAGGGCCCGCGGCAACACCCACCACCAAGCCCTGCGGGCACTGGGTAACCGACTGGTCGGAATCCTGCACGGCTGCCTGCGCCATCACAACGAATACGACGAGCAGACCGCCTGGCCGACCCCGATCGCACAGGCTGCTTGACAAGTTGCAGCCGTGGGATATCTAGCCTCGTGCGATGACGGAACGGACGGTGCCCATCCTGCCCAGCCGGAACCTGCGCGAGACGCTGACTCTGTACGAGGCGCTCGGCTTCGTGAACAGCGGCGCCGCACCGGAGAAGTGGAACTACCTCATCATCGGCCGGGGCGGCCTGCAGCTGCACTTCTACCTCGACCCGGACGTCGACCCGCTGACCACGGCGTTCAGCTGCTACGCCTACGTCGATGACGTCGAGGCGCTGTACCGGGAGTGGGCGGACAAGCTCACTCCCGACCCGGCGACGGGCAGCCGGATCGTCCCGCCGTTCGACACCGATTACGGCCTGCGCGAGTTCGCGGTGGTGGACCGCAGTGGCAACTTGATCCGGATCGGGTCACCGGGGCCGGCGGCTGCCTGACCGAGTGCGGTCGTTGACCCTGAGCGCGTGATGACGGGCGCCCCGGCGGGGCGCGCCCCGGCAGGGCGCGTCCCGCCGGTACGTCAGCCCTTGCGTTCCCGCACCGCCTGCGCCAGCTGCGGCGCCACGGCGAACAGGTCGCCGACCACCCCGAAGTCGGCAATCTCGAAGATCGGCGCATCGGCGTCCTTGTTGACCGCGACGATCGTCTTGGAGGTCTGCATGCCCGCGCGGTGCTGGATCGCCCCCGAGATGCCCAGGGCCACGTAGAGCTGCGGCGAGACGCTGATCCCGGTCTGGCCGATCTGGAACTGGTGCGGGTAATAGCCGGAATCCACGGCCGCCCTGGAGGCACCGACGGCACCGCCCATCGCGTCCGCGACCTCCTCCACGATCCGGAAGTTCTCCGCCGACCCGACGCCGCGGCCACCGGACACCACCACCGCCGCTCCGTTGAGCTCCGGGCGGTCGCCCACCGGCTCCGGGTGATCTGCGACGACGACGGCCGACACCGCCGGATTTACGCTGATCCCCAGCGGAACCACCTTCACCGCAGCGGGTGCCGGAGCCGCCTCGACGGCGCCGGGTCGGATCGAGATGATCGGCGTGCCGACGGTGACCCGATATCGCACCGTGTAGGCGCCGCCGAAGACGGACTGCGTCGCCACCACGGTGCCGTCGACGAGTTCGACGTCGACCGCGTCGGCGATCAGCCCCGAGTTCAGCCGGACGGCGAGCCGGCCGGCGATCTCCCGGCCCTCGATCGTGGACGGGATCAGGATGGCCGCCGGCGAGACGGCCGCCGCAGCGGCGGCCAGGCCGGCGACCGCCGGGGTCACCAGGAACCCGGCGGCCTCGTCCGCCTCCGCCGCGTACACGGTGGCCGCCCCCAGCGCGCCGAGTTCTCCGGCCAGCGACTCCCCGGTGCCGGGCTTGCCGACGACGACAGCGGCCGGCGTGCCGAGCTTTGCGGCCGCGGTCAGCATCTCGCCGGTCACCTTGGCCACCACGCCGTCGTACTGCTCGACGAGTACCAGAACCTCTGACATCGCTAGCTTCCCTCTGTGGTTTCGGCTTGTGGTTTCGGCTGTTTCGGTCAGCGTGCGGGCGGCGGGCGCGGTCGTCACAACAACCTCTGCGCGGCCAGGAACTCCGCGATCCGGGTGCCGCCGGTGCCGTCGTCGGTGATCTTCTCGCCACCCTGGCGAGGTGGCCGCGGCGCACCGTCGACGACGGCGGTCGAGGCGTTGGCCAGGCCGGTGCTGGACGGATCCAGGCCCAGATCGGCGACGCCGAGGGTCGCGACCTTCTTCTTCTTCGCCGCCATGATCCCCTTGAAGCCGGGGTAGCGCGGCTCGTTGATCTTCTCGGTGACCGAGATGACCGCGGGCAGCGTCGCGGTCACCTCGCTGTAGCCACCGTCCTTGACCCGCTCCGCGCGCAGGCTCCCGCCGTCGATGTCCAGCGACCTGATCGAGGTGATCTGCGGCATGCCGAGCCGCTCGGCCAGCATCGACGGCACCGAACCGGTGCGCCCGTCGGTGGACTCGTTGCCGCCGATCACCAGGTCCGGTGCCAGCGGGCGGATCGCCGCGGCCAGCGCGGCGGACGTCTGCAGTGCGCAGGAACCGGCCAGACCGTCATCGCTGATGTGCACGGCCTCGTCAGCGCCCATGGCCAGCGCCTTGCGCAGCGCCTCGGTGGCGCGCTCGGGACCCATCGTGACGACAGTCACTGTGCCGCCGTGCTTCTCGACCAGCTGCAACGCAGTCTCGACGCCGCGGGTGTCGATCTCGTCGATCACCGCGTCGGCCGCGTCCCGGTCCAGCGTCCAGTCGGTCTCGCGCAGCGTGCGCTCCGACCAGGTATCGGGTACCTGCTTGATCAACACCGCGATGTTCATCGCCGGGTCACACCTCTCCGTAGGACTCGCCGACACGGGCGAGTGTCAAACCGTCGGATTCGCCGTCCACCGGCCGAACCATCATGCCCTCTTTCCGCAGCGGCGAACGGGCGGGAAAGCACGGCGACAGCGCTAAGTTACTCGCCAGTAGCTTACGCGATGTGAACAGCGGTGCGCACGGGTGGCAGGCTGGTCGCCATGTCATCCGTACCGGCCTCCAGCAACGTCATGCTCGGCGGCATCATGCTCGGGTTCTTCTCGCTGTGCATGGTGATCACTTTTCAGGCGCCGTTGATCTGGTGGAGCGTGCCGCTGATCTGCGCGGTGGTGGTGGCCGTGCTGGCCACGATGCGGGTGCGCAGGTACCGCCGGATGCGGGCGGCCCTGCACGGCGCGCGGCCGTGACGCCCATCCCCGCCATCATCGACTGTGACACCGGCATCGACGATGCGTTCGCCCTGATGTTCGCGGTCCGCTCGCCCGCCGTCGACCTGCGTGCGGTGACCTGTGTGGCCGGCAACACAGGCGTCGACCAGGTGGTGGCCAACACCCGCTACGTGCTGGACGCGGCCGGCGCCGGCGACATCCCGGTCGCCCGGGGTGCGGCGGCGCCGCTGCTGACCACGGCGCCGGACAACGGCCAGTTCCACGGCAGTGACGGGCTGGCCGGTTTCTCCCGGCCGTCGGACCGGCGCGGCAGTGACCGGTCCGCGGTGGACCTGCTGCGCCACGAACTGCTCGCCGCGGTGGGCACCGGGGAGACCATCACCCTGCTGGCCACGGCACCCCTGACCAACATCGCCCTGCTGCTGCGCAGCCATCCGGAGGTGGCCGCGGGCATCGAGCGGGTGGTCTTCATGGGCGGGTCGGCCTCGGTGGGCAACATGACGGCCGTCGCCGAATTCAATGTCTTCCACGACCCGGAGGCCGCCGGCATCGCGCTGGCCGCGATGCGGGACCTGGACATCCCGGTGACGATGTACGGCCTGGACGTCTTCGAGCATGTGCTGGTCGACCGGGACGACGCCGCCCGCCTGCGGGACCGCCTCGACCCGGCGTGCCAACTCGCCGGGGCGCTGATCGCCGCGATGTGCGACAAGCAATCCGCCGACGCGGTCACCATCGGCGATGCCGGCACCGTCTGCGCCATGGTGGATCCGGCCGGGCTCACCACACACCGCTGGCCGGTGCGGGTGGAGACCGGGCACGGCTGCACCCGCGGCCAGACCGTGGTGGACCGCCGCGACCCCGCACACGACCCGGCCGGCGGCCTGGAGACCATCACGCCCACCTTGGTGGATGTCGCGGTGCACGTCGACGCCCGGGGCTATGCGGCCCTGTGGCTGGACACGCTCACCGGCTGAGACCTGGTCCGCAGCAGTCGCGGCCGACCGGTGCCGACCGGCTCAGTCCGGAAGCCCGATGTCCTCGTTCCACAGTGACGGCCGGGCCCGGATGAAGTCGGTCATCATCCGGATGCACTCCTGGTCGTCGAGCACGACGACCTCGACGCCACGCTCACGCAGCAGGTCCTCGCCGCCGTAGAACGTCCGGTTCTCGCCGATGATCACCCGTGGGATCTTGTACAGCAGGATGGCGCCGGTGCACATGTCGCACGGCGACAGCGTCGTCACCATCGTCGACCTCGCGTAGACAGTGGCCGGCAGCCGGCCGGCGTTCTCCAGGCAGTCCGTCTCGCCGTGCCGGATCGCGCTGCCGAACTGGACCCGCTTGTTCCAGCCGGTCGCGAGCACCCCGCCGTCGACCACCAGCGCCGCCCCGATCGGGATGCCGCCCTCGGCATAGCCCTGCTGCGCGGCCCGCACCGCTGCCGCCAGGAAGGCCCGGTCGACCTCGGTCGATCCGGCGGCGTCGGGGGGCATGTCGGTCATCCAGGCTCCTGGGGACGGTTCCGGTGGCCCGCTGCCGCCGGTCAGCGGTCACGCTATCGCGATGCCTGGCCGGTCATCTCGAGCAGCGCATCGACGGCCGCCGCACCGCCCAGCCCGGACACCCCGCCGCCGCGCCGGGAGCCTGCGCCGGCCAGCAGGATCCGCTTGCTGCCCGGGATGTCGACGCCGTACCGCTCGGCCGGACTGTCCACCGCGAAACCGTCCGCGAGCCATGGCCAGCTGAGGTCGTCGTGAAAGATGTTGCCGCCAGGCATGCCCAGGCTCGACTCGAGATCCAGCGGTGAGGCGATGTCCAGGCACGGCTGCCCGTCGGCACCGGTGGCCAGGCAGTCCAGCAACGGCTCGGCCAGGTGATGCTGCAACGCGACCAACGCGGCCTCCGCCGCGCGCGTCCGGCTGCCCTGCGGGTCGTCGCGGAACAGCTCGACCGGCGTGTGCAGGCCGAACAACGTGAGCGTCGCGCCCGGGAACCCAGTGAGGATCGACGGATCGGTCAGCGAGTGGCAGTACACCTCACCGGGAACGACGGCGGGCAGGCTCCCGCCTGCCGTCGTCGCGTAGGCCGCCTCGAGGTCCCAGAAGCCCTCCTCCAGGTGCATCGTGCCGGCGAACGCCGTCCGCGGATCGATTCCGGACGCCAACGCCGGCAAGCGGTTCAGCAGCATGTTGATCTTGATCTGGGCCCCGGTGGGCAGCACCGGCTCCCGCCCCAGCCACCGGTCGACGACCGCCGGGCCGACCGCGGCCATCAGGTGACCGGCGGGGATCTCGACCGGCTCACCGCCGCATGATCCGAGCACCGTCACGCCGTTGGCCGTCTCGTGCACGGCGGAAACCTCGACATCACAGCGGAGGTCGACGCCCAATTCGCGCGCCCGCCGCACCAGCGCGTCGCTGACCGCCCCCATCCCGCCGACCGGCACCAGCCACTCGCCGGTGCCCCGGCCGATCAGGTGGTACAGGAAGCACCTGTTCGCCAGCAGTTCCGGACCGAACAGCGAGGTCCAGGTTCCGATCAGGCCGTCGGTGGCGACCACACCGCGCACCGTGTCGTCCTGGAACCGCCGGACGATCCCCTCCCCCAGCGGGTGCTCCACCACGTCGGTCCAGATCCGTTCGCCGGCGGCGGCGATCACCGCGTCGCGGACCACCGCCCGACGGGGCAGCGGGCCGGTGAGCAGGGGCGAGAGCACCTGCGCCATGGCGTGCATCTCGCCGTAGAACTGTTGCCACGCGCGGTATTCCGAGCCGGACCCGGTGATCTCCCGGAACGAATCCTCCGTCGCCGGTCCCGGATCGCGTTCCACCAGCAGGCCGGACGGCGCACCGTTGCGGACCACCGGCGTGTACGAGGAGACGGCCCGGGATGCGAAGGTCAGGTCGATACCGAGGCGGGTGATGAGCTCCTGCGGCATCAGCGCGACCAGGTACGCGTACCGGCTGACCCGGGCGGGGTGCGGCGGGAACAGGGCGTCCCCGACGGTGGCCCCGCCGGGGTGCGCCGCCTTCTCCAGCAGCGTCACCCGCAAGCCCGAGTCGGCGGCGAGAATCGCTGCCACCAGACCGTTGTGGCCGCCTCCGACGACCACGACGTCAGCCGTTGTCACCCCGTCACCGAACCTTCCTGCGTGCTGTCATCGCCGGCCGCGCGCGTGCGCGCGGACGTCTTCCTGTCGCGCGTCAACCGTCCGGGGAGCCGGTGGACCCGCTCAGCGCCCGGCGGATCGATATCGCCCTGGCGTATTCCTGGTTCACCCTTTCCAGCACGGCCGGCCATGCGGTGGGTGGCGCGGTGGTCCGGTTGTGCCGGGCGATGGACGTCCGGAGGGTCACGTCCTTGGCCAGCTCGACCAGTGCGGCGGTGAGGCCGGCGTCGCCATCGGCCAGCAGACCCTCGGTGCGGTCGGCGACGAACTCGGTGATCCCGGTGCCGCGCATGGCAACCACCGGCAGGCCGGCACAGCGGGCCTCCAACGCGGCAATGCCGAAGGACTCCAGGAAAGCGGGCGCGATGAACAGATCGGCCTTGCGGTAGATGTCCTTGAGCTGGCCGCGGTCGACCCGACCGGCCAGCGTGACCGTGTCCTGCATGCGGTGGCGGGCCAGGAAACGCCGCATCCGCGGTGCCAGTTTGCCGTCGCCGAACACCGACAGCCGCAGCGTGACGGTCGGGCCGAGTTGCTGCTGGGCGGCCAGCACCGCCGCCAGCAGTGGCAGCGGCCGCTTGCGGACCGACAGCCGCATGGTGGCCACCGCATGCACACCGGAAGGACTCCGCTCGGCGGCGTCCCCGGTGGGCGGTGAGGTGGCCCACTCGTGCGGGTCCAACCCGTTGGGCACCACGGTGACCGTGGTCCCGGTCCGCTCGCGCAACGGTGCGGCAGCGGCCTCGCTGACGGCGGTGAGGGCGATCCGCCGGGCGATCGCCGGGGTGGTCCACGGCACCAGGATGGACGGCAGCCGGAACGAGGCGGGCAGGCAGTGCACCGTCACGGTCACCGGGAGGCCCAGTTCCAGCGCCACCCGCACACCCGCCGCGGCGAAGGGCGAGCCGACACCGGCATGCACGTGCACGACGTCGTAATGACCGGCCCGCAGCGCCTTGCGCAGCGGCAGCGACGGCACGGGGTTGTTGGCGATCTCGGCGGGCAGCGGGATCCCGAAACGGTGCACCGGGACGGGGAACTGCCGGCCCCGCATCCGCCTGGGCAGCGGAGTCGCGGTGAGCACCGCCGGCTCGAGACCGATCTCCCGCTGCCGCCGGGTGAGGTCGTTGACCTGCATCTCGATACCGCCGAGCCGGGGTACGAAGCAATCGGAAACGTGCGCGACCCGCACCGCCCCACCGCCTCCCGCCGGCCCCTTCCGGACCCTGCGACATGCTAGCCCGGTGCCGCACACGGTTGTCTTCTTCCACGCCCACCCCGACGACGAGGCACTGCTCACCTCCGGGACGATGGCGAAGCTCGCAGCGGCCGGTCACCGGGTGGTGCTGATCGTGGCCACAGCTGGTGAGGCCGGCCTGGCGGCCACGGAGTTCCGCGCCGACGGACAGCTCGGCGCGCTCCGTCGACGCGAGCTGGAGCGGTCGGCGGCGGCGCTGCGGGTGCACCGCACCGAGGTGCTGGGCTATGCCGATTCGGGGCTGGCCGAGCACCCCACGCCGCCGCCGCCGGCGGGCCGACCGCCGCGGCTGGCCGACGCGGACACCGGTGAGGTTGCGGCCCGGGTGGCGGAGATCCTGACTCAGGAGCGGGCCGATGTGCTGACCACCTACGACGCGCGCGGCGGCTACGGGCACCCGGACCATCTGGCCGTCCACGCCGTCGGCGGCGCCGCGGCGCAACTGGCCGGGACGCCGGTGCTGCTCCAGGCGACGGTGCCGCGTGATCGGTTGCTCTCCGCGGCGCGGTTGATCAACCGGCTGCTGCCCCGCTCCCGCAGGGTGGACCTGACGCCGTGGCGGAGCGCGTATTCGGCGTCGGCGGAGATCACCCACTGCATCGACGTGCGGGCGCAGCACCGGCAGCGGCGGGCGTCGATGCGCGCGCACGCCAGCCAGGCGACCGCGGACGGCGGCCCGCGGACGCTCGGGGTGTTCGTTCGCCTCCCCGGGCCGCTGTTCCGGCTGGCGTTCGGCCGGGAGTGGTTCCGGCAGCAGGTACCCGCCGCCGAGCGCGCGGCCCGGCCCCGGCTCCGGGACGTGTTCGACACCTTCTGAGGCGCCGCGCGGGTGGCGGTGCGGTCAGCCGGCGGCACCGGCTCCGGCGCCGGGGGTCGGGCCGCCGCGAGTGCGGTGTGGCACCGTCACACCGACGTCGGCACCCGCCGTGGCGCCCCGTGCAGCACCGCCTGCCGCGCTGCTCTGCACCCCGGTGCCGCGCGCAGCGGTGCCGGGTGCAGCGGTGCCGGGTGCAGCGGTGCCGCGTGCATCGGTGCCGCGTGCATCGGTACCGGGTGCACGGGGGTCCGGTGCCGGCTGATCCGGGGCCGCCCCGCCCGGGGCGATCGACGCCGTCTCAGCCGTCCTCTTCCCGCGCCCCCAGAACCACACCAGCCAGGCAGCGATGCCGAACGGGATCTCGATCACGTGCGTGAAGATTGTGAACAGCAGCACGCCGCCGGCCGCCTGTGCCGGATCGGCGCCCATGGCAACCAGTAACGCCACCGATCCCGCCTCGACGACCCCGAGGCCGCCCGGGGTGACCGCCACCGAGGTCAGTAGGCGGCCCAACGCGAAGGCCGCGAGCAGGGTGCCGACGCCGATGACCAACCCGACGATGTGCAGGCACAGCCAGAACAGCACGAAGTAGATGGTGAAGTAGCCCAGGGTGCCGAGGGTCATCGTCAGCCAGCCGGTGCGCAGCACGTCACGGGTCTGGTCCCGCAGGCCGGCGAAGGCCTCCTCCCAATGGAATCGGCGCGGCTTGCCGAACAGCTTCAGGACGGCCTCGGCGGCCACCTCCAGCGCCCGCCCGACCGCGTGCGCGGCCCGGCTGCTCACCATCACGGTCAGGAAGACCACCAGCACCGCGACGAGCGTCAACACCCCGACGACGGCGGCGTCCCGGACGGCCGGGCTGATGTGCCCGCCCTGCAGCAGCAGCGCGGCCAGCCCGACCATCGGCAGCAGCACCTTGCCGGCGGTGGCGAACACGCCGCCCAGCAGGATCGAGATGCCGATCGCCCCACGGCCGAAGCCCCAGGACCGGCAGATCGCATAGGTCGCCCCGATGCCCAGGGCGCCGCCGAATGGCAGCGTGTTCGCCACCAGCGACCCGGCCAGGTTGACGGTGAGCGCCTGCCGATGCGAGATGCCCGGTAGCGCCCCGGTGATGGTGAAGGTGAACGCCAGCAGAGCGGTCAGTTGCACCAGGGCGAGCAACACCAGCGCAGCCGGATTGACCTGGCTCAACGGTTCGACGATCTCCACCCAGCCGACGCCGGCCACCTTGGGCAGCCCCCACACCAGCAGCACCCCGGCGAGCACGAGGGACACCAGGTCGCGGAGGACGCGCAGCCACACCTTGCGTCGCCGCCACCACGGACGACCGGCTCCCTGCGCCGCCACCGCTTCCACCACCGGGCCAGCCTGTCACGTCCGTGCGTTCGTCGGACTCCGGGACAACCCCGACATGGCGATCGGGGACGGGCCCGGCGCGCTCTGCCCAGAACCGACACGGGGGACACGCCGCGCGCACTGCCGGTGCCGCGGTCGGCCGATCGGGCGGCGGCGCCGAGCGCGGCAGGGCTGTCGGTCGGCGCGTCTACCGTGGGCTCGTGCCACCGTCCACGTCCACCTCCGCCGGTCCGGCCGGCGCCACCGCCGACAGCCGGAACCGGCAGCCCGTCAAGGCTTCCGCGGCGACCGTCGAACCGGCCGAACGGCCCCGGTGGTTGCGCCGGCTGTGGGGGTACTGCTGGCGACACCCGGTGATCACGGTGCTCGCCGCGGTCGCCGCGCTCGGCGGCGTCGGCCTCGGCGCATTCACCCCGTTGTTGACCCAGATCGCCGTGGACGACGCCACCGCCGGGGTCACCACCAACCTGGGCTGGGTGATCGCCGGGTTGGTCGCGCTGGCGTTGATCCGGTTCGGGTCCTCGTTCCTGCGCCGGTGGGCGGGCGGACGGCTGTCCCTGGACGTGCAGCACGACATGCGCCAGGACGTTTTCGGCGCACTGCAGCGGCTCGACGGGTCCGGTCAGGACCGGCTGCGCACCGGTCAGGTCGTGTCCAGGGCCTCCGGCGACCTGCAGATGGTGCAGTCGCTGCTCGCGATGGTGCCGCTGGCGGCGGGACAGGTGGTGCTGTTCGTCGCGTCACTGGTGATCATGCTGTTCCTCTCGCCGCTGCTCACCGTGATGGCGCTGCTGGTGGTGCCGGCGGTGGTGATCGTTACCAGGGCCACCCGCACCGTGCTGTTCCCCGCCACCTGGGCGGCACAGCAGGCGGCGGCCGAGGTCGCCGAGATCGTCGAGGAGGACGTCACCGGCGTCCGGGTGGTCAAGGGATTCGGCCAGGAGGACCGCGAGCTGGGCCGGCTCCGGTCGGGCGCGCGCAACCTGTTCGCGCACCGCATGCGCGCCGTCCGGCTCACCGCCAAGATCAGCCCCGCGCTGCAGGCGCTGACCGCGCTGGGCCAGGTCGGGGTGCTGGCACTCGGCGGGTACCTGGCGCTGATCGGCGCCATCTCGCTGGGGACGTTCCTGGCGTTCACGCTCTACCTCGCCCAACTGGTTGCGCCCACCCGGATGCTCACGATGTTGCTGGTGCTCGGTCAGCAGGCGCGGGCATCGGTGGAACGGGTGCTGGAGATCATCGATTCGCTACCGGTGATCACCGAACGACCGGATCCGACGTCGCTGCCGCCGGGCCCGGTGGACGTCATGTTCGACGGCGTGCACTTCGGTTACACACCGGAGGACCCGGTGCTGCGGTCGTTCGACCTGGACGTCCCGGCGGGGTCGACCCTGGCCCTGGTCGGCGCGTCCGGGTCCGGCAAGTCCACGATCTCCCTGCTGCTGCCTCGCTTCTACGACCCGCAGTTCGGCACCGTCCGGGTCGGCGGGGTCGACGTGCGCGACGTCGCGATGGCGGACCTGCGGTCCACCGTCGGGGTCGTCTTCGAAGAGGCGTTCCTGTTCTCCGACACCATCGCCGCCAACATCGGTTACGGCCGGCCGGAGGCCACCGCGGAGGAGATCCGAGCGGCAGCGGTCGGTGCAGAGGCAGCCGACTTCATCGAGGCGCTGCCGGACGGGTACGACACCGTCATCGGCGAGCGCGGCCTGACCCTGTCCGGTGGCCAGCGCCAGCGGTTGGCGCTGGCCAGGGCGTTGCTGACCGACCCGAGGGTGCTGGTGCTGGACGACGCGACCAGCGCCGTCGACCCGGTCACCGAGGCCGCCATCCACGCCACCCTGAGCCGGGTCACCGCCGACCGCACGACCGTCCTGATCGCCCACCGGCGGTCCACGCTCGCGCTCGCCGACCGGATCGCGGTGGTGGTGAAGGGCGCCGTCGTCGATGTCGGCACCCACGAGGACCTCGCCGCGCGCTGCGCGCCGTACCGGTACCTGCTGGGAGGTGAGCTTGCAGACGCGCCGGACGGTGGACCGGCCGCCGACGGCGCCGCGGCGCCGTTCTCGACGACGAGCGACCTCGCGACCGGCGAAACGGCCGGGGTAACGCCGGAACCGACCGGGGTGACGCCGGAACCGACCGGGGTGACGCCGGAACCGACCGGGGTGACGCCGGAACCGACCGGGGTGACGCGGGAACTCTGGCCGGCCGCCGAATCCGGGGAACCGGGGCCGGCGGCCGAGCGGACGGCCAGACTGGCCGCAGCCGGTACCAACCGGATCGGCGGTCGCGGCGGCGGTGGTGGTGGTGGGGGCGGCTGGAGCGGGATGCTCGGATCCGGCCCGGCAACCCCGGAGCTGATGGCGCAGGTCGAAGCCCTGCCGCCGGCCACCGATCGACCCGAGGACATCCCCGCCGACACCCGCAAGTTCTCGCTGCGGCGCACCCTGCGCCCCGTGCTCGGGCTGCTGGTCGTCGCGCTCGTTCTGGTCGCCCTGGACGCGGTGGCCAACCTGATGCTGCCGGTGCTGATCCGGTACGGCGTCGACAACGGCGTCTCGGCGGGCTCGGCCGCCGTGGTGTTCGCAGCGTCCGGGGTCGCACTGGCCGTCGTCGGTGCCGACTACCTGATCCAGCGGTTCCAGATGACGGTCGCCGGGCGGGCCGGGGAGAACGTGCTGTACCAATTGCGCCTCCGCGAGTTCGCCCACCTGCAGCGGCTCGGGCTGGACTACTACGAACGCGAGATGGCCGGCCGGATCATGACCCGGATGACGACGGACGTCGACGCACTGTCGAGCTTCCTGCAGACGGGTCTGGTCACCTCCGTCGTCTCGCTGGCGACCTTCCTCGGCATCGCCGTGGTGCTGGTGGCGATGGACCTCGGCCTGGCACTGACCGCCTTCCTGGCGCTGCCGTTCGTCGTGGTGGCGACCATCGCGTTCCGGCGCTTCTCCACCAAGGCCTACACCGACGCGCGGGAGAAGGTCAGCATCGTCAACGCCGACCTGCAGGAGAACGTCGCAGGACTGCGGGTGTCGCAGGCGCTGGGCCGTCAACGGGCCAACGCTGACGGTTTCGCCGCCCGCAGCGACGACTACCGCCGCTCCCGGATGCGCGCCCAGACCGCCATCTCGATCTACTTCCCGTTCGTCGCGCTGCTGTCCGAGCTGGCGGCGGCCGCGGTGCTCGGATCCGGCGTGCTGCGGGTGATCGCCGGCACCATGACGGTGGGCACGCTGATCGCGTTCGTGCTGTACCTGGACTCCTTCTTCCAGCCCATCCAGCAGCTGTCCCAGGTCTTCGACTCCTACCAGCAGGCGCAGGTCGGCCTGGTCAGGATCGGTGAGCTGCTGGACACTCCGACATCGACCCCGCAGGCACTGCACCCCCTCCCGGTGCCTCCGCTGACCGGCACGATCATCGCCAACCGGGTCGGGTTCCGGTACTCCACCGCCGACGACGGCACCTCGCCGGCGCTCACCGACGTCGACGTGCACATCGCCGCCGGACAGACGGTCGCGGTCGTCGGGCCGACCGGCGCCGGCAAGTCCACCCTGGTCAAGCTCATTGCCCGGTTCTACGACGCCACCACCGGCTCCGTCCTGGTGGACGGCACCGACGTCCGGCGGTTCGAGCTGGGGGCCTACCGGCGCCGGCTCGGGGTGGTGCCGCAGGAGCCGCACCTGTTCATCGGCACGGTGCGCAACAACATCGCGTACGGACGGCCGGAGGCCACCGACGCCGAGGTCGAGGCGGCCGCCCGCGCGGTCGGCGCGCTAGATGCCATCGCCGCGTTGCCAGGCCGCTTCCAGCACCACGTGGACGAGCGCGGCCGCAACCTCTCCGCCGGCCAGCGGCAGCTGATCTCGCTCGCCAGGGCGGAGTTGGTGGACCCGGACATCCTGCTGCTCGACGAGGCCACCGCCGCGCTCGACCCGGCCGCCGAGGCGGCGGTACTGGCCGCGACCGACCGGTTGGCGGCGGGACGGACCACCGTCGTCGTGGCACACCGGCTGACCACGGCGGCCAGGGCCGACAACATCGTGGTGATGGAGCGCGGGCGGGTGGTGGAGACCGGGCGGCACGCCGACCTGCTCCGCCGCCGCGGGGCCTACGCCCGGCTGTACGCGGAGGCCGCCGCGCCGGGCGCCACCCCGGGCGACACCCCGGGCGACACCGCGACGGACCTCGCCCCCGCCACCGATACCGACACCGGGACTCCGAACCGGTGGGCCACCGAGCTTCCCGCCCCCGCGTCGGCGCGACCCGGTCCCCGACCCGTCGCCGGATCACTCACATCACCTGGCTCGTGACCGGCACCACCCGGCCGAGGCAGCAATGTTGTCGTCCCGCGCTGCACCACCGCCGTCCGCACCGCGACCGGCGGATCAACCGGTCAGCCGGGGGATTGTCGGGCACACCAACGTCACCGCGCGACCCTCGCAGGGACAAGAGGTTTAGCCTGGATTGACTCAGCCCCCAGCACAGAACAGGCGGAGAGCGACCGTGTCGTCAAAAGCCGTGCCCGAATTCGGTCCCAACGATTGGTTCGTCGAAGAGAAGTACCAGCAGTTCCTCGCCGACCCGTCGAGTGTCGACCCCATTTGGCGCGACTTCTTCGCCGATACCGGTTCCGGGAGCCGCGGTCCCAGCGAGCATGTCGCCGGCGTCGCCGCGACCGCCGGGAACGGCGGCGGCCGCAACGGTGGCCCGGCGGCTGGTCCGCAGTCCGGCGCCGGTGCGGCAGGCGCAGCCGGAGCGACCAACGGCGGTAACGCCGGTGCACCGGCCGGCGCCGGCCGCGCGTCCACCGCCAACGGCACCGGCACCGGGACTGCCGCGCGCAGCCAGCCGCCGGGCACCACACCGACCTCCCGAGCATCGGCACAGAGCAGACCCATGGCAGACCCGACCACCTCGACGCAAACCAACACGGCGCAAACCAACACGACGCAAACCAACTCGACGCAAACCGCACCGACGCAGACCGCATCGCGGACCACCCCGACGGGCCCCGGCACCGTTCCGCCGCCGCCACCGCCGCCCAACCGCACGAAGGCGGGGCAGGCGACCGGCGGCCCGACGGCGCCCCGGTCGCTCGATGCCGGTGGGCAGAGCCGCGCACCGAAACCATCCGCCGCGGCGACCGCCCCCGCACCTGCCCGTGCCGGTGGCAAGGAAGCCACCGACGCCCCGGCGCCCGCGCCGCGTTCTGCGCCGCGGACCACCGCGACCCCCGACGATCTGGTGGCCGCGAAGGCCGCGAAGGCCGCGAAGGCCGCGCACGACGCCGAGGGCAGCGGCCTGACCAGCACGCCGCTGCGCGGCGTCGCCGCCGTCGTGGTGAAGAACATGACGTCGTCCCTCGAGGTGCCGACCGCGACGTCCGTGCGCGCCGTCCCGGCGAAGTTGATGGCCGACAACCGGATCGTGATCAACAACTTCCTCAAGCGGAACCGCGGCGGGAAGATCTCGTTCACGCACCTGATCGGGTACGCCATCGTCCGGGCGATCGGCGACCACCCGAACATGAACAAGCACTTCGGCATCGTCGACGGCAAGCCCTCGGTCATCACCCCCGCGCACGTCAACCTGGGCCTGGCCATCGACCTTCCGGCCAAGGGCGGCGGGCGGAACCTCATCGTCGTCCCGATCCGCAACGCCGAGACGATGACCTTCACCCAGTTCTGGAGTTCGTACGAGCAGGTGGTCCGCAAGGCCAGGGCCGGCACGCTGACCAACGAGGACTACGCCGGCACCACGATCTCACTGACGAACCCGGGCGGCATCGGCACCAACCACTCGGTTCCTCGGCTGATGTCCGGGCAGAGCGCCATCATCGGTGTCGGCTCACTGGAGTACCCGGCCGAGTTCCAGGGCGCAAGCGACCAGACGCTGTCCGACCTGGGCATCTCCAAGATCATGACGCTGACGTCCACCTATGACCACCGGGTCATCCAGGGTGCCGAGTCCGGCGAGTTCCTGCGAGGCGTCCACCGCCTGCTGATCGGTGAGGACGGGTTCTACGACGACGTCTTCACCTCGCTGCGCATCCCCTACGAGCCGGTCCGCTGGGTCAAGGATCTGGACTCCGGGCGACACGGCGCGGTCGACAAGACCGCTCGGGTGCTCGAGATCATCGACGCCTACCGCACCCGCGGCCACCTGATGGCCGATACCGACCCGCTGAACTACCGGCAGCGCCGGCACCCCGACCTCGACGTGCTCTCCCACGGCCTCACGCTCTGGGACCTGGACCGCGAATTCCCCGTCGGCGGCTTCAACGACCAGGACTTCATGAAGCTGCGCGACGTGCTCGGCGTGCTGCGCGACTCCTACTGCCGCACGGTGGGTGTGGAGTACATGCACATCATGGATCCGGTGCAGCGCAAGTGGATCCAGCAGCGCGTCGAGGTCAAGCACGAGAAGCCACCGGTCGAGGAGCAGAAGTACATCCTCGGCCGGCTGAACAGTGCCGAGGCGTTCGAGACGTTCCTGCAGACCAAGTACATCGGGCAGAAGCGGTTCTCTCTCGAGGGCGGCGAGACCGTCATCGCGCTGCTCGACGCGGCCTTGAACAAGGCCGCCGAGTACGGCATGGACGAGGTCGTCATCGGGATGGCGCACCGCGGCCGGCTCAACGTGCTGGCCAACATCGTCGGCAAGCCGTACTCGCAGATCTTCCGCGAGTTCGAGGGCAACATGGACCCGGGCCAGGCCCACGGGTCCGGTGACGTGAAATACCACCTGGGCGCCGAGGGCAAGTACATCCGCCCGTTCGGCGATGGTCAGGTGGACGTCACCCTGGTCGCCAACCCTTCGCATCTGGAGGTCGTCGACCCGGTGCTCGAGGGCGTTGCCCGGGCCAAGCAGGACATGCTCAACCTCGGCGAGGAGGGCTTCACGGTCATGCCGGTGGCCCTGCACGGTGACGCCGCGTTCGCCGGCCAGGGCGTCGTCGCCGAAACCCTGAACCTGTCGCTGCTGCGCGGGTACCGCACCGGCGGGACCCTGCACGTGATCATCAACAACCAGGTGGGGTTCACCACCGCCCCGGAGATGTCCCGGTCCAGTGAGTACTGCACCGACGTCGCGAAGATGATCCAGGCGCCGATCTTCCACGTGAACGGTGACGACCCGGAGGCCGCGGTCTGGGTCGCCCGGCTGGCCGTCGAGTACCGGCAGACCTTCGGCCGGGACGTGGTCATCGACATGGTGTGTTACCGCCGCCGCGGGCACAACGAGGGTGACGACCCGTCGATGACGAACCCGCTGATGTACCAGATCATCGACGGCAAGCGGTCGGTGCGACGGATCTACACCGAGGCCCTGATCGGGCGCGGTGACCTGTCGCCCGAGGACGCCGAAGAGGCGTTGCGCGATTACCACAAGCAGCTCGAGCGGGTGTTCAACGAGGTCCGTGAGCTGGAACGCGGGGTCGCCGCACCGTCCCCGTCGGTGGAGGCCGAGCAGCCGATCCCGCCCAAGGTGGAGACCAAGATCAGCGCGGACCTGGTGCACCGCGTCGCCGACTCGGCGGTCCAGTTCCCGCCCGGCTTCACCCCCCACCCCCGGGTCAAGTCGGTGCTGGACCGGCGGGTGGAGATGTCCCGCCATGGCGGGATCGACTGGTCGTTCGGCGAACTCCTCGCGATCGGGTCGCTGGCGATGGAGGGCCGGCTGGTCCGGATGTCCGGCCAGGACACCAGGCGCGGCACCTTCGTGCAGCGGCACTCCGTGCTGATCGACCACAAGAGCGGCGTCGAGTTCCGCCCGCTACAGCAGCTGTCGGAGGATCAGGCGCGGGTGCTGATCTATGACTCCGCGCTGTCGGAGTACGCCGCGCTCGGTTTCGAGTACGGCTACTCGGTGGCGAACCGGGAGGCGCTGGTGATGTGGGAGGCGCAGTTCGGCGACTTCGTCAACGGCGCGCAGTCGGTGATCGACGAGTACCTGTCGTCCGGGGAAGCCAAGTGGGGCCAGCAGTCCGGTGTCGTGCTGCTGCTGCCGCATGCGCATGAGGGTCAGGGACCGGACCACACCTCGGGCCGGATCGAGCGGTTCCTGCAACTGTGCGCGGAGGGGTCGATGACGATCGCCGTGCCGTCCACCCCGGCGAACTACTTCCACCTGCTGCGCCGGCACGTGCTGGACGGCGTCCACCGCCCGATGGTGGTGTTCACACCGAAGTCCATGCTGCGCAACAAGGCCGCGGTGTCCTCGGTCGAGGACTTCACCGCCGGCAAGTTCGAGTCGGTGATCGCCGACCAGTCGGTGGACCCGTCGGCCGTGCGCAAGGTCCTGCTGACCAGCGGCAAGCTGTTCTACGAGGTCGATGCCTACCGCAAGAAGAACAACATCACCGACACGGCGATCGTTCGGCTCGAGCAGATCTACCCGGTGCCGCGGCGCAAGCTCGGTCACGTGTTGGACGCCTACCCGCAGGTCACCGACTTCCGGTGGGTGCAGGAGGAGCCGGCGAACCAGGGCGCCTGGACGTTCCTCGCACTGGCGCTGCCGGAGATGCTGCCCAGACTGCAGGGCATCCGGCGGGCGTCGCGCCGGGCGATGGCGGCTCCGTCGGCTGGTTCGGCACGGGTGCACGAGGTCGAGCAGGCCGCGGTGATCCAGGCGGCATTTGCCGACTGACCCGGCGGCCCGTGTCTCCCGACTCGGGCGCGTGCGGCGTCTGCGCGTCGACGGTTCCGGACAGCGCACCCGCTGCGGGTTCCCGCCGCCAGATGGCGCCGGCGTGCCGCCACGCCGTGACCGCCAGTCCCCCGGCGCCGACGCTCCACGTGCCGACCACCAGTGGGTCATCGCCGGCGGTGACCCCGGTGATGCCACCCGCATCCGGCCCGCCGAACGTCTCCACGGTTTGCGGCTCCTCGGTGATCCCGCCGCCGATGGAGCCGATCCACGCCGTCCACCGCGGATTGAGGTGCGCCCCGCCGGTGGCCGTGCCGATGGCGATGACCCCGCCGTCCGGGTCGGCGGCCAGGTGCACCAGGGTGGCGTGCTTCCCGTACCCACTGACCGGCGTCACGGGCACCTGCTCCCACGACGCGCCGGTGCGCGCCGCGAGGGCGGGTGAGCCGGCCGCGGTGGCACCACCGACCAGCAGCACTGCACCGGCCGTCGCCAGCGCGGTCGGTTCCATGTCCGGCGGCGTGATCACCTTCCACGTGCCGACCGGGGCGCCCGTCGGATCGACGGTCGGTGCGTCCATGCCACCACCCGGAGTGCACGCCCCGGCGAGGGCCGCCAGCAGGACCCCGACGGCGATCACGCTGCGGCGGCCCGGATGTCGGCGGGAACCCCCGTGTCGTCCGGGCCGCCGGCGCGCCGGGACTGCTTCACCGTGACGCGCCACCGGCTGCACCTCGCCTCGTGCGGGGCCGTCGCGCGAGGGAAGCTGCCCGGCCACCGGGTTTGCCGCTGAACCAGCCGCCGGGGACGGCCCGGCCGGACGCCGGGATCGGCGCACACGTCCGGCCATCACGAGTGGTTGTCGGCCACGCTCAGCGTTGGCCGATCCGGGGACCGGCGAGCAGCGGGCACGACGACGACCACCCGGAAGCCCCGCCCGGCCCTCGCAGCGGTCTCCACCCGGCCGCCGACGGCGCGCACGCGCTCGATCATCCCGGCCAGCCCGTAGCCGGATCCGCCGAGATCGACGGCCTGCTCGCTGCCGGAATCGGCGACCGTCAACGTCACGTCGTCATCGGTCCAGGTCAGCGCGACATCGACATCGGCGTTGCCGGCATGCTTGCGCACATTGGACAGCGCCTCCTGAGCCGCCCGGTACAGCGCCAGCCCGGCCTCCGGGGACAGCGGAAGCGGGCTGCCCGTCTCGACGAAGCCGGCGGTACCGCGGCTGGCCAGCCGGTGCTCGGCGACCAGGTCGGCGATCTGCACCGGACCGGGCAACGCCTCTCCCCGCAACGCTCCCACCGCCCGCCGTGCCTCCGCCAGGCCGCTCTTGGAGAGTTGATGCGCCCGCCTGACGGTGTCCACCAACCTGGGATCGGCGGGCGTGGAGGTCGCCAACAGATTCGCTCCCTCCAGCTGCAGCGCCAACCCGGACAGCGTGTGTGCGAGCACGTCGTGCAATTCCTGGGCCAGCCGCGCCCGCTCGGCGACCACGATGGCCGCCTGCTCGGCCCGCCGACTCGCGTCCAGCTCCGCCATCAGCCTGGCCAGTTCCTCCCGCTGTTCGCGTTCCCGACGCATCATCGAGCCCACCAGGAAGAAGAACACCACGCCCGCGTCCGTACCGATCGTGAGCAGCAGGGTCTCGGACGCCACGAACAGCTGGATGAGGTTGTAGGCCGCGGTGCCGATGACGAGGATCACCGTCGGGACCTGCAGCGGCGGGCGGAGCGGAATGAAGGAGGCCAGCAGGAACAGGGCGATCACCGGGCCGTCGGGGTCGACGATGTGCATGACGAGCATTGACGTCGTCATCACGGTCACCAGCAGCCAAGCCGGTGCCGGCGATGCACCGCGCAGGAAGGCGTACCCGGCGACCGCATACGCCGCCGATGCGATGGTCAGCAGCAGTGGTCGGCCACCGACGCCGAAGCCGACCGGGCCCAGACCGGCCGCCAGCACCACGACAACGAGAACGCCCAGGCCCAGTGGGATCAGGTACCGGGACGTGGAACGGGGCCGCGGCGGGCCGTCGGGCGGGGTGGACCGGGTGCTCATGCGAACACCGTTCCAGTTGTCCGACGTACGCGCATCGGCGCAGGGGTGGAGCTTCCACCGCAGGGTGGACATCCACCGATGGCGCCGCATCCGGTGCACCTTTCCGTCGCGGGGTGCCCTGGATCGGGCCGCGTCCGGCGGCTCCGCCGCCGTCGGCCGGCCCCTCCGTGTGCGGGTGCCGCTCCGTGTGCGGGTCCGGGCTGCTGGGTGCATGCTCGCTGGCGTCGTCGGCGCTGATGGGCTCTGATGGGCTCGGCCCGTGGTGGCTGTGGTCACGCGGGCGGAGCGGGCCGGTGACCCGGTCGTGACGGTGGAGGCCGGTGACCCGGTCGTGACGGTGGAGGCCGGTGACCCGGTCGTGACGGTGGAGTCGGGACGGGAGAAAGCAATGACCTCAGCGGGACGGTCCGACGCCTCCCCCCCGCAAGCACCCGACACGCAGCCAGCCGACACGGAACCAGCCGACGCGCAACCGCGCGACGTGCGCGTGCTCATCGCGGACGACCAGAAGGTCGTGCGCGACGGGCTTGCCATGCTGCTCGGGCTGCTTCCCGGAATCGAGGTCGTCGGCGTCGCGATCGACGGCGACGACGTCATCCGCCAGGTTCAGCGCCTCGACCCCGACATCGTGCTGATGGATCTGCACATGCCCCACCGCAACGGTGTGGAGGCCACCGACGCGCTGACCAGCTCCGGGGCCCGCGCACGGGTAGTCGTGCTGACGACCTATTCCGACGATGAGTGGGTCTTCGCCGCCCTGCGTGCAGGCGCCCGTGGGTTCCTCACCAAGGACGCCGGCGCCGAGGACATCCGGCACGCCGTCACCACCGTGGCAGCGGGGCAGGCGCAGCTGGACCCCTCGGTGCAGCGCCGCCTGTTGGAGGCCCTGGCGGCCGGATCCACTGTCGCCACCCCGGCCGACGTTTCGGCAGTGGGCCCGGCCGGGGCGACGGTGCCGGACGGGTTGACACCGCGCGAGGTCGACGTGCTCACCCAGATCGCTGCCGGGCTGTCCAATGCGGAAATCGCGACAGCGCTGTTCGTCTCCGAGGCGACCGTCAAGACCCACGTCAACCATCTGCTCGCCAAGACCGGCATGCGCGACCGGGCCCAGCTGGTGACGTACGCATTCCGGCACCGCCTGGCCACCCCCTGACCAGGGCCGGCCCGCCCACCGCGATCCCCGTTCCGTCCGCCTCCACCCGGGGGTGGAGACGGCGGCGCCGCAAGTTCCATCCGCACGCCGATCCCAGCACCCACCACCCGCTCCTACTGTGCCGTCATCGCCGGAAATCCTGGCCCCGGTCCACTGACGCAGGTTGGAGCACAAGGCATGTCGACATCACAACTGATCCTCAACGCGGCCCTGCTGGTATTCGTCCTCGGGACGAACCTGGGCACCAGAGTCGTCACCGCACGGCGGCTGTTGCTGCCCGTCGTGCTGGTCCTGGGCGCAGGCTGGCTCTTCCTGCAGGACATGCCCACCAGCGCCGGTGACGCCCGACTGGAACTGGCCGGTGCCCTGATCGGGGTGGCCCTCGGGGTGGCCGCCGCGGCGTTGATGCCGGTCCGCCGGGACGGCACCGGCCGGATCGTCACCACCGCCGGTATCGGCTACGCGGTGCTGTGGATCGCTGTCATCGGCGGGCGGATCGCGTTCGCCTACTCCGCCACCGGATGGGCCTCGCGGTCCGTCGGTGAGTTCTCGATGGCCCAGCAGATCACCGGCGCGAACGCCTGGACGGCCGCATTCGTGCTGATGGCACTGGCGATGGTGCTCACCAGGGTCGCGGTCACCGCCGCCCGGAGCCGCATCGTCACCGCCTCCCGGACGGCGGTGGCCTGATGCCTGTCGCGCCGCTGTTGACCCGGCCGGTCGGCGACGACGCCGGCATCGCCCGCTCGACGGTGTCCGGGCGGCATCCACGCCGACTCGCGTGCCTGCTGTTCGCGCTCGATCTCGTTGTCGTCGGGATCTCCGCCGCCGTCATCCTGCTGACCGTGCCCCGCGTGTCGCCCCTGACGGCCGCGCTTCTCGTCACCGCGGTGCTGGCCGTCGTCGTCACCGTGCTGGTGTGGCGGGTGAGCGGCTTCCGGGAAGCCGGCTTCGTCGGCCCGCGCCACTGGCAGAACCTGCGGCTGCTGATCGTGCCGACGGTGCTGGCCGTCACCCCGCTGCTGGCGGGCCTCCGACCGGTCGATGCGCTGGGCACGCTGATCGTCGGGTACGTGCTGACCGGATTCATGGAGGAGGCGCTGTGGCGGGGTCTGGTGCTGCGGGTGCTGCGGCCCACCGGCCCCTTACCGGCCGTCCTGTTCGGCTCGCTGCTGTTCGGGGCGTCCCACTTCGCCAACGTGCTGTTCCGGGACAGCGTGACGCTGGTGGCGGCGCAGGCCCTTGGCGCCTTCTGCTTCGGGGTGGGGTACGCGGCGATCGCGCTGCGCATCGGCACCATCTGGCCGCTGATGGTGCTGCACACCCTGACGGATCTGTTCGCCGCTGTCGGCGCCCTGCCCAAGATCCCGATCCTGGTCGGCCAGGACATCGTGCTGCTCGCGGTCGGGCTGTGGCTGCTGCGCGGCACCCGCAGGCCGTCGAAGGGTGCCGACCCGCGGCTGATGTCCGGTGAACCGGCCTGACCGCGAACGGCGCACCCTGGACCACCATCCGAACTGGATACGGTGACAGCGTGCAGATCGAGGTCTTCTCCGGCGTGGTGTGTCCGTGGTGCTACATCGGCAAGCGCCGGCTGGAGCAGGCGTTGTCGACGTTCCCGCACGCCGACCGGGTTCAGCTGGCCTACCGGTCGTTTCAACTCGACCCGTCCGGGCCGGCCACCTCGGAGCTGACTCTCGAGGAGATGCTGGCCGCCAAGTACGCCACCTCGGTTGCTCAGGCGCGGCAGATGAACGAGCGGGTCAGCGACCTTGCGGCTACCGTCGGGCTCGACTTCCAGTTGGCGAAGGCGCGGCCCGCCAACACGTTCCAGGCGCACCGGCTGCTGCAGTTCGCCGCCACCGTGGGTGTCGGCAACGAGCTCACCGAGCGGATGATGCGGGCGTACTTCACCGAGGGCGCCCGCATCGGCGACCGGGACGCCCTGCTCGGGCTGGCGCTCGACGTGGGCCTGGACCGGGACGAATCCGCTGCGGTCCTCGACGGCAGCGCCTACACCGCGGAGGTCGAGGCGGACATCGCACTGGCCCGGTCATTCGGCGTGACCGGCGTTCCGTTCTTCGTGTTCGACCGCACGTACGCCGTATCCGGTGCGCAGGAGACGGCGGTGTTCTCGCAGGTGCTGCAAACGGCGTGGGCGCGAGCAAACCCGCTGACCGTCGTGGGCGGTCAGGGCGGGAATGACGACTCCCGCCCGGCACCCGGCAGCTGATCGCGCCGACGCCCGGCCGGCACCCGGAAGTTGACCGCCCCGACGCCCGGCCGGTTCACCGCAGCTCGGCCACCAGTTCCTCGGCCCGCCGGAGGAGCCGCTGCTGTTCCGCACCCGCAGACTGCTCGGCGAGGACGTCGGCCAGGTCCCTGACCAGTTCGGCCAACCGGATCAGCTGCTCGCTCGGCTCGGTGATCTCGACCTGGGAGAAGGGAAAACGCGGCGCCGACCTTCTTGGTGGACGTCACCTTCTCCGGGCCCTTACGTTCCTGTGCTCCGCGCCGCGCCTCGCCGGCCCGACGCTCCATTCGGTCACCCACTTTCGACGCCGCCGTCATCCGGCCCGCCGGCGGCCACGACCAGGGCCGTTCGTCCCACAGGCGGACCCGACCACAGCCGGACCCGACCACAGCCGGACCGGACCACAGCCGGATCAGCCCGCCTGGTGCCGGGCTCCGGTCATCGCGCCCGCCGGGACGAAACCGCCCACCGGCGCGATGACGGGCACCCCGCGGCTGAACACCGCATAGGTCAGTGGGACACCCACCCGGTAGGCGAGGTAGTCGTGGGACGGCGCATCCAGCACGTGCAGATCGGCGCGCGCACCGACCCGGACAGCCCCGACGTCCGTGCGTCGCAGCGCCGCCGCGCCGCCCGCGGTCGCTGCGGACACGGCCTCGGCCGGTGACAGCCGGCACTGCAGCACACCCAGCGCCACCACCAGATTCATCGACGTGGTGTAGGAGGAGCCCGGATTGCAGTTGGACGCCAGCGCCACTGTTGCGCCGGCGTCGACGAGCCGGCGGCCGGGCGCCGGCGGCTGCAGCGTCGACAGGTCGCAAGCCGGCAGCAGGGTCGCGACCGTGTCGGAGGCAGCGAGCGCCTGCACGTCGGTGTCGGTCAGATAGGTGCAGTGGTCCACCGACGCGGCGCCGGTGTCCACCGCGATCCGTACCCCGGCGCCCTCCGAGAGCTGGTTGCCGTGCACGCGCAGTCCCAGCCCCTTGCGGACCCCGGCCGCGAGGACCCGCCGGGTCTGCGCCTCGTCGAAAGCGCCTGTCTCGCAGAACACGTCGATCCACCGGACGGCCGGAGCGAGGAGATCGAGCATCGTCCCGCAGACCAGGTCCAGGTAGGCGTCGGCATCCCCGTCGAACTCGGGCGGCACGACATGCGCGCCGAGGAAGGTGATCTCGTCGAACCCGGCCGTTGCTGCGGCTGTCGCGCAACGCATCTCGTCCTGCGCGGTCAAGCCGTAGCCGGTCTTGGTTTCCATGCAGGTCGTGCCGCCGGCGATCATCTCCGCACGGTGCTTGCGCGCGGTGGCCAGCAACGCGTCGTCGGATGCGGCCCTGGTCGCCGTCACCGTCGACTGCATGCCGCCCGCCTGGTACGGCCGGCCGGCCATCCGCGCGGAGAACTCCGCGGCCCGGTCACCGGCGAACACCACGTGCGAGTGGGAGTCGACCCAGCCCGGCAGCATCGCCCGCCCGCCGAGGTCGATCGCCAGGTCCGCCGCGGGCATCGACCGCCGCGGTCCCGCCCAGACGACCCGCCCGTCCTCGACGACCACCCCCGCGTCCTGCACGATCCCCAGCAACCCCGGGCCCAGCCCGGGATCGTTGGTGACCAGTTCGGAGATTCCGCGCAGCGCAAGACTGCCGTCCTGTGCCACGACCGGCACGCTCACCTCCACGCTCGTTCCACAGCGGCGGCCAGCAGTGCCCCCGGATCCCCGTGCTGCACATGTTTCCCGTCCCGCACCGCGATCAATCCGCCGACGACCACAACGGCGACGTCCTGTGCCGAGGCGCACATCACCAGCTGCGCCGGGTCGGCGCCGGCGGTGCGGGCGCTGTCGGTGCGGATCGCGACCAGGTCCGCACGGGCACCGACGGCGAGCCGGCCGCCGGGCGAGTCGATGGCGTCGTGCGAGTCGGCCAGCGCGGCCGCCCAGATCGCTGCCGGCGGGAACGCGCCGCGGCGGCCGCCGGCGAGTCGCTCGCCGTACTCCAGTCCGCGGGCCTGGGCGAACGGGTCCACGATCACCTGCTGATCACCGCCGAGGGCCAGCCGGGCACCCGCCGCACGCAGCCGGGACGCTGCGGGCACACCGTCGGCGAGGTCGGCCTCCGTGGCGGGACAGATGACGACGAACGCCGCGGCCGCACCGAGCAGGCCGATGTCGTCATCGGTCAGATGCGTGCCGTGCACCGCGGCGGTCCGCGGGCCGATCGCGCCCGCCTCCGCGAGCAGCGCGGTGGGCGTGTGACCGGTCGCGGCGAGGCAGTCGGCGTTCTCCGCCGGCTGCTCGGACAGGTGGACGTGCAGAACCCGCCCGGCCGCCGCCGCGGCGACCACCGGAAGGTCTGCCGCGGGCACGGCGCGCACGGAATGGATGCCGACGCCCACCCGGACGTCCGCCGGCAGCGCCTGCACCCGGGCCGCCCAGGCCTGCACGGAGCCGTCGGCGAACCGGCGCTGGACCGGGCCGGGCGGCCTGTCGAAACCGCCTGCCAGGTAGGCGATGTCGAGAAGCGTCAGGTCGATACCGGCGGCTGCCGCCGCCTGCGCCAGGGCGATGCCCATGGCGTTCGGCTCGGCATAGGGCCGGCCGCCGGGCTGGTGGTGCAGGTAGTGGAACTCACCGACGGCGGTGTACCCCGCGCACAGCATTTCCAGATATCCGGCAAAGGCCAACTCTCGCAACGAGTCCGGGTCCAGCCGGTCGGCGAGCCCGTACATCGACTCGCGCCAGGTCCAGAACGTGCCGCCGCCGTCGTGGGTCCGGCCGCGCAGTGCCCGGTGGAAGATGTGCGAATGCGCATCGGCGAAGCCGGGCACCACGAGGCCGGCCAGCCGCTCGGTCGGCACCCCGTCCGGCACCGGACCGGTGGCCCCGACCGCGGTGATCGTGCCTGCGGAGCAGTGGATGTCGATGCCGCGACGCACCTGCCCGTCGATCAGCGCGGCCTCGCATCGGTACACCTGGTCCGGCGGGATCACCGGACCAGGGTCGCGAGCACGTCGGCCAACGCCTCCACGCCGACCAGGCAGTCCGCCGCGTCGGCGTACTCCTCCGGCGCGTGGGACACCCCGGAAGGGTTGCGCACGAACAGCATCGCCGCCGGCACGTGCGCGGCGAACACCCCGGCGTCGTGCCCGGCGCCGGTCGGGATCACCGGCGCCGTCAGCAGTTCCGACAGCTGCAGGCCCAGGCCCGGGTCGAACGCCACCCGGTCGGCCATCGACTCGCGCTGCACCATCACCGTGCAGCCCTCCAGCTCCGCCTCCTCGCGGACGGCGGAAGCGATGGCATCCACGATCCCCGCGGTGACCGTCGACGAGCGGTGCCGGACGTCCAACCACAACGCCACCGCGGAGGCGATCACGTTGGTGCCGCCCGGGGTCGGGGCGATCCGGCCGACGGTGGCCAGCGCTCCCGCGTGCTCGAGGGTGGCCCGCCGGGCGGCGAGCACGGCCGCGGCGGCCGGGATCATCGGGTCCTTCCGGTCCGCCGGCCGGGTGGTGCCGGCGTGGTTGCCCTGCCCGGTGACGGTGATCCGCCAGCGGCCGTGCGCGACGATCTCCGACCCGACCCCGACGATCGCCGTCGGGCCGGCGGCCTGCAGCAGGCGCCCCTGCTCGACATGCAGTTCCACGAACGTGCCGATCGAGGCCAGCCGTGCCGGGTCGGGACCCATCCCCGCCGGATCGATCCCCACCCGGCGGGCGGCGTCGGCGACGGAGACCCCGTCGGCGTCGTGCAGCCGCCGCACATGGTCGGCATCGACCGCACCCGTGAGCAACCGGGAACCCATGCAGGGCAAGCCGAACCGGCCGCCCTCCTCCTCCACGAAGCAGGCGATGGCGAACGGGCGGGCCGGCGTCACCCCCCGCAGCCGCAGCTCGTCAACGGCGAGCAGCGCCGACACCACACCCAATGGGCCGTCGAAGGCACCGCCACCGGGTACCGAATCCAGGTGCGATCCGGTGATGACCGCGTCGGTTCCCTGCTCACCCCACCACGCCCAGAGGTTGCCGTTCCGGTCGGACTCGACGTCCAACGACCTGCGCTGTGCCTGCTCGACAAACCATTCGCGCAGCTGCATCTCGGCGGCGTCGAAGGCGTGCCGGGAGTACCCGCCGCGCAGATGGTCCCGGCCGACACCGGCCAGATCCGCCCAGGCGGAGGTGAAACGGCTGCCATCGGCGGGCGACCCGGAGAATCTCATCCGTCCATCCTGGCCGCCGGACCCGGTTGCTGCGATGCGGGACCCGTCATCGGGATCGTCAGATCGTTGGCCGCCGCGGCCGCATCCGCCTCCGGGTAGCCGGCGTCGACGTGCCGCAACACACCCATCGCCGGGTCGTTGGTCAACACCCGCTCCACCTTCGCGGCGGCCAGTTCCGTCCCGTCGGCGACGGTGACCTGTCCGGCGTGGATCGAGCGGCCGATGCCGACGCCGCCGCCGTGATGGATCGACACCCAGCTCGCACCCGACGCGGTGCTCACCAGTGCGTTCAGCAGCGGCCAGTCCGCGATGGCGTCACTGCCGTCCGCCATCGCCTCGGTCTCCCGGAACGGGGACGCCACCGATCCGGCATCGAGGTGGTCGCGGCCGATCACCACGGGTGCGGACAGCTCACCGGAGGCCACCATGGCGTTGAACGCCAGTCCCGCCTTGTCCCGCTCGCCGGCGCCGAGCCAGCAGATCCGCGCCGGCAGGCCCTGGAACGCGATCCGCTCCGGTGCCAGCCGCATCCACCGCTGCAGGCTGTCGTTCTCCGGGAACAGCCGCTGCACCGCGCGGTCGGTGGCATGGATGTCCGCGGGGTCGCCGGACAGCGCCGCCCACCGGAACGGCCCGCGCCCCTCGCAGAACAACGGCCGGATGTAGGCGGGCACGAACCCGGGGAAATCGAACGCCCGGGAGTACCCGGCGAGCTGCGCCTCACCACGGATCGAGTTGCCGTAGTCGAACACCTCGGCGCCGGCGTCCTGGAACCCGACCATCGCCTCGACGTGCGTGGCCATCGACGACCGCGCCCGGTCGGTGAACTCATCCGGCTTCGCCGCGGCGTAGCTGTGCCAGTCCTGCACTTCGACGCCGATCGGCAGATACGCGAGCGGGTCGTGGGCGCTGGTCTGGTCGGTGACGATGTCGACGTCCACGTCGCGGCGCAGCAGCTCGGGCAGCACCTCGGCGGCGTTGCCGATGACGGCGATCGAGACGGCCCGGTGGTGCTTCTTGGCGTCCAGTGCCAGCGCGATGCCCTCGTCGAGATTGTCGGCGATGACGTCCAGGTACCGGGTGGCCAGCCGTTTCCGGGCACGCGCGGGGTCGCATTCGATGCACAGCACCGTGCCGCCGTTCATCGTCACGGCCAACGGCTGCGCACCGCCCATGCCACCCAGGCCCGCGGTGACGGTGAGCGTTCCGGCCAGGCCCGCACCGCCGGCGCCGCCATGATCGGCCCGGGCCGCGTCCAGCTTCTCGGCCACCGCGGCGAACGTCTCGTAGGTGCCCTGCACGATGCCCTGCGAGCCGATGTAGATCCACGAGCCGGCCGTCATCTGGCCGTACATGGTCAGCCCCATCGCCTCCAGCCGGCGGAACTCCGGCCAGGTCGCCCAGTCCCCCACCAGATTCGAGTTGGCGATCAGCACCCGCGGCGCCCACTCGTGGGTGCGTAGCACGCCGACCGGCTTGCCCGACTGCACCAGCAGCGTCTGGTCCTGCTCCAGGGTGGTCAGCGTCCGGCAGATCGCGTCGAAGCTGGCCCAGTTCCGCGCCGCCTTGCCGGTACCGCCGTAGACCACCAGGTTGTCCGGGTCCTCGGCGACCTCCGGGTCGAGGTTGTTGCACAGCATGCGCAGCGGCGCCTCGGTCGCCCAGCTGCGGGCGGTCAGCGTGCTGCCGCGGGCGGCGCGCACCGGTCGCGCGCCCGGCATGCCGGTCGCTGCGGTGCCGGCGGGGGGCAGTGCGGTCATCGGGTGATCCCATCGGATGTCGGGGTGGGTGGGGTGTGGTCGCCGGCGATGGCGCCGCCGGCGTGGGTGATCACGCCGGCGGTGAGCAGGTCGACCACCGCGTCGATCTCCCGGCCGAGGTGCCGATCCGGGCCGGGACCGGCGACCCTTGTCCGGACGGCGTCCCGGACCGCACCGGTGACGGGCCCCGGTGGCAACGGCGCCCGCAGGTCGAGGGCCCTGGCCGCGGTGACGATCTCGATGGCCAGGACACGGCGCAGGCCGTCGACCGCCCGGCGGAGCTTGCGGCCGGCGTGCCAGCCCATCGACACGTGGTCCTCCTGCATCGCCGACGACGGGATGGAGTCCACCGAGGCGGGGACGGCGAGCCGCTTGAGGTCCGAGACGATGCCGGCCTGGGTGTACTGCCCGATCATGTGGCCGGAGTCGACACCGACCTCGTGCGCCAGGAATGGCGGGAGGCCGTGCGAACGGGACGCGTCGAGCATCCGGTCGGTGCGCCGCTCGGCGATCCCCGCGACGTCGGCGATCGAGATCGCCAGGAAGTCCAGCACGGCGGCGACCGGTGCACCGTGGAAGTTGCCGTTCGACTCCACCCGGCCGTCCGGCAGCACCACCGGGTTGTCGATGGAACTGGCGAGTTCGCGATCGGCCACGGTTCTGGCGTGGGCGGCGGTGTCCCGGGCGGCCCCGTGCACCGCCGGCGAACACCGCAGCGAGTAGGCGTCCTGCACCCGGTTGTCCTCGGTCCCGGCGTGCGACGCGACGATCGGTGAGCCCGCCAACGCGGCCGCGATCCGCGCCGCGCTGATCGCCTGGCCCGTCTGCGGCCGTAGTTGCTGCAGGTCGGCGGCGAACACCCGGTCGGTGCCGAGCAATGCCTCGACCGACATGGCCGCGGCGAGATCGGCGGCATCCAGCAGCAGGTCCAGGTCGGCCAGGGCGAGCGCCAGCATGCCGAGCATGCCGTCGGTGCCGTTGATCAGCGCCAAGCCCTCCTTCTCGGCGAGCACCACCCGGTCCAGGCCCGCCGCCGCGAGCGCGTCCGCGGCCGGCCGGCGCAGGCCGCGGTTGTCGAAGACCTCACCCTCACCGATCAGGGCGAGCGCGACGGTGGCCAGCGGCGCCAGATCGCCCGAGCACCCGAGCGAGCCGTACTCCGGGACGACGGGGGTGATCCCGGCGTTGAGCATCGACGCGAGCGCCCCGGCGGTGCCCGGTCGGATGCCGGTGCGTCCCCGGGCCAGCGTCGCCAGTCGCAGCAGCATCAGGGCCCGCACCACCTCGCGCTCCACCGGTTCACCGCTGCCCGCGGCGTGCGATCGGATCAACGACATCTGCAGCGCGGCCCGGCGGTGCGGCGGGATCGACGTGGTGGCCAGTGCGCCGAACCCGGTGGAGATGCCGTAGTGCGGGTGGACGTCGTGAGCGAGCGCGTCCACGACGGCCCGGCTCGCCGTCATCGCCGCCACGGCCGCGTCGGACAACTCGACCGGCGCCCCCCGCCGCGCGACCGCAAGGACGTCGGCGACGGCGACCGGCCCGGTGCCGAGCGGCACCGGTGCACCGGGCCGGGCGGGCGGGCGGGCGCCGGGAAGTACCGGAGGCAGCGGGGCGGTGGTCACCGCTTCATTGGATGCCGTCCGCGATCGCCGCGCGAGACGGCACACAGCGGTTCTGTCCGATATACCGGACAGGTGACTCCCGACTCACCCCGGTCCCCCGAGCGGAGCCCCGGGGTGGTACGGGAGGGGCCCGCACCGGCACTGCGCCGGGGCCTCGCCGTTCTGCGGCTGCTGGGATCGCGCGCCACCCCGGTGTCGGCGGGCTCCATCGCCCGCGAATTGGGCCTGCCCCGGTCGACCACCTACGAGCTGCTGACCGAGCTGGCCGCCGCCGGGTTCGTGGTGCACCTCCCCGACGCCCGCCGGTGGGGACTCGGGTTGGTCGCCTTCGAGTTGGGCACGGCCTACCTGCGCAGCGAACCGCTGGAACGGGTCGGCCGGCCGGTGCTCGCCAGGTTGTGCGTCGCCACCGCGGGCACCGCACACCTCGGCGTGCTGCACGGGGCCGAGACGCTGTACCTGGCGAAGGACAAGGCGGGCGGCGGTCCGACCCTGGTCACCGATGTCGGTGTGCGGTTGCCGGCCGCTCTCACCGCGACCGGGTTGTCGATCCTGGCCCAGCTACCGGCCGAGCAGGTGCGAGCGCTGTTTCCGGACCGAGCCGCCTTCGTCGACCGCACCGGACGGGGCCCCGCCACCCTGCCGGCGTTGCGCGCGGACCTGACGGCCACCCGCCACCGCGGCTGGGCGGTGGAGGACGGCCGGGTGTCGACCGGGACCGCGTCGGTGGCCGCGGCCGTCTTCGACCACAACGCGGTGCCGATCGCGGCGCTGGGAGTGACGATCGGGCACCGCTGCCCGGAGCCCGGACCCGCGGGGTGCGGCCTCGAGCTGCGGGATCTCGCCGGCGCAGTCCGGCAAGCCGCGCGCGACGTCACCGCCGCGATCGGCGGCCGCCCGCCCGCCTGAGCCGGCTCACCCCCGCAGCCTCCCCCCGCCCAGCGACCGACTGAGCGGTAGGTGCGCGTCCTGCCGACCGACCGAAGTTGATCATGGCGAAACTCGCACCCGGCACGGCGTGTCGGGTGACGAATCTGCGAGTTGTGCCATGATCAACTCCCCCGGGCGGGCCGGCCGGGGCGGGTTACTCGGCCACCCCCTCCGCGCGGGCGGCGGCCAGCACGGCGTCGGCGACCATCCGGGCCAGGCCCGGGGTGAACGGGTCGGGGACGATCCGGTCGGCGACCGCCCGGCCGGGCACGGCCGCGCAGATCGCCCCGGCAGCGGCGACCTTCATCCCCTCGGTGATCCGGCAGGCACCGCCGTCGAGGGCGCCGAGGAAGATCCCGGGGAAGGCCAGCACGTTGTTGATCTGGTTCGGGAAGTCGCTGCGGCCGGTCGCCACCACTGCCGCACCGCGCAGCAGCGCCGCCACCGGGTCGATCTCCGGGGTCGGGTTGGCCAGGGCGAAGACGATCGGCTGGTCCCCCATCGTCTCGACCAGCGCCGGGTCCATCTGCCCGCCGGAGACGCCGATGAACACGTCCGCGCCGGCGACGGCGTCGGACAGCTCGCCGGCGACGCCGCGCGGGTTGGTGCGCTCGGCCAGCGCCTGCTTGACCGGGTGCAGGTCGGCGCGATCGGGCGACAGCACCCCCTTGGAGTCGACCAGCACCAGGTCGCGCACGCCCGCCGCCAGCAGGATGTTCGCGCACGCGACGCCGGCAGCGCCGACCCCCGCGATCACCACCCGCAGGTCGATCATCACCCGCTGGATCACGGACGCCGCGTTCATCAGCGCCGCCAGCACCACGACCGCAGTGCCGTGCTGGTCGTCATGCATGACGGGGATGTCCAGCGCCTCGATCAGCCGCGACTCCACCTCGAAGCATCGGGGCGCGGAGATGTCCTCGAGATTGATGGCCCCGAACGACGGTGCGATCGCGGTGACCGCGGCGACGATCTCGTCGGGGTCGGTGGTGTTCAGCACGATGGGCACCGAATCGAGCCCAGCAAAGGAGCGCATCAGGGCGGACTTGCCCTCCATCACGGGCAGCGACGCCTTCGGCCCGATGTCACCAAGGCCGAGGACGGCGGTGCCGTCGGAGATGACGGCCACCAGCCGGGACGCCCAGGTGTATTTCCGGGCGGCCGCCGGTTCGGCCGCGATCAGCCGGGAGACGTCGGCGACGCCGGGCGTGTAGAGCATCGACAAATCGCGCCGGTCGACCAGCGGGGCGCGCAACCCTACCGACAGCTTCCCGCCGCGGTGCGCCGCAAGGACGTCGTCGCCGGTGAAGTCGGGCGCCTGCGCGGAGCCGGATGCCGGCACGGCGAGCAACGCCTCGTCGGATGCCGACGGCAGGTCCAGCTGCGGCGTGCCGTCGGTGGTCAGGTTGTCGGTGGTCATCGTCATGCTCACTCCAGAACGGAAGGGAGAACCGCTGCTGCGTCGCAACCACGCGGGGCAGCGTTGCAGCGGCACAGCAGGCGGGCCCGCCGGACGCCGTCGGCGCTGGGCGCCGGTGCGTCCGTGGCAGGGGCTTTCGGTCGATGGCGCCGGCGGACCCGTCACGGTGGGACGGGCCGCAGCGCCGGTGGGCCGGATCGGCCCATCATCTCTGGTGCGCAGGCGGGTGAGGTGGTGCCATCCGGCGATGTGGTCGCCGGAGATCGCTGTCAACGCGTGGTCAGCCCATGATGCAGGATGCGGCGGGCCCGAATGACACCGGGACGGCGTGTTGCCCGGCACATTCCCCGATCGATTCGGTTTTCGGCCCCGTGTGGCGGCCGCCGATCAGGCGGGTACGGCGCCCGCGTCCCTGGCCAACGAGTCGATGGTGGCGGCCAGATCGAGGTCGCGCTGGGTGACGCCGCCCGCCGAGTGCGTCGACAGCACGAACAGCACGTCGCGCCAGCGGATGTCGATGTCGGGATGGTGGTCTGCCGCCTCGGCGGCCACCGCAGCGGCGTCGACCAGCCCGATGGCCGCGGGAAACGTCGGCGCGGTGTAGCGGCATCGCACGTCGTTGGTGTCGCCGCCCCAGCCGGGGAGCGACTCGAGCGCGGCGGAGATGTCGGAGGCGGCCAGCAGCGTCATGCGGCCTACGCTGCCCGCCGCGGTGCGCGCCGGTCAAGTATTTCCGGCCCCGATAGGATCCGCGCCCATGCAGGTTCGGGAACTTCTGGTGCCAGGGGCGTTCGAGTTCACGCCCGTCCAACACGGCGACGACCGCGGCCTCTTCCTGGAGTGGTTCAAGATCGACAAGCTGGTCGAGGCGATCGGTCATCCGCTCTCGCTCGCCCAGGCGAACTTGTCCGTGTCCAAGGCGGCGACGCTGCGCGGGGTGCACTTCGCGGACGTGCCGCCCGGTCAGGCGAAGTACGTGACCTGCCCGCGGGGTGCGGTGCTGGACTACATCGTCGACATCCGGGTGGGCTCGCCGACCTTCGGCGAGGTGGACGTGGTGCGGTTGGACGGCCAGGACCGCCGCGCGGTCTACCTCCCGGAAGGCGTCGGCCATGCCTTCGTCGCGCTCGAGGACCACTCGACACTGACCTACCTGTGCTCCACCGGCTACTCACCCGGGCGCGAGCACGGCATCAATCCCGTCGACCCCGATCTGGGCCTGCCACTGCCCGAGGGCGTCGACTTCCTGTTGTCCGACAAGGACGCCGCGGCGCCGACGCTGGCGGAGGCGGAGCGGTCCGGGCTGATGCCGTCCTGGGAGGTCTGCCGGGAGTACGTCGCCGGCCTGCGCTGACCCGCCCAACTCGGCCACCGGCCCCCTGTGCAAGTTCACCCCACCCATCCCGACCCCGAAACGGCGGCATCATGGCTCATAGGATCGCGCTCATCCGGCACGGCCAGACGGAGTGGAGCAAGAGCGGGCGGCACACGTCCACGACCGACATCGACCTGACCGACGAGGGCGTCCACCAGGCCATGACGATTCCCAGTCTGCTGTGGGGGCTGGACCTTGCGCCGGCGACGGTGTGGAGCAGTCCGCGGCTGCGGGCCCAGCGCACCGCCGCCCTCGCCGGACTGCACGTCAACAAGATCGTCGACGACCTGGCCGAGTGGGCGTACGGCGATTACGAGGGCATCACCAGCAAGGAGATCCACAAGACCAACCCGGGTTGGTCCGTGTTCACCATGGGCGCTCCCGGCGGCGAGTCGCCCGAGGACGTCGCCGCGCGCTGCGACCGGGTGCTGGACAAGGCCAGGGACCGGCTGAGCCGCGGTGATGTCGCGCTCTTCTGCCACGGGCACATCTCCCGCGTGCTGGCCATGCGCTGGGTCGGCCTGCCGGTGGCCAGCGGCGGGCTGATCCTGATGAACCCGGCGGCCGTCACTGTGCTCGGCACCTACCACGACGCCCCGTGCATCGAGCACGCAAACGTCGTGCCGCTGCGCGGGCCGCTGCTCGACCAGCCGCTCGAGGACGACGACGACGCGGCAACCCCGGTGGCCGCGGCCGGCCCGGAGGCAGGCTGGGGCCATGCCTGACCCCAGGATCACGCCGGTCGAACCCGACGACGTGCTGGCCGTCGTGCAACTCGTCTACGACCTCGCCGAGTACGAGCGGGCCCGCGACCAGTGCCACCTGACCAAGGATCAGCTGGCCGGGGCGCTGTTCGGGCCGTCACCGGCGCTGTTCGGGCTGGTCGCCCGCCACGACGGTGAGGTGGTCGGCTATGCCCTCTATTTCCTGAACTTCTCCACCTGGGAAGGCGTGCACGGCATCTACCTGGAGGACCTGTACGTCCGGCCGGACGTCCGCGGGTCGGGCCTGGGCAAGGCGCTGCTGACCGCGCTGGCCGAGCAGGCGGTGCACCGCGGGCTGGCCAGGGTGGAGTGGTCGGTGCTGGACTGGAACACCCCGTCCATCGACTTCTACCGGGCGATCGGTGCCGTCCCGATGGACGGCTGGACGACGTTCCGGCTCACCGGTCCGGCTCTGCGAACGGCAGCGGGAAGCGGTTGATCCAGGCGTTCGCCGTCTTGCTGAGCAACAGGTACCCGGTGACGCCGCCGATCGTGACCAGCGCGATTCCCCACCCGTACTGCGCGCTCGGCGCGATCAACCAGACACCGATCGCCACCAGGATCACCTGCGCAACCAGGCACGGAGTGCGTCCCCACCGGCGGCCGCGCAACAGGCCGTTGGCGCACAGGCCGAGCAGCAGGCCGAGCACGACGTAGTACAGGACCTGCGCCGACGTGCGGCCGATCGCGATGTTCTCCGACAGCCCGGACACCAGAGTGGCGCCCGCGAGCACCAGCAACCCGGCCGCCTGCACCAGCACCAGGACGCCGGCCACCACGACCGGTCGCGGCGGCGGGATGCTGAGCGGCGGCGGATCGACGGGAGCACTCACGCCGCTCACGCTACCCATCGGCACGCCACCCGGGCGTCCGCCGACTTACCGCTCGGTGGCGTCCCACGCCGGTGCAACCACGTCCGGCCACCGGTCCCGACGTCGTCCGATCGGCCGGGCACGGAACCGACAACCGGGAGCGGGCGCAGCACCGGCACGTAGGCTGCCGGGCGATGCGCGCGCTGCTGATCGTCAATCCCCACGCCACGTCGACCACCGAGCGGCGACGGGATCTCATCTCGCATGCGTTGGCCGGGGAGATGTCGCTGAGGGTGGCCCGCACCGAGCGCCGCGGCCATGCGATGCACCTCGCCGCGGCGGCCGCGGACAGTGGCGTCGACGTCGTCGTCGTGCACGGCGGCGACGGAACCGTCAACGAGGTGGTCAACGGGCTGATGTACCGCGGCGTGCGGCCGGACGCGCCGCTGCTCGCGGTGGTCCCGGGTGGGTCGACGAACGTCTTCGCCCGCGCCCAGGGCGTCGATCCGGACCCGACCGTGGCGACCGAGCAGATCCTGGAGGCGCTGATCAAGGGCCGCACCAGGACCGTCTCCCTCGGCCTGGCCGGCGACCGGTACTTCACCTTCAACGCCGGCCTCGGGCTGGATGCCGAGGCGGTGCAGGCGGTGGAGAAGCGACGCGGTTCGGGGCGGAAAATCTCCAACGCACTGCACGTGCGCATGACGATCGCCCGCTATCTGCGCTCGGACCGCCGTCATCCGCGGCTCACCCTGGAGCTGCCTGGTCGGGAGCCGATCACCGGCGTGCACCTGGTGTTCGTCTCCAACGTGGACCCGTGGACGTACCTGTCCCGGATCCCGGTCAGGACGAACCCGGGCACGTCGATCACCGGCGGCCTCGGCGTGTTCGCGCTGACCAGCATGTCGGTTCCGGTCGCCCTGCGGGCGAGCACGCAGATCCTGACCGGCCGCTCCGGCGGGTCCCGACACATCATCCGGGCCTACGACCAGGAGTGTGCAATGGTGCGCTCGCGGGAGCCGATCGGGGTCCAGGCCGACGGCGATTACCTGGGGAAAACGACGGAGTTGCGGTTCACCTCTGTTCCCCGGGCGCTTCGATTAGTACTCTGAGCCAGACCGCCGGGCCCGGTGATGTGCCTGGCACTTCTCCCCAAATGCTGGTCTGAATCGTTCCGACCAGGCATCATGGAGTCGGGGTCATGAGCGGAGCCACGTGAGTGATGTCCGTAACCCTGCTGTGATCAAACCTTGACACCCCCGTTTGATGTGGAAGCCTTCACAAGGTCGTGCGGTCGACACCGCGCCCTGCGACCTCCGTTACCGAGCCGGAACCGTGACTTCGGCGATTGCACTGAGGAGTACAGATCCATGGACTGGCGTCACCGCGCGATTTGTCGCGACGAAGACCCTGAGCTTTTCTTCCCCGTCGGCAACTCAGGACCGGCACTGCTGCAGATCGCAGAGGCCAAGGCCGTGTGTCAGCGCTGCCCCGTCACCAGCGAGTGCCTCGCCTGGGCCTTGGAAACCGGCCAGGACGCCGGCGTCTGGGGGGCGATGAGCGAGGACGAGCGCCGTTCCCTCAAGCGCCGTCGCGCGCGTGCCCGGGCCCGCAGCCTCTGAATCAGGAGTCTCTGACCGGCCCTTTCACCCCGTGAGCCGTCCCCGACGGCGGCGCGAGCCGGCCCCGGGGGCCCGTTTCTTTGCGGCGCCATCCGGCTCTGATCGGCCTGCGGTGCTCGGTGCGCATCCTTCCGCGCCCGCTGGCATCGGCCGTCCGCGCCGCCGGTCAACTCCGCCCACGCAACGGCACCACGATGTGCACGGTGGTGCCGGTGCCCGCATGGGGGCCGGACCGGCTGCCCATCTCGATGGTGCCGAGCAGTTCGGCCGCCACCAAGGTCCGGACGATCTGCAGGCCGAGACCGGCGGCGGTGTCCATCGAGAAGCCCTCCGGCAGGCCGACGCCGTCGTCGGTGACAACGATGTCGAGTTGCCGCGCGGAGCGCTGCACGGTGATGCCGACCAACCCGCCGGGTGCGTCCGGCGGGGCACCCGGCGCGGGCGGCACGAACGCATGCTGCAACGCGTTCTGCACGACCTCGGCCAGCACCATCACCAGTGGAGTGGCCAGCTCGGCCCCGAGGATGCCGAACGTCCCGGAGCGGCGGACCCGGGCCGAGGTCTCCGCGGCGGCGACGTCACTGATCATCGGCACCAGCCGGTCGACGATCTGGTCCAGGTCGACCCGGTCGTCCGGTGACGTGGACAACGTCTCGTGCACCAGCGCGATCGACGCCACCCGCCGCACCGACTCGTGCAGCGCCTGTCGCACCGACGGGTCCGCGGACCGGCGCGCCTGCATCCGCAGCAGGGCGGCCACGGTCTGCAGATTGTTCTTGACCCGGTGATGGATCTCCCTGATCGTCGCGTCCTTGGACAGCAGCGCCCGGTCACGGCGGCGCACCTCGGTGACGTCCCGCACCAGCACCAGGGCACCAGAGGGGCGGCCGTGCGGCCGCAGCGGCAACGCCCGGAACAGCACGGTGGCCGCCTTCGCCTCTACCTCCATCCGCAGGCTGGCCCGGCCGTGCACTGCGCCGGAGATCCGGTTGACCAGTTCGGCGCCGTCGAACGGGTCGTCGATCAGCGGCCGGGTCAGCGCTGCCAGGTCCTGCCCGAGCACCTCGCCGTTGTAGGCCAGCCGGTGGTAGGCGGACAGGGCGTTCGGGCTGACGTAGACCACGCGGCCGTCCGCGTCCAGGCGCAGCAGCCCGTCACCCGCCCGCGGCCCCGTGTGCATCTCCCCAGGCTGCTCGTGCGGCGGGAACGTGCCGTCGGCGACCATCTGAAACAGGTCGTCCGCCGCGTCGACGTAGGCGGTCTCCAGCAAGCTGCCCTCCCGGGCGACCAGGCTGCTGGTGTCGCGCTCCAGCACGGCCACCACCTCGTCGAGGTAGCGCACCGGACTGACATGTCGGTGGATCCAGGTGTGCTGCAGATCGATCGGCGGATCCTCCGAGACGACGCGCTCCTCCTCCCAGGCCCGGCGGAGCAGCGGGAACTCGGCGAAGGTGATCGTCGCCAGCACCCGGTCGTCGACGAACGCGGTGACGCCGGTGGTCGGGCGCGCCTGAGCGGCGCAGATCAGCCGGTCGCCCTGGGTCGGCACCCACAGCAGCAGGTCGGAGAACGACAGGTCGGCCAGCAGTTGCCATTCGGAGACCAACGCCTGCAGGTGCGCCACGGCGGATCCCGAAAGCGTGGAGTGCTCGGCGAGCACATCGGACAGCGTCGACATCGGCGGTGTCCTGGTTCTGGCGGCGGCGACCGCCTGCGGTCCGCCGTTGTCCTGGGTGCCCGCGGTGGGCAGTGCCGCGGCGGTCCGGTCGACCGGGTCGGCGATCTCCTCACCGCCCATCGGTGGCCACCCGACCGGTGTCGGCGGTGCTCCTGATCAGCCGATCTCCGCGATCAGGTCGCCCTCCTGGACGAGGCCGCCTTCCTGGACGGCAACCTTGGAGACCGTGCCGTCGACCTCGGCGAGGACCGGGATCTCCATCTTCATCGACTCCAGGATGACCAACGTGTCACCGTCGACAACAGTGTCGCCCTCGGACACCAGCACCTTCCAGACGTTGGCCACCATCTCGGCGCGGACTTCCTCGGCCATCGTCGATCCTCTCGATTCTCGGGACATCCGGCACGCCGTCGGCGCGCCCGCCCGGCCAGCGGGTTGCCACGCCGGGTGCTGCGGCTCATCCTTCCATCCCGCCCCGGGCAGCGTTCCACGACGGGCCGCGGGGCGCCCGGGCGGGTGCGCGGGAGTCGGCGGTAGGTGGCCAGGAGGCGGGGCATCGGCGTGGCAAAATGGTCGGCGCTGCGCCGACCGGCGTGGTGAACGTTCGGCAATCGATCGCCGCACCGATCCCCCGCGTCACCAGCCGGGCGGAGTCCGCTGGTGCCGATCCGTAGGGAGCACGATGAGCAAGCGCGGCCGTAAGAAGAAGTCCCGCAAGAAGAACAAGGCCAACCACGGGAACCGTCCGAACAGCTGACGCCGTGGGCGATCGGTGACGGCGCCGCGTCAGGGACGACCGCCACCGATCGGCCGGCGTATCGGCTTCGCCACCCCCACCGAGCCGGTCCGCGCCGTCGATCTGCCGGTCCCCCGACCGTCCGGGTCGACTCCGCAACGGCTCAACACCAGCCGAGGCATGGCAACACCCGCCGAGGCGGGTGCCGGGGTCAGCCCCGGACGTCGCCCGGGCGCTCGGTGACCCGAAGGGTCTCCACCGTCACCCGCTCCACGCCCTCGTCGGTGACACTGGTCACCTGAACGCTGCTCAGTGACGCGAACAGCCGCGAGCGCAGGTGTTCGGGCGCACGTTCGCCGCCGCACTTGCGGTGCAGCAACTCCTTGAGCTTGCGGTCGAGACCGGCCTCCATCAGGCACGGGGAGCACTCGTCCAGGTGGTGCTGCACCCGCGCCCGGCTGTCGTCGTCCATCTCGTTGTCCAGGAACAGCCACACGTCACGCAGGACGGACGTGCACTCGGACTCGGCGTCCATTTCGTCGATCGGGTCATCGCTGGCCATCGCCGGCACCGTCCCTTCGTTCGTCGTCATGGCCTGCCACCAGAGTCGTCCCGTCGCCTGGCGCGCCGATCCCGGCGTTCACCGCGACCGGGGGGCCGCTGTCCGCGGCGGCGTCCCGCGGCGGACGCAGGAAGCCCCGGTCGGTCGCATAAGCGGTCAGCAGCTCGCGCAACTGCCGCCGACCGCGGTGCAGCCGCGACATCACGGTGCCCAACGGGGTGCCCATGATCTCGGCGATCTCCTTGTACGCGAAGCCCTCGACGTCCGCCAGGTACACGGCCAACCGGAAGTCCTCCGGCAACTCCTGCAGGGCCTCCTTGACGTCGGAGTCGGGCAGCCGGTCCAGTGCATCCATCTCGGCGGACCGCAGGCCCGTCGACGTGTGCGACTCGGCAGCGGCCAGCTGCCAGTCGGTGATCTCGTCGGTACCGCTGACCACCGGTTGGCGCTGCTTCTTGCGGTAGCCGTTGATGTAGGTGTTGGTCAGGATCCGGTACAGCCACGCCCGCAGGTTGGTGCCCTGGGTGAAGCTGCGGAAGGCGGCGAACGCCTTCAGGTAGGTCTCCTGGACGAGGTCTTCGGCGTCGGCGGGATTTCTGGTCATCCGCAGGGCGGCCGCGTACAACTGGTCCAGCAGCGGCATCGCCTGCTCGGTGAACCGCTGGCCCAGATCGTCGTCAACCGACGTGGTCGCCACCTGATTTCCCTGCCTGCTGGACGCATACGGCGGGCGCATCCGGTTCCCCGCGACGCGCTCGCCGCGACGCAGCGTCGAGGATACCCGCCGCCCCGTCCGCCCTCCGGCGAACCCGGGCGCGCCCGGCGGCCGTAGCGGTGCCATCCCGGCTGCCGGTGCGAACTGCCCCGTGGGGCCGTGCGCAATGCGACCCCGGGCCGCGGGCTGCCGGTCAAGGTCAGCGGGCGCAAGACTCATGGCGGCCTCCGTCGACGGTCCCGGGTCGGTGCCGGAACTGCTGGGAGCGCATCCGGCGTCTGTGGGTGCCAACAGCCCGCCGGCCGGTGCTATTCCGGCGAGCCGGTGAACCTGCGCCCGCGCCCGGATTCACGCGGAGCGTGGCGCGCCGCTGTCGGACCGGCCGTGCGTCACCAGGTGACCGGTAGCGTCTCCGCGCTGTAGACAATGGAGGAATTGCGAAACCGCACGTCCTGCAACGGAACAGCCGGACGCAGCGCGGGGAAACGCCGGGCCAGCGCCGGAAAGGCCGCCCGCAGTTCCATTCTCGCCAACTCAGCGCCGACGCAGCGGTGGATCCCGTATCCGAACGCCAGGTGCGATGTCGCATCCCGGTGCGGATTCATCCGTTCCAGATCCGCGGTCGAGGACGCATCGCCGCCGACCAGAGCGGGATCGCGGTCCGCGGCAGACAGCGACACCAGCACCAGCGCGCCCTGCGGAATCTGTTGTCCCGCAACGGTGATCTCCGTGCGGGCGAAACGCGGGAAGGCGACCTGCACCACCGTGAGGTAGCGCAGCAACTCCTCGACGACGCGGTGCACGGCGTCCTCGTCGGCCGACCCGAGTGCAGTGAAGGCATCGGGATGGTCGAGCAGGGCGAGCGCACCGAGGGCCAGTGAGCTGGCCGTCGTCTCGTGCCCGCCGGTCAGCAGGCCGTCCGCCAGCCCGGCGAGCTCGCGGTCGGTGATGTCGTCGCCGTACTCCCGGATCAGCATGCCGAGCAGCCCGTCCCCGGGGTCCGCGCGCTGCGCCTGCACCAGACCCATCAGGTACTGCAGCGAGGTGCTGATGGCGTCCAGCGGCGAGTCATCGCCCAGCTCGAATCGCGCGGTGCTCAGTGCCTGGAATCCCTCGCGGTCGGCGTACGGCACGCCGAGCAGCTCACAGATCACCAGCGACGGGATCGGCAGCGCGAACAGCGCCACAAGGTCCGCCGGTGCGCCGGCTGCCTCGATCGCGTCGAGCTGCCCGTCCACGATCTCGGTGATCCGCGGCTGCAGCCGGCGCAGCCGTCGCATGGTGAACTCCGGCGTGAGCATCCGGCGCAGCCGGGTGTGGTAGGGCGGGTCCGTCATGCCCAGGCCACCCGGGTCCTGATCCTCCCCGGTGCCGTCGGTGGTCAGGTTGCCGAAGGCGTTGCTGAACGAGGTCGCGTCGCCCAGCACGGCCTTGGCGGCGTCGTAACCGGTCACCAACCAGGCGGTGATGCCGAACGGCAGCTCCAGCTTCGAAACCGGCTCCGCCGCACGCCGTTCCGCAAGTTCCGGGATCGGGTCGAGGCCGTTGCGGGAGAACAGCAGCGGGAAATGCAGTGGGTCCGTCACGGTGCTGAGTCCTTCTTCGGTTCGGGCGGCCGACCCGGTCCCGGGTCTGCTCCATCGTCTCCCGCCACTGCGGCAAACGTCGTCAGGCGCGGCAGGAGTTCCCCGGCGATCCGCAGATCGGTGGTCAGGTCGCGGTCTGCCATCTCCGCGGGCAGGTCCTGACAGAGCCGCCAGACCGGTTGCAGCGCAAGGGGAGCAGTTTTCCGCTGCAGCCGCAGCGAACGGACGGCGGCGACCAGTTCGACCGCCACCACGACCCGTGAAGCCACCAGCGCCTCCTCCAGTTGGGCGACGGACAGCGGCGCGAATCCGGCGTCCTGCTCCACCCCGCGGGACAGTTCGGCGGTTTGCAGTCCGGCCGGCACCGCCGCGGCACGGACCGCGCCCATCGCCGCCGCGGCGGTGTACTCCACCGCCATCAGGCCGGACGCCGTCGGCGGTCCGCGGCCAGGAACTGGCGACCCGCCGGCCCGTGGCGCGAGGCCGCGGCGCTGGTTCCAGCAGGATCGCCAGCCGGTTCCGCGACCCGGTCATCGCCCGGCCAACGCGCCGGAGGCGCCGTCGAGCGTGGCGGTGAGGTGGAGGGCATGGAAACCGCCGGATGCAGTGCTTCGGCGGGCGGACCGGTCAGGGCCAGCGCGTCGCCGGGACCGAGCGAGCCGGCCGGCAGGGTCAGCCCGAGCCGGGCGAGCGCGGCGATGTCACCGGTTCCGACCGAGCAGTACCGCCCGACGGCCGGTATCCGGTCGTCCTCGAGCGCCTGCACGAGGGCCAGTGCGGTCGCCGGGCCCAGACCGGTTGCGTCGGCGGCGATCTGCTCGAGCCGGACCGCCGTCATGGCCCGTATTGCGGCGTTCGGCAGGGGCTCGTCCGCGGTGCCGGCGTGGCTGTGCAGCAGCTGCTTTGTCGCATCTGAACTGGATTCGGAGTCGGTGACGGATTCGGTGAGCAGGGCACCCACAGCGGTCGACCGGCCGTACACCGGGGACCTGATCGCCAGTTCCGTGGCGGCGGCATGGTTGGCCGCGAGCCTCGGCAGCCCCCTGTCGGCCAGCCGGACGAACTGCCGGCCGTTCGCGAGCCTGTCGACGTCGTCGCACGTCAGCGTTCCGTCTCCCACGACGATCGGCGTCGCCCCCGCGGTGGCGTCCGGCTCGGACGCCACGAGATCGGTGGTGCCACGGACAGCGCCCGCGGCAGACGCGGCCGCAGCAAGGAGGGCCGGATCGACCGGGCCCGGATCGACCGGGGCACCGACCAGGGCATCGCACACAACGCCCAGTCTGGCGGCGGGTTGCTGCTGCACGCTGCGGCGGGTCACGGCGGCGCGGGGCCCGCCGGCCCGGCCAGAGCACAGCGCGACCGGAGCATCGTGCCGCACTGTCAGGCGACTCGGGTACTGTCTGCGTTCAAGAATCCGGGTCACCCCGTCCCGACCGAGTCCGAGCCCGACGCCACAGGCCTACCCGAGAGGGACCGCCGTGATCAGCTTTGAGTCAGTGTCGAAGATTTACCCGGACGGAACACCCGCCGTCCAGGATCTGACAATCGAGATTCCCACCGGCAAGATCACGGTTTTCGTCGGACCATCGGGCTGCGGGAAGACCACCTCGGTGCGGATGATCAACCGGATGATCGAGCCGACCAGCGGCGCGGTGCTGATCGACGGGAAGGACACCCGCAGCATCGATGCGCCCGCCCTGCGCAGGGGCATCGGCTACGTCATCCAGAACGCCGGTTTGTTCCCGCACCGCACCGTGTTGGACAACATCGCCACCGTCCCGGTGCTCGAAGGACAGAGCCGCCGCGCCGCCCGCACCGCGGCCGCGGCGCTGTTGGAGCGGGTCGGGCTCGACCCGGCGATGGGCAGGCGGTACCCGGCGCAACTGTCCGGCGGCCAGCAGCAGCGGGTCGGCGTCGCCCGCGCGCTGGCTGCCGACCCGCCGGTGATGCTGATGGATGAACCCTTCTCCGCCGTCGATCCGGTCGTGCGGGCCCAACTGCAGGACGAATTCATCCGGCTGCAGGGCGAACTCGGCAAGACCATCGTCTTCGTCACCCACGACATCGACGAGGCGGTCAAGCTCGGCGACGGCATCGCGGTCTTCGCGGTCGGTGGCCGGTTGGCGCAGTACGCCTCGCCGGCCGAGGTGCTGAGCCGGCCGGCGGACGACTTCGTGGCCGACTTCGTCGGGCGCGACCGCGGGTACCGCGCACTGTCGTTCACCGCGGCCGGACAGATCCCACTGCACGAGGAGCCGACGCTGACCGTTGATCAGCCGGCGCCGGCGAACGCGGTCGGCGCCGATGCCGTGGACGGCCAGCCGTACTGGGTCCTGGTGGTCGACGGCACCCGCCAACCGCGGGGCTGGGTGGATGCCCGGCAGCTGAGCCCGGGGCGGCCGGTGGGCCTCGGCGACCTGGTGCTCGGCGGGTCGCTGGCCGGGCCGCAGTCCTCCATGCGGACGACGCTGGACGCGGCACTGTCCTCCCCGTCTGGCCGGGGGGTTGCCATCGACGAGGACGGTCGGGTGATCGGCACCGTCGCGGCCCATGAGGTGCTCGGGGCGATCGAGGCGGCCCGAGCGGTGACACCTGTCGCCATTTCGGGGTCGAACGGGTCCGACCGGTCCACCACGCCGGGGAGCCGGGCCGAGCAGGCGCGGACCTCGGCGGTCCCCTCGTGAACTGGAACTGGCTGAATCGCAACTCCGACCAGATCACATCGTGGTTGCTGCAGCACATCTGGCTCGCGGCGGTTCCTACCGTGCTGGGCCTGCTGCTGGCACTTCCCTTGGGCGCCATTGCCTTTCGCTACCGGTGGAGCTACACCGTGCTGATCACCATCGCCGGATTGCTGTACACCATCCCGTCACTGGCGTTGTTCGTCGTCCTCCCGGGACTGCTCGGCACCAAGATCCTGGACCCGATCAACGTCATCATCGCCCTGACGCTGTACACCCTCGCGTTACTGGTCCGGGTGGTCGCGGACGCCTTGGACTCGGTGTCCCCGTTGGTCCGGCAGAGCGCCGTCGCGATGGGTTACCGGCCGTTGCGGTCACTGATCTCGGTGCAGTTCCCGCTCGCGATTCCGGTGATCGGGGCCGGGCTGCGGGTGGCCGCGGTGTCCAACGTGAGCCTGGTGTCGGTCGCTGCCCTGCTCGGCATCCCGCAGTTGGGGCAGCTGTTCACCATCGGATTCCAACTGAACTTCTACACGCCAATCATCGCGGGCATCGTGCTGAGTCTGTTGGTCGCTGCGGTGTTCGACCTGCTGATCCAGCTCGCCGTCCGGTTCAGCACTCCCTGGGAGCGGGCGGTGAAGGCGCGATGACGGGGGCTTTCGGCTGGCTCACCGACCCGGGCAACTGGACCGGCTCCGGCGGCATCCTGACCCGGCTGGGGCAGCACCTGTGGTACGCGCTGCTCTCGCTCGGCATCGCCGCGGCCATCGCGCTGCCGCTCGGCGCACTGATCGGCCACACCGGCCGCGGCACCGGACTGGTCTCGGGGCTGGCCAATGCGCTGCGGGCGTTGCCGAGCCTCGGGCTGCTGATCATGCTGGCGCTCTGGGGGCTGAACAACCTGCCCGGATCGCTGTCCCTGCTGGGGCCGACGATCGCCGTGCTGGTGATCCTCGCGATCCCGCCCATCCTGTCCAACACCTACGCCGGCATCGCGGCCGTCGACCCGGCCGCCCGGGACGCCGCCCGCGGCATGGGCATGACCGGCAACCAGGTGCTGTGGCGCGTCGAGTTCCCGGTGGCCTTGCCGTTGATCATGTCGGGACTGCGATCGGCGTACCTGCAGGTGGTGGCCACGGCCACCATCGCGGCGGTGGTGTCGCTCGGTGGGTTCGGCCGATACGTGATCGACGGGCTGGCGCAACAGGATTACCCGATGATGGTCGGCGGAGCGTTACTCGTCGCGCTGCTGGCGATTCTCGGTGACCGGCTGCTCGCCCTGATCGGTCACTTCGTGATCTCGCCCGGCATCACCGGGCGCTCGGTGCGGGGCCGCGCCACGACGGCCGATCTCGTGGTGCAGCGCGACCCGGACGCGACGACCACGGCCGACGGGCAGGGCGATCCGGAACGCGACGCGGCGGAACCTTCGATGGTGCGGGCCAATCAGATCGCGGATCGGACCGGTCCGCTGTGATCACCCACCATCACCACTTCCGATGTTGCCGGCAGTGACCCACCCGGCCAGCCGCTCGCCGCACACCGTTCCCGGTTCACCACACCGGCATCCATCGATGTCCGTCCACCCACGCTCTCCCGTCCGACAACCCAGGAGTGACACCGTGCAGCATCGCATCCGTTTCATCAGACCGGCGTTGTTCGTCGGTGCCCTCGCCGCCTCCCTCGCGTTGGCGGCGTGCGGGAGTTCTTCCGACCCGTTGTCCAGCTCGACGTCGTCCGCACCAAGCTCCGCGGCATCGGGTGCCGCCGGTTCGGAGGCATCCGGTTCCGGCTCGGCGTCCACCGGCACCATCACGATCGGATCGGCCAACTTCCCGGAAAACGCCACCCTGGCCAACATCTACGCGGAGGCGTTGAAGGCCAAGGGGATCGACGCCACCACCAGCTTGAACATCGGCGAGCGTGCCGTCTACATCCAGGCCCTGCAGGACGGGTCGATCGATCTGGTCCCCGAGTACTCCGGGGTGCTGCTCCAGTACTTCGACAAAGCGGCCACCGCCGTGTCGTCGGAGGATGTGTACGCGGCCCTGCAGCAGGCCACCCCCGAAGGCCTGGAGGTGCTGACCCAGTCCGCGGCGGAGGACAAGGACTCGATCGCCGTCACCAAGGACACCGCCGACGCCAACAACCTCAAGAGCATCGCCGACCTCGCCCCCGTTGCCTCCACCATGGTGCTCGGCGGACCGCCGGAGTTCGCGACCAGGCCGACCGGCATCCCGGGCCTGGAGGAGAAATACGGCCTGACTTTCAAGGAGTTCAAGCCACTGGACGTCGGCGGCCCGCTGACGGTCGCGGCCCTCAAGGGTGACCAGGTGCAGGCGGCGAACCTGTTCACCACGGACCCCGCGATCGCTGCCAACGATTTCGTCGTGCTGGAGGATCCGAAGAACCTGTTCGCGGCCCAGAACGTGCTGCCGTTGATCAACGCGGACAAGGCAACTCCGGAGGTCAGCCAGGTGTTGGACGCGGTGTCGTCCAAGCTCACCACCGATGAACTGATCCAGCTGAACACGAAGGTGCAGGTCGACAAGCAGGATTCGGCTCAGGTCGCCCAGGAATGGGTGCAGGCCAATCTGAGCTGATCGGCACAGCCGTTGACAGGGACCGGATTCCTTCGGGGAAGCCGGTCCCTGTTGCTGTTGCGGGTCCTGCACCGGAGGCCGTTGGACGCCCCGGCGGCCTTCGGTCCCGGCGGTCTCCGGTGCCGGCGGTCCTCGGTGCCAGCGGTCCTCGGCGCCGGCGGTCCTCGGTGCCAGCGGTCTTCGGTGCCGGCGGCCTTTCGTTCCACCGGTCGTCGGTCGCGCCGGTTGTCGGTGGGTCGTTCCGCGCCCGAGGTTGTCGGCGGCGAGGGATCACGGCGCCGCTCGGGGGCTGATCGGGCGCCGCGGCCCGCAGCTACGCTCGTTCCATGCCAGCCGCCCCGACCCCGGCCGTCGCCGCGCTGGTGCGGGCGAAGATCCCCTTCACCCTGCACCCCTACCACCACGACCCGGGCACCACCGCCTACGGGGACGAGGTGGTGGCCGCGCTCGGCTGGGACGCGCGTCGGGTCTTCAAGACACTGGTCGCCTCCGTCGACGGCGCTTTGGCGGTCGGCGTCGTGCCCGTCGCCGCCCAGCTCGATCTCAAGGCGCTGGCCGCGACGGTCGGCGGGAAGAAGGCTCAGCTGGCCAAGGTCGCCGACGCGGAACGATCGTCGGGCTATGTGGCGGGCGGGATCTCGCCGTTGGGTCACCGCAAGGCTCTGCCGACGGCGATCGACTCCAGCTCGATGTCGTTCCCCACCATCATGGTCAGCGCCGGCAGGCGGGGTCTGCAGGTCGAACTCGCGCCCGGTGATCTGGCCGCCGCGTGCAGGGCGAAGGTCGCGCCCATCGCCGCCGGCTGAATTCTCAGCGTAGAGCCAGGTTCACGCTTTCGTGCACACACCCGCCGTTCGGGTAGCTGGCAGGGTGCGCGTCGATAGGTGATGATCAACGCGGTGCCCGGAAAGCGACAAACCGAGCACTCCGTCATGAGCAATGGCATGACGGCGGGGTCCGTATCAGGAGGGAAATCTTCGCCGATGAGCCACCCGTCCTTTCCGGCCGTGGCACCACCGTTCCGTCCCGCGCCGGCAGAACCGCCCTCCGCGCCGGCAGAGCCGCCCTCAGCCCCGTCGCGCCACGGACCGTCGGTCCGCACGCCCTCGGCGCCGCCCGGGCAGCAGCCGCTCGGCCGCGGCGGCCCCCCGGTGCAGCCGGGCGACCTGACCCGGGAACTGATCGACACCGACACCTGGACCGACGAGATGGTGGCGCGGGCCGGGATCCCGGTCATCGACACCAAGTTCGTGACGGTGGGCGGAGGCATCGGATCGTTCGTGACGGTGGATTTCCTGCGGATCTACGGCGTCAAGCCGTCGGACATCACCGTGCTCACGCAGCTGGAAACACCATGGGCGAGTTACGAGTACCTGACCCGGGTCTCGCAGATCCCGCGCGGTGAGCGCCTCCGCTCCGATTCCAAGTCGACCCCCGACAACATCTGGGGCTTCCCCAGCTACGCGGTCCGCGAGGCCTTCGGTGCCCAGTCCGTGAGTGGGTTCGTCAAGCCGCTGTGGAACGTGATGACAGAACCGATCCTGTCGGATTACTACACCCCCAAGGCCGGCCAGGCGTTCGAGACGATGGAACGCGAGTACCACCGGATCGGCTACCCGCAGTGCGTCCGCAAGGGCCAGGTGCGGATGATCCGTCGCCGGCGGGAGGGCGGGTACTTCACCATCCTGACGCCGCCGGCCGGTGCGACGCCGACGAAACGGTTGGCTTACCGCAGCCCCTATGTGCACGTCGCGATCGGGTATCCCGGCCTGAAGTTGCTGCCCGACCTGCAGCGCTATCGCGAGTACTACCGCGACCCGTCGAAGGTGGTCAACGCCTACGAGCCGCACGAGCATGTCTATGAGCAATTGGCGCTGCGGCCGGGCACGGTGGTGATCCGCGGCGGCGGCATCGTTGCGTCCAGGGTGCTGCAGCGGCTGATCGACGACCGCGACCGGCTCGGCCTGCAGACGCAGATCGTGCACGTGTTCCGCACCTACGTCACCGGTGCGCACGGGCCCAACATCTTCATGCGGCGCAAGGGCGGCGACGGGTGGGCCTATCAGGGCTTCAACTACCCGAAATCGGTGTGGGGAGGACAGCTCAAGGCCAAGATCCGCAATCTCGAGGGAGAGGACCGCGCCGAGGCCTACAAGTTGATGGGCGGCACCAACACGCCTGTCCGCCGGCTGTGGCAATCCCAGTTGAAGCGCGGCCGTGCGGAAGACTGGTACCGGACGATCACCGGCGAGGTCAGTGAACTACGGCCCGGACCCAACGGACGCGGTGTTGTCACCTACCTGAAGAGCAAGGATCACGGCCAGGTCGAGTTGTACTCGGACTTCGTGATCGACTGCACCGGCCTGGAGGCGGACATCCGCGAGCACCGAGTGCTGGCCGACCTGCTGGACCACAGCGGTGCAGGGCGCAATCCGGTGGGACGGCTCGACGTCGATCGGTCGTTCGAGGTGATCGGCACCCGTAGCCAACCGGGCCGGCTGTATGCCTCCGGCAGCGCCACCCTCGGGGGCTACTTTCCCGGTGTGGACACATTTCTCGGGCTGCAGATCGCGGCTCAGGAGATCTGTGACGACCTGGCCAAGCTCGGTTTCTGCCCGAAGTTCGGTGTCGCGCAATCCGCCCGGCAGTGGTGGCGCTGGGCGCGCCACCAGAAAATCTAGGGGGCGAAAGTGGTACCCACCCTGTACGGGCGGATTCAGACGCGGATCGTGCTGCTGGTCGTCGTCGGCGGCATCTGGACACTCATCATCACGCCGTTCCTACCGACCGGTGAATCGCTCAGCCGCTCCTACCAGTCGACATTCCTTGTGCTGCTGACGGTTCTCGTCCTCGGTGTGCTGTGGGAATTCCTCTACCACGGGCTGCAGCAATTCCGCTGGGAGAAGGATTGGCCAACCTTCTTCGGCTTGCTCACCATGATCAACGAGGGTCTGCTGGTCTGGTTGCTGATCAAGGCCGGCGCGGTGCCAGGAGTCGGTGACATCCCGCTGTCCGCCTTCTTGATCCAGTTCATCACCACCTGGCTCGTGGTCTGGCTCGTCGCGAACGGACCCGTGCAGATCTTCTTCTCGCGCTGGCGTTTTCGGGGAGGTCGGTTCTGGTGACGGACGGTGGGCCGGCAGGTGCGGCGGCGAGCGACGAGCCCGCCTTCGACGATCTGATCGGTGAGGTGCTGCCCGGGTCGTCGATGGTGGCCCGCATGCCCGGGGTGGTGGCCGTGGTGCTGCGGCCGGCGGCGCCCTCCGGCGGTTCGGAAGGCTCCGGCGGCTCCGGCGCGGCGGACGCCGATCGGGCCTTGACCGAGTTGCTCGACCTGGTGCGTGCGGCATCCCGTACCGCGGCACCCGGCCGTGATCTCGCCAGGGCGCTGACCGAGTTCGTCGTTCGCGCCCGGGCCGTTCCCGACTTCGGCACGGTCGCCGTCACCGAGGACGGCATCGCGGTGTTCCTGCTGGGCGACGTCGGTGTGGCCGAGCTGCCGCCGCCCGACGGGTCAGCCGCCGGGGAACGGCTGCAGCTGTCCGGCCGAACGGCGGCGTTCACGGTCGACCGGCTGCTGCCCAGGCCGGCGGGACCGTTGCTGCTCGCGGTGGGATCGGCGCGCGACCTACGGCCGTCTGCGGTGGCGCCGCCCGCATGGTCCGGGTTAAAGCAGGGGCTGGTGCCGGGAGACGGGATCGTGCTGCACGGGCCCGCTGCCGGCACCGAGCGGCCCGCGAAGCCGGCCGCGCCCGCCGCTCCGGTCGATCGACCGATGCCGGCAGCACCGACGCCGGATCGGCGGTTGGCAGCCGGCGCGGCGCCGACCGAGCAGCAGCAACCGGTGCCACCCGGACCCGCGGCCGCAGCACCCGCACCGGCGATGCCGCCGGACCCCGTGCAACCGCAGGGGGCGGCGGCAGACCCACCTTCCGCCGTCGCAGCACCACCGGCCGCACCACCGGCCGCGGCGCCCGCACCACCGGCTCCCCCCGCCAGCACCACCGGCCCCCCCGCCCGCGGCGGCTGCGCCACCGCCGCCACCCGGCGCCCCGGCCGCGGAGCTGCGCCCGCCGAAGGTCTCCGACCTGATCCACCAGTCGAAGGCGCACGAGGCCCGCCGGCCGCCGCTGCCGGTGGCCGGTGCCCGTCCGGCGGCGCCGCGGCCCGGTGCACCGGCCGGCCCCGCGCACGTCGTCGTCAAGGGATTCCGCTGCTCCCGCAACCACCACAACGACCCGCGGGTGTCCTTCTGCTCGGTGTGTGGCATCCGGATGGATCAGCGCACGGGCGTGCTGGTCGGCGGGCGGCGCCCGCCGCTGGGCTTGCTCGTGCTGGACATCGGCGCGACGTTCGTGCTCGACGACAACTACCTGCTGGGCCGCAATCCCGAGGTGGACGATGCAGTGATCCGGAGCAGGCTGCGCCCGATCCGGCTCGACGACGACAGCGGCACGTTGTCCCGTGTACACGCCGAGATCCGGCTCGAGGGCTGGGACGTGCTGATGATCGACCGCGGGTCGGCGAACGGCAGCTTCGTCGCAGCACCCGGGCAGTCTGGCTGGACCCGGCTGCAGCCACACCAGCCGGTCGTGCTGGCGCCGGGCATGCATGTCCGCATCGGTCGCCGGACGTTCACCTTCGAGTCCGCGCACGCCAGGATCTGACCCGCACCGGAGGCAGCCGACACCCGGCGCAGCAGTTCGCCGGCAACAGCACCACCCACGACTGGCCGGTGCCCTCGTCGTCGTCCGCCGTCAGCGTCCGGAAGCCGAGCCGGCGGCCGTAGCCGCGGCGGAAGGCCAGCAGGACCGCGCCAGCGCATCGACAGCGGCCAGTGCGTCCGGTTCGTCGCCGAGCGCGACAGGCCGGAACCCGATGTCGCGGATCAACTGCGCCACGACGTCGTCGGCCTCGCCGGTGCCGCCGGTGCAGGGCATGTCGGCGGCTGGACCCGAACACCGGTGTCGGCGCCTGCTCCCAGCCGACGCTGTTGCACGCACGAAAGCGTTGGCCCCGGAACCCTTCAACGCCGCTATGGAGTTCATCACCGGGTCCGCGGTGTTGTTCGTGGTGTCGATGACGACCCTGCCGTCCAGCGCGTCACCCGGCGCCGCGATCAAATGCGGCTACTTGTCCACCGGCGACCGCGATCACCGCGACGTCCACGGCTCGTGCGGCATCCCGATATGTCATGGCGGTCACCACACCACCACGGTCACCACACCACCACCACTGTCCGCGGTTCTCGGCGGCCAGCACGTTTGACGCCCCCGACGGCCGTTGGGCGCTGCCACGCCGGTGCCGATTCACCCTGGGCTGTCTGGGGACGATGGTGAAGGCGGTCCCGGCGAGGCATTCGAGCTGGCTGGTCCGGCTCGACACTGCCCCGATG